>NZ_LJHY01000017.1 GCF_001295795.1 Novosphingobium sp. AAP83
GGCTATAAGGAGGGGCGCGTCGTTGCCTTCGAGGCCAACCTGACCAGACAGGGTTTTGCCCGCGGTGAGCGGGGAACGGTCATCGGCGTCAAGGACGGTAAGGTCGAGCTAGCCATGCCCAATGGCGAAGTCCGGCGTTTCGATCCGGACCGCCTTCCCCGCAATCTCAAGCACGACGCGGTCACCATCTTCGAGCGCAAGGAGATTGCCCTCCACCAAGGCGACCGCATCCGCTGGACCGCTAAGGATGGCGCGCGGGGGCTGCTCAATGGCGACATCGCCCATGTCGCGCGGATCGATGGCGACACCATCACCGTGACGACCAGCGACGGCAAGCTCCACGATCTTGCGCGCGGTGATCCGATGCTCGAGCGGCTCGATCTTGCTTACGCCATCAACGTCCATGTCGCGCAGGGGATGACCGCCCAGAACGGCATCATCATGATGTCCGAGCGCGAGCGGATGCTCAACACCTCGGCCTCGTTCCTGGTCGCGGTGACCCGGATTGCGGAGAACGCGACGCTCGTCACCGACAACCCCGACCGGGTCGAACGGCAGGTCGAAACCCGCTCCGGCGCCAAGACCAGCGCACTCGAAACCGCCCGCGGGGATACGAACGGGGACCGTCCAAATCAGCAAGAGGTTGCGGCCATGTCCGAGGACCTGAAAAAGCTCGCTGAAAAGCTTGGCCCAGAGTTCGCGCTCGCGGTGCTGACCAACAAGGAGCGCGACATCACGCTCGAAAAGCCCCTCTACCGCAGCGAACGCGGACGGGGCTCCGGCGAGCGGGAGATAGACCGAGAGCGCCAACTCGAGCGAGAGCGCGACCTCGAGCGAGGACGCTGACCATGTCGGCACCCGCACATGCCCACAATCGCACACCCTCACATGCCCACATGTGAACATGAGGACGTATCCACATGACCACGCCTTCACATGCCCGCACCCGAGCCGTCGCCATCATCAGTCAAAAGGGTGGCGCTGGAAAAACCACCCTCGCCATTCATCTCGCCGCGGCTGCTACCCGTGCAGGGCGGGTCAGCCTGCTGATCGATACTGACCCGCAGGCCAGCGCCTCGCAATGGGCAGAGTGGCGGCAAGGCGCGCCTCCCGAGGTGATCGACAGCGCTACGCCGCGCATCCCGGCAAAAATCGCGGCGGCAGCGCAGCAGGGTGCCGAGCTCATCGTGATCGACACCCCGCCACATGCCGACCTTGCCGCCAGCAAGGCAGCCGAGTGTGCCGATCTGGTGCTGATCCCCTGCCGACCCAGCGCCTTCGACCTCGCGGCCATGCGCACAACGCTGTGTCTGGTCGAGCTACTGTCCCGCCCTGCTTTTGTTGTATTCACCGCCGGGCCGCCAACTGCGCCGCACATCTATGCCGATGCCCGCGAGTTGGTGGCAGGGTTCGGCGGTCAGACGTGTCCCATCGTTCTGCCGGACCGCGCCGCCTATCGTCATGCGGTCGCGGGCGGGCAGACCGTGTTCGAGCTCGATCCTGGCGGAAAAGCGGCCAGCGAGATCGAACAGCTTCACATGTGGACATGTGAGCAACTCCACATGTCCAAGCGCCCACAGACCCCGGCACAGCAGAGGAAGACCGCATGAACCGTTTCGCCAATCTTGCCGATCACCAGCCCAAGAATGACGCGGCGGTCCAGACCGCACCGGCATCGCCTGTCGCCCAGATCCCGACACCGCCAAGCCGCGTCGGTCGCAAGGCGATCTCAGGCTACTTCTCGCCCGAGCTATCGCTCGCCCTGCACACCTGCGCCCGGCGCAACGGTCTCAGCCTCCAGGACCTGATGGCCGAAGCCTTCGACGACGTCCTGCGCAAGTACGGCGAGAGCCCAATCGGGCGATAGACGACCTCTTCGCCGGAAGGGGAGAAAAGGGGGATGCGGCGATGTGGGCATGTGTGCCTGTGCGCATGTGAACGTGTGAACATGAGGGCCGCGCCAGCGCAATCGAACCGCCGAAGCCCTTCAACAACAGGAGAAACCGATGCGATTGTTTCAATGGCTGACCGATCTATTCGCAGTATCAAGCGACCCGCCGCGACCCTCCCCTGACGAAGGTGTCTCCATCAACCCTGTCACTGGGCTCCCCATGACCGGACCGGGAATCGGCGGTGTCGACGTCGGCGGTAATCCCTTCGGTCAGAATCTGGATCGTTGGGACGACCAACATGTCCATCACAGCCATGATCATCATACGCCTGGGTCCACCGGCAGCGGGTTCGATCCTTGGTAGATGCTTCAGCGCTGATTTGGTGGCTCGAGGCGCTTGTCCCACTCCATCGTTTTGAAAGGCCCATCATGACCAACAACCAACGCACCGCGTCCGGCCTGCGCTATATCGCGCTTCCGAACACAACCCCGATCGAGCGGATCGTATTCTCAGCCATCCGTCATTGGCGCTGGACCGGAATTCTTGCCGCCACTGCTTTGACTGCCGGTTCCCTAACATGCTCGGTCATACTGGCAACGTGGCTATTCGCCGAAGATCCCGTTCGCTCGGGCTACATCGGCTTTCTGTTTACGGTCCCCCTGATCATGTTCCTGCTCTGGCAGGCAGCCACGATCGAGTTGCGTGTCGCACCCGCATGGATGATCCGCGCAGCACTGGCCACCGCATCCGACGACGAGCGCGCCTTCCTTTTCGAAAGCCTGCTCCAACTCGCCATGTCGGAATGGCGTCAGGATCCGATTACATGCGCCGCCCTGTTCGATCTGTTCAGGCAGGCGAGGCTCAGCTTCGGTGACCGCGTGAGAGGCGGGCGCGAGCGGCTGTTGGCAGACCGGGATAAGCAGGTTGACGTGCTGCGGAACCTCGCGAGCATTACTAGTGGTACCCCCCAATGAGGAGGACCAGCGGATCCGTCTATGCCATCCGTTCCTCAAAGCTGCGTTGGGCAAGACTCGCTTCGCGCTGATTGCCGGTTCTGATTGCATCGACCAGTGCCAGAAATTCGTAGAGTCGGGCGTCTTTGAGTACTGCGTCGGGGACAGATTTGAACAATGGTGCGATTGAAAGACCTCTCCGGCTTCCTTCGGGATGGGGCCAGACATAGATGTCGGCACCGGAGCTTACGAGTTTACCTTCCAGCATAGGCGCGGCAAAGCCCGTAGCGACGCCGCGCTGCGGTGCGCCCGGCTTCGCGGGGAAAACGTATTTCAGCCCGTGCTGGACGAATTCGATGAGATTGCGTCGGTTCACCTTCGCACGAGCACTGGATTTGATTGCGAGATTAGACGCGACACTGCGCCGGATCGATGCGCTGATCTCGGTTTTGCTGATGCCCAGTTCGCCTTCAAGACTGCGCAATGCGAACGGATCCGAGATCGTCGATACATCGAGTTGACCATCCTTGATCTGGTCTTCCAAGCTCACCAGCTTGAGCATGATGACGATGTCTTGGCTCTTCATATAGGCCCTACCTGTCCGCTGTCCTAGGACAAAGGACAGATGGGGTCTCCAGGTCAAACTTGTCAAACGCCAAATCGTCGGTAACTCTCAGCTAAGCGCCTTAGTCGAGATATAATCTGATTGGCTGCAGAGTGGCGGCGCCCTCCGTCTGAATGCCTCACCTACGCGGTGAAGCATAGTGTCCGCTCTCTGCTATGGAAAAAGGATCTGAGCTACGCTTGGATTTAAAGTTAGGCCTGCTGAAGCGCAGCAGTCCGTCCCCTTTGGCTTGTACTCCTCTCTTGGATCGGTCATTCTGATCGTATTTCCTCGCACCAGAAGATGTTCGAGCACTGTCTCGGCGGGCTAGCGCTTCCAGCGGTCCTCGAAATGGGTGAGCGGCATTTGCATAACGATAGTTGGCTCGCGCCCGTCGCTTTTCAGCCGTTCTTCGCGATGGACCGCTAGTGCAAGATAGATCATGGCGGCGCGGGCGAGTTTAAGAAGTCTGAGTGCTTTGGCGCCGAACGCGTCGCTTCCGATCGTGATACCGAGATCGCCTGTCGACCGTTCGGCGGAATTGGTCGAAGCCCAGCCTTGTGTGATGTGCAGATATTTATGCTCCAGATGGTTGCGCAAAATGAATAATTCGCGCGCATCGGGATTGGTGGCCTGCTGCATCTTCTCCTCAAAAAGATCCTTCGACAGCCAAAACAAGCCTAGGAGTGGCCAATTCTCGTAAGTGGCAAAGCGGTCCTGCAATCCCAACCGGAGATCGCCGTCGGTATACCACACTGACCGAAAGCCGACGCGATGAACGGGAGTGCCAAGGTTCCAGTAATCGTTGATGAAATAGCCGACCTTATCGAGCAGGCCATAGGCCAGGCGGAAGGCGGTGCGCATCTTCTCGGTAGCCATCGAATAGCTTGGATAATCTAGCGTGTTGAAAAGCCGAACCCGCCGGTCGGCGAAATGTACGCGGTCCTCGCCACCCTCCGAAACGCTTTCGAACAACATCAGCCGTGCAAACGCGAACTCCTGCTTCATCTGATTGAAGAGGCCGATGACGGGCGGCATGCCGCTCGTATCATGCGACACGGTCAGTGGCGGAAGCATCAGATAGTCTTCCGCCGCGACGGGGGCATCTACGACATCATTGAGGGGGTTAAGGAAAAGCCGCCTTTTGAGACACCAGGCTCGATACGCCCGCTCTGCTCCGCTCCGACCAAGGTTAGTCCGCTCGGGATCGAAGTCGCGCGCTATGGCCTCGAGATCGAGGCGATCGGCGATTTCCTGGCCCCGTTGTTTAAAATAGCGTCGGATTGATGGCGGATAGGGCGCATCCCATAGGGTTCCCGGCGCAGTCGTCGCCATGAAGGAGCGCTCGGCGTAAAGAAGCAGGATTTCCAGAGCATAGCGATCGGCGCTTGCCAGAGCGTAATGCTTGAGGCCTGTCCCGCGGCTTCCGAGCGCCATCGCGAAATTGGGGAGGATGGCGAGCGCTCGATCCCATATCTCGATAGCCTCGACGAACCTGCCGACCTCGTTCAGCTGAATGCCGAGATTAGTGAGAACCTGACACTGCCGCACGGGATCGAGGTCATCGAAACCTGTACGATAGCTCGCGCACAACAACTCGAAGATTTGCTTCTCACGGTTGGGCTGCTCCCACTCGCGTGGCCCCGGCACGGCCGTGACTGCGCGCTTCGCTCCCCACGCATTAGCCCTATAATAGTGCAGGATGGCGCGATTAGCGGGCGTCAAGTCGCGGCGTTCAATCGAGCGCAATTGCTCGAAGCTGCGCGTGACGGCTGGTTCGGAACTGAGAGCGGTCGCGAGATCGATCAATGTCCCGACACTCTCTAGCGCTTCGTCATCCGACATGCGTTTTAGCGGTGGCCGCATGAACTGCTCGAGGTCATCGTTCGACATGCGATATTCGCCCTTCGCGTCACGCGCCATAATGGCCTCGACCGCCGCATAGACGGGCGCTGCATATAGGCCCCACCACTGCGGGTCTGCCGTCAGCGCCTGTCGCAAATTTGGCTGGCCTTCGCCATGGCGTGCGGAAGATCGCGATACAATGACGGGCTCCCAGCCAAATTGATCGCCGGTGATGTCTATGGTGAGTCCGTTAAGTTCGAGCCAGGCATGCCCACCTCGCCAAGAACCGTCCGGCTCATCATTGTCTCTCACAACGTAAAGTGGCTCGACCCCGAGACGGTCGCGCAGATACCGGCCGAGCAATTCGCTCGCATGGCCGCACGCCCCTTTCGGGAAGTTCGTTACGGTGACACGCTGCCAGACAAGCGGATCAACACGGTCCAACGCAGCACGAAACAGTCTGGCATTTACCAGGATAACCGCGTCGTTCACGGCAGGGTGCGTCATCAGCCGAGGAGCGGCAGAATCAGCGCTGTGACGATCGCTGCAGCGCCCCGCTGTCGCAACATCCGCTGGTTGGCTAGTTCTTCATCCTCTTCGACGGCGACGTCGTCATCCTCGAACCGGGCAACCGCGACAGGACCGTCCTTGCGGTAGGCAGCATCAGGCGTGTCCGGATCACAGAAGCGCTGGGCGAGGCGAGACAGTGCATCGCGTATGACGTCTCGATGTGATGTGTCCAAGGCTTGCGCGAATGCGTTGCGCGCGGCGTCAACGCCGCCCTCATAATGTTCGAGGCAGTAAACGATGTCATGAGCATCTTTGCGCTCGAACCGGTCGTCAAAGGCAAAGGCTTTGAGGCAGACAAAGCTGACGATGTCGGCGTAGCGAACCGTCTCGGTTGCTTGGCCGTTGCCGTCGAGCAGCTCGGCCGTGATCTCGACCGATTCGTGCAGGTCAAACACCATAGAGGCATGGGGGATGTTAACCGCCGAGACGCCGCCTTCAGTTGGCAGCTCTTGGACACGTCCGCCTCGCAGATCGGGATCGTCGGCCAGAAATTCGAGAATCATGCTGCCGCCGTCGACGACCGCTTTCCAGCGCCATGACTGCTTGACACCGCGGTCGTTGATCGCGCGCTCAAAACCCATGGCTCGCAGATTTTCCTCTAGCGTGCGGTATGCCTCGGTATCGGCGAGCATCGCTATATCGACGACGACGTCGACGTCACCAGTCCCGGCATGAGCTGGAACCGCAGGGGGGCGTGCTTTGATCAGGTAGCGCGGTGCAAGGCCTCCAACCAGGAAGACCGAGTTCCGCCAGGGCCCAAGGTTGCGAAGCAAGGTTACGAGCACCCTTTCGCACGCTTCAGTCACGGGTTGGGTATAACCGCCGATGGTCTTTGGTTTGGTCATCAGGCGCGCAATTTTTCACCGCGGAGATGGCTGGCCATCTCCTTCGATCTGCCGGAACCCTGCAACAGATCGACGTAGACCTGCAAGGCGGGAGCGAAATCTATGCCGGTGCTGTGGTCACCGACCATAATATCATTGGGGCTCCTGGTCTGTAGCACGCCAAGGTTCCAACCTTCGCTGACCGAACGCGCTCCTATTTCGCTGAGCACGAGATCACGCTGCCGGCCAGGTGGCATACGGCAGCGGACTTGCGAGATCGAACTGAGATAAGGTGCGTAATGCTGTCCCGCTGCCTCGCCCGTTACCGCATATGCGAGGCCGTTCGCACGGCAGCTTTCATCGAGGCGGCGGCAAAGCGCATCAGTGTCCCGGCAGGGCACAAAGTAGCGCGCAATTTTCGGTGGCTTTTGCTCGGCGGCGTAACGCGACCATTCTTCCAGCAGTGGTGTCGGATTGCGCAAACGGCGGACTTTCGCCGGGCCGGTGCCTTCTACATCGAGCCATTCGCGCCGCTCCATCTCGCTGAGGGTCGCCGATGCCGTGGCAGGGGACACCTCGGCGAGCTCGGCCAGCTCCTTGACACCGATCCATTCGTCGCGGTGATTGAACAAGGTTATGATGGTGCGCGCCTTCTGGCCCTCAAGAAGCGACTGGATGCGGCGTGATCGTTTCGATGAGGGTCGATCAATAAGAATGTAGAGCGCGGTGCTCGGGATAAAGAGCGATCCGCTCAGGTCATAGAAGCCGACACCTTCCTGGCGGAGGAGGTCGCGGGCACCGCGGGAGATGGCTCGGGCGGCCAGGAACGGGATGATCTCTCTGCCATCAGTATTCGCATGCGCGAGGTAGTTTCGGAATTGCCATAGCAACTCGCGAACATCACGGGGAAAGGCCTCGCGCTTCGCTTCAACAAGCAGTCGTAGAGGTTTCCCTGCGATTTCCAAATCGATAAAGACATCGATCTGATGATTTCCAGACCGGCGCTGATGGTCGGTGCCCAAGACATGAGAATGCGGCAGGTTGCCGATCGTTTCGATGAGGGAGCGGAGTAGCTCATCCTCGCTAATTTCAAACTCATCCATCATTCACTGCCCAGCAAATTTGCTTCCTTTAGCGAATATATCGCGAAACGTCCATATTTGCTGTGCACCAAATTTAGCCTATATCTAGACCATGGCATTTGTGTCGAAGGCAGGCAAACGCGGCAAGGTCGCTACAACCCGCTCCACTGCGGGCCCAGGTTTTGCGTTCGAAGACCTTGCTGCCGCCGACCTTCTTACCCGGTTCGTTCTCTGCCTGTACCCGGAATAGAAGTTCCGGGTCGAGAAATCCTGTCGCAAGCCGGGGCGTTGGGTTGGATAATCGATGACCTTGTCTGCGTGGGATCGGGTCCGGACGGAAAAGCACGCCATCTTGCGCTCTCTTGCAAGAGCAACGTGCAGGTGACGGCATCGGGATTGCCGAGAGACTTCATCGAGGCTTCATGGGCGCTGTGGCGGGCACCGTCGCCATTCAACGCTTCGACCGATCACATCGGGCTTGTAACCCGCGGACGCAACACAGCGTTCGACGCGATCTGGTCAGACCTCAAGACATGGTGTGACGATCCGGCCCCGGCGCTGGCCATGGGACGGATCAACGCCAGCCAAAAGCACCGCAAAATCTTCGACTCGGTGCATGAGCCAGGAGACGAAAACGGGTCTCCGCCGGACGAGGCGGAGACCTTGGCGCTGATCGCCAGGCTTCATCTCTATCCGCTCGATTTTCAGTTGAGCCCCTCAACCAACCTGGAGCAGGCCAAGCAGCGCTGCCGGACGGCGCTGGTTTCTGAAACGCAGAACAACGCGGATGCGTTGTGGGAAGCGCTGGTCCAGACTGCCGAGAGCGCGCGCCTGGGAAGCGGCATCATTCGGTTGCCACGATTACTCGGCGACCTCTCCACCCGTTTCGGATTGAAGGCACACCCCAGCATAGCGGCGTCCTGGCTCTCGCTACGCAATCTATCGATCGACCAGCGCGCCACAATCGAGGTCGCCCTTCCTAACGGTCATGTTGTTGATCGGCAACGTGAAACGGCGGGACTGTCGCACCGGCTGCGCGCATCGCGAGTGTGCATCGTCATAGGCGAATCCGGCACGGGCAAATCGGCATTGGTCGCCCGTTTTCTGGAACAGGAGTTCTTCGGTGCAACCCACATCTGGCTTGGGCCTGATACGCTGCGCGCTGCATTGAACGCGGCGGGTCGCTCGGCGATCGGACTAGATCAAGAGCTCGGCCTCATCCTCGATCGTAGTCCGGGCGACGATAAGATTCTAATTCTCGATTCTCTCGAGCGACTTGATAGCGCCAGTCTCGGCAAGCTTACGGCGCTGCTGTCGCTTCGCGCCACGAACAGTGCGTGGCGTGTCGTCCTCATCACACAGTCGGGGTTTGAAAATCAGCTTCGCGCAAATGTCTCGCTTGCCGATGCCCCTGTTCAGGCTGTGCCGGCCCTATCAGCCGCCGCTATCCGCGGAGCCCTGCGCAGCGTCCCGCAACTTGCCTGGATCGCCAATGATCCGGCCATCCTGCCGCTCTTTGCCAATCTCAAAACGCTCGGCTGGGTGGTCACCGCCGAATCCTCATTCCGCGAAGACGCTACCGACGCTCCGACCTCGACTGCCGAAATCGCCGATCGTCTATGGACACGTTGGACCAGCGGGGCTGCGACAACCCAGCTCCAACGGCTCCTTGTACAATTGGCGATACGGGATGCGGCGTTCGAACGGAGCTTCGCAATCAGCGACCTCGCAACTGGCGATCTCGCCGCGTTCGATCTGCGCTCTAACGAGTTGCCCCTCCAGGTCAATTAACGCAATCGCCTAGAATTTGGCCACGATCTCGCCTCGGATTGGGCACGGTATCAGCGCCTGAAGGAAATCGCCGACGATGTGGGGGAGTGGGCCGCGCTGGCGCCTCAGCCTCTCTGGATTTCGGCGCTGCGCTTGCTTGGTCAGTTTCTGCTGTCCCAGCCGGACCAGGCTCATGGGGGGTGGGACCATGCGTTTGAACAGGTGACCGCAGCAAGCAATGTCGAGGCGAGCGACATTCTGCTCGATGCTCTGTGCCTCGATGCCCGCCTCGATCATCACCTTGAAAACCGGATTGAGCTGCTATTTGCCAATGATGGGGCATTGTTCAAGCGACTGCTGCACCGTTTCCTACATGTCGCGACAGTCCCCAGCATACCCAGCCATATTGCAGTGGAAAGCAGCCTGCGCATCTATCTCGAAGCCGACATGCGCTTTCCGATCCTCGAACGCTGGGGGCCTATGGGGCGCTTTCTGCACGTTCATGCTGAGCGTGTCGGATCGCTTGGTGCGCCGATTGTAGCGCGCGTGTGCAAGGCTTGGCTTGGGTCCTTGCCGACCATGCTGGGCGACCAGCCAATGCCGCTCCGGGACGTCATGGCGACAGTTGCGCTGGAGACGGCGCGAACCGAGCAGATCATCAGCACGGCACGCCAGTTTCATGGGGGCGGCGATACCGGCAAGCTTATCTTCGGGACCGCGCTCCTCGGTGCGCCCGACTTGCCGAAAGAGGTCGCTGCGTTTGCGCTAGAAATGGCCCAACGCCGCCCGATGGCCGAGGCAACGCAGACCCGGGTCGACAGCCTGCGCGCCGAGGACCGAGCAGAGAGTCGTGCGCGGGAGAAGGCAAGCCCACCGCGGCGGCGGGCTCCGCCGCCCCCCACCTTCATATCAAGTCGGCGGGAATTGCCGCCCTGGCCGCTGGGCCCCAATGCGCGGCTGATCGATGCTTTTCGCGATGCGGTGCTCAAAGCCAATGGCCTGGTGCCGCTCATGAATACCGATACGGCTGTCGCGACGGAGGTGCTGCTCGCCTGCATTATCGAAGATCAGCCTCATACCGAATATGGCAGCTCGCTGCGCATCGATGAGTCCTTCGGGCTGGAATATGAGAATGACAGCTACCCGACGGCCTTTTGGAAAAGTCCGTTCTTCGCGTATTTGACCGCCCAGCCTGAGGCAGCTTTGGCGGCGCTTAAGCAACTCCTCGATTTTGTTGTGGCCCGCTGGTTCTCGCAGGCGCCCAAGGATGCCAAGATGCCAGCATTGACGGTTCCGATTTCGGGCTCCGTCGTTCGAACTTTTCCCGGCACCTGGTCCCATTTCGGGTGGTCGCAACATAATTCGAACTCCAGCGGCCAGCTCTTCAGCGCGCTAGACGCGCTTGAGCGGTGGCTGGTTCTCAAGATCGATGCTGGCGAGGATATCGGGCCGTGGTGCGAGCGGTTGCTCGACCTGGAAGGATCGACGGGCATCCTCGGCGTACTTGTCAATGTGGGCAAACACCAACCGGCCCTGTTTCGAGGACCGCTGAGGCCCCTTATCGGGCTCGAAGATTTGTATTGGTGGGATCACGGACGGGTTAAGAATATCGGCTTCAACTTCGACACATTCTCTTGGTATCGGACCGGTAACACGATCTTCAACATGGCGCGGGACTGGGTTCTTGCGCCGCACCGGAAGGTCGATCTGAGGGCGATTGTCGGTGACCTTGCGGCGCAGGACGCCGGTTTTGCCGCGGATTTGCGCTCCCGCACCGCCTTATGGCCTATCCCCGAGGATGAGAAGGAGCGGCTCGAGCAGCGCATGCTACTGAGCGAATTCGACCCTGCCAATCGGCAGCAGATTGTTGATGAGACAAGCGGTGAGCCGGTATCGCGGGTCATTTATCCGGACGACTTGCAGACGGACCTGATCGCGTATCAGGCTGCAGCCAATACGAAATTGCAGCCGCTCACCCTGCCGTACCAATGCCGCAAGATACTGGCACAAACTGGTGCGGTCGCGGAAGCGGATTGCGACTATCTCGCCGACCTATTGCCGAAGCAGATCAATGATCCGGTAATGGAAGAAGCAGAGTCTCGAACCATGATAACAGCCGCGGCCGCGACGTTGGTGGCCCGGGGCGGTGAGTGGCTCAAAGCGCAAGGACCAGCAAAGGCGCGCGCGCTCAATCTCATCAAGCACATCATCGAACGGGCGTCGGCAGGTGACGATCAGCAAGATCGTATCTCTGGCGACGAGGCGTTGAGCTTTGCGGCGATAGGCGCGTTCAACGCAGCCCTGGCGGCAGAAAATTCGAGCGACTGGGATGCGACCTTGGTCCAAATTCTGTCGAGCAGAGACCGCGGCGCGATCAACACGCTGATGGCGACAGCCTACCAGCACCGAGAAGAGTTGGGGCCGGCTTGGTACCGACTGAACTTCGTGCTTTTGCTCGTCGCGGCGCTGGATCGGCTGACGCCGCGATACGGTGAGGAGGATCGGGCCGGGATCTGGGAACGCTGGCTTGTTCGGTTGCGATTGCAGCCCATTTTCGCGACCAATGCCACGATCGCAGCGGTCGATCCCGCGAATATCGCTCGGCGCGCAGAGCGCTTGCTGGAGCGCCGACGCGCTCGCCTACACGCCCATCGGCCTACCCGCCTGCGCGGCAAGTCGCGACGTTTTGCTGGCCTGAGCAGCCACATTCTCGAAGTCGGATATGCGTGGTTGCTCGACCATGAAAATGACAGCACGCTCGCGCTTGATCCGGAAAATCATCAGTTGCTGTACGATCTTTGGGCATTTGAAGCGTGGCGCATGGAGGGTGAGCGCGACGGTGACGCCGGCGATGATGACAGTGATGACGAAGAATATGATCTTCCCAGTGGTCTCGGATATGCGATCCTGCGTATCGCGCCTACCTTCGTAATGGCCCGAGTGGCGGATGACGAAAGACCACTTTGGAAGGCCATTCTGGCGATCGGACCGAACGGGTATCATGCGACCGAGCAACTCGCTGCTTGCTGGTTCTTGCTTCCATTCAAACCGCAGGATGTCGATCGTTTTATGACGATTTGGAAAGCCATGCTCGATACGGCCTTCGCGGCGGACTGGACGTCCGGTCGCCGATGGTATCGCGGACGCCAGATGATTGTGAAGCTTTTGGGGCTCCATTCCCACGCTGCGCTCAGCCAGGAGAATGGAATCCGCGCGCGGCTTTCCGAACTCACCGATTATTATCGGCGTTGGGCCCAAAGCGACATGGCGCGTGACGAGGATGAACTCGAGACTTTCTGCTACTTTCTGACTACCGAAGCGGGACGGCATATGCGACTTGAGGGCGTTTGCTGGGTCCGTCACGCTATGAATGCATCTGATCGATTCTATCGGTCTGGCAATGCCAACACTGTCGCTGAATTGATGGATTGCGTTCTGACGAACCATGGCGACGTTCTGCTGAGACAGCAATTGGTGCGTGATGCTGTCATCGAGATAGTGGCCAAACTGGTGGCGGCTCAGGTGCCTGCCGCGATGGGATTGCAGGCGAGACTAGCTGTCCTTAAATGAATGGGATTTCGCCCTCGAATACGGAAGCTAAATTAGCACCGGAAGAAATTTCACAATGATCGCCCGATAACGGACTGTCGGCAATTGGGGATCGAACATTCCAAGCCGAGTGACCGACATGGGGCGGTGCTGGAAGCCGACGCCGACGCATCCGAATTTTGGCTATACGGTTTCGTCGCCGTGAAGCTGCCGTTCCGCAGTGTCCCAAGAGCTGCGGTTTAGAACGTCGGTCTGGCGCGGCTGAACGAGCAGTAGCTTCCCTTGTATCTGCCCCTAAGCCCCGACTGTCCCCAGGCTTGTCGCTCGTTGCCCCCGCCTCCAGTGTTAATTCTGGTCAGGCTTAGACCGGATAATCCGAGGTTAGAAATGCGGCCTTGCGGGCAGCGGCAACGGGCGAATCGAGGGCGGGAGATATGCTGCGTGCACAGGAAGCAGTCGATTTTGAGACAGGGAGGCAGGTATGGAACCTGAAGGTATCACAAAATAATCCGTTGACGTGGGGATTATCGTGTGACATCTACGCTGCAGGAGGCCAAGATGACACTTCACATGGACGTCAGAATGAACCAGCGCGGCATCACTGCTGATCTCGTCAACCTAGCTCTTCAGCATGGCGAATGGCGGGGCGACCGTTGTCGGCTGGATCGTAAGGGCTTGCGGCAGCTGATCGCAGCCATTGACCAGACCAGAGCGGCTGCCATCCGCGCCCATGATAAAGGCGGGCTTGAAGTGGTTGAGGCTGGTGGTCAGTTGATCACCACCTATCCCATTTCTAAGTCGCGGCGGGTGCGCCGCTGATGTCGGGGACGATCGTCGACCAGATCTCGCGGATGTTCTTCATGCGCGGTTTCGCCAGCCCAGACGTTGCGCTTGCTTCGTCATCTCTTCTGGTTGCGTGGCATGAAGACCGGATTGAAGAGCGGGTCGAGCCCCTGTTTCGACGCATGGCGGACCGACTGGCCGCTCGGTCCGACCACGACGCGCTATCTGCTGCCGCTGAATGGTTTGAAGACCCAGGGCTGTCGGCTGCCCACTGGGACGTCCTTGCACAAGGGCTCCAGTTCTTGCGCTCAGCCAACCACGGCCCGATCGACTGGACCGCCGAACTTGCAGCTTGCCTGACGAACGATCGGCAAATGCAGTTTGGCTTCAATCTGTCGTTGCCGCTCGCGCGCGCCATCACGCGCATAGTCGATGTTCCAATATCAGATTCGTGTGCCTGTCTTTTTCCCAGCTCATCAACTCTTGCGTGGGTCCTGAGTGGCGATCGTGAGGTGACGCTGTATGCTGGGGACCGCGACATCGGCATTATCGTGGCATTGATGGCCCGAGCGGCCTGCCGGACACTGAAAGTCGATCGCCGCAACCCTATCGATAGCACTTATCAGCCTATGTACTCGATTGCGGACATGCCAGATCGCAGCCCACCGTTTGGCCGCATCGATCATATCATTTCGATGCCACCGATTGGCCTGCGAATCTCCGATGGTCCTGCCAAAGGCATGCCGGTCGAAGCCTATCAGGCTGAGCGGTTGGCACCGCACGCAGCCAAATCATTCTCGACTATCGTCACGGACGGGATGCTATTCCGCGAGAGCAAGCAAGAAGTTGATCTGCGGCGCGGCCTTACCGAGCGGTACGCGACTACCGTTCTCAGTCTGCCATCTGGCATGTTCTGGCCTGCCAGCAACGTATCGACCAGCATGCTCCGCTTAGAGCCTTCACCGGCTAGCGGCATCCGGGTTGTCGATGGCCGGTCGATGGAGAAGACCAGCAGCGGTCGTGCGCAGGAAAATCTCATCGTACGGCATCTGGAGCAATTCCAAGGCGTCCACCCGCGCGATGAATCCCGAACCGAAGTGATCAGCGCAGGTGAACTCGCGTTGGCAAACTACAGCCTGCTGCCAGAGCGCTATCTTCGGTCGGATCATCTGGCACAGGTCGAAAGTGTGCTGAGGGAGCAGCCGCAGGTTTGCCTGTCCGACATCGCCGAGATTGAACGCAGCAAGGCACCGATTCCCTTGCGCGATCCGGACGAGGCTCCGCCAATCACCGCACTCGAGATTGCGCCGTCTGACATTGTCGATGGTCTCGTCTGCAAACCTAAGCGCCAGCAGGCTTTTGGCATCGATCAGAAGGCTTCGGTAGAACGCGTTACGGTTGCGGCGGGTGACATTCTCGCAAGCATCAAGGGCAACGTCGGTATAATCGGCATCGTTGATGTGAATGGGTGGCTGGATGCCATGCTGGCAGAAGAGCCGTGGATCATCTCCCAGAGCTTGGCGATCATTCGCTGGAAGCCAAACCCGCACGTCCCTTCAGCGGAGATTCTCAACGCCTTGCTGACTGCGCCGTGGGTTCGAGAGAAGCTCGAGAGCATGAGCGGCGGTGCGACGGTGCGGACCCTTCCGATCAGCGCGTTGCGATCGCTGATGATCCCGATACCATCCGCAGAAGACTGCGAGTTTGCGGCAAGTGAACTCCGCCTTGCGGACGAAATGCGCACTGACATCGAGCGACGTATCAACAACCTGAGCCAGGCGCGCCGCGCGCTGTGGCACAAACTGTGGCATTTGCCGCCAGAGATCGAAGAGGAATAATCCATGCTCACCGGCACAATCAGAAGCCAGATCGACAAGCTGCGCGATGCGCTGTGGTCAGGGGGCGTGTCCAACCCGATGGTGGGGGTGGAACTGCTGACCTATCTGCTGTTCATCAAGCGGCTGGACGAAATCCAGACGCGCGAGGAAGCGATGGCGCAGGCGCTCAATCGCCCGGTCGCACGTGTGATCTTTCCCGAAGGGACTGACGGCTTGGCGACGCCCGGTTTTCGCAAGGACCCTCAAACCGGCGAGGGCGTTGACGGCTGCCCTTACGATCTGATGCGCTGGTCCCGCTTCAAGAACGAGAAGCCGGAACGGATGTACGAAATCGTGGCGGATCACGTTATGCCGTTCCTGCGCACGCTGGGCGGCGCGGAATCGACGATGGCAGGCCACATGAAGGGCGCGCGGCTCGCGTTCTCGTCCAACAAGGCCGCGTTGCTCGACAAGCTTGTGCAGGGGCTGGACGAAATCCCGATGCAGGACCGGGATACCAAGGGCGATGTCTACGAATACCTGCTCTCGCAAATCGCCAGCGCTGGGGAGAATGGCCAGTTCCGCACACCGCGCCATATCATCGATCTCATGGTACGGATGATGGCGCCCAAGCCGACTGACACGATCTGCGACCCGGCGGCGGGCACGGCGGGCTTCCTGATGATGGCGGCGGAGTATCTGCGGCAGAACCACCCGGACCTGTTTCACACCGATACGACTCGCAAACACTTCGAGAAGCACGCCTTCACCGGCTATGACTTCGATGAGACCATGCTGCGCTTGGGCGCAATGAACATGATGCTTCACGGCATCGAGGAACCGCGCATCTTCGATCGTGACAGCATGGCCGAGGGTAGCAGCGACGATGCCGGGAAGTATTCCCTGATCCTCGCCAACCCGCCCTTCGCCGGCAGTCTGGACAACGAGAGCTGTTCCAAGGACCTGCTCAAGGTGGTGCAGACCAAGAAGACCGAACTGCTGTTTATCGCCCTGTTCCTGCGCCTGCTTTCCACCGGAGGCCGGGCGGCGGTGGTGGTGCCCGATGGCGTGTTGTTCGGATCGTCCAAGGCGCACAAGGCCATTCGTCGCCTGTTGGTGGAAGATCACAAGCTGGACGCGGTCATCTCGCTGCCTTCGGGTGTGTTTCGACCTTATGCGGGGGTTTCTACCGCAATTGTGATTTTCACCAAGACCGGGAGAGGCGGCACCGATCACGTCTGGTACTATGATATGCAGGCCGATGGTTGGTCACTGGATGACAAGCGCACGCCGCTTCTGGACGATGGCCTTCTCGGCCCCGCGCCCGAACGCGCGTTGACGGATGGCGAGCTTGAGAAGAACAACCTGCCGGATCTGCTGGCGCGCTGGAACGACAAGGCGGCTGAGGCAGACCGCCCACGCACCGCGCAAAGCTTCATGGTGGCCAAGGCGGACATCGTTTTAGCGGGTTATGACCTGTCGCTCAACCGCTACAAGGAAGTGGTTCATACCGAGGTGAAGCACGATACGCCCAAGGCTATCATCAAGGAACTGCGCGATCTGGAGGCGGAGATCGCCAAGGGGCTGACCGCGCTTGAGGAGATGCTGGCGTGAAATTGGCACGCCTTGGCGAAGTCGCTGCGATAGAGCGCGACGGGATCGCTCCCGAGAAGATAGTCGCAGGGACGCCATATCTCGGCCTCGAGCATATCGAAAGTGGCGGACGGATCATTTCGTCTGAACCCGTCGCGAATGGCGAGCTTGCGAGCATGAAATTCCAGTTTGGCCCAGAACATCTGCTTTACGGAAAACTGCGCCCCTATTTGGCAAAGATCGCTTTGCCTGATTTTGCCGGGATATGCAGCACAGACATATTGCCGGTGAAGGTAGGGCCGGACCTAGATAAGCGGTATCTGGCTTACTTCCTCCGCCAACCAAGAATGGTGGATTTCGCCAACTCAAGGTCGTCGGGAGCAAATCTCCCACGACTTAGCCCGAAGGCGCTTGCCGATTTTCAAATCCCCCTCCCACCCCTGCCGGAGCAACGGCAGATTGCGGCGATCTTGGATCAAACGGATGCGCTGCGACGCAAGCGCGCCGAGGCCCTCTCCCGCCTCAACGCCCTTGGTCAGGCCATCTTTTATGAGATGTTTGGCGACCCACTGGCACTAGGCGGCATAAACGTAACTAGATTGGCAGAAATCGCCGAATTGATAAATGGGGATCGTTCCTCGAACTATCCCAGCGGAGACGATATAAAAGACGCTGGGATCGTCTTCTTGAATACAACAAACATCAAGAACGGTGAGCTCGATTTTTCTAGGCTCAGGACCTATTAAATCACTTGCGGTGGGAACGATTGATTGATTCAAT
>NZ_LJHY01000018.1 GCF_001295795.1 Novosphingobium sp. AAP83
TCGAACAGTTCCCACTTCCCATCCGACAAGTCTCCACACCCCACGACTGCTCCTCATCGGAATTCGGGCCAGATGGGAATCCCTCTTTTGTCAACGCGGCCTAAACACTCTGCTGACCCTCAGCCGCGATCTGCGCCAAATGCCCTAATGGTGATTATAGCATTTTGTTTTTATTGATCATATCTAGATTATTAACCCGACTTAAAAGAAGAATACGCACAATCACGTTACAACTATTTACATACCAACGATTGAATCAGCCTCCGTTTAACAAGCTGACGGATTGCTTGTCTTGGCACATCAAACTAGGCTCCCCCATCATGGGTTGCTTGGCGCTTTAATGCGTCGAATTGGTTTTGCTATTCATTATGGCTGTTAACGGGGTATTTTATGCAGAATTTATCCATGGGAACTTATCAGTTCGATGCGACGCTGGCAGCGTCGCTGGTGCAAAAAGTGCTGGCAGTTGCCTTGATCCTTGCAGTCACTTGGGTACTTGCAAAGGCTGCCAAATGGTCATTCGCCAAACTCGTCGACAAGGTGCCGCTTTTCCAGAAAGCGGCGGCATCAGGTGAAAGCGTCGGCGCTTCGCTGGGGCGGATCGTCTCGCTGTTCATTTGGCTCTTCGGTCTCGTCGCTATCCTTCAGGCGCTGAACCTGAACAGCGTTATCGGACCGGTTCAGGGACTCATCAACAGCTTCGTCTCGTTTGTCCCGAAAATCCTCGGTGCGGCGCTCATTTTCTTTGTTGGCGGAACGATTGCCAAGATCGTGCGCGATATCGTCGCCACAACGCTCTTGACAATCAACTTCGACAAATGGGCAAACCTTGGCGGTGCCGAAGCGGTGACCGGTAACGCCACAATCAGCAAGACGCTTAGCACGATCGTGTTTGTTCTTATCATTGTGCCCGTTGGCATCGCCGCGCTTGATGTGCTCAACATTCCGTCGATCACTGTTCCTGCCAAAAGCATGCTCCAACTCATCCTGGGCGCAGTACCCCTGATCATCGGCGCCAGCCTGTTGCTGGGGCTGGGCTATGTTATCGCCCGCTGGGTGGGCAAGATGATCGAGGAAGTGCTGCCCGGGCTCGGGCTGGACCGTTCTGTCACGGCGATGGGCATCATGCCTGAAGGCAAAAGCATTTCCGGCATTCTTGCCACCATCGTCCAAATCGCGATCATGCTGTTCATGGCAATCGCTGCCACCCGCATGCTGGGCTTCCCGGAATTGACGCGCATCGTGGAAACAATCCTTGAACAGGGCGCCAATGTGACATTCGGTGCTGTTCTGATCGGAGCCGGGGTCATTCTGGCCCGCGTGCTAAAGGGGCTTATCGCCACCGCAGCCGGTGATGGTATCGCGCCTGCACTGGTCAACTGGCTGACCATCGGCCTTTTCGTGTTCATCGGCCTGAAGCAGATGAACATTGGCGGCCAAATCGTCGATTATGCTTTCGGTGCTATTGCCGCTGGCTCTGCCGTTGCGTTTGCGCTGGCCGTAGGCCTTGGCAGCCGCGACGCTGTCGCCCGCAAGATGAATGACCTGGTCAAGTAATAACCCCCGTTGCCCCGTGGCTATAGACGCCACGGGGCAAAATCTTCGACCGATGTCATAGGGCGTGAGGAAATCAGCAGGATCCGATGGAATGCAAATGTCATCGTGATCGGCACCTCAGGCCATAGACCGTCCCATTGCGCGCCGGGCAAGCATGTTCCCCGCCAACGGAATCGGCCTCAGCTGTCTCCAGACTTGAAAAAACTTTCAGGCTTCTCGTTGGCTGGTGTAATTGTGTGCAGAACAAGGGACGCATCGAAACGTATTCCCTCCGCAATGACGACAAGATCATAGTATTCTGACAAATCGTCTGTTGTATCGATGACCAAGGTGCTCCCATCACGAAGCCAAAGCATTGCCCCTCTTGGACCGTTTGTGCATAAACCTGTGGTTTTCATTTTCAGCGATCTCCCATCATTATCCCGAGCACCCATAAAGATGCTTCATTCGTGAAGCACTGTAGAGAACGCCAAGCGCGATACAGGCAGATAGATCTCAAGGTTACGAGATTTTTGGTTCGAGGTGTAAATCGTTGTAACATAGCGCTTTCAAGAAGCATTCTGTGCTGGAAGAAAAAGCCGCTGCAGTTCATTTACAGTGACAAGTCGCAAAATGGTGTCGCGTAATGCAACCGCTTTTACCGCTGTTCAGCAGCGTCGAACAAGAATTCAAGCCGATCGGGTCGGGTGCGACTGCACGCTGCCCGGACAACTCGCAATCTGGAATTGCATATTTCAAGCCGGCGGCACTTAAGGGTGTGCTTCCGGAATGCTACCTTGAAGGCGCTGATTGCGAAGATCGGGTTGTTGTTCCGGGTGACAGGGCCATCGTGGTTTACACCAACCGGTCTGCTATCAGCGCTCGCGAAATGGTCTGGAGTATGGCCGCAACAAGAACGGCCTCTCTTTGGAGGACCGCGTGGCGTCATGATCTTCTGCCTCGCCTTGGCAAATTCAATCACGAGCAGCGCGCTGTTGTAATCGTAAATCGCATCGGATTGCGAAGCACAACATCTGGTGCGGAATCGAAAATCTGGGTGTCGTCAACACTGCCCGTGCCAATTTACTTAGCAGGACTTTGGCGCACCACCCTACGTGGCCCCGAGTTCACGTTGCTCCAGAAACGATCATCAGGCCCGGTAAAACAAGTTTCACCGCAGATGCCAGTGGTCATCGATGACGCCACCGTTTGGGAATGGCTCAATTGCCAGCGCATGCTTGTGCCTTTTGGCTCGATGCTTAAGCGCGGCCAATTCTCGGTAAACGTGGCCAACGACTTACCGCAAGGGGTGAGCATATGAACAACACTATGTCAGCAGCCACTTTTATCGAAGGTGACCAAGGCTTTAAGTTGGCAGAGAAACGGCGGGCCGAACGCATACTCAACGACGTAACCGGCACCTTGAACAATCCCAGCGACCGGCGCGCTAACGAGACGAGCGTCACTGAACCCCACCCTCGCTTGGTGCGCCAAATCCTCCGGCAGCGCCGAATGCGCGCGCACTTCTTCGATGAATCTCTATTCAGCGACCCCGCGTGGGACATGCTGCTCGAACTTACAGCCGCTCGGGCTGAAGGCACTCCAATTTCGGTCACCTCGCTTTGCATCGCCTCGGGCGTCCCGTCGACTACCGCGCTGCGTTGGATCGGCCTCATGACGGAAGCCGGCCTTTTTGAGCGGGTCGCCGACAAAAGCGACCGCCGCCGCAGTTTCATCACAATCACCGAAAAGGCCCGCAATGCGATGGCGCTTTATTTCGCCAAAATTGATTCTTCTGCCAAATTCCTTACCTGATCCGGACAAAATCACGCCAGCCGATCCAAGTTTGACCCCATGCGCTCAACGGTCACCCCCTAACGCATGTTGGTCAGGCAGAACGCCGATCAAACCGATTTTGGCGAAGTATTGTCTTCACCCATGCGCGCCAAACCCGTAGAGTGACATTCTTGGACGAATTGAGAACAACAATGAATTCCAGATCCTCCCGCCTCTACGCTCCCGTCTTGGCACTGTGCACGGCTAGTTGCGCCGGCCAAATCGCGACGCAAACCGGAATTACGGGCTCTGCGATAGAAGCTAACGCACCTGTCTCCGTCGTCGCATCATCTGTTGGAGCGGATGGCGCGAGTAGCTTGGCGCAAGCGGCGGTCGCACGTGCCCTCGTGCAACAAGGCCACACGATTTCGGCCGATGCCCGGATTCACGTTGAAGTTGCCATTGCCGAGCGCAGCGCGCAAATTGCAATAGACAATGCCGCAGGCGAAGCAATTTCGCTACCGAAGAAACGAGGGTTCTTGCAGTCCTGCCCCTATCGACTCCAACGCCTAACCATCGCCGTTTACGCGGACGGGCAGCCCGGCACAACACGGGTTTGGGCCGAGGAGAAGCATTGCAGGAGCAGAGTGCAGGATAGCATAACAGCTCTGTCCGAAAGCGCAGTTGCGCTTCTGAACGCGCCAACATTAGCTGGCAAGACACGGCGAACCGGCAAGAATTAAGGTCAATCGACCAGAAGAGCGGTCGGGAGCCTCATCTGGAACTCTGCACCGTAGCCTTCATGATAGAGATAGATGGCTTTACCGCCATGGCGCTCGGCTGTGGTCTGGACAAACGATAACCCCAAACCGATACTGCTCTGATTGCCTGCTTTTCGACCCTCGGCATAAAGGGCGAAAGGATCTTCCTGCCTGCCTTGGGGCATCGAGGGTCCTGGACCGACGACTGTCAGGATGGCCTTGCCGTCAGTTTGTTTCACCGCATAGACGACAACCGCATTTTCCGGCGCGAACTTTACCGCATTATCCAGCAAATTGATCGCCGCCCTCAACAACATGCCGTGATCGCCCAAGACCCAGAGTTCGCCCGGATCGCTGTTGTTTTGCAACGTGGCGCCACGTGTGCGGGCAAATGCTGTGACCATATCGGCAGCTTCGCGAGCGACATCGCACAGATCGACCGGTTGTTGGATGAGCGGGCGGCGGCGTGCGCGAACCAACTGGACGAAATTGTCAGCCAGACGCAAAGCATGACGGGCATTGGATTGAATGCGATCACGCAATGGTTTTGCCAATTCAGTCTGGTTTTGGCCTTCGCCTCCCATTTCCTCTGCTTCCAAAAGCCATACGGTCGCAGCGTTTGGCGCACGAAGGTCATGCGAGAGGAATTGGAGCAGATCGTCGCGTTCTTCGCCCGCACGTTGCAACTCGGTAATATCGGTGAACGATACAATACGATGCCGGTTATCCACTGTGGTTTCCGCCATCAACAGCCAGCGACCGCTATGGCCCCGTAGTGGCAAGCCGACAACCGCCGCTTCAGGCGAAACAGCGTCGATCACTTCGCTAATTGGCTGTCCGATTGCGGCATGGCCCACCAAACCGGCTGCCGCCTGGTTTCGTTGAACCACGCGATCTTGGGAATCGACTACGAATAAGGCATCAGGATGGCGTTCAATGACGCGCTCGATGAAGCCACGGAGTTTCCGTACTTGGCTGATCACCGCTTCGAGACGGAAGGCCTCGGCCTCAATGACGTCGCCGAACACGCGGGGGCTATCGAACCCGGCCAGCACTCCGGGTTCGCTTTGCAATGCGTCAGCCTGTGAAATCAGAAACCCGTTGACCGCGTTCAGGCGGCGCCAACCCCATAAACCGTGGACAAGCAGCAGTCCTACAAGTGTCGCAGAAGGTGGTAACCAAAGCCGCGTGGCGGGGAGCAGCGCGACTGCAAGCAGCAAGGTTCCGGCCGCCAAACCCGTCGCCAGCAGGAGATTGCGGCCCGGAGGGAGGCGCAGATAGGCCGCCAGCAGAATGAGCAGCGGGATAAGCGCAATGGCCGCCATTAAGCTCGGCGCTAGTGTTGCAATGGCGGTGCCCCCCAGCAAAGTGTTCAACACATTGGCCTGTACCTCGACCCCTGCCATCCGTGAGCCGAAGGCAATCGGAACCGAATGAAAATCGCCCATGCCCGCGGCACTTGCCCCCACCAGCACGAATTTGCCCGCGACCATGTTGGCCGGGACTTCGCCCTTTGTAAGACTGGCAAAGGATATCCGGCGAAACGCGTGGTTGGGGTTATAAGCAATGAGGAAGCGTTCGTTGGGTGCAAGGCTGCCTGCGTTGGCCATCTTCACCCCATGGGTCAGGAAGGTCGGCAACTGGTCAACCTGTCTTCCCTCGATCAGCAGGCTCTTCTCTGCACGCCGCACAATACCGTCGCTATCGGGAAGTAGTAGCGAAATGCCGACTTTGGTCGCGCCTGTAGCAATCAGTGCGGGCGGTGTCACAACGCGATCAACGCCGTCCTCAACGATCCCTGGCAAGTAAATAGGTTGCGCCGTGATCAGTGCGTCATGAAGTTCAGCGTCTTCGGGCGAGGCTTCAAGAAACAAGACGTCATAGGCGATCGCGGCAGGACGGTAGCGCGCGATAGTTTGCAGCGCGCGGGCGTGCTTGTCGCGCGTCCACGGCCATCGTCCAAGTTCGCGCAAACTGGCTTCGTCGATCTCGACCAGCAGGATACGCTCGTCAGCGGGCGGCGCGGCAAGACCGGACGCCAAATCATAGATCCGGTTATCAAGGCTGCCAAACCACGACTGCAAGCTTGCAACGACGACAAACAGGCAAGCTAGAAACGCGACGAGAAACCATTCAAAATGAAGCCGACGCCGCAGCAAACTTTAACGCTCCGGCGCGGTGATGATGATCTTTTCAAACGGCAGCCAATTCTCGGTGACTTCACCATCGGCAAATTGCCGCACCCCGACGCGCCAGAGATAGGTCCCCGGATCAAGCCCGCGCAGCGAAATGCCATCACCTTCAAGGCCCGGTTCATCCACGATTGGCACGCCATTGCTCTGGTCGCGCACCAGTTGGAAACGGTAAAGCCGACGCCCCTCACCCGGACCGCCCCATTTGAAGGCCAACCGGTCCGGATCGACGTTTGCCGATCCGCCAAGACCGGTAAGCGAACGCCGCATCGAATACGTCTGGGTCATCCCTTCCAGACCTGATTTGGCGATCGCACTTGCGCGCACGAACAAACCGCCATTGGGAATATCAGCCAGTTCAAAATTCGGAGCTTGCGTTTGGGTTTCGGCGATGACGTTGCCAAAACTGGCATCCGCTGCGACCTGAAGATGATAAGCCAAAGCGCCGGATACCGGTTCAAATGCCAGACGCACCAGCGGATCAACCTGTACCTTCCCCGGTGCGATCAAGGACGGCGCAGCAAGCAGTGCTTCTTTGGTTACGCGGCCGTCAGCCACAACGGCACCGAAACCTGTTTCGAACGGTTGCGCTGTCTGCTCGGTCACCCCGGCGGCAACCGTCCCTTCAAGAACCTCGGTTAGCGAAGCGGCGTCTTTTATCCCGACACGAAACTCTGTGCCGCGCACTGCGGCTACCGAGCGCGGCGTTCTGATCCTGAAAAAGCCGTTACCGGGGCCAAGCGGTGCCGCCTTGATATCGGCCTTGCCTGCCTCAACCTGAAAATCATAATCGATACTGCGCGTAAGCAAAAAACGGCGCAAGTGAATGATCGAAAGACGGCTGAGGGTTGGCAAGCTGGTGCGCGAACCATTGGGCAGGGACAAGCTTATGAACCCGTCATCGCCAGTCTCTATCACCGTGCCCTGCGGCAGGTCCGAGCCAGTCTTCGCGTCAACTGGTTCGCCATTTTGGAGAATACGAACTGTCCCGCGCATCGCCAGAATGCGGGCTGAAAGGCCCTCGGCGCGCAGAATGGTAAGCGGAATGCGCAGGCGCGTGCCAACCGCGATGCGCCGGGGATCTGCGATACGATTCAGTTTCTGCACCGTACGGTAAGCACCGACGGGTTCAAGATATCGCTCGGCAAGCGTAAAGAGATTTTCTCCGCGTTTAATCTCATAGGTCACGCTATCTTCTGACGAAGGCGCTGCAATTGCCGTTGGCGTTTTACCCGAAACGGCAGACGCCAGAACCGGGGTTATTGCGGCAAGGCTTGCCAATATCGCGAAGTTAGCGTTCCTGATTATCAGCATGTCTCAAGCCTGTAGCCGAAACCAAACACGGTTTCGAGGCGATAGCCGTTATCTGCACATAACTGCAACTTTGAACGGATGCGCGAAACGTGCACATCCAGAGTGCGCGTCGATATGTCTGCTATCGACTTCCAGACCTTCTCCATAATGTACCGTCTTGATAAAGGCTTATGCAGGTTGCCGAAGAAGAGGTGCGCCAAGGCAAACTCCTTGCTCGTAAGAACAATCTCCTGATCATGCAGCGTTACGTGCTCAGCTTGACGATCAAAGCTATAAGGACCGAACCGATCAAGCCGCGCAGTGGAAGGTGTCGTGTGGCTGCGGCGCAGCACAGCATCAACGCGCGCGGCAATTACAATTGCTGATTCGGGCTTGATGATGAAGTCATCCGCTCCGGCATTGAGAGCCATGGCAATGTCTTCTTTGTCAGAACGGTTGGTCAGGATGATGATAGGGGGACATGGGACGATATTGGAATGCGCCCACGTGACCAGATCAAGGCCTGTCAATTCAGGCATGTTCCAGTCAAAGATGAGCAAATCGAAGGTGTCATCCCGCAGCGCTGGAATCACGTCGCTGCTACGGCGGAAGGTAACGCAAGAATGCCCACTATTTGTGAGCACCTGTGAAATGAAAGCGATTGTGGCCTCGTCGTCGTCAACGACCCCGATCCGCATGTGGTTGCGTCCCTATTTTTTTGAGCGTTCAAATAGCCGCCAACAATCACACATCTCCATCCCCTAATTTGTATTTTACAAACATTTACATGTTTGGGGCTTTTCCTTCGCTTATAACGCGATTCGGGTGGGTGGGACGCAATCCTTCTGGACAATATGAGACAAGTTCCGCGGAAAGGTAAACATGGCGCACTGTATTCCTACTGCAAACCGCTGTCTACGGATTAGCATTTGTGGATCTGAATGCAGTCGCAAGCATTGTTTAAGGCTGGAGATCAAAACGAAGCAAAATGCCAAGCTATGAGCGCGAAGACATCTCGTGGATGCGTAAATGCTATTCCGATATCTTGCGCACTTTGGCTCATCATTTTTGCATTGACGCAGATTTTCAGATGACGCGATGAACGCGTTAAAGAAATGCCCTGAAGGGTCGCATTGCAGGGGCGCTGGCGCAAAACGCTAGCGCCCCTCTTTCTGTCTTATAGCGTCAGGACACATCGGGCCGACCGCGAAACCTGCGCAGCCATGATCGAAGGCTTGGTTGCACGCGGAAATGGCAGCCGTGTAATGGCCCTGCTTGCCTAGTGCGGATCAAGGCGGCATAGCCCGCGCATGCATGATATCTGCCTGATCCGGGAAAACCCCGAAGCCTTTGACGCCGCCCTCGCCCTGCGCGGGGTGGAGCCTGTTGCCCAGTCCATCCTCGTAATCGACGCCCGGCGCCGCGATAATGCGACGCGGATGCAGGAGGTGCAGGCCCGGCGTAATGAAGCTTCGAAGGCCATTGGCGCGGCCATGGGCAAAGGCGAAAAGGACATTGCCGAGGCGCTCAAGGCGGAAGTTGCAACGCTGAAAACCGAATTGCCCGCGCTGGAAGAAGATGAGCGCCGCCTCACGGTTGAACAGAACACGGCACTTAGCGCATGGCCGAACTTGCCCGCTGCCGGTGTGCCGGCAGGCGCGGATGAGGCGGACAATGTCGAGGTTAGCCGTTGGGGCACTCCACGTGAATTTGCGTTCACACCAAAAGAACACGCCGATCTTGGTCCCGTCCTTGGTTTGGACTTCGAAACGGGCGCGCTGATTGCGGGCGCGCGGTTCACGTTCCTCAAAGGCGGCATGGCCCGCCTGCACCGCGCACTGGCGCAGTTCATGCTGGACCGGCAAACCGGCGAGAACGGTTATCTGGAATGCATCCCGCCACTGCTGGTGAAGGATGAGGCGGTGTTTGGCACAGGCCAATTGCCCAAGTTTGCCGAGGACTTGTTCAAGACCACTGATGGCCGCTGGCTGATCCCCACTGCCGAAGTCAGCCTGACCAATGCCGTGCAGGGACAGATCCTTGGCGACGCAGCGCTGCCCTTGCGAATGACGGCGCTGACGCCGTGCTTCCGGTCCGAAGCAGGCTCTGCCGGACGCGATACGCGCGGATTTATCCGGCAGCACCAGTTCGAGAAGGTCGAGCTTGTCTCGATCGTGCGGCCCGAGGAATCCGAGGCCGAGCATCAGCGGATGACGCTGTGTGCCGAGGGCGTGTTGCAGGCGCTGGGCCTGCCCTATCGCAAGATGCTGTTGTGTACCGGCGACATGGGTTTCACCGCGCGCAAGACCTATGATCTGGAAGTGTGGCTGCCGGGGCAAGCGGCCTATCGCGAAATTTCATCGTGCTCCGACTGCGGCGATTTCCAGGCGCGCCGGATGAACACGCGGTATCGCCCTGAAGGCGAAAAAAGCACCGAATTCGTTCATACTCTGAACGGTTCGGGGCTTGCGGTGGGCCGCACACTGG
Source organism: Novosphingobium sp. AAP83 (assembly GCF_001295795.1). Taxonomy (GTDB): domain Bacteria; phylum Pseudomonadota; class Alphaproteobacteria; order Sphingomonadales; family Sphingomonadaceae; genus Novosphingobium. The sequence goes on from NZ_LJHY01000018.1 coordinate 10,046, forward strand.
TGGCAGTTCTGGAGAACTACCAGCAAGAGGATGGATCGGTGGACGTGCCGGAAGTGCTGCACCCTTATATGGGCGGATTGACCCGCCTGGTGCCTTTGCTTTGAAAGGGCGGCTCGCCGCAGCTTTGTTATTGATGGTGGCCGCGCCGCTGGCCGCGCAGCAGAGCGTGCGCGGGCCCATTGTCTCGTGGAGCTATACAGTCGAAGCCGGTGATACTTTCGCTTCGATTGCAAAGCGTTGGGGCGTGGACATGGCAGTGCTGGGCGCGGCCAATGGCATTCCCAGCCCTTATGTCATCCGCATCGGCCAAGTGTTGCGCCGCCCCGAAACCAAGGGCGGGCGCGAAACGCCCGTCGCCAAACCGGCCCCGCGCCCTGCCCCCTCACCACGCCCCGCGCCAACGCCCCGCGCAAGCTTGGCACCGCGAGAGTCCGACGCGCCGCGCATGCAATGGCCAACCGAGGGGGCGATCGTTTCGCGCTTTGGCGATTTGCGCGGGGGCATCCCGTCCAACGGCATTGATCTGGCCGCACTTTATGGCACCAAAGTGCGCGCCGCAGCAGCGGGCACGGTAATCTATGCCGGAAATGAACCCCAACGCTTCGGCCAATTGATCCTGATCGATCATGGTAGCGGCTTTGTCACCGCTTACGCCTATCTCGGCTCGATGACCGTGAAGGAGGGGCAAGTGGTTACGGCACGTGAACGCATTGCTTTGGTCGGCAAAAGTGGCGAAGTAAAAAGTCCGACCGTCCATTTCGAACTGCGCCGCAACAACATCCCGCGCAATCCCGAACTCTATTTGCCGCCGCGTTTATAATGCGGCTGGATTTGCACGGGCTGCGTCGCAAGGGGGCCAGTGGGCGCGACCCGGTAAATCTGCTGCGGCGCGCGTTGAAAGTGCCGGTCTGGGCCGATCTTAGCCTCAGGTTGGGCGCAGCGTTTGCGCTGATCATGTTTGTGGTTATGGTCCACTGGTTTGATCGTGCGGGTTTGAAAGACACGCATGATGGCGTGATCAGCTTTCTCGATGTTGTCTATTTCACGATGATTTCGATCACTACCACAGGGTTCGGTGATATTGCACCTGTTAGTGACAGGTCGCGCTTGATCGAAGCTGTGATCGTCACACCAATCCGAATTGCGGTCCTGTTCATCTTTGTCGGCACAGCCTACAATTTCATTATCAAGCGAACCTGGGAAAGGTGGCGCATGGCGCAGATCCAGAAGAACCTGACCGATCATATCATCGTCCTTGGCTTTGGCGTCTCAGGTTCGGAAGCCGTAGCAGAACTGATTGCGCGCGGCACGCAGCCTGGACGGATCGTGGTGCTTGATCCGAACGAAGATCGGCTTACGATTGCAGCAGGACTTGGTTGCAATGTGATGGCCGCCGATGCCACCCGCGATGCCACGCTGCTGGATATCCGCATCGGCAGCGCTTCAGCCGTTCTGATTAGTGCCGGACGCGATGATACATCAATCCTGATCACGTTGACCGCACGGCATCTTGCCCCCAGCGTGCCAATCAGCACAGTAGTGCGCGCGGTCGATAACGAAGGGCTGGCGCGGCAGGCGGGCGCCAGCGCGGTCATCAATCCTGTACGTTTCACCGGACTGCTGCTGGCAGGATCAGCCCACGGCACGCATGTGGCTGATTACCTTACCGACCTTGCCTCGATTGAAGGCCGTGTGCAGTTGGTTGAGCGTGATGTAAGGCCCGGCGAAATCGGCGGGCCGCTTTCGGCGTTGAGTACGGGCGGGCGCGGTTTGCGTATCAATCGCAACGGCAAGGCCATCGGATTTTGGGACGATGCAGCGAGCGTCTTGCAGCAAGGCGATGTCATCGTCGAAATTGTGCCGACAAAGGTTTAGCCAAGTACCAAAAACGCTAGTCCCATCGCAAGGTAGGTGGCTAACCAATAGCCGCCATCAATCAGTGCTAGCCGCGTGCTGATGCGTTGGTGCGTGTAACTGATCCATAATGAAGGGATCACAAAGGCGATGGCAAGTCCGCCTGACATCATGAAATAGAGCCACCACTTCACCGCCAACGTATCGGTGCCCACCCGCGCAAACATGTGGCCCATCATTGTCGCCGACACGAAAAGCAAGGCTGTGGTAATCGCTGCAGTGCGCGCTGGCGAACGGCGGATCCCGAGATTGCCCGGCCCCACTTCTTCCAGCCGCGCACGCCCGAACATCGGGCCATACCATGCCGCCGAAACGGCAAGCGCAGCGATGACAGCACCCAAGACGGCAAGCCAGTTGACCGGACCCATAGTATTCTTTCTTCCGCGCCCCGCAGACCAACCTGCTACGCCCGTTAACGCCGCTTGGCAATCATGTGCCAACGTGCGTGACGCGGACACCGTTTTGCCTTATGGGCCGCCTGATTATGGCAACGCAAACTCCCCCGCGCGAAATCCCTGACGCTCCCAAAGTCGGCATGGTCAGCCTTGGCTGCCCCAAGGCGCTCGTTGATTCAGAACGCATCCTTACCCGTCTGCGGGCGGATGGTTATGCGATGAGCGCAGATTATGCCGGTGCCGATGTGGTGCTGGTCAACACTTGCGGCTTCCTTGATTCTGCCAAGGAAGAAAGCCTTGCAGCCATTGGCGAGGCGATTGCCGAAAATGGCCGTGTGATTGTGACCGGATGTATGGGCAACGAAGCCGATGCCATCCGCGCGCGCTTCCCGCAGGTTCTGGCCGTCACCGGCGCGCACCAGTATGAAGCGGTGGTCGAGGCGGTCCACGAAGCCGCGCCGCCCAACATGGGGCCATATATCGATCTGATCCCGCAGGCTGAACCCGGCGATGTCAAGCTGACCCCGCGCCACTACAGCTACCTCAAGATTTCCGAAGGCTGCAATCATGCTTGCGCTTTCTGCATTATCCCGTCACTGCGCGGAAAGCTGGCCAGCCGCCGGATTGATGCGGTGCTGCGCGAGGCCGAAAAGCTGGTGGCAGCAGGCACCCGCGAATTGCTGGTGATCAGCCAGGATACCTCGGCCTATGGCGTGGACGTGCGTCATGAAGAGCGCTTGTGGAAGGGCAACCCCGTCCGCACACATATGACCGATCTGGCCCGCGAACTGGGCAAATTGCGCACGCCCGATGGCCAGACACCTTGGGTCCGGCTGCATTACGTGTATCCCTACCCCCACGTTGATGCGGTGATTCCGTTGATGGCCGAAGGCTTGGTGACGCCTTATCTGGATATCCCGTTCCAGCACGCCAGTCCCAATGTGCTGCGCGCGATGAAGCGGCCCGCAAACGAAGCCAAAGTGCTCGACCGGATCAAATCGTGGCGCGCAATCTGCCCGGATATTGCCATCCGCTCCAGCTTCGTCGTCGGCTTCCCCGGCGAAACGCAGGCCGATTTCGAATATCTGCTGGAATGGCTGGAAGAAGCGCAGCTAGATCGCGTTGGTGCATTCCGATTTGAACCTGTCGCAGGTGCTGCTGCCAATGATCTGCCCGATCAGGTGCCCGAAGCGATCAAGGAAGAGCGCTATGCCCGCCTGATGGAAAAGACCGAAGCGATCAGCGCGGCGAAGCTCGCGGCAAAGATAGGGCGCACAATCCCGGTGATCATCGACGAAGTGGGCGAGCCTGACGAAGATGGCGACATCGGCGCAACCGCGCGCTCACAAGCCGATGCGCCTGAAATCGACGGCGCGGTATACTTGCGCGAAGTGCCAGCCGATCTGAAGGCCGGTGCCTTTGTGCAGGTGCTGATCGAGGACGCCGACGCGCATGATCTTTACGGGGTGATTGCAGGCTAGGAAACCTCGCGGCAAGCTGAATTGAGCAGCGATTCTCGCAGCTTATCCAGCTCTTCGGCGTCAAATCCGTTCATGTCTGCAATGCCTTCAATGGCATCTTCGCCAAAGCATTGCGCCAGCATGATGGTTTTGCCTTTCAGGCGTTTGCCAAGATCGATGGACCAGAACGTGCGCACGGTTGGTGATAACGGATCAGACGGATCTTCATCGACCACCATGGCCAACCGGTTTGACCGCATCCGCACGAATGCGCCCACCGGATAGACGCCGATGGTCTCGACCAGTTTTTCCAGCAGCGTGGCATCAAACTTTTCAGGCTGGGCGCGCAAGATGCTGATGGCCTCTGCCGGATCAAGCCCCCGCCCCGCGCCGGACGATGACGCGAGCGTATCATAGGCATCGCAAATCGCCGCCATGCGGCTGAGCCGGTCGATGGCTCCGCCTGAAATTCCATGAGGATAGCCGCTGCCGTCGAGCCGTTCATGGTGCTGCAAAACGGCGCTTATTACGGGTGCGGGAATGTCACCGGCGGCTTTGAGGAATGAACAGCCCAGCAAAACATGCTGGTCTTTGAGATCTGGCGGCAGTTGCGCGTAATCTGATCCAACCGCCGAAAGGTCGACCGGCAATTGCCCCACGCCGATGTCCATCAACAACCCGGCCATGCCGGCATCGCGGATATCGAGCGGGGCAAACTTCATATGCCGCGCCATCGCAATCATCAGCGCGCTGACGGCCAGTGAGTGCCGGTAGATGAATTCGCTGCCGTTTTGGCAGCGCAGTAAACCGTTGAATGCATAGAGATTGCGCTGCACAGAAGCATAAATCGCATCGATCACCGGCTCGACGTCTTGGGCATTGATCGCTTTGCCAAGCCGCGCTTCGATAAACGTCTTGCCCACGACCTTGAGTGCATCGCCCATTGTGCGTTTTGCCCGGCCAAATTCGCGCGTGATCGGCATTGTGGGCGGGGGGCGGACAAAGGTTGGGCGGGCCAATGCGGCAGGCGGAATCGCAGCCGGCGCGCTCGCCGCTCTTGCCAGCGTGCGTTGCTGGCGCTCAACCACATCGTTACCGCGTGAAACATCAATGATCACGCCATCAACATTACTTTCGCGCAACGAGGCCAGCATATCAGGATCGTCGAGCAAGAACTTGCTCTTCCAGAAAGGGTGGCTGAACCAACTGCCCTCCAGTTTATGGATGAACATGCCGAGTTCGATATCGCTTGTTGTGACGCGCTTCAGCATGGCCTGCCTGTAAATTGTGCAAGCCTGTCCTTAGTGTAGCGCTGGTATCACTTGTTAAGCATGACGCATCCGTAAATCTACGTAAGGCTGGACGGAAAGTACCGCCCAGCCCTGCATGCTTACTGGTTCGGGTCCTGCACCTTGAACGGATCGGTTGCGTCAGGCTTGCTCGGCAATGGCGAACGCGGCAGTTCCTTGTCGCTCATCGCGGCTTGCAGCAGCATACCGGCAAGGACCACCGACGCCTGCCGCATATCATCGGCGCGCATGTGATCCAGCGTGTCAAGGCTGGAATGGTGGACGCGCGTATCGTAATCGAGCGGGTCCTGGATGAACTGGTAGCCAGGCAGGCCAATCGCCTGAAGATAGACGTGATCGGTGCCGCCGGTCTTGCTCATGACCACTTTATCGGCGCCCAGCGAATTGAACGGCACGAGCCAGTCCCGCAGCAACGAGGCCGCGCCGACGTTGCCCTCGGCATAGATCCCGCGGAACTTGCCCGAGCCGTTATCCATGTTGAAATAGGCCTTCATATCCGCATAGCCCGGCTTCGGCGTGATCGGATAGGCATTGCGCCACGCCGAATACGAATCGATGCCTTTCAGCTTGGGATCAACCGGGCGTGTGGCAAGGTGCTGTTCGATATACGCTTTTGACCCCAGCAAACCCTGCTCTTCCCCGCTCCACAGGGCAAAACGGATTGTGCGCTTGGGCTTTACCCCCAATTTGGCAATGAGCCGCGCCGCCTCGATCACGGCCACGCTGCCTGCGCCGTTATCTGCCGCACCATCCCCTGCAATCCAGCTATCGAAATGTGCGCCTGCCATCACATATCCGGCCTTGGGATCAGTGCCGGGGATTTCGGCGATGACATTGTCGGCCATCACGTCTTTGCTATCGAATGTGGCATCAATAACGAGCGACAATTGCGGGGCAACGCCGGTCTTTTCCAACCGCACGAGGCGGCGATAGTCTTCTTGCGCCATGTCCATCGCCGGGATGGCCAGCGTTTCACCAGGGATAAAATCATAGCCTTCGCCATGGACCAGTTTGCCATCGCGATAAGTCATGCGCACCATCGCCAGCGCGCCTTCGGCTTTGAGGAAAACCGACAGCTTCCGCAAGAAACCGCGCCGCGCGGTTTGCAGTGCGGTGGCTTCGGGATCGTGGCGCGGCATGGTGTATTTATCGAGGTCGCCGATCTCCGATGCGGTCATCCGCTCAAACACCGGGCCTTTGGATTCGCTGGATTCACCGGGCAAGCTAACCAGCACGATCTTGCCCGCAAGCTTGCCCTTCCACGCCTCGAAATTCTCGACCTTGCTCATCGGCGCGACGATGACAGGCGCGGTGATCTTGCCCGCCGTGGCAGGTGACCATGCAACCGGCAGCGCAGTGAGCGGCAGGGCACGCGGCACGGTCATCGTGGCGGAATAAGACTTCAGATTCCAGCCAAGGCCAAATTCGAACGGCTCGCGGTGGATGTTTTTGAGGCCATAGGCCGCAAACTTGGCAACCGCCCATTCCTCTGCCTTGCGGTGGCCTTCAGAATTGGTCAGGCGCGGCCCGATCTGGTCCATCAATTCGGATGCCGTGTCCATCACATCGGACCGGTTTAGCCCTTCATCCAGCAATTGCGCGATCAAACGGTCTTCCGCCGGGCCTGCGATAGCAGGGGTAGCAAGAGTGCAAAGGGCGATGGCAGCCGCGCTGGCCGCGCCGCGCAAACGGAATGTCATGTCTGGAAAGCTCCCCGGATCGGTTTCTGTGGCAACTATCTTGCCGCCATCTTGCGCAAAGCCAAGGGCTTTTTCACGCAGGCTTCAGCCGCCAATGGCTGACGCCCCATTCCTTGCCGCCGCTGTTGCCAAACAACCCTGCCGTGGCAAGATAGAACAACCGCCAGCGCCGCAGCCACAGCGCGGTGTCTTTGTCATAAACCTCGCGCAGCACCGGTTCGATCTGCTTCACGTTGGCATCGAACAGCGCCAGCCAATCGAGCGCTGTGCGTTCATAATGCGTGCCATCCCAGCGCCATTCATCCTCGACCGCAAACAGATCGGCAAATTCGCGGATCAAGGCCTGGCTGGGCATGATCCCGCCGGTGAAGAAATATTGCGCGATCCAGCTCGATTTATCCGCCACATCAAAGCGGTAAGGATAGCGGGCGTGGCTGAACACATGCAGGAACAAGCGGCCATCGGGCTTTACCCAGCCACGCACCCGGCCCAGCAATTCGCGCCAATTGGCCATATGCTCGAACATCTCGACCGAGACGACGCGATCAAACCGGCCTTCGGGGCGAAACGCGTTCATGTCGGCGGTCAACACGGTCAGGTTTGTCAGCCCGCGCGCTGCCGCTCTGGCGCGGATATGATCGCCTTGCGGGCGTGAATTGGACACAGAGGTAATCCGCGAATTGGGGTAGCGTGCCGCCATGAACAGGCTGAGCGAGCCCCACCCGCAGCCCAGTTCGAGAATCTCTTGCCCATCGGCCAGCGCGGCATGCTCTGCCGTGGCCTCCAGCGCAGCTAGTTCGGCCTGATCGAGCGTTTCGGTGCCGGTGGGATAGAGGCAGCAGGAATATTTGGCGTGTTCGCCAAGGCTCAGTTCAAAAAAGCGCGGCGGCAGTTCATAGTGCTGTTCGTTGGCGGTATCGGTATGCTCTGCGACCGGGCGCTGCCCCATCCACGCGGCAAAATCCGCATCCGTGGGTTGTTCGCGCAAAAGGCTGCGCAAACGCCGGTTGCACAGGAAGGTCACGCCAGCACGCGTCAGCGCATCGGGCAGCGGCGCGCGTTCAACCAGCGCGGTGGCAAAGCTTAAGATAGTCACGCGCCCAGTCTAGTCACGGCGCTGTGATTTGTGTCAAGCTGCTCTCACGGGAGCGCTCTATAAAGGCATCGGGAACGGTAAGGACGCTGCGGCCATGTCGGCCGGGCGGAAGGGGTTTTGTTTTAATGAGCGGCGATAGCGCGCTTGATATTGCGGTGGTGGGCAGTGGTATCTCCGGTCTTTCTGCCGCATGGTTGCTTGCCAAGGGCCACCGCGTCACGCTGTTTGAGGCAGGCGACCGGCTGGGCGGGCACAGCAATACGGTGGAAGCAGGTGGCGTGCCGGTGGACACCGGGTTCATCGTGTTCAACGAACGGACTTATCCCAACCTCACCGCCCTGCTGCGCCACCTTGACGTGCCCACGCGCGAAACGATCATGAGTTTTGCCGTGTCATTGGACCATGGCAAGCTGGAGTATTCCGGCGATCTGCGCGGGCTATTCGCACAAAAGCGCAATCTCGTTTCACCGCGCTTCTGGTCGATGCTGCGCGATCTGGCGCGGTTTTACAAAGCGGCCCCGCGTGATCTGCCCGAGCTTGGCCAGCAAGGTCTTGGCGCTTATCTTGATGGTCTGGGCTGCGGCGCGGCTTTTCGCGATGATCACCTTTATCCGATGGCAGCGGCGATCTGGTCTACGCCTGTGGCCGATATCCCGCATCACCCCGCAGCAGCCTTTATCCGTTTCTTCGAAAACCATGGGCTTTTGCAATTTCGCGAACGCCCTGTGTGGAGCACGGTGGCAGGCGGCAGCCGCGAATATGTGAAGCGGATCAGCGCGCCATTTGCCGATGGCGTACGGCTTTCCTCGCCCGTGCGCAAAGTGCGGCGTTTGCCCGATGGCGTGGAACTTGATGCAGGGCGCGGATGGGAGCGGTTCGATCATGTCGTCATCGCCGCCCACGCCGATCAGGCGCTGGCGATGCTTACAGATGCCGATGCGGACGAGCGCGCACTGCTCGGCGCGTTCCCCTATCGCTGCAACGAGGCCGTGCTGCATTCGGACCCAGCGCTGATGCCGCGCCGCCGCAAGGTGTGGTCGGCATGGAATTATGCCGCAGAGCGCGCGGCCTCACAGCACAATCTATCGGTCACCTATTGGATGAACCGGTTGCAGCACCTGCCGCCGGAAAAAGACCTATTCGTAACCCTGAACCCGCTCAAGGAACCCGATCCGGCACTGGTCCACCGCCGCGAATTCTATGACCATCCGGTGTTCGATGCCGCCGCAGGCCTTGCCCAGCCGCGCTTGTGGTCCTTGCAAGGCCGGCGGCGGACGTGGTTTTGCGGCGCGTGGTTCGGCGCAGGCTTCCACGAAGATGGCCTGCAATCAGGCCTCGCCGTGGCCGAGCAACTGGGCGGTATCCGACGCCCGTGGCAGGTCGCAGACGAATCCGGTCGCATTCATGTGACGCATCACGCCCAAGCGCGGGAGATGGCGTGACCGCTGCGGGCGCGCTCTACAGGGGTCATGTGCTCCACCGGCGCTTGCGCCCTTGCGTCCATACCTTGCGTTATCGCGTGCTGCATGTGCTGGTGGATATTGACCGGCTTGATGTTTTGGCGCGGGGCTTGCGTCTTTTTGCGCATAACCGGTTTGGCCTGTTTGCTTTCCATGATCGCGATTACGGCGCAGGCGATGGCACGCCCTTGCGCAGCCATGTTGAGGGGCTGATGCAGGCGGCAGGCATTGTGCCCGATGGCGGGGTGATCCACTTGCTGACGATGCCGCGCATGCTGGGCTATGCGTTCAATCCGCTCAGCACCTGGTTCTGCCACGGGCGTGACGGTGCTTTGCGCGCGATCATTTATGAAGTTTCCAACACGTTTGGCGAGCGGCACAACTATGTCATGGCGGTGGAGCCCGGTGCCCGTGAAGTGCGCCAGACCAGCCCCAAACGCTTCCATGTTTCGCCCTTCCTGCCGATGGACATGGCCTATGCTTTCCGCGTGGCTCCACCGGGCGAGCGACTGGCAATTGGTATCGCGGTATCGGACGCGCAAGGCCCGGTCCTGTCCGCCATCCATACCGCACGGCGCCAAGACATGACCGATGCCACACTGCTACGCGCAGCCATCGCCTTCCCGCTCGTCACGTTCAAGGTGACGGCGGGGATTCATTGGGAGGCGCTGAAACTATGGCTCAAGCGCGTGCCGTTGTTCCGCAAGCCCGCTCGTCCCGCCACCCGCTTCACCAGCGGATCGTAAGCCTATAACCAGCCGATGCTGCGGAACCGCAACCACAGCCCGCAGCAGATCGTGATGATCGCGCCCCACACCGCGAAATAGCCATAGCGCCAGTGCAGTTCGGGCAGATAGTCGAAATTCATTCCGTAAATCCCGGCGATGGCGGTCGGCACCGCGAGGATCGCTGCCCATGCCGCCAAGGACCGCGCCATCTCGCCCTGCCGGTGCTGTTCGAGCAGGCTGGCGGTTTCGACAATCGCCGCCAGCGTCTCTTTCAGGCTGCGCATGCGTGCCATGGCCCGGCGTACGTGATCGAGCACATCGCGGAACCAGATACGCGCGCCCGGATCAATGCAGGGCAGGTCGGCAATGACCAGCCGCTCCACCATTTCCTCCATCGGCCCGATCACGCGTTCAAACCGGCGCAACTGGCGACGCAGACGGAAAATGCGGCGGATCACCGATTGTTCGGGAAACACGTCAATCGCGGCTTCTTCCATCTCCTGCGCCACATTATCGAGCGAATCGAGCAGTGGCAGATACCCATCGACGATAAAATCGAGCACGGCGTGAAGGACATAGTCCGGCCCTTCGGCAAGGCGGTCGGTCTTCGTCTCAAGTGCTTGCCGCAAGGATGTATGCGCTCGGGGGCTGCCAAACCGCACGCTGATCAGATACCCCGGACCTACGAAGAACGCGGTCTGCCCATAAGCAATATCCTCACCGAGCCGCAGATCTGCGGTACGTGCCACGACGAACAGTGTCCGGCCGTACACTTCAATCTTCGGCAATTGGCGGGGGTTCAGGGCATCTTCTGCCGCCAACGGGTGCAAACCATATTGCTGGCGCACCAATTCCATTTCATCCGTCGATGGTTCGCACAATCCGATCCAGTCGAAACTGTGCGCAGGCAATTCGGGAACAGGCTTGCCGTCAAGGACAAGCGGTTCATCATGGGGGTTACCGTGGCTATAGCGGCGGGCAGCGATCATCGTCATTGGCCATCAGTGGCAAAGTGCGAACAGACTCGCAATCGCGCAAAGTCGTGCTAACATTGCTGTAAATAGAATAACGGGAGAGAAGTCTTGGGCCTCCAACAGCCTGTCACCGCCACGCCAGATCATGATGTGCTTATCGTCGGTGCCGGAATTTCCGGGATCGGCATGGCCGCGCACATGCAAATGCTCTGCCCCGATCACAGCTTTGCCATCGTTGAGCGCCGCGCCCAGATTGGCGGGACGTGGGACTTGTTTCGCTATCCCGGCGTGCGTTCGGATTCCGATATGCACACTTTGGGTTTTGAATTTGAACCGTGGAAACACGAAAAATCCATCGCAGATGGCCCGGCAATCCTCGATTATCTCAACCGCATCGCCGATGAACGCGATATCCGCCGCCACATCCGCTTTGATAGCAAAGTGCTCAGCGCAGACTTCGATAGCGGATCGGGTATGTGGATTGCGACGCTTGAAGGCCCCGACAGTCAGCGTTCGCGCGTGACCGCGCGCTGGCTCTACCTCGGCTCTGGCTATTACGATTACGACACTCCCTTCGAAGCTGAATTTGCAGGCCGTGATGACTTCAAGGGTGATATCATCCACCCCCAGTTCTGGCCCGAAGACCTGGATTACAGCGGCAAGCGTGTGGTCGTGATCGGATCAGGCGCAACTGCCGTGACGATGGTGCCTTCTATGGCCAGCAAGGCCGCGCATGTAACCATGCTTCAGCGCACGCCAACATGGTACGGTATCCGCCCCGCCAAGGACGCCATCGCCAACTTCTTGCGCAAAATCCTGCCCGAAAAGCTGGCCTACCGGATCACCCGCTTCAAAAACGTGCGCATGCAGAATCTGGTGTTCAAACGCGCCCGGACCAAGCCGCAGCAGGTGAAGGACTTCCTGACCAAGCGGATCAGGCAAGAACTGGGCGACAAGTACGACGCCAAGACCTTCACCCCGCCCTATGACCCGTGGGACCAGCGCCTGTGTCTGGTGCCGGACGGCGATCTGTTCAAAGCGATCAACGCCGGAAAGGCGAGCATTGTTACCGATCATATCGCGCGGTTTGATGCCACCGGCATTCAACTGAAATCGGGCAAACACCTTGATGCCGATGTGATCATCACCGCCACCGGCCTGAAGATGGTCATGGCGGGCAAGATCGCGCTGAGCGCCGATGGCATCCCGCTCGATTTTGCGGATCACTATTACTACAAAGGCGCGATGTTCTCGAACGTGCCCAATCTTGCGGCGGTGTTCGGCTATCTCAACGCATCATGGACCTTGCGCGCCGATATCAACGCGCGGTTTATCTGCGATATACTCAACAAGATGAAGGCCGATGGCACGCAAGTGGCCGTGCCCAAGCTTGCGCCCAATCATCACCTTGATGAAGACAACATCTACGATTTCTCGTCCGGCTATATCGAACGCGCCCGCCACCTCCTGCCCAAAAGCGCAACCGACATGCGCTGGCGGCTCAATCAGGACTATGTGCGCGACAAGGCATGGATGCAGAGCGACCCGCTAGACGATGGCGTGCTGCAATTCGGCCACCCGCGCGCAGCCTCTCGCCCGAAGGAGCAGTTGGAAACAGCGCAATAGCGCTTTTGCCAAGACGAGCCTTGCTCTAAGCTGTTCGCCATGACCAATGAAACCCGTATCTGGACCGCCGCATTGATCGTGGTGGGTGACGAAATCCTGTCTGGCCGCACGCAGGACAAAAACATCGCCCAAGTCGCCACCTGGCTTGGCGTGCAAGGCATTCGCCTGCGTGAAGTGCGCGTGGTACCCGATGTTATGGAGGCCATTGTCGAGGCGGTGAACACGTTGCGCGCGCGCAATGACTATCTGTTTACCACCGGCGGCATCGGCCCCACGCATGACGATATCACGGTCGACGCAGTGGCGCAGGCGCTCGGCGTTGACGTGGTGATCCACCCCAAGGCGCGCGCGATCCTTGAAAGCTATTACGAAACGCGCGGTGGGCTCAACGATGCCCGCCTGCGCATGGCGCGCGTGCCCCAGGGCGCAGACCTGATCGAGAACCGCGTATCGGGCGCTCCCGGCATCAAGGCAGGCAATGTCTATCTGATGGCTGGCGTCCCCGGCATTACCGCGCAAATGCTTGATGGCTTGACCGGCCAGTTGGAAGGCGGATTGCCGCTGCTGTCCACCACCGTCGGCTGCTGGGTGGCTGAAAGCGAGATTGCCGATCTGCTGCGCGAAACCGAAAAGGCCTTCGAGGAATGCCAGATCGGCAGCTATCCGTTCTTCCGTGAGGGCAAGACCGGTGCCAATTTCGTGATCCGCTCGGTCAGTGATGACCAGCTCAAGGCTTGCGCCCATGCGCTGGAAGAAGGGCTGACGGCGATTGGCCGCTTGCCCGTGACAGGCGGGATCTGATCCGATGATCGCGCGGCGTGTGGCCTTGTTCGCTCCGCTGGCGATTCTGCTGATCGCCGCAGCGCCGGTAAAAAAGCGCGCGCCAGTGGCCCGGCCTGCGGTGCCCGCTTACGCCAAGCCATCTACCGCGCCTTTGCCCGAGAAAGTGCGGATCGCGCTAACGACGGACATGGGGCCAATCGTGGTTGAGGTTGACGTGAAGCGCGCGCCTGCCAGCGCCACAAACTTCGTGCGCTATGCCGAAACAAAGCGTTTTGATGGCACGGTGTTCTATCGCGCCATGCACCTCAAATGGGGCGAACAACCCAACGGCTTGATTCAGGCGGGCACCCGCAACGACCCCAAGCGCAACCTGCCGCCCGTGGCGCATGAGCCCACCGACCAGACCGGTATTCCGCACAAGGCAGGTACGCTCTCGATGGCGCGCTACGCCCCCGGCACGGCGACGGGTGACTTTTCAATCATGGTATCGGACCAGCCCGGCCTTGATGCGCAGCCTGATTCGACCGACCCAGAAGCCAAAGCAGGCTATGCCGCATTTGGCCAAGTGATCGAAGGCATGGATGTGGTCAAAGCCATCTTTGCCGCCCCCATTTCAGAGACCGAAGGCGAAGGCTTCATGCGCGGGCAAATGCTCGCGCAACCAGTGAAAATCATCACTGCGCGCCGCCTGCCCGATGGTCCTGCCGCCGCTGCCCCCTGATGCGCCGGGTGCTGTTGGCCGCGCTTGCCGCTCTAACCGGCTGCACCAACCCCAATCTGCCGCGCTTTGAATCTGTGCTGGCGGCCAATGACAGCGCGACTGCCGCGCTTGGCCAATGGTGCGGGGCTCGGCAGATCGCACAGCCGCCGGTCATCCGCGCACTGGCGGACCGTGACGCAAAGCTTATCCCCACCCCTGCCGTGTTGGCCGCGCTTGGCGTGCCGAACGATGCGCAAGTCGCCTATCGTCACGTCCGTCTGGCGTGCGGCGATCACGTGCTGTCCGTTGCGCATAATTGGTATGTGCCCGCAAGGCTGACGTCGGACATGAACCGCACGCTAGAGACCACCGATACGCCGTTTGGCAAAGTGGTCACCCCGCTCGGCTTCCGGCGCGAGAGGCTGTCGGCACAGCGCGGACGGGCAGAAGAATGCCCCAAGGGCACCGTACTATCGCATCGCGCGGTCTTGCGCCTGGCCAATGGCAGCGCGATCAGCCTCGTGGTCGAATGCTATACGCCAGCCAATCTCAGGGCTTCGGGTTAACCGTCCAGTCCATCGCCGCTTCGGCATAGTGCTCCAGCTCGCGCCAGTGCCGGTCCCAGCCGGGGCCGCGCTTTTCGGGCGGGATAACCGCTTCCACTTGCAGGCGGGCGATTGTCACCGGGTTCTTGGGCGCTTCTTTTTCGGTCATCGTCCATCCTCGGTTCGTCCAGATCGGCCCACCCCCTCCCGCTTGCGGGAGGGGAGCGAGACTTGCGTCTTCGTATAAGGCGTTAGTCGCAGCGGGGTGGGCATGTCCACGCCGCGCTTGAAAAAACCCTGACACAAAAAACAGGCCGGGAAGGTTTCCCCTCCCGGCCCGCTTTTTCAAATCACAGGTGGTTGGATTAACCGCCGTGAACTTGCGAAACGTCAACCTTCAGGCCGGGGCCCATCGATGACGAAAGGCCGATCTTGCGCAGATACTTGCCCTTGGCGCCAGCTGGCTTTGCCTTGACAATCGCATCAACGAATGCGTCGAAGTTGGCGCGCAGCGCATCGTCCGAGAACGAAAGCTTGCCAATGCCGCCATGGATGATGCCGGCCTTTTCAACGCGGAATTCGATCTGGCCGCTCTTGGCTGCCTTGACCGCATCGGCGACGTTTGGCGTCACGGTGCCCAGCTTCGGGTTTGGCATCAGGCCTTTAGGACCCAGAACCTTACCGAGACGGCCAACGATGGCCATCATGTCCGGCGTTGCGATCACGCGACCGTAATCGAGGTTGCCGTTCTGCATGTCTTCCAGCAGATCTTCGGCACCGACCTTGTCGGCACCGGCAGCAAGCGCTGCTTCGGCCTTGTCGCCACGTGCGAACACGGCAACCTTGACGTCCTTGCCCGTGCCCGAAGGCAGGGTGACCATGCCGCGAACCATCTGGTCAGCGTGGCGTGGGTCAACGCCGAGGTTCAGCGAAACTTCAAGGCTCTCGTCGAACTTGGCGCTCTTGAGGTCCTTCAACAGCTTGATCGCGTCATCGACGGCGTAAAGCTTCATGTTGTCGCCCAGCTTTTCGGTCAGCGACTTTTGCTTCTTGCTCAGGTTGGCCACGGTCTCAGCCCTCCACCACGGTGAGGCCCATCGCGCGAGCGGAGCCTTCAATGATCTTCGTTGCGGCGTCGATGTCGTTCGCGTTCAGGTCCTTCATCTTGGCCTGTGCGATGTCCGACAATTGAGCACGCGTGATCGTGCCGGCCGAAGCCTTGCCCGGTGTCTTCGAACCCGACTGGATGCCAACGGCCTTCTTGATGAAGAATGTGGCTGGCGGGGTCTTGGTGACGAACGTGAACGAACGGTCAGCATAGACGGTGATCACGGTTGGAAGCGGCGTACCCTTCTCAACTTCCTGCGTAGCAGCATTGAACTGCTTGCAGAATTCCATGATGTTCACGCCGCGCTGACCCAGCGCCGGACCGATTGGTGGTGCAGGCTTGGCTTCACCAGCCTTCACCTGAAGCTTGATATAGCCTTCAATTTTCTTGGCCACGAGGGGCCTCCTTTCTTCCTGTTAGCGCAGATCTCGCCGCGCTTCAGAGTGAGCGGTCAACGCCTTGGGCCAAAACCCGAGGCTCCCGCACGGTTTCTACAGACGGGATTCGCTGTAGAAGAGGCGCGCAGATAACGGGATCGGCGCGCAAATGCAACCAAATTGCCGGATTAGCGGACCAGTTCGACTTCTTCGAACGCCAGTTCCACCGGAGTGGCACGGCCAAAGATAGAAACCGAAACCTTCACACGGCTCTTGTCGAAGTCGAGTTCCTCGACAATGCCGTTGAACGAAGCGAATGGCCCCGCGTTGACCTTGACCGAGTCGCCGATTTCGTAATCGACCACAACGCTCTTGCGCGGCTCGGCAGCGGCCTGATCGCGTGCGCCAAAGTAGCGTGCGGCTTCCTTGTCGGAAATCGGCTGAGGCTTGCTGTTGGTGCCAAGGAAGCCCGTAACCTTTGGCGTGTTCTTGACGAGGTGATAGATGTCGTCGTTCATCGCCAGCTTGGCCAGAACATAGCCTGGCATGAACTTGCGTTCGACCTGGACCTTCTTGCCGCGCTTTACCTCGGTGATCGTTTCAGTGGGCACTTCCACCGCCTCGACCAATTGCGAAAGACCAATGCGCTCGGCCTCGGACAAGATCGCGTCGCGAACCTTGTTTTCGAAACCGGAATAGGCGTGAATGATATACCAGCGGGCCATATGTCTCTCTTTGGTCCTGGAAATTTCTAAAAGCTGCGATCAATCCCGAAGGGCGATCAAGCCAGCGACAGTAGAAACTGAACGGTCATGCCGAACAGCGAATCGATGCCGAGGAAGAACACCGCCAGGATCAGCATCAGGATGCCGACAAAGATCGCGGTGGTCGTCGTTTCCTGACGCGTTGGCCAAACGACCTTGCGCGCTTCTGCCTTCACCTGGTTGAAGAACTCGCCGGGGCTGGTCTTGGCCATTGCTAAACGCCTTACAAACTGCGGCAGATGCCGGAAATGAAACTCATCTGTTCCGCCTAGGGGGCATCGCCGCCCCGGACAAGTCCGGGAGGGGCTGGCGATTTTCCGATGTCGGAGTGCCTCTGATGTAGTCGAGCAAGGCGAATTTGGCAAGAGTGGCTTGCAACAGCCGTTTTTCGAGCATTTCCCGACCTGAAAAATGCAGTTGGCCTAAACCCGTTTCTCGTATTAGCGTGGCACCAGCCTCAAGCAAACTGGGCGCGAGCGGGGCGACTCAGAGTGGCCGCAAATGCGCGCCGCCCTGTTTATTTGTCTGCCTGAAAATCTGGCCACTCTCGCGAGTGGCAGGAGCGGAGGGACTCGAACCCACGGCCCTCGGTTTTGGAGACCGATGCTCTACCAACTGAGCTACGCTCCTGTGCTCGAAAGGCCCCTTAGAGGGTTGACGCGGGGGATGCAACCAGCCGAAACACAAAGTTAGAGATTATGTCGCGCAACGAACCCCTCACTATCCCGCCCGAGCTGCTGCTCAAGGCATACCGTGCAGGGATTTTCCCGATGGCGGATAGCCGTGACGATCCCGATGTCTTTTGGGTTGAGCCCAAGATGCGTGCAATTCTGCCGCTGGATGGCTTTCACATGTCCAAGTCTCTGGCGCGAACATTGAGGCGCGGGCGCTTTACCGTGACCTGCAATACCGCCTTCGAAGCCGTGATTGATGCATGTGCGGCCCCCCGCCCCGGCGCGGAAGATAGCTGGATCAGCATGCGCATCCGCGAAAGCTATATCGGCCTGCACCAGCATGGACACGCCCATTCGATTGAATGCTGGAACGACGGGCGACTGGTAGGCGGCCTTTACGGCGTTGGTTTTGCGCGGGTATTTTGCGGCGAATCGATGTTCAGCCGCGAGACGGACGCTTCGAAAGTGGCACTGGCATGGCTGGTGGCATCATTGCGGCAGATCGACGCAGAACTGCTCGATTGCCAATTCACCACCAGCCACCTTGCATCGTTGGGGGCTGTAGAAATCCCGCAAAGCCAGTATTTAAGGCTGCTCTCGCAAGCGCAGCGGCGCTATTCGCCAGATGAAGCCGCTGCGGCGCGGGCGCTGGCCGACGCGCTGGGCGTTGGGGCTGACGGTGCTGCACCACTCGGGCTGCCAGCAGGCTTTGCCGCGCTGCGCTCGTCCGCTTTTGGCGTTTCTTCGCCTGGGAATGTCATCGCGCAATCCTTCACCCACACGTCATAGATCGGGTGCTCCACCACGTTGAGCGAAGGCGTGTTGCGGAACAACCAACCTGAAAACACCTTGCGCCACGTCAATTTCTCGTCCGTTGACGCGCGCTCCTGAACAAACAACTGCACGAACGCGCCAATTTCTTGGGGATCTTCCCAAGGCGCCGTCTTCTCACACGTTGCAAGCTTCACAATCGCGTTGCCGATCTGGCGCGATTCTCCGCTTTTCAAGATAATGTCCTGTGTGATGTTGTTGCGCTTGTTCAGCAAGCCAAGCGTCGCCACGCGATCCTTGACCGGCGTACCATATTCGCTTTCCATCACCGCACCCGATGCCGCAGCCACAACTGCGCCGGTTTGCGTTGCTTCGGGCGGAGGCGGCGGTGCGTCTTTATCTCCGCCACAGCCTGCCAAAGCCAGCGCCCCCACTAAAGCGAGCGCGCGGGATGCCGACGGTGCAGCGAAAAACATCAGGCTTCCGGCGACCAGGCTTCGTAATCGCCAGTGGCGGCAGCACGCTTGCCACCACGCTCCAGCGCGCCTTGCGGGCGATAGGCAGCCGAAGTGCCCGTAGCGTTGGGGGTGTAGTCCACCTCCCAGATGCGCGCGGGCGGCAGATTACTTTCAGGTATGCCGTCAAAGCTGCCGTGCAGCCATCCGTGCCATTCGGCAGGCACGCGGCTGGCATCGTTGGCGCCATTATAGATCACCCAACGGCGCTCACGTCCGGCAAAAGGATGGCCCTTGGGATAAGGCTTTTTGGCGCGGTGGTAGGTATTGCCCTGCGCGTCAGTGCCGACTTTTTCGCCGCGAAGGGCGCTGTCAAGCATGGTGGTGAGGGTGGCACCATTCCACCAGGTGAAGATCTTGCCTAGGATGCTCATGGCCGCAGCGCTTAGCCTTTCACAGGGGGTTCAGGCAAGCGCGGAGATGCACTTGGCGTCCCGTCTTGCAATTTCACCAATCGACCTGATCACCCGGTTTGATACCCAGCTTGGCCGCCAATCCGCCGTTAATTTCGAAAACTGCCAGCGTGATGCCCGCAGACGGTAGCGGGGTTTCATCATAAGGCACAGCATTGGCGGCGATATTCATGATCTTGTGATCCAGCCCGATAAACACGATGTCGAGCGGGATGACCGTGTTTCGCATCCAGAACGCCGCGCGATCCGGCGGATCACGCAGAAAAATCATCGCTTCGGTATCGGCAAGCCCGGTGCGGAACATCAACCCCTTGGCTTGCTGGGGTGCGGTGCGCGCAACTTCGGTAAGGAACACCAACGCCTTGCCGCCCGCCCGCACGGTTACCGGGACAACCGGCAGGCCTGATACCGGATGAACCGCAGCAGCACCGCTTTCCTGCGCCGGCTTGGTCCCGGCATCGGCTGTGCCGGGTGAACACCCTGCGATCAGCGCCAGTGCTGCAAGGCTTGCGAATCTAGTCATCTGCTTCATCGACCCATTCTTCCAGTGCCTGTTCGGAAACCGCATTCACTACCGCACGCACATGATCAAGGGGGTGTCCTGCACGCAACATGGCCGCGACTTGCTTTTCGCGCAACGCCCGATCGGGTTTATCGCCGATACCAAACGGGCCGAAGCGCCGTTTGCGCGCCATTACGATGGCCGCGCGGCGGCGCTCTGCCCCATTTCCACGCGATTCTTCGCGCAGCGGCTCGGCAATGCCAGCCGCGCCCAGCGCCTGATCGATTCGCCGCGCGCCATATCCGCGCCGCAACAACCCCTGCGCCTTGGACCGCGCATACGTGGCATCATCAACATAGCCGATCTGCACAAAGCGCTCGACCAGCGCCGCAATATCGGGGCCATCTTCTCCTTCCCAGCCGCGTTCGCGCAGCTTGCGCTTCAGGTAATCGGCCAGCTTTCCGGCACTGGAGGCAAAGCGCGCAACATAGGCCAGCGCCATTTCCTCCAGACGCGGCGCATCAATCGGCTTTGGTATGGGCAGTTCACGGCGCTTGGCCGGATCATAAGGGGGTTTGCGAGCCATCCGCCACATTCGTGCCACAGTCCGCGTTAAATGAGAACGCCCGTGCCGTGGCGTCGGTTGTTTTATTGCTGCGGACTCGTCATGGGCCGTTTACCTGCACGCGCTGATACAAGGTGCGGCAGGACGATTGAAGAAGAGATCGGGGTATCGCATGACTGTTTTGGACGCTGTTGCTGATAAGGCGACGCTCGTTCCCACACCCAATATCGACGTGCAGCCACGTCGCTATTCAGATTTTGATACCTTCTGCGATGCACTGGATTATGCCGCCAAGGGCGTGCTGGGATTCAACTTCCACGATCCGCGCGGCACGCTTACCCAGCCCTACCCCTATGCGAAATTGCGCGCCGATGCGCTGGTCGCCGCGCGCAAGCTGATCGCCCTGGGCGTCGTCCCGGCTGATCGCGTCGCGCTCGTCGCCGAAACCGGCCCTGATTTTGCCGCGCTGTTTTGTGGCGCAATGTATGCCGGCGCATGGCCCGTGCCGCTGCCGTTGCCCACAAGTTTCGGCGGCAAAGAAAATTATATCGACCAACTCACGATCCAGCTCGGCAGCTCTGACCCGAAGATGCTGATCTATCCTGACGAGATCGCCGAAATGGCCGGAGCCGCTGCGGCCCGCCAAGGTTGCGCCGGTCTTTCGTGGAGCGAATTCCACGCAGGCGAATCGTCGGACACTGCCCTGCCCACACCCGATCCCGATGCGATCAGCTACTTGCAGTATTCCAGCGGATCGACCCGCTTCCCGCATGGCGTTGCCGTAACCCACCGCGCGCTGATGGCCAATCTGGCCGGACATTCGCAAGGCATGACCATTGCCGATCCCGATCGTGCCGTATCGTGGCTGCCATGGTATCACGATATGGGCCTTGTCGGTTGCTTCCTCTCACCCATCGCCAACGGCGTTTCGGTAGATTACATCAAGACCGAAGATTTCGCGCGCAGGCCACTGGCATGGCTCGATATGGTCAGCCGCAATAAGGGCACCACGCTGTCATATTCGCCAACCTTTGGCTACGACATCTGCGCGCGCCGCATTTCCAGCCAAACCAACGTGGCCGAACGGTTTGACCTTTCGCGCTGGCGCGTTGCGGGCAACGGGGCCGATATGATCCGCCCCGATGTGATGCAGAACTTCGTCAACGCCTTTGCCCCGGCGGGCTTCCGCGCTGATGCTTTCCTGCCCAGCTACGGCCTTGCCGAAGCGACGCTGGGCGTCACCATCATGCCGCCGGGCGAAGGCATCCGCGTCGAACTGGTTGAGGAGGAGCGCCTTTCGGGCACGCCGCGCGATTTGTCGCGCCCTGCCCGCTATCGCGCCATGGTCAATTGCGGCGTGCCGATCAAGGGCATGGAACTGGCCATTCGCGGCGAAAAGGGCAACGAACTGCCCCACCATCACATCGGCAAAGTGTGGTGCCGTGGGTCCTCGATCATGCACTCCTATTTCCGCGATCCGGAATCGACCGCCGAATGTCTGGTCGATGGCTGGCTCGATACCGGCGACATGGGTTACGTTGATGAACAGGGCTACTTGTTCATCGTTGGTCGCGCCAAAGACATGATCATCATCAACGGCAAGAATCACTGGCCGCAGGATATCGAATGGGCGGTGGAACAGCTCCCCGGCTTCCATCAGGGCGATATTGCGGCATTCTCGGTCGAAACCGAAAACGGCGAGGAAGCGCCTGCCGTATTGGTGCATTGTCGCGTGTCCGATCCGGAAGAGCGCGTCAAACTGCGCGACCAAATCCGCGACAAAGTCCGCTCGATCACGGGCATGAACTGCGTTGTCGAACTGGTGCCCCCCCGCACTCTGCCGCGCACCAGCTCGGGCAAACTCAGCCGCGCCAAAGCCAAGAAGCAATACCTCAGCGGTGAAATCGCACCTTACGCGCTGGCAGCTTGATCAAAACACAAACAAAGAAGGGGCCGGAAGCTTTTGCAGCTTCCGGCCCCTTCTTTGTTTGAAGCCTCAAGGACTTGATCAGGGCATCGGCTTTTTGAGATAAGCAATCACCGCCGCGCGATCATCCGCATTGGGAACGCCAGCAAACGCCATCGATGTGCCAGGGACCACCGCCGAAGGCTTGGCCAGCCACTTGTCCAGCGTGGCATCGTCCCACTTCAGATTGGCCTTCTTCATCGCTGCCGAATACTTGAAGCCCGGCGCCGCGCCAGCCTTGCGGCCGACAACACCGGCCAGGTTCGGCCCCATTTTCGCGGCTGCACTTGGTACGACTGCGTGACACGCAACGCAGCGCATAAACACTTTTTTGCCCAGAACTGGATCACCCTTGGGCGGTGCAGCCATCGCCACACCTGCCAGAGCCGAAGCCGCAAGGCCCACCACAACCATTGCACTTGTAAACTTTGCCATCGACTAACCCTGTCTATTTGGACCTGCCCGATCCGGCCAAAACCGAACCGGAACCACTTTCTGACACAGGCGCTTTATCGCGGCTGAACGGCAATGCGCCATAGCAGAAATGCGTTTATCCGAAAAAGGGTGGGAAACTGGCCAAGGTTGACGGGAAGGAACCGGTCAGCCCTCCCCGCCAGACACCTTATTCCATTTCAAGGATGATCGCATCAACCGCAAGGCTATCGCCCGCTTTGGCGTTGACCGACTTCACCTTGCCCGATTTTTCGGCGCGCAGGATGTTTTCCATCTTCATGGCTTCCACCACCGCCAGCGGCTGTCCGGCTTCCACCGTATCACCCTCGCCCACATTCAGCGTCACAAGCAGACCCGGCATCGGGCAGATCAGGAACTTCGAAAGATCGGGCGCGATCTTTTCGATCATGTGCTCGGTATAGGGCGCAACATGTGCTGGCAGCACTTGCACTTTGTGGATTGCGCCGCGCGTGGTCAGCTTGAAGCCTGCGCGCGTGGGTTCGACCTTCACCGACAGCGGCTGGTCATCAATCTCGCAATGCACGATCCGATCACCCGGCGTATATTCCAGCGCGAGGTCAATCGACTTGCCGTCCACCGTAACCTCATCTTCGTCGAGCGTCACGGCAAAGGTGCTGTCGCCGATCTTGACCGACCATTCGTATGGCGGATCAAGCTCGTCGCCCAGTTGCTGGTCAACGCGGCGCGCACGATCAGACCGCGCGGTGGCGAGGAAACCCGCCAGCGCGGCAAGTGTCTGCGCCAGTTCAGCAGACGCAGGAGCGCCGTGGAACCCATCAGGATATTCCTCGGCAATAAAGCCCGTGGTCAATTCGCCCGAACGGAAACGCGGATGCTGCATAATCGCGTTAACGAAATCGATGTTATGGCCAAGCCCTTCGATCTCGAATGCATCGAGCGCCGCAATCTGTTTGTCCGCTGCTTCGTCGCGCGTTGCCCCCCATGTCACCAGTTTGGCGATCATCGGGTCATAGAACATGGAAACTTCGCCGCCTTCATAGACGCCATCGTCCACGCGCACGCCGTCGACACCACGACGGCCATTCTCTGCGCCATCATCGGTCCAACCCGCAAGTGGCGGCTGATAGCGAACCAAGCGGCCCGTCGAAGGCAGGAAACCCCGATAGGGGTCTTCGGCATAGACGCGGTTTTCAATCGCCCAGCCGTCGATCTTAATGTCGTCCTGCGTCATCGCCAGCTTTTCGCCATAAGCAACGCGGATCATCTGTTCGACAAGGTCGATGCCGGTGATCGCTTCCGTCACCGGATGCTCCACCTGCAAACGGGTGTTCATTTCGAGGAAGTAAAAGCTCTCGCCGCTCGGGTCAGCACCCGATACGATCAGTTCGACCGTGCCAGCCGAATAATACCCCACCGCACGGCTTAGCGCGACGCACTGTTCACCCATCGCCTTGCGCATTTTGGGCGTCACGAACAGCGAAGGCGCTTCTTCCACCACCTTCTGGTGGCGGCGCTGGATCGAGCATTCACGCTCGTTCAGGTAAAGAATGTTGCCGTGCTTATCGCCCAGAATCTGGATTTCGATGTGGCGCGGGTTGAGGATGAACTTCTCGATGAACACGCGGTCATCGCCAAAGCTGTTCAGGCCCTCGCGCTTGGTAGCTTCAAAGCCCTCACGCACGTCCTGTTCGCTATAGGCAAGGCGCATGCCCTTGCCGCCGCCGCCAGCCGAGGCCTTCATCATCACCGGATAGCCGATCTCTTCCGAAATCCGCACCGCATGTTCGGTATCCTCGATCTCGCCCACGAAGCCGGGCACGACGTTAACGCCCGCCTTCAGCGCCAGCTTCTTGGACTCGATCTTGTCGCCCATCGCCGCAATCGCGTTCACTGGCGGGCCGACAAAGGCGATGCCTTCAGCCGCCAGCGCTTCGGCAAACGAAGTGCGTTCAGACAGGAAGCCGTAGCCGGGGTGAACCGCATCCGCGCCGGTCTGCTTGCACGCCGCGATGATCTTGTCCGCAATCAGATAGCTCTGGGCAGCAGGCGACGGACCAATATGCACCGCCTCATCGGCCATCTGCACAAACGGCGCCCGCGCATCGGCATCGGAATAGACCGCGACGGTGGCAATACCCATCCGGCGCGCGGTCTTGATCACACGGCAGGCAATTTCACCACGGTTGGCAATGAGGATTTTCTTGAACAATCCAGTTACTCCAAGCTCAATCGCCGTGCATGAACATGCCAGCAAAAAACATCATCAACACAAAAAGGATCGCTGCATCCACACCAGCAATGATCCCATTGCGGCTCACTTGGCATCCGGCGCAGGTGCACCGCGCAGCAGACCTTCAGTGCTCAGGTCTTCGTCAATCTCAGGCCAGTGGATGCCAAAGCCTGCCCCAGCCAGTTCCCACTTCGCGCGCTGTTCGGACGTTGCGTGGAGCAAGCGGGGGTACCATGTGAGCGGCACCGAAATGGTCCGACCGTCCATCAGATCGACGATCAGGCTGTGTTCGTTGCAACGAACGTCCAGCACGCGTTCATCGGCAACTTTAGCCAAAATACCCATGCCAAGCCCCCACAAATGCGCCGCGATGTTCTTCGACCATTGCCACAATGCCACTGATTTCGTGGGCACGAAAGCCGCGACTGCTGGCGACTTCCAAACTGCCCAACCACACCTTCATCGTTGCTGCTCCGCGATCCACGTGGACATGCGGCGGCCCGTTTGGTTCATGACTGTAAAAGTAGAACCGGAACGCGCCGATGCGCAGCAACGTGGGCATGCCTCAAGCGTCCACCGGCGGCATGTTGTGGCCAAGCAACCGCAGCATGTCCGCCGCCGCTTCGACCACGTTCGTGCCCGGACCGTAAATGCCCTGCACCCCGGCCTCGCGCAGGAAGTCGTAGTCCTGCGGCGGGATCACGCCGCCTGCCACAACCTTGATGTCGCTGCGGCCCGCTTCGCGCAAGTGGCGGATCAGTTCGGGGATCAGGGTCTTGTGGCCCGCTGCAAGCGATGACGCGCCAACCGCGTCGACATCGTTTTCCAGCGCCAGCTTGGCGGCTTCTTCGGGTGTCTGGAACAGCGGGCTGCTTGTCACGTCAAAGCCCATGTCGCCAAAGGCCGACGCGATCACGTTCGCGCCGCGATCATGCCCGTCCTGGCCCATTTTGGACACGAGCATGCGGGGCGCGCGGCCCAGACGGCGGCCAACCGCTTCGACGCCATCAACCACCTGCTGGTAGCGTGCATCGCCTTCGTAATAAGCGCTGTAGACGCCCTTGACCGGGGTCGGGAACGTGCCGTGGCGACCGAACACCAGTTCCATCGC
Source organism: Novosphingobium sp. AAP83 (assembly GCF_001295795.1). Classification (GTDB taxonomy): domain Bacteria; phylum Pseudomonadota; class Alphaproteobacteria; order Sphingomonadales; family Sphingomonadaceae; genus Novosphingobium. The sequence goes on from NZ_LJHY01000018.1 coordinate 36,168, forward strand.
ATCCGAAATTTCGCCCAAGGTCGCGCGCTGGCGTGCAGCCTCAACCGCCAGTTCGAGCAGATTGCCGCCGGTCTTGGCGCCTTCGGTCAGCGCATTCAAGGCCGCGCGGCACTTGGTTTCGTCCCGGTTTTCGCGTACCCACTTTAGCCGCGCGATCTGGCCTTCGCGCACAGCCACGTTATCCACTTCAAGCGTTTCAAGCTTGTCTTCGGTGGCGAGGCGGTACTTGTTGACGCCAACGATAACGTCTTCGGCACGGTCCACCCGCGCCTGACGGCCAGCTGCGGCTTCCTCGATCATCGCCTTGGGCCAGCCAGCGGCTACGGCCTTGGCCATGCCGCCTTCGCTTTCGACGCGTTCGATGATCTCCCAAGCCTTGTCGACCAGTTCCTGCGTCAGGCTTTCGATGTAGTACGACCCGCCCAGCGGATCGACCACGTTGCACATGCCCGTCTCTTCCTGGATCACGATCTGCGTGTTACGGGCGATGCGGGCAGAAAAGTCGGTCGGCAGCGCGATGGCTTCATCAAGCGCGTTGGTGTGGAGCGACTGCGTTCCGCCCAGCATCGCGGCCATCGCCTCGATCGTGGTGCGGATAACGTTGTTGTAAGGGTCTTGCTCCTGCAAGCTCACGCCCGAGGTCTGGCAGTGCGTGCGCAACATCTTGCTGCGTTCATCCTGCGCACCAAGCTTGGTCATCACGCGGTGCCACAGCACGCGCGCCGCGCGCAGCTTGGCCACTTCCATGAAGAAGTTCATGCCGATGGCGAAGAAGAACGACAGGCGCCCTGCAAACTTGTCGATATCAAGGCCCGAGGCCACGCCGTATTTCACGTATTCCATGCCATCGGCGATGGTAAAGGCGAGTTCCTGAACCTGCGTCGCGCCCGCTTCCTGCATGTGATAGCCGGAAATCGAGATCGAGTTGAACTTGGGCATCTCGCGGCTGGTGTAGCCAAAGATGTCCGAGATGATCCGCATCGAAGGCTCGGGCGGGTAGATGTAGGTGTTGCGGACCATGAACTCCTTGAGGATGTCGTTCTGGATGGTCCCGTCGAGCAGCTTGCGATCAACGCCCTGCTCTTCACCGGCCACGATGAAGAACGCCAGGATCGGGATCACCGCACCGTTCATGGTCATCGACACCGACATCTGATCGAGCGGAATCCCGTCGAACAGGATCTTCATGTCCTCGACGCTGTCAATCGCCACGCCCGCCTTGCCGACATCACCGACAACGCGCGGATGGTCAGAGTCATAGCCACGATGCGTCGCAAGGTCGAATGCGACCGAGAGGCCTTTCTGCCCGGCGGCAAGGTTGCGGCGATAGAACGCGTTGGATTCCTCGGCGGTGGAGAAACCGGCGTACTGGCGGATGGTCCACGGACGCCCGGCATACATCGAGGCGCGCACGCCGCGTGTGAATGGCGCGAAACCGGGCAGCCCCGGGTCGACAGTGACGTCCTCCGCCGTATAGAGCGGCTTGACGGCGATGCCTTCCGGCGTGGCCCAGGTCAGGTCCTTGCCCTTGACTTCCTTGGCGGCAGCGGCCTGCCAGTCTGCCAGTGTCTTCTCGCTCATTATTTTATCCTTCAATCGTCACCCCGGACTTGACCCGGGGTCCCGCTTATTCTTAGACCGCACCTCTGCCCGAAGGCAGCGGGACCCCGGGTCGAGCCCGGGGTGACGGTTTGGTCAAACCTCAGTGATGCCCGTCCTTGGGCACTTCCATGATTTCGGTCAGTTGCCCGCCCATATCCTTGGGGTGGACAAAGAAGATCAGCGTGCCGTGCGCGCCGATGCGCGGTTCGCCCAACACGCGCTTGCCCTGGGCTTCAAACCACGCTTTGGCGGCATGAATATCGGGCACTTCGTAGCAAAGGTGGTGCTGCCCGCCCAAGGGATTGGCGGCAATCCATTTGCCCACAGCGCTATCAGGGCTGGTCGGCTCAATCAGTTCGATTTGCGTACCTGCCGTTCCATTCTCACCCGGCGTATTCACAAAGCAAACGCGCACTTGCTGGCTTTCCAGCACGAACGGTTCGGTAATGTACGAAGCGCCCATCACGTCGCGATAGAACGCGATCGAAGCGTCGATATCAGGCGTTGCAACGCCGACGTGGTTCAAACGGCCGAGTTTCATCGCCTCAAACCTTCTCGATGACCATAGCGATACCCTGACCGCCGCCGATGCACATGGTTATCAGGCCATAACGCCCACCGGTGCGGTGCAGCTCGTACATCGCCTTAATCGTCAGGATACAACCCGTTGCGCCCACCGGATGGCCCAATGCCACGCCGCTGCCATTGGGGTTTAGCTTCTCGCGATCAAAGCCCAGCACGTTGGCCACAGCCAAAGCTTGCGCGGCGAACGCTTCATTGGCCTCGATCACGTCCATGTCGGCCAGTGTCAGTCCGGCGCGCTTAAGCGCGATCGGCACGGCCTTGATCGGGCCTTCGCCCATGTGATCCGGCTCAACCCCGGCGTGGCCCCACGCGACGATGCGCGCCAAAGCCTTAAGCCCGCGCTTTTCCACTTCCGCACCGGTTGCAAGCACCACGGCGGCGGCACCATCGTTGATGCCTGAAGCGTTGGCCGCAGTAACCGTGCCGTCCTTTTTGAACGCGGTCTTCATCTTGGCCAGCGTTTCCAAGGTTGTATCGGCGCGCGGGTGTTCGTCAGTATCGAACACGGTGATGCCCTTGCGCGTCTTGATTTCGACCGGAAGGATCTGCCCTTTGAAACGGCCCTCGGCGATCGCATGGGTGGCGCGCTGATGGCCTTCCAGCGCCAGCGCATCCTGTTCTTCGCGCGTGACGCAATGGCGCGCAGCCACGTTTTCAGCCGTAATGCCCATGTGGTAGCCGCCAATGGCGTCCTGCAAGCCCTGGATCAGCGCATCGACTTGCGTATTGTCGCCCATCTTGCGGCCCCAGCGCTGGCCGTGATCGTGATAGGGCACGTTCGACATCACTTCGGCCCCGCCTGCAACGGTGATCGAAGCCTCGCCCAGCTTCATCATCTGTGCGGCGGAAACGATAGCCTGCACACCCGATCCGCACAGGCGATTCAGCGTAAGCGCGGGCACTTCTACCGGGATACCTGCATTCAGTGCAATGACGCGGCTGAGCATCCCGTCCTTCGCGCTGGTCGGCATGACCTGTCCGATGACCACGTGCTCCACATCAGCGGGGGCAACACCGGCGCGGTTCAGCGCCTCGGCCACGACCATGCCGCCAAGATCGGAGGGGTAGAATGACTTCAGCGAACCGCCGAAATCGCCAATCGCGGTGCGTACACCGCCAACGATGTAGATGTCTTCCATGCCAAAAGGCCTTTCGATCAGGTCGTTAAGAACGGCAGGGCGCTCAGAGCGGGATGTTATCGTGCTTTTTCCAAGGATTTTCCAAGCTCTTGGTCTTGAGCTTGCGCAGGCCCAGCGCCACGCGGCGGCGGGTGGAGTGCGGATGGATCACCTCGTCGATGAAGCCCTTGCTTGCCGCCACGAACGGGTTGGCAAAACGGTCTTCGTATTCCTTGGTCTTCACTGCCTGCTCTTCAGCAGACAGGCCACGGAAGATGATCTCGACCGCGCCCTTGGCCCCCATCACCGCGATTTCCGCAGTGGGCCAGGCATAGTTCAGATCGCCGCGCAGATGCTTTGAGGCCATCACGTCATAAGCGCCGCCATAGGCCTTGCGGGTAATCACGGTGATCTTCGGCACCGTGGCTTCGGCATAAGCGAACAGCAGCTTGGCACCGTGCTTGATGATGCCGTTGTGCTCTTGGGCGGTGCCCGGCAGGAAGCCGGGAACGTCTACAAACGTCAGGATCGGGATGTTAAACGCATCACAGAACCGCACAAACCGTGCGGCCTTCTTGGACGAGTTGATATCGAGCACACCCGCCAGCACCATCGGCTGGTTGGCCACGATACCAACAGTGCGACCTTCAATCCGACCAAAGCCGACGATGATGTTGCCCGCATGTTTGGGCTGCACCTCGAAGAACTCGCCCTCGTCCACCGTCTTGGCGATCACTTCGTGCATGTCATAAGGCTGCGCGGCCGATGCCGGAACGATGGTATCAAGGCTATGCTCGGCACGATCGTAGGGATCAGACGTTGGCCGTTCAGGCACATCATGACGGTTGGACAGCGGCAGGTAATCAAAGAAATCGCGCGCTGCCAGCAGCGCCTCGATATCGTTTTCCAGCGCAAGATCGGCCACCGAAGTCTTGGTGGTATGCGTGATCGCACCGCCAAGTTCTTCCTGCGTCACAACTTCGTTCGTCACGGTCTTGACCACATCGGGGCCGGTGACGAACATGTAGGAGCTGTCCTTCACCATGAAGATGAAGTCGGTCATGGCTGGCGAATACACCGCACCACCGGCACATGGCCCCATGATCAGCGAAAGCTGCGGCACCACGCCCGATGCCAGCACATTGCGCTGGAACACTTCGGCATAACCGCCGAGCGATGCCACGCCTTCCTGAATGCGCGCACCGCCGGAATCGTTAAGCCCGATCACTGGCGCGCCAACTTTCAGCGCCATGTCCATGACTTTGCAGATTTTCTGCGCATGGCGTTCAGACAGCGAACCACCAAAAACGGTAAAGTCCTGGCTAAACACATAGACCAAACGGCCATTGATCGTGCCCGATCCGGTCACCACGCCATCGCCCGGAATCACTGTGTCCGGCATGCCGAAATCGACGCAGTTGTGTTCGACGTACATATCAACTTCTTCGAAGCTGCCTTCGTCGAGCAGAACCTTCAAACGCTCCCGCGCGGTCAACTTGCCCTTGGCGTGCTGCGCATCGATACGCTTTTGCCCGCCACCCATGCGCGCCGCCTGACGCCGCTTTTCCATTTCTGCAATATTGGCAGACATTCCTCAAAACCTCGCATGAATGGCTTATTCGACGGCGTCCGATGCGCCAGTCCGCTTGCCAAGTCCAATGTTATTCTGCAAACTTGCGAACATGAACTTTGCAAACCGGGCTAATTGAAATGGCAAGACGGCGTCTCTTCGCAGGCCAGCAGTTGCGCGGCCTTCGCACGTCCCGCAAGCTGCGACAGGGTGAAATGGCAGCGCTGATGGGGATCAGCGCATCCTATCTTTCGCAACTTGAAAACGATGAACGCCCGCTCACCCCCATACTGACAGACCGGTTGCGCGCAAACTTCCCGGTCGATTGGGAAGACCTTGCGCCTGACCGGGTGGAGCCCGTCCTGACCGCGCTGCGCGATGCCGCTGCCGATCCGCTCATCGCGGGCAATCTATCCAGCGAAATGGTTGAGCGTGTGGCCGAGCAATACCCCGCGTTTGCGCAAGCCTTTGCCCGGCTGCACGACCAGCATCGCCGGTCGATGCAGCGGCTGGAAATCATCGACGAGGCTTTGGGAGCGGACAACATCTCGGGCGGGCGTTTGCCGTGGGAAGAAGTGCGCGACTGGTTCCACCACGCCAACAACTATGTCGATACGATTGACCGCGCGGCAGAGCGTTTGGCGCTGCGGCTATCGGGCACCGGCGTTTCGCCCACATGGGCGCAAATGGCAGGCTGGCTAGAACAGAACGGCGTTAGTATTGAATATGCCAGCGGCGGGGCGATGCGGCAGTTTGATCCACTTGCCCGGCGATTAACGCTCGATCCCACCCAGCCGATCGAAAGTGGCCGGTTCCAGTTGGCCTATCAATTGGCGGCCCTCGCTCTGCGCGATGAAATTGCCGGACTGGTGCAGGAGGCAACTTTGCAATCTGGTGCTGCGCGCGAACTGCTGACAGTCGGCCTTGGCAATTATGCGGCAGGCGCGCTGCTCATGCCCTATGAATGGTATCGCGCCCGCGCTCGGGAATTGCGCCACGATATCGATCGGTTGCGCCAGACTTTCGGCACCAGCTTCGAACAGGCCTGCCACCGCCTGTCCACGCTGCAACGCCCGCAAGCGCGCGGTATTCCTATGTTTTTCTGCCGCGTCGATATGGCAGGCAATATTACCAAGCGCCATTCGGCAACGCGCCTGCAATTCGCCCGCTTCGGTGGTGCCTGTCCGCTTTGGGTGGTGCATGAAGCCGTGGCAATCCCCGACCGTATTCACGTGCAAGCCGCCGAAATGCCCGATGGCGTGCGCTATGTTTCCATCGCCAAGGGATTGGTGAAACCGAGCGGCAGCTATCATCGCCCGCCACGCCGCTATGCCGTGGCATTGGGCTGTGAGGCGGCACTCGCGGATGAATTCATCTATGCCGATGGCCTCAACCTTGGCCGCCCCGAAACCATCACCCGCATCGGCATCTCCTGCCGCATCTGCCCGCGCGACAGGTGCGATCAACGCGCCTTCCCGCCCAGCGACCGCGCCATCGTGGTCGATCCCCACATCCGCGATCTGGTGCCTTACGGTATCACCGATATTTGAAGGGGACCGAGCAACGCTCAAAAACTCGCAGTCAGCCGCAGCGTTGCCACCACGGCATCGCTTGCCGCGCGACCACTGCCCGGGCAGCGGATCCATTGCAGGTCGGGCTGGATGGTCAGCCATTGCGCAAGGTTATCGGCATAAGTCACTTCGAAGCCCGTCTTGCCCGACGCGGGATCAATGCCATCGGCGCGGACCTGGTCGCGCAAGTGACCGCTGGCCCAGGCGTGCTGCACGCCGATGGAAAACTTGCTGTCAGGGCGCGACATCATGGCCGGAGCCAGTAACAGCCCGGCCTGAAACCCTCCGACAAACGGCGTCGTGTGCGGATCGGCTAGGCCAGCGCGCAAGAACGCGGTCAGTTACCGCGCCTTGCCCGACAGCAGGTCACCTTCAACCACGACATAGGTTCCTTGCGCTGGTTTGCGCAGAGGTTTGCCGTCAGGTCCCGCATCATATATGTCATGCGGATTGCGCGAATAATGCCACACACCCACCGATCCGCGCAAAGGCCCCTCAATCTTGCTCGCCCCGGCGATCAGCAACACGCCATCGCGAAAGCTCAAGTCCACCCCGCCGCTATAACCAAGCGTGCTGGCCCGAGCATTGACCACCGCCGCGCGGACAAAACTGCCGCCATCGCCCACCGGAACATAGAGCCGCGCCGCCAGCGCACTCGATGGAAAGATCGATGGCCCGTTCGGCCCGGTAGAAGCCAGTTCCGACCCGATTCCGAAGGATGGCGAGAGCAACACGCCTGCTGATTCATTGGCATAGAATTCGCTGTTCAGATCATAAAGCCCCGCGCGCACATTCGCGCCGCCGCCCAGATCCTGCTCGATCCACGCCTCGAACAGGCGCAGACCCGCCTTGGGCACTTCGATATTGTTCACGCCCTGCAAAGTGGCCGCTGAATCATTGGGCCGCCCGCCGCGATTGTCGAGCACATAGACAAAAGCGCGCGCCCCCTGCCATCCGGCAAGCGCCGCCAGATCGATGTCGGCCATCACGTCGATATTGGTCAGCGCGCGAAGCCGGGCATCGCCGTCGCCCGCGATGACGCTTGCCATATCCACCGTGATCACGGCAGACACATCAACCGGCCCGGCGCCTGCCCGCGCCATCGATGGCGCTGCCGACAGCGCCAATCCCGCCAGAAGCGCGCGTATTACGCTGGCGAAATGGCCGCCAGCCACGACCACCCTAACCAGCGCTTGCCAAAAATTGTGTCCTTCTGCCAATTCGCACGGTCCCTGAAAGACCGGCGCAACGTGGCAGGCCCTGGCTAACGCATTTCGTCACAATGCAATTTGGCAGGGGCCGGATAATATCGGGCTACAAAGACTATGCTCGAATACCTTACGTAAATTCCCTTGGTTGCAGCGTTCCGCTAGATCAACCAGTCAGTACCGTGGCTGTAAGCGACCATTACGCCAGCCGCGCCAAAGCCCGCGATGTCATCGCGACCATCATTGTCAAGATCGGCAAGTGCGCGGTGATAGACCGTGTCACTGGACCAGCCCTGCCGTGTACCAAAGTTTTCCAAATCCAGTTGTGCTGCGGAAAATCGGCCGTCAGCCTGTCCATAAGCGATGTATGTTCCGGCACTGCCGAACCCGATGATATCATCAAAGCCATCACCATTCACATCGCCAACCTGACGCGGAAAAGCCTCCATGCTAGGCCAGCCTTGATCCTTGCCAAAATCCCTCAAAACCAGTTTGCCATCGGCAAAAGTTCCGTCCCCGCGCGATAGGGCGACAATGACGCCGTCATTGCCAAACCCGATGATGTCGTCAAAACCATCGCCGTTCACATCGCCGACCGTGCGATGAAACTGGCCGTCGCTTGTCCAGCCTTGGACAACACCGAAATTTGCCATGACAAGATTGGCGTTCCTGAACGTCCCGTCGCCATTGCCGAGCGAAACAATTACACCGGCATTGCCAAAGCCGATGATGTCTGCCTTGCCGTCACCGTTGATGTCGCCAACCGTGCGGGCAAACCTTGCCTGCGTCGTCCAGCCTTGGTTTGCGCCAAAATTCATCGCCGCCAGAACCGGTCCGGCAAAAGCGCCGTTCGCCCCGGCTAGGGAAACCAGCGTCCCGGCAACGCCAAAGCCGATTATATCGGCGCGACCATCACCGTTCACATCGGCCACCTCGCGGTGAAACTGGTTATCGCTGGCCCAACCCGCCGTCTGCCCGAAGTTGGCGATGACCAGATTGGCGGCCCCGAAGCGGCTGTTTGATGCGCCGAAAGACACCAGAACTCCGGCATGGCCAAAACCGACAATATCGTTGAAGCCATCCCCGTTCACATCGGCAATATGGCGGGGGTAAAGATCCTGGCTCGTCCAGCCTCCGGCACCGGCTGCAAAGTTGGCCACCGCAATTCCTCCCGGATTGCCAAAGCGGGTTGGCACCAGGTCCTCGCCGAACCGCAGTTCCTCAATTCCGTTCAGGGTGGTAATGCCGCCGCCTGCCCAGCTAACTTCGGTTACGCCGTTGCCTTTGTCAGCCACATTTGCATTCTGGCGCAGCACCGAAAACACCGCGACGTCATAGCCATCGCCGCCAAACACCGCATTGGTGCCGGTTCCTGCACTTATGGTATCATCGCCCCCATCGCCATAGATAGTGTCATCACCCGCACCGCCGATCAGCGTATCGTTGCCAGTGCCGCCGCGCACGGTTCCGCGGATTGTTCCTCCCCGGCCGTCAAGAATATCATCGGCAGTGCCAAGTTCCAGATCTCCGTTGATCGTTCCCCGGTTGCGGATGATATCGCTACCACGCCCGGGACTGACCAAGCCATTCACGACGCCATAGTTGATGACCTCTTGACGCGACGAGTTATCGACATCGGCCCGATTATCCGTTTCAACGATGGCACGGTTGCCGGTAATCGTCCCGAAATTGGTGATGGTCAGATGGCTTGTCGGCGAGCTACCGGTCGAGAAAAACGTGATCGCCGTGCTAAAAGGGTCTGTGCCTGTGGCTTCGATCAAGCCGTTCACGCCATTGTAAATCGTGCCTGCCCCAAGTGCAGCCTCACTGATCGCGTAAGCAAGCTTGCCGGTTGCGATGATCTTGCCGCTATTCACGATGGGTCCGCCATATGGCACGTAAAGGCCAAATGCCGTTTCGCCAGAAGCGCGGATGGTGCCATTGTTGGTTACCGCAGGCAGGCTATCCTTGTCAGTCAGGACGCCAAATGGTGCCGGGAAATAACCCCACCCTTCAAAACCGATAGCCTGCGCTTTAGAAGAGACGAGAAGGTCGCCATTATTGATAAAGGCCGGAAACCATGAGTTTGCCCTTATCCCCCAGGCAAAACCTTTGGCATCAAAATAGGACCCTCTGGCCTCAATGCTCAGTATTCCGTCATTCCGGATAACCGACCCCCGCCACAAGCTGGCTGTATCTACAAAAATGATATGGATCGAAAAATAGTCGTCTACTGAATCCGTGACGTAAACTTTACCAAGGTTTGTGATGGATGGCGCGTTGTTGGTCCCGTCATCCGACCACGCCAGACTGATGAATCTGTTTCCGTCATATTCACGGGATGTGACGAAGTTGAAGACATCGCTCGCACCGATTGTAATATCAGTCCTTGCAATAAACTGTGCCATGTTCGCTCACAAATAGGAAGACCTGACCGCTTTTACAGGTTCGACATCACGGATTTGTTATAGCTTACCGAGTTGGCGCAACAGCCACAACATCGGCGATAGATTTCCTGCGAAAAAGGTTCGGGTTTGGCAAATCAAACTTGCCCGGCCCAAACCTCCCCGCTGCACTGCTTTGGGTAGAGGGTAAAACTTTTCGTTTTAGCTGGACCATCCGGTAACTGCGGCCCTCGCGGCCTTGGCTTCGGCGACGGCTATGGGCAGCGCACTGCCACTGCCACTGCCACTGCCCAATCTGATTAATTGAAATTATACGAATAATTATATTAATATCGCTAACTTTAATCATAATTTTTCGAAAAAATCCGACCTCCTCCCTGATTTCATCTCATTTTTTTACCGATCCGTCGCATTTATCATAATTGATTTTATGATAAATTTGGTGATAAGAGCCGCGTGCCTCGGCGGGCCTTTCCTCCACCGCCATCATCAAATTGCGCGAGTTTTTCGGTTATGTTTGTTGTGTTTGAGCCCAATGGAACTGATTTTCTGGCCAATTCCGAGGTTGCTGGCAGCCAGTATGAGCCAAAGGCCGTCGGGCTTAGCAACGGAAACATCGTGATAAGCTGGATTGATTTCAGCGGAACACTGGAAGATTTCAGTCTCAGCAGTGTAAAAGCACGGGTTTTTGATAGTGTCGGCACGCCGATCGGCGGCGAGTTTCTGGTCAATACAAACACCGATTCCCATCAATTTATGCCGACAATTACCGCATTGTCCAATGGCGGTTTCGTCATCAGTTGGACGGATTTTAGCGGCACTTTGGAAGACCTGACAGGTTCCAGCATCAAAGCGCAGATTTATGATGCAGCAGGCAGCCGGGTCGGCACCGAGTTTCGCGTAAACAGTGAAACAACCGGCGACCAGTCCGCGCCGACCATCACAGGCCTCACAGGTGGCGGCTTCGTGGTAAGCTGGCAGGACGCCAGCGCAACTTTGGGCGATGCCAGCGGCACCAGCATCAAAGCGCAAATCTACAGCGCCGCCGGAAGCCGTGTCGGCTCCGAATTCCTTGTCAACACCACGGTAACCGATGACCAACTGGACCCGGTTATCACCGGGCTTGCCAACGGTGGCTTCGTCATCAGTTGGAAAGACGCCAGCGCTACTTTGGGCGACGCCAGCGGCGCAAGCATCAAAGCGCAGCTTTACGGTAGTGGCGGCAACCGGATCGGCGGCGAATTGCTGGTGAACAGCCAAATCACCGGTAACCAGTCGGACCCGGTGATCACAAGCCTTGCCAACGGCGGCTTTGTGATCAGTTGGACAGACGACACCGGCGCTCCGGCTGATGCCAGCGGCTCCAGCATCAAGGCACAGATCTACAGTGCTGCCGGCGCGCGCGTTGGCGCAGAATTGCTGATCAATACCGAGCTCGCCGGAAACCAGACCAGCCCGGCCATCACCGGCCTTTCTAACGCCGGTTTTGTGGTCACGTGGACAGATGCCAGCGGAACTCTGGGTGACGCCAGCGGCACCAGCATCAAGATGCAGATCTATAATCCCGATGGAACCCTGATCGGCAACGAAGTGCTGGTCAATGGCGAAACCGCCAATGCCCAAGCCTACCCGACCGTTGCTGCAACGGCTGACGGCGGCTTTGTTGTAAGCTGGCAGGACGCCAGCAGCACCCTGGGGGATACCAGCGGTACAAGCATCAAAGCACGCATGTATCAGGCCAATACCGATGTCAGTCCGCCGGTGATCACATCACTGGGTGGCGGCGCGGTTGTCGGTACCGCGATCAACGAAAACAACGCAGCGGTCGTCACGGTCACAGCGACCAGCACCAACGCGAATACCACCTTGACCTACTCGATCACTGGCGGCGCTGATTCTGCGTTGTTTTCCATAAATGCCACCACCGGCGCGCTCGCCTTCAAGACGGCACCCAATTTTGAAGCGCCAGCCGACGCGGGCCTCAACAATGTCTATGATGTGACCGTGGGGGTGTTCGATGGCAACTTCACCACATCACAGGCTATCGCGGTAAGCGTCAACGATGTGCCCGAAGGCCCGTTCCGATTTGCCCAGCCGCGCGCGCCGATTATTACAAATTTCAATCCGGCCAGCGGTTGGAGCAGCCAGAACCAATACCCGCGTTACGCCGCAGACGTGAACGGCGACGGTTATGGGGATATCATCGGCTTCGGCTTTTCCGGGGTTTTGGTATCTTACAATTCCGGCCAGAATACATATGCCAATGCCGCGCTGATTTCGTCCAACTTCGGCCAGACTGCGGGTTGGACAAGCAACAACCGGTTCCCCCGCGAAGTGGTCGATCTCAACAATGACGGCCGCGCCGATCTGATCGGTTTCGGTCAGGCCGGAGCCTGGGTGTCCTTGGCCAGAGCGGACGGCACGTTCACCAATCCGGCAATCGGCATCGCTAACTTTGGCGTAGACCAGGGCTGGGCCAGCCAAGATGGATTTGCCCGTGCGTTGGGTGACGTCAATGGCGATGGCTTTTCAGACATTATCGGCTTCGGCGCTGCTGGCACACTGGTCTCGCTCGGCAACGGAGACGGAACGTTTCAGGCGGCAAAAACAGCGGTTGCCAACTTCGGCGTGGCCCAGGGCTGGAACAGCGACAACACCTACCACCGCGAACTGGCCGATGTGAACGGGGATGGCAAAGATGACATCATCGGCTTCGGCATTGCCGGGACGTGGGTCGCCACCGCCGACGTCGACGGCCTGTTTTCGCCGGCCCAGCTTGTCCTCAACGACTTTGGCGCAAATCAGGGATGGTCAAACAATGACAGCTTCCCGCGCCTTGTGGCAGACGTGAATGGCGATAGCTTTGATGACATCATCGGGTTCGGCATCGCCGGAACCTTGGTTAGCTATGCCAAGGTCGACGGCACATTCACCGCTGCGCGTCTGGAGGCCCTGAACTTTGGCGCAAACCAGGGCTGGGCCAGCGACAACATCTATCACCGCGCCATTGCCGATATGAATAGCGACGGATACGCCGATGTTATCGGCTTCGGCACCGCAGGCGTCCTCGTCGGGCTCAACGACGGCACGATTATGCTGTAAAGCGGCCAGTCTGTAACCGAGCGGGGCGGGTGATTTAACGCCGCCTCACCTCGCGGTATGGTCACACAGCGCAAGCCAAATCCCGGCCACAAATGCGCAGAAAATGGTTTGCACCCCGGCGGCATCAGTCCGCTGGGGGCGATTCGTGACGGGTTGACGAACCGGCGCGATGCTCAGAACGGGGCAAAACACATTCCCCCACCACCGCTGCAAGCGCCCAAGTTACCGTATCTTCAGGCGCGTTGGCCAGAACAATGATTTGCCCCAACTTGCGCCAACTTGCGTGTTAGCGTAGCGCGACTTGAAACCTATATTCAACTGGCCAAGGTTCATTTAAACAAGCGTATGAACGTCGAACAATCCTTCCCTTTCGAAGCTGAAGTCACGGCTAAACGCTCCACGTTTGCTGACTGGTTTGTAAAGCGGCGCTGGTTCATGCTGGGCGTTGTTGTTCCAACGCTGATCGCGGTGCTGTATTACGGATTTATTGCATCGGATGTGTACATTTCAGAATCGCGGTTTGTGATAAAAAGCCCTGACCAAAAGCGCTCGCAAACCTCGACCCTGGCCAACCTTATCCAGACAACCGGCCTGTCTGCCGGACAAGAGCAGACCAACGAAGTCTTGGGGTTTGTCCGCTCGCGCGATGCCCTGAAATCGCTGGAAAAAGACGTTGGCATTCGTGATCAGTTTGCCAATAGCGGCGCGGACTTCCTGTCCCGCTTTCCGGGGCCGCTCAGCCAGAACACATTTGAAGACCTGTTCCGGTACTATGGCAACATGGTCGACGCCCGCCTCGATAGCGACACGGGCCTTGCCGTCATCAAAGTCAAAGCCTTCAGCGCGCAAGACGCTTACGCGATCAATGCAAAGCTCCTGAATCTGAGCGAAGGACTGGTAAACCGCCTGAATTCCCGCGCGCAGAACAACGGCATCGCCGAGGCACAAAAGCAGGTCGATCTTGCCACGATCAAGGCGAAAGAGACGCGGGTGGCGCTGGCGCAATACCGCAACGCCCAATCGCTGATCGATCCGGAGCGCCAGGCCGTAGGCGTGCTCGAAATTTCCAGCGGCCTTGTGGCGCAACGCGCCGCACTCCAGGCCCAGCTCGAACAGATGCAGCGGGTAACGCCCGGCAATCCCTCGCTCCCGGCCCTACAAAACCGCATCGCCTCGATCTCCAATCAGATCGCCTTGCAGGATGGCCGCGTGGTGGGATCAAACAGCGGGATTGCCTCCAAGCTTGGCGGGTATGAGAATTTGGTCGTCGAACAAGAGTTTGCGACCCAGCGCCTCAATGCCGCCAACACCGCTCTGGCCCAAGCCAGCGCCGAAGCTGTCCGCCAGCAGTTCTATCTTGAGCGCGTGGTTGACCCCAATGTGCCCGACATGCCGCTATTGCCCCGCCGCTTTTTCAATATCCTGATCGTTGCCGCTGTCGCATTGTGCCTCTATTTCATCGCATGGATGTTTGTAGTGGGCATTCTTGAACACGCATCGGACGATTAAGCATGGCCGGGGCCGGTTGGGTGAAAATGCGTAGCGCGTGGTCCGTTCAGGTCCGCGTGATCCACGCGCTCGTCATCCGCGAATTGACCACGCGTTTCGGGCGTGAAAACATCGGCTTTCTGTGGGTCATGGTTGAGCCGCTGCTGTTCGCAGTATTGGTCGGTGTTCTCTGGCGCCTGACAAAGGGGCCCGAGGAACACGGGATCAGTGTGATCGCCTTTGTGGCCACCGGCTATATTCCTATCACGCTGTTCCGACACTGCGTGCAGCGAAGTGTCATTGTGTTCACCGCTAACAGCAGCCTGCTCTATCACCGGCAGATCAAGATCATGGATTTCATCTTCGCGAGATTCGTCATCGAATTTCTGGGATGCATGATGGCCTATCTCCTGATCGCGATTGCTTTGATGGCTGTGGATGAATTCCCGGTTCCGACAGACATCGGATTGTTCATAGCCGGATGGGCGCTTTATGGTTTGTTCTGCTTTTCCATTTGCCTTGTCATCAGCCCCCTGTCCGAAATCTCGGAGGTCATGGAAAAGTTCATTCCGGTGACCACGTACATCATGATTCCGTTTTCGGGCTCGTTCACCATGGCATCCTGGCTCACACCCGACTTGCGCGAATATCTGCTGCTTTCTCCGTTTGTGAGCGCCATGGAGATGATGCGCAAAGGCATCTGGGGTGAAGATGTTACCGCTTATTACAACATCTGGAATCCGCTTGGCTGTTCGGTGGTTCTCATTCTGGTGGGCCTTACCTTGTGCCGCAAAGTGCGCCGGACTTTGGCTGTCGAATGATCATCTGCAAGAATATCTCGAAAGAGTATAAACACAGCGCAGGCCGCAAACAGGTTCTCAAAGACGTGAATCTGGTGGTCAAGCCGGGTGAGCGTGTGGCCTTGCTCGGGCGCAATGGCGCTGGCAAATCCACGCTGATCAAACTGATAGGCGGGGTGGAAATGCCCACGTCGGGCACCGTCAGCCATCATATGTCGGTATCATGGCCGCTGGGTTTTGCCGGCGGGTTCCAGGGTAGCCTGACAGGCTACGATAATGCCCGCTTCATCGCCCGCATCTACAGCCGTGACTATGCCGATGTCCGCGCCTTCGTCGAAGATTTCACCGAATTGGGCAGCCAGTTGCGGATGCCGGTCAAGACCTATTCCTCGGGCATGCGCGCACGCCTCGCGTTTGCGCTATCGCTGGCCATCGAATTCGATTGCTACCTGATTGACGAGATCATTCTGGTCGGCGACCAGAACTTCCATCGCAAATGCCACTACGAACTCTTTGAAAAGCGCGCCGATCGCGCCTTGATCCTCGCCTCGCATGACACGTCGACCATAAGCCAAATTTGCAATCGCGCACTCTTACTCGACCGTGGTCACGCAACAGAATTTGACAATGTGGACATCGCAATTGATACCTATTGCAATCTTTAAGAGTCTTTATCCGATCAAAAATGAGCGTCGTTCAAATGCTTTAAAACACATCTGCTAAAGCAATCTCTGAGCTTAAGATTAGACTCCGAGCAGATTGCGTCCTATGAACTGATGAAGTGAACACCCCCGATCCGCATATACTGCATCGACAAAACGGGACTAACAGGCGTTAGCAAACCGCCCACGAGGCCACAAATAGCACACTTCATCGAACTCGAAGCATATCTCGAAATTTTGGTCGTCATGCCTGCCCTGAAGGAAAACCATGACCCGATAGGATACTCAAGCCAACATACATGCTGAATAAATACCTTACATCAACGAGATATGCTCGCACCACTAAGACTCGATGGCCAAAAATTTACAGAGAATATACATTTCTTCTCAAAAACACATTCATTAGAACTTGAAGCTTCTGTCCATCACAAAATTCAAAATTTTACTATCCCCATGTTAGCCAATACTTAGATTTTCAAAGTGAACATCAAGGCTTGTGAAGACGATTTGCGCATGTATATCCGAACCGCCCGCAAGCGGACGGGTCAGGAGCAAAATTTTGTCGTGCCCCTTGCTGATCCCGTAGCATGGCAGTTCAACGCGTGCCGCTTCGAGCGGCGCGAGTGACAGCCAGGCGGAAAGCGCTATGTCATCACTCACACCGCCAGTCTGCACAAAGTCCAAAATTTGCGCCACGCTCACGTGCGAACGCACCAGGGCAATCGCGGCTTCGGCACCGCTGTTCTGATCGCCAAAATTGCGCACGTTGCTCACGATCCGGCTGACACGGCGGTAAGGGCCGGAAATCTCGCCTATCGTCACTTCGCCATCCAGCGGGTGCACCAGCACACCGTCTGCACCGTCTTGCCAACCCACCGGTTCCCACGACCGCACCGGCCCTACCGGATTGATCCGGAACACCTGCCGCAAACGCCCGTGATCATAAGCAAGCGGACGCCCGTCAGCATCTGACGGGATCTGCGCAGGATCAACGCTGAGCATGCGCGCCTGCCACCCCGATGCCAAGCCGATCTGGTCGAGCAATCCGGCAGAGATGCGCTTGGTCGTCTCAAGCCGGGGCTGCATCAGCGCATCCAGCGTTCCCGCGATCACTGGCATGACCACGATCTTTTCGTTCTTCAAGGCGCAGCTTCGCGCAAACACTTCAAACCAGAACGCGCCGGCCAGCGTATCAAACGCAATACGCTCCAAAACTTTGGTATTGAGCAGGCACAGCGGCGGCGCGATCCGGCTTGATAGCAACGCGGTCGATGGCGCTTCGCCGGAATAGGTGCGGATGTAATCGCTCCGTCCGGTATTGGGATCGGTCATCTCGATATGGCCGGTCACCAAGGCCAGTTGCGGATCAGACCGCATCACCGCAATCGCCGCTTTGGCAAAACCGGGAGCCAGTTCAAAGCCAAGCGGCAACAGCAACACCGCATCTTTGCCCAGCGATGCCACGCGCTTGCCAAACATCTGCGCGCATTCCCGCTTCCCGGAACTGGTCACCAGCGTCCAGCCCCGTTCGCGAACAAGCGCACACTCCGGCCCGTCCGGCGCAAAGCTGCCGTGCGGCAACTGGAACACCATCTCGAACGTCTCGCCCACCGCGCGCAGTTCCTCTTCGACCCGCCGGGCATAATCAAACTGCCGGTGAAACTCGGCTGGCGATTGCACACCATAGCACAGCACGGCAACGCCGCTCGCCATGTGCCCTTCAGGCAAGGGTGCGGCAGGCGGAATGCTGGTTTCGTCCAACCAGTATGGTCGGCTAGGGACGACATCGACGACCGATGCGGCCTTCCACGTCAGCGCGCGCTCCATCGTCTCGGTCAGGGATTCAACCGAGCCATCAAACAGCAAACAGTTTTCGCCATCGTGCCAGCGGAAATCATTGCCGAATGCAGGGCAAGCGCCGTTAAGGATCACGCTCCGGCCCGCCAAAGCTGCTTCGAAAGCAAACAGGCACAAGCTTTCGTAATCCGATGGCACCACCACAATCGAATTGTCGATGAAGTGCAGCCGCTCTTCCGGCGTTGCCTTTTCAAGGAACACGATCCTGTCGGCCATATCTTCGGGCACAAGCGACTTCAAACCATCGTCAAAATTGCGGTCCCGGCCATTGCAGACCAGACGAAACATGCCGCTGTAGTCCGGATGGCGTTCCAGGAACAGGATCGCCGCGCGGATATACAAGTCTGGCCGTTTGACCGGCTGCAAGCGCGAGCCGAAAATGAAATCGTTGCAATCCCGCTCATCGCGCGGGACCACCACTTTGTCGGCCCGCTCATAAACGCCTGCCCCGATGTTGACGAAGACTGGCGGAAATTCAAGCATCGAGCGTCCCTGCCAGCGCTCCTCAAGGCCATAAAACCGCGCGGTATGCGCCGTGATTGCCGGATCATGGCCCACGATCAGGTCGGCATTGGCAAACAGGTGGCGTTCGGCATCGAACATGATCCCGGCCCAGTGACCCGGATCATAGGCAAACCGCTCAACCCCGTAGAGCATGCCTTGCGTTGAATGGATGCGCGCTGCAATCAGCGTATCGGCAAAGGCAATGCCTGCGCGCTTTGCTTCAACCGTGGCCACGCTCCACCCGCCAAAATCGGGAAACTCGATGATATCGAACGGTTTGCCGCAGCGTTCTTCGGCGGCCAGCAGGCCCAGATAATAGCGGTAGGAATCGCCGAACAACCACTCACTGGTCCACGGGTGCGCCTGCGCCTGCGCCAAAAGCTGCGCCATCGGCGTAAAGGTGTTTTGCAATGACGGGCAAACATGGATCGTTGCAATGCCGTCAAACGCCGATTGCAGCAGATCACGGGCATCGGGCCGGGATTCGATCAGAGCTTGCGGAACAAGGAAATGGAGGTCTGCCGGGAGCCCCATGTCCTCGTTATGCTTGGCAAAGTTATAAAGCATCCGACCAATTCCACCAGGCCCCAATGGATAAAGCTCATTAGTCACCAAGCAAACTGAAGTTTTTATTTTAGGCTTAAACACTTAAAGCTCCAAGAATTCAGCGTAGCTCTGTGTAGCAACCGCATGACGGCATTCGAGGTGGGCGACGATCATTTGCTCTATCCCTTTAGGATCGTCGCGCACAACCCCAATAACTTTCTCTATATCTTTAGAAAGAAGTGCAGAGTTATCAAGGTGATATGTAGTACAAAGAGCTATAAGAGGGTCTCTCGCGAATTCAGCAACGTATAATGGGCCAGTTATAGCTGGAGTGCCAACAGCAAAACTTTCAAGTTGGACCATAGGCTGGCATTCCGCCAATGTTGCGTTCAGCGTTACTGTACTTCTAGCCATTTCGTCCAAAAGATCTTGTCCACGCAGATACCCAACAAGCCGCAGCTTATGTAAGTTATGTATATTTTCTAATCCCTTTGGAAAGTTCGCAGTTTTAACCACATCAACATTTTTTGCCAACGAACCTGCGACTATGTTTGTAAACAAGTTTTTGTGAAAGCCGATATCAAGCGGAACATAGGCTTCGCTGCGAGACAATATTTGCCTAGCTCGCATTGGAATTTTGGGCGCAAAATTGACTATCGTATTATCCCAAAATCCTTCGACAACTTTGCTGAAGCCTGGCTTCACTGAGGCAATCCCGTTCAAAATGCCAAAGGTAAGGCGGTTCAATAGACGTGTAATGACAACCGTCTCAAAGTAATTTCCAAACATCGCAGCTGTGACATGGCTGACAACGTAAAATTTCACCATTGGCCCAAGCACAGAACGCAGGTAAATCAACAGCGCATCCGCATTGTCGGAATATCCCTGAAAACAGACGCGCTCGATCCCCATGCGCGCAATGGACTCGGCAATGCCGCGCTTTTCCGTGTCGGATAGGGCTTCATGTGCCGAAATCAGCAGCTTGTGCCCCGGGCTATAGGCCGAACACTGGCGGATGCCGTGCCATTCATGATGCGCGATGTGCAGCACCTTTTCAAACCCGGCGGCCTGATGGCTGTTGCGCACCATCGCAAGGCTATCGAATACTGGGCGGACCGAACTGAGGTTCTGCCGCTCGGCCTGCACGTGCACACCATCACTTGGCGGGTTATATTCCCCGCTCGTGCGCGGGCGGCCTTCGTTCCTGCCGTGCAGGATGTAATGCATGAAACCGGACTTCTGCCCGCCACGACTGATCTCGGCGGCAACATCAGGATTGGCCTTGAGATAGGCATTGTCATCAAAGTCATAGGGCGTCGGCACCGTCACGCCCAATTTGCCGACCAGCGGCAAGACCACGCTCCAGGTGCCATTGGGCGGCACGGGCGCCAACTTGCGGTGCTTGAATAGCGCGGACAAACGGCGATCCGCCAGCGCGGCGTTCACCGCAGCAATGGTCCACGCCAGATCGCCATCGCCGCGCGAGAACATCTGTACCGTTGGCAAGGCCGCAGCGGCCAGCCGTGGCGCAGCAGGTGCTGTGCCCGCTTCCGCTGCTTGCGCCCCCAGCGCCATGCGCAGCGAAACCGCCGAATGGCTGATGTTGCGGCGCAAAAACCTGTTGCGCACAATTGCGGTATACTGCTGATGAAGCGAGACTTTATCGACAACCGTATTGCGATATTCCGGTGCGGTCGTGTCTGACTGATCGCGATGATGATAGAATGCGAGGGCTTCCGGCAACACGCCGATATTGGCGTGAAGCAAGAACTCCATGCTGAACAGCCAGTCACCCAAAACCGGCAACGTCTCGTCAAAACCGCCAACCTGATTGTAAATCCGGCGGCGGAACAGGAACGAGATCGGCGGGAACAGATTACGCTCGATAACCGTGTCGAGCTCAACGTCGGTTATCTTGTTTTGGTAAGGTTTTTCAGATACTTGAATAACCTGATCGTCGCGAATAAGCTCCGAGACATAAGTCGAGTGCGTCACCACGCCATCGTATAAAGCGCCGCCCGACCCCGAGAGAAAATCAACAGTGCGGGCAAGGAACCCGGGGTCCCAGCTGTCATCATCATCATGGATAACCATAAAATCGGAATCGGCCGCGCGCGCGCCAATGTTGGACGCCGCTTCCATGCCCACCGAATGCGCATTGGACACCACCCGGATGCGGCTGCGGTCAACCCCGCTGCCATCCACAACCTCGCGAACGTCCGCCTCGTCCCCGCCATCATTGACGACGACCCAGCAATAATCCTTGAATGTCTGCGCGGCCACGCTTTTTGCCGCCCGTTTCAACAGGATCGCGCGATCTTTTGTCCGCGTAACAATGGCAACCTTGAAGCAACCAGAAGTTTCTTGCGTCTCTTTGTCAGCCGCCAAAATCGAAGCATTAGACACAAATAGCTCTCCGCGCATGGGCAAGGGTTTTGAGTACCGCCATATCGCAGCGCAGATAGGCAAAAAAAATTCGCTAAGCTAGTCCATTAAAACCCGCAAAACATTCGATATGGCTGTATCCGTTGCGATGGCGCCAAGTAAGGCCATAAGAACAAATGCATCTTATAGCACCAGCCCGTCAAACGCCGATGCCACAAACACGCCACCGAAGCCGAAGCCCACGATATCGGCAAAGCCATCGCCGTTCACATCGGCCAGTTCGCGGTGGAAGGTGTTGTCGCTGCTCCACCCCTGATCGCGCCCGAAGTTGGCAAGATCGAACGCGGCGGTGCTGAAGGTGCCGTTGTCCAAGCCATACGCAACAAACGTCCCCGCCACGCCGAACCCGACAATATCATCACGCCCGTCGCCGTTCACATCGGCCAGATCGCGCGTGAACACGTCCTGCGTGCTCCAGCCCTGATTGGTGCCAAAGTTGCCCAGCGCCAGCGTGGCGGCGGCAAAAGTACCATTCGCCTGCCCCAGCGCCACCAGCGTGCCCGCAGCGCCAAAGCCCACGATATCGGCATGGCCATCACCGTTCACATCGCCCACCTCGCGGTGGAACACGTTGTTGCTCGACCAGCCCTGATTGGCACCAAAGTTGTTCAGCGCCAAGCTGGCCGTGCCAAACGATCCCGTCCCCGTGCCCAGCGAAACAAACGTACCCGCCACGCCAAAGCCCACGATATCGGCAAAACCATCACCATTCACATCGGCCAGCGTGCGCGCAAAGCTATCTTGCGTGGTCCAGCCGTTCGCCGGATTGAAGTTGCTAGACCCCAGCGTAGCCGCACCGAAAGTCCCATTGGCCTGCGCCAGCGATACGAGCACGCCCGCAAAGCCAAAGCCCACGATATCAGCGCGGCCATCGTTGTTCACATCAGCCATCTCACGGCGGAAAATGTTGTCCGATGACCAACCCTGATCAACACCAAAGTTCGCCACCGCCGTGACCGGCGCAGCAAACGTGCCCCCCGCCTGCCCCAGCGCCACAAGCGTGCCCGCCTGCCCAAAGCCGACAATATCCGCCAATCCATCACCATTCACGTCCGCCGCCATGCGCGGGAACCGGTCCTGCGAAGACCATCCGCCTGCACCGGCGGCAAAGTTCGCCACGCGCGGGGTGCCGGGATCTGCAAAGCGATTTACCGCAAACAATCCATCAGCGAATTGCAGCTTTTCCACATTGGCAATAGTATCGGTTCCATCAGCGCCAGCGGTGATGGTGAGCGAACCATTGCCGCTGCGCACAATCGTCGCTTGCGCGCGCGTTACTGCAAAGCTGGCGGTATCAATGCCCGGACCACCATCCAGAACATCGTTGCCAGCGCCGCCTTGCAGCACATCGTTGCCAAAACCGCCGATCAATTGATTGACGCCTGCCCCGCCGGTCAGTGTGTCATTACCGCCATTGCCAAAGATTTTCCCGCCAACACTGCCCGATGATGCATCGACCACATCATCACCTTGGGCCATAACAATGTCACCGGTGACGCTGCCATTCACCAAGATGGATGATGAACTGCGCACATCTCCTTGCGGGGTATCCAACTGTAAGTCGAACAGTTCTGCATTCGCACTTTTAATGCTTGCAACCAAGCTGTCAGCGCCGATCACAAGGCGCGTGCCGTGCACAGCATCAAGGTTGGTTGAGGCCAGTGTGCTCGAATTCAGCGTTAGCCCGATTAACTGACCAACCCGGATATCTGCAACCCCTGCATCCACATTGCTGGCCGTCCAATTGGCGACAAGGACATAGCTGGAATTGAAGTTCAGCTTTTCGAAACCGGTAAAGTTGGCCAGATCAACGCTACGCGATTGCCCGGCGGTGAAGATGTTGAATTCGGCGGTATCCAATCCGGCACCGCCATCAACCGCCCCGCCCACGATGGCCACCGCACCTGTGCTAAAAACATCAAAACTCAGAAAATCGTCACCAGCGTCAAGCAGCACTGCTCCGCTCACTGCTGTCCCGGAATTTAAGGACAAGTAATCTCTCTGTGCACCACCAATGATTGACCGGAAGCTTGACCTTACCAACGAGGTATTGCTGCCTGCAATAGAGAGATCAACTTGCGGATTGAAAGAATCTATCAAATTGGCCAGAGCGAAGTTTGACGCCGGCAGAATGGAAATTGCCTGATAGCCTGAAAGACCGTTGATGTTAGAGGTAAAACCGGGGCTGGTTTCGATCACGGCGTGCTCAAAACCGGTAAGGCCGTGCGCAAAGAATTGTCCGGATGTTATCGCGATGGTGGCTGTATCAACGCCAATACCCCCTTCGGCGTTAAGCGAGTTTAATCCTCCTTCGATGCGGAGTGTATCATCCCCGCCGCCAAGGTTCACCGGGTCTCTGGTTCCGGCGCTGCCTGATGTGATCAGCGTGTCCCGCCCGTCGCTCAGCGTGATGCTGCCAAAGATCGTGCCGCGATTTATGATGACGTCATCACCAGAAGACCCGGTGATCTGATCAACTTGGCCACCAGTCTCGTTGACGAAGGCGTTGCCACCCTGATTCATCGTAACGGGACGAAAGAAGATGCGGCCTGATGCGGTGTTGGTGAGGGTTATTCCGGTGCCATCAAGACTGATACCGCCATAGGTAAGCACGCTGTTGGTGACACTGGACGGGGCGGTGATGCTGCGCTGGTTGTAATAGGTAAGCGCCACGCCGCCGGTGACGAAAGGGCTGATGCCGAACACGCCCGGAGCAAGGCCGGGTAAGGCAAGCGACATTCCGGCATAGTTGAGCGTGCCGCCGGTGAACTCTACAAAACCGTTAAGCGGGGCGGCATCGGAAAGCACGATAACGTCATCAGCCGAGAAATCAGTGATCGTATCGCCGTTCAGGTTGGCGGTCGTATCGATGAACCGGTCGCTTCCCTGTCCGCCCGTCAGCGTATCAGCGCCCGCACCACCGCTGAGCGTATCGTTGCCGCCATTGCCGATAACCTCATCAGCATCAGCACCGCCGATCAATACATCTGCGGTTTCCAGTCCAACGAATCTTGCCACAATATTTCCACCCGACAACTGATCAGCCTTTTACCAAGGCAAGGATTACTGTCCAGATCAAGGCTGTTTCATTTCATCGTTAAAGTACCATCCGCCAAATTGGCGCTATATTTTATTCAAAGCCGGGACGATGTTCTTGCACCTCAAATTCCCCTCGGCATATACCGGTCTACCAGCATACGCATCGCCCGGCCTATACCATATGGCCCGCGCGCCACATCCTTTAACAGCATGCCAAAATCGCGGCGCAATGTGCCGCGATCATCCAGCGCCTGATATATGTCCCAGAACGCCTCGATCCCGATGGCGCGGGGCATGTTCCAGACGCCGTGATAGCCAAAACAGGCGCGGGGATCGCCGTTGCGCTCGGCAGAAAACTGGTCAGCCAAATGCTTGGCGGCAAAGCGCATGCCTTGTTGCTCCAGCCATGCACGGTTGACGCGGCCAATCGCCACGTCTTCAGGATGGCTCGCCACAAAAGCAGGCGACGCACACAGTTCCATCAGTCGCTTGCTGCGCAGGGAAAACCCGCCATTGCCCACATCGCGCCCATCGTCAAACTGGGGCCAACTGGCGCCGATATAATCGCAATCGAGGAATGCTGGCTGCCATCGCTTTGCATCCAGCACATGCCCGTCCCACTGCGCCAACAGGCAATGCGATGTGCCAATGTGCTGCGGCAATTGCTCCAGCACAAACGCTGAATAGGCCTGTGCCGATCCCAACTTTGCGATAGGCACCACCTCGATTTCCGGATGGTCGGCGCTTACCACCGCATCGGTCAGCAATTTGCACGCGCCAAACCGCACTTGCCCCAGCGACACGGCCAAAGCGCGCAGCGTTGCCGCCACATTGACCGATGTCACCGCGCACAAAGTCACCTGCGGCAGGTCCAGCCGCGTGGCCGCGCTCATCGCCTTACCACCGCAGGCCCAAGGCATAGCGCTCGCTATACCGGCTCAATTGGGGGTGATGGAACGGATCGCCATCACCTGTGAAATCGTCGGTCCCCCAGCGTTCTTGCATGGCCGCCAGTTCCCGGCCAAGCCGCGCTGCCCCCACCGGATCACGGTCAAACCCGCGCGACACCGATTCATGATGCACCAGCGTCGCGCGCGGCTCATAGAATGATTGCCAGCCGCGCGCGTTCAAACGCATGCACAGATCCACATCGTTGAACGCCACTTCAAACGCGGCCTCGTCCAGACCGCCCACCGCCTCAAAGCTTTCCCGCCGCACCACAAGGCACGCGGCGGTGACGGCAGAGACAAATTGCGGCAGGGCATGACGGCGGAAATAGCCGGGCTCATCGGGTTTCAGCAGGCGGTGGGCATGCGCTGCGCCCCCGCAGATCCCCATGACCACACCCGCATGCTGAATGCGCCCGTCGGGATAAAGCAGCCGCGCGCCCACAGCTCCCACCTCGGGCCGCAGCGCCTGTCGCACCATGATCGCCAGCCAGTCGGACCCGAGCATCTCGATATCGTTGTTCAGCAAGCACAACATCTCGCCTGTGGCCAGCCGCGCGGCCTGATTGTTGAGCCGCGAAAAGTTGAATGGGCCATCATCGCGCAACACGCGGTGGCGGTCAGGATCAAGCTTTGCCAGATAGGCAAGCGTGGCAGGATCATCGCTTCCATTGTCGACAACAATGACCTCGACATCGGGATAGGCTGTCCGCGCCAGACCTTCGATGCAAGTGCGCAACAGATCGACGCGATTGCGGGTTGGCACAATAACAGTCACCTTGGGCAAGATCGGATCGCAAGGTTCGGCGGCCAGGGGAACCTTCGGCTCTGGCCGCTTCTTGCGATGGTGCAGGACATGCGGCAGGCGCACCGGCTCGCAACGTCCGGCCACCGCTGCAACCAGTTCTGCCGCCCAATCCGGCCCTGAACGCCTTGGCAAATCCGCCGCACTTGCGCGGACAATGCAAGCCCCTGTCAGAAAATCGAAGTGACGGAACAATTCAGTGTTCCAGGCCGGTTTGAAATGCGGGGAATGCCGGTGCCCGCGCCGATCCAGCAAATCATCGTCGGCATATATCACAGACATTCCCGTATTCGCTGCGACCGCGCGATAGGCCGCAACCGCACCTTCCGCCAGAACATCGCCTGCAAACAACGGCATAAGCCAGGAATTCTCGGCCCAGTCCACACGTGCTATCGCTTCAGCCAAACCGCCGGGCTCCACCAGCGCCGCCGGAATGCCTTGTTCCGCCGCACTGGCCAGCGTGGCATCCTGCCCCGGACCTACCACAACCAGCGCAACGATAGCTGGCTCATTGGCCAAGCTTCGGAGCGGTGCTGGCTCGGCCAGCATCCACAATTGGTAAATAGAGGACGATGCTGCCAGCAACGGCGCGAATTGCGCGCGCGATCGCACCTTCTTGCCAAGGATTCGCCACCACAATGCCTTGAACCAGGCGCGCGGAAACAACCACGCTGCGCTGATATGTGCCCGCATCAATAGCTCGGTCTTGCTATACCGATGCCGCGCGGTGCGGCTGCTCAAAATGTCAGATCGCATGAGTGTGGCCATTAGCGGCTTGTGTGATGGCAACAAGCATAACCTGCAATCACTCTATCCAAGTTATGCGGCATTTCTTGTGCTTTCCCTGCAATTGGCCGTATCTGGCAGTGCCGACGCATCCGATATTGCTGCAACGCTATTGCCGGATGCGGACAGATAATGCTACCGGCGCAGCCTTGCTAAGATGGTGCAAATTGAGTGAACTTCGCAATGCAGATAAAACGCCTCGCACCTGTCATCTTGCTCGTCGGGCTGCAAGGCTGTGCCTCGCTGCCCACAAGTGGCCCAACCGGCAAGCAAATCGAAAAGGCATTGCGCGCTCCTGAACCAACGCTTCCGATTACGCTCGTCAAAGTCGCCGGCATCGCAGATGTACCGGTACCCGATGCAGGCGCGCCAACCGCTATCCTGCCAAGCCTGACACCTCCACCAACCGACATGGTCGGCCCCGGCGATGTGCTGGAAATCAGCATCTATGAAGCAGGTGTTACGCTGTTTGCAGGCGGCAGCGGCGGCGGCGAAGGTCTTGCGCTACTAGGCGGAACGCCCGGCGTCCAGGTCCAGAAGCTGCCCCCAAGCCGGGTTGACGATAACGGCGATATCGTCATTCCCTATGCTGGCAAACTGCGTGTTATTGGCCGCACCGTGGGTGAGGTTGAAGCGCAAATTCAGCGGTCATTGCGCGGCTTGTCGCAAAACCCGAAGGTCCTTGTCACCCTTACAGAATCTATCACCAACTCGGTAATTGTCAGCGGTGAGGTCAACCGTCCCGGCCGTCTCGTTTTGCAGACCAACCGCGAAACACTGTCGGATGTCGTGGCGCTGGCTGGCGGATATCGCGGCAACGCCCGGGATCTGACCTTGCGGGTGGTGCGGCAGAACCGGAATGTGGATATCCGCTTCAACGATCTTGTCGATAATCCCCTGCTCGATGTGCCGGCCTATCCCGGTGATCGCTTTATGTTAATCAGCAGCCCACAGTCCTACTCGGTTCTGGGTGCACCCGGCCAAGTCCAGCAAATGGCCTTCCCGCGCTCCACCGTCTCTTTGGCCGAAGCCATTGCTTCGGCTGGCGGGGTAAATTCGGGATCGGGTGATCCTGCTGCGGTGTTCTTGTTCCGCTATACCTTTGACAAGGACGGCAAGGAGATTCCGGTTGTCTATCATGTCAACATGATGAAACCGTCGTCCTACTTCCTGACGCAGCGCTTCCGGATGAACGATAAGGACGTGCTGTATTTCGGCAATGCCGCAGCCAACCAGCCAAGCAAATTGCTTAACCTGGTCAGCCAGTTGTTTACACCGCTGGTGACAGTAACGGCAGCCGTGCAAACATTGCAGAATTAACCGATAAGGTGTGGCTGTTTTGGCAAACAGTCACGCTCCGGTTATGCCGGATGGACAATCACCCAATCGCCTGCCGGATCAAACGTGACGGCTCTGATCGTCCCGGCCCAGCCGCAATCCCCCGCCAACCATTCCTCTTTTCCATCCGTAATGCGCCCGGAAAGCGGGATGATAAGGCATGGCCGGTCATATTCGGCGATGATGGCGGGTGAAGGCAGCCCCTTCACAAAATGGGCTACAAAATAGGTTTTCCGCGCAAGCTCAACGGTTTCGTCAAGCGACAATGCGAAGCGCAGCGCGGGATCGTGTGGCTCTCCCCAAGCCACGGACAAGCCTGCAGCCAAATGCAGTTCGCGCGGCCTTCCGTAATCGAACAGCCGGTAGGTAATATCGCTCGTCTGTTGCACTTCAATCAGGCTTATGCCCGCGCCAATGGCATGCACCGTACCAGCGGGAATGTAGAAGAAATCGCCTCGCTTGACCGGATACCATTCGATCAGTTCCTCGATGCTTCCATCCAGCGCCGCCTGCCGCATAGCGCCAGAATCCAGCGATTGCTTAAAACCAACCCCCAGCGTTGCGCCCGGTTCGGCATCGATAACCAGCCAGCATTCTTCCTTGCCGCCGTTGGTTTCGCCTAGCGATGCAGCTTGAGCATCGCTGGGATGCACCTGGACCGAAAGCTTCTCGCTTGTGAAGATATACTTGACCAAAATCGATGGCATTTCCGGCGTCGGCTCAAACCACACCTCGCCGATCCGCTGCCCTGCAGGTGCAACAAACGGTGCCGGGAGCACATCCTTGCCCCACGGCTTCTCGACCATCCGTTTGGTCAGCAAGGTCACTGGTTCACCGCTCCGGTCAATTTGCCCACGGACTGCGCACCTTCAGGTGTGCAGACCAACACTTCGTCACCATCGACCACGATGATCAGATCGGACGCACCCACCACCGAAACGCGTGGGCCATCGCTCATCACCAGTACGTTTGAACAATCGGCCAGTTCTGCGCGGCCAAAAGTGGCATTCCCGGCAATGTCCAATTCCTGCGCTTCGTATAAAGCCTGCCAGTTGCCGATGTCCGACCACGCCATCGTTGCCGGAACCATCGCGGCGCGATCGGTGTTCTCCATCACCGCATAGTCCACCGATTGGCTCGGCACTTTGGCAAAAGCATCCGCATCAGGATGGAAGCGCATGCCATCTGCATGGCCCTGATTAATCGAAGCGCGCACGGCTTCCAGAATATCAGGCCGATAGCGCCCCAACTCCTCCAGAAATGTGCCAACCCGGAAAGCAAAGATGCCGCCGTTCCAGGCATATTCGCCGCTGGAAAGGAACTCGATTGCCCGGGCCAGATCAGGCTTTTCGACAAACCGCTCAACCTTGCGGCCCGCCGTCCCCGCAATCAGTTCCCCATGCTTCAAATAGCCAAAGCCGGTTTCAGGGGATGTAGGCGAAATGCCGAAAGACACCAGCCAGCCATCATTTGCCAGCTTTGCCGCAGCCCTCGCGGCATTACGAAAGGCATCGGTGTCGCCAATGTGATGATCGCTCGGGCATATCAGCATCACCGCATCTTCCGGCAGCATAAGCGCGGCCAGCGCGATGGCCGCCGCGGTATTGCGCCCCTGCGGTTCCACCAGAATGCGCGTGTTTTCACGATCGGGCAGTTGTTCTTCAACATGATCGAGGTGCGCGGTTCCCGTCACGATCACGGGATGGGCAAAGCCTTGCTGCCCCTCGCAACGCAAAACCGTTGCGGTAAACATCGTGGTATTGCCCACCAACGGCAGAAATGGCTTGGGCTTATTCTTGCGGGAGCGGGGCCAGAGCCGGGTGCCACTGCCTCCGCAAAGGATAACAGGAATAATATCGTTCATGTTCTGCCTTGATCGCAATTGTGCCGCTCGATTTTGTCTTTGCCCTTACGGCGTTTCCTGCATCATTGCCAGAAGATCGGAGACAGATGTCGATGCAAAACCCACTGCGCTGTCCGATATGCCATAGGGTATAAGCAACTGCTCCCCAACCAGCAGCGCCCCGCAAGTGTAAACCACGTTGGGAACATAGCCGAACCGGTCTGCGTCAAGCGCGGTAAGAATCGGCTTGGCAGACCGCGCGATGACTTTCGATGGATCGTCCTTGTCCAGCAACGCACAACCCAAAGCATATTTGCGCATCGCGCCAACGCCGTGGGTAAACAGCAACCAGCCATGCTCGGTCAGGATCGGGCTGCCGCAATTGCCGATTTGCACAAATTCCCACGGGAATTCCGGCTCCATCAACAGCACACCGTCATCGTCCCAGCAATCCATGCGGTCTGATCGCAGCAAGAACAGATTTTTGCCGTCCTGCCGACCAACCATGCAGTACTGCCCGTCAATCTTTTGCGGGAACAGCGCCATACCCTTGTTGCGCCCGGCCTTGCCGTCAATCGGCTCAAGTATGAATTGGCGGAATTCACATGTGCGCAGCAGTTCGGAACGGATCGAAGCGCCAGAGTATGCGGTATAAGTGCCAACCCATTCGTAATCATGGCGGCCATGATCGAACCGGACCAGCCGCAAATCTTCAAGGCCCCCGCGCTGCTGTTCGGTGATCGGAAAGATCACGCTGTTTGAAAGGCTGCTTTCGGCGTGACGGTGTACCCCCACCGCGCCATCCTCGCGCATCGCCGAAAGGCTGTCGTCGGCCTGCATCGCGGTGGCAAAATGGCTTTGCGGCCACAATTCGAACGTCCCGTCGGGCAAAGCAATGCCTTCGCGGAACACGATGGAACTGATGTGCCCTTCACCCACCGCGCGCAAACTCATCACAAACCGCACCGCACCATCGCTCATCCCTGATTGATCGGGGTGCGGCACGATACTGGGGTTCATCAGGGCGGCGGCGGCATAAGTGTATTCGTGGCAGAAATAGGCGCCGATCAGCCGCTTGCGCAAAGCCGTATAGGCATTGCCATCTAGGCCCAGCATTGTTTCAATTTCGGCATAGCGTTCAGCAAACATCTGCTCGGTCTGCCAGTGGCGCTCCGCGAAATCATGCAGAACCCTTGTGTATTCTGCCGCAGCGTCATCTTCGCTCAGCGCGGCAACATCGGCCACCAGCTTTTCTGCACGCGCGGTTGTGCCTCCCGGTCCCTGCCAGCCCAGATGAAACGGGCGAAGCACAACCCGCGATGGATCGGCATGAAGCCTTTGTTCAAGTACACGCAAGCTGTTGCGTACCTTTATAAGCGGGATGTTCCGGCCGGACATCTTTGGGCACCGTGCCCGCAACGGTCTTGCCTGCGCCTGAACGCTTCGCCAGCCTGCACATGGCATAATGCGAAAGCTGGAACGCCAGTATCGATTCTGCACCGCAATTCAGGTTCACCCCTTGCGGCGTCACGCCATCACGGCAGCGCCCGGTCGCTATATCGGCCAGAACTTCGCCGCGATCATTTCCGCCAAGGAACCAGCGGTAAGCGGTTTCGGCATGGCGCAACCAGCCTATATCACCCGTTGCAGCATAGGCTGCGGCCGCCGCATCAATTGCCGCCCACGCCTCTACCGGCTGTTGGTCAAACGGCAGGCTTTCGTAATACTGGCCGAACGTCTCGGACCCTACCGGACGGAAATGCCCCTGCGCTGAAACTTGCTGGCGCGCGATGAAGCGCAGGCTCAACAGGCCACTTTCCCGCCAATCCTCGCGGCCCAGCAATACCCCTGCCTCTATCAGGGCTTGCGAAAGGCGGGGATTATCATAGCCAAGCACCGCCTCGAACCACGCCCAGTCCGGACGGCGCGCAACAGCCAGCAAACCCTCCAGCAAAGCAGCGCCTTGCGCCAGCGCACCTCGCGCCGCTTCATGCCCGGGATCGACGCGCAAAGCCTCGACACAGCCCAGCATCATGAACGCGACCGTGCGGGGTGATCCCATCGCAGCAACCGGCTTCAGCGCGATATCAAACCATTGCGCGGCCCAGTGGCGCAAACCTTCATCGGGCGCATGGCCCATCGCATGGCCCAGCGCCCACAACGTGCGACCATTGCTGTCGTCCGAACCAACGTCCTCGCACCACGTCCGGTTAAAGCTCATGAAATTGCGGAACGCGGCCTGATCAGGATTCCACCCGTGCTGGATGAACGAGGCATAGACCGTCGCCCAGCGCTGCCGTTCGGCCAAGGGCACACCGTCAGCCACGCCCATCAGCATCAGCGCACGCACATTATCATCAATGCAATAACCATGGCGGCGATCGGGCACGGTCAGGATCGAATGCTGGAAAATCCCGGTGCTATCGCTCATTGCCGCAACACCGGTGAAACCCGGCGTTGCCAAGAGCGGCATGACCCGCACCGGCTGCACCACAACGCTTTCCACCAGCGCGCGCGTAGCCCCGGCAAAGCACGGCCAAATCGTCTCGCGCCCTTTTTCCCAAGCCCGCCGCTGCACCGCTTTCAGTTCTGCCGGATCGTCCAGCAGCCGGTTGACCGCTGCGGCGATAACCTCGGGATGGCGCGGTTCAACCAATACGCCCACGCCATGGGCCAGCAATTCGCGCGCATGGACATAAGGCGTTGATACAACCGCTTTGCCCAGGGCCACCGCATAGCTGAGCGTGCCCGAGGTGGATTGCTGCATGTTGGGATAGGGCGTCAGATAGATGTCACAGGCTTCAAGCTGGTCAAGCAGCTCTTCATTATCCAGAAAGCGATTGTCCCACTGCACATTGCCGCCAACGCCAAGCCGCTCCGCCAGCTCCATCAGTCTTTCGCGATATCCCTCGCCGTCTGTGGAAACGTGGTTCGGGTGGGTCGCGCCAATAATCCGGTAGATTACACCGGGATGGTTTTGCACAATCGCGGGCAAAGCCTCGATCACCGTCTCAAGCCCCTTGCCCGGCCCCAATAAGCCGAACGTCATCATCACCTGCTTGCCCGTCAGTCCAAGCTTGGCCTTGTGCTCCGCTTCACGTCCGAACGGACGGTCGGGTGCGCCATGCGGGATCACCGCAATCCGCCCCGCATCAACGTCATAATGATCGCGCAAAAGTCGGCTTGAATGGGCAGACATCACCATCACGCGCGATGCACGGCGCAGCAGATGCTCCAGCACCTCGCGCTGCCTAGGGGATGGATCGGCCAGCACCGTGTGCAGCGTCACAATCAGCGGCGCAGCCAGCCGGTTCACCAGCTCCAGCACCATCTCGCCGGCCTCGCCGCCAAATATCCCGTATTCGTGTTGCAGCCACACCGCATCAACGGCATCCTCGTTGATCTGCCGCGCAGCGTTGCGATAGTCCTCCACGCGGTCAGAGCGGATCGTGCCGCGCACATCATCATAAACCAGCGGCGCGCGGTGATCGTCGATCACATGAAGATCGACCATCACATCGTCATGATGATGCCCGAGTTGTTCGTAAATGTCGGTCGTAAACGTCGCGATACCGCACATACGCGGACGGAACCCGCCGATCAGGGCAATGCGATGGCGCACCGCCCCGTCCGCCGGTCGCAGAATGGACAACACCGAACCGGGATTGGCAGCTACGGCAGGTCCGCTTCGATTGTTGCTGACGGTCATGGCCGATGCTCTTCCAAATGCTGCGGGAGGCGCGCGAGGTTGCAGCGTCTCTACCGTCCGTGATTGAACGCACCGCAGACGATTCGGTTGCACCGCAATGCAGCAATATGACAGCAGTTTCTCTGCCATCCGTCGCAAAACGGTGTTATCTTATCGCCTTATCACACCCTCCTCACTCTGCAGGTATTGTGCGTCGCAACAATCAGGGTGCAAACCAGCGTTGTTCCCAGCCATAAGTCGATGCCACCGGATTGCCATCTCCGTCCGTCGCCGGGCGGAACCGGAAGCGCTCGCTCGCCAATCGGCAGGTCACCGCGTCGGCTTCGGGCACACCACTGGCGCGCCACACCTTGCAACCCGAAACTCTGCCATCGGCCCCCACACTCAGCAGAATAACCACCCGCTTGCCAATGCGCTCGTCCTGCCCGCCCCGCGGATAATCGCGGGTTGAGCGGATATCGCCTGCGATCTTTTCCGCCTTGCGCGCCAACCCGCCGCCCGAACCATTGCCGCTGGCACCGCTGCCGGTTCCCATGCCCTCACCGCCGCCGCCCGTCCCCTGCCCCTGCTGCGCAGCACCTAACCGCACATCATTCCCCGTCGATGCAACCGGCGGAGCAGCAACTTTCCTGGAGGGCACTTTGGCTTTGGCAATCGTCTCCTTCGCCACCGCCTTGCGCCCTGCTTCTGCCGACGCGCCTGCCGGTTCCGGCATGGTTGGCGTGGGCGTCGGCTTGGGCTGCTCAAGGGGCACATCAAACGTGGCGGTCGTAAAAACGTCTTGCGCCAGCGGAGTCAGCGCAGGAACGCCACCAAAACCATGAATGACGCCCCATAATACCGCCAGATGCAGCATAATCGCCAACCCTGTGGCCCAACTGCGTTCACGCTTGCTGGCTGATGATTGGTCAGAATAGCGCATCGCCTCACCACACTCCGCCGCCGCCATAGCCCTGCGCAACAATTGCTGTATCTGCATATTAGTGGCAAGAGCCAAAGCCTTGCTGATATTCAGCGCGCCAATTGCAAACGTCTTGGCTATAGAAGGATTGTCTATGCGAGTCCTGATAGTCGAAGACGAGCCATTGCTCGCCATGCTTCTCGAAGAGACTGTTGCCGATCTCGGTCACGAACCGATAGGCGCCGCTGCTACTGTCGCCCAAGCCTTTGCGCTGCTTGATGTAATGCCCGTCGATTGCGCTTTGCTCGATTATTCGCTCGGCGGCGATGCCACCTCTATCCCGGTCGCAAAGCGTTTGCAGGCGGAATGCGTGCCATTCACATACCTTAGCGGCCATAGCGCGCTTGATAAAAGCGCAGGCGCACCCGAGGGACCTTTGCTCAACAAGCCCGCGTCAATGGATGGCATTGCCTGCGCGATTGTAGCAATGGCCGCGCTCACGCCTCCAGCAAACTGTCCCGCCGCGCCAGACTCACCAGCCTAAGGCCATGCGCACGCGCCTGATCGACCGCCAGCGTCGATGCCGCCGAGATCGTCACCAGCAGCGGCACTTGCGCGATCACTGCCTTTTGCACCAGTTCAAAGCTGCACCGCGCCGTCAGCAGGATGAAATGGCCGGAAACGCTCACGCCCGCCCGCGCTGCTGCACCCAGCAATTTGTCGAGCGCATTGTGCCGCCCCACATCCTCGCGCACCAGCAGGATCGTGCCATCCGCCGCACAGAGCGCCGCCGCATGGGCCGCCCGCGTTACCTTGCCCAGCGCTTGCCTATCGCCCAGCGCCTCTGCCGCGCAAAACATTGCGGCCGGTTCCACCTCAAGCCGCGCCGCAACCGGCACCAGCGGGCGCATCACTTGCTCAAGGCTTTCAATCCCGCACAACCCGCAACTGCCCTCTGACAAACGCAAGCGCGCGCGCTCCAGCAATGGCCCAGCACCTGATGCCGCCAATTGTATCCGCAGCATCCACCCGCCCGCCTCAACCGGCGCAGCGTGCGCGGAGACGAACTCATCCGGTGATGCAATCAACTGTTCGGAAAGGCAAAACCCCAGCGCATAATCTTCAAGATCAATCGGCGTTGCCATCATCACGGCATAGCCCACACCGTTGATCTCGATCGCGACCGGCGCTTCTTCAATCAGTTCGCGTGCAATCGCGCTTGCCGGGGAACCATCAGCATAATGTTCGCGCAAGGCAAAAGGGCGTGCGCCTTCAACCGGCATGGGCACGCGCAGCAGCAACCTTGGCCATCGCCTCTGCCGCAAGCGGATCTAGCCCGGCGTTGCTTTGCGCCAATAGCATGTCGATCATCACCGGCGTCCAGAACGCGGTGATATGCTCAGCAATCGAAGCCGCAGGCGTTGCGTCGAACGTCATGTTCCGCGCGATCTGGTTGGCCATATAGGCCAGCTTTTCGACCGTCTGCCCACTCATTCGGCAGGCTCCATCGCCGTGCCCTCGATCCTGCGCGAAAGCGTGGCTTGCGCCTCGTAATCCTCTTGCCAGTCACTCGGGCCGTTCGATGGCGTGATCTGCACGGCGGTCACCTTGTATTCCGGGCAATTGGTCGCCCAATCGGAATAGTCAGTCGTCACCACATTGGCCTGCGTCGCAGGGTGGTGGAACGTGGTGTAGACCACGCCCGGAGCCACGCGGTCGGTCACATGTGCCCGCAGTGTCGTCTCGCCCGAACGGCTCGCCAAACGCACCCAATCGCCAGACTTGACGCCGCGATTTTCGGCATCGGTCGGGTGAATCTCCAGCAAGTCTTCCTCGTGCCAAACGCTGTTGGCGGTGCGCCGCGTCTGCGCGCCGACGTTGTACTGGCTCAGGATGCGCCCCGTGGTGAGCAGCAGCGGGAAGCGCGGGCCGGTGCGTTCGTCTGTCGGCACATAATCGGTCACCACAAACTTGCCGCGCCCGCGCACGAAGCCATCGACGTGCATGATCGGGCTGCCATCGGGCGCTTTGTCATTCACCGGCCATTGCAGCGAACCTTCGGCATCAAGTCGCTTGTAATTCACGCCCGTAAAGGTTGGCGTCAACCGCGCGATCTCGTCCATGATCTCGGACGGGTGGGTATAATTCCAGTCCAAGCCGATGGCCCGCGCCAGTTCCTGCGTGACTTGCCAGTCCTCATATCCATTGATCGGTTCCATCACCTTGCGCACCGGCTGGATGCGCCGTTCGGCGTTGGTGAAGGTGCCGTTCTTCTCAAGGAAGGTAGATCCCGGAAGAAACACATGCGCGTAATTGGCGGTTTCGTTCAAAAACAGGTCGTGGACGATCACGCATTCCATCGCGGCAAGGCCCGCTGCAACGTGCTTGGTATCGGGATCGGACTGGAGGATGTCCTCGCCCTGGATGTAGATCGCCTTGAACGTGCCGTCGGTTGCGGCATCGAGCATGTTGGGAATGCGCAGGCCCGGTTCGGGGTCGATGGCCACGCCCCATTCTGCTTCGAACAGCGCGCGCGTGGCGGCATCTGACACGTGGCGATAGCCCGAGAGTTCATGCGGGAAGCTGCCCATGTCGCAGGCACCCTGCACATTGTTCTGCCCGCGCAAGGGGTTCACGCCCACACCGCGCCTGCCGATGTTGCCCGTCGCCATCGCAAGGTTGGCGATTGCCATCACGGTCGAACTGCCTTGGCTATGCTCGGTCACGCCAAGGCCATAGTAGATCGCGCCATTGCCACCCGAGGCATAAAGCCGCGCCGCGCCACGGATCGCATCTGCCTCGACGCCCGTTACGGGTGCAAGGAATTCAGGGCTGTTGCGCTCGGCAGAGACGAATTCGGCCCAGTGCTGGTACTCGTCCCAATCGCAGCGTTCGCGGATGAATGCCTCGTCGGCCAAGCCTTCGGTCACGATCACATGCGCCAGTGCGGTCAGCACAGCCACGTTCGTGCCGGGGCGCAGCGGCAGGTGATAGTCTGCCGCGATGTGGGGGCTGCGTACCAGATCGGTGCGGCGCGGATCGATCACGATCAGCTTGGCCCCTTGGCGAAGGCGGCGCTTCATCCGGCTGGCGAAAACGGGGTGACCATCGGTCGGGTTCGCGCCGATCACCAGGACAACGTCAGAATCTTCAACGCTATCAAAATCTTGCGTACCCGCCGATGTTCCGAACGTGGTCTTCAAACCATAGC
This sequence comes from Novosphingobium sp. AAP83, assembly GCF_001295795.1. Lineage (GTDB taxonomy): Bacteria > Pseudomonadota > Alphaproteobacteria > Sphingomonadales > Sphingomonadaceae > Novosphingobium. The sequence continues at coordinate 74,210 of NZ_LJHY01000018.1, forward strand.
CGGTAGGCGAATGGCACACCCGCGCGCAGGTATCGACATTGTTCGTGCCAAATCCTGCGCGGATCAGCTTTTGCACCAGAAACGTCTCTTCATTGGTGCAGCGGCTCGACGTGATCCCGCCCAGCGCATTGCGACCGTACTGGTCCCGGATGCGGTTGATCTCATTGGCGGTATAAGTCAGCGCCTCTTCCCAGTTCACTTCACGCCAAGGCTGGTCGATGCTCTCGCGGATCATCGGCGAAAGGATGCGCTCCTGATGCTGGGCATAGCCCCATGCAAAGCGCCCCTTGACGCAGGAATGCCCGCGATTGGCTTTGCCGTCCTTCCACGGCACCATGCGCACAAGCTGTTCGCCGCGCATTTCCGCGCGGAAAGTGCAGCCCACGCCGCAATAGGCGCAAGTGGTAACCACCGCGCGCTCGGGCTTGCCGATTTCCTTGACCGCCTTTTCCTGCAACGTGGCAGTCGGGCAGGCCTGAACACACGCCCCGCACGATACGCATTCGGACGAGAAGTAATCATCAGACGCCAGCCCTGCCGAAACCTTCGATCCGAAACCGCGCCCCTCGATGGTCAGCGCAAACGTCCCTTGCACTTCATCACAGGCCCGCACGCAGCGCGAACAGACGATGCACTTTGAAGGGTCGAAGTCGAAGTAAGGGTTGGACGTATCGGTGGGCGCACCAAGATGGTTCTCGCCCTCATAACCAAAGCGCACATCGCGCAGGCCAACAGCGGCGGCCTGATCCTGCAATTCGCAATCGTTGTTGGCGCTACAAGTAAGGCAATCGAGCGGGTGGTCCGAAATGTAGAGTTCCATCACGCCCTTGCGCAGCTTTTGCAGGCGCGGGGTCTGGGTGTGGACTTTCATGCCCTCGGCGACCGGCGTGGTGCAAGATGCAGGCGTGCCGCGCATCCCGTCAATCTCGACCAGACACAGGCGGCAGGAACCGAACTGTCTGAGGTTATCGGTTGCGCACAACTTGGGGATCGATCCGCCGGTCAGCGCGGCGGCGCGCATCACCGTGGTTCCGGCAGGCACGCTCACTTCGCGGCCATCGATAAAGCAGGTCACCTCCTGGTCCGAACGGACCTCCGGGGTGCCGAAATCTGCTTGACGTTCATAGCCCATGAGATCGCTCCTCGGCAGCGCTCAGGTCTGCCGGTGTATTGATATTAGCAGGTTTGGATTCAAAACGCACCGCGCGCGCGCCGATCCTTTCGGCAAAGGCGCGCATCGAATGGCGGCCATCGCCGGTCAGGATAGCGTCCACTGCATTCGATGCCGTAACCGGCCACAGCCCGATCACGGGCTGATCGGCGCAATAGGAAGGCGCAGGGCTTAACTGGCCGATCAGGTCATCGCCCATCCCCACACTGTCCACCGCACAAGTCAGCACTTCGCTAAAACCCGCATCGCGCGCATGGTGCAGTGCAGCGGCAATCCCGCCCAGCGGCCCCATCCCGGCGCTCGGCCAATCGGGCAGGGTTTGCACAGACGCCACATCGCGCCCCACCACCACAACCGTCTCGCAAACGCCCGACAGCGCATCAACCGCCCGCGCCAGCAAAGTGCGCCCGCCCAGCTCGGCCAACGCCTTGTCGCTACCAAAACGGGTGGACAAGCCGCCTGCAAGGACTGCGCCGAGGATCACTCCGCCGCTTCCCGATCAGCAGGTGCCCCGAAATCCTCGGGCCAGTGGCGCAGCGCCGACAGCACAGGATAAGGCGTGAACCCGCCCAGCGCGCAGAGCGAGCCGAACTTCATCGTCTCGCACAAGTCTTCCAGCAGCGTGATTTCATCGCCCAATGACCGTTCGGCTTTGAGCGCATTGTGCATCTGCGGCAGCGTCTCGACCTTGTCCGCCGCGCGGCCGGCGCGCGCGCGGATGCGGTCGATCAGTTCCACCCCGCGCGTCGAGCCAATGCGGCAGGGCGTGCATTTTCCGCACGATTCCACCGCGCAGAAATTCATCGCAAAGCGCGCTTGCGAACTCATATCGGCGGTGTCGTCAAACACCGTCAGCCCGGCATGGCCGATCAAACCATCGGCGGCGGCAAAGGCTTCGTAATCGAACGGCAGGTGGAAATCGGCGGGCGGGTGATAGGCACCCAAAGGCCCGCCCACTTGCACCGCGCGCACCGGACGGCCCGAAGCCGTGCCGCCGCCCACAGTCATCACCAATTCGCCCAAAGTCACGCCGAAGCCGACCTCGAACAGTCCGCCATACTTCACATTCCCCGCGATCTGGATCGGCATCGTGCCCTTGGAACGGCCAAACCCGACCGACGCATAAGCCGCCGCGCCATTGGCCATGATCCACGGCACCGCCGCCAAAGTCAGCACATTATTGACCACGGTGGGCTTGCCGAACAGGCCTTCGAGCGCGGGCAAAGGCGGCTTGGCGCGCACTTCGCCGCGCTTGCCCTCAATGCTGTTGAGCAGCGAGGTTTCCTCGCCACAGACATAAGCGCCTGCGCCCACGCGCACTTCCAGCACGAACGGCGCAACCAGATGCGCCGATGCCCGCACCGCCGCTTCCATTTTGGCAATCGCATGCGGATATTCGCTGCGGATATAGACGTAGCCACGCGATGCGCCGACGGCGAGCGCGGCAATTGCCATGCCCTCGATCAGCATGAAGGGATCGCCCTCCATCACCATGCGGTCAGCAAAAGTCGCGCTATCGCCCTCGTCGGCATTGCAGACCACGTATTTCTGATCGGCTGCGGCATTGGCCACAGTCGTCCATTTGATCCCCGCCGGGAAACCCGCCCCGCCGCGACCGCGCAGGCCGGATTCGGTCACTTGCGCGATGGTGGCCACACTGCCCAGTTCGCGTGCCTTGGCCAAGCCCTGCCAACCGCCATTCGCGGCATAGTCTTCAAGGCTCAAAGGCCGCGTCTTGCCCGCACGCGCAAAAGTAAAGCGCTGCTGCTTGGCGATAAACGGGTAGTCTTCGATGCGGCCAATGCACAACAATTGTGCGTCATCGTTAAGGATTGGCCCAACATCAGCAACGCCGACTGGTCCGTATCCTATACCATCAATCTCAACCAGCGGTTCAAGCCAGTGCATGCCCCATGACGACACCCGCTCAACCGTGCAGCCCGCCGCGACAAACGCGGCAGCCACATCATCGGCACCGCAAGCCAGCGCCAGCGCATCATCGGAAATCCGCACTAAAGTCATGCCAGCGCCTCCACCAGCGCGCCAAGTTTGGCGGCATCAAGCCGGGCATGGACTTTATCGCCTACCATCGCGTTTGGCCCAACGCTGCACAGGCCGAGACAATAGATCGCCTCCACCTTCACGCGCGGATTATCGGCCAGCCCTGCCGCCAGCGCCTCAACCCCGCGCGCCTGACACGCCTCGGCGCGGCACAGCTTGAGCACCGCGCGCGCTTCGGGCGCTTCATGGAAATCGTGATAGAAGCTGACCACGCCATGCACATCGGCACGGCTGAGGTTCAGCGCGGCTGCAATCGTGCGGATCGCGTCTTCGGAAACGTGGCCGAATTCCGCCTGCACATCATGCAAAATCGGCAGAAGTGGCCCTTCACGCCCGGCGTGGGCGGCGATGATCTGTTGAATGCTATCCATCTCAGCGCCTGATTTCAGCCAAACGCTGCTCAGGTCAAATCAAAATAGTCGATGTCTAATAGGAAAATTCTATTACACCGTCATGAGCTCCCGCGCCGCAGCCAAGCCAGCACTGGCCAGTGGCCCAAGCGGCGCGCGGTTCATCACCACCAAACCGATCCTGCGCCGCTCTGCTTCACCCTCGAACGGCAGGAACCTCGCCCAGTCCAGCCCCTCCAAAAGGTGCGCGTAAGTATCAGGAACAATGGTGGAAAAGCCGCCAGAGCGGACCATGTCGAGCAGCGCCACATAACTGTCAGCCACCGCGCGCGGCGCAATCGCCAGTCCTTGCGCCTTGACCCGCGAATCCAGAATGCGGCGAAACTGCATCCCTTGATGGAGCAGACAAAGCGGCTGTGCGACAGCATCTTCCCAAGTGATCGCATCGCGCCCGTCAAACCCTGCACCGGCGCGCGTGACAAACAAGTAGCGTTCGGCATGAAGCGCCACCGAAAGTACGTTTCCGGCGGGTTCGTGATCAAGATAGGTCAACCCCGCATCGCATTCAAACGCATTCAAAGACCGTTCGATCTCGCGCGAGGTGGCTGATCTTACCGACAAGGTGAGGCCCGGATTCTGCGCCAGCAAGGCCTCGGCAAACAGCCCGACCAAGGGCAGCGCAGCAGGAATGGCGGCCAGCCCGAATTCGCCGCTGATCGGCGCGGAACTGGCCGCGACCGAACTGGCCATGCTGTTCACCGCACCAAGGATTTGCTCGGCCCAGGGCAACATCGCCTCGCCATGGCTGGTCAGGCCGATAAAGCGGCGATCCCGTTCAACCAGACGGCGCCCGACCTCCTGTTCCAGCGCCAGCAGTCCCGCCGACAGCGTCGGCTGCGAAACCCCGCATTCCGCCGCCGCTTGTGCGAAGTGGCGCAGACGGGCAATGGTCACAAAATAGCGGAGTTGGCGAAAATGCATGAAACCGGGGTTCTTAACTGATAGACTAGGCCTATCAATGCGCAGTTGCAGCCTGTGTCAACCGCCGGTTTTTGCAAGTACCAGCAACAATTGCAATTTCACCGATTGCAACTTTGCTAATTCACTGGCGCAACGTCCTGATATTTGCGCTAAGGGCCTCAACGACCATATGTTACAAGGACGCCAACCGTGCAGGAAACCGCGCTTATGCAGCGAGATGCCACCATCATCGCCGACACCACCGCTCCTACCGGCGTCCGTTCTGATTGGACGCGCGAGGAAATCGCCGCGCTGTTTGATCTGCCGTTTACCGAACTGTTATTCCGCGCCGCCGAGGTGCACCGCGCGCATCACCGCGCAGGCGAGATCCAGCTTTGCACGTTGCTCTCGATCAAGACCGGCGGTTGCCCTGAAGATTGCGGCTATTGCTCACAATCGGTCAAGGCCGACAGCGGGGTCGAGGCGACCAAGCTGATGGAAGTGCAGGCCGTGCTGCAATCGGCCGCGCAAGCCCGCGATGCCGGTTCCAAGCGCTTTTGCATGGGCGCTGCGTGGCGCAATCCCAAGGAACGCGACATGCCCGCCGTGATTGCGATGATCAAAGGCGTTCGCGAAATGGGCCTCGAAACCTGCATGACGCTGGGTATGCTCACCCCGGGTCAGGCCGAACAACTCGCCGAGGCGGGCCTAGATTACTACAATCACAACATCGACACATCACCCGAACGCTATGGCGATGTGATCACCACGCGCACGTTCGCAGATCGCATGCAAACACTTGATAATGTGCGCAGCGCAGGGATCAATGTCTGTTCGGGCGGCATCGTCGGCATGGGGGAAACCCGCGCCGATCGCGTCGGTTTCGTCCACGCGCTGGCCACGATGGAACAGCACCCTGAAAGCGTGCCGGTCAACGCTCTGGTCCCGGTCAAGGGCACAGTGCTGGGCAATATGCTCGCCGATACGCCGCTCGCCAAGATCGATGACATCGAATTCGTGCGCACCGTGGCCGTAGCGCGCATAACCATGCCGCTGTCGATGGTGCGCCTTTCTGCTGGCCGTGAATCGATGAGCGAGGCGACCCAATCGCTGTGCTTTATGGCAGGGGCGAACTCGATCTTTACGGGCGATAAGCTGCTCACCGCCGCCAATGCGGGCGATGATGCCGATGCCGCGATGATGGCGCGCCTTGGCCTCAAGCCGATGGAAGGCGAAGAGCCGCTTCGTGCGATGAAAGCTGTAGGGGGCTGTTCAGGAGGCTGCGCGGCCTGATGGCTAACGCATCGACCCGCACGGGCAACATCTGGTCCGCCCACACCGCCGATCTGGCGGCGCTGGGCGAAAAGGCTCGGCTGCGTTCGCTCACCCCCCGCCGGGGCATCGATTTTGCCTCGAATGACTATCTCGCGATGTCATCCTCACCCCGCCTTGGCATGGCGGTGCAAGATGCCATCGCGCGCGGTGTTCCGCTGGGTTCGGGCGGATCGCGGCTGCTGCGCGGCAATGACCCCGAACACGAATTGTTGGAAGAAGAAGCCGCGCGCTTTTTCGGCAGTGAATCGGCGCTGTTCTTTTCGGCGGGCTATGCCGCCAATGTCGCGCTGCTGTCCACACTGCCGCAGCGCGGCGATCTGATCGTCTATGATGAACTCGTCCACGCATCGATGCACGAAGGCCTGCGCCTCACCCGCGCCACGGCTTTGAGCGCCGTCCACAACGACGCACAAAGCTTTGATGATGTGGCGCGTGAATGGCGCGCGGCGGGCAATGCCGGGCGCATCTGGCTGGCGTTTGAAACACTCTATTCGATGGACGGCGATATGGCCCCCGTCGCTGATATGGCCGCAATGGCGGAGCGCCACGATGCGGTGATGCTGATCGACGAAGCCCATGCAACCGGCGTGTTCGGACGCGACGGGCGCGGTCTGGCGGCTGATCTTGACGGGCGGCCCGATACCATCGTGCTGCGCACATGCGGCAAGGCTTTGGGCTGCGAAGGCGCGCTCGTCCTCGCGCCGCGTGTGGTGCGTGATTTCCTCGTCAACCGTGGCCGCCCGTTCATCTTCTCGACCGCGCCATCGCCGCTGGTCGCCGCAGCGGTGCGCGAAGCGATCCGCATGCTGGCCGACGAACCGGACCGGCGCGATGCCCTGCACGATCTGGTTGCCCATGCTGAACGCGTGCTGGGTCGCCATGGCGCGCAAGCCACAGGCTCGCAAATCCTGCCGCTGATCCTGCATGACGATGCCCGCACGATGGCTGTTGCGGCCAGGCTGCAAAAGGCCGGGTTCGATGTGCGCGGCATTCGCCCGCCCACCGTACCCCAAGGCACCAGCCGTCTGCGCATATCACTAACGCTGAATGCCACCTCAGGAGACATCGACGCGCTCGGCACGGCGCTGGCCGAGGCAATGAAGTGAGCGCGTTCGTCGTCACCGGCACCGATACCGGTATCGGCAAAACGATCTTCTCCGCCGCGCTCACCGGAGCGCTTCAGGCACATTACTGGAAGCCCGTGCAGGCAGGCCTTGATGACGGCGCAGACCGCGATCATGTGGCCCGGCTTTCAGGCTTGCCCGCCGCGCACGTGCTACCCGAAGCCTACCGCCTCAACACCCCCTGCTCGCCCCACCGCGCAGCAGAGATCGACGGCGTGGAGATAGACCTTGCGCGATTGGCCTTGCCCGATGTCCGCCCGCTGGTCGTCGAAGGCGCCGGCGGCGCGCTCGTCCCTGTCACGCGCCACACCACGTATGCCGATGTGTTCGCATGGTGGAACTTGCCCGTGATCATCGTCGCGCGCACGGCGCTGGGCACGATCAACCACTCGCTGCTCACCATCGAAGCGCTGCGCGCACGCGGCGTAACGATCCACGGCGTCGCCTTTGTTGGCGATGGCGTGGAAGACAGCGAAGCCACGATCTGCGCGATGGGCGGGGTCAAACGGTTGGGGCGCTTACCCATGCTCGACCGGCTCAATCCGCAAAGCCTAGCAATTGCCTTTGCGCAGGGGTTTCGGATCGAGGAATTCGCGTAAAAACTCCGGCACCGATCAAGCATGAGCCTTGATCGATTCCATCGCCGCAAAAATGTTCGGTCGGGTTGGACGGCGACACAATATGTATCGCCGCCCCCGGTTTTCTAGGCCCTCACTTTTAAGAGCCTGATTTTTATGGTTTAGTTACGGTGAGCGCCGTGGCGTTCTCCGCAGCCTGCACGAAGATATAGTTTCTGTTGTTGGCGGTCAGGCCAGCGCCATTGATGGCATAAGAGCCAGGTGTCAGGAGACCGTTGGTGCCCGGGCTGAAGCGCGCGGTGCCGGTGGTGGCAGAGGCCAGCGTATCTTCCAGAACGAAGCCGGTGACTGTGCCGGTCAACAGCGGATTAGGCGTGCCGAACAGGCGCGAGACCGGATCGGCGGTGTAGGTCAGCGTCGCGGCAGTCACATTCAACACCGAACTGTTGAACCTGATCCGGTAGTTGTCCCCTGCGCTCAGCGTGCCGAGCGTGATCGCATATCTGCCCACATTCGAGGTTTGCGTGGCGGTGGTTGCCAGCGCGCCCGTTAGGGTATCTCCGTTGACCAGTCCGGTCTGGGTGTAGACCAGCAGCGGGTTCTCGCTGCCATAGCGGCGGCTCAGCGGGGTGGCGACGATGTTCAGCGTGGCCTGAGTGATGTTCAGCGCAGTGCTATTGTTCGCGGCCTGTCCGAAATTGAACCGGTAGTTGCCGCTGTTGCCGGAAAGGCCCGAGCCAAAGACCCCCGCCCTGCCGACATTGGTGGTGGCAGTGGCATCGGTGGCAAAGGTGGCGGTGCCGGTAGTGACATCAGCCAGCGTTTCGCCGCGAGCAAGCCCGCTGGCGCTGGCAACGCCGGTAAAGACCGGATCAGCAGCACCATATCGGCGGTTTGCGCTCCTGGCGGTGTAAGTGATGTTCAGGTTCGCCTGGGTCACCTGATAATCGCCCGTGGCACCGGCAAATCTGTAGTTTGCCCTGTCACTTCCTCCGAGATTGGAGCCGACGCTGACAATGCCGGTATACTCGCCCGCGTTCAGGAAACCGCTGGCGCTTGTGTTGCCGGTGACGTTAACCTGCGCAATCGGGCCGGAAACGAGGTCACCATCCAGCAGGCCGTTAAGCGTCAGCTTGCCGGGGGTCAGCCGTTGGCCATAGACCGAAGTGCCGGTTTCGAGGCTGCCGGTGATCGAGCGCGGTGTGATCGTGACATCGCCGGCCGCACCCCGGAATAGGTAATTGGCTGCATCTTGGCCGGAGAGTTGGCTGGAGACCTGCTGGATATTCTTATGCGTACCAGCCCGCAATTGACCGCTTGTGCTGCGCAAGCCGGCCGTCGAACTGATCGATACACTATCTGTCACGACAATATCGCCATCCAGCAATCCGGTCATGGTCAGGTCACCCGCGGTGATGCTGTCACCATAGATGGCAGTGGTATCGGCAATGGTTGCGGTAAGCGCGCGGGGCGTGACGATGTAATCACCCGAGGCGCCGGCAAAGCTATAGTTGCCTGCATCGGTGCCGCTGAGGTTCGAGCTTGCCGAGATAAATCCGCTGTGCTTGCCCGCAATGATGTTACCGCTGGAGCTGCGCAGGCCGGAGTCATTGGCAGTAACTTCGGTTGAGACGCTGTCACCTCTCAAGATACCGAACAGCGCTACATCGGGCAGGGTAAAGGCCGTGCCATAGACCGCGGTCCTGGTTCCGATATTGGCGGTCAAGGCCTTGGGGGTGACGGTGTAATCACCAAGGACACTGGGCGCCGTGTAGTTTCTGCCATCAGCTCCGCTGAACCATCCGATATGCTGGATACCCTGGTAGCTACCGGCATTGAGCCTGCCTGCGCTGCTCAGGCTGACTGAAGTATCAACCCGGACATTGCCGATTACGACATCGTCAGCCAGCACACCGGTAAGCGTCACCTCACCGGGATTGAGACGACCCGTGCCATAGACCGAAGTACCGGCCGAGATGGACCCGCCAAGCTCCCGCTGCTTGACTGTGTAATCGCCGGAAGCGCCAGCAAAGCTGTAGTTGCCCGCGTCCGCTCCGACCAGATCGCCAAGACGCTGAATACCCACATGCAGGGCCGCCCAGAGGTAACCGCTGGTGCTGGTGAGGCCGGTGGTGTCGATCGTCACATTGCCTGCGCCGACGCTATCGCCATCAACCACGCCGTTCAGCGTCACCGCGCCCGGCGTCAGCGCCTCGCCATAGACCGACGAACCCGCTTCAATCGTAGCGTCCACCACTTTGGCGGTGACGGTATAATCAGCCGTCACAGGGGTGTCGTTACCGGACTGAGGCACAATGATATAGTTGGCTGCATCAAGTCCGGAAAGGTTGGCAAGCTGCTGGATACCGGTGTGGGTGCCAGCGCGCAGGTTGCCGCTGCTGCTGGTCAGGCCGGACGTGTCGACAATAACGTTGGCCGGGTCAACCTGGTCACCGTCGATCAGGCCGCTCAACGTCGCGGCACCGGGGGCCAGTACATCGCCATAGACCGACGAACCCGCTTCAATCGAAGCGCTGATCAATTTGGGCGTCACCGTCCAATCGCTGGTTATGACGCCCAGATCATAATTGTCGGCGTCCGCGCCGCTGATCGACGTGACTGACTGGATGCCTGCGTGATAACCAGCCCTCAGGTTGCCACTGCTGCTGGTCAGGCCGTCGGTATTGATAGCGACCGTGCCGTAAACCTGATCAAAAGCAAACGTGTTGTTAGTAGCCGAATAGTTATACTCGGTAAAAAGATACGCCGGTGATGTAACGAGAGTTTCGCCGTACGTTGTCTGACCAGGGAGGATAAATCCGTTGAGCAATGCTTTCTCGACGAAGTAGTCGCCGGTTATCCGGCCCAGTTCATAGTTGTCCGCATCCGCACCGTCGATCGACGAGACCGACTGGATGCCCAAGTGATAACCCGCCTTGAGGTTGCCGCTGGTGCTGGTGTTTCCGGCGGTATCGATGCTGACATTGCCGGCCACCTGATCGCCGGACAAAGTATCAAGAAACGCCGGGCCAACTGCAAGAAGCTGGCCGTATGTCGAAAAACCTGTGCCGATAAACCCATTGGTAAGCGCCCGCTTTTCTACGAGGTAGTCACCGGCATCACCTTGGTAGATGTAGTTTCCGGCATCATTGCCTTCCAGACCAGAGACGTTGACGATACCGATATGGTAGCCGGCCTTCAACTTGTTAGCGCCACTGACTTGGCTGTCGCTAGCATTGATCGATGTTAGGGCAAATACCGCATCACCATCAAGCACGCCGGTCAGCGCAACTTCCGATGCGCTTAGGTCGTCGCCATAAATCGATCTGCCGACATTGATCGGGCCGCCGATCACGCGCTGCGTAACATCGTAGAAGCCGTCATTACCGGCATAGCCGTAGTTGTCGCCATCAGCACCGCCCAAGGCCGAAACCCTGACAATGCCATGCGAGCCGACACGGATGTGGCCACTGCCGCTGAGCAGGTGATCGGTGTTGATAAGCGTTGTCTCGGGTGTAACGATATCGCCCGCGATCACATTGTACAGGACCACCTCCGAGCCTCTTACAGCATCGCCATAGACCGAGACCAGTGACTGGACGAAGCCGTCGGAGTACAATTTATCAACGGTATAATCGCCCACCACGTTTTCGAAGCTGTAGTTGTCAGCATCAGTGCCTGTCAGCGACGACAGGCTTTGCAGGCCGGTATAGCTGCCTGCCCTGAGGTGACCGCTGCTGCTGGTCTTGCCGGTGGTGTCGATGGAGACCTTATCACCGAAGACGAAATCACCGCCAATCACGCCATCCAGCGTTACCGAACCCAGGACAAAATCATTTCCATAGGTTGAGGATCCGGTAGAGATAAACCCGCCAAGCGCCTTGGGCGTGACGGTATAATCGCCACCAAGCACGCTATTGAACGCGTAGTTTTCAGAATCCGTGCCAGCCAGGGAAAGCAGGCGTTGCACTTCGGTATGGGTCCCAACCCTAAGGTGGCCGCTGCTGCTGGTCAGACCTTCGGTGTCGAGTTCCATCTCGCCTGACTGGACATCGTCGCCGTCGATCAAGCCGGTCAGTGTAACGGAACCGCGAATGAATTCACTGCCGTAGATTGACGAGGCCGACGCGATGGAAGCGCCAATCACCTTCTGGTTGACAAAGTAAGCACCGACCACGGTATCGAATGTATAGTTGCCCGCGCTTGCCCCGTTAAGCGAACTGACGAGCTGGCCGCCGGGATAGCCGCCGTTGTAGAATCCGGCCTTGAGGTGGCCGCTGCTGCTGAGGACGCCGGTGGTGTCGATCGAGACGTTGCCGGTTACTTCGTGCCCTGCAACTATATTAGTGAAGATCGCGGCCCCCGGGGCGAGCGCAGAGCCGTAAGTCGAGCTGGATTCGGCGATTGTGCCGATCAGCGCCAGCTTGTTGACGACCAGTATGCCATCGGTGTTGCCACTGCTGGCGATCGTATAGTTGCTGGCCGCGCTGCCGGTGAGGCCGGTGACGCGCTGCGAGTACGTGCCAGCGCCCAGCGTGGCGCTGAGCGCATATTCTGTAGGGCCTGAGAATAGCCCGACCGTGCCGCTGACATTCCCGATGTCAACCGATGCCAGCCCGCTCAGCGTTACAGCGCCCAGTGTTGCCAGCGTGCCGAACGTGGATGTGGCATCGGCGACCGAATAGGTGATCGCGGTCAACAGTGCCTGATTGATGGTAAGCGCACCCGTCACAAAGGTGATGTCGTAGCCCTGCTGGCCTGAATAGAGCCCGCTGACACTATGATCATACTTACCGGCATTGGTGCCGGTGCCGCCACTGTAAACTGCGTTGCCCTGCAAACTGGCACCGCTGATCGAGGGCGTATAGCCGGTGACCATTTGCGCAAAGCCATTATAGGTGACCGTGGCGCTGTTGGCGGCGACGGTCAGCGGGGTGAGCAAGGAGCGCAGCAGCGGCGCGGTTTGCCCTTCATAAATGCGCCAGACGGAAGATGATCCGCCCGTGTTGGCGATATCCCAACCGCTGCCCTGGAAGAAACCTGAATCCTGCATCTCGAACGCGGTCAACTCGGTCGCGGAGCTATCGCCATTGGCATTGCCGCTTAACCAGGCGCTGTTCTCCACCTGGCCATAGTTGTTGCCCACCAGACCACCTGCACTGTTACCGTCCCATGCCACCACACCTGTGGCATAAGTCCTGTTGATTGTACCGTAATTGGTGCCAACCAAACCGCCGGAATAGGCGTAAGGCAGATCAAGGTTAGCGCGGGTAACCGCGCCTGTGGCATAAGCATCGGTTATCAAGCCATAATTGTCGGCGACAAGACCGCCTGTAAAGCCGCCGCCCGAGTTGCTGACATTCCCGCTGGCATAGGCGCGTTCGATCGTGCCGGTATTGATGCCGGTCAGCCCCCCTGCATTGTTGCCGGAGCTATTGTGTGCTTCAACATTGCCATTGGCATACGAATCAACGATTGTGCCGCCTGCGTTATAGCCTGTCAGACCACCGACATAACCACCATAACCGTACATCGAGACGTTGCCCGTGGCGTATGAGTTCGAGATGTAAGCTGAAGAAAACCCGACAAGCCCGCCAGTGTAATAGGCATCAACGCCAGTGACCGAGCCGGTTGCGTGGGAGCCGCTGATAGTGGAGCCGTTAGCATAACCAAATAGCCCGCCTGTACCAAAGCTGTAGTTTGACTGGGTTCCAGTCACCGTTGCCGATGAAGAGGCGTTGCTGACACTGCCTGAGTAGACATAGCCACCGAGGCCACCAACCGAGACCCCCCCGGTAACCTGACCGGATGTGGATACATTTTCGATTGTTGCAAAAACCGCGTGGCCGAACAGGCCACCGACGCTTACTCTACCGTTTACCTGCACGTTGACAAGATCGACGTTCCGGATCGAACCTCCGAAGACCCTGCCGAAAAGGCCGATATTGTCGGCATTCTCCCTGTTGATGGTCAGCCCTGTGATCGAGTGGCCCTGACCATCGAAACTGCCGGTGAAAGATCCGTAAGTCTCGCCACCCAGCGGGTCGAAGCCGGCCCCGCCATTCCAGAACTCCGTGCCGCTGGCGTCAATATCATTGGCCAGTACGATGCTCGTCGCCGACGTTTTATCAAACAACCCCTGGAGGCCATAGACGTCTGCTATCTGTAAGGGCGTTGCCGCTTCGCCATCACCACCCAGAACCCGGTTGAAGAAGGCCGTGCCGTTCTGGGCAATGGTGAAATCGCGATGCACCGTGAAGCCCGGCAATGCGGCGGAATTCTGGGACCAGGTACCACTTTGCAGCAAGAAGTTGTTTACAGAAATAGCGCTGTTCGGATTGACCAGCCGGGCCGATAGAATGAGGGAGCCGTTATTGCCGGTGATCGAGGCGTTGAAATTGATCTCGTTAAAGGCTGTTAACGTCAGTTCGCCATTACCGGTCCAGCTAATCGCGCTGTTGATGTTGATATCGCCCGAGCCGGGGGACTGCGTGCCGGGGCCGCTGGCAGAGTCGACGGTAGTGAGCAATGAAACGTTGCTGGTGTCCAGCGCGTTGCTGATCGTTGCTGCCGCTGCTTCATCAACCGTAATGTCAACCGGATCGATCAACCAAGTGCCCAGCGCGCCGCCGCGCGCCGACGTGTCAACCGTCAGCCCTGCGAAATCGACCGTGTTGCCCGATGTTTCGATAAAGCCGCCATCGCCGGTTGTCCCGGTGGCGCGCGCCAGCAATGTGCCGTTGGCGGTCATCGCGTTGCCGATGGCCATGATCGTGCCACCCTTGCCGGCGTCATTCGAAACATCGACCGTGCCCGAAAGCGTGACATCGCCGTTGTTGCCGCTGGCGCTTTGCGCGGCGACACTGCCCGGCAGGTTGACGATGTTGCGCACCGCGTTTTGCGCATCTGCCGTGCTGACCAGCGCGGCCGTGCCATCGGCATTTACCCGCGCCGCATCGGGCAGGGCGATGCTGAGAAACCCACCACCGTTAAGGTCAAGCGTCGCCTTGGTCACCGCGCCGATGGTAACCTGACCTGCTGGAGCAGCGATCAGGCCGGTATGGTTGACCTGACCGCCAAGCAGACCAACGAAACCGCCGCTGCCGGTGACGGTGATCGTTCCGCTGTTGCTAACAAGGCCGCCATTGCCGGTGAAAGTGCCCTGGCCGCTCATGAAGTCGGCGTCGTTGATGTCCAGCGTCGATGCCACAAACCCGCGCCCGACATTGACCGCGCCCGATGAGGTGATCTGGATGCCGTTCGGGTTGATGAGGAACACGCTGCCGGTGGCATTGACCGTGCCCGCAATGGTCGAAGTGGTATCGCCCGTTACCCGGTTCAGTGTGGCCGAATTCACGCTTGGCTGCGCAAAAGTCAGCGTCTGGCCCGAGCCAACACTAAAGCTGCCCCAGTTGATTACCGCCCGCTCGCTCGTCTGGGTAACCGTCTGGTTACCGAATGTCGGCACCGGCAGCGCCACGCTTCCGCTCACCACGCTACCGGCGGTCGGCATGGCCGTCGAAGGGACATCCTCCGCATGCGCTGGTGCCATTTGCCCCCCCGCAAGCATCGCGATGGTGCTGCCCGAAAGGCCGAGGCTGCGACGGAGGAAGCGGTTGGTCATCGAATTAGGCTCCGGGTATTGCGTACGTAGACGACGGAATTCTGAAACAAGGGCATTGGTTCGGCAGGCAGACCCATCTAAAAACATTAACTATTTCGGCCGCTACACCGGGGTGCAGCAGCCTTGTTCGACCGGGACTTGAACCCACTCAGGTCCACCCATTTTCGCGCAGAAAATTCTTGCTGCGTGAACAATTTACCGTCTTGAAATGCCCCAAAACTTAAGCGCGACTCGGAAGAGAAGCGCATTTCACTAAGTACCTTTACTATGCCTCACTTTTGCCAGATGTAAAATTCGTTTACTTACCATTAATATTTTTTGTCCAGAATGGAGACTTTCCCTCGTATTCGGGTTGCTGTGGGGCAACCGGCTTGCTTCCATCGGGGAAGCGCACATGGCGCAGCACAAAGGAAAGCATCGTAATGACAGCCAAAGGCGATGCCCAAAGGCGAGGACTGGTGAACCGGTCACCGATCCATTTCATTTCGGGCCTTCCCCGGTCCGGCTCGACACTGCTCAGCGCATTGCTGGCACAGAACCCGCGCTTTGCGGCAGGGGTCGTCAGTCCGGTGCAAGGCATGTTCAACGGCGTGCTGCCGGTCATGGGGGCGGGCGAATTTGCCACCTTCTTCGACGACGAACGCCGCGCCGGGGTGCTGCGCAGCCTTGTCGATGGCTATCACCGGCCAGCACCGGACGGTGTGGCTTTTGACAGCAACCGGTTGTGGACGGGCAAGCTGGCGATCCTTCGCGCGCTTTACCCGGACGCGCGGGTAATCTGCTGCGTGCGCCATGTCGGCTGGATCATCGACAGTATCGAACGGCTGGTACGCGCCAACCCTCTGCAACAAAGTACGCTGTTTGCCGGGCTGCCGGCGGAATCATCACTCTACCAGCGGGCGAGTTATCTGCTTAACGCCGAAAAAGGGCTGATCGGCCAACCATGGAGCCTGATGCGCGAGGCATGGTTCAGCGCACTGGCCCCGGCGCTGATCGTGATCGATTACGAACGCCTGACCGCCAACCCGCGCGCGATCATCGCCGCACTCTACAAGGAACTGGGCGAGGAACCGTTTGCCCACGATTTCGATAACCTGGCGTTTGATACCCCCGAATATGATACGCAGATTGGCCTGCCAGGACTGCACCGCGTGCGCCCGAAACTGGAAGCGGCACCGCGTCCGCTGGCGATCCCGCCCGATCTGTTCAACCAGCACGAGGAAGCCGCCTTCTGGCGGCGGCGCGAATTGAACCAGCGCGGTGCCGTTGTTCTTTAGACCCGGAAAGACAGGCTCGCTACGACGCGGGTGGTGTCTCTTGGCACTGTCGAAACATGGTTGCGGCTCACCTCGACCGCCCCATAGCCGATCACGCCGCCGAAGCCGGGATTCAACAGCACCCGCGCGCCACCACCGGCAGACCAGCCTTCGCGGCTGCGCGCTTCAGCCACGGTCGGCTGGCTCAATCGGCCGGTGGCATAAGCCGCAAAGCCATAGGGCGTAACCACGAGCGGGGCCTTCTTGCCGATTGCAACCGCGCGTGACAGTTCCGCACGGGTGGCCATGCCGGTATCCACGTTGACGCTGCCTTGTGACAAGCCCGAAAGGCCTTCACCACCATCGAGCGAGAATTGCCCCACCGTCGGCAGCGCCCCGCTCAAAGAGGTTTGCCCCCGCACGATTCCGGTGGCGGTAAAGCCAGCGCCCAGTTGCCGGTCCAGCCGCAGCCGCGCAGAAAGCCTGCTGAAATCGGGCTGCGATCCCTGGCGGCTAAGCGGGGTGCCGCTGGCCCGCGCATCAGCCTGTGTCCGCGCGCCAAGGCCAGCCAAGCCCTGACTGAACTGCAAGTCGCTGGTAAAGCCGCTATTGCTGCCTACACGCCCGGACCACTTGATACCAAAGTTGGCAATACGCAGCCGGTCTCGGCTAAGCGCCACGCCAAACTGGCTTGCAACCGACAATTCGCTGACAAGATCAAGCCCGCCGGTCAGATCGATCGTTTGGGAGCGGCTGTGGACCAGCGGATATTGTAGGCGCAGCGCGACCCGCTTGAACTTGCCGGTGGTCGTCAACGCCCTTGCGGGTACCATCGGGTTGGTATCGACCACGGTATATTCAGGGTTAAACGTCAGCCCGTTTGCGCCCAGCGGCACCACTGCACCAACGCCAACCACGCGCCGGTTCGGGAAGGGCTGGAATAACGTACCCAGATCGCGCCCTGTCGTCGCCTGCGCATAAACCTGCTCACCCTGACCGAACACGTTGTTCAAGGAAAGCTGCGCCGAAAATGCCAGATTGCCAAAGGCGCTGCCGATGTTGTTTTCGGCGCTGACGGTCAGCGCAAGCGGCTTCCATTCCGCATTGAGCACCAGCCGGGTCGCGCCCACTGCCTCGCCGCGCACCAAGGTGCTGCGCAAGGTCACGCCCGGCACCTGGCCTGCCAGCAGCACATGCCTTTCGATCTTCGACAGGGTGAGCCCGCGCGCGCCGATCAGAGTTGCCGCGCGTCTGCGTACCGCCTCACGCGCGCGAGCCGGGATCGCGCTGACATCTACTGCTTCGATGAAGCCATCGACGATCATGATGCGGAACGCCTCGCCATCACGGATGCGCTGCGGCGGCACCGTCACCCGCACCAGAACATGGCCTGCCCGCGCATAAGCCGCCTCGATCCGGCTCGCGACGGCATAGAGTTCGGCAATCGTAACCTGCTTGCCGACGACAGTGGCCGTCGCTTCATCAATCGCAGGCTGGAATTCAGGAGTGCCGCCATCCACTACGATCGAAGACACCGTGACCGACAGATCGGCAGCCCCTGCGGGGACTGCACCGAACTGGACTTCTGGCAGGACGATGTCGGTCCCGGTCTGCGGGGTTTGCGGGCGCAGGGTTTCAGGGGCGATACGGCCCGGTGCCGCTTGCGCCAAAGCCTCGCCCGAAATGAAGGGTGCAGAACCAAACGCACAAAGCGCCCAACCGGCACGAGCCAGTTTCGCCGAAGGTACCAAGCTATTGCCCCCAACAAGAATGCACCGCCAACGACTCAAACCCGATCACCGGAATGGAAAGCCATAAACAAGGTTAAATCCGTTGTGGATTCTTTTTTGGATATTTCTACATGTTTGCTCGCAGCCCCGGACGAGGCGATGTAACCTTCTGCTGGCCAAGACAGCCCGCGCCAGTTTTGGCGATTTCATCAGGATAAGGAGGATTTCAAGGGTGATGGTGCGGTCGAGAAGACTCGAACTTCCACGGGCTTTCGCCCACAACGACCTCAACGTTGCGCGTCTACCAATTCCGCCACGACCGCATAATCATACAGAGTGCCTGACCGAAGCAGGGCTCCCTGTGGGGGGTAGGAGCGCGCCACTAGCAAACAGGTTTGAAGGGCGCAACAACCATCGGAACTTTTTTATGTCCCGCCCGGTGATTAATCCGGCTTCCAGCCAATTTCGGCGACCTTCGCGCTCTTGGGAACATCAGTCACGGCGGCATTGATTGTCACGCTGTCACCCGGCGCAAGCTCTTCTTGCGGTGCCGGAACTTCCCAGGTCTTCACGATTTTGTCACGCGAATCGCGCAAAACGATCAGGATCGCAGGAATTGTGCGCACATCTTTGCCCACATTGCTCACCGTCCCGCTTGCACCGAAGTATTCCGTGCCATTGGGCAACTGGCGGCGATCCTGCTTTTCGGGTGGGAATGACAATTCCAGATCGGGCCGATCCGCGCCAAAGGTCTGCCCGGCACCGGGTAGCCACTGCGGCACCCCGAAATGCCACACCGCAGCACCCAGTCCCGCAATCGACACCGCAAAGGCCACCCCTGCAATTGTCCAAAGCTTCGCCGGATTGCGCCGTGGGCGGAACGGCGGTTCATGATCGAACGGCGAATGCCCGTCATCGAAATCTGCCTCGCTGCTGCGCCGGATAGAGCGCGGCAGTGGCGGCGGTGCTGGCGGCTCTTCCGCAGCCTGCCGGAATGGCAGGTCGGGTTCAGCCACAAGCCTGGGTGCGGCAGCCGCTGCAACACTTGGTTGCGGAACTGGCGGGGTTGCTGGCGAAGGCTGCGCATTAACACTGGCCTCAGGGTCCGCCACTGGGCGTTCGGCAAGCTCGGGGCCGTGCTGGAACCAAGAGTGGCGGCACTTGGCACACCGCACGGTACGGCCGTCCACACCGATTGCAGTATCAGGGACGACATAGCGCGTCGAACAGGCTGGGCACGCGATGATCATAATCTTGGTAAAGCATGTCCTTTGCGAAAGAAACAATAGCAACAACCACGAAGAAACGCTTTCATACCCTTTTTTCCACATGGATTGCCGCGTATAGCCATTTCGGCATAGCCAAATGCCCGCAACAACCGGATATAGTCTTCTGCACATGAACCAAACCGATGATGCAGAGATTGTCCATTTCGACAATGTTGGCTTGCGCTATGGCACAGGCAAAGAGGTGCTGACCGATGTCAGTTTCACCCTGTTTTCCGGTCGTTTTTATTTCCTCACCGGCGCATCTGGCGCAGGCAAGACCAGCCTGCTCAAACTGCTCTACCTGTCACAGCGTCCCTCGCGCGGGCTGATCCGCATGTTCGGCACCGACGCGATCACCCTGCCGCGCGAAAGGCTGCCCAGTTTCCGCCGCCGCCTAGGCGTAGTGTTCCAGGACTTCCGCCTGGTCCAGCATCTCTCGGCCTTCGATAATGTCGCGCTGCCTTTGCGTGTCGCTGGCGTTCCCGAAAAAGACATCGTCCGCCCGGTCAACGATATGCTCGAATGGGTGGGCTTGGGTGATCGCAGCCATGCACGCCCCGCAACGCTTTCGGGCGGAGAGCAACAGCGCGTCGCCATCGCCCGCGCCGTCATCGGCCGCCCCGATATGCTGATCGCCGATGAACCGACCGGCAACGTCGATCCCGATATGGCGGAAAAGCTGCTCCGCCTGTTTGAAGCGCTGAACCGTTTGGGCACCACTGTGGTGGTGGCCACGCACGATATTCACCTGATTCAAAAGATGCCCGAATCGCTGATCATGCGGCTGGATAAGGGCCGCCTGTCCGACCCCACCGGCGCACTACGCTATCCCCCACGCAAAAGCTCCACGCTCTCGCGTCCCGAATTGCCCAGCGCATGAACATTCTTCCCGCTGCATGGGAATCCGTCCGCGGCGAATGGCGCGAACGTGCCCGCGCCGAAAGCCGGTTGCTGCCGCAAGGCAAGCTGTCCGGCCCGATGCCGTGGGTCATCGCGATCATGATCGGGCTTACCGTCGTTGCCACCGCCAGCGGCCTTGCCCTGCGCAATACCGCCCGCGTCGCCAGCGTCGATGTTGCCGGCGGCGTCACGGTCCAGATCGTCCACGGTGCCCCAAAAGAACGCGACCGGCAGGCACAAGCAGCGCTTGCCAGCGTGCAAAGTGCGCCAGGCATATTGTCTGCACGCCTCGTCCCTCAGGCCGAACTCGATGCTTTGGTCGAACCTTGGCTGGGCACCAATGCCGGTGATGATATCAACGCCCTGCCCGTGCCTGCGCTGATCGATGTCCGCCTGTCAGATGCGGCCAATCAGGCGCAACTCGAAGCTTTGCGCGAGCGCCTCAAATCCCCTGCACCTGCGGCACGAATCGATGCCCAGGCCGCGTGGCTCGCCCCCGTTTTCGAGGCGATTGGCGGGCTGCAATGGCTGGCAGGCGGCCTGATCGCATTGTTGGCTTTCGCCACGGTCGCCACCGTTTTGCTCGCATCGCGTAATGCGCTTGGCAATCATCGCAGCACGATAGAGATCGTCCACATGCTCGGCGGTACTGATACCCAGATCGCCCGCATCTTCCAGCGCTCCATGGCGGTCGATGCGGCGGCGGGCGGCATTGGCGGTTTGCTGCTGGGGCTGGTCGCGATTTCGCTGCTGGGCCACCAGTTCGCCGCGCTCGGCTCGGGCATGATGACATCTGTCGGCCTCGGGGTGTCGGATTGGCTGATTATCTGTTGCATCCCGCTCGCCGGTGTCCTGCTCGCCGTCATCACGGCGCGGCTTACCGTGCTGGCTGCGCTGCGGGGCATGCTGTGACACAGCGTGGCATCTTCCGCAGGCTGCTTTCGCTGTTGCTGGTGATCTGGGCACTGGGCTTCATATGGTTCGCCATGGCTCTGCCTCGCCACGCTGAAGCAACAGCCCGCACTGATGGCATTGTCGCGCTAACCGGCGGCGGCGGACGCATCCCGCGCGCCTTGCAACTGCTCGAAGCGCGAACGGCCAAAAGATTGCTCGTATCAGGCGTAGACCGCGAAGTACGCCCGCGCGAATTCGCCGCCGAATACAAAGTACCCTCCGGTCAGATGTCCTGCTGCATCACGCTGGGCTACGATGCCGTCGATACCCGCTCCAATGCGCTGGAAACCGCGCGCTGGATCAAGGACAACAAGCTTAAATCCATCCGCGTGGTCACAACCGACTGGCACATGCGCCGCGCGATTTTCGATATTGCCGAAGAAGCGCCCGAAGGCACCGTTATCATCAAAGATGCGGTCGTCTCGCGCCCCAGTTTTCGCATTCTCTTCCTTGAATACAACAAGTTGGTGGCGCGGCTGCTAGCCTGGACCATAGGCTGGTAATGATACGCAATCTGGTGTCTATCCTGCGTAGCCTCTTGTTCTATGCCGTATTTTATACGCTATCGGTGCCCTATGTGCTGAGCGCACTGGCGGTGATGAAGCTGTCGGTGCCAACGCTCCGCCGGATCGTGCGCGGATGGAGCCACTGGCATCGCCTGTGCTGCCGCTATATCCTTGGCATCAAGGTAGAACTCGAAAACCCCGTGTTCCGCTCCGGCGTGCTTTACGCGGTCAAACACGAAGCCTTTTTCGAAGCCATTGAAATGCCGTGGCTGTTCCTCAATCCGGTCGTCTTTGCCAAAGCCGAGCTTTTGCGCATCCCCGGCTGGGGCCCTGCTGCTGCGCGTTTCGGCCTGATCGGGGTCAATCGCGATGGCGGGGCCAAAGCCTTGCGCGCGATGCTCAGCGAAGCCCGCCAACGCATTGCCGAAGGCCGCCCGCTGGTGATCTTCCCCGAAGGAACCCGCATTCCCCACGGCCAGCGCCGCGCACTGCAATCAGGCTTTGCCGGGATCTATAAGTTGCTAGGCCTGCCCGTCATCCCCGTCGCGGTTGATACCGGCGCGCTCTATCATCGCCGATGGAAGCAACCCGGCACGGTCCGCTACCTCTTCGGCGAAGAGATACCGCCCGGCCTGCCTCGCGAAGAAATCGAAGCCCGCGTTGAAGCCGCCATCAATGCTCTGAACGGTTGACCGTGGATAACGCGAACAGTTCAACGCAAGAAGACCACCCGCTTCTGGCCAATCTCGGCCCCGGACTGATTGCCGGGGCAGCGGACGATGATCCTTCCGGCATCGGCACATATAGCCAGATCGGCGCACAGTTCGGCTATAGCATGGCTTGGACAATGGTCATGGCGCTGCCCCTGCTGATCTCGATCCAATCAATCTGCGCACGTATCGGGGCCACAACCGGCAGAGGCATCGCGCACAACCTGCGCCGCCATTACTCACCGGTACTGTTGCGCACGATGGTCACGCTGCTCGTCGTGGCCAATGTGATCAATCTGGGCGCAGACCTTGGTGCCATGGCCGCAGCTTTGGCGCTCTTGCTGCCGGGGCCGGTGCACCTGTTCGTCGTTCTGTTCGGGCTGGCCAGCATTCTGGCCGAAGTTCTGGTCAGTTATGAGCGTTATGCCAGCATCCTCAAATGGACCACACTCTCGCTGTTCTCTTACATCGCGGTCGTGCTCGTCGCCGATGTTAATTGGGCGGATGCTGTGCGCGGCCTCACCGTGCCAACCTTCGCGCTCGACAATGATCACACGATGGCGCTGGTCGCGATCTTCGGCACCACGATCAGCCCCTACCTGTTCTTTTGGCAATCCGGGCAGGAAGTGGAAGAGCGCAAGCGCCGCCACGCCAAGCCGCTGTGCATCACCCCGCGCGAGGCAGGGCCGGAACTGCGCCGCATCCGCAACGATACGCTGTTCGGCATGGGCTTTTCCAACATCACCGCAATGTCGATCATGATGGCAACCGCCGCCACGCTCCACGCCAACGGCATGACCGATATCCAGTCCGCCCAGCAAGCCGCATCGGCGCTGCGCCCCATCGCGGGCGAATTTGCCTTTGCCCTGTTTGCGCTGGGCATCATCGGGACAGGCCTGCTCGCCGTGCCGGTGCTGGCCGGTTCCGCCGCCTATGCCGTCAGCGAGACATTCAAGTGGACAGAAGGCCTCGATCGCAAACCGCGCGAAGCCAAAGCCTTCTATGCCGTGATCGCATTGGCCACGCTGGGCGGCGTTGCGCTCAATTTCACCGGCATTGATCCGATGCGCGCGCTCTATTGGTCCGCCGTGATCAACGGCCTGCTCGCCCCGCCGCTGATGATCGTCACCATGATGATCGCGCGCAACCCGCGCATCATGGGCCGCCTCACCATCCCGGGCAGCCTTGCCATCGGCGGCTGGCTATCGACTGCGGTCATGTCCGGCGTTGCACTGCTGTTTTTGTTTGGTTAACCCTGCACGCGGATAGAGGTCAGAACGCCCGTTCGAAGTCTGCTTCAATCAAGCAAAGGCGGCCACTGCCGGGCCGTGTGGATGACGACCAGTATCCAGACCGTGTCATCGGCAATTTCATAAACAATGCGATAGCTCCGGTGAGGTGTTAACTCACGCGTTCCGGGAACGGCACCAACATGGCCCAGCGTGGGGAAATCCGCCAATCGGGCGACACAATCGCTGATAAGCTGATCGATGCGAAGCGCGGCGGCAACATCGTATTCAACAAGATAGTCCCAGACCGCATTGCGATCCTGTTCGGCCTGAGGCGTCCAGACTATTTTCACGAATGGGCAGCACGCCGGGCAGCAAACACAGCTTCGACTTCTTCATTCGTGCGGCCCGATCCACTCTGCATCGCGGCGCGCGCAGCTTCCACTTTGCGCTGGAGGAAATCCTCATGCTCGCGCTTTGCTCTTTGTTCATCGACGAATGCACGCATGAACTCGCGCACCACTTGCGATGCCGGGCGGTGGCTGGCCTCGGCCTCTGCCATAAATGCAGCCCGCAAGTCCG
Source organism: Novosphingobium sp. AAP83 (assembly GCF_001295795.1). GTDB lineage: Bacteria > Pseudomonadota > Alphaproteobacteria > Sphingomonadales > Sphingomonadaceae > Novosphingobium. The sequence continues at coordinate 98,548 of NZ_LJHY01000018.1, forward strand.
GTTCCAGCTTCATCGTAAACACAGCATCTTTCATGGCAGCGCCTCCAAAAGGTACTGACAGCGTACTTACCCCGTAAGTATCTGACCGGTCAACGGCGCATTGACCATCTCAAGCCCTGTTTGGGCCAGAACTATCGAGGGTTACGCTTTGCCGCTGTGATCCGAACGGCCAAAGTCTGGCCGTGCATCGTCTTGGCCCATCTCGATAATACCGCGCCGGATCGCGCGGGTGCGGGTGAATTGATCGAACAGGGCATCGCCATCGCCCTTGCGGATGGCTTTTTGCAATTCGGTCAAGTCCTCGGTGAAGCGCTGGAGCATTTCCAGCACGGCATCGCGGTTCGAAAGGAACACATCGCGCCACATCGTCGGATCGGATGCGGCAATGCGGGTGAAATCGCGGAAGCCACCGGCAGAGTATTTGATCACTTCGCTCTGCGTTACCGCCTCAAGATCGGACGCGGTGCCGACGATGGTATAGGCGATCAGGTGCGGCAAGTGGCTGGTCACGGCCAAAACCTTGTCGTGATGATCGGCATCCATCGTCTCGACCCGCGCGCCCAGCGCCTCCCAGAACGCCACGACGCGCGCCACCAGCGCAGGATCGGCGTCGTCCGGCGGGGTGACGATGCACCAGCGGTTGACGAACAGCGTAGCAAAGCCCGCGTCCGGCCCGCTGCGTTCGGTGCCCGCTACCGGATGCGCGGGGATGATATGGTGGCCCGGCAAAGCCTCGGCCAAAGCGCGCGCAACCGAACCCTTGGACGAGCCGACGTCGCTGATCACCGCATCAGGAGACAAGCCTCCCGCCAGCGCCGTAGCGGCTGCGCCCATCGCGCCTACTGGCACACAGAGTATCACAAGATCAGCGCCTTGTGCGGCCTCGACCGGCGTTTCGGCAATGCTGTGCGCAAGGCCCAATTCGCGCGCCTGGCCGCGCACGTCGGCATCGGCATCATACCCGACCACGCGCACGCCCGGCATATGCCGCTGCACCGCAAGGCCTACCGACCCACCAAGCAATCCCAAACCGACAATCGTCACTTGGGCAAAGGATGCAGCGCTCACTTCGTAGCCTCGCACATCGCGCGGATCGCGGCGGCAATCTCGTCCATCTGTTCGGGCGTGCCGATGGTGATGCGCAGGCCTTGCGGCAGGCCTTGCCCCGGCAACCAGCGCGTGATGTAACCGTGGTCCATCAGACCGGTATAGACCGCTTCCGCGCTTAGTTTGCCTTCAAACAGGATCAGCACAAAGTTGGCTTGGCTCGGCAATGGCCGCACGCCATGATTGCCCAACGCCTCCAGCTTTTCGACAAAACGCGCGCGCTGCTCGGCATTGTGGCGGCGCGATGCTTCGACAAAGGCCTGATCGCGCACTGCGGCAAGGCCGGTTGCCTGTCCGCTGATCGAGATATTGAACGGCCCGCGTATACGGTTGAGCATATCAACCACATCGGCATGACCGGTGCCCCAGCCGATCCGCTCTCCGGCAAGGCCATAGATTTTCGAGAACGTGCGCGTGACCAGCACGTTGCTCGCATTGGCCGCCAGTTCCAGCGCGCCGTCATCATGCTCGGGATCAAGGTATTCGGCATAAGCGCCATCAAGCACCAGCAGAATATCGCTGCGCAATCCGGCGTGCAGCCGCGCGATTTCCGCGCGGGGTAGCCAGCTTCCGGTGGGATTGTTGGGATTGGCCAGAAACACCACCCGCGTGCGTTCGGTCACGCAGGCCAGCAGCGTATCAACATCCGTGCCGTAATCGGCATCGGGTGCGATAACCGGCACCGCGCCGCAACGCCGCGCGGCAATGTCGTAAACCGAAAAGCCATAGCGAACGTAAAGCACTTCATCGCCGGGGCCAGCATAGGCTTGGGCTGCAAGATTCAGCAATTCGTCAGACCCTGTGCCCATCACGATGCGCGCGGGATCAATGCCATGCACCTCGCCAATCGCGCGGCGCAGTTCAACGCTGTCGGGATCAGGATAACGCGCCGGATCGCCCAGATGGAGGCGCGCATCCAAGGCCTGGGCGCTGCTGCCCAGCGGATTTTCATTAGCGGAAAGCTTGGTCAGCACTTTGCCGTCGGCCCCGGTCGATTTGCCGGGAACATAAGCGTGAATGCCGAGGATCCAGTCCTTGGGTTGCGGTGCGTTTGCCATAGTGTGGGGGCTTTAGTGTTTGCGCAGCCCTGCGGCAAGCGGCCCGCCGGAACAGGGCCAAAAAAGGGAATTTTTGAAATGAAACCCATACCCTCGTCATTGCGAGAAGGCGAAGCCGACGAAGCAATCCAGAGCGGCTATGCGCTGCGCTCGCAATGGCAAACTTACGGTTCACAAGACCGCCCATCGCAAAACAAAAAAAGGGCCGGAAGCGGGCTAGCGCTTCCGGCCTTAGTATGTTCGCAGGAGGAACAAGGTTTGGCGGAGAGGGTGTTGAGAGGGAGAGGGTCTGTTAACCCCCACTCCGCCAATTCGGTAAAAACTCAGTAGTTGTAAGCGCGTTCGCCGTGCTCGGAGATGTCGAGACCTTCGCGCTCGGATTCTTCCGAAGGACGCAGACCAAGGGTCTTGTCGACGATGAAGAAGATGATCGCTGAGCCGACGCCCGAGAAGACGACCGTGAACAAGACAGCCTTGATCTGGGTCATCACCTGCGTGCCGATGCTGTAGCTGTCAGCGTCGAAGCCTGCAGGGAACACGGTGTAATCGAACACGCCTTGGCCACCGAGCGACGGAGCCGCAACAATGCCGGTGGCGATTGCGCCGACGATGCCGCCCACGCCGTGTACGCCGAACACGTCGAGTGTATCGTCATACTTCAGCTTGCTCTTCAGCGTGCTGACGAACAGGTAGCAGATGGGCGAGACGACGAGGCCGAGAACAATCGAAGTCATCGGAGCGCCAAGGCCCGAAGCTGGCGTAATGGCGACGAGACCGGCGACGGCACCCGTTGCAGCGCCCAACATCGAAGGCTTGCCGTGGTGAAGCTGTTCGACAATCGCCCAGGAGACGGCTGCGGCAGCGGTGGCGACGAAGGTGTTGATGAATGCAACTGCGGTTACGCCGTTGGCTTCAAGGTTGGAACCGGCGTTGAAACCGAACCAGCCCACCCACAGCAGCGAAGCGCCGATCATGGTCATGGTCAATGAGTGCGGCGGGGTGGCTTCCTTGCCGAAACCGATGCGCTTGCCGATCATGATGCAGCCAACAAGGCCTGCGATACCTGCGTTGATGTGCACAACCGTGCCACCAGCGAAGTCCAGCGCGCCCATGGCCCAAAGGAAACCGGCGTCGGTAGGAGCGTCAGGCAGGAAGTCTGGGCCAGCCCAGTACCAAACCATGTGCGCCATCGGGAAATAGATGCAGGTCAGCCAAAGGACCGTGAACACCATCAGCGAGCTGAACTTCACACGTTCCGCAAAAGCACCGACGATCAACGCTGGCGTGATGCAAGCGAAGGTCATCTGGAAGATCACGAACGCGTATTCGGGAATATATACGTTGTTCGAGAAGGTTGCTGCATAGGTCGTGGCATCCACGCCCATCAGGAACATTTTCGAAAAACCGCCAACGAACGGGCCGCCGCTGGTGAAAGCCATCGAATAGCCCCAGCTTACCCAGACGAGCGCTGCGACTGAAACGATCATGAACACCTGCATCAGCACGCTGAGCATATTTTTGGTGCGGACAAGACCGCCGTAGAAAAGTGCAAGAGCAGGTACGCTCATCATAAGGACGAGCGCGGAGCTGATGAGCATCCAGGTCGTATCGCCCTTATCGACCATACCGGCCATCTGTTCAACGGTTGGCGCCTTGATCGGCCCATCCTGTGCAAAAGCAGCTGTTGCGGCGAAGAGCGAAGCGCCCGTTCCAGCCAAGCCACCGATCATCTTACGGATCATGTTGGTTCCCCTAAGGTCGGAATTGGAAGGCGCGCTCACAGCGCGGTATCCCCGGTTTCGCCGGTGCGGATGCGGGTGGCCGACGCGAGGTCGAGCACGAACACCTTGCCGTCACCAATAGCTTCGGTGCTGGCTGCCTGCTGGATCGTTTCCACGATCTGCGGCGCAAGATCATCGCTAGCTGCGATTTCGATCTTCACCTTTGGAAGCATATTGGTTGAATATTCAGCGCCACGGTAAATTTCAGTCTGGCCTTTCTGCCGACCAAAACCTTTGACCTCCGACACCGTCATCCCGGCAACGCCAAGCGCCGACAGTGCTTCACGCACTTCATCGAGCTTGAACGGCTTGATGATGGCTATGATGAATTTCATTCACGCCCCCCTTCATGAACCTTCACGCCGGGCGACCTGCCGGCAGAGGTAGTAAAGCAAGGGTCATGCCAAACACGTATTTTTCACGGAATCAGGTATTTATGGGAACCAAGTTGATCGTGCATGAATTGAACGCGCCCGATTCTTGAGCAACAATTCAGCAATGCCTAAAGTTTAGGCACATCTGCCCGCCTAAATTCAAGGCAATCGCAAGTTGGCCCACACCGGCAAATGATCAGAACCCACCGCCGCCAAGGCGCTACGATGTACGCCTGCATCCTCAACTTCGAAGCCTTGGCTGATCACAATCCGGTCCAATTGCGCCAGCGGCCGGCGCGAAGGGAAGCTGCGACCCGGTGCCAAAACCCGCAATGGCGGGCGGAACGCTGCTAACGCGCCGCCCTTCACTGACCACTCGTTAAGGTCGCCCATCATCACGGCGTGACCTTGTACAGCATGGTCCGCGACGTGCGAACACACCGCCTCAACTTGCGCCCACCGCCGCAGACCAGACAGATCGAGATGCATGCCAATCACCCGCACCACTTGGCCTGCTATGCGCAGTGAAGCGCAAACCGCGCCGCGCGGCTCGATGGTCGGTAACGGCACCGCGCAGGCACCCAGCACCTCAATATCACGCCGCACCAACAAGGCATTGCCATGCCAACCCATGCTCGCTGCGGTGCGCGCGCTATCGTAATGACCGGGCTCAATCACTTGCCATGGGCTGTGATCATCCAGCGCCGCACGCGGCAGCACCGCTTCACGCATACCATAGCGCCGGTCGGCCTCTTGCAGCGCGATCACATCGGCATCAATTTCGCGCAGGACCCTGAGGATACGATCCGGATCGCGCTTGCGGTCCAGCCCCACGCCCTTATGGATGTTGTAACTGGCGACTTTGAGCGTAACGCCGCTCAGAGGAAATCCTTCAGCGTTTTGATAAACATGTCGAACTGGTCATGATGCAACCAGTGCCCCGCGTTTTCAAACTCCACCACCTGCGCGGTTTTGAAATGCTTGATCCGGCCATCTGTATCAGGATTATCAGCCCATGAATCCGCCCCGTTTAACAGCAGCGTCGGGCACGTAATCGCGCTCCACAACTGTTGCACAAACCCGGGCGCAATATCGTAAGGCGATCCATCGACGTGAAGATGCGGATCAAACTTCCAAGTGAATGAGCCATCTTCATTGCGATTAATGCCATGCAGCGTCAGATGTCGGGCCTGATCGTCAGTCAGATAAGGGTTGGCCGCTTTCATTCGCGCATAGGCATCTTCAAGCGTTGAATAGCGACGCGGCATAAGCCCGGCTGCTTTGCGCTTTTCGCCGATGTATTCGCGGACCCGCCGCGCAAACGGCACATTCTTGATCAACGTCTCGCTCGCATTGGTCGGGAAAATACCTTCAATAGCCACGAGCTTGCGTACGTTTTCTGGAAAAAGCCCCGCATAGCGCAGGCTGACATTGGCCCCCCATGAATGCGCAACGATCGTCACCGGTGCTAAATCTAGCTGCCGGACCAGTTGCGCAAGATCGTAAACAAGGTCCATCGTCCGGTAATTGCCGTCCGAATTCCATTCGCTATCGCCATGGCCGCGATGATCCATCGCGATGATGTGCCAATCTTCGCGCAGCGCTTCTGCGGTCCAATCCCACGAACGGCAATGGTCACGCCCGCCGTGCACCAGCAGCAACGGGGGCTTCTCGGGATTCCCCCAATCCACATAGTGGAGCCGCTGGCGCTGCGAGATAAACGTGTTTGATGTGGGGCCAAGGAGTTGCATCGCAGCTACCTGCCCTTGATAGCGCAGGGATTCAACCCCCGCGCCGAACAAAGCAGGGCTACCTTTCCTTGGTCGCCGAGAAGATCAAATCAGGATTGCGCTCCTGCTGATAGCTCACATCCCACGAAGAACGCGCCATAAATACCGGATCGCCATCGCGGTCCTTGGCCAGGTTCGACATGTTAAAATCTGTAAAGCCCTTCAGCGCTGTCTCGCTGCCCTTGATCCAGCGCGCAGTATCGAACGGTGATGGCTCAAGCACCGCCTCGACCTTGTACTCCGCCTCAAGCCGCGAAACGAGCACTTCGAGCTGCAATTGCCCCACCACGCCGACAATCCACTGGCTGCCAATCTCGGGATAGAACACCTGGATCACGCCCTCTTCCGAAAGGTCATCCAGCGCCTTGCGCAGTTGCTTGGTCTTGGTCGGGTCTTTCAACTGGACGCGGCGCAGGATTTCCGGCGCGAAGTTGGGCAACCCGGTAAAGCGCACATCGTTGCGTTCCGATAGCGTATCGCCCACGCGCAAGGTGCCGTGGTTGGGAATGCCGATGATGTCGCCTGCCTCGGCCGTATCGGCAATTTCACGGTCCTGCGCAAAGAACAGGATCGGTGAATGCACCGCAATCGGTTTGCCAAGGCCCGAAGGCGTCAGCTTCATGCCGCGCCGGAACGTGCCCGAAACCATGCGCATGAAGGCGATGCGGTCACGGTGCTGCGGGTCCATATTGGCCTGCACCTTGAAGATGAAGCCGGTCACATCGGCGCGCTCGGGATCGATAATCCCCTGATCGGACGATTGCGGACGCGGCGGCGGCGCAAACTTGGCAATCGCCTCGATCAGATCGATCACGCCAAAGTTCTTCAGCGCCGATCCGAAATAGACCGGCGTCAGATCACCATTGCGATAGGCTTCCATGTCAAATTCGGGATAGCCTGCCCGCGCCAGCTCGATTTCTTCGGCAATGTCGTCGGGAATATCAACGGCAGGCTCAACTTTTCCCAGAAACTCGCGGCTATCACCATCGGGGCGCGCAATCGTCTCGTCGGCAAAGCTCATCACGCCTTGAAAAAGGCCGCCCATGCCGATCGGCCAGGACATCGGCACCACATCCAGCGCCAGCGCATCAGCCACTTCGTCGAGCGTCTCGAACACAGACCGGCCTTCGCGGTCCACCTTGTTCACAAAGGTAATGATCGGCACCGACCGCAACCGGCACACCTCGAACAGCTTGCGCGTCTGCGGCTCGATACCCTTTGCGGCATCGATCACCATGATCGCCGAATCAACTGCGGTCAGCGTGCGATAGGTGTCTTCGGAAAAGTCTTCGTGGCCCGGCGTATCCAGCAGGTTGAAGACGATGCCATCCTTCTGGAACGTCATCACCGAGGACGTCACCGAAATTCCGCGCTGCTGCTCGATCTTCATCCAGTCAGACCGCGCCCGCCGCGCAGCCCCGCGCGCCTTGACCTCGCCCGCCAAGTGAATCGCGCCGCCTTGAAGCAGCAGCTTCTCGGTCAGCGTCGTCTTACCGGCGTCAGGATGGGAGATGATGGCGAAGGTGCGGCGATTGGACATGGGGCTGCCACCTAGCGGGGGCGAAGGCTTACGTCCATGCGGAAGCTGCGCGATTGGGCAGGTTCCAGCAGGACCACACCCGGCTTGTCGCGAAAATCGCCAGCAAAGCCTTCGGGATCGGCATGGCCAGCCCAAGGTTCGATGCAGATATAGCGGGCACCCGGCACTTGCCACAGGCCAAGCGCATGCGTGTCGGGAAAGCCAATGTCGAGCCAAGGCCCGCCTTCGACGCCATAGGACAGCGACCGGCTGGAAAGCTGGTCCCAGATCACCGCATCGGTGCGGAACAAGTCCCCGGACAGCGCCAGTTCGCGGCCCGTAACCGGCGTTGCTTCGGCCTCCGGCAGCAAAACGCCAGTGCCGCTGGCAACGCGGCGCACATCCTGCGGCTCCGCTTTTTCAAACACCAGCTTGTGCGCAGCCTTATCCGCCCCGCCCGGTAGCGGCCACGCGAAGGCCGGATGATAGCCAAAGTTGAACGGCAAAGCCTCGCCATTGGGATTGGTCACGCTGGCTTCCATCACCAGCGTCATTCCGTCCAACCGGTATGCCATCTCCAGCACGAAGCCGAACGGATAGACTTTGCGCGTATCTGGCGAATCAGTCAGCCGAAACCGCGCCTCTGCCCCTTCAACATGCACCGGCGCAAACATGCTGCGGCGGGCAAAGCCATGACGCGGCAGCGCATATTCGCGCCTATCCAGCCGCAACACATCGCCATTCAGCGACCCAACAATCGGGAACAGCAGCGGCGCGTGCCCGCCCCAGAACGCCGGATCGGCATCAGTCAGGTATTCGCGGGCATCGCCATCCGTCAAAGACCACAGTTCCGCGCCAAGCGGATTGATCCGCGCGGTCAGCTCGCCATTGGTGATTGCGATCAGTTCGGTCATCCGCGCAACTGTGCACCTTGTTTGGCGGCGGCTGCAATAACCTTGTCGGCAATCGCCTTCAAAGCGGCCTCGTCATACGACTTCTCGACCGGTTGCAGCGTCACCTCGATGGCCAGCGATTTCTGGCCTCCCGGCACACCAGCCCCACGGAAATCATCAAACACGCGCGCGGCTACAATATTGGCCTTGTCCGCGCCCTTGACCGAGCGCAGCAGATCGCCCGCCGCCACATCGGCCGCCACAAGGAACGCAAAGTCGCGGGTCACAGCCTGCAACGGCGGCGGCGCAAAGTGCGGACGGGCAAATGCGCCCGCGCCCTTTTTCGCCGGAATCCGGTCAAGGAACAGTTCCACCACCACAACCGGCCCATCAATGTCGAACGCCTTGGCTGTCACCGGATGCAGCACGCCGAACCGCGCCAGCACCGTTTTCGGACCCAAACGCAGCGTCGCAGACTGTCCCGGATGGAACTGCGGCCCCGCCTCGCCCATGACTTGCAGGTTATCCACCGGAGCACCGACTTCGGCCAGCAGCGCCACCGCCTCGGCCTTGGCGTCAAACGCATCGAAGACTTGCGCCTTGCCCGAGGCCCAGCCGCGCGCAACCTTCTCGCCTGCCAGCACCACGCCAAGGCTCAACTTCTCGTCGCTCGCGCCGCCCTCACCGCGCAGATAACGCCGCCCGATCTCGAACAGGCGCACCGATGATGCGCCGCGATCCAGATTGCGCTTCACCGCCGAAAGCAGCCCCGGCAACAGCGAAGGCCGCATGGTCTTCAGGTCTTCTGAAATCGGATTGGCCAGCGTCCACAACGCTTCACCATCGGCAAAGTGCGAAGCCTCTGCCTCGGGCAGGAACGACCACGTAACCGCTTCATGCAGCCCGCGCGCCGCCGCTGCCCGGCGCACACGGCGCTCAAGCATCTGCACCGGCGTTGCCGTCGGCTTGGCCACGCCATCGGCGCGCGGCAGCGGTGTGGAAGGTACCGCGTCCAGTCCGTGAACACGGATCACTTCTTCAACAATATCAGGCGCGCCATCCACATCGGGCCGCCATTTTGGCACGGTTACCGCCCAGTCTGATGCGACCTCAAAGCCCAATGCCGCCAGAATGCGCTTCTGTTCGGCATCGGCCACATCGATCCCGCCCAACCGTCCGGCCAGTTCCGGATCATAGGCCACGCTCTTGCGCGCGACCGGCGGTTCGCCCGCACGGATCACTTCAGACGCTTCACCGCCGCAAATCTCAAGGATCAGCGCGGTCAACAGGTCCATCCCGGTATCGAGGAACGCCGGATCAACCCCGCGTTCAAACCGTCCGCGCGCATCCGATGCCAACGCCAGCGCCTGACCCGTCCGCGCAATCGAAGGCGGGTCGAAGTAGGCGATCTCCAGCAGCACATCGGTGGTGTCATCAGCGCAGCCCGAATGCTCGCCGCCCATGATCCCGGCAATGTCATGCACGCCAGCATCATCGGCGATCACCGTCATCCACGGCTCAAGCCCATATTCCTTGCCATTGAGCGCGACGACCTTCTCGCCCGCCACAGCCTTGCGCGCCACAACCGCGCCCGAAAGCTTGGCCAGATCATAAGCATGCGCGGGGCGGCCATAGCCGAGCATGACGAAGTTGGTCGCATCGACCAGCGCCGAGATCGGACGCTGGCCCGCAGACTTCAGGAAGTCCTGCAACCATTTCGGGCTGGGGCCATTCTTCACCCCGCGAATGACGCGGCCATAGAATGCGGGGCATCCTTCCGCATCATCGGTGCGCACTTCAACCGGGCAAGGGAAGCTGCCCGCCACGGCTTGCGCCGCAATCGGCTTCAACACGCCAAGGCCAGCCGCCGCCAGATCGCGCGCGATGCCGTAAACGCCCATGCAATCGGGCCGGTTCGGCGTGATCGCCACATCGAACACCGGATCGGAGCCGACGTAATCGGCAAAGCTTGTGCCCACCGGCGCGTCTTCAGGCAGTTCGATGATGCCATCGTGATCTTCACCCAGGCCCAGCTCGCGCGTCGAACACATCATGCCATTCGATTCGACACCACGGATCGCCGAATTGCGCAGGACCATGCCATTGGCCGGAACCACTGCCCCCGCCGTGCCCAGCACACCGACAAGCCCCGCGCGCGCATTGGGCGCACCGCACACCACTTGCAGCGGCGTGCCATCCCCCAGATCAACCGAGAGCACTTGCAGCTTGTCCGCCTGCGGATGTTTTTCCGCACTCAACACGCGGGCCACGCGGAACTGCGTCAGCGCGGCAGAGGCATCTTCGACGCCTTCGATTTCCAACCCCAGCGAGGTCAGCTTTTCCGCGATGGTGCGCGCATCGGCCTTGGTATCAAGGACCGACTTCAGCCATGAAAGCGAGAACTTCACGAGCGTACTCCAACACCGCCAGAAAGCGTCGGCACATCAAGCGCGCCGAAACCATAGTGGCCAAGCCACCGCGCATCGCCATCAAAGAAGGCGCGCAAATCGTCGAGGCCATATTTCAGCATAGCAAGCCGGTCGACGCCGGTGCCGAAAGCAAAGCCCTGCCATTCATCGGGATCAAGCCCGCCAAACTCGATCACCTTGCGGTTGACCATGCCCGAGCCCAGAACTTCCATCCATCCGCCGTTTTCAGCGTCACCGCTGCCACCAACAACGCGCTTACCCGCCACCAAAGTGTACCCGACATCCACCTCAACCGAAGGTTCGGTGAACGGGAAATAGCTCGGGCGCAAACGCAGGACGATATCCTCGCGCTCAAAGAATGCCTTGAGGAAAGTCTCAAGCGTCCACTTGAGGTGGCCCAGATGAATGCCCTTGTCGATCACCAGACCTTCGATCTGGTGGAACATCGGCGTGTGCGTAGCATCTGAATCCGAACGATAAACCCGGCCCGGCGCGATGATCCGCAAGGGCGCGCCCTCTTTCAGCATCGTCCGGATCTGCACCGGCGAGGTATGCGTGCGCAGCAGCATCGAGCGGCCATCTGCATCCTTGTCCGGAAAATAAAACGTATCATGCATCGCGCGCGCCGGATGCGTTTCGGGCATATTGAGCGCAGTAAAGTTGTGCCAATCGTCCTCGATCTCGGGTCCGCTGGCCACGGCAAAGCCCATATCTGCAAAGATTTCAGCAAGTTCGTCCATCACCTGGGAAACCGGATGAATCGATCCCTTGGGCATTTCGGGTGCTGGCAGCGAAAGGTCGACCGTCTCTGCCGCCAGCCGCGCTTCCAGCACAGCGCTTTCCAGCACCGCCTTGCGCGATGCCAGCGCCGCCGTCACGGCTTCGCGAACGCCCTGAATTTTCGGGCCTTCGCTGGTGCGCTGTTCGGGCGTCATCCCGCCCAGCGATTTGAGCAGCGCGCTCACCCATCCCTGTTTGCCAAGCGCGGCAACGCGGATCGCTTCCAAAGCGTCAGGCGTCGCGGCATCGGCGATGGCGGCAAGGGTTTCGGTCTGCTGTTGATCAAGCTGTTCCATGCGGCAAGCCGCTAGCGGCAAATGCGACAGAATCAAAGTGTGGAGTTCATGCAGCCGAAGGTGCGTGCAACGCTTGCACCGCGCTTCCGATGAATTCCTGCCGCGCTTTCATCACCGCTTCCAGCACCGGCTTGGGCCGCGCCGCATATTCGCTGGGACTGGTACCCATGAACCGGTGGAAGTCGCGCACGAACTGGGCCTGATCGTGATAACTGCTGTCAATCGCCCCGATCCAGTGCAGCGAAGGGTCCATCATGTATTGCACCAGACTGCGCATAAAGCGCTGGCGGCGCAGCAAAAGGCGCGGCGTAAAGCCAAAGTGCTTGCGGCAAATCCGCTCCAGCGTATGCGACGGCAGGTGCGCTGCCTCGGCCATTTCGCTGACACTGGAGATGTCAGGGTCCAGCAGCGCGGCATGGCAGGCCAGAATGCGCGGATCATCCTCGCGATCACTGCGCGCCAATGCCCGCAGGAAAAAGGCGGAAATCCGGCCAAGCTCTGCGGTTTCATCGGGTTTTTCGCCAAACAGGCTATCGGCAAGACCACGAAACGGAGTCAAGAACGGCTCGCTTGCCACTGTGTAATGACGATCGGCATGGAGATTTGCGGGCGTGCCCACAAACCGTGCCCAGCCCAACGGCAAGATGCCGATGCCCCAGATTCGGGTACTGCCAACCGTAAAGCGTAAGGTTGTGCTGGTCGGCCCCGTAACGTTCGCCGTCACACCGGAAATTGCGGGGCCGTCGGGAAGCTGCGAATCAGGCAAGTCGCCTTGGTAGGCTCTAAAATTGGCCCATTCGGGGTGCAGATAATCCGTCACGCGCGCATCGCCGGGCACATCAAGCTCGGTCAGGTAAAACGTTGTGAAGTAACGGTTCAACGGCTCAATCGGCCGATGGAACCGGACTTGGACAGTACAGTCCGCCGACAAATGGTGCGCCCCTGTTTTTGCTCGGGCCTTACATTCACTTTAGCCCATTTTGGATCAACTTGACCGGCATTTGGCCCTGATGCAACGAAAAAGAGGGGCAGGTTCATGACGAACCCACCCCTCTTTAAATCCGGAACGCTGCAAAGATCAGGCGGCTGGAAGAGCAGCCTTGGCTTGCGCGATAACCGTGGTGAAAATGGCGCTCTCGTTCATGGCGAGATCGGCCATCGTCTTGCGGTCCAGTTCAAGTCCGGCAAGCTTGGTGCCGTGGATGAACTGCGAATAGGTCAGGCCTTCTTCGCGGACAGCGGCATTGATGCGCTGGATCCACAGGGCGCGGAAGCTGCGCTTCTTTACCTTGCGGTCACGATAGGCGTATTGTCCGGCCTTTTCAACGGCCTGACGGGCGACGCGGATCGTGTTCTTGCGACGGCCGCGATAGCCCTTCGCCTGATCCAAAATCCTCTTGTGCTTGGCACGGGTGGTAACACCACGTTTGATACGGCTCATAAGTCAGCGCTCCTCAGTTCAGCCCGTAGGGCGCCCACTTCTTGATCGTCCGTGCATCAGCATCGGAGATCACGTCAGTGCCGCGGTTCTGGCGGATGTACTTGGCGTTGTGACTCATCAGACGGTGGCGCTTACCAGCAACACCATGCTTCACCTTGCCGGTGGCAGTGAGCTTGAAGCGCTTTTTCACGCCGCTCTTGGTTTTCATCTTGGGCATTTTGGTCTCCTGTATACGACGCGTCCGATCCGCCTTGGCAGCCCTTGTGGCCAGGCCGATCATCGAATCCGTGTCGGTTGAAGCGGGGCCGATAGGGTAAGCTGCCGGGAAAGGCAAGAAGAGTCGTCAGCCCCCGATGTCTGCCAGATCAAAAGCGGTGGTCTGATAAGCCTCGTTGATCCAGTTCCCGTAAAGCAGATGGCCATGCCCGCGCCATGAATTGACCGGCTGCGCCTGCGGATCATCGCCGGGGAAATAGTGGCGCGGCATATAGCCTGCTGCATCGCGCGCATATTCACCGGCCAGCGTCAGCGTATCATATTCCAGGTGATTGAACATGTGCAGCGTGCGATGCGCGGGGTCATCGATCAGGCACAGCCCGGTTTCCGCGCTTTCGGCCAGAACGCTCAGGCCCCGGCCTTCGGACAGGTCTTCGCAGCGTACTTCGGCCCAGCGCGATACCGGAACGTCGAACACATCGGGCAGCCCGCGCACCCACGGATTGGCGGGCGCCTTGTTTTCGTGGCGGAACACGCCCGAGGCTTTGGCTTCAAGGTTATGCTTTGGGATGCCGTGGAAGTGGTGCAGCGCCGCCATCGCGCCCCAGCACACTGTCAACGTGCGGTGGACGTGGCTTTGCGACCAATCAAAGATGCGGCGTAGTTCGTCCCAATAGGTAACGTCTTCAAACGCCATCGTCTCAACCGGCGCGCCGGTGACGATCAGCCCGTCGAACTTCTCGGCCTTCACATCCTCCCAAGGGCGATAGAACGAGGCGATGTGGCCCGCAGCCGTGGTCTTGCTGACGTGATCGGATATGCGCACCAATTCAAGATCAACCTGCAAAGGCGTTGCGCCCAGCACACGCGCGATCTGCGTTTCGGTGGTAATCTTGTCGGGCATCAGGTTGAGCAGCGCGATGCGGATGGGGCGGATATCCTGCCGCGCGGCTTCGGTTTCGCTCATCACGATCACGCCCTCGGCTTCGAGCGTGCGGCGGGCGGGGAGATTGTCGGCAATCCTGATCGGCACGGTGCTGCGTCTTTCTGTTCAACCTGTGGCTGGAAGACGCTGGAACCTGTGGCCAAACCTGCGTCCGTTTCGTTGCCGGATCGGCCACATCCTTAACCCCGGTTTCCCAAGATTAAGCGCCACCTTGCCCGGAACGGCAGGTTGGCGTTGGAGCGTCACCCCAACTCTCGATGTGCGGTCAATCTAGGAGCGATATACTCGCGATGCAACAGGATGCATCGCGAAAATGCCCCTTAAGCGCTGCCAGTCTGTGCGACGAGATGCGCAGGGTCGATGCCCTCGCTCTTCCAGGCGGTGGTCCAGCGACGGCCGGTGGGCGTTTCAAACAGCACTTCGGGATGTCCCTTGGCGGCATACCAGCCATGGCGCCGCATCTCGCCCTCAAGTTGGCCTGCCCCCCAACCGGCATAGCCCAGCGCGACAAGGAACTTGGACGGGCCGCGCCCCTCGGCAATCGCCCGCAACACATCAAGCGATGCCGATAACTGGCACAGCGGATTGACCGTCACGCTGCCCTCGCCGCCCCAATCACTGGAATGGAGCACAAACCCGCGTGCGGTTTCAACCGGCCCGCCGTTGAGCACCGGCACATCGGGCGCAACGCCGGGATCAATGCCGATATCTTCGAGCAAGCCGTGAAAGGTAATGCCATCGCGCACTTGCCCCACGCCAATGCCCAGCGCGCCATGCGCATCATGCACGCACATCGCGATCACCGCATGGTCAAACCGGGGATCACCCATTCCGGGCATCGCCAGCAGCAGCCTGCCACCAAGATATTCACCTTCGCTCATCATCGCACCAGATAGGCACAAGGCGGGGCAATTGCGAGGTGCCCTTAAGCAGCCGCTTTGACTTTGCGCTCCTCGACAGCCTCGAGCAGCTTCTTCTCGATGGTTTTCATACGCGTTTCGTTATCAATCTTTTCGCCCAATACGTCTGTAACATAGAACGTATCCACCGCGCGCTCACCATACGTTGCGATATGCGCCGAGTGAACGACAAGCCGCGCTTCGAACAAAGCACGTGCCAGCGTGCTGAGCAGCGCCGGCCGGTCACGCGCGCCAACCTCAATGACGGTAAAGCGATTCGACGCCTTGTTGTCGAAGATCACGATCGGCCGCACATCAAACGCATGGGCGCGCGGACGGGCGAGCGGGCGCGCGGCCAATTGCGGCTGCAGTTTAACGCGGTTGGCCAAGGCATCGGCAATCGCGTTCTTGAGCCGCGCAATCTGGTTTGCCTCGTTCAACGGTCGGCCCAGCGGGTCTTGCACGAGGAAGTTGTCCACCGCGGTGCCATTGCGCGCGGTGTGAATGCGCGCATCGATAATGTTGCCGCCCGCAAGGTGAATGCCACCAGCAATACGATAGAACAGGCCCGGATGATCTGCCGCCAGCACCGTCACCAGCGTAGCGCCGCGCGCCGGATACCAGTGCGCCTCGACTGACAGCGGCTCGCCCAATGCGCCATCCATCTGTTGCAGGTTCAGCGCGATGATGTCCTCGGGCTCGGCAATCCAGTAAGCATCGCCCAATTGCTTGCCCACCGTGCCGATCAGGGCATAACGTTCCTTCAGGAGCGCGCCCACGGCCTTCTTCTTGGCAATAATACGTTCAGCGCGGCCATGGGTCTTGTGGCCCAGACGCAGCATTTCCTCGGCGGCTACAAACAAATCGGTAAGCAGCTGCCGTTTCCACGAATTCCACACACCCGGCCCCACCGCGCGGATATCCACGATGGTCAGGATCGCCAGCAAACGCAGCCGCTCCTGACTTTGCACCGTATTCACGAAATCGGCGATGGTCTTGTAATCGGCCAGATCGCGTTTGAACGCAGTGGCGCTCATCAACAAGTGCCAGCGCACCAGCCATGCGACCAGTTCGGTCTCTGCCGCCGACATGCCAAGGCGCGGACACAGTTTCATCGCAACTTCTGCGCCTAGCACTGAATGATCGCCACGCCGCCCCTTCGCAATGTCATGCAGAAGCGTGGCCATATAAAGGACGCGTCGCGAAGCAACTTTGGTCGCAATCTCACTGGCCAAAGGATGATCAAGCTTCGTCTCACCCTTCTCGATCTCGGCGAGCAGGCCGATCGCGCGGATCGTATGTTCATCCACCGTATAGTGGTGGTACATATCAAACTGCATTTGTGCGATCACGCGGCCAAAATCGGGCACGAACCGCCCGAACACGCCTGCCTCGTTCATCCAGCGCAGCACCGTTTCGGGATCGTTGCGGCTGGTAAGCGTTTCCAGGAACAACGCATTGGCGCGCGGATTTTTGCGCACGGCGGCATCAATCAACGCTGCATCGCGCCGCGCAATCCGCATGGTTTCGGGATGGATTTCCACTTGTTCGGAAGCGGCACGGGCAAACAATTCCAGCAGCCGCACTGGGTCTTCCTGAAACGTCTCGTCCGAAGGCACCGCCAGTTTACCGGCATCAATCAGGAACGGCCCGACCTTCTTGCGCCGCCGCTTGCGCAGCGCGGCAAAGAACCCGCGCTTCTGTCCGGCAAACTGCCCATCCAATTGGGCAAGGAATACGCCGGTGAGCGATCCCACCTGCTTTGCCTGAAGGAAGAAGTACTGCATGAACCGCTCAACCGCGCTTTTGCCAGGACGATCAGCAAAGTTCATCCGCGTGGCAACTTCGCGTTGCAGATCGAAGGTCAGCCGGTCTTCGGCGCGGTTGGTGATCGTGTGCAAGTGGCAGCGCACCGCCCAGAAGAAGTTTTCCGCCCGGCGAAACGCACGGTATTCCTCCGCCGTCAGCAGGCCGACATCGACCAGTTCCGAAGCGTCGCGTACCTTGTGGATATACTTGCCAATCCAGTAGAGCGCGTGAAGATCGCGCAGACCTCCCTTGCCCTCTTTGACATTGGGTTCCACCACATAACGGCTATCGCCCAGCTTCTTGTGGCGTAGATTGCGCTCTTCCAGTTTCTCGGCGACAAACTGCTTTTCCGTGCCGGTGACAACTTCGGCCCAGAACCTGCGCGTGGCCTCTTCATGAAGTTCGCGGTCGCCCCATACATACCGCCCTTCGAGCAGCGCGGTGCGGATTGTCAGGTCACTCTTCGCCATGCGCACGACTTCATCGAGCGAACGACTTGATTGGCCCACTTTCAGGCCAAGGTCCCACAAGTAATAGAGCATCGCCTCGATCACCTGCTCGCACCACGAAGTCGGCCTGGTGGGCGTGACGAAGGCAATATCGACATCGGAATGCGGTGCCATTTCGCCACGACCATAGCCGCCAACAGCCAGCACCGCGATTCGCTCACCAGTTGAACGGTTGCTGGCGCGATAGACCCGGCCCACGATGTGATCGTAAATCACCCGGACCAGTTGATCGACCAGAAACGCCTGCGCCTGCGCGCATTCACTACCGCCTGATGGCCGTGCCTCAAGCCGCCGCGCGATTTCTGCGCGACCTGCTTCAAGCGCGACGCGCAGCAGTTCCACGACAGCCGGACGCGATTTTTCACCCTGCTCGGCAAAGGCCGCGGCAATGGCATCGGCAAGCGCCCGACGATCAATAATTGCGCGCTGGTTGGCAATCCGGGGAAGCATCATGCCTCCCCTTTAACCAATCATCCTTTACCGTCCAACAACAACCGGCCTCAGGCAAATTGCACGGCCGGATTCACGCCTTCAACCATTCCTTCGTGTAAGCTTCGCGCAAGGACCGCTTGTCCACCTTTTCGGTGCCAAGCCGTGGCAGGGGCTCATGCACCTCCCAGAACCGCACCGGAATGTTGAACGGCGCGATATGCTCTTTCAAAAAGGCGCGCAGTTCGTCTTCGCTGGCTGAACAATCAGCCTTGGCCAGATAGACAGCGGCCGGAACTTCACCGAACTTTTCATCCGGCAGGCCGAAAACGCTAACTTCGGCGATGCAGGGATGCGCATAAATCGCGCTTTCCACCTCGATGCAACTGATATTTTCGCCGCCACGGATGATGATGTCCTTTTTGCGGTCAACGATGAACAGATAACCCTCGGGATCGATGTACCCAAGATCGCCCGTGCGGAAATACCCGTCCGGCGTCATCGATTCGCGCGTAGCCTTTTCATTGCCCCAATATCCAAGGAAGTTTGCGACCGAACGAATCGACACTTCCCCGACCGTGCCTTGCGGCAAAGCGGTGCCAGCATCATCAAGGATCGCCATGTCCACCAGCGGGCGCGATGCCGTACCCGTGCTCCCCGGCTTGGCAAGATAGTTCTCGTTCAGATTGCCGCAGCCCACGCCATTGGTCTCGGTCAACCCATAGCCCAGAATCGGAAACGCATGGGGCAAGGCCGCACGAATACGCTCGACATGTTCAAGCGGACGCGGAGCGCCGCCTGCGGCAAACGTCACGCACGTTGAAAGATCGTACTTTTCACGATCCGGGTGCGTCGCAATCTCGAAGCTCATCAGCGGCACGCCAACAAAATAGGTCGCCTTTTCACGCTCGATCAGGCGCATTGCCTCAACCGCGTCCCACTTGGCCATCAGCACAAGCTTGCGCCCCAGCGCGAAGGATTGAAGGAAGACCGGCACCTCGCCCGTCACGTGAAACAGCGGGACGTTGACCAGCGTGGTGGGCTGCACATCCGGTGCCGGGGCTTGGCCACGTGCGGTCAGAATGCCAAGCACTGCGGCAGATTGGACGACATAGTTCATCGTCCCCTGCACCACACCGCGATGATCTGAATAGGCCCCTTTGGCAACGCCGGTGGAACCCGAGGTAAACAGAACCGTCGCCAGATCTTCGCCTGTCAAAGTTGGCAGGATTGTGGCCATGCCGCCGCCATTGCCAAGCAGCGCGGCCAAGCCTTGTTCATAGCCGCAATCATGCTCCATCAGCAGCAGCGTGGCACCGTGCGGGTGATCGACCAGCCGCTTGGCCCGCGAATCATCGGCTATCACATAGCGGCATTCGACCAGATCGATCCCACCCGCCAGTTCTTCGCCCAGCCACCATCCGTTCAGCAAAGTGGCGCAACCGCCCGCCATCAGCACCGCCATGTAAGCGACCACCCAATTGGCAGAATTGCGCGCCGCAATGGCGATGCGATCGCCCTTTTGCACGCCATGCCCTTCAACCAGACCGCCCGCGACATGGCGCGCAGCCTTATAGACATCGGCAAAGCTCAGACGGATATCGCCATCGACGATAAACGGCTTTTCTCCATGTGTTGCGCAAAAGTAGGCAAAGTAAGCTGGCAGATGCGGCGGGGCCGCTGCGATCATCGGCACATCGCGGCCAAACCGCTGCACCATAACGGTTTGAAACATCCCGCCCTCACCAGTGAGAGCGGTAAATGTGTTATCCATGGCATGGTCAAGCTCGGTTTTCATGGCGTCCTTTGTATCTCCCAACCCCCGGACACATTACCTGTGCGCCTTTTCGGGTTTGCTTGTGGTCTTCGCCCTGTGCCAATACGATACCGCAAAGGCCGCATTTTGCATCAGGGAAATCGGCCCATTTTTAAAGTTGTAGGGAGTTCCCCTCTTGCTGTCACTACTGTCAATAACAGCATCGCTTGCCGTAGCGTCAGCGTCGGCAGCGGGCGTGAATGCCCCGATTCGCTGGGAAGATCTTGGCGTTTCGCCCATCGCGCTGGACTTGGGCTTCTTTGCCCTGAAGTGGTATTCACTGGCCTATCTTGCTGGAATCATTCTGGGATATTGGCAATTGTCCAAAATGATCCGCCAGCCCGGTGCCCCCATCGCCCAGCGCCACGCCGATGATCTGTTCTTCTATGCAACGCTTGGCATCATCCTGGGCGGCCGCCTTGGCTATGCCATGTTCTATTCGCCTGAATTGCTGACCGAACCCCAAAACCTGATCAAGCTGTGGGAAGGCGGGATGAGCTTCCACGGCGGACTGCTCGGCGTGGTGATCGCCATCGCATGGGTTTCATGGCGCGCCGGGCTGAATTTCGTGCGGGTATGCGATTACATTTCGGTTTGCGTGCCGTTCGGCCTGCTGTTTGGCCGCCTTGCCAACTTCATGAACGGCGAATTGTGGGGGCGTGAGGCTGGTTCCGGTGTCGCCTGGGCCATGATTTTTCCCGGCGGCGGCCCCATCGCGCGTCATCCCAGCCAGCTTTACGAAGCCGCGCTTGAAGGCCTTGTATTGGCCATCGTCATGCTCGTGCTGTTCTGGCGTACAAAGGCGCGCTGGCGCACCGGCATGCTCGTGGGCACCTTCACCTTCGGCTATGCCCTCGCGCGTTTCACGGTCGAATTCTATCGTGAGCCTGACTCGCAATTGCAGGATTTTGCGATGCGCACGGGCTTTTCGATGGGCCAATGGCTGACCATTCCGATGATGGCCGTAGGCCTGTTCTTCCTGATCCGCAGCCTGATCACGAAACCGCTTTATGCCGCAGGAACCGCGCCTGCATGAACGCGCCCTTGCTCGAAACCTTCGCGCGGCTGATCACCAATACCGGGCCGATCAGCATCGCGCATTACATGGCCGAATCGAACGCGCACTATTACAACAGCCGTGATCCGCTGGGCGTTGCCGGTGATTTCATCACCGCGCCCGAAATCAGCCAGATGTTCGGCGAACTGATCGGGCTGTGGCTTGCCGACATCTGGATTCGCGCTGGTCGGCCAGCCCAAGTGCATTACGTAGAGCTTGGCCCAGGCCGTGGCACTTTGGCGCGCGATGCTTTAGGCGCAGCCAAACGCTACGGCCTCGTCCCGACCGTCCACTTCGTCGAAACCAGTACCGCGCTCAAAGCGCTCCAACTTGAACTACACCCCCAAGCGCGCTGGCACGCCGATTTGTCGACCCTGCCCAATGACGCGCCGGTGTTGATCGTTGCCAACGAATTCCTTGATGCCCTGCCGATCCGCCAGATGGTGCGCACACAGGAAGGCTGGCGTGAACGTATGGTCGGCCTCGATCAGAACCGGCTCATCCCGATTGCCGGTTCGCAACTGATGGATAATGCCGTCCCGCAGGCGCATTGTGATGCCCCCGAAGGCGCGATTTTGGAAACCTCGCCCGCATCTGCGGCCATTCTCTATGAAGTTTCAGGCAGGTTGGCGGCACAAGGCGGTGCAGCGCTGTTCATCGATTACGGCTATGGTGAACCAAGCTTGGGCTCATCATTGCAGGCGGTAAGGGATCATACGAAGGTGGATGTCTTTGCAGCCCCCGGAGAGGCTGACCTTACCGCGCATGTTGATTTTTCGGTGTTGGCGGCCATTGCACAATCCCGTAACGTTCGCTGGCTGGGCACGGTCGAACAAGGGTTGTGGCTGCGAGCCTTGGGAATCGAGGCGCGCGCAGATGCCCTTGCAGCCTTTGCTCCAGCCCACACTGCGGAGATTTATGCCGGACGCGACCGGTTGATCGATCAGCAGCAAATGGGCACCCTATTCAAGGTGATGGGCCTTGCTGGTCCCAGTTGGCCCGATGGCGCTGGATTTTCCTGAACCTTACGCTATCGGTCACCTGCGCCCCAAAGGGTGTATTCAGACTCGGGAAACGCCCCGTTTCCCATACCAAAATGCCTGTTGGCAAAGCTACGGCTTTGCGTCTATCAGGCCTCGCAAGTGGGGGCTGGCCTAGTGCACATGCACGTGCCCAGCTCTCGTGTTGGTCTGGCATTCCCTTGCGGGTTTTCCAGATCGTATCCAGTGGGCAAGTTGGACCGCGTGCGATGCGCGTGCGCGGCGGCAGCAGGCAGGGAATTTCAATGGCTGATGAGGCGAGCATCGACACTCTGGGCGTAACCGGAGAAGGCGTGCGCCGGCGCGATTTCATCAATATCGCGGCGGTGAGTTTTGCGGGTGTTGGCGGCGCTGCCGTCATTCTCCCGTTGGTAAGTCAAATGGCACCTTCGGCGGACGTTCTGGCGCAAAGTTCAACTGAAATCGACATTTCGGCGATTCAGGCAGGACAAGCGATCAAGGCCGTCTTCCGTAAGCAGCCGGTATTCATCCGCAATCTGAAGCCGGAAGAAATCAAGGCTGCAGACGACATTGACGCGTCTACGCTGCGTGATCCGCAGACGCTGGAAGAGCGTACCAAGGAAGGTAAGACCAACTGGCTTATCACCATGGGCGTTTGCACCCACCTCGGCTGCGTGCCGTTGGGCGCTGGCGAAGGTGAAGTGAAGGGCGAATTTGGCGGGTATTTCTGCCCGTGCCACGGTTCGCATTATGACACCGCAGCGCGCATCCGCAAAGGCCCGGCACCCAAGAACCTTGAGGTGCCAGAGTATTCATTCATCTCCGACACTGTCGTGAAGATCGGCTGAGGACAGGACTTATGAGCTATACCTGGGCGCAAGAATACAAGCCAGGCAATGGCCTGACGCAGTGGCTGGACGAAAAGCTGCCGCTGCCACGCTTTGTATTTAATGCGGTTGGTGCCGGTTATCCGGTTCCGCGCAACCTGAACTACATGTGGAATTTCGGCGTTCTGGCCGGGTTCTGTCTGGTGCTTCAGATCGTCACTGGCGTCATCCTCGCGATGCATTACGCCGCCAATGCCGGTGTTGCGTTCGATTCGGTCGAACACATCATGCGCGACGTAAACTGGGGCTGGATGATGCGCTATGCGCACGCCAATGGCGCCTCGGCGTTCTTCGTCGTGGTCTACCTGCACATCTTCCGTGGCTTTTTCTACTCATCGTACAAAGCCCCGCGTGAGATGATCTGGCTGCTCGGTGTCACGATCTTCTTGCTGATGATGGCAACCGCCTTCATGGGCTATGTGCTTCCTTGGGGCCAAATGAGCTTTTGGGGTGCAAAGGTCATCACCGGTTTGTTCGGCGCGATCCCGTTGGTGGGTGAACCGATCCAGATCTGGCTGCTGGGTGGCTTTGCTCCCGATAACGCCGCTCTGAACCGCTTCTTCTCGCTTCACTTCCTGCTGCCGTTTGTGATTGCCGGTGTAATCATCCTGCACATCTGGGCGCTGCACATCCCCGGTTCGTCAAACCCGACCGGCGTTGAAGTGAAGACAGAATCCGATACCGTACCGTTCCATCCGTATTACACGGCAAAGGACGGCTTCGGGCTCGGCATCTTCCTGCTGATCTACTGCGCAATCCTGTTCTTCGCGCCGAACGCCTTGGGCCACCCGGATAACTACATCCCGGCCAACCCGCTTTCGACGCCGGCACACATCGTTCCTGAATGGTACTTCTATCCATTCTACGCGATCCTGCGCGCCTTCACGTATGACTTCTTCTTCATCCCGGCCAAGCTGATGGGCGTGCTCGCCATGTTCGGCTCGATCCTGGTTTGGTTTTTCCTGCCTTGGCTGGATACCTCGCCGGTTCGTTCTGGCCACTACCGTCCGCTGTTCCGCAAGTTCTTCTGGTTCGGTCTGATCCCGACCATGGCGGTCTTGTTCTACTGCGGCGGTGCACCGGCTGCTGAACCCTACGTGATGATCAGCCAATTGGCCTCGATCTACTACTTCGCGCACTTCCTCATCATCCTCCCGCTCGTCTCCTCGATCGAAAAGCCGGAACCACTTCCGTTCTCGATCACCGAAGGCGTCTTGGGCAAGGATGAGAGTGCAGTGCTCAACGCCCAACCTACAGCTGCCTGACAGCAACGAAGCGTAAGAGAAAGAGAACCCCATGGTCCGTCTTTTTGGTCCCCTGGTAGGCCTGTTCTTCGCCGTCGCGTTGCTCTGGTCGTTCGGAAACGGCGCCTACACCGCGATTAAGGAACCAGCTGCCGAAACAGCAGAACACGCGTTCCATCTTCTCCCCAAGGACATCAAATTCGCCAGCGATGGCGCATTTGGCAAGTTTGACAAGGCGCAGCTTCAGCGCGGCTTCCAAGTTTACAAGGAAGTCTGCTCTACCTGCCACTCGCTCAAGCATGTTGCGTTCCGCGATCTGGCTGCA
This sequence comes from Novosphingobium sp. AAP83, assembly GCF_001295795.1. Taxonomy (GTDB): domain Bacteria; phylum Pseudomonadota; class Alphaproteobacteria; order Sphingomonadales; family Sphingomonadaceae; genus Novosphingobium. The sequence goes on from NZ_LJHY01000018.1 coordinate 123,154, forward strand.
CTGGGCTATTCAGAAGCCGAAGTGAAGGCGATCGCCAAGCAGTGGGGCGCAAAGCAGCCAACGTTTGACGTGAAGTCGGGCGAACGTGGCGAGCGTGACAACATCGCATCGGATCACTTCCCGACGGTGTACTACGCTGGCCAGGGCGTGCCACCTGATCTCTCGTTGATCACCAAGGCACGTCACGATGGCGGCGCATATGTTGCATCATTGCTGACCGGTTATCAGGAACAGCCTGCGGAACTTCTCAAAAAGTTCCCTGACGCCAAGACTCCCGATGGCTTGTACTACAACCCTTACTTCGCCAACCTGAACCTCTCGATGCCTGCACCGATCGCAGGCGACGGACAGGTAACCTATTCGGACGGCACCAAGGCTACTGTAGACCAGATGGCCACGGACGTATCGGCATTCCTGATCTGGACTGCCGAACCGAAGCTGGACAAGCGCAAGCAGACCGGTTGGGCAGTACTCGGCTTCCTGCTGGTTGCCACGGTTCTTGCCTATCTCGCCAAGAAGAACATCTGGGCTGACAAGCACTGATCGTTCTGCCATCAGCGAAACGACAAAAGGCCACCGGAAACGGTGGCCTTTTTTGTAGCCGGCGATAGGTTGATTTACGATGACACCCGATGATCTCAAAGCACTTGTGCGCTCCGTGCCAGATTTCCCCGCGCCCGGAATCCTGTTCCGCGACATCACCACACTGATCGCGCACGGCCCGGGCCTCTCGGCCACAGTTGATCACCTCGCCGGTCTTGCCCACGGGGCCGGAGCGCAAGCGCTTGCCGGAATGGAAGCGCGCGGCTTCATCTTCGGTGCAGCGGTTGCGGCACGCATGGGTCTCGGCTTCGTGCCGATCCGCAAACCGGGCAAACTACCCGTCCCCACCATCGGCGTCGACTATGCGCTGGAATACGGCACAGACCGCTTGGAACTGGACCCCACCGCAATCCCCGATGGACAACGCGTAGTCATGGTCGACGATCTGATCGCAACCGGCGGCACCGCACTCGCCGCAGCCGAACTTCTGCGTAGAGCAGGCGCACAGATTACCCATGCGCTTTTCGTGATTGATCTGCCGGACCTTCACGGTGCAAGCCGGCTGCGCGAAACGGGATTAACCGTCGCATCCGTGATAGACTTCCCCGGACATTGAAAAAGGGCGGCCCACACGGACCGCCCTCAATCAATTCCAGCGATATGCAGTTTAATCCACCAGCATCAATGCATCGAGCGCAACCACGCCTTCACCCACTGGATGCAGAATAACGGGGTTCAAGTCGATCTCGCGAATCGATGGTTCGGCGCGCAGCACTTGCCCGACCTTGACGATCAGCTTGGCAAGGGCCGCAACGTCGAGCGCCGGTGAACCGCGATAACCGCTGAGCAACACTGCACTCTTGAGCTTCATCAATTCGGCCACAACCGCCTCTTCAGTAAGGTCCGCCGTCAACAGGCGCACGTCTTGCAGGATTTCGGCGGTCACCCCGCCAAAGCCTGCCAGCACGACAGGACCCCATTCAGGATCGTTCTTGGCGCCGACGATCATTTCCATGCCGCGCTTGCCCATTGCCTCAATCAGCACGCCATCAAGCGTGACGGCCGAGGAATAGGCCGCCACATTGCTGTGAATGCGGTCCCAAGCCTCACGCACCGCAGCGCCATTGGCAAGGTTCAGGATAACCCCGCCAGCATCGCTCTTGTGCCCGAGCGCGGCTGCCTGCGCCTTCATCGCCACAGGATAGCCAATGCCATCGGCCACCGCGACTGCGGTATCAGCACTCGCGGCAAATCCGCCCTTGGGGAACGAAAGGCCGATCGGCCCGAGCAATGCCTTCGACTTGTATTCCGGGATAACGCCAGAAACTACATCGAGGCCTGCCAGTGGCGTTGCCGGAAGATCGTTCACACCAAGATCCTGCGCCGCCCAATGGGTAAGCCGTGTGATCGCCCTCAAAGCGCGTTCAGTGGACGAGAACCAAGGGATGCCCGCCGCCCGCAGCGCCGCAATGCGCTCGGCCGGAACTTCTGCACCCTCGTCCAGACCCGCGAAGATAACCGGCTTGGTCAGCACTTTACCTTCGACAGCAGCCATGATCGCCGGGAATTTGATCGCGCAAGTAATCGCCTCGGCCTGAATGATCCCGGCAACCACGGTGCCCACGCGATCATCCGCGAGGAGGGCTTCGATGCAGCGCGTGTAAATCGTCGGTTCCGAAAGCCCTTGGGCCGTAATATCCAGCGGGTTCGAAACCGGCACAAACACCGGCAATGCCGCGCGGAGCATCGGCGAATCTTCATCATGCAAATCGGCCAGCGGCAGTTCCAGTTCTTCGGCCAGATCAAGCGTCAGCGCCTTGAACGCGCCCGATTCACCCAGCACTACGGTCGCGCCCGATGGCAAAGCCGCACACCGCACCGCGATTTCCGCAATATCGCCAAGCTCTTGCAGCGTTTCGGCAAAGATCACCCCGGCCCGCGCCACCATTTCGCGCATCAGCTTGTAATCGCCTGCCATCGCTCCGGTGTGCGTCGCAGCCGATTCGCGCGCAGCGCTCGATTTGCCCGGATGCAGCAACACCACAGGCTTGCCCGCAGCCTTGGCCCGTCGCGCCGCCGCCAGAAATGCCTGAGGCTTGCGGAATTGCTCAACAATCATCGCAATCGCATGCGTGTCAGGCTGATCAACCAGCCAATCGACATAGTCCTCAACGCCGCTTGCCGCTTCGTTGCCGGTCGATACCGAATAAGACACCCCGCATTCGCGCGACAGAAGCATGGTGCCCAAAACCGCCGCCATAGCGCCCGATTGCGAAACGATGCCCACCGCGCGGTTGCCCGCAGGCGGCACAGCATTGGTTTCAACAAAGGTCAGCGGAATACGGTCAACATAATTGACGAGACCGAGGCAATTCGGCCCTTCGACCACCATGCCCGCTTCGTTCGCGATCCGAGCAATTTCGTGTTGTTCGGCAAGGCCTTCTTCGCCGCCTTCGGCAAAACCGGCCGAGAAAATCACCACACCGCCACATTTGCGCGCCGCAAGACCACGTACTGCGTCCAAAACGCCCGCACGGGGGATCGCCAACACGGCCACGTCCACGCCTTCAGGCAGCGCATCGACGGATGGGTAGCAAGGCTTGCCCATGATCTCTTCACGCTTCGGGTTCACTGGATAAATGGCACCAGCATAACCATTGCGATCAAGATTGGTCAGGATCGTTGCGCCCAACGCACCCGGTTTGTCGGACGCGCCAACAATGGCGACCGACTTCGGGCGCAGGAAACGATCGAGCGCGGCGTGAGACAGACTCGCGTGAACAGCCATTTGCATCCTCCGATTTCGCTATGTCCTATAACAATTATCGGAAGGAGGACAAGTGGCCCAAAGGGTAATGCCGCTCTCAGGTGATAGGCTGCCAATCAAAAGTCAGGTCACCTTCACGGTGGGCAAAACGATTGATGTGCTCGGCAACGACCTGCTGCATCCTCGCCAGATCGCCCTCACCCTCGATTCGACAGACAACGTCAAGCGCATCGTCAGCCGCAGTCATCTCAACCGGACCGAACGGCAACGCGACGCGCCCTGTGACCGGATCAAATGTTACCTCAAACTTGTGCCCCCAGTGTTTGCACAATTGCTGGAGATAACGACTGGCGTTGGAAGTGGGCACAACAGCACGGCTGGCAGGCATGTCTCGGCTCTTTCGATCAGTTTTGATACATTTAAGATATATCTTTTAACTGAAAAGTCAACATGACTGATCGCATCCAAGGTTGACGAACCGCCGCAACCCATGGCAAGCGCCTCCTCACACTGGCAAACAACGCCTAAGCGGGTATAGCATAGTGGTAATGCACTAGCCTTCCAAGCTAGCTAGGCGGGTTCGATTCCCGCTACCCGCTCACCCGCCTCACAAACCATTGAATTTAATGATATTTCAGAGC
>NZ_LJHY01000019.1 GCF_001295795.1 Novosphingobium sp. AAP83
AAAAATCGGCCCGCCGCTCTATAGAACGGCGGGTCTATTTCTTTTTGCCGCTTTCATTGTGACGGAACCCCAGTGCACCAGGCCATCGACATCGAAGCCCTTTGCGCAGAACGTGGACTGCGAATCACCGATCAGCGCCGCACAATTGCGCGCGTTCTTTCTGACAGTGATGATCACCCAGACGTTGAAAAACTGCATGAACGTGCATCGTCGATTGATTCCCGGATCTCGATTGCCACCGTTTACCGCACCGTCCGCTTGTTTGAAGAAGCCGGCATTCTGGATCGTCATGATTTCGGCGATGGCCGTGCGCGTTATGAAGCAACGCCCGAAGCGCATCACGATCATCTGATTGATGTTGAAACCGGCAAGGTCATCGAATTTGTCGACCCCGAACTTGAACAGTTACAACGCCAGATTGCCGAAAAACTGGGCTATCGTCTAGTTGATCACCGCATGGAGCTATATGGCGTGAAACTTGACCGCGACGGTTGAAGCCGCCCGCAGCGCCAGCCTTTCAGGGGCAGGCCGTGTGCGCATCGGGCTGCGTTTGGCGGCTATGGTCCTGTGGCTCCTTGTCTGCGCTCCCCTTTATTACGCCTCGCGCATGGCGCGGCTACCCAATCCATGGCCTCGGCTGTTTCTGGGCGGAATCGCAAGCATTGCAGGCGCCAAGGTTACAGTAGAAGGCACGCGTTCGAATAAAGGCGCATTCCTTTTGGCCAACCATGTCAGTTGGCTTGATATTCCCGTGATTGCAGGCGCGACGGGTACGGCGTTTGTGGCGCACTCTGGCTTGGCGGATCATGGCCTGCTCAAATGGCTGTGCCAGATGAATGACACAGTATTCGTTGCACGCCACGATCGCCGCTCTGTCCACACACAAGTGCAACATGTGCGTGCGGCGTTGACGGATACGGGCGCGCTCACTGTATTCCCGGAAGGTACGACGAACGATGGTAGCGGCCTGCTGCCGTTCAAGTCATCACTGCTTTCCGCGCTCGATCCGCCACCTGCCGGCATAGAAATTCAACCAATCTGGCTGGATTATGGCCCTGACGTTGCAGAGATGGCATGGGTGGGAGAAGAACACGGTCTTGATAACTTCTTGAAGATCCTTGCCCGCCACCGCCGCCAACCGGTGACCGTGCATTTCCTGGCTCCATTGACGACAGACGAAACCACCAATCGCAAAGCAATGGCCATCGCCGCCCGCGAACGCATCCTTGCAGCCATGGCGCGCAAACGGTAGCCAAACGCCCGCAAATCGCCTATGCGCGCGGCTATGTCTGCACCCACTGCCCCCAAGACCTTCCACGTCAAAAGCTTCGGCTGCCAAATGAACGTCTATGACGGCGAGCGTATGGCCGAACTGCTGGGGGCGCAGGGCATGACGTCTGTCGGCAAAGGGGAGGATGCAGACCTTGTCGTGCTGAACACCTGCCACATCCGCGAACGGGCGACGGAAAAAGTCTATTCCGATATTGGCCGCCTGCGCCGCGATGACGGTTCGGCCCCGATCATTGCCGTGGCCGGATGCGTTGCACAGGCCGAGGGCGATGAAATCATGGCCCGCGCGCCCAGCGTGAAAGTGGTCGTCGGCCCGCAATCCTATCATCACTTGCCCGAAATGGTCGCCCGCGCAGCCGCAGGTGGCCGCGCAACCGAGACGGACATGCCCGCCGAGGCCAAGTTTGCCGCCCTGCCCAAGCGGCGCAAATCTGGCCCGTCCGCCTTTCTGACGGTACAGGAAGGCTGCGACAAGTTCTGCACCTATTGCGTGGTGCCCTATACGCGGGGCGCAGAAATTTCGCGTCCGTTCAACGATCTGGTGGAAGAAGCCAAGCTGCTTGTGGCTGGTGGTGCGCGCGAGATTACTTTGCTGGGCCAGAACGTGAATGCGTGGGGCTCGGAAGATGAAAAGGGCCGCAAGGTCGGCCTTGATGGCCTGATCCGCACGCTCGCCGATGATCCTGATCTTCAGCGTATCCGCTATACCACCAGCCATCCCAATGACATGACCGACGGACTGATCGCCGCGCATGGCGAAATCGACAAGTTGATGCCGTTTCTGCACTTGCCGGTGCAAGCAGGCAGTGACCGCGTTTTGAAAGCCATGAACCGCAGTCATACGGTGGAAAGCTATCTCAAGTTGCTCGACCGCGTGCGTGAAGCCCGCCCCGACATCGCGATATCGGGCGACTTTATTGTTGGCTTCCCCGGAGAAACAAACTCCGAATTCGAGGAAACTCTGCACGTAATAGATGCTGTAGGCTATGCCCAAGCCTTTAGCTTCAAGTATTCGCCCCGCCCCGGCACACCGGCGGCCACGATGCCCGATCACGTCTCGCCTGAAGAAATGGACGAGCGTTTACAGCGCCTTCAGGCAGGGCTGCAACGCAACTCGCTGGCATTCAACCAAAGCAGCGTCGGGCGGCGGTGCAGCGTGATGGTGGAGCGAAAGGGTCGCCAGCCGGGCCAGTGGCTGGGCAAATCGCCCTGGCTGCAATCGGTACACTTCATCGGTGACTTCGCCATCGGCGATCTGGTGGATGTTGAACTGATCGAAGCAGGGCCAAACTCGCTATCGGGGCGTGTGCTCTAAATCCCGGCTTCTAAATCCCGGCTTCTAAATCCCGGCTTCTAAATCCCGGCTTCTAAATCTCTGTGGAATAAACGCGCACAAACGCGATTTCCCTTTTCGCTGCCTTGCGCGTGTCACATCCGAGCTTATTCTCGTGTTCAGGCCCCTTACCCTGAAAGGAGAGCATGGCCCGTAAATTCTCTCGCGCCTCTGATGAAGCGCATCATCGCCCGGATCACTCCAGGCCAGATCAACATCGACGAGCCCGCGTCGAAGTTGAATTCGATGAGCAGACAGTGCTTGGCGCGTTGTTTGGCCAGTTCGATACCAATCTCGTGCTGATAGAAAACCGGCTGGGAGTTTACATTTCGGCGCGCGGCAACCGCGTGCTGATTGAAGGACCGGATGATCCGGTGGCACGCGCGCGCGACGTGCTCAAAGGCATGCACCAGCGGCTGCTTTCGGGGCAGGAACTGGATGGCGGCGCGGTTGAATCGCTGATCGCGATGTCGTCTGAGCCAACGCTGGAAGGTATCATCAGCGGCATGCCCGGTGGTCCGCCAGCGATCATGATCCGCACGCGCAAGAAGACGATTGTTCCGCGCAGCCCGACGCAAATCGAATATATGAAGGCGCTGATCAGCAATGACGTGATCTTCGCACTTGGCCCCGCAGGCACCGGCAAGACCTATGTTGCGGTGGCGCAAGCCGTGGCGCAATTGATGTCGGGTTCGGTCCAGCGTTTGATCCTGTCGCGCCCTGCGGTGGAAGCCGGTGAAAAGATTGGTTTCTTGCCGGGCGACATGAAGGAGAAGGTCGATCCTTATCTTCGCCCGCTTTATGATGCGCTGTATGATTGCATGCCGCCCGAACAGGTGGAGCGCCGGATTGCCAGCGGTGAAATCGAGATTGCGCCGATTGCGTTCATGCGCGGGCGCACGCTGGCCGATGCTTTCGTGATCCTTGATGAGGCGCAGAACACCACTCCTGCGCAGATGAAGATGTTTCTCACCCGCTTTGGCCAGAACAGCCGCATGGTTGTTTGCGGTGACCCCAAGCAGACTGACTTGCCCGGCGGCGTTGGTGCCAGCGGGCTGAACGATGCCGTCCAGCGGCTTGAAGGCGTTGAGGGGATTGCGACAGTGCGCTTCAACATTGCCGATGTGGTGCGCCATCCTATCGTGGGGCGGATTGTTGAAGCCTATGAAGGGAAGGATGCGTGAGGGGCGGTCTTGGTTGCGCTGCGCTTGTGTGCCACCACCCCCAAGCCCCCTCCTCTGAAGAGGATGGGGCTTTGCTATGACCGCACCTACTCTTGAGATCGATATCGACCCGGTTTGGGGCGACGATGTCGATTGGGAAGCGCTGGCCAATCGCGCGGCGGAGGCAACAGCCAAGATCGTCCCAGAAATTGCGCATGAAAACTTGCTCGTAAGCCTTGTCATGGCTGATGACGAGGAGGTTCATGCGCTGAATAAGCAGTGGCGGGCCAAGGACAAGCCGACCAATGTCCTGTCCTTTCCAATGCTGTCGCGTGATGAGGTGCTGGTGGCTGCTGCCAGTCAGAACGCACCTGGAATGCTGGGTGATATGATCCTTGCGCACGGCGTTTGCGCGCGTGAAGCTGAAGAAAAGGGCGTGTCGGTTGAGACCCACGCTACCCACCTTGTGGTGCACGGGCTGCTCCATCTGGCAGGCTATGACCACGAGCTTGGCGAGGCCGAAGCCGAAAAAATGGAAGATTTGGAGCGGAAGTCGCTTGCGCTAATGGGCATCGCCGACCCATATGCGGTCGAAGATTGATAACAGGGAGTAACAAATAGTGCCCGAGGGCAATGACTCAGACGGTTCAGACCGATCTGGAGACGCAGACAGTAGCAGCCGCCCGCTTTGGCGCGCGATCAAGGTCTTCTTTCGCGGGCCGGACTCTGACCAGTCGCTACGCGCACAGATTGAAGAGGCTATCGACGAACATGAGGGCGAAACGCGCTCGGCCAGCACCGGCAAGGGCGATCTTGTGCCGCTTGAGCGGCAAATGTTGCGCAATCTCCTCCACTTCAGCGAACATGATGCCGATGACGTAGCGATCCCGCGCGGCGAGATTGTCGCTGTACCCGCGTCCGCTTCATTCGAAGAACTGGTCGCCGCTTTTGCCGAACATGGCCACAGCCGCATGCCGGTCTACGGTGAATCGCTCGATGAAATCATCGGGATGATTCACGTGAAGGACGTGTTCGTGATCGTGGCGGGCATGTTGCTATCGAACAAGGCTCCGCCCAAGGACTGGACCAGCCTGATGCGCCAGCCGTTGTTTGTGCCCCAAGCGCGCGGCGCACTTGACGTATTGGCAGATATGCGCAGCCGCCGTACGCATTTGGCCGTAGTAATCGACGAGTATTCGGGAACCGATGGCATCATAACCATCGAGGATCTGGTTGAAGAGATCATCGGTGAAATTGAAGACGAACATGACGATGCGCCGCAAGAATTGATCCGCCGTATTGATCCTGACACATGGGACGCTGATGCGCGTGCCGAACTGGATGACGTAGGGGAAATGATCGACCCAAGACTTGCAGAAGTTGAGGAAGATGTGGATACGCTGGGCGGATTGGCCGTGGTCTTGGCTGGAGAAGTGCCGCCTGTCGGGCGGGTGCTTGAACATGCCAGCGGCTGGCGACTTGAAGTGACAGGCGGCGACGAACGCCGCCTGACCCGCCTCAGGTTACATGCACCGCAAACTGAAACTGTTGATGACGAATAGGACGAACCGATGATCCGCCGCCTGCCCCCGCTGCGTTCGCTTGAGGCGTTTATTCGCGTCGTGCGGGCCGGCTCGGCCAAAACGGCTGCTGCGGAATTGGCGCTCAGCCCTTCGGCATTGTCACGGCGATTGGGCGCGCTGGAAGAGTTTGTCGGAAAACCGCTATTCGAGCGCAAGCATCAGGCACTGAAGCTGACCGAGGAAGGCCAGCAGCTTTATGATGCGGTGGCACCGTTGATCGATGAGATGGCCGACCGGGTGGATCGCTTGATCGATACCGGCAAGGTCATGCGGTTGCGTTTGGGTGTGCTGCCGCTGTTTGGCAGCCAGCGCCTGTTCCCGCGCCTTGGCGAATTGCGCAAACTGCATCCACAACTGCACATCGATATCGATTCAGGCCATGCGGCTGAAACCAAGCTGGGCGATACGATTGATGCGGCGATTGTCCTGTCCGAAGGGCCGGACGCATCGCTGCATTCGGTGCGGCTGGATCACAACCGGGTCCACGCGATTACGTCAGTCGCGATGGCCGAAGAGCTGGGGCCGCGCCCCGATGTGGCCAAGCTTTCCAAACAGACGTTCCTGATCCACAACGATCTGCCGATGAGCTTTGAGGCGTGGAAGAAAGCGCTGCATTTTGAGAAGCTTGAACCAGCCGCGATTGATCATTTCGATTCAGGCCAGTTGATCCTTGAAGCCGCCGCGCAAGGGCTTGGCATCGCGATCATGCATGATGATCACTATCACCGCAGCCACGATTCGCGCCTTGCGCGGCTATATGACATCGATGTCGACAGCCCCTATTCGTACTGGTTCGTCTGCCGCCCGCGCGCGCTGCAATCGCGGCCAGTGCGGCTATTCCATGACTGGATGCTGAAGGCGGGGCTGTGACCCTACCCGGCCGCCGCCGTGTGACGGCGGTAAAAATCTACTGCCCCGTCTCATCACAAACGCTCGACGCAATGCTTGGCGGTGATGCCTCTGCGCTGGAGCGTGATGCCACTGCGGCTGCGCTTTTGGCGGTGATCCGGTCAGATAACGCCTTGGGGGACTTTGGCCTTTATCAGGGCATCGTTGAAATCGGAATCGGGTGGGAAAGCTTTACCCCCTCACCCGAAGCTGCACCCACGCTTGGCACCGCAGGCCAAGCCGCATTATCGCCCACGGTGATCCTAACCACCTATGCGCCCGCCGAGGACGACATCGAGAAGGCGCTTGCCGGTTTGATGGCAGCGCATCCGTGGGAAGTGCCGGTGATCGAACTGACGCAGGTCGAGTTGCTGATCCGCTGAATCAATGGAGGCAAGCCAACGCCTCGACCACGTCATCCAGCCGCGCGGGATCGCCAAGAGCGAGGACGTGGCCATCGGAGCCTGCGTGGAGCGGATCGCCGTTCCAATCGGCCATGGTGCCGCCCGCGCCTTCGACGATAGGTACGAGCGCGGCCCAATCGTGGAGTTTCAGCCCCGCTTCGCACACCACATCAAGCTGACCGGTGGCGAGCATGGCGTAGTTGTAGCAATCGCCGCCCATGACCATGCGTTTGTGATCGGTCTTGGCGGCAAGGCCCATGAAATGCGCGCCATCGTGATCGTCAAAGTAGTGCGGCCCGGTGGTGGCCAACGTGGCTTCGATCAATTCGCGGCAGGGGCGCGTGCGCACAGGTTTGCCGTTGAGCGTAGTTGCCTTGCCGGTGGCACCGATCCAGCGCTCTCCGGTGATCGGCTGATCCATCACGCCCATGACAGGGAAACCTTCGACCACCAGCGCGATCAGCGTGCCGAATATCGGACGACCGGCAAGGAAGCCCGCGGTGCCATCGATAGGATCAAGCACCCAACTGCGGCCCGATGAACCGGCGCTCGCTCCGAATTCCTCACCAATAATCGTGTCCCGCGGCACTTCAGCCGTTAAAATCCGGCGCATGGCTTCTTCGGCAGCGCGATCTGCCATTGTAACCGGCGTATCATCACCCTTGCGTTCGGCGATGACTGTGCGGAAATAGGGTTTGATTGCTGCTGCTGCCGCATCGGCAAGGCGCATGGCAAGGGCGATATCTTGATCAAGCTTCATTCCATGGTGTTCGCCTTTACAGCGCCACAGGTCAAGCCGCTGCGTGCCGGCTTAGTTAGCGCACTATCCTTTGATAGGCCGTGCAAAACCTCACAGACAACACCGCATGTGCAGCGTATTCAGAGGTCAACAATTGTTAAGGGGCGCATGAATGAGTCGCAGCAATAAGCCGGCGGTCGATCGCGCGATCGTATCGGCCAACGGGGCGACTCGTGACGGGCAGCCGATTTCGTTCAGCCGCGCACCGGCTCCTGATCTGGAGCGCTGGGTTGGCCGGTTTTATGTGACCGTGGTGGATATGCCCGAGAGCCATCGGCTCGATTGCGGTTTGTTGAGCGATTTTGCCTGCATCCGGGTGCAAACGCGCGGAAAATGGCAAGCGACCACCACAACAAGCGTAAAGCATTCTGAACGTGCGGCAATGCTGTTTGGCCCACATTCCAAACGCATGCCGGTGAGCGTGACCAACAGCTTCACCAGCGTCGGCGTTTTTTTGCGCCCCGGTGCTTGCCACGCCCTGAATGGACCGGAGGTTTCCGGTCTGACCGATGACTTGGCCACTTTCACACAGTTAAACATGCCCGAAGCGCGTTGGCTGAAACTGTTTGATCCGGATGGCACGCCAGAGGAATGGACGCTGGCCATGGAGCAGGAGATGCGCCGCCTGATCGCTGATCGCGCGGTGCGAGAGCCCGAGCCGATCTCTGCCCGCTTTGAAGCCGCTGCATTTATTGACCCCAACGTGACGGTTGCGCAACTGGCGGACGATTTCGGCGTCGAACAGCGACGGCTTGAACGTATCGTGCGGCGCGATTTCGGGATGACCCCCAAGCAAGTGCTGCGCCGCGCCCGCGCGCTCGATATGGCCAGCCACTTGCGCGGAGTGGCCGATCAGGACGAAGCCGAGGAATTGGCGCTGCGCTATTACGACCAAAGCCACCTGATCCGCGAATTTACGGCAATGTTCGGAATGAGCCCGCGCCAATTTGTTGAAAAGCCGCAGCCGCTTATCACCATCGGTCTTGAAACCCGCCAAAGCCGTCGGCTTGAAGCGATCCAGAGAATCGCGCCGGGCGGAATCAAGCCCTGGGAATAATGTCACGCCGGTTGCAAGCAGGCCTCGTGCTGCCTATCGCACCATTATGGCAAAAGCTGATCGTCTCGAACGTCTCGACAAGCGCCGCGCCGAAATGGAAGCGGATTATCTTGAAGCCCTGATCGAGGCCCTGCGCGTGACGGCGGCGGGCAAGTGGGGGCTGTTCGATCACAATGCCGACAAGATCATGCGGGCGGCCACCGCGCCGGTAATCGAAAACTTGCAGGCAATCGCCGACGATATTGCCGAGGCGCGCGAAACGCTGTTCATGGAACCGTTCACGCTGCACGAGGAGTTCCTCGCTGCACGCGGCAAACCCGGCGCGCATGCCGTGGGCGAACCCAAGCAGGCGCGGGCGTGGCTGGAGCGGTTGAGGCTGGCGGAAAAACCGCCAACCTGACCCGCTATCAATCAAACAGGCTGGAAACCGAGCTTTCATCGGCGATACGGCGCACAGCCTCACCGATCAGCGGCGCGATGGTGAGCACGCGGATGCGATCACACGATGCGGTGGCCTCGGTTGCCATGATCGTATCGGTGATAACCAGTTCTTTCAGCGCAGACCCTGCGACGCGGGCCACCGCGCCGCCCGAAAGCACGCCGTGGGTAATATAGGCTGAAACGCCGGCAGCCCCTGCATCAAGCAGCGCTTGCGCGGCATTGCACAAGGTGCCGCCCGAATCGATGATATCATCGATCAGGATGCACATGCGGCCCTTCACATCGCCGATGATGTTCATCACTTCGGACTGGCCGGGACGGTCACGCCGTTTATCCACAATGGCCAGTGGCGCGTTGTTGAGCCGCTTGGCCAGCGAACGGGCGCGGACCACACCGCCGACGTCGGGCGAGACAACCATCAGTTCTTGCGAACCGTAACGCGTCTGGATGTCTGCTGCCATGACAGGCGCGGCAAACAGGTTGTCGGTCGGGATATCGAAGAAGCCCTGAATCTGGCCTGCGTGCAGATCGACCGCCAATACGCGATCCGCGCCAGCCGTGGTGATCAGGTTCGAAACCAGCTTGGCAGAAATCGGGGTGCGCGGACCGGGCTTACGGTCTTGGCGGGCATAGCCGAAATAGGGGACCACCGCCGTAATCCGCTTGGCCGAGGCGCGGCGCAGCGCATCAATGCAGATCAACAGTTCGAGCAGATTGTCGTTTGCGGGATAGCTGGTTGATTGCACAACGAACACGTCTTCGCCGCGCACGTTTTCGTGAATTTCGACGAACACTTCCTCATCGGCAAAGCGACGCACGCTGACGTTGGTCAACGGCACTTCGAGATAAGCCGAAATGGCGCGAGCAAGCGGCAGGTTTGAGTTGCCGGTCATGATCTTCATGCGTACGATTCCCTCGAATTCGTTCCCCAAGGGGCCATTAACCCAAGATGACAGGTTTGCAACTCTTGCAGGCCATGGGGTTTGCCGCCTAGTGATCAAATATGGCCGATACGATCAAGATAACCCTCGCCCAGCTCAACCAATCGGTTGGCGACCTTGCCGCAAATGCTGCCGCGATGCTGGCAGTGCGCGAAAGCGCGCGCGATAGCGATCTGATCGTCTATCCCGAACTGCAACTGATCGGTTATCCCCCTGAAGATCTGATCATGAAGCCCGCGCTGATCGAGCGCGCGGCGGCGGAATTGCAGAAACTGGCGGAGGTGACCGCCGATGGTGGCCCCGCGATGCTGGTGGGATCGGTGTTCGTGCGCGATGGCGCGCTGCATAATGGCGTGGCGCTGCTGGAAGGGGGGCGGATTGCCGCGACTCGCTTCAAATACGAATTGCCCAATTACGGCACTTTCGATGAAAAGCGCTATTTCATGCCCGGCCCCCTGCCCGAACCGGTGCTGTTCAAAGGCGCGATGATCGGGTTGCCGATATGCGAGGACATCTGGCAGCCCGATGTTTGCCGCCATTTGGCCGAACAGGGCGCGGAAATCTTTATCTGCGTAAACGGCAGCCCTTATGAGATCGACAAGGATGTGTTGCGCATTGATGGTGTGGCCAAGCGCCGCGCGATCGATACCGGCATCCCGCTCGTCTATCTCAACCGCGTGGGCGGGCAGGACGAGATCGTGTTCGATGGCGCCAGCTTTGTCGTCGGCCCCGAAGGCGCGCTGTGGGTGCAGATGCCCGATTGGGAAGAATCGATTGTCACCACGGCCTGGACGAAATCACAATTCGGCACCGCCCACCGCTGGCGCTGTGAATCGGGCGCGGTTCACGATCTGGCCGAGCATCCCGAAGATATCTATTGCGCGATGGTACTGGCCCTGCGCGATTATGTGAACAAGAACCGCTTCCCCGGTGTGGTCTTAGGCCTTTCGGGCGGGATCGATTCGGCGATCTGCGCGGCCATCGCGGTGGATGCCTTGGGCGCAGACCGGGTGTGGTGCGTGATGCTGCCCAGCATCTATACCAGCCAGGAAAGCCTTGATGATGCAGAAGGCTGCGCCAGGATGCTGGGCGTGAAGCTGGACACCGTGCCGATCAATCCGGCGGTGCTGGGCTTTGATGAGATGCTCGCCCCCGTCTTTGCTGGCAAGCAGCCCGATACCACCGAAGAGAACATCCAGTCGCGTATTCGCGGTGTGACGCTGATGGCGCTATCCAACAAGTTTGGCCCGATGCTGGTGACCACCGGCAACAAGAGCGAGATGAGCGTCGGTTACGCCACGATCTATGGCGACATGAACGGCGGCTATAACCCGCTGAAAGACGCCTATAAAACTACTGTCTTTGCAGTTTCGCAGTGGCGCAATGGCAAGCGCCCGAAGATCGGCCTTGGCCCCGATGGCCCGGTAATGCCCGAACGCATCATCACCAAACCGCCCAGCGCCGAACTGCGCCCCGACCAGAAAGATTCGGATTCGCTGCCGCCTTATGATGTGCTGGACGCGATCCTTACCGGGCTGGTCGAGAACGAGAAGTCGGTGGACCAGATTGTGGGCGAAGGGTTTGATCGCGCCACGGTCGTACGGATCGAGCGTTTGCTGAACATCGCGGAATACAAGCGCCGCCAAGCCCCTCCCGGCGTAAAACTGGGCGCGCGCAATTATGGCCGCGACCGGCGCTATCCGATCACGCATGGTTTCCGCACGGGCTGACTTGTTGCGAATGATTCTCATTGACGGGCGCGCGGAGAGAGCCTAACTTGCGAGTCATTCGCAAGAAAGGATTCCCCATGTCTGCAAGCGGTTCTGCCACCCTGTTTCCGGCCACGGTCGAAAAGCTGGCGCGTCCCCACGATGTGCGCGGGCTTTCACTGAACGGGTTGCACATGGTCATGGCGATGCGGCTTTGTGCGCTGTTCGAACAGGCAGGGCGAGATCCCGTGGCAGACCTTGCGCGGCGCTATCGCAGTATCGAGGCGGCCTGCGCGGTGCACGGACTGGTCCGGACGATCAAACAGGTCTGGCCTGAGCCGTTCATGGTCAACCGCCCTTGCTGCCACGCGATGACGCCTGATGAGGTAACGCTTTCCACGCTGGTCCGCGCCGCGCGGTCCGCAGATCGTGAAGGCTTTGCGCAGGCGGTTGACGGCTTTGTGCGGGCAGAGCGGCATGGTGCCCTTTATGAGGCAACTGTTCACGCAGTTGCACTGCTCCCTTCCCCTTGAGCGCGGTTGGCGATAGGGCGGACGCCATGACCACGGTAACGCGCTTCGCCCCATCACCCACCGGCAAACTGCATGTCGGCAATGTCCGCACCGCCCTGCACAACTGGCTGCTGGCCAAGAAGACCGGCGGCAAGTTCCTGCTGCGGATCGACGATACCGATGCCGAGCGCAGCCGCGAGGAGCACGTCCATTCGATCCGCGCCGATCTGGCATGGCTGGGGCTGACGGTTGATGGCGAGGAGCGCCAATCGCTGCGCTTTGAAATCTATGAGCGCGAATTCCAGCGGCTGGTGGAGGCTGGCCGGATTTACCGCGCTTATGAAAGCTCGCAGGAGCTTGATCTCAAGCGCAAGGTGCTGCTGGGGCGCGGGCTGCCGCCAATCTATGACCGCGCCGCGCTGAAGCTGACCGAAGCTGACCATGCGGCAAAGGCGGCGGCGGGCGAGAAGCCGCATTGGCGTTTCCTGCTTGACCATGACCAGCCGATCACGTGGGACGATGGCATTCGCGGGGTGCAGAACTTCGATGCGCGCCAGATGTCCGATCCCGTCATCCGCCGCGCCGATGGATCGTGGCTCTATATGCTGCCATCGGCGATTGACGATATCGCGATGGGCGTGACCGATGTTTTGCGCGGGGAAGACCATGTTTCGAACACCGCGACGCAGCTTCAGATGTTCACCGCTTTGGGTGCAACGCCGCCGCGCTTTGCGCATGAGGCGCTGCTGACGGGGAGCGAGGGCAAGCTTTCCAAGCGGCTGGGCGCGCTGGGCATGGCGGATTTCCGCGAACAGGGGATCGAACCCGAAGCCATCGTGACGCTGCTGGCGCGGCTGGGCACGTCCGATCCGGTGGACCCGGCGCTTGATGTGGATGCGCTGGCCGCCAGTTTTGACCTGTCGCGCTTTGGGCGTGCGCCCGCGCGGTTTGATGAGGCGGACCTGCATCGCGTGAATGCGCAGATCGTGCACCGCCTGCCCTACGCCCGCGTGGCGCATTTGCTGCCCGAGGGCATGGGCGAAGTGGCGTGGGAGGTGATCCGCCCCAACCTTGCCCATATCGATGAGGCCAAGGGCTGGTGGCAGGTGGTAACGGGGCCGGTTACCGCGCCCGCGTTTGACGATGAGACGCGCGCATTTCTGGATCAGGCAGCCGCGCTGGCCGCGACGCTTGATTGGGCCAGCGATCCGTGGCGCGCGCTGACATCGGCGTTGAAGGACAGCACGGGACGCAAGGGCAAGGCGCTGTTTCTGCCGCTGCGCCAGGCACTTACCGGACAGGACCACGGCCCTGAAATGGCGGCGCTGCTTCCCCTGATTGCGCAGGATGAAGCGGTGCGCCGCCTTTCGGCCTGAGTTACTCGACCGTCACCGACTTGGCCAGATTGCGCGGCTGATCGACGTCGGTGCCTTTGGCGACGGCGACGTGATAGGCGAGCAATTGCACCGGCACGGCATAGACCAGCGGCGCGATCAGCGGGTGGACTTTGGGCATTTCGATGGTGGCAAGGCACCCCTCACCCGCCTCGGCAATGCCCTCTGCGTCGGAAATCAGCACAACCTTGCCGCCGCGTGCGCGCACTTCCTGCATGTTCGAAACGGTCTTTTCAAACAGCGGGCCTGACGGGGCGAGGACGATCACCGGAACCTGATCATCGATCAGGGCGATGGGGCCGTGCTTCATCTCGCCGCTGGCATAGCCTTCGGCGTGGATATAGCTGATTTCCTTGAGCTTTAGCGCGCCTTCCAGCGCCAGCGGATAATCCGCCCCGCGCCCGAGATAGAGCACATCGCGCGCAGGCACGATCAGGTGCGCCATCGCGGCGATCTCGTCATCATGCGCCAGCGCAGCGTTCAAGGCGGATGGCACTTCGATCAGATGTTCGACGATTTCTGCTTCTTCCGCGCGGTTCATCCGCCCGCGCTTTACCGCAAGGTGCGCGGCCAAGGCGGCGAGAACCGCAAGCTGGCAGGTGAACGCCTTGGTAGAGGCAACGCCGATTTCGGGGCCGGCGTGGGTGGGCAGCAGCAGGTCTGCCTCGCGCGCCATCGTGCTGGTGGGCACATTGACGACGACCGCGATGGTCTGGCCCGCCGCCTTGCAGTGGCGCAGCGCGGCCAAAGTATCCGCCGTTTCGCCACTTTGCGAGATGAACAGCGAGAGGCCGCCGTCTTCGAGCACTGGATCGCGATAGCGGAATTCGGAGGCCACATCGATATCGACGGGAAGCCTTGCGAATTGTTCGAACCAGTATTTGGCAACCATCGCGGCATAGAAACTGGTGCCGCAAGCGACGATGGTGACGCGGTTGATCTTGGCCAGATCGAAATCAATCTGCGGCAGCGCGACCGTCTGTTCCACGCGGCGCAAATAGCTGCGCAGGGTTTGCGCGACGACCACCGGCTGTTCGAAGATTTCCTTCTGCATGAAGTGGCGGTAATTGCCCTTTTCGATGGCAGCCGCCGTGGCGCCCGAGGCGACAATCGGGCGCTCGACAACCGCATTACCGGCATCGAAAATCTGCGCGCCATCGCGGGTGATGACCACCCAATCGCCCTCTTCAAGATAGGTGATCTTCTGCGTGAGCGGCGCGAGCGCCAGCGCATCGGAGCCGAGATAAGTCTCGCCATCGCCATAGCCCACGACCAGAGGCGAGCCGAGGCGCGCGCCGATCAGCATATCGTCATGCGTGCGGAACGCGATGGCCAGCGCAAACGCGCCTCGCAATTGCGGCAGCACGGCCTTGACCGCATCTTGCGGAGAAAGGCCCGCTTCGACCTGTTCGGAAACGAGGTGCGCGACGACTTCGGTATCAGTCTCGCTTTCAAACGTGCGGCCGCGCGCGGTCAGCGCTTCACGCAAGGGTTTGAAGTTTTCGATGATGCCGTTGTGGACCAGCGCGACCTGTTCCGTCGCATGCGGGTGCGCGTTGCTGGTGGTGGGTGCACCGTGCGTAGCCCAGCGGGTGTGCGCAATGCCGATCAGGCCTTGGGCCGGATGGCGCGCCAGTTCGATCACCAAATTGTTGAGCTTGCCCTCGGCCCTGCGGCGCACCAGTTGCCCACCTTCGACCAGGCAGACGCCCGCGCTGTCATAACCGCGATATTCCATGCGGCGCAGGCCATCGACCAGCCGGTCAGCGACCTGTTCCTTGCCAACAATTCCGATAATTCCGCACATGGTTTATGCTTGATCCTGTCACTTCGCTTGGCAGCGCTATCGCACAAATAGGTTGGGAATGTCTTTCCAATCTTTGGGATTGACCACTCTTGTGCTGCGGGAAAGTTTGCAGCTTATTCTTCGCGCCTAAACCGCGATCACAAACGTCACTTTGCTCATCGGTTTGACCGTGTTGTGGCGGACATCTGTGGAGAGCACGGTCAATCCGTGGCCCCGGAACCATGCCTGCCATTGGCGCACGGTCTTGAAGGTCAGCGGCATGGGCATCGAGACGATGGCCATTTTGCCGATGGCCTTATAGGCGCGGATGCTGCCCATCAGGATGTTGGAATAAAAATCGTTCCACACCACGAACGCCCATTGCCACGGGCTGAAATAGGTATCTTCGAAAATGATGATGCGTTTGCGGCACACGCGCTTCAATTCGGCCATCGCGCGGTCCTGATCGACGATGTGGTGCAGCACGAAAGCGGCCATGCCGATATCCACGCTTTTATCGGGCAGCGGTATGCGATCCCCATCAAACATCAGCACTTCAACATCATCATCGGTATAATCGATGATATCGATCCCGATGATGTCCACATCATGGACGCTGGCGACGTTCTTGAGAAAATCCCCCCGCCCCGCGCCGAAATCGAGCACTTTTTCGCCCGCGCCGACATAGGCCTGCATCGCGCGCAGCCGCGCCGCGATTTCCTTGGCGCGGTTGCGCTGCTGCAGATCGTTCACCAACCCGCGCGGCATCAGCATATAGCCGACCAGCGTGAGGATCATCAGCGGAAAGTAAATCAGGCTCAGCGGCAGTCCGATCAGGAAGCGGACACGATCAGACATCGACGGCTGGTACACGCATTTCCCCTAGACGATCGCGAACCCGCCTGCGGCCCCACGCGATACGCCGCATATAAAGCGCGGGGGGAGATGACAAGGTGGCTGTGGGTCTGGGGGTGGGGGTGGGGTTTGGGGAATTTAGGGGTTTTCGCACCTGTCACCGTAATTCCTGTCACCGTAATTCCCAACCTGTCACCGTAATTCCCAGTCGTGTCACACGACCATTCGTCGTCAGTCAGAGCAGCCTACAGCTGCGATGAGATGAATGCTCCCGTGCACCAAGGCTACCTCACGCATCAGGTCAGCAAGGACGTGTTGGCTGGAACGCAGTCGTGAATGGTCGTGTGACACGACTGATCTTTGATTGATTAAACCATTATGCTATGCACCAATCAGAAACGATCGTTGATTATACGGGAAGATAATCATATTGACTGGTTAAAATTCTTGGGCTGGGAGTTGGGAACCAAATGGAATTCAGCAAGGAGTTTGGGCAGTTTTTCATTCTGGGGGACTGCATCCAAAGGGCACAGCCTTTTAAGAGCTACCAGCTCAAGCATGACATTCTGTCTATGAAGATCATTGGTCACGAGGCAGCAAAAGGTGCCATCGCTGCCGTTCCGGGCAAGGACGGACTTTCAAGAGCTGCCGCCGGCGCAGTTTTAGGGTTCTTGGTTGCAGGGCCTGTGGGAACAGCAGTCGGTGCAAGCGCAGGTGTGGGCGCACCAAAGGGACAGCCGGGGCGGAATGCGACGGAAGAGACATTTACCCTTTTGGTTGAATTCCTAAAAGAAAACCCAAAAATACAGACGGCAACGGTTTCACGTGATGAGCTCTCTCAGCTTTCACCATACCTATCCGCAGCGAAAAAAATAGAAAACGAGACTACCCGGCGCCAAGAGGCACTGGAGGGCGAAAAACGAGAAGCTGAGCGGAAAAAGCGTGATGAAGACCAGCGATCAGCATATCTCAAAAGTCAGTATGTAAAAGATGAAGATGATTTCGAGTTTAAAAAAGATGTGGCGAGAATGGTGTTAGCCCATTCACTTGACCAAAACGCTGGCATAGAAAATGAAAAGGTCCAGTTCAGAAAAAAATTTACACATCTTTTGTCGCTAGATGTCCAAATTTCTGATAGTGATTTGAGCAATGCCTTGTCCTCGTTAAGGGCCACAGCCGCTTTACAAAGAAAGACTGCGCTCAGAGATCGATTTATTCACCATATCGATCATATGAGCCCAGAATTTATTAAAAAAATTCATAAAACTGCGTTTTCGACGATGTGCAATTCTAGAAAAAATAACGGTTTTTTGAAGAACTTTGGTATTACCATTGTGGTTGTAGTGGGTGCTCTGGGCCTATTGCTTGCAATGCCAACAAATAAATCAACTGTTGATACAGGGCAAGTGGCAGCTTCCGATAAGGTCGGATCTGAGGGGGTGACCTCGAAGGATATTGAGCGAGGCAACTCTGGTGCGCCTGCTCTATCAAGTCCTGCTGATCAACCTGCTGCTGGCAGTGGTGTGACATATGACGGCACAAGCAGCGACAGGCAAAAATTTGTCGATGATTATGTCGAAAAAGAAATGGAAAAGGCTGATGCATTCTGCGCTAGGAACCCCGACTACGAAAGCTGCTGGTAGGTAGCATCTGCCATGAACTCTAACGTCGGACCACGACGAACGCCACTACAGCCACCTCACGCCCCGGCTCAGCAAGGACGTGCTGGCTGGGACGCGGTCGTGAATGGTCGTGTGACACGACTGATTGTGGTCAAGGTGAGAGTGCGGATTGCATCGCCCCTGTCCCCTTCGTATGCTGAGGGAATTACGGTGACAGGCACGAAAACCCCTGAATTGCCAATAACCAAAGCCCTCATATAGCGTGTTGCCCCTATAGTTGCGCTGCTCTCCCGCTTCGTCATTCCCGCGAAGGCGGGAATCCAGGCTGGCGTTGTGCGCTGGATTCCCGCCTTCGCGGGAATGACGAGAGCGGGGTTGGGAATGGCGAGAGTGGGGTTGGCAATGATGAACGTAGGGCTGGAGATTGAGAAGGTCAGTGAGCGGGATCACCGCCCTTCCCGCTCCTCCTGAGCCTATCGAAGCGCCCCCTCACCCCTTCTTCTTCTTCATCGCATCATGGAACTGGTCGGCCCAGCCCGGCTTGATCAGTTGCTCTGCCCGCACCATCCGCAATTCGCCGTCGGCCACATCGCGCGAGACGGCGCTGCCTGCGGCGACGATGGCGTCTGCGCCGATCTTTACCGGCGCGATCAGGGCGGAGTTCGAGCCGATGAAGGCGCGTTCGCCGATGACGGTTTTGTGTTTGAAATAGCCGTCATAATTGCAGGTGATTGTGCCTGCGCCGATATTGGCCCCTGCCCCCACGGTGGCATCGCCAAGGTAGGTGAGGTGATTGGCCTTTGCGCCTTTGTGCATCGTGGTGTTTTTCACCTCGACGAAATTGCCGATCTTCACCTTTTCCCCCAGCACCGCACCGGGGCGCAGGCGGGCATAGGGGCCGATGTGGACGCCCTGCGCAAGGGTTGCGCCCTCCAAGTGGCTGAAGGCGTGGATCGTCACGTGATCAGCCACATTGACGCCGGGGCCGAAGAACACGTTGGGTTCGATCAGGACATCGCGGCCTAGCTGCGTGTCCCATGCGAACCACACTGTTTCGGGCGCGATCAGGGTGGCGCCATCGGCCATCGCCTGCGCGCGGCGGCGCTGTTGCCAACGGCCTTCGGCATCGGCCAGTTCGGCGCGGCTGTTAATGCCCGCCACTTCATCGGCATCGGCAGTGACGACAACCGCGCAAGTGCGGCCATCCGCAATCGCGATGTTGACCACATCGGGCAGATAGTATTCGCCCGCCGCGTTATCATTGCCGACGCGCGCGAGCAGGCCGAACAGATCGGCGCTACGCACCGCCATCAGCCCTGAATTGCAGATGCGGCAGGCGCGCTCGGCCTCGGTTGCGTCCTTGTGCTCCACCATCTTGACGATGCGGCCATCGGCATCGGCGATGATGCGGCCATATTGCAGCGGATCGGCAGGGGCAAAGCCGAGCACGACGGCGGCGGGATTATCGCCCGCGTGCAGCCGTTCGAGCATGGCTTGCATCGTGGCAGCACTGACGAAGGGGACATCGCCATAGAGCACCAGCACATCGCCATCAAAGCCCGCCAGCGCTGCCTCTGCCTGTTGCACGGCGTGGGCGGTGCCAAGCTGCGGGTCTTGCACCGCGATGGTGGCGGTTGTCCCCAGCGCCTTTTCCAACTGGTCACGCCCGTGGCCTGCGATCACCACTTGGCGTGCGGGGGAAAGCTGCGCGGCGCTGGCCATCAGGTGCATCAGCATGGGGCGGCCCGCGATGGGGTGGAGGACCTTGTGCAGGTCGCTCTTCATGCGGGTGCCTTTTCCGGCGGCGAGGATGATGGTGGCGACGGGGGCTGTGGCGGGGGCGTTTTCAGTCATGCAGATACCTTTGCCAGACAAATCTTGCGCTTTCCAGAACGGGAAGCCACTTGAACGCGTGATGATAAAATTTCCTTACGACATTGTCGGATTCGACCTCGACGGCACGCTTTTCGATACGAGCCGCGATCTGGGCGTTGCGCTGAACCATGCGCTGGCGCTGGCGGGGCGTCCGCCGGTGCCACTGGAGGATGTGACGCGCCACATCGGCGGCGGCGCGGCGCAGATGCTGCGATCGGCGCTGAGCGAATCAGGCGGGGTGGACGAGGCCGCGTTTGACGGGCTTCAGGCCGAGCTGGTGGCGTTTTACGGGCGCAACATCGCCGCCCATACCGCGCTGTTTCCCGGCGGCGCGGCGATGCTTGATGCGCTGGACGAACGCGGCGTGAAAATCGCGATTGCGACGAACAAGAAGGAAAGCCTTGCGGTCCGGCTGTTTGAGGAACTGGGCCTGCTGCACCGCTTTGCCTGCGTGATTGGTGGCGATACGCTGGGTCCGGGCACGTCCAAGCCGCGCCCCGATATGCTGCATGCGATGGTTGAGCGCTGCGGCGGCGGCAAGGCGGCGTTCGTGGGCGATACCACGTTCGATACAGGCGCTGCGCGCGCGGCGGGGTTGCCGGTTGTGGCGGTGCGCTTTGGCTTTTGCGATCTGCCGCCCGATGATCTGGGAGCCGATGCGGTGATCGATCATTTCGATGATCTGGTATCCGTGCTTGAACGGCTGGGTCAATCTGGCATATTGTAAGTAACACTAACGATAATCGAGAAGGAGCCGGCGATGTCAGAAGAGTACGTTCCCCCCAAAGTGTGGACATGGGACAAGGCCAATGGCGGCGCATTTGCCAGTGTGAACCGGCCCGTCGCTGGCCCGACCAGCGAACGCGAACTGCCCGTGGGCAAGCACCCGTTTCAGGTCTATTCGCTGGGCACGCCCAATGGCCAGAAGGCCACGATCATGCTGGAAGAACTGCTCCAGATGGGCTTTGCCGAAGCCGAATACGACGCATGGCTGATCAAGATCTTTGATGGCGACCAGTTCACCAGTGGTTATGTGGAGATCAACCCTAACTCCAAAATCCCCGCGATGGTGGACCGCTCCGGCCCCGAACCGTTCCGCGTATTTGAATCAGGCGCAATCCTGATGCATCTGGCCGAGAAGTTCGGCGTTTTGCTGCCCTCATCGGGCGCGGCGCGGGCGGAATGCCTTTCATGGCTGTTCTGGCAGGTGGGCAGCGCGCCGTTCATCGGCGGCGGCTTTGGCCACTTCTACCACTACGCGCCCTTCAAGATCGAATATGCGATTAATCGCTATGCGATGGAGACCAAGCGCCTGTTCGACGTGGCCAACCGCCAGCTGGCAAAGACGCGCTTTCTGGCGGGCGATGAATACACCATCGCCGATATCGCGACCTACACCTGGTTCGGCAACATCTATCGCGGCGAGGCTTATGGCGAGGCAGCGACGTTCCTTTCGATGCACGAATACGAGCATGTCGGCCGCTGGGTCAGCGAAATTGACGCCCGCCCCGGCGTGCTGCGCGGGCGCCTTGTGAATTCCAGCAAGGGTATTTCCGAGCGCCACGACGCCAGTGATTTCAACGCTTTACCGCCTGAATCGCTGCAAGGCATCGTCAAAGGTTAGTGATGAAATGCAGGGGGTGTGGAAAATGCCCAAAAGTATCGCCCTCCCCCCCTTTTCATCCGCTTCGCCCGCGCTATAAGCGCGGCTCCTGATGGGGCGTCGCCAAGTGGTAAGGCAGCGGCTTTTGATGCCGCCATTCGCAGGTTCGAATCCTGCCGCCCCAGCCAGGAATAAAAAATCATTATATTACGATTATATAAGAGATTTTTGATGCACTTTGCTGGCCCCGTTTGTGCAATCACGAGACCAATACATTTAGTAGATAACCAGCATCTCCCAAGATCGTGATTCTCAAAGTGGGTCCGCCTCGTTTCGCAGCTCTATCTCGCGCACGCGGTACTATTGGATCGTCAGCTTTTTAGCGAAGTCAATTACACCCCAGCTTTCACGGACGGCGATACTCCCGATGGTGAAAAGAGTCGCGAGATTGGCGAAGCCATCTAGCTTGGCCGAACCAAGCGTCAGACCTAGTCCGCCAACACTTACGTCAGCGCAGTTGCAATAAAGGCTAGTACGGTCAACACGGTGAGCTGACAGGCGTACCCCAATCGCCACGCTCACGATGTTCAAAGGTGCCGAAATTTTGCGCATCAAGGGAATTCTCAATCTGGAGGGAGCGGCGCAGCCATGGATGATCCATGGGGTGCAGCACATTTTTCAGCCTCCGGTCAGGCTGGATACATGGCCTTCAGACGACAGGCCAACAGGCCGCTGAGCGTTTTGATATTGCGGAACAAGCGGGCGCTCTTGGCGCGCACATTGTCGCCAACCAAATCTATCGCACGCTGGCACGCCTGATCGATATGCGGGCTGTTCTGCGCATCGAGACGCTAAACGCTTACATCGTTTATCAGTCTGCCGCGAACATCTGTCTGGTCTGTAGCGATTGTCACATGATTGAATTGGTCGAAATGCCCGGGATCAGGGGCGCTATCGTTGATGCCGCGCCGGCAAGCCATTTCGAGGTGCTCAAGGGGCTCATCGAGGCGCAAGGTCAATGCGTTGATTGCCGAAAGTTCGGCCTTGAGGCAGAATGATCCACGTTCACGGCAGAATTCTGGCCCGGAAACCATGACAAACAACCGGGGCGGAACGAGCCGCCCCGGTTTTTCATTCAGAAGCTAACGCGCGCGCTCAGGCGGATGTCGCGGCCAAATAGCGGGGCTACGTCCTTGAGAAAGCTTGTGTGTCGCCGGGCTTCCACGTCGAAAATGTTATTGGCTTGCAGAATGAATGTGGTCTGTGCCTCCGGTCCAAACGGCTTCCATGAGACACTGGCATTAACCATGGTCCATGCAGGCGTGGCGGTTTCAAAAACGGCAACGCGGCGCTGTGCGGTTGCGTGTTCCACTTCCACGCGGCCACCCAATGCATTTCCTGTGGCTTCAACGCCGCCAATCATCCGCAACGGTGGTATGCGTGGCACTGCGCCACCCCCGCCCAGAATATCAGCGCGCGTATAGTCGACAAGGCCCGTTGCCTCGATGCGCGTCTGCCCCAATTGCGCCAGCGTGACCGCACCTTCAACTTCAAAACCGTAAAAGCGCGCGTCGGTTTGCGCATATTGGAACACAGGCAATTCGTCTTCTTCATCTCCTGTCGCATTCAACGAAATGAAGTTGTCAAACCGGTTGAAGAAGCCCGACAATTCCAACCGCCAACCTGCGCCGCGCCCGCGCAAAACAGCCTCTGCGCCCAGTTGCCGCTCAGTCCTGAAATTGGGGTTGCCAATCTCGAAAGCACGGGTTGCTGCATGCGCGCCATTGGCAAAGAGCTCTTCGGCCGATGGCGCACGTTCGGCACGTGCAAGGCTCAACGCCAAGCGCCAACCTTCGCCGAGTTGCAATGACCCGCCAGCCGATAGCGACACAGCACTGAATCGACGCTCACGGCCGATTTCAGCAGACTTCACAGTGCTGTGTTCATAGCGACCAGCGGCCTCCAAACGCAGGCTGCCAAGATCAAACTCTTGCAAAGTGAACAGGCCGAACTGGCGCGTCTGGTTTGCAGGGATATAGGCTTCTTCCCCGACAGCGCTGAAATTGCGGCTGAAGATTTGCATGCCGGTAGCCCCCTGCCAGCCATCAAGCTCGGCTTGCACCAGTTCGACACGCGCTTCCCAACTGCGATTGAAGAAACTCGTGCCAATCTCCCCTGTATCTTCGATCTCGTCGTGGCGGTAATCGGCCCAACCTGCGCGTACCTTCAGTTCCTTGAATGCGCCGTCAAGCGGCACCGCCCCACGCAGATCGACGCGCGTCTGGCGCATATCGAGTGTGATATCTTCGTGGCCGTGGCCATGCTCATCGCCATGATCTTCATCGTGATCTTCATGGTGATCTTCGTCATGGTCGTCGTCATGGTCATCGTGGCCGATTTCAAGACCGTTGGGGATGCCATAGCGGTTTGCAAGGTGGCTAACCGCTACACCAAAATTGGCCCCATCCTGACCAACCCAAGCCAGGCCGCCTGCCACATCCCAGGTGCGTGCGGCGGTATTCTCAACCCTGCCAAAAGCGCCCGCATCCTCAGCCACTTCGCCGCCTTCTTCCGCAGCAGCATCCCGCAATTCACGGCTAAAAACAAAGCCTCCGCTGCGGTAGTTATCCGATTCAAAGAAGCTGCCATCAACGTGGGCCACAAAACCACCACCCAACGGCGCATTCACCGAGGCGCCGATGTTGCGTTCACGCGCAGCCGATGCATAACCTGCCACGGCATCAACGTGCGGCCCGCCGTCGGGTACTTCGCGCGGGATACGCAGATCGCGCATGTTGACCACGCCGCCAATCGCGCCGGAACCATAGAGCAAGGCGGCAGGTCCGCGCAGAATTTCGATGCGGTCTGCCAAAAGCGGATTGATCGCAACCGCATGGTCAACAGAAGTGTTCGAAACGTCAAAACTGCCGACCCCGTCGGTCAACACGCGGACGCGCTCATTGTCCAAACCGCGCAAAATCGGGCGGGAAGCATTCGGACCAAAGAAGCTGGCAGACACACCCGGTTGGCGTGCCAGTGTCTCGCCGATGGTGGAACGCTGCTGCAATTGCAAAGCATCGCCCTGCAGAACTGTGACAGCCGTGGCGACCATTTCGCGATCACGCTCATAAGGTGCGGTCACGATGATTTCGGTTGATGGTTGGCTATGCGCGCGGTTCTGATCGCCGTCTTCGGCGGCGCGCTCATCCGCAAAAGCGGGAAAAGAAAAGGCCAGCGCGGCGGACGCAGTACTGCTGGCAAGCAAGCGAGAAAGTTTCATTGCAAGATATCCTTTTTGCGATCCGTGCTGCTGTTTAGACACAGCAGCGCAAACTGGGCTCGCAGGCGCTATAAACGACCTTCTGTATATGATACAAGATATCATATCGTGATTTTTTGAGGCCAGTGCACAGGCACGCTAGAAGCCTCGCACCCGGCAAAACGCGGGTCGCGCACGAATTTGCTCTGGCGGAAGATTACCTGACTGACCTGACCGAGAGAGACATCACGCAAGATGCTCGAATGCGGTCCAAGCGTTTTGGGCGCACCTTACCGATGGCGCCACCCAGCATGCTATCAACCATCAGAAATCAGCGATAATCGATCCTGTCAACCGGCGCGGGGCGTTGGTTCTGAACCCGCCACCGCCGGAAACCCGCCAGCCAAACACATTGGTGATGTTGGCAAGTTTGACCCGCAATATGGCCGCGCTCTTGCGTATCTTGAAGCGATAACGGGCGGCGATGTCTGCAGTGAGGCGTTGGGGAATGGAAAAGCGGTTCCGGGCATCAGCCTCGCGCTGTCCTTCGTAAAGCATGCGAAGATCCACTGACCAGCGCTGCTGCCAAGCGGGCATCCAGTCAAAACTGGCATCCACCAGTGTGCGTGTGCGACCGATGGGGCGGTGACCCAGGCGACCGTCTTCTACCGCGTCGCCCGTCACGCGCGGATCCATCAGCACCGCGCCAACCACGAAACTGAGCCCTTGAACCGGCTTGCCCGATATCGAGAACTCATAGCCTTTGTGCTGCACTTCGCCCAAGGTGCGGTAGAAGTTGTCGGTGGTGTCGATCTCGAAATAGGGCTTGCGAAGATCGAACCAGGAAACCACAGCCCGGATGCTGGCAGGCAAGGCGATGCGCAGCCCGGCTTCCCTTTGCCTTGTGCGCAACGCTGGTAGCACTTCGTTGGCGTTTACAGCGTTCACCGGCGCAGCGCCGGTTTCCTCCAGCCCGCGCGTGGTTGCTGCATAGAGCGTCAAGCCTGCCGTTGCCTTCACAGCAAGCGCGGCATTCCAAAGCCAATTCCGGTCGCGGCGCGAAAAGTTCGGCAAAGTCGGGCTATCGATGGCCTTGCGGTAATCGCTGCGAGTAACGCCAAGGTTCAATTCGCCACGATCCTGCCAGACCAGATCGTAGCCGATCGAGGCAAGCGTCTGCCGCACGCGATCATCGGTGAGCAGGCCATACTGCCGTTCAGGCTCGGGCACCGGGTCCGGCACGCCGATCTCGCCCTCGCCAAGGCCCGCAAGATCAAAACCGCCATAGCGGGCATCGACAGTGCGCCCACGCACTGATGCAATAAGGCGGTGGCGACGCGGACCATCGCGGAAATCACGCGTCACGCGCGCTTCGCCCGACCAGGATACATATGTCTGATCGCGGCCCGACTGAATGAAGCGCTGTCCAATGCCGGAACGATCAACCTGCGAAAACCACGCCGAGGCGAAATCATCCTGCGTGAAACGGCTATTGAACAGCCCCGCCTCCAGCTTCCAGTTGCCCAGCGCGGTCTTGGCGATGCCACCGAAGTTCTGGCTATGCCCTGACCACTGGCCCCAATCCTGTCCGAAAAAGCGCCTGCGCGTGATTTCCTTCGGAAGGAACGGTCCTGCCGTATAGATCAGAGGGCCGCGCTCTTCATCGCCGTAATCATAGCGGCTGAAGAAGGCTGTGACCTCGGTGCGGGCCGCAGGCTGCCAGCGAACCACGTTACCATAGCTCACGAACCACGCGTTGACCCCGTCGGCGTAACGATCATCGAAGTAGCCGATAGCGGGATAGATGCCGAGATTGGACGTGAGCGGAATACCCGCTTCTACCGTTGCATCGACGCCGAAATAATCCCCTGCGTTGATCCGGGTGGTGACGATCGTCCTGTCACTATTGGCGCGCCGCAAGGTGGCATCGACAATACCGGTGGGCGCTGGAAACGGCTGTCCGAAAGCGGTCAGCCCGACCTTGATATCGCTTCCTGCAACGAACAGGTCGCTGATTGCGCCGGATTCATTATAATACAACCCTTCGATCCGCGCATTGCCCGCATCGCTGGCCGAAAACCCGCGCACTTCGCCATTGGCATATATTCCGACAGATTCGCTGCCAACGCTTTTGCCGAACCCGTCATCTGCCGCCGTCGCCGCATTCTCATTGGCACGTTGCGCATGTGCATCTGCCGAGATCAATGCCCCCACGGCGACGAGAATGGCACGCATTTTTCTCAGCCCCCCGCAGGCGGAGGCACAGCACCCATGCGCGCTTTATTGAGCGGCGTATCGATCACCAGAACCAGTCGCTGCTCCTTGGTGTCGCCAACAGGAGGAGAACGATGGAAGCACGGCGCATGGCCCTCACCGAAGAGGCGGCCCTTGAACAAAGCCACGTCTCCGGCAGCTAAACGAACCAGATTGTCCTCCAGGGGGTCCATCCCAAAAGGCACATAATCAGTGCCTTTCCCCCAGTAAGTGGTGATCAGGCGCAGGTCCGTGTAATCGGCGTGGATTTTGCGACAGGCATTGGTGTTGATCACTTCAAGCCTGATGCGGACCCTGCCGACCGCCATCAGCGCGGCAAAGCGGGAAGCAAGCTCCGCGATGTCCGTGCGCAATGGTTCAGCCAGGTCGCCAAGGCCTGCCAAAGCTTCGGCCACAGTGCCTTCAGCCCGAAGTTCAAACGGAGTATCGGCGGCAAGCGTTTCTGCATAAGCCGCCAGTCCTCCAATATCGCGCGGTATAACAACCAGCGGTGTGGTGTGGCCAGAAATTGCGGCCCATTCCGCAGGCGGTGCAGGGTTGTCCTGCACCGCAGTCAGGATGCTGGAGACCATGTCAGTATCGGCCGCTCAAGGTGACGCGGAAATTGCGCGGTGCACCAGGCATCGTCCAGACGTTGGCATAGGAGTTTGCGATGTATCGCTTGTCGAAGATGTTATCGACATCAGCCCGAAGCGAAAAATTCTCATTGATCTTCAGCGTCAAATCCGCCCGCGCAATGGTGTATCCCGGCAGCATGTAGCCCCCGCCGAAGGGCTCGCCGACACGCTCACCCACGTGGGTAACCCCACCTCCAATGGTGACCGGGCCGAGATTCTTGCTGGCATAGATCGCGCCGGAATGTGCCGGCACATTGGACAAGTTTGTGCCTACCAATACCGCAGACTGGTCCTGCCGGACGGTCGCATCGAGATATGTGTAAACGGCGGTGAGGAACAGCCCGTCCAGATTCAGCGTCACTTCCGTTTCGACCCCGCGCGAACGCTGGCGGCCAATCTGGGTTTTGAAAAATGGATCAACGGCATTGGGGTTGAGCACATTGCGTTTGGTCATGCTGAACAGCGCAGCCTGACCGCGCAGTGCCCCGCCAAGAAGTTCATATTTCAGGCCGATTTCCGACGATTCGCTCTGTTCGGCATCGAAGATATTGGTGCCATCCGAAGGGTTGAGGCGCAGCGACTCCCCCCAACTGCCATAAAGCGAGAAGAACGGCGAAACCGCCCATGTGAGCGCCGCGCGGGGAGTTACTCCGCTGTCCTTGGTCGTCAGCAGTGCGCCATTGGCGAGGTTGTTGGTGTTGCGCTCTTCGAAATTGTTCCATCTCGCGCCGAGCAGGATGGTGACATCACCGATGCTCATCAGATCCTGTGCATATACACTCTCGGACGCGAAGGAGATTCGCCGGTCGTTAAATGGTAAGGTTGCGGGCAGAGTCTGGGCGTAAACCGGATTGAACAGATTGATCACCAGTAGCGGATTGGCGACGCTGCCGCGCGCGCGCTGCAATTCGGCATCCATGCCATGGCGCACCCGGTCAACACCGATACGAAGATCATGCTGGAGGCCCAGAAAGTTTGCTTGCGCCGTCAATTCGGCTCGCAACGAAAGGTCATTCCACGAATTGTCGGTAAAGCGGCGCTGCCTGCCGGCTGTCCGCCCGCCCGGCTGCACACCCCGGCCACCGAAGTCGACCATCGTGGCAAAGCCGCCAAGATTGCCGTCCCGGTGGGAGAATCCCAGTTCCAGCGCCATATTATCTGTCAGGGTAGCAAACACCGTGCCCTGCTGCCAAAGGATCTCCTGAGAAATTGGCCCGTCACCAGGCTCTCCCACAAAAGTGCGAACATCCATCGCCAGCGCATTTCCGTTGATCCCCACAATGCCGCGATCAAAAGTGGTGCGATTGCGCATATATTCGGCCTGATAAAGCAGGCGGATGCTGTCACTGGGAGTGAAGGAAATGGAAGGCGCGATCAATTCGCGGTTGCTAACAACGTTGTCGCGGAAGCTTTCGCGGTCTTCCACCACGCCGATCAGGCGAACTGACAGCCTATCGGAAAGCGGTCCACCGACATCGGCCGTCGCGCGAAGACTGTTCCAACTGCCATAGCTCAATTCTGCCGAGGCATGCGCCTTGTCCTTTGGAGCCTTGGTCACAATATTGAGGGAGCCACCCGGTTCACCACGACCAGACAGCGCTGCGGCCGCGCCTTTGAGGAACTCGAACCGCTCGACTGTCGCGGTATCGATGGGAGCGTTAAATCCAAGATTGCTGCCGAAGCGGTTGATCAAAATGTCCGGTCCGGTGTTTTCATCTCCGGCAAAACCGCGAATAGAGTACTTATCCCATAGGCCCCCGAAATCGTTCTGCCTGGCAACACCCCCTGCCAGATCAATCACATTGTTCAGGCGGATAGCACCCAGACGCGCAATCGTTTCTGAATCAATGATCCGCACGCTTTGCGGATATTGCAACAGGGGCGTGTCGGTGCCCGTGATGCTAACACTGGCATCGCGCAGTCCTGTCACCAGGATCTGTTCTGCGTCAGGTGCGCTTTGCGCGATCGCTGGCTGGACTGAAGCAAGGCAGGTAACTGCCAGAAGCGCGTGACGGATATTCATGGTTGACCCCACCTTTGACCCAATTAAACCCATGATACAGTGTATCGTGCTCGTCCCCATGGTTAGGTTTTTGCCGAGAGTCAATGTAATAATATAACATTTCATTGACTCTCGTCGGCGATCTCGGCATGCATGAGACCATGACACAGGCCACCTCAACTAACGCCGAACTGGCAACGCACCTGCTTGCAGAGAATTCATCGCCCCCGCCGATAGAGATCACGGATCTTCGCCTTGTCCGGGGATCAAGGACTGTGCTCAACGGGCTTTCGATCAAGGTCTCACGTGGTGAGATCTATGCCCTGCTGGGTGGAAACGGCGCAGGGAAATCAACCACGCTTTCGGCCATACTCGGATTTCTTGAACCCGATTCAGGGGTGATCCGCGTAGGCGGGTTCGACCCGGTGCTCGAACCGGACCGTGCGCGTACGCAAGTGGCCTATCTGCCGGAAAACGTCGCGCTATACGATCAACTCTCGGCATATGAGAACATCGCCTATTTTCTGGCCCTATCCGGGCGCGAACCGGGTCGGAGCGAGATGGATGGGGCGCTTGACGCCGCCGGGCTTCAGCACGAGGCGCGCGAACGCCGGGTTGCGGGCTATTCAAAGGGCATGCGCCAAAAAGTTGCTATCGCGATGGCCGTGCTGCGCGATGTGCCTGTCCTGCTGCTGGACGAGCCCACCAGCGGGCTTGATCCGCGTGCAACGGCAGATTTTAACGCGCTGCTCAACGTGCTCAAGGCACGCGGCACTGCAATCCTGATGGTCACACACGATCTGCTTGGTGCGGCAGACTGCGCGGATCGTATCGGCTTCCTTGCGCAAGGCAGCATCGTGGATGAAGTACGCCCGAGCGAAGGAATCGACGTGCTCGCACTGCATCATCGTTATGGCGAGCGTACCGCAGCATGAGCAGGACCCGCCTGATCGCTGCCAACGAATGGCGGCTGATGCGACGCAATCATGTGGCGCGTCTGGCCCTGCTGATGTTGCTGGCGCTCTCTGCCATTGCCACGTTCACCTCGATTGCCCACCGTGCCGAAAGTGACGCCTTGCGCGCGCGGTTTCAGGCACAGGCCGATCGCGAGTTCGATGGACAGCCTGCGCGCCATCCGCATCGTATGGTGCATTACGGCCACTTCGTATTCCGCCCGATGCCTGCCCTTGCTGCCTTTGATCCGGGGGTTGATGCCTTTACCGGCAATACGATCTTCCTTGAAGGCCACCGCCAGAACAGTGCCAATTTCGGTGATGTGCGCCAGTCCTCGCTCCTGGCGCACTTCGGGCAACTGACCCCGGCCTTTGTGCTGCAAGTGCTAGGCCCGCTTGTGCTGGTATTCGTCGGTTTCGGTACGATAGCGCGGGAGCGCGAAAGCGGCACCTTGCGCTATCTCAAGGCACAAGGACTTGCCGCCCGCAGTCTCATCGCCGGAAAGGCGCTCGCGCTTGGCGGGATTGCCGCGCTGATGCTGGCGCCGGCCCTGTTTTCGCTGGGCTGGCTGGTTGTCGTAGAGGCCGCGCCGCTTTCAGGCGCACTGCTGCTGGCAATAAGCTACGCCATCTACCTCCTGTTTTGGGTTATGGCCGTGATCGCTGCTTCGAGCATGACACGCGATGCCCGTTCGGCGCTGCTCTATCTGCTGGGCCTGTGGGCGCTGACCACAATCCTCGTGCCGCGCATTGCGCCTGACATCGCGCTTGCCGCAACGCCCCTGCCGACCCGGCTTGAGACCGACATTGCGATCCAGGACGACCTGCGCCGCATCGGAGACAGTCACAATCCCAATGACCCGCACTTCGCCGCGTTCAAGGCAGAAACACTCAAGCGATATGGCGTGACCAAGGTAGACGACCTGCCGGTAAACTATCGTGGTCTGCTGGCGATGGAGGGTGAGAAGATCACGTCCCGGTTGTTCGACAAATACAACGACACGCAGTTCACCGTTCAGGCCAGACAGGGCGATACTGCCACCGGCTTCGGCTTTTTAAGCCCGGCAATAGCCTTGCGCAGCGCATCAATGGCGCTTTCGGGCACCGATCTCGATGGCCACAAGCGCTTTCTCGAACAGGCAGAGGCCTATCGCTATGCCATCGTGCAGGAATTGAACAGGCTTCAGGCAGAAGCGGTGACGTTTGCCGATGACGGCAATCGCAACAAGGATCCCGAGGCGGCCCGCCGGGTAAGGATTGATCCGAAGCACTGGCACGACGTGCCCGACTTCACATATCGTCCTGCCTCGCTTGATGAACGCCTGCGAGCGGCGGTTCCGGGTCTTGCGCTCCTGTTATTCTGGCTGGCGGCAGGAGCTGCCATGTTGCGGCTGGCCTCGCGCCGCATCGGAGCCGCGCTATGATGATGCTGTGGGGTCATGAATTGCGCCTGTTCCTGCGTCAGCGCATCGCAGTGCCAGCACTCCTGCTCATGCTGGCGCTCTCATGCGCCAGTGTATGGGCAGGGCTTGCCGAAGTTGCCCGGCAACGCGAGGTCATTGAACGCATCCAGCCAAAGCAGGCAAAGGACGAGGCGGCAATTGCAGCATGGGTGGCCAAGGAGGGCGATGTCGGTAACGCAGCGTACTACACCTTCCATGCCACATGGGACTCGCCATCTTCGCTGGCATTTGCAGCCTTGGGACAGCGCGACATCGCACCGTTTGTATTGCGTGTGCGCGCCTTGCCACTCGAAAGCCAGATCAACGAAAGCGAAAACTACAACGCCGAACTCGCGCTGCCGGGCCGGTTCGATTGGGCCTTCGTGCTGACCTATCTTGCCCCTTTGCTGCTGATTGCATTGCTGCACGATCTGTTCTCCGCTGAACGTGAGGCAGGGCGCGCGGTCCTGCTGGGCGTCATGGCCCGATCAACACGCGCGCTGTGGCTGCGACGGATCGTACTGCGCGCAGGGCTGTTGTTGCTGGCGCTGCTGGTGCCCTTTATCGTCGGTGCGGTGATCGCAGGCAGCACTGCCGCCATGACCGCGATCGTTGCTGGCATTGCGGCTGCCTATTTCCTTTTCTGGATCGCCCTTTGCCTGCTTATCGCCCGGATGAAGCTGGCTTCACTGGCCAATGCTGCTTCGCTGGCAATGATCTGGCTGGCGATCACGCTGGTCCTGCCCGGACTCGCCCTGCTTGCCGTCAACCAAGCCATTCCTGTCCAGCAGGGCGTGGAACTGACGCTGGCCCAGCGCGAGGCCGTCCACGCCGGTTGGGACAAGCCTAAAGCTGCAACCATGCAGGCCTTCGTCCGCGATCATCCTGAATGGAAAGACAAGGCCACCTTCACCGGTGGCTTCCATTGGAAATGGTACCACGCTTTCCATTATCTGGGCGATCGTGCGGTGGGCGAACAGGTAAAGGCCTATCGCACCGGGTTAGAAGCGAGGGACGCTTGGACGCGCAAGGCCGGCCTCGTGCTGCCCCCGGTTGGTGTGCAGGTGGTGATCCATCGTCTGGCCCGCACCGATCTTGCCGCCCAACTGGCCTATCAGGATCGCATCCGCACGTTCCATGCCGCGCTGCGCCGTTTTTACTATCCCTATATCTTCAACGAAACGCCCTTCCGCACCGAAGACTTCGCCAAAGCACCACGCTGGCCAGCGCAAAAAACCGGACAGCTTGCAACTGCATCACAGGAACGCAAATGATCGACACCAAGATTCCGGTTACCGTGCTGACGGGCTATCTCGGGGCGGGCAAGACCACCTTGCTCAACCGGATCCTCTCGGAAGAGCAAGGCAAACGCTATGCCGTGATCGTCAACGAATTCGGCGAGATCGGCATCGACAATGACCTCATCGTCAATGCCGACGAGGAAGTGTTCGAGATGAACAACGGCTGCATTTGCTGCACCGTACGCGGTGACCTTATCCGCATCATCGAAGGGTTGATGAAGCGCAAAGGCACATTCGATGCCATCGTGATCGAGACCACCGGCCTTGCCGATCCGGCACCGGTTGCCCAGACCTTCTTTGTCGATGATGATGTGCAGCGCCGTGCCCGGCTTGATGCCATCGTTACAGTGGTTGACGCCAAGCACGTTCTTGCCCGCCTCGACGACAGTCATGAAGCGATGGAGCAAATTGCGTTTGCCGACATCATTTTGCTGAACAAGACCGATCTGGTCACCCCGCAGGAGCTTGAACATGTCCGTCAGCGGATCGCTGTGATCAACAATCAGGCGGTGGTGCACGAGACGGTCAATTCAGCTGTGCCGCTGGACCGCATCCTCGACCAAGGCGCCTTCGATCTCGACCGCATTCTGGAGATCGAACCTGCGTTTCTGGACGAAGAAGACCACGAACACGACGACACGATCACATCAATCTCGATCGCTTGCCCCACGCCGCTTGACCCGCGCAAATTCATGCCGTGGCTTCAGGACATCACCGCACGCCAAGGGCAGGATATCTTGCGCACCAAGGGCATTATTGCCTTTCCGGACGAGCCGAAACGCTATGTAGTGCAAGCGGTCCACATGCTGCTGTCTGGCGACCTTCAGGAGCGCGAATGGGGCGTTGACGATCCACGGATCAGCCGCCTCGTGCTCATTGGCCGCAATCTCGATCCGGCAGCGCTTGAAAGCGGCTTCATGGCCTGCGCCGCATGATTGACCTTGCCCGTGATCATTCGCTCAAAGCGCATGTCCGGCCGATTGCGCTTGGCGCTCCGGCCAGCGGGCTCGTGTGGATCGGCGATGCCGCCTGCTTTGCCTTGGGCGACGGGCGCGTTCTTGCTGTCGAAAGCAACGGTGCGGTGCATGGCAACGGTGTTGTCCATAAAGGCGCGATCCTTTGTGCAGCGCGCAGCCCCTGTGGCCGGGCGATGATTTGCGGTGATGACGTGGGTGACGTCCGCCGTACGGAACCGTCGGGGCAATCGGTGCTCCTCGGCCGCTTTCCCGGCCGTTGGATTGAGCACATTGTTACAAGCGCCGAATCCGGGATTATTGCCGCTTCGGTGGGCAAGGAGGTGGCGGTCTGGAACCGGCAGAGCGATGCACAAGCCCACGGATTTTCGCTGGCCAGCACCGTGACCGGCCTTGCTCTAGACGCGAAAGGACGGCGTTTGGCCGCTGCCCGTTACGGGGGTGTCTCGCTGTTCTATGCCCTGTCACCGCAAAGCCAGCCGTTGCCGCTTGAATGGAAAGGCTCGCATATCGCGGTAACGCTGTCTCCCAAGGCTGATTATGCCGTTTCCGGCACGCAGGAAACCGGCCTGCATGGCTGGCGATTGCCGGGCCGGGAAGACATGGCCATGTCGGGCTATGAAGCAAAGACCCGCTCATTCTCATGGAACCGTAAAGGCACATGGCTTGCCACCAGCGGTGACACCAACGCTATTATCTGGCCATTCGAGGGGCGCAACGGTCCGATGGGCAAACGTCCACAATTGCTGGCACCTTCGACATATCTGGTAACGCGCGTTGCTTTCCACCCGTCACAAGATGTCTTGGCCGTGGGCTATGCCGATGGTGCCGTCGTGCTGGCGCGATTGCATGAGGACATGTTCCTGCCCGTGGCTGCGGCTGACCAGTCGGCGATCACCGCGCTGGAATGGGACCGAGCCGGCCAATGCCTCGCATGGGGCAGCGAAGACGGACATGGCGGCATCCTCGATTTGCGCAAGGCTGCATAATGTCCGCAGGCACGCTACCCAGCCCATGCATAGACGTTTGCATCTTCGAGCGCGCCAATGGCTGGTGCACCGGATGCGGGCGGACAAAGCCCGAATGCAGCAAGTGGCGCACCATGCCGCGCCGCGAGCAGCAGGCCCTCCTTGCCACGCTGCGCAAACGACTGCGCGCGCTTTCTGATCAAACAAGTCGCTCCGTTTCGTGATGCTGCCCGATCCCAATACCGTTGGCGCGCTCGGGCTCATTTTCGTACTGGGCCTGCGCCATGGCCTTGATCCCGATCATATCGCCGTGATCGACAACATGACGTTCCTTGCCGCCGAAGAACGTCCGCAACTGGCACCATGGATCGGAACGCTGTTTGCGCTTGGGCACTCTATGTCGGTTGGTGGCGTGGCATTGGGCGTATCCTGGATGGCAGGATGGTTTACCTTCCCCGCCTGGCTTGGGGTTGCCGTGGATGTCGCCATAGTCGCTATGTTGTTGGCTGTCGGCACGCTCAATCTGAAGGCCCTTATCGGTACAGACCATTATGTTCCTGCGGGGTGGCGGCAAGCGCTTTTGCCATCGTGCTTGCGTTCCACTTCGCATCCGATGGCAGTCGTCGCGGTTGGCGCACTGTTCGGACTTGTCTTTGATACAACAACGCAGGCTGCTGCCTGGGGCAGCATTGCTGCAACCGGTGGCGGTCTGTCTGCCACCTTTGCCATCATCGCAAGCTTCGCAACCGGAATGCTCCTGATCGACACGCTCGACAGCCAAATCGTCGCGCAGCTTCTGCGCACAGAACAAGATCCCAAACAGGTCCGGCGCTATCGGCGCGGCGTGGGCTGGCTCATTGTAGCTCTATCCTATGCCATGGCGATCTATTGCGCGATCGGGCTCTTCACCGAAGAACTCAGCTTCGGCGATGCTGCCTACACCGCGCTAGGCATTGGCGCAGCCCTTGCTGTGGCATTTTCAGCCATGTCAGGCTGGCGACGCAGAATTCTGGCAAAGGAATAGTCCCATCCGCTTTGGGTGCTTCAATACAAACCGCTATTCGTCGCCAATGACTGAAAAAAGACCGATTGTAAAAAAACGCCATTTTCAGCGATTGGCGGGTTCTGGTGCAAGCTGTCGTTTACGCCGATGTCGCTGAAACCAGTTATTCAAGCAGCGACGAAAACGACTGCTGCGAACCTCAGCTTGGCAGTGACTCCCGTCTAAAACTCGCTTACCTTATTGTTTGAACGCCCTGATGGTAGTTGCCTTTCTCTATTGGAAGCTCGGATCGGTTATGATCCTCTGACATGAGGGTTCCCTTTCCACACGTAAAGTCTTTTGGGAACGCCTCTGCCGGGGTAGAGTTTCCGAGCCACAAGAAATGGAATTAGCTGTGACGGAGCGGCGCAAAGGCGGTCGTCCTCGTAAAGGGGAGCCAGTGATTGACCGGAAAAAGATCGTTCAAACAGCCTGGGCCATTGTCGACGAACACGGCCTTGCAGGATTGTCGACCCGCACCCTTGCGGCCGCCTTGGAGGTGAAAAGCCCGGCGATTTATTGGCACATCGGCAGCAAGGAAGAGTTGTTCAGCTTGATGATCGAGGACTTGCTGCAAGATAGCATTTCCGATTGTGACGGGCCGGACTGGCAAGAGTGGTTCATCAAAGTCGGGCAGCGCCAACGTCAACTGCTGCTGTCGCATCGTGATGCCAGCATCATTGCCAGCATCGCGCCGCCGACCGAACGCATTCGAAATGAGCTGTTTCCCCGGCTGTT
Source organism: Novosphingobium sp. AAP83 (assembly GCF_001295795.1). Lineage (GTDB taxonomy): Bacteria > Pseudomonadota > Alphaproteobacteria > Sphingomonadales > Sphingomonadaceae > Novosphingobium. The sequence goes on from NZ_LJHY01000019.1 coordinate 36,826, forward strand.
CAAGCCACTTGTCGACGGCGGGATGGATTTGGCTGAGGCGTCTGCGGCGGCGGGCGGTTTGGCCAGCCTTGTGCTGGGCTGGGTAATCTATGAGCAGCGCCCCGCGACACACGCGATGATGGAAGCGTATCACGATCCGGATTCCGCATTCGATAGCGCTCTGACGGCGTTCGTTTCCGGTCTCGCGCAGCGCCTCGAATAAATGTCTAGGCCGCTTGCGCCTTAAATTTATCACCGATATATAAATCCTCGAACTCGCAAAGAGTCGTTTGAGAGGATTTTGCCAATGAAAATCACCCGCCTTGAAGTGCCCCGATGCTCTGTGGGTGAAGGGCCGGTGTGGGATGTTGCAGAACAAGCGCTTTACTGGATCGATATCCTTGGGCGCAGAGTGTTCCGCGCTGACGGCGATCTGGCATCGGCACGGCATTGGGACGTGCCGGCAACGATCGGGTCTATGGCATTGTGCAAAAGCGGCGGGGCGATCACCGCGCTGGCCGACGGCGTTTACACACTCGATTTTGCGAGCGGGGAAACCCGCTTGCTGGCCAGCAGTCTCGATCTTGATGCCGAGGTTCAACTGGCTGACGGCAAAGTAGACCGGCGCGGCCGCTTCATTGTCGGGTCGAGCGACCGAGGCATGAAAGAGGCGCGGGGCAAATTGTATGTGCTGGATCCGGGTGCAAGCGCGCTTCGGATTATCGACGAGGATATTTTCCTGTCGAACGGCCCATGCTGGTCGCCCGATGACCGGACGTTTTATCACGCCGACAGTATCCGCAAACTGATCTATGCTTATGACTATGACATTGAAGCGGGCACCGTTTCCAACCGACGCGCGTTTGCCAGCACCGAAGATCTCGGAGGCATTCCCGATGGCGCAACGGTTGATGCCGAAGGGTTTTTGTGGAGCGCCATTTGCGAAGGCGGCAAGCTGGTCCGGTTCAGGCCGGACGGGAGCATCGACAGGATCGTTGAGTTTCCGGCAAAACTGCCCGGCAGCGTCATGTTTGGAGGCCCGCAGCTTGACCGACTTTTCGTCCCCACGCTGAACCCGTCCTTCCTTGGCCGGGTGGCCGATCCTTTGGATGGCTCGACTTTTGTCGTTGACGGGCTTGGCGTGAAGGGTCTTCCCGAACCAAGGTTCGCATTTTGAAGGGGCCGCTACCGCTTCTGCTGGTGCTGGTGTTTCTGAACATCGCGGGCTTCAGTCTGATCTTGCCGCTCTTGCCGTTTTACGGTCATGCCTTTGCGGCATCACCCTTTGCGGTCGCTTGCCTGTTTGCCGCCTATTCGTTTGGCAATGTGCTTGGCGAAATCTTCTGGGGCCGGCGCTCTGATGCCTTGGGCCGCAAGCCTATTCTCGTGATGACAACGGCGGGCGCGGCATTGTCTTACGTTGCCTTTGCTTTTGCGCCGACTTTGCTGGTGGCGATTGTCATCCGTGTGATCACCGGCTTCTTCAGTGGCACGCTCGGCGTGGTACAAGGTATGCTGGCCGACCTTACGCCGCCTTCGGAACGTGCGCGGTTCATGGGCTATTTCGGGGCATCGTTTAACCTCGGCTTTGCCATTGGCCCTGCAATAGGCGGCGTCCTCGCCAGCCCTGAACTGGGCTTGCAAGGGTTTTACACGCCGATTTTGGCCGCCGCAGCCTTTGCCGGGGCAGCGTCAACATGGGCCATGCTGGCCTTGCCACATCGCCTCCCGCAAACAGGTGCGCAACGTGCCATGCCCAGTTACACCGAAGGGCTTGAGATCGTTGCCAGCAATCCCATACTGGTCCGCTTGTTTGTGATCGCGTTCATCGGAATTGCCGCATTTTCTTCTGTTGAAGCGGTGTTCGGTTTGTGGACAGGAGGGGAATATGCGTGGACGTCCCGCCAAGTCGGACTGACCTTCCTCGCGGTTGGCGGCACAGGCTTGCTGGTGCAAGCACTGCTGATCGGTCCATTGGTCAAACGCTTCGGCGAATCCTGCGTGATTGCAGGCGGGATTGTCGTGCTGTTTACGGCAATCGCGCTGCTGCCGGTGTTGCGCTATCCGGCCATCACCGTCGCACTCATGGCTTTGCTGATGGCCGGGCATAGTCTGGCCTTCCCCAATGCGGGCGCGCTGGTGTCGCGCAATGCTCCGGTTGATCGACAAGGAAGTGTGATGGGCCTTAACATGGCGTCCAATGCCCTATCGCGGATTGTCGCGCCGCCGTTGTTCGGCTGGGTGTTCAGCCTTTCTAACGATGCGCCGTTCTATCTGTGCGCGCTGCTGATGACTGTCGCATTTGGCATTTCGCTATCGATCATTGCACTTCAGAAGAAGGCGCTTAGCCAATGACACTTGCCGCAGCTTTGCAGGACTTCGCGGCCATCGTGGGCACGGAAAACGTGTTCAATTCCGATCAGGATCGCAACGCATACGCCGATCATTTCGCACAGGATCCCGAAACGCATTTGCCCATCGCGGCAGTTGCTCCGACAAGCCGCGATCAGGTGCGTGATATCGTGCGGGTGGCAAACCGGCACAAAGTTGCGCTGTGGCCGATCAGCCGAGGCAAGAACTTCGGCTACGGCGGCGCAGCACCAGTCATGAAGGGTTCGGTCGTCCTTGATCTTTCGCGGTTGAAGGCCATTGATTTCGATGAAGCCAACGGCGTGGTTCTGGTGGAACCAGGCGTCAGCTTTTTTGATCTGCATGATTTTCTGCAAGCCCGCAAAGCGCCCTATTGGCTTTCGGTTCCGGGCAATAGCTGGGGGTCGGTTGCCGGTAATGCACTGGATCGCGGGGTCGGATATACGCCCTATGGCGATCATGCGTCGCGCATTTGCGGGCTGGAAGTCGTGTTGCCCGATGGCGATCTGATCCGCACCGGAATGGGGGCGATGGACGGATCGCCCACCTGGAACCTTTACCGCAACGGCTTTGGCCCCGGCTGGGACACGATGTTCTGCCAGTCCAACTTTGGCGTGGTGACCCGGCTCGGCCTGTGGCTGATGCCCGAACCCGAAGCGCTCGCCGGTTATGATCTGGAATTTGACAAGCCCGAAGACCTTGGCTGGGCCATCGATACGATCATGCCGCTGCGGCGCAGTGGCCTGATCCAGCAGAGCCCCTCGATCGGCAACTGGCTCCGCTCTGCCGCCGTGATGACCCGGCGCGAGGAATGGACGAGCGACAAGGGGCCGCTGAGCGAAACCGTGGTGAGTGCCATCCGCAAACGGTTCAACATCGGCTGGTGGAGTGTGCAGATCCGCTTTTATGGCCCGCAAGAAGTCGTCGATGCCTCGCTTCGCGCGCTGGACCGGGCCTTTGACGGCAAGCCCTTGCTTTCCAAGAAGCTGGCACGGTGGAAGCAGGGTGATGGTCCGGAAGGCTCGCCCATGTCGGGCGTGCCCGTCAGCTTTCCGTTGGCCAATGCAAACTGGCATGGCGGGCGCGGCGGGCATATCGGGTATTCACCGGTCCTGCCGCCCAGTGGTGATCTTGCGCTCAAGCAATTCCAGCGGACTTACGCGCTCTATCAGAAGTACGAGATGGACTATCACGCCAGCTTCGCCATGGGCGAACGCAGCCTGACCAACGTGAACCAGATCCTTTACAACAAGGATGATGCGCCGATGATGGCGCGGGTCGACGGCATGTTTCGCGATCTTGTCGCCGATGCCAGCGCGCAGCGTTATGGCGAATATCGCACGCACATCGATTATATGGAGCTCGTTGCCTCGACTTATGATTTCAATGATCGCGCTCTGCTGCGCCTGAACGAACGGGTGAAGCAAGCGCTTGATCCCAATGGCATCATAGCGCCGGGCAAAAGCGGTATCTGGACGAAGGGAGCGCGGTCATGACCGGTACTGCACACCTCCTACGCGGCGCGCTTCTCGTATTCGCTTGCGGCACAGCACTTGCGGCATCTGCACAACCGTCTGAACCGGCGAACAACAGCGCGACGAAAATAGAAAACGCATTTCGCGGAGCCATGCAGAACCGCGCTTCGGCCTCGCCCGACGAGGCTCTATTTGTCGAGAAATGCAGCATGTGTCACCGCCAGATGGGTATGGGCACAGTCATTCTGGCGCGGCGCATGGAACCGGCCGTCGCTATGCTTGAAACACGGCATCTGCCGGTAGACTTTACCACCGCCGTCGTGCGCAACGGGCTGGGCAATATGCCGGCCATTTCACGTGGCGAGGTTTCCGATGCCCAACTGGCGCGCATTGCCAAATACTTGAGCAAAAAGGGCCGGTGATGGACCGCTGGGCATTCATGGATCGCCGCCATATGCTAAAGGCCTGCGGCATCGCGCCCATAGCTTTGGCATCGACCGCAAAGAGCATAGCGGCCGCAGAACTTTCGGCCGTGGTCGTCTTTGACGGGCGGGAGGATATAAGCCGCCAATTCGCGGCGGCGCAATCCTGCGCAAGGATCGATCTCGTGGTGGAACAGACCAATGGCTGGCAGGCCATTCGCGCGATGCATTCCGTTGCCCAAGTCCAAGGGCTTACGCGCTGGGGTGAGTTCCTGCTGGCGCGTAGCTTCTTCGAAGAACACGGCCTTCGCGTCACCTCAAACACCATTCGCACCAATGGATTCACCCTGTGGCACATGGCATAGCATTTTGGGCATCAATTGATGGAATATCTGGCGTCTTGCTGAATTTGGTATCGCGGGAGCCATCCACAAAGGCCTCTGCGGAGATTGGATTTAGCCCATTTGGCGAATCCAGAATACGCAGGCACTCACGACCGATGAGACTGCGGGTACACCGCTCACCACAATGTTCGAACGGTTCGGAGTCTCGGCATCGGCCTGATTGGGCCGATCGGCCACAGTAGCCTGACCCTGCGCAGTGGCTCGTGCAACCCGTTTTCGAACCGAAGCGGTGACCAGCCGCATCGCCCAACCAAGCGTAAGTGACTCGCTGATCGCAGCCTTGGCATTGGCTGACCATGAACGCTCAACCGAGATCTACAAACAAACTTTCGACGTTCTTTCGATCAAGCGTTTTGAAATCTAGAGCGTGGCTAGGGCGTTACGGACGAGGTTGGCAGAATTTCCGTCATGCGCCAAACCGGCGCGCTCGGCAGCAGGGGTTGCCAGCAACGGCTGCCGCGCGAATGCGGTTTCAAGCGGCACGTCCGGGTTGTATGAAACAAGGCCGGGGGAAACGCCGCATTGCAAGGCAATCTCTGCCGTCAGTTCTGCCAGCGAAAGGCGCAGGGCAGGAAGCGTCACCGCGCGTGTTGAAGGAAGTAATGCGCTGTCCAGATGCACCGCGCTGATCAGATTTTCGGCACATTTCATCACAGATTGCGCCCAGATCGTGCCATCAGGCGATACCGGACACTCAAACGGCTCCCCCGCCTTCAGGGCATGAAACAGGTCTGACATAAAGGCCGATTTCATCCCCGAAGGGCCTTTGGGCCGTGCCAGAATTCCGGGCAAACGCACCGTCACGCCATCGATCATCGCGCGATTGGAGAACATGGCGACGGCATGTTCCATCATCGCCTTGTGCCCCCCATAGATCATCCTAGGTGCCAAGGGCGTCTGATCGTCGACCGTCGCTGGCAAGGCATCTCCCAGAACCGCGATCGAACTGGCATAGACGACGCGCACACCGGCCCGTATTGCGGCGGCTTCAAGCAGCATGTCGTACATGGCATCCACGTTCACCCGCCGCGATGCGACGGGGTCCATTTCCGCAGCGCCCCCCGGCACCGTGGCAAGGTGGATCAAGGCATCGAACCCGGCGGACAGCAGATCGCGCCGGACAGCAGGTTCGGAAAACTCGCCGATCACCTGCCGAATGCCGCTGCACAGGCCATAGCCGCTAATGTCCAGGCCGACCACTTCATCGCCACGCAGCAGCAATTGCCGGCAAAGCTCCCGCCCGACAAAACCACCCGCACCCGTAATAACAATGCGCATTTTTCTCCCCATCCGTAGCCCCCTTGATTAATAGGAGATCGCCACAGCGTCGCAACGATTGTATTGATAGGCGGCTATGATATCACAAATTTGCCTGAGGCACCGCGCTCCTTGAAGTTTATCGCAGAACAAAGGATCGGATCGGCGTACCTGGCATAACGGCAGGCTTGGCTGGCGCAGCAGCCGTAACGGTAATTGGAGCACTTATGGAACTGTCTGATTCAGGATTACCTCCCGTCCAGCGGGTTGTTACCGGGCACAACGAACTTGGCCGCGCGGTATTCAAATCAGAGGATGTTTCACCGACTAAACTCATTCCGTCGGGTGATGCTGCGTTTCTGCTGCTGTGGACGACGCCCACTGTCCCGGCTGACAACAATGACGAAACCGATGGCCGCCACCGCGATGCCGGGCTGACGCTGGATGGCGGCTCGGTGATCCGCATCGTCGATATGCTTCCCGGTAAGGAAAGCCCGATGCACCGCACCAATTCGATCGATTATGGCATCGTGCTGGAAGGCGAGGTTGAACTCGAACTGGAAGACGGGGCGAAGAAAACCATCCGCCAGGGCGGGATCATCGTACAGCGCGGCACCAATCACCTTTGGCGCAACACGACCGATCGCGTTTGCCGGATTGCCTTTATTCTGATCGAGGCACCGGCCTATTTGCACAACGGCGCGCCGCTGCCCGAAGACAAACCGGACCACAAATGAGCGCGCTGTTCTCCCTTACTGGCAAAACCGCCATCGTCACAGGCTCCACCCGGGGGATCGGCCGCGCGGTGGCGGAGGCGATGATCGCGGCAGGAGCCAAGGTCATTATCTCCAGCGAAAGCGAGGCTGATACAGCTCAAACATCGGCTGAGTTGAACATGCCTGGCATTGCGTGCGATGTGTGCGATGAGGCGCAACTTGCAGCGCTTGTCGATTTCGCGATTGCGCAGACCGGGCGGTTGGACGTGCTGGTCTGCAACGCCGGAATTCCGGGGAAGCCCGGCCCGTTCGCTACCGTAGACATGGACGACTTCGACAGGGTGCTGGCGATCAACTTGCGCAGCCAGGTCGTGCTTTGCAATCTTGCCCTGCCCCACATCGCGGCTGCCGGTGGCGGCGCTGCGGTCCTGATGGCCAGCATTGCCGGTCTTCGCGGCAACGGCAAGCTCAACGCCTATGCCCTTGCCAAGGCAGGAGTGGCCCAACTTGCGCGCAACCTCGCGGTCGAATGGGGGCCGCAGGCGGTACGGGTGAACGCCATCTCCCCCGGCTTTATCGCAACAGACCTTTCGCGCCCTTTGCTGGAAGATGCGCGGTTTATGCAGGCCCGCATGGCCATGACACCGCTCAGACGTCACGGAACCGTAAGCGAAGTGGCAGGCGCTGCGGTGTTTCTGGCGTCACCGGCAGGGGCATTCGTGACCGGGCACAATCTTGTCGTCGATGGCGGAACCGTGATCACAGACGGAACCTGAAACGGGGCGGCGCCACAGCACACGCGCGAGGTGGCTTGTGGCGTCAAACCTGCTAAGCGCGCAAACATGACAAACATCCACAAGCTTGGCGGAACCATTGACGTTGATGGGCTGCGCTATGAATGGGAACTACGCACCGAGCCGCGGTGGGTCGAACCTGACGGATGGAAGGGCACGACCATCTTGCTGATGCAGAAAGATACGCGGCGCGGTGCTGTGATAGAATTCCCCCCGCCCAAGCGGTTGATGAAGGGACTGCCTCCGGGCCGCCTGCAATTGAGCGATGCGATTGTGGGAAGAAGCATCCGCGCCGCTTTGCTGGCGGGATGGGAACCGGCATCACGGGGCAAGCCGGTTGTGTTTATGGTTGATGCCGAAGGCAACTGACGCCAACATGGGCTGATACAAATGAAGGCATCCCCTTTCCGGCTCATGGCTGCCGCTGCGCTGCTGGCATCGTTGCCCATCGCACATGCTGCCGCAGCGCCACCAACTGCTTTTCCGGCCATGTCGGAAGAAGCCCTTGCGCCCAAAACGGTGCCCAAAGCCTATGACGTGACCGTTATCGTCTTTTCCGATTACGGCTGCCCCTATTGCAAGAAACTGCACGGCACATTGGCGCAATTGCTGGCGCGCGATCCCAAAGTGCGGATTGTCTGGCGCGATTGGCCGATCTTTGGCGGGGCATCGCTGTTGGCCGCGCGGGCGGCTATTGCCAGCCAATGGCAGGGCAAGCACGCCGCCTTCAACGCCGCGCTGTTTGCCCAATCCGGACGAATGACCGAAGCCTCGGTCAAGGCCGCTGCCAATGCCGCCAAAGTGGACTGGGCGCGGCTAGAACAGGATATGCAGACCAACGCCAAAGCGATCGACACCGTCATTGGCCGCAGCAATGCAGGGGCGCAGGCTTTGAAGTTTGAAGGCACGCCGGGGATCCTGATCGGTAATGCCCGCTTCGGCGGCGCGGCATCGCTGCCCCAATTGCTGGAAGCGGTGGCAGAAGCGCGCACGGATAAAGTCGGCTAAGCCCGCCCTCAGATATCAAACCGCATTTCGGCCAACAGTCGTCTGCCTGCGGAATACTGGAAAGCGCCATTTGCGGCCACTTGCCAGCCATAATCGTCAAGCAGATTAGCCACTTGCAGCCTTAGCAAGGCCCGCGCCGGGCCCACTGCAAAGCGATAACGCATACCCAGATCAATCGTTTCGCGCGGCGGTGCCAGCAAACCGTTGCTCGGATTGCCGATGCGTGAGGACAGGCCTTCGAAGCTCATATCAAACGAAAGCGGGCTTTGGCCATGATCCAGCCGCCAATCGATATTGGCGATGGTGCGGCGGCGCACCGTCCCGACCGGGCGCGGGCCGATCACGCCGCTATCGACCAGTTCGCCGCTGATCAGCGCATCGATAAACACATTGCCCAACACCACGGTGAGCCCGGGCCGCACCGTGCCAGCCACCGAAACTTCCACACCGCGATTGGATGATGCTCCCAGATCACGATAGAGCAGCGCGTTATCAAGGTTGTAGTATGGCTTGGTAATCTCGAACAGGCCGCCAACAAGGGTGAGGTTTTGGCTCAAGGCATAGCGCAGCCCCATATCGATCTGGCGCGTCCGGATAGCCGGAGGCACCGCACCGCGATTGGTGGCGATGGCCGGTGCAACCGACACTTCCTCAAACCCGCGCACATAGCCGCCATAAACCGAAAAATCGGGCGAAAAATTGAACGAGGCATTAATGCTGCCGGTTACCGGCTGATCACGCACGGCGGTGGTCAGCCCCGCCGAAACGAAGCGGATGGTCTTGTAATAGCGGGATTTTGATAGGGCCACATCGACCAGAAACCGCCCCTGCCGCGAAAGCGTATAGGCAAGCCCTACGGTGGCCTGCCCTGAATCGTCGGTATCATCCGGTCCGAACGCAAAAGTCGGCCGAGGCCGTTCATCGGCAAAGTTCAGGCTGCTGGGGCCAAGCGAAATGCGCTGCACACCCCCGAACCGCCGGTCCCCGGTCCGCCCACGAAAACTTGCCGTCACGCGGTGCGCCAACGAGGCATCGCCAAAAGTGCGCACGACACGGGCCTCACCTGAAAGCGTGCGATCAAGGTTGTTCGCATCGGCCACGATCACACGGTTGGCAACCGTGCCATCGGGCCGCAGACCTGCAAAAACGTCGGTAAAGCTGGCATCGCCACGGCGTTCGGCACGGAACAGCCCCGCCTCGATCCGCCACGATCCCAAGGGAAGTTTGGCGACTGCGCCATAGACTTGTTGCATGTTGTCGCGATCGCTCCAGCTTTGGCCGATCATGACGCGGCGCTTGATCTGCGGCGGCAGGTAATCACCGCCGGGAAAAATCGAAGGCGGCGTCTCATCATCAAAGATATGGTTCATGCCATAGAACAGGAATACCCTCGCCCCGGCATATGGTGTCCAGCCAAGGCCCGCAGAGGCGACATTGCCTTTAAAGTTTCCGCCTTCATGCCGGTTTTGCCGCCGGATCGTGCCTCCGACATAAGCGCGTAAATCCGGCGCAATAGCGAACTGGCTATCGAGTGTGGCAACCTTCGATCCGAACTGCCCTCGCTCCAGCCCGACCGTAAACTGATCGGAATCGCTGCTGACCGACAATTCGTAATCGACAATGCCGGTAGGTGCAGGAAACGGATAGCCCAGCGCGGCAATGCCAACCCGCACCCGGTTGCCACGTATCAAGCGGTTGGGCGGGCGATCCACCGGCGCGAAATAGAGCCCTTCGATCCGGGCATTGCCTGCATCAACCGGCGAGAAGCCACGGATATCCTCACCGCTGTAAAGCCCCACCCGTTCACTGCCGACGGACTGGCCGAACGCATCATCGGCATTGGCAATGACATTATCATCAACGCGCTGCGCCACCGCCTGGCCGGGCAAAATGCCCCCCAATGCCAGCGCCAACCACGACACATTGCGAACGGATAAGCGCGCGTTCAACACCGAAACACCCGAGATCGCCCCAAAAACTGTTACCCTGAAAATCCTAAGAACACGCCAAGCGCAGAGATTGCAACTTCCTATCGAAGCGGCGGCATTGCCCGCAGCACGGTTCAAACGCGGCCAAACAGCCTCGTCCTGTCTCTTTGTGCAGGCGCGAAAAAGGAAACGTCAAACGTCATCTATCGGAAATAATTTGGCCCTATCCGACCAATTATAACAACGGGTGGTCATAATGAACATTAAGCTTATCGTCAGTACAGCACTGACATCTTCGCTATTTTTTGCGAATGCAGCTTTTGCCCAGGCAGAAGCTCAGAGCGATTCACTATATAATGATCGTAACACTATTGTCGTAACAGCGCAAAAAATTGAGCAGAAATTGGTGGATGTTCCCATCACTATTTCAGCTGTTACGGGTGAACGCATCCGTGAACTTGGAATTTCTGATCTTGATGAACTGTCAGCCTATGTCCCCGGCCTGAACATTCAAGAGCAAAGCGCCAATAATCCCGGCGTCGTCATTCGCGGGATAACATCGGATTCGGGCTCATCGCAGCAAGGTCCACGCGTTACACTTTATTATAATGGCATCGATATCTCGCGCTCGCGCGGGTCTTATCAGGCGATCTATGATCTTGAACGCGTTGAAGTGATCAAGGGGCCGCAGGCCACACTGTTCGGCACAGCCTCGGCGGTTGGTGCGATCAGCTTGATTTCAGCAAAGCCCCAGCCCGGCGTTTCCGCGCAGTTGACGGCCGGATATGGCAACTTCAACCAGACCCTGCTTGGTGGCTACCTCAATTCCGGCGATGAAACCATTGCCGCGCGCATCGCCTTTGAATGGCGCAAGCGTGACGGCTACGTTGAAAACCTCAACCCTAGCCAGACCAGAGAGCTTTACGAGCAAGACCAGCTTGGTCTTCGCTTGTCGGTTCGCTGGAAGCCAAGCGACCGCGTGACGGTTGACCTCACCGGCACCTATGACCGCCAGCGCAATGGCGGCACGCCGTTTGTTTCGGGCACTTTTGCCACAACGGCAGGCCCTGCAAATCCATTCGGCAAAGCCAACCTCGGCGGTTCGCCATTGTCGCTGTCAGTCCTTGGCGCAGCAGAGCTTGGCCTTGACCGCGATGTCTATGACGCCAACCTTACCGTTGCGGTGGAATTGACCGACGACCTGACCTTCACCACCGTCAACGGTTACCGCGATTTCAACAGCCTCGAAATCTTTGATGCCGATGGTACCGCGGCTTGGTACCTTGAATTTGCCGAACTCGCCAAAGGTTGGCAGGTCAGCCACGAAGGCCGCTTCAGCTACCAGTCCAGCGCAATTCGCGCATCAGCCGGCTGGAACGTATTCAAGGAAGACGGCATTCAGGCCGTGCCGTTTTCGTCCGAGGAAGGCACATTCCTGCAATGCGCAGCCAACGTCGTCCCCGGCCTTGGCTGTATCAATGCAGCAGGTGTGGTAACAGCGGCGCAAGCCACCGCGCTGCTATCGCGCGGCCTTCTGACGCAAGTTCCTTACTCATCAGAATTCATCAACGGCGGCGTGAACACCGCCTATTCGGTGTTCGCTGATGCCACATGGATCCCAACACCATCACTCGAACTCACAGCAGGCGCGCGCTACGTTTGGGAAGACCGTGAATCAACCTTCTTTGCCCGCGTTCCAAGGCCAGCGCTCAATCCTGCGGCATTTTCGCTGATCCCGAACCAGATCGACACGGCGGGTCAGACATTTAGGGCCAGCGACAAATCTAACGCCTTTTTGCCGCGCTTTAACGTGCTTTATCGCTTGTCAGACAAGACCAACGTGTTTGCTACTGTCTCGAAGGGACGCCGTTCGCCCGTGGTGCAACTCGGCGCAGCACGTGTTGCCGGCTTGCCGCAGCCCGGCTTGCAATCTGTGCCAGAAGAAACGGTATGGAACTACGAAGTGGGCTTGAAGGGGGCCGCTGGTCCGGTTTCCGGTTCGCTTGGCGTCTATTACCAGAAGTATGATGGTTTTCAGGTTAGCGTAGTGCAGCCTGATGGCAGAACGCTCACGCAAAGCGCGGGCACCGCAACCAATCTTGGCGTTGAAGCCGAAGTGGCAATCCGCGCAACAGATTGGCTCCAAGTGTTTGGCAACGTCGGTTACATCGATGGCGGTATCGACGAAAACAACACCTTCGCCCCGACATTTTCGGGCGCGCGTTTCCGGCTTCAGCCTGAATGGCAGGCCGCAGGCGGCTTTACCATTGATGCACCGCTCGGCGGCGGTGCGCGGTTCTTCATGACGCCATCAATCACCTATCGCAGCAAGATCTTTTTCGAACTGCCCAACAACCCGCGCACCAGCCAGGAAGCGGTAACGCTGGTTAACATTCGTGGCGGCGTTGCGTTTGCGGATGACAAGTACGAATTGTCGGCCTTCATGCGCAATGTGACGGACAAGAACTACCTGCTGGATGCGGGCAACACCGGCGGGGCATTTGGCATTCCAACGCTGATCCCGGGCGAGCCGCGCTTCTTCGGGGCTGCGTTCACGGCACGTTTCTAATACGCCTAGCCTTGCCTTCAGCTTCGTTCGACAGGATACCAGCACGATGACCGCACAGATCAACCGCCGCAATATGCTCTCGCTGATGGGCGCGAGCGCGACGACCGGGTTGGCCATGGGGCTGGCACCTGCCGCACAGGCAGCGACGCTGCTGAAGGAAGCGCAATTCCTGCATGGGGTGGCCAGCGGCGATCCGGCGCAAGATGGCGCGATAATCTGGACGCGGGCAACCGTGGCGCAAGGTGCGACGGGTGACGTTCCGCTGACATGGTACGTTGCGCTTCCCGGTACCGCCAAGCCCTTGCGCACAGGCAAAGTGACGGCCTCTGCCGTAGCCGATCACACCGCGAAAGTGGAAGTCACCGGGCTTAAGCCTGCCACCGAATACGAATACTGGTTTGCCTGCAAGAATGGCACGACCTCGCCCAAGGGGCGGCTGCGCACGCTGCCTGTGGGGGCAACCGATAAAGTGGTGATGGCGCTGGTGTCATGCCAGCTTTATCCCGGCGGCTACTTCAACGCCTATGCCGACCTTGCACGCCAAGAACGCGTTGATGTGGTGCTTCACCTTGGGGACTATATCTATGAATATGGCGCCGAAGGTTATGGCACCGACATTGGCAAGAAGATTGGCCGCCTGCCCGATCCGGCGCACGAGATTGTCACGCTCGATGATTATCGCCGCCGCCATGCGCAAGTGAAAGCCGATGCGCAGATGCAAGCAGCCCATGCCCGTGCCGCATTCATTTGCGTTTGGGACGATCATGAAACTGCCAACGATGCCTGGCTTGGCGGCGCAGAAAACCATGATCCGGCCAAAGAAGGCGATTGGCGCGCGCGCAAAGCCGCAGCGCTTCAGGCCTATTTCGAATGGATGCCGATCCGCAACCCCGCCCTCGGTTCAGACCCGGCCGCGATCTATCGCAGCTTTGAATTCGGTGATCTGGCCACGCTGGCGATGGTTGAAACGCGGCTGCTGGCACGCGATCAGCAGGTGGCCTTCAAAGGCGCTGTTCCTGATGCGGCGATGATCACAACGATGCTCGAACAGCGCCAGGACCCCAAGCGCGAACTGCTGGGCGCTGCGCAAATGCAATGGCTGGAGGGCGTGCTGGCCAAATCGGTCAAGGCTGGAACGCCGTGGCAATTGTTGGGCAATCAGGTGGTCATGGCCCGCGTCCCCGGCCCCGATCTGCGGGCAGCGCTGGGTGATCAGATGTTCGAGGCCATACTCACAAAAATGCCTGAAGCCTATCGCGGCCAGATTTCCCGGTCGCAAGATGCGTTCAAGGCCGGCATCCCGTTCAACATGGATGCATGGGACGGCTATCCCCCTGCCCGCGAACGCCTTTACGCCATGTTGCGCAAAGTGGGTGCCAATACCATCGCCTTTGCCGGAGACAGCCACGCCGCATGGGCCAACGATCTTTATGACGATAGTGGCGTTCTGATCGGTGCCGAATTTGGGGCCACCGCCGTCACCAGCCCGTCTTATGGCTCGCTCTTGCCGGGCCTTGGCAAAGTGATTGCGGCGCAAAGCCCGGAAGTTGCGTTCTGCGATCAGGACCACAAGGGCTATACCATGGTCACCCTGACACATGAGGCTGCCACCGCAGAGTTCGTGACCGTTTCCACCATAATAACCAAAGACTTTACCTCCGCCATTGCCGGACGCTACGTCCGGTCCGCGAAAGGCAACGCCCCGCTGCAATCGGTGTAGGATATAGCTAGGAACCGAAGGTTCTGGCCGCGATCAGGCTGCGCTGGATAACCGTCAGCAGGCAAAGCGCGACATAGCCCGATGCGATGGCCGCAAAGTGCTGCGGCCACAGGCACATCGCGATGAACACCGCAATGGTCTCCGTACCCTCGGCAAGGCCGGTGGAATAGAAGAAGCTTTTGCGCCCGTGCGCCTGCGTCTCCTCGCCGCGCTTGGCAGCGATCGTGGCAAAGGCAAGGAAGCTGATGCCGGTCAGGGTGAAACTGGCCACCAGCAGCATCGCAGGCACCGCATTGGCCGGGGCCGCAAGGCCGAAGCCGATGGGCACGGCCACATAGAACGCGAAATCGGCAAGGATATCGAGGTAACCGCCAAAGTCCGTCATCCCCCGCGCCCGCGCCACCGCTCCATCCAGGCCATCAAGCAGGCGGTTCAGCACGATAGCGGCAAGGCCCACGCCATAGGCCTCCTGCGCAATCGCCAACGCAGCCAACAACGCAGGCGCAAGGCCCGCCAGCGTGATCATATTCGCACTGATGCCCCGCGCCGCAATCCAGCGCCCGGCGGCATTAAGCGGCGGATCGATCAGCGGGCGCAGGCGGGCGTCGAACATGTCAGGCCGCGCCAATGGCGATGGGGGTAACCAGCCCGATCACCGCCGCCCCCATGGCCGATGCCAGATTGCCCGCGATCCAGCTTTTCATGCCAAGCGAAACCGCATCGCGCCGCCGGTCGGGCGCGAGGGTGGAGATGGTCGAGACGAGCAGGCCGACGCTGGCAAGGTTGGCCACGTTGCACAGCGCATACGTGACGATCAGTTTGCTGCGCCCCGAAAGGGCATCTGCGGGCAGACCTGCAAACTCGAGATAGGCGACATATTCGTTAAGGATCGCTTTGGTCCCCATCAGCGCGCCCGCCGTGCCCGTTTCGGCCCAAGGCACGCCAAGAGTCCAAATAAAGGGCGCAAAAAGCCACCCGAAACCACGCTTCACCGTCACCGGTTCATTGCCGATCAGGGGCAAGGTTGCGCCAAGAATCTGGTCGGCAAGGTTCACCAAAGCAAAGATAACAATGATGATTCCGATCACCGCCAGCACCAGTTGCACCCCGTCCATTGTACCCTTGATGATCGCATCAATCGTGCTCTCATATTCGACCTCGGCGGTGGGCTCTTCGGGCTCAGCACTGCCCGCACCAGGCACCATGATCCGCGCAATCAGGATCGCGGCGGGAAGCGACAGGAACGAGGCGACGATCATGTGCCCCACCGCATCGGGCAGTTGCTGCGCCAAGGTGGTTGCGTAAAGCACTAATAAAGCGCCGGAAATATTGGCCATCGACAGGACCATCACCGCAAACATATCGGCCCGCGACATCTTTGCAAACCATGACCGCACGATCAGCGGCGCTTCCACCACCCCCAGAAAGATGTTCGCTCCGGCATTCAGGCCGACCACGCCGGTCACGCCCAAGGTCTTGCGCAAGGCCCAAGACAAGCCTTTGACCACCCATTTCAGCACCCCCCAATGCCACAGCAGCGCGGTAAGCGCGGAAAACACGATGATCAGCGGCAGTATCTGGAACGCAATCACCATCGGCTGCCCCGCCCCCGGCCTCAGCACAAAAGGCACCGGAGCGCCGCCGAGATAGCCGAACATGTAGCTCGACCCCGCCAAAGTCGCAGTTTCAATGGCGGAAACAGCGCGGTTGATGCCGCCAACAAGGCCCCACACCGCAGGCACACGCACGATCAGCAGCGCCAACACCAGTTGCATCGCAATCGCGCCTGCCGCCCAGCGCCAGCCGGGCAGGGTCTTGCGATCTTCCGAAAATGCCCACGCCAGAGCCAAGATCACCGCGATCCCGATAAGGCCCTGGGCTTGTTGCAGGATCGCCATAAACCTCAGATTCCCCTAGAACTTCAACGCTGCACCGAACTGGAACTGGCGCGGCGGCCCGGCATTGCGCTGCACGAAAGGCGCACCGCCGCCGAACTGCACCTGATTAGAGGTGGTGGCGGCATTGGCAAAGCCTGACTGGTTATTGGCGTTGAACAGGTTGAAAACGTCAGCGCTCAATTCCAGCCCGCCAAGGCCGGGAACGGCATAGCGGATGCCGAGATCGACACTGGCCGACCATGGTAGTCTCGCCGAATTGCGCGGGGCTCCGGGATAACGGTCCGAATTGCCGACAAAGTTTTCGCCGAACGAGGCCCCATCGCCGTTGAGGTCTTGCGTGCCGAAAATCCGCGCATCGGGCACGAGGTTTACCGGTTGGCCCGATTGGAACAGCCCCGCCACGCTCAGCGTCATGCCATCAAGCGGATAAAGATACCCCACCGCCGAAATCACATGCCGCCGGTCATTGGCCGAAGGCCCCCATTCGGTGCTGAAATCATTGGTATTGGCAGCGCGGAAATTGATATCGTCGGTATCGTTGTTCAGGTTGGCGAGCGTGTAGGACAGGCGGAAGGCGTATGCATCGCTGCCCCGCGCCTTGTTTGCCTGCAAGATCAACGCCTTGTATTCTGACCGCCCCGCAGATTCCGAAACGGTGATCTGGCGCGCACCGCCGGGTATCGATGCAACCGGGCGCGTCGCATCGGCATCGGCCACACTGCGCACAAGGCCGAGCGTGCGGGCCAGCGCCAATCGCGCCGCATTGCTTGGCTGGCTGCGCAACAAGGCGACGTTGGCTTCGTTCAAGTTGGCCAGATCGGGCGTGAAGGCAGCGGGCGCGTTCAGATCACGCAGGCGCATCAGGTTGTGCGAGCGGCTGTAGATCGCATCGGCCGAAAGCGTGATCGTGTCGCTCGCCTGAAATTGGTAGCCGCCGCTCAATTGCAGGCTCCACGGGCTTTTGTAGCCGTTCGGGTTGAGAATACGCGCCTCGCCCAGCGTTGCCGTATCGCGCAAGGCCTGCACTTGGGCCGGTGACGGGCACGCCGCAGCCGTGGCGCACGGCGGCGAGACGCCCAGATTGCCGTCAAACGTCACGCTGCCAAGTTCGATCCCTTGAGCAATCAACCCCTGCGATTGCAATTGACGCAGCTGGGTGCGCAAACCCGCCGATGTTGTGTTGCGTTGCAAGGCATCTGAAATCACCGCGTAGGAAATCTTGCCGGTAAACAGCCCCGCGCCAAACCGCAGCGTGGACCGCGCGTCGGGCCGGTAATTGAGCGAGAAGCGGGGGGCGATGTTATCATAATCGCCGCCCATGCTGCCGCCCTGCCGTGCAACGATCGCTGTCAGGCTGTCATAATCCCAGCGCAGCCCCAGTGTGGCGGTCAGCTTCGGGCCAAGCTGCCACTCGTCCTCGATGTAGAACGCGACTTGCGTCTGGCTGGTGCCAAAGGCCTGTGGGCGCAGTTCAACGGTATAATTGGCGACAGCGGGATTGCGCGAGAGGACGTCCTGCGCGTTCAGGGAAAGCCCTCGCGATGCCAGTGATGAAAGCTGCGCGGTGGTAAGGTCCACCGTGAAATTGCCATCGGGATTGCCGCCGCCCAGCAGGGCGAAGTCCGAGCGGATCAGATCGGCTCCAACGGTAAGCTTGTGGCTACCAAGTTTGCGCTGGAGGCGGTGCGTGGTCTGCCAGGTTTCCTCCAGATCGTTGAACACGTAACCCGGATGGCCGACCACGCCGACAGTCAACCCGCTGGGATCGCGGATGGTGACTTGCGGTCCTGCATCGCCCTTGGGCTTGCCATAGTCCCAGCGGAACCGGCTGAATTGCAACGCGCCATCATAGCTCCATTCATCGCCCGAATAACTGGCCGTGGCGGCGACGAGCGTCGAGAAGCGGTCCTGATCCGAGCCTGCCGAGGGGAACGTGACATTGCCGCCGCCAAGCCCGCCGCCCGGCCGGTCAATCGTCACGCGCCCGGCACTAGCGCGCAAGGCTACGGTCCAGTCCTCGGTCAACCGGTGATCGATCCGCACCGAGCCGAGCAGGAAGGTATTATGCGCGGTGACGCTATCGACCACGCCCAGCGCAGGCGCATCCACAACCTGCACATTGCGGTCGCGGGTATATTCCAGGTTGGCGTAGAAGAACGTTTTGTCGCGCGCCAAAGCGCCACTCACGCTGCCGCCTGCTTGATAGCGCTCGAAGCTTTCGCCCACGGCATTGCCCGACAGATCACGGCGCGGGAACGGCGATGCTGCGTCGAGCGGGCGTCCGGGCCGGACCAGTGTGTAAACCTCACCGTGGAAATCGTTGCTGCCCGATGGCGAGGTGTAATTGACCACGCCATTTGCGGTGCGGCCATAGGCCACCGAATAAGAATTGGCGAGAACGGTGACTTCGCGGGTGAAGCCCAGCGGCACCGGAAACTTGATCCCGCCCAGAAAGTTCTCGTTATTGTCCAGCCCGTCGAGCAGGTAATTGGTATCAAGCCCGTTCGATCCGTTGATCGAAATCGACGGCGCTTCGGGGAAAAAACCGGTGGAGGCGACCACGTTCGGCAGGCGCACCAGCGATCCGATCACATCGCGCCCTTCAATCGGCAAGGCCGCCAGTTCCTCGCGCCCCAGCGAGGCGGAGACTTCGGCGTTGACGGTGTTAAGGCCTGTGACGCTGCGCACGCCGGTAACCGTGATCGCCCCGCCAGCCGCAGGGGACAAACGCAATGTTATACTGCTGGTGAAGTTGGCGCGCAAGATGACAGAGGCTCCGCCATCGCCCGCAAAGCGCCCGGCGGCAAGCGGCGTCACACGATATGTTCCTGCCGTCGTCAGCCCTTCAATGCGCACAAAACCTTGTGCATCAGACCGCACCGTGCGGACATAACCGATGGAGGCGTTCTCGATACTGATGTCCGTATCGGCCAGCGGCGCACCGCTTTGCGCATCGACCAAAGCGATCCGGATGCCGGCTTGCTGCGCCAAAGCGGGGGCTGCGTTGGCAATCACCGCCACGAGGCTGGCGGAAAAAAGCAGGCGAGATAGGCGCAAAGGGGGTCTCCGGTCCGACGGAATGTTCGATATTCAAAGGGTTGGTGATTAACCGCGCCGCCATGTGTGGTAGCGTTCAACCAGCTTTAGCAAAGTTTGCGGGGCGTGCTTCTTCTTCCATTCGCCTGCGGCAAATTTGTTGGCCTCGGCCATCGTCGGATAAGTGTGAATCGTGCCGAGGATCTTGTTGAGGCCCAGCCCGTGCTTCATCGCCAGCACATATTCGGCCAGCAATTCGCCTGCATGTTCGCCAACGATGGTAACGCCAAGCACGCGGTCCTTGCCCGGCGCGGTCAGCACTTTGACAAAGCCTTGAGTCGCGCTTTCGGCGATCGCGCGGTCCAGATCATGCATGGGATAGACCGTCACATCATGGGCAATACCCTGCTCGCGCGCTTCACGTTCATTGATGCCCACGCGCGCCACTTCGGGATCGATAAAAGTGGTCCACGGGATCACGCGGTAATCAGCCTTGAATTTGCGGAACTGCCCGAACAGCGCGTTGACGCTGGCATACCATGCCTGATGCGCGGCGACGTGGGTAAGCTGGTACGGGCCTGCCACGTCCCCTGCGGCAAAGATGTTGGGATAGATTGTGGCGAGGTACTCATCGGTCACCACGGTGCGCTCGATTTCGATGCCAAGGTCTTCAAGGCCATAGCCGGTGAGGCGCGGCTTGCGTCCTACGGCCACGATCAAGGCATCAAAGGGAAGCTCGATATCCCCGCCCCCGCCGCGCAGGACAATACTGCGCTGGCCATCGCGCTGTTCGATGCGCAAGGCCTCGTGCCCGGTCAGCACGGTAACGCCTGAAGCTGTGAGAGCTGCGCGCGCCAGTTCTGAAACGTCGTCGTCCTCACGCGAGAGGATGCGCTCGCCCTGTTCCACTTGGGAAACTTGCGCGCCAAGGCGGGCAAAAGCTTGCGCCAATTCACAACCGATTGGTCCGCCACCTAGCACGACTATGCGGCGGGGAATCTCGTCCAGCCGGGCAAAATGCTCCCACAGCGTATCGCTGGTAAGGTAGCCGCTATCCGCCAAGCCGGGCAGCGCGGGGACCACCGGCTCTGCGCCTGCCGCAATCACGATGGCGCGGGCGGTCAGCCGCTCAACCGTACCGTCATTACAAGCGATCTCGACCGTCCACGGATCGATGATCTTGGCATAGCCTTTGACCACATCGACGCCGAGACCGGTGTAGCGCTCGACACTGTCATGCGGTTCAATCGCGGCGATCACGTCATGCACCCGCGCCATGACTTTGCGGAAGCTGAACTGCGGCGTTGATGGCTCAAACCCATAGGCATCGGCATGGCGCATGGCGTGGGCCACCTTGGCGCTTTTGATCAGAGCCTTGGATGGAACGCAGCCGTAATTGAGGCAATCGCCGCCCATCTTGCCTGCTTCAACCAGCGTCACCCGCGCTTTCACTGTTGCCGCGATCAGCGAGGACACAAGGCCCGCAGCGCCAGCGCCAATCACCACCATGTTGCGATCAAACCGGCGGGGCCGCTTCCATCGGGCATAAATGCGCCGCGCACGGATCAGTCCCATGATCCAGCGGGCGATCCACGGCAGCGCGGCAAGGGCGACAAATGATCCGATCAGGCCGGGCGAGGCAATATCGGACAGGCTCTCGATCCGGGCGAGCTGGGTTCCGGCGTTTACATAAACCACCGTACCCAACAGCATGCCGACCTGGCTGACCCAATAAAACGTCCGTGTGCGGATGGGCGTAAGGCCCATCAGCAGGTTCACCGCGAAGAACGGGAACACGGGCACCAGCCGCAGCGAGAACAGGTAGAACGCGCCATCGCGCGCAATGCCGTCGTTCACCGGCTTCAAACGCGCTCCGAACCGCGCCTGCACGCCATCGCGCAGCACATGGCGCGAGGCGAGGAATGCCAGGGTTGCGCCGATGCTTGATGCGAAAGAGACCAGCACAGTGCCAACAACCACGCCGAACAAAGCGCCCGCCGCCAGCGTCATGATCGCAGCCCCCGGCACCGAAAGCGCGGTGAGCGTGACATAGCCGATGAAGAACGCAGCGATGACCACCAGCGGCTGCGCCTTGGCGAAGGCATCCAACTGCTGTTGCTGTGCCTTCAGGCTATCCAGCGTCAGGTATTGGCCCAGATCGAGCAGAAACCACGCGGCCAGCGCAAGGGCGAACACGATGGCAATGACGGTGCGCTTCACTTGCGGTTTCTTTCGGTTTGCATTTGGGCCGTTCTAAACCTGATATTGTCGCACAAAACTCCGGTCGATCCAGTCCTTTAGCCGCCAGACCCAATGGCCGGCGGTTGCCAATGGCCCCCATGACAGGATGGCTTGGCGGCTATCATATGCCATCAGATAGAGCGTGCGGCGGCGCGGGGTGTAGGCTTGATCTCTATCGCCTGCAACGCTCGCCCGGATGTTGGCGGCAAGGATCGGCCCTGCTTTCACGGCATGAACGCCCGAGCGTGCGAGTTGGCGGTCTGTCCGTTCGATAACGTCACCTGCGGCCAGAATGCCGGGATGCGAGATACTGCGCAAATTCGCGCCAACCTGCACAAACCCTTTGGCCGTGCAGGCCAGTCCCGATTGTGCGAGCCATGCTTGTGCACGGCTGCCGGTTGCGGCCACTACGCAATCGGCGTGGAGGAATGTGTCGTTGGAAAGGATCACACCTTCGGCGGTTCCGGTGGCCTTGGCAAAGTGAAGCCCGATGCCGCACCGCGCCAAGGCTGCTTGCGCCAGCGCCCGCGTTTTAGCGGCATGGTCCGCCAGAAAGCCGGTTTGCGGGGTAACCAGCGAAACGGTGCCCCGGACACCGCGAAGGCGCAGCGCCGCTTCAACCCCGAAGGCCATCTCAACCCCTGCCGCACCGCCGCCGACCACGACAACATCCACCGTGCCGCGTTGCTGCGCCTCTTCGGCAAAGGCTGTCCATTTGCGAAGGAATGCGTCGACCGGCTTTACCGGCAACAGCCTTTCCCCCAGTGCCGCAAGGCTTACCACATTGGCCTCGCCGCCGGTCGCCAGCGAGAGCACATCGAAAGCCATCTGAACGCCGGTGGACAGTTCGATTTTGGCGGCGTCGGCGTCCAGCTTCACGATATCGCCGATCACCAGATGCGCGCCTGCCCACTGTGCCAAAGGTTCAAGATCGATCAACAGATCATCCGCGCGGTAATTGCCCGCCAGCCAGCCCGGCAGCATGCCGGAATAGGCAGTGTGCCGTGCAGAGGTGACCAACCAGCGTTCGGTCTGCGGCAGGGGGCGCTTGGCCCAATCTGCGAGCACAGAAAGGTGCGCGTGGCCGCCACCGCCAAGGATAATCCGTTCGGTCATCTGGCGATCCAATGGCACTTATCCGCCAGCGGTGCGAGTCTTGTCCATCTGGCACACCTGCAATGCAGGTTGACGCCTTCGCATAACCTGCCTGATGGTACTTGCATGGAAAACACGGGATTGAGGATTCGGCGATGATGGCAATATCCGGAAAAGCCCCCGCACTCAGGGGCGCACGCGTGGCGAAGTGGGCGAAGGGATTGATCATCGCCGCGCTGGCAGTGGCCGCCGTGGGACTGGTGCTGGCGCGCTATGACATTGTCGGCAAGATGATCGGCTTTGCGGCCTTCACGCTTGGCGGCCTTGTCGCGCTGATCGGTCTGATTTTCGGGCTCTTCGCGCTGTGGCGCGGATTGCACACGCCGCTCTCGGCCAAGAAGGGCCTGCTGGGCGCTATGGCGATTGCAGCGCTCTATACCGGTTTTCTGGCATCGCGTCCGATGACCGCAGGCGATGCACCATCCTTGCATGATCTGACCACGGACCTCACCGATCCTCCGAAGTTTGAAGTGCTGGCCTTGCGCCCGGACAATCTGGTGGGCGTGGACACAGTAGAGAACTGGCAAAAGATCCACGCACAAGCTTATGGCCAATTGCGCGCCATCACCATTGCCCAGCCCGTGCCGGTGATAACCGCAAAGGCCGAACGACTGGCCCGCGAGGCGGGATGGGAAATTGCAAAGAGCGATCCTGCACGCGGCCATCTTGAAGCTACGGCAAGCGTTTCATTCATCCGTTTCAAAGATGACATCGTCCTGCGCATACAGCCAACGGCGGACGGACGGGGATCGAAAGTTGACATGCGCTCAGTCAGCCGGGTTGGTGTCGGGGATCTGGGCGTCAATGCGCGGCGGATCAGCACTTTCCTCGAAGCACTGGCCAAGGACTGATTTAGATGACTGTTTCAATCACGATGGACGAGGCGCGCGAACGCTTTGCGCATTGCATTCAGGTTCTGGGCGGCGTGACTGCGGCTTCACGGCGGCTGGACATTGATGAGCGCGCGATCCGCCGCTTTGTCAGCGGTGAGCGCCCGTTGAACGCAGGCCTGCTGCAAGACACCGCCGCAGCGCTGCGCACGCTGATCGCCGCGGCCAGTGCCGCCGAGCAGGAAATCGCGGCAATATCTGATATTCAGTAAAAGCGCTGATTGGGATCAGGAGATTGGAATGAGCCGGTTGAAGCGCAAGGAATACGAAGCATCACTCGAACCGCTCCAGCGCGAACTGGTCGATCTTGCGCGTTGGATCGCAGCCACAGGCAAGCGCGTGGTGGTAGTGATGGAGGGGCGTGATAGTGCGGGCAAAGGCGGGGCGATCACGGCCATCCGCCAGCACCTCAATCCTCGACAGGTCCGCACCGTGGCCTTGGCCAAACCGACCGAGCGCGAGGCCGGGCAATGGTATTTCCAGCGCTATGTCGAACATCTGCCAACGGCGGGCGAAATGGTGCTGTTTGACCGCAGTTGGTACAACCGCGCAGGCGTTGAAAAGGTGATGGGCTATGCCACGCAGGAGCAGGTTGATGCTTTCCTGAAAGCGGTGCCGCGCTTTGAAGACATGCTGGTTGATGATGGCATTATCTTGCTGAAATACTGGCTATGCTGCGATCAGGAAAAGCAGGAAGAGCGCTTTGCCGAACGCCACGATGATCCGTTAAAGGGTTGGAAGCTTTCCCCCATCGATGTGAAAGCACGCGAGCAATACGATGCCTATACCAAGGCGCGCGAGGCCATGCTGGCGGCCACACATACTGCCGCTGCGCCATGGACCCTTGTGAATTTCAACGACCAGAAAGTTGGCCGCCTCACCCTGATCCGCAACCTGATTGACCGCATTCCCGACCATACTGTGGCTGAAGAGAAGGTGGAATTGCCGCCCTTGAAGGGCAAACCTTCGAACGAAAGCTTTGGTGTGGTGCAACCGCTGGAAGACTTTGCCGGTTAGCACGATCCCGCCTGCCCAATCTGCTTTCAACCGATGAGAACTGCAAAAAGTATCACTTGTTAAGCAAGATGACGGGATTTGTCACAGGAGTAACAGCACTGTTGTGTGTCGCAACCGGCACAACCGCACCATGATCGGAATGCACCGCCAAACATGGCGGGACGTTTTCGACGGGTGTCAGCCATGTACCGCAGAAACCAGTTCATCGCCACTTTCGCGCTGGCAACTGCCATGCTCGGCGGGATACCGACAGCAGCAACAGCGGCGGACAAAGAACCGCCTGTTACGCTTAACGAGTGTGACAAGAGCTATGGCTCGGTGGCTCTGGTGGATGGCGACACGCAAGGGTGGACCAAATATGGCCTCGGCTCTCCGCGTGAACTGATTGCGGCGTTGGCGGTAGAATCAGGCTGCTTCAGCATTCATTCGAACGCCAGCGGCACACCGGCTTCATTTTTGATGAACGTGATCGCAGGCGACAAAGAGGAAGTCGATAAGTCCATCGAGACAGCCAAAGGCGTGGCCATGGAAGGCCTTGTCCGTTCAGGCGCGGCCAGCGGTCTGTTGCGCGGCGTTCCGGGCGGCGGGGCGATGCTTGGCATGTTCGGCGGTTTTGGCGGCAAGAAAAAGGTCGTGGCTGCAGGCATCCGCCTTGTCAGTCCTGCCAACGGCCAAACCCTTGCGCAAGGCTCTGGCGAAGTGAAGAAGACCACGCTTTCGTTTGGCGGCAACGGCGGCACTATCGGCGCGGTAGCCAATGGCGCAGCAGGCGCGGCCTATGCCGGTAGCAAAGACGGTCAGATGCTGATCGAGGCCTTTATCAAAGCCTTCAACGCGATATCGGCACAAGGCCCCGCGCTGGCATCAATGGTACCAGCCGCAGCGCCCCTTGCCCCCGCAGCGGCGACCGCAACCACCGCCGTCGACACCGCGATGCGTGCTGGCCCGGACAAGAATTCTGCAAGCCTTCGCACCGTTCGGGCCGGGACCGCTCTCTCCCCCACCGGTCAGCGCCAAGGTCTGTTTATCGAGGTCCAGGACAGCTTCGGCACCAAGGGCTGGGTCTCGATAGAGGACATGCGTTGAAAACTGAACTGTTGCATGCAGGCCGTCCGGCGTGAAATACTCACGCCGGACGGTTTTGTTGTGTAAGCAACTGTCTGCCTGGGGGCAAATAGGTTGAGCGAGCTCAATATACTTTATGTAGAAGATGATCCGCGGGCTGCCGAGGCGGTGCGCACGCTTGTCGCAGCAGATGGTGAGCGGCTGGCGTGGGAGCAAACGGGCACAAGCGGTTTGCAGCGCGCCGGTGCCGAAGCGTTTGACGTGATCATCCTTGACCGGATGTTGCCCGATATTGACGGGCTGACCGTGGTCTCGCGGCTGCGCGCGGCAGGCGTCGATACGCCCGTGCTGATGCTTTCTGCGCTGGGCCGCAGCGAAAACCGGATCGAGGGGTTGCAGGCTGGCGTCGATGATTATCTGGCCAAGCCCTATGAGCCACAGGAATTGCTGGCGCGGGTAAAGGCGTTGCACCGCCGGTCATCGGGCAAAGTCCACGGCGCGGTGATCATCTATGGCGCGTTTGAATGCCATGTGAAGGCGCGCACCGGCTTTCGCAGCGGACGCCACATTGCGCTTTCACCGCGTGAATTCGCGCTGTTCCGCTATTTCATGGAAAACGCAGGCGAAACCGTCACCCGCGAAATGCTGCTGCGCGATGTATGGAACATGAACTTCGACCCGCAAACCAATGTGGTCGATGTGAACATCGGGCGGTTGCGGCGCAAACTGGAGGACGGCTTTGCCTGCCCTGCGCTGGAAACGATCTGGGGCGCAGGATACCGCCTGACGACCGGCGAATGATGGCGCGATCAAGCCGCAGATCTCCACCCCGCTCGCGCAGCCGCTCGATCTTTGGCCAATTGACGGCAGCATCAATCGTGATTGCGATCATCGCCGTAGCGGTGCTGTTTGCAGTGACGACGATCACCATTCAACGCCAGACCCGCGCCTCGCTTTCGGCGACGGTCGCCACCGATCTTGCTGGCCTGATCGATATCTATGCAACCGCTGGCCGCGCCGAATTGCTGCGCCGCGTGAACGACCGGCAAGAGGTGGTGAGCCTTGAAGGACGGCGATCCCGCTATCTTATCGCAGACGGTTCTGGCCGCCCCTTGTCCGGAGATATCCGCCGCTGGCCGCCACTCAATGCCGCGCTGTCCGAAGAAGGGTTTGTCACGCTGGCCGATGGCACAGACGTTTATGCGCAAAGCGCGAAACTTGCTCCCGATCTGCAATTGCTTGTGGCCCGCCAGTATGACCGCGATCAAGCCTCCTTGTTGGTGATTTCGGCAGTGTTTCTGGGCGTGGGCGCGGCCATCGTGGGCGCTGTGGCATTGGTGGCCTTGATCACCTCGCGCCATCTTGCCCGGCGGATGGATGCTGTGAATGTGGCACTGGGGGCCGCTGCGGATGGGCGCGCCAGCAGTTTCCCGGCGCGGTTGCGCGGGGGCGACGAGATTGACGAAATGGCCGGGCACGGCGCGCGCCTGCTCGCGCGGCAAGCGCAACTGGTGAAGGCCTACAAGCAGGTATCCGAGCACGTAGCCCACGAAATTCGCACGCCGCTGATGCATCTGGATAACCGGCTGGGCGCGGCGATGCAGGGTCGTCCCGAGCCACCGGGCGGACCGATCGGGCAATCGCGCGAGGATATTCGCGGGATCACCACGCTGCTGGACTCCCTGCTCGACATAGCCTCCGCCGAAAGCCGCCGTGGGGAACTGGCGGGCCTTGCCGAGATTGATTTGAGCGGCATCGTTGCCAGTTTGGCCGACCTTTATGAAGACAGTGCCGAAGATGCCGATCTGCTGCTGGAAACCAATATCACGCCGGGCGTAACGATGCTGGGCGAACGCATGCAGATCACCCGCCTGCTGTCCAACCTGCTGGATAACGCGATCAAATATGTGCCCGAGGGCGGGCATATCGGGCTGACGCTTGAACCCGGCCCCCGTATCGTGATCGAAGACAATGGCCCCGGCATTGCTCAGGACCAGCGCGAGCGTATTTTTGAACGCTTCGCCCGCGCGACGGCTCCGGGGGAAAAGCATGGGCATGGCCTCGGGCTTGCCCTGTCGCGCGCCATTGCCGAACGCCACGGCCTTATACTGAGGCTGGGCGATGTGCCGCGCGGCGCACAATTCATACTGGAGCCTGCCCCATGAAACGCGCCATCTTGATCCTTGCGTGCCTCGCCGCCAGCGGCTGTGCAGCGCGCGCGCCAGACATTCCGGTTGCCTATGATCCTTCGCAACCGGTTGTGGCAGTCGCGCAATTGCTGGCTGAGGCTGAGGCCGCGCAGAACGATCCCAAGCGGCTGGGCGTAGCGCTGGCAGCGTTAGACAGCATGGGTGCGCGCGCTGCGCCGGACACGGTTGACCCCGTACCGGTCTGGCGCAGCAAGGCCAGAATGCCGCGCACACAACCGTTCCGTGGGCGGGTGCTGGGGCCTGCCTATAAAGCGGGCATGATTGATCCGGGCAAATCGGTGCGTCTGCCGCAATTGTTCGATGGCGGGCGGGCAGCGCGGGTGGCAGTAGCGACGCCGGTTCTGACCGGGCTTGATTTCACGGTGCTGGATAGAGAGGCAAAGCCGGTCTGCCCTCCGGGCAAAGCGCGCAACCGCCAATGCACATGGACCCCGCTGTTCAGTGGTCGGTTCGAGATCGTGCTGAGCAATCCCTCCAGCAATGCCGCCGGGTATTATCTCGTAATCGATTAGTCTTCGATCAGGATGAACGGTGCCCAGATAGCTGGATGCGCGCTACCGCTGGTCTTGCGGTCGTGGATCAGGTTCAGCATGGCCGCTTGTAGCGCTTCGGGCTTGCTGCGGCCGCTGGCGGAACCTTTCACGCTCTGCACGGTAAGCTGCGCCGCAACATCATCGCGCACCGGCCAGTGTGACAGCAAAAAGCTGCGCGCGCCTGCCAGCCGGAACGCCCGCGCAAGGCCTGAATAGGTGGGGGCCGAGGCATTGAGCCCTGCCCCGCTGTTGCAGGCAGACAGGATCACCCAGTCGGCAGGGATGGTCATCTGCGCAATCTCGGTGGCGGTCAGCACGCCATCTTCGCCGCCGTTATCGTTGACAGCATGCGTAAGCACGAGGGCCGGTTCGCTAACCCCGTTGCGCTCACCGCTGGTCAGCCCGTGCGTGGCGAATGCGACGACGGAATAAGGCGTAAAATCCATCGCCTTGACCGCCTTCTCATTGGCTTCAGCGCCAGTTAGCACCCTGTTGCTCGCGCTGCCCAAGGCGCCGGACATCGCCAGAAGTTCGGCCCGCGCCTTGGGCAATTCGGGCAGATCACCGGCGGGCAGCAGCGGCGCGCCAATGCCTGCAAACTCTAATGCCTTACGCTCTTTCACCCCAGTGCGCGGTGCCGAGAAATCCGAAATGATCGACACGGCATGGTCGCGGACCAGCCATGCCTGATCGGCGAATTGGCCAGACGTTCGGGGCTTTTGACTCAACATCAGCGCAGGCGGAATGCTGGAAATCGGTCCGCTGGCCGGAAACAGCCATTCGGTTTTGCCGTCAATGTGCTGGCGCAAATCCTGCGGCAACACAGCCTGATACAGGGCAAAGGCGGCCTCGCTATCAAACGGTGCAGTGCCGGGGTCCGGCGCGCTGCGGGCAAAATCGATGCTGCGGCGGATGCGCGCCACAAGGCCCTCAATATCCCGATTGCTGCCCGCCCCCTCCCCCCAGAACACGCCTGTCGATGTGATCGCCAGAGTTGCCGTGCGATCATTCAGGCTCAACGGAATGATGACAGCTTGTGCGGCCGTGAGCCGCGCCTGAATCGCGGCCAGCGCGACGGGACTGGGACGGCCCAAGGCCGCATGCTTTGGAAACTGCTCGGTGATCTGCCGGTTCAGCGCGGCGATCTCGGCCAGTTGCAGCTTCAATTGTGTGCCTATGGCCAAGGGATCGCCGGTGCCGCTGCCTTCTGCTTTGGCGAGGTCAGTCTGCAAATTGCGTTGGGCCGAACGGGCCTTGCGCAACCGCTCGATCAGCACGCCAAGCCCTTTTTCCGCCCCCACGGCCCGCGCGTTCAACTCTGCATTCACCAGTGTGAGTTCCGACATCGAAGCCAATTGTGCCGCATGCACAGCCTCTTCCCGCTTGCCCGCCCGCAACGCGATATAGGCATAATCGCTGAACCCGCGCGTGGTGACTTGCGAGAGGAAGACCATGTCCGAACGCTTCGATGCCAGATCAAGCTGCCGCTCTTCCAGGATCTTTGCCGCCGCACTTGCCTCGGCGAACGCCTGCCCGGTGCGTCCGGCGCGATCAAGCATCCGCGCGTATTCAATGCGCGCGCCCAGCGTGGCGCGGTGAAGCGGTCCCAGTGCCACGCCCAATTTCGCCACCGTCGCCTCGGCCAGCGGCAAAGCTTCGGCGTTGCGTCCCGTCAAAGACAGCAGACGGGCCAAATGCCGCTCCGCTTGCGCGATGGATTCGTGATCAGGCTTCAAATGCGCCCGCAATTCCTCCAGCGCGGTTTGCTGCACGGCCAAGGCACCGGCAATGTCACCGCGCTTTTCCAGCACGACCCCCAAATTGACCCAGCTATTGCCGCGCAATTCGGGATTTGATCCCGTATCTCCTACCTGGTGAATGAAATCGGCCGCCTGTCGGAAAACCGTTTCGCTCTCTTCCAGTTTCCCTTGCAGTTCCAGCAGACGGGCCAACAGTGAAAGGGGATAGTAGACGTTGATGTTGGTATCGCCGTAAACCGCGCGCTCGACATCGATTTCGCGCCGGATGATGTCTTCGGCTTCGGCAAAGCGGCCAAGCTGCATCAACGCGCCGCCCGAACCATTAAGCGCCATGGCCACAACCGAGCTTTCACGCGGCAGGTTGGCATAGGCCAATGTGGCTGCCTGCCGCATGATTTCCCATGCGCCATCATCATCCAGATTATAACGGAAAATTCCGCAGGCCAGCATGCTGGATGCAACGCGTGAATCGGTTGGCGGCAGATGCTTTTGCGCACGATCCGATGAAATGCACATCAGGCGCTCTGCCTTGATGTAATCGCCTTTGGCGTATTCTATCATCGCAAGGCTATCGTATGGCAACGCCACGGCGGCGCTATCTTCACCACCGAAGGCACGGGCATGCTCCAAAGCTTTCGTGCCATAAGCCTTGGCATCATCCAGCCGGTTCAAATCGATCAGCAGCAGGGCCTGATAGGCCGCCAATTCGCCTTTGAATTGCGGCTCCAAAGCCCCGCCTTGCTCTGCCAGTTGCGCTTCTTTCCACCCTTCGGCGTAATGTTTGGCATGGTACAAAGCGATGGCCAGCCGCATATGGATTTCGGCGCGCTGGGCGGCTGAGGTACGGGGCTCGTTCAGCGCGGCTGGCGCAAATGCAGTCCATGCCGCCAGTTCCGCGTCCGGTTTGTTGCGCCGGTCCCTTGCCCGCATTTCGTCAAGGGTAGATGCCATCGCGGGTGCTACGCCCAGCAACACCCCGCATATAACCGATAGAACTTGACCGTACCGGGCGATCTGCATGTGCCATCCCTACACCAAACCTACCGCTTTTTAACAGCGTTTGTTGCTGGCAATAGTGATCCAGATCAATGGTCTGAGTGCTTGATCTTTATCTGCAACACTGGCCCGCCTGCTGCGATCTCCAGCAAACGGTCAACATTCGGGTGAGCGCCGGGGCGGTTACGTGCATCTATTGTGTGTTCGGCAAAAACCAGCAAGCCGTGTTCGGCTGCCTGCGCATCCAGTGCCCCGAACACTTGCTGCAAATATTGGTACACCGCAACCGACCCTTGCTTGCCCGGTTGGTTTTCAATGCTGGCCACAACCTCGCCATTCCCGTCGCAAAGATCGATGCGTTTGATGCCATCAATCGGAGGCAATTGTTGAAGGTTATCTTTGAACGAGGGGCCTGCTTCAATCATGCTCTGTCGTATCCTGTGCCAGTTATGTCGCCGTACGGCATCTGCTGGCGGGGATTATCAGCGCTGCATAAGCCTGCCCATATAAATTCACGTTTGCGCGGCTGATGAGGAAGGAACCACGAAAAAACCCTCCCTTCCCGAAGGAAGAGAGGGCTTTCGAAGCTAATTCTGACGCTGGATCAGAATGCCGCGGTCAACGACACAACAACCGTAGCGGCTGCGATCGAACCGGTGCCATCCTGGCCGCGCGTGAAGCTTGGCGAAAGATAGGCCGATTCGGCATCCGAGATGTCGGTGTCGATGTAAGCAACGCCAAGCGTCAGCGGCGTACCGCCAATCGCATAGTCCGCACCGATAAGCCAATCAGCATATTCGCCGGTGGGAGATACCGAGGTAGCGAACGGGCCAAGGCCGGTGTTACCCTTCGAATAGCCAAGGTGAGCCTTCAAGGTCAGGCCGGTATCAGGAATCGCGCTCGAAACGTCACCCCAGACATAGAGGTTCGAGTTCTTGTCGCCTTCGCGGGTGTAAGTACCAGCAGCAGCAGCCTGGCCAGCGGTGAGGCCGAAGCGGTTTTCATCGTACCAGCTACCCAGTGCTTCCTGCTTGGGCGCAAAAGCAACGCCAGCGGTCAAAGCAACAGGGCCTGCTGTGCCCGAAACCTTCAGATATGCTTCGATGAAGTCGGTGTTATCGAAGCCCTTGGGGTACATGTACCAGGTTGCGCCAACATCGACCGTGGCATCGCCAACAGTGGCCTTATAGCCTGCGATCAGATCGAGTTCCATGTTGGCGCCGCCGAAGGTGCCCCAACCCGAAAGGTTCGAAGCCCAAGTGCCGAGATAAGCGCCGCTTTCATGCGAAACGGTGATGCCACCTTGAATGGCCATGTTGCGGTCCGACTGTGATACACCGCGAAAACGGTAATCGGACACAAGCGCAGTGTTGCCCGATACGGTGACCGGGCTTGCAGCTTCTTCCTGTGCGAACGCTGGAGTCACAGCGGTGGCAATGGCGATAGCAGCAACGGCTGCGGCCAAACGAATCTTCATACGGAACGCTCCCTGTAAGGATTATCACGTTCCACCTGCGTCTGCTGCGCAGGAACTCTCAAAGGGACCCTGTCGCAACAGAGCCCTCGAAATATCACTGTTTGTTTCTATATTGCAAGAAACTTTTTCTGAAAGATTGCGGGACTATGTCCTCAGCACAGCCCCGCATTCCTTATCGCCTGCTTAGAAGCTCATGCCAACACTCATCTTGTAAAAGTCGCCGCTGTCCCCGTCACCAATCGACGAGCCGCCGGTGAACCGAGCGAACATGCCCTTTGGCAAAACAAACTGAACGTAACCACCCAACCATTCATAGGTCTTGCCGGTATCGCCGCCTGCATAGGTGTTGCGGGTATTGTACAGCAGTTCATAGTGCGGACCAAATGAAACATTGCTGGTCGCCTTGTAGCCAGCGTTGAGCCAAGTATGCGCAAAATCAAGCGATGCGTTTCCATTGCGCTGACGCAATGCGGCATAGTAGCCGCCATAGTATTCCGCTTCAAACTTGTCGTCGCTATAGTTGATCGTCAAGCTCGGCACGATACCGTCAAGGAAGCGGGCACCTGTGGTTGCGCCATCGACCCGCTCACCGCCTGAGAGCAGCGAGCCATTGGTGAAACCGAGTTGTGGCTTAACCTTCAGCTTGCCATCGGCAAGATTGAAGTTCACGCCAACGCCGAATTCGGTCCAAAGGTCATCACCGGTATTGCCTTGACCCAGGCCGAATGCAGGCTTGGTCCAAAAGATACCATAAAAGCTGAAATCCATCGTTTCATTGATCGGGATAAGACCGTTGAACGATGGCGCAAAGCCAAAGAAGCTGTCTTGATTCAAAGCAACGGTGTAGCTTGATTCCCGAGCCGAGGAACCACCACCAGCACCGTCTTGTGCCATCGAATATGTGTTAGCAGCCGCAACATTCTGGGCCGTCACAGGACTTACCGAATAACCTGAGCCGAAATCACCCGAAGAAAACGAGGGTGCCACCTCATCCGAGGCCACTTCACTGACAACGCCAACGTCTGCCGAAGCATCATCTGCACTTGCAAAAGCAGGCGTAGTAAAAGCGGCGAAAGCTACAACTGGCATTGCAGCATTTAAGATATTGAACTTCATTCGGAACGCTCCCTGTTTAAAGGTTCTACGTTCCACCTGCGCCTACCGCGTTGCCAATCTTACAATCGCTAGCAATCACGATAGGCGCATTGTTTAACACTTCAACATTTCTAGAAGTATTCTAATTCGTAAAAAAGAATTACTGAATCTTAGAAACTTTCAATTACATTTTGGCAATGTTTTGCAAAAGTAGGTCATCCCCAACCAAGCTTGGGGACTACCAAAACTTAGGCAGGCTGAGCGAAGTAACTGATTACCCGGTCTTGCCCGACAACCTTCACATCATCTCCGCGCAACCGCCTGCGCGCCACCCACTCGCTCAACATTTCCGCTGTTGTGTGATCGATGGCGTGAACGCTAGCCAAGTCCAACTGCACATTGCGGCCCTGCGGCAATTGGTCGAGAGCATTCGTCAACCGTGTGAGCCCCAAGAACGTCGCTGCACCCTCAAGCTTTAAGCTAACAGCATCGCCAACTGAATGTTCGGTTACGCGGAACTTAAGGTTTCGCACAAGGGGCAAAAGTTCAACAACCGACAGCGCCAGGCCAACTAATACACCTGTCAGCAAATCCGTTGTCACGACGAGCAAGAATGTAGCGGTCCAGATCAGCGCGGGCAGCAGCCCATAGACATGGAACAAGTGGCGCACCTGCTTCAGGCTGACCAGTTTCCAGCCGGTCACCACCAGCACGCCGCCCAATGCCGCCATCGGCACTTCACGCAGGACAAATGGCAGCATGGCCACGAAACCGAGAATCCAGACACCATGCAGCACGGCGGACAACCGCGTCATAGCCCCTGCTTGCACGTTGGCTGATGATCGCACGATCACACCCGTCATCGGCAGGGCATTGAACACGCCGCACAGCAAATTGCCTACGCCTTGGGCGCGCAATTCCTTGTTGTAGTCCGTCCGCACGCCATCGTGCATCCGGTCAACCGCCGCTGCCGAAAGCAATGTTTCAGCGCTGGCGATAAAGGCAATCGCGATGGCTGAAAGGATCAGCGAAGAATTGCCAAGGATGGAAAACGCACCTGCTTCGGGCAAGGCAAAAGCCGCAGCAATGGATTCTGGCACGGTAATGCGCGCAACCTCTAGCCCAAACCCCGAAGCGACAAGCGTGGCTGCCAGAACGCCCAACAGCGCTCCCGGCAGGAGTCCCAGCCGCGCGGGCTTGAACTTTTCCCATGCGATCATTGTACCAATGGTGAGCAAGCCCAGCATCAAGGCAAATTCGGTGGATTGAAGATTGAACGGCGTCAGCCCGAGCAACCGCGCCGGCATCATCGCGAGATTTTCCGGCCCGCTCGACAGTGGCTTTTCGTCAAACAGGATATGGAACTGCCCGATCACGATCAACGCGCCAATACCCGCGAGCATCCCATGAACCACAGCAGGCGATATCGCACGAAACGCGCCGCCCAGCTTCGCCACACCGGCGATCACCTGGATTGCACCGGCGAGCACCAGAACCGGCCCCAAGGCCGACAACCCGTTATCGCGGACAAATTCGAACACGATCACCGCAAGGCCAGCCGCAGGGCCGCTCACCTGAAGTGGCGATCCTGCCAGCAGTCCAACCACGATTCCGCCGATAATGCCTGTCACCAGACCCTTTTCAGGCGGCACACCAGAAGCAATCGCAATACCCATGCACAATGGCATGGCCACAAGAAACACGACGATCGATGCGGTAAAGTCACGAGCGAAAAAGCGGAAGGGACCTGTCCCCCCCGCTTGATCGCGCACCGCTGTAGTGGCCGAGCTCATTCGGCTGCAACAGCGCATGGTGTTGCGGCAACAGGCTCATTGGCCACGCGCGTGTAGGCAGCCAGCGCAACCGGCAAATCGCGATCTTCGCGCATCGGCATAAATTGTCCGGTATCGCCATCAAGGCCGAGAACCACGCCAGCAGAAATATCGACGAACCAGCCGTGCAGGGCCATTTCGCCACGGGCAATGGCAGCGGCAACCGAAGGGTGCGTCCGCAAATGATCAATCTGCGCCATAATGTTCTGCAAGCTGATAGCCCGCACGCGCTCATCGCCATGAAGATGGGGAGCGCAGCTTGAAATCACGTGTTCAGCCGCTGCACCATGGCGTAACCATGCCACGACATTCGGCATGCCTTCAGGGGCTTCGGGCGCAGCCAAGGCTTTCATCGCGCCGCAATCGGAATGACCGCATACGATGATGTCACGCACACCAAGCGCCACAACAGCATATTCAACGGTCGATGAAACGCCGCCATTCATCGTTGCATAAGAAGGCACCATATTGCCTGCATTGCGGCAGACGAACAATTCACCTGGCTCTGCCTGCATGATCTGTTCGGGCACGATACGCGAATCGGCGCAGGAGATCATCAGGGCCTTGGGTGACTGGCCTTCTGTGGAAAGCTTGCCGAACAGCTCGCGGCTATCGGGGAATACCGTTTTTTCGAAGCTAAAAACGCGGCCAAGAAGCTCGTTCATGTTAGTCTCCCTTTTCCATAACGGATAGGTTGACCGCGGCGAGTTTGCCGCGATTACCTACATAATTATGTCAGGGCCTTTGCTTGAATCAGACCGCTTTGTAACGAAACATTGCTAGCCCCTCAGCCGATCGCACAAGGAAGCCGAACAATAACGCACAATCCGCCTTGCACCCGGTTTCGCAACTGCATCGTACCGTTATCCAGCGCAATGGC
Source organism: Novosphingobium sp. AAP83 (assembly GCF_001295795.1). Lineage (GTDB taxonomy): Bacteria > Pseudomonadota > Alphaproteobacteria > Sphingomonadales > Sphingomonadaceae > Novosphingobium. The sequence continues at coordinate 73,553 of NZ_LJHY01000019.1, forward strand.
CCTTTGAACGATCGGCAAGCCCAGCCCCATACCAGGCGTATCGCGGCCTCTTGCGGTGTCCAGCCGGACAAACGGCTGAAGCACGTCCTCCATCCGGTCGGGAGGAATGCCCGGCCCGTCATCCTCAAAAGTAATCTCGGCAAAATCGCCATCACGGCGCACCGTTACGCGTACATTTCCGGCATAGTGCAGCGCGTTTTCTATCAGGTTCGACAAAGCCCGCCGCAACGAGACCGGTCTCGCCATAATCTCAAGGCTTTCAAGACCGTCAAATATCGCATCGCGTCCATTATCAGCGGCTGTATCGACCAGCGTCTGCGTCATCACTGCCAAGTCTATCCGCTCCGCCCGCAAGCGCGAACCACCTGTTTCAACAAAAGCTTGCAGCGATTCCAGCATATGCCGCATTTCGCCAAGGTCCGCGGTCATTTCCTTGACCATTTCGCTATCCAGCCCGGTGCGTTCCAGCCGCAACTGCATGCGGGCGAGCGGCGTGCGAAGATCGTGGCCAATCGCCAGCATCGACTGCATGCGGTCTGTCATCGACTGATGAATGCGCTGCTGCATCTGGTTGAAGGCCGCGATCAATTCGCGCACCTCGCCCGTGCCCTGCTCGGCGATGGGTTCAGGCGATCCCGAACCCACGGTGCGCGATGCCCGCACCAGTGTTCTGAGTGGTGTCAGCGTAGCGCGGAACAAGGCCCATGCCAGAATCACCAAAACCAGCGTCGGCAAAAGCAGTGTCATAATGCGCCCGGCGTTCAATGCCCAGGCTGCGCTGGCATAAGTCTGGAACTTCAGGATGCTGCGATCAGGCAGCAGCACGGAACCCTCGATCGAGCCCAATGTACCCACCGATTTCAGGTGCAATTGCAAATCGGCGCGATCAAGCTCGGTCGCCACATCCAAAATCTGTTCACGCATTCCGGCCAGTGCCACCGACCCGACCGGACGCGGCCCCTTGGCATGCCATTCCAGAGAAAAACGGTTGGTGCTTAAATCCCGCGCCACGCGCGCACGGTTTGTGGTGTTGGTGTCTTCTATAATCCGGCTGGCGATCACTAGATGTTCTGCCACACGAGATGCATCATCCTCGCGCAGGGCAAACCGGCTCGCACGGTCAAACAACAGCGTGTTGGCAGCAAAATCCACTCCTGCGACCAACAGCAGGATCGCAAGCAGCCGCTCTGGCAGTCCGAAGCGGCGCGACAGCTTCAAGCGCGCTCCACTTCCGCCCTGAACATGTAGCCAACGCCGCGCACCGTCACGATTGGCGCAGGTCCACCGGCTGCCGAAAGCTTGCGGCGCAAGCGGCTGACCAAAACATCAACACTGCGATCAGAGCTATCGCCCAAGCGTGTACGCGACAATTCGATCAGGCGTTCACGCCCGAGTACGCGCTGCGGCTGTCCGATAAAGGTTGCCAGCAGATCAAATTCCGCTCCGGTCAGATCGACCATCGCGCCGCTGGGTGAATGCAATTCACGGCGCGCCATCGATACAACCCAGCCATCAAACCGGATATCCCCGCTACGTCCGCCGGTTTCGCCCGAGGAATCGCTGCCCATCGTCGTGCCCCGACGCAACACCGCGCCAATGCGGGCCACCAGTTCGCGGGTGCTGAACGGCTTGGCCAAATAATCGTCTGCCCCCAGTTCCAGCCCGAGCACGCGATCTTCTTCGCTGCCACGTGCAGAAACAAAGATGATCGGCACATCGCTTTGCCGCCGCAAACGGCGGAACAGTTCGAGTCCGCTGGTGCCCGGTAACATGATATCAAGCACGACCAGATCCGCAGGTTCGCCTTCCAGCGCAACCCACATTTCCGCGCCAGTGGCCGCCGTGCGCACAACATAGCCGTTCTCGCGCAGCGCGCGGGCGGTCAGTGTCCGCAACGGACCATCATCTTCCACCAATACGATCGAGGGTGACTGCATAAAATCCCGGTCAAGTTGCGGCATCTATACGCACGATAAGTCGCCACGCACAGACTGCCAAGGACGAGTTCAAACACTATTCGAAGAAGTCGGGGGCGCAGATTATTATCCGGATCCCCCAAACAGCTTCCTTTCCCCTAGCTGAACACGACCTTTTTCCAATGGCGGGCGCGCACGCAACAAAACATTGCTGCACTGCAAAAACATCATCAATCTGTTCCAAATTGGGAGGTATCCAGCTTTTTACTTGGACCAAACCACATCACATGCGCGGTGTGATCCAGCAAATCATGGCCGCTGTTACCGTGAGCAAATACCGTAAAAACCCCACGATTGCGCATGATCCAAGCAATCGCTTCGGCAATCTTGCTAGCAGGAACCGTCATCTGGCAAGATCCGCGCGGATGGGGGCCCACTGGCGCTGTGTGCACCCGGCCCATCGGCACCCCCAGCGCTTCACGCATGGCCACACACAAGGCGCGTGCTTCATCCCCCTGTTCCGCATCGAAATAGACGTGCGCGTGGTAATCAGCAAAGCCTTGCACGGCGCACACCCCATCGCATCGTAGGCGTTCTAATCATCGATCTTGTTCTTGTATGTCTCGGGCAAGAAAAACAGCCCGAACACGCACGTGGCTGCGGCTACTACAACCGGATACCAAAAGCCGTAGTAAATATCGCCATTGGCCGCCACCATCGCAAAGCCGATGGCCGGAAGCAGCCCGCCCAGCCAGCCATTACCAATATGATAGGGTAAGCTCATTGATGTGTACCGGATGCGGCTCGGGAACAATTCCACCAGCATCGCAGCGATCGGCCCATAAACCATCGTCACCAGTAGCACGAGATAGAACAGGATCGCGACGACCAGCGGCTTGTTGATCGCATCCGGATCGGCATTGGCCGGATAGCCTACTACCGCAAGCGCATCGCCAACTTCGCGCGTGAACGCATCGATGGCGGCCTTCCTGTCACTGTCGGTCAATACTGCCGGGTCGGGCGCAGTAACAGTCGTCTCGCCAATCGCAATGGCTGCAATCGCACCCGCAGGGGCAGCGACATTCTCATAATTCACCGCTGCTTTGGCGAGAGCATTCTTCACAATATCGCAACTGGTTGTGTCAAACGTGTTGCCGCCAACCGGATCAAACTGCGATGAGCACTCCGCCGCGTTCGCCGTAACTTTGACCGGCGCTGTCGCCAAAGCCCGCGCCAATGCCGGATTGGCTGCCCCGGTCAGCATGTGGAATGCCGGAAACATCGTCAGCGCAGCCAGCGCACACCCTGTCAGAATAATCTTCTTCCGGCCGATCTTGTCAGACAGCCAGCCGAAAAACAGGAAAAACGGTGTGGCGCAGGCCAGAGCCATAATGATCAGTGTATTGGCGTTAAGGCCATCAACCTTGAGCATTTTCTCAAGAAAATACATCGCGTAAAGCTGACCGGTATACCAAACCACAGCTTGTCCGGCGATGGCTCCGAAAAAAGCGACCAGCACGATCTTCAGGTTTTTCCAGTCGCCAAAGGCTTCGGTCAGCGGGCGCTTGGATGACGTGCCTTCGTCCTTCATTTTCTGGAACACCGGCGATTCATGCAACTTCAAGCGCAACCATAGCCCGATAACCAGAAACAGGCCTGAAAGCAGATAGGGAATACGCCAACCCCAGTCCCTGAACGCTTCCTCGCCCACACCTGTCACCGGCGAGCGCACGAGGATCACGATCAACAGTGCCATGGCAAGGCCGGCGGTAGCGGTAATCTGGATCCAGCTAGTATAGAGCCCGCGCTTCCCTTCGGGTGCATGCTCAGCCACATACGTCGCCGCCCCGCCATATTCGCCGCCCAAAGCCAGCCCCTGAAACATGCGCAAGATTACCAGCATGATCGGCGCAGCAACCCCCACCGTTTCGTATGTTGGCAGACAGCCGACCAGAAACGTCGACAAACCCATAACCAGCAGCGTCACGATAAACGTGAAGCGCCGCCCCACCATATCGCCGATCCTGCCAAACACCAATGCACCAAACGGGCGAACGATGAACCCTGCGGCAAACACCAACAGCGCCATGATGAACGCGGTTGTGGGGTTCAGACCAGTCAGAAACTTGGCCGCGATGATCGCGGTCAAAAGGCCATAGAGGTAAAAATCATACCATTCGAACACCGTGCCCAGTGACGAGGCCGTGATAATCATCTTTTCATTGCCAGCCGCCTTTGAGGGGTTGGCTGTTGTGGTGCCCGTCATGCGTCTCTCCCGCGCTTCCAAGTCAGGCTAGTGCAATTCGTCCGCCCACAGAAGCAGCAAGCAAGCGTCATACCCCGAAGTTTTGTTGCATGTAATCGGCTGTTTTCACCACAACATGCTGCCACTATACCGCTTCACAACCCTTGACCCGAACTCTGCAAACTTGGACATGGGTGACAGTGTTTCTGGGAGAGCGTGACGTGAGCGATGCAGTTTATCCGGTTCCAGTTGAGTGGTCAGAAAATGCGCTGGTCGACGAGGCAGGATACTTTGCGATGTATCGCCAGTCGGTTGAGGATCCGGAGGCGTTCTGGGCGGAGCACGGGAACCGCCTCGACTGGATCAAACCTTTCACCAAGGTCAAGAACACCTCGTTCCATGAGGCGGACTTCGGCATCCGCTGGTTTGAAGACGGCACGCTGAACCTTTCGGCCAATTGCCTTGACCGCCATCTGGCGACGCGCGGCGATGGCATCGCAATCCTGTGGGAGCCAGACGGCCTTGGCGAGGCCCACCGCGAGATCACTTATCGCCAGTTGCACGAAGACGTCTGCCGCTTTGCCAATCTGCTGAAATCGCGCGGGGTAAAGCGCGGTGAACGGGTGACGATCTATCTGCCGATGGTGCCAGAGGCCGCGGTGGCGATGCTCGCCTGCACCCGCATCGGCGCGATCCATTCGATCGTGTTTGCAGGATTCAGCCCCGATGCGTTGGCGGGCCGGATCAGCGATTGCGACAGCCGCGTGGTACTCACCTCGGACGAAGGACTGCGCGGGGGCCGCAAGGTGCCGCTCAAAGCCAACCTGGACGAGGCGCTGAAGCATTGCCCCAGCGTCGATACCGTGATCATGCTGCGCCGCACGGGTGCCGAGGTCGGCTTGGTCGAAGGGCGCGATCTGGATTGGGTGAGCGCTGCCGCACAGCAATCTGCCGAATGCCCGCCCGAAGAAATGGGCGCGGAAGACCCGCTGTTCATCCTCTATACCTCGGGTTCCACCGGCAAGCCCAAGGGCGTGCTGCACACCACCGGCGGCTATGCGGTGTGGGCATCAATGACGCACGAATATGTGTTCGATTATCGTCCCCATGCTGATGGTACCAACCAGATTTACTGGTGCGCGGCAGATATCGGCTGGGTGACCGGCCATTCCTATGTCGTCTATGGTCCGCTGATGAACGGCGCGACGACGGTGATGTTCGAAGGCGTGCCCAATTTTCCCGATGCCAGCCGCTTCTGGCAAGTGGTCGACAAGTTCAAGGTCGAGATCTTCTATGGCGCCCCAACCGCCTTGCGCGCGCTGATGCGCGAAGGCGATGCATGGGTGAAAAAGACAAGCCGCGCCTCGCTGCGCCTGCTCGGATCAGTGGGCGAACCGATCAATCCCGAGGCTTGGGAGTGGTATCACAAGGTCGTGGGCGATAGCCGCTGCCCGATTGTCGATACATGGTGGCAAACCGAAACCGGCGCGGCGATGATCACGCCCCTGCCCGGCGCAACCCCGCTCAAACCCGGCTCGGCAAGCCGCCCGTTCTTCGGCGTGCAGCCCGCGCTGCTCGATACCGAGGGCAACCGGCTGGAAGGCGCAACTGATGGCTGCCTGGTCATCACAGATAGCTGGCCCGGTCAGATGCGCACCGTATGGGGCGATCATGACCGCTTTTTCCAGACCTATTTCAGCACCTTCAAGGGCCACTACTTCACCGGCGATGGCTGCCGCCGCGACGAAGACGGCTACTACTGGATCACCGGGCGCATCGATGACGTGATCAACGTGTCAGGCCACCGCATGGGCACTGCCGAGATCGAATCTGCGCTGGTCGCACACCAGAAAGTCGCCGAGGCCGCCGTCGTCGGCATGCCGCATGACATCAAGGGTCAGGGCATCTACGCCTTTGTCACCTGCAACGTCGAAGTCGAACCCGACGAGGCCTTGCGCAAGGAACTGATCGCCTGGGTACGCCGCGAAATCGGCCCGATCGCCACGCCCGATGTAATCCAGTTCGCCCCCGGCCTGCCCAAGACCCGCTCGGGCAAGATCATGCGCCGCATCCTGCGCAAGATCGGCGAAAACGACGTCTCTAACCTCGGCGATACATCGACGCTCGCCGACCCCGGCGTGGTTGACAACCTGCTGGCGAACAGGCCGCAAATGACATTGGCTTGAACATACGGTCGGTTTGAGAATACGGAGGGTAAGCAAGTCCTGTCCCGCGTCCGGACGTAAAGTTCGGGCGCGTTTGTCGTTCCTTGTTGAAACGCTCCAAGGACAGGTCGGGAGCGAAATCTTTTGAGGCTTCAACAAACCAGCGCCCGATCACATTCCAGACAACACATTCCGGTTCGCTCGCTGCTATCGTTCACAATCATCTCGTCAATGCTTGGCATTGTGTAAGCTCAAAGTCCCCTGCCCGCCGCACGGTCCACAGCACCGGCTCCGGCAAGGGAGCATCGCAATGGCATCGCCCGGATGATGGACGATCCAGGCTTTGTCCTTCCCCGGATATGACTGCCTCAGTTCCGCACGGCTGCACTAGACCAATCGCCAGCCCCAAACCTTTGAATGCCTGAGTTTTAACCCGCCTGCATCGCGCGACTTCTACGGCAATTGTGGCACCCATGCCCTTTCGCGCGCGCCATCCTTGCCTGAATCCGGCATGACAAAGGCCGGCAGGCTGGATGATCAGGCGATCTATCGCGGATCAAAATCCGATACTCAACTCGTTGATGCGCAAAGCTTTTGCCACATCGATCCGTCGACAAAAAGCTACACACGCCGGCCGGAACCAGCGCTTGAAACAGTAAACTCAAGCTTTGTGATTTACACCCGGCACGGCGCGATTTTCTCGCACCCTCTCCCAAGGCCGTGCCGGGCGACTTTTGGTTCAACGGACATACCGACAACGCCCCTGATTGTCACAGCAAATATGACATGAAAGGATTAAACGCATCCTTTTGGCAATAGTGTGACCCAAAGGGCGCAAGATTACTGGATGCCATCTGGGTTTTCTGGCAAGGAGACCGCACGCCTGACGAAAACACGATCCGGCATTTCCGCAACCGTCTGACCGA
>NZ_LJHY01000002.1 GCF_001295795.1 Novosphingobium sp. AAP83
CGAGCGAAGTCGAGACACTGCGCGCAACGTGTCTCGACTTCGCTCGACACGAACGGATGGAAGGTTTGCTACTTCTTGCTCCACCCCGCAGGCGGAGCTTTATGCAATCGCGCTACCGGTGTGATCGCGCGGATCTTGCGCGCAAAGCTGCGCAGGCACACCTCGCTTTTGCCGATTGGCCCCGCGCCATAGCTGGCCGAAGCCATGCCCTGCTGGATGCGCTCGATCAGCCAGGTGTCTTCCTTGTTGACCACCCGGTTGATCCGCCAATTGGCATAGCGGACCAGCTTCATCTCGCGGCGTTTGTCATCCGGGGTAAAGGCATCGGGCAGCGTGAAGCACATCTCGCGCAGCACCGTGGTCGTAGGCGTCAGCGGCAGCCACTGCATGAAATCGATCTGGTCTGCATAGATATCGAACGCCATGTTCGGCCAAAGCTTGTAATAGAGCCACCGCCGCTGCGATTCCTGCGGCAAGTGCGGAACGTGCGGCAAGTGCGCTTGATAGAACCGCTCCCAGAAATTGGCCGAAGGCTTGTCGACCAGATCGCCCTTCATGCGGTCGCCCCAACCGTGGTTCGAAATCTCGTATGACTTGCCGAATATGCGCGTCAGGCCATCGTGCGCCACGGGAATGTGCAGATTGTCGGAATAGTTGTCGCCAACATTCTTCCAGTTCACCTCACGCTCACGCAGACGCACATCGCCGATCCGGCGCATGTCCGCAAAGCGATAGGGCGCAACCTCTGCCTCGAACGGTGCCATCATCTCGGCTACGCTAGGGAAGCCGCCATCGACCAGCCGCACGAACACGAAACCCTGCCAGATTTCGACCGAAACCGCCGCAAGGCCATTCTCTTCCAGCTTGAGCGCCGGATAATCAGACTTCATCGGCACGCCCGACAATCTGCCGTCCGGCTCGAACGTCCATGCATGATAAGGGCAGACCAGCTTCTTCGCGCAGCCCGAAGGCCCCTCGACCAGCCGCATCGCGCGGTGGCGGCAGACGTTGGCGAAGGCGCGGATCACGCCATCATCGCCCCGGATCGCGATCACGCTTTCACCCAGATAATCCAGCGTCCGGTAATCGCCTGGCTGCGCAATATCGCTTTCATGGCACACGATCTGCCACGATGGGCGGATCACCCGCTCCATCTCCGCCCCGAAGTATTCGGCATCGGTATAGAGCCAGCCCGGCAGGCTCCAGTCCGCGTCGGGATCGACCTCGTCTGATGAGATGTGCCGGAATGCCCCGGAAAGATCGTCCATATGCCCGAATCCAGAATTGCTTGTTGAACATTCGTATAACAACGCGCAGAATGTGCAAGCCATGCGTGAACAAGCCTCCTCCCCCGCATTTCGCCGCGCCGAGCCGGATGCACGGCGGCTCAGCCTGATCGAGGCCTGCGCCCGGGTATTGGCAAAAAATGGCCCGACCGGTGCCAGCGTGAGGGTCATCGCGCTTGAAGCAGGTGTCTCTGCGGGTCTCGTCGGCCACTACTTCGGCGGCGTCGATGCGCTGGTCGCGGCAACCTACGACCACGTCGATGCACAGGTTTCCAAAGCTCTCGACAATGCCGTTGCCACCGCCGGAGCAGTCCCACACGCAAGGCTGGAAGCTTTCGTCACCGCCAGTTTCACCCCGCCGATTGCCGATCCGGCCCTGCTCGCCACATGGATTGCGTTCTGGAGCCTCGTCACCACCCGCAAAGACATCGCCCGCCAGCATGATGAACAATACGCCGCCTACCGCGCGCGGCTGGAAACGCTCTTGGGGGATTGCGGCGTGCCAAAAGCCGACCAGCGCCTCCACGCCATCGCGGTAACGGCCATGGTCGATGGCCTGTGGCTCGAACTCTGCCTCTCCCCCGGCTGCTTCTCCGGCGGGGAAGCCCGCGAAATCGCCCGCCGCTTCCTCGCCACGATCACAGGTCGGTGATCAGGCTCAGGCAGGGTAGCGGCAACTAGACCATCACAGGACGCTGGGGCGTTCCATCCACCCCAAGCAAGGTATTGATTTGGACCTGTACCGGTTTTACGCCGGTCACCTGAGCGTTTAAAGCTCGCAACAGGAGGCCGAAGCCTCGATCGAACAGCACGCCGGGACCGTTGTTTTGCTACATCCCGCTGCCGAAGACAGGATCATAGGACCGGATGCGGCGACTTTGACGAGTGGCGAACAAGGCGAATACTGTTCGCGCGGTTATGCGGTGATGCTGGGGTACCGAGACGATCCTAACAGGACCACTGAGACCATCGACGCCGGATGCATTCGGGCGATGTCGCGACGATCTTAGCGGCAGGCTATGTGCGCATCACCGGCCGACCGGATCAAGGACATGATTATCCATGGCAGCGAAAGCATCTACCCGCGTGAGATCGAGGAGGTCCTGCTCACATATCCGCATGTGGCGGGCGCACACTTATTTGGTGTTACGGACAACAAGTTCTGCAAGGAGGTTTGCGCCTGAATTATTGCGCAAGCCAATGCGGCGCTCTGCGCCAACGACATTCTGGCGCGTTATGGAAGCCGAGTTACACACGGCCTGATCGGGGGCGATGTCTCGATTCAGGAACCGGACAGGCGCAAATTCGAAACGCTCTGTCGCCTAGACCAAATAATCTTAACATCTGCGCGGCCAACCTGTTGCTTACTATTCTGCACGGAAAAATCCTGCCATTTGTGCGGTCCGCACATCGGCCTAATAACCATATAGGTTATACGTAGATTGTGAGAAGTAAGCGGATGACGACCAGTTGGATCGCTCAACGCCCCGCTTAACTCTCATAAAACCTAATTTTATCAAACTAATAGACTGAAATCCCCATAACTCGGCCTGAAATTGCAATAAGCCGCTGTGGTTCAGGTCGGAAAAACCAACTCGTAAGACCCACTTTAGACAAAAAATGCCTGTTGATCCCGAAAACAAACAGGATTTGGGCCCAGCGCACAAGACGTTCTGGCCTTGCAGGAATTGCAACTTGCAAGGCTGATATTGCCAAGTCGCAAATGTTCAGGCTCATTGGATAAATAATTGGGAGAGAACGATTCGGTTATGTCGGCAGCGGGTCAGACTGCAGCGGCAATTGCTGCGGCCCGTGTGGCCCTTGTCAATCCTGTGCGAACGCGCGCGGATTGGGAAGCCATACGCGCTGCCGTGCTTGCCGATCCCGGCACCTTTCATGGTAGCATTGCCGCACAGCGCATCCATTGGTTTGTGGCTGGGCAAGGTAGAGCTGGTTCCTGGCTGACACGCGATGCCGCTGGCACATGGTCGGGCTGGGATGCCGCATCGGGAGAGCCGGTCACCGCCGACGTCCCCGCCGATTTCGCTCCTTGGACTACTGCATTCGACGCATCCAACCCGCCGCACTGGCGCTGGTTTACAGGCGGGCGCACCAACGCCGCGTTCAACGAGATCGACCGTCATGTTCTCGCCGGCCACGGCGATGAAGCCGCTATCATCTTCGAAGGCGACCGTTGGGACATGGCGGCAGACGGCGGGCGCGGCGCGCCGGTCGATACCTTCACTGTTTCGCGCAAGCGGCTTATGCTTGAAGTTGCCAGGTGCGCCGTTGCCTTAGAAAGTCTGGGCCTCAAGGCGGGTGACCGCATTGCGCTCAACATGCCAAGCATCGTGCCGCAGATCTTCTGGACAGAAGCAGCCAAGCGGATGGGCATCGTCTACACGGCTGTGTTCGGCGGCTTCAGCGACAAGACCCTTTCCGACCGTATCGCAGACGCCGGTGCGCGCGTGATCGTGACCTCGGACGGAAGCTACCGGAGCGCGCAAGTCGCTGCGTTCAAGACCGCTTACACCGATCCGGCGCTTGATAACTATGTGCCTGTCAGCACCGCGCTCGCCGTGCTGGCAGCGACCGACCTCGGGCTTGATCCGGCCGACGCCGCCGTCATCCACACGACCGTCGCCGAAACGCTTGCAGGTGAAGTCACGGTCGAACGGTCGGACGTCATGCGCGGCGTCGGCCGTGCGCTCATCAAGCTGGGTGAAGCGGGCCGGATCGCAGCAAGCGATGCAGCGCGCGTGCGGCTCACCATTGCCTCCAGCCTCGTCACGTTGCCGCCGCGCGTCGATACTGTGATCGTGGTGCGCCACACCGCCCAGCCCGATATCGTGTGGCGCGAGGAGCGCGACCGCTGGAGCCACGAGCTTACCGATGCGGCGCTGGAGACCATTCTCGCCAAGGCCGGTGTCGCAAATGTGGATGGTAATGGCGAAGCGGCGCTGCTCGCGCTTCCGGATGCCGATTTTGTGCGCGCGATCTGGGCCTCGTCGAAGCCGCTGCCGGTCGATTCCGATTACCCCTTGTTCTTCATCTACACCTCGGGTTCCACGGGCAAGCCCAAGGGCATTGTCCACGTCCACGGCGGCTACACCGCAGGGATCGCGCAATCGATGCAGGTGGCGTTCGATGCGCGGCCGGGCGATACGATCTTCGTCGTGGCCGATCCGGGCTGGATTACCGGGCAGAGCTATCAGATTTCCGCAGCGTTGCTCTCGCGCGTCACCACGGTGGTGTTCGAAGGCTCGCCGGTCTTCCCGCACGCGGGCCGCTTCGCCTCGATGATCGAGCGGCACAAGATTACGATCTTCAAGGCGGGCGTGACCTTCATGAAGTCGATCATGTCCGATCCCTCGAACCTTGCGGATGTGCAGCGCTACAGCATGGCGTCCCTGCGCGTTGCCACGTTCTGCGCGGAGCCGACCAGCCCCAGCGTGCAGGCCTTCGGCATGGAGCACGTAACCCCGCAGTACATCAACAGCTACTGGGCGACAGAGCACGGTGGTATCGCTTGGACGCATTTCTACGGCAACGCCGATTTCCCGCTCAAGGCCGATGCTCACGCCTTCCCGCTGCCTTGGATTGTCGGCGAAGTCTGGGTTGAGGACGAAGAGGCCAGCCCCGGCAGTGCACCTTTCGCCCGCGCCGGGAGCGAAGGTGTAAGCTGGCGCCGCGCCGCGCCGGGCGAAAAGGGCGAAGTCGTCATTTCCGCCCCCTACCCCTATCTGGCGCGCACCATCTGGGGCGATGTCGAGAATTTTCGTGTCGAGCACGGCAGCGTTGTCGGCGGCTGGACAGGCGATGCCGGGCGTTGGGAAGGCGGCTACTGGGGCCGCTGGCAGGGCGCATGGGCCTATACGCAGGGCGATTTCGCCATCGCGCATGACGACGGCTCGTTCTCCTTCCATGGCCGCAGCGATGATGTGATCAACGTCTCGGGCCACCGCTTGGGGACCGAGGAAATCGAAGGTGCGGTGCTGCGCGACAAGACGCTCGATCCGGATTCGCCGGTCGGCAACGTCCTCGTCGTCGGCGCGCCGCACCGCGAGAAGGGGCTGACCCCGCTCGCTTTCGTCGTGCCCGTCGCGGGCCGCAAGCTGACCGAGGAGGACCGCCAGCGGCTGTTCAATCTCGTGCGCACCGAAAAGGGCGCGGTCGCGGTGCCGGCGGACTTCATCGAAGTCAGCCAGTTCCCCGAAACCCGCTCGGGCAAGTACATGCGCCGCATGGTCCGCGCGCTTGTCGAGGGCGGCGAGCTAGGTGACGTGACCACCTTGCGCAACCCCGAAAGCCTGACCGAGCTCAAGACCGTAATTGACGCATGGCAGCGCCAGCAGCGCCTCTCCGAAGAGCAATCGCTGTTCGAGCGCTATCGCTATTTCCTCATTCAATACAACGCGCTGGATTCCATTGGCGCCCCCGGCAAGCGTGTCGCCACCGTGACCGTCACCAACGCGCCGGTCAACGCGCTGAATGAACGCGCGATCGACGAACTGGTGATCGTGGTCGAGCATCTCGCTCGCAAGGACGATGTCGTCGCGGTAGTGTTCACCGGGCAAGGCACGGCCTCGTTCGTCGCGGGTGCGGATATCCGGCAGATGCTGGAGGAAATCCATTCCCACGATGAAGCGATGGTGCTGCCCAACAACGCGCAGCTTGCCTTCCGCAAGATCGAAACGATGGGCAAGCCGTGCATCGCGGCGGTGCAAGGCGTCGCGCTGGGCGGCGGCATGGAATTCGCGCTGGCCTGCCACTACCGCGTGGCGGAAACCACCGCACGCTTCGGCCAGCCAGAAATCCGCCTGCGCCTGCTCCCCGGTTACGGCGGTACGCAGCGCCTGCCGCGCCTGCTCGCGGACAAGCACGGCGAAACCGGCGTGCGCGATGCGCTCGATCTGATTCTTGGCGGACGCAGCATTGATGCAGCACAGGCCAGCAAAATCGGTCTCGTCGATGCGCTCGCCGATGGCAGCCACGACGCGCTGGCCGAAGCCCACGCACTGGTTCGCGATTTCGTGCGGCATGGTGAAGACAGCACGCTGGGCAAGGCCTTTGCGGCGCGCGAAGCGGCCACCGCGCGGTGGGAGGAGGCTTCCGTCGTCGATCTCGATAGCGTGATGCAGGACGATTTTCTCCAGCGGATCTTGCGCCAGCTCGATTGGGCTGGTCGCGGCACTGCGGGTGCGCAGGCCCTCGATGCGGTGCGCACTGGCCTTGAACAAGGCATGGCGGCAGGTCTGGCGCGCGAGGCCGCGCTGTTTGCCGAGGCGATCATCGATCCCGAAGGCGGCAAGACCGGCATTCGCCAGTTCATGGACAAAGTCAGCCCGCCGCTTCCGGTGCGGCGCGATGGTGTGTGGATCGACAGCGAACATGCGCCTCGCAGCGCCGCGCTTGAAGCCAGCGGCGATCTGCTCCCCGTCGGCTCGCCGTTCTATCCCGGCGTCACCGCGATTCCAGAATGGCAATATGCATTCGGCATCGCGCGCGATCCCGATACGGGTGCGCCCCGGTTTGGCCAGCCCGCCACGCACGAACGCGAGTTGATCGTGAAAGTGCCCGAACCAGCGCCCAACGAAGCGCTGCTTTACATGCTGACCAGCGAGGTCAACTTCAACGATATCTGGGCGCTGACGGGTATTCCGGTCTCGCCCTTCGATAGCCATGAAGAAGACGTGCAGACCACCGGCTCGGGCGGCATCGCGCTCGTCGCCGCACTTGGCAGCGAGACGCGCGCCAATGGCCGGGTGAAGGTCGGCGATCTCGTTACCGTCTATTCTGGCACCAATGATCTGCTCTCGCCGATGGTCGGCAACGATCCGATGTACGCGGGCTTTTCGATCCAGGGCTACGAAACCGAGACGGGCAGCCATGCCCAATTCCTGACCGTGCAGGCCCCGCAGATGCACGCGGTGCCGCCGAACCTGACCTTGGAACAGGCGGGCAGCTATGTGCTGAACCTCGGCACGATCTCGCGCTGTCTGTTCACCACGCTGCAAATCGCACCGGGCCGCACGCTCTTCGTCGAGGGCGCGGCCACGGGCACCGGCCTCGATGCGCTGCGCTCGTCGGTGCGCACCGGCCTGCAAGTGACGGGCCTCGTCTCCAGCCCCGCACGCGCTGCATTCATCACCGGCCAGCAGGGCGCAGTTGGCGCGATCGACCGCAAGGACCCGCGCTTTGCGGACCTCTACACCACGGTGCCCGAAGACACCAAGGCAGCGCGCGCCTGGGAAGCAGCGGGCGCTCCGCTACTGGCCGAATACCAGGCGCTGAACGGCGGCAAGCTGGCCGATTATGTCGTCAGCCACGCGGGCGAAACCGCGTTTCCGCGCAGCTTCCAGCTCCTCGCCGAAAATGGCACTCTGGCGTTCTACGGTGCCTCGTCAGGCTATCACTTCAGCTTCATGGGCAAGCCCGGCGCGGCAAGCCCCGAAGAAATGCTGCGCCGCGCAGCGTTGCGCGGTGGTGAGGCAGTGTTGATCTATTACGGCCCCGGCTCGACCGACTTGCTTGACGACATGGGCCTCGAAATCATCGAAGCCGCCCGCCGCTTCAACGCGCGCAGCGTGGTCGCCACCACGACCGACGGCCAGCGCGAATTCCTCGGCTCGCTGGGCCTTGAAGATGCGATCGAAGGCATCGTCAGCCTTGAAGCGATCCGGCGGCGCGAGGGCGACAACTTCCTCTGGCCCGACACGATGCCCCGCCTGCCCGATGCCAAGGCCGATATCGAGGTTTTCAAGGCGGCGGTGCGCGATTATCAAGACCGCGTGATGAAGCCGTTCGGCAGCGCGGTTGGCAAGATCCTGCGCTCAGCCGACAACCCGCGCGGCGCGCCCGATCTGGTGTTCGAACGCATGGGTCAGGACACGCTCGGAGTCTCGACGTCGCTGGTTAAGCCCTTTACCGGCCGCGTCGTGTTTTCGGAGGACATGAGCGGCGGGCGCTTCACGTTCTATGCGCCACAAGTCTGGACCCGCCAGCGCAAGATCCTCATGCCCACGGCCTCGATCCTCGGCACGCACTTGTGCAATGCCTACGAAGTTTCGCGCATGAACGACATGATCGCGGCGGGCCTGCTTGAAGTGACCGACCCTGAGGTCGTGCCATGGGACGGCCTCCCCGAAGCGCACCAAGCGATGTGGGACAACCGCCATTCAGGCTCGACCTACGTCGTTAACCACGCCCTCCCCGCAATGGGCCTTCGCAGCCGCGATGCGCTGCTTGAGGCCTGGGCGGTAAACGAAGCAGGCGCGGACGACTCCTAGACGCACGCGATCTATCGCACCGCGTTAGCGCGGCCCCCTTTCAAGCTGCCCTCCCCAGGCTTTGGACACCGCAATCGGCGCATACTTGGCGCCTTAAATCTTGCAGGAGAGTGACATGGCCAAGGCAAAGACCAATGGGGCAGCAGCAGTGACAACAGGCGGACGCCTTGCGGGCAAGATTGCGCTTGTTACCGGCGCGGCGGGCAATCTGGGCGGCTACATCGTGCGCCACTATCTGGCCGAGGGCGCGACAGTCGTTATGACAGGGCGCACTTCCGAGCGGCTGGAGGCGGCCGCCACTGCCATGCGGAAAGCCAGCGGCGTTGACGAAACCCTCCTTGCCACCGTTGTGCTCGATGGCGGCGATCCGCAGTCGGTGCGCGATGGCATTGCCGATGTCGTCAAACGTTTCGGCAAGATCGACATTCTCGTCAACAACGCGGGGTCCGCCGGTCCAAAGCAGACCATCGAGCAGCTGCCGTTCAGCGCCGAAGAGCTCGCTGCGCTCCAGAAAAAGGGCTCGACCGACACCGAAACCGTGGGCGCGGCCATGCGCAACATCTTCGGCGTGGCATGGAATATTGCGCGCACCGCTGCCTCGGCCATGGGTGAAGGCGGATCGATCATCAACGTCTCGACGATCTTCTCGCGCACGCCCTATTATGCGCGTTCCGCCTATGTGGTGCCCAAAGCGGCAATGAACGCATGGTCGCGCGAGTTATCGCTTGAACTTGGCCCCAAGGGTATTCGCGTCAACCTCGTGTTCCCCGGCCCGATCGAGAGCGAGCGCATCCGCACGGTCTTTGCCGCGATGGACAACCTGCGCGGAGACGATCAGGGGACCACGGCGCAGACCTTCTTCGACATGATGTCGCTGGAGCGCAGCGTGAACGGCGCCCCGAAGGCCAAGACTTTCCCTGTGCCCGATGACATCGCCTCAACCTGCGTGTTCCTCGGCAGCGACGAATCCGCTTCGTATAACGGCCACGATTTCGAGGTCACGCATGGCATGACCGTGCGCAAGGAGGAGCGCTCGACCTATCTCGCGCGTCCGACCATGCGCTCGATGGATGGCGCCGGTCTTGCCATCCTCATTGCGGCGGGTGACGACTGGGAAGATGCGATGGAGATCGCCAAGATCCAGATCGCCTGCGGCGCAAGCGTGCTGCTCGGTCTGCCGCGCCAGACCGATGCTTCCATCGCACAAGCGCGGGCGAAGGCCGAAGGCATTGGTGAGGCGCTCACCATAGTACGGATCAACCGCACCGAACCCGCGATGACCGAGGCGGCGTTAGCGCGCTATACCGAGGCCCATTCGCCGATAACCGGTGCCATCATCCTCCCCGCCTTCGCTCGGGGCGAACTGACCGGCAAACTCGTCGACATGTCGGACGAGGAAGTCGCAGCCTTTATGGATGTCGAGTTGGTCGGCGCTATGGCGCTCGCCCGCGCACTCAGCCGCTATTGGAAGCGACACGATTCGCTGCTCCAGGCACCGCGCTTCATCTTCATGTCGAATGTCAGCGACGGGCGTGAGAACGTCTATGCCAATGCATTGCGTGCCGCGATCGAGCAACTGGTTCGGCTGTGGCGCTATGAGTCCGAGATTGATGTGGCCCACGGACGGCGGCGGCAAGTCGAGTGGGGCAACCAGATCGTGCGCTTCACCAATGCAGAAGCCGAATGCACACGCTTTGCCGCAGGTCATGCTGCGCGCGTGCTGATCAAGGAAAGCAAGATCGGCGAAGTCACGCTCTATGTGCCGCGCAGCATTGGCGAGGCCACAGGCGCGCGCAAGGCGATGCCGGGCTTCAGCGAGAACATCACCGGGCTGCATCTGGGCAAGGTGGCGCTGATCACCGGCGGTTCGGCAGGGATCGGCGGCCAGGTCGCCCGGCTCCTCGCGCTTGCGGGCGCCAAGGTGATGATGGTGGCGCGGCGTGAAAGCGAACTCGCGGTGGCCCGCGCGCGCATTGTCAGCGAACTGGAGGACATCGGCTTTGCCGGGGTCGAACGCCGCGTGCAGACCATGGCAGGCATGGACGTGAGCAATCTCGACAGCCTCAAGGCCGCCGTTGACGCCACAATGAAGGCGTTCGGCCGGATCGACTATCTGATCAACAACGCGGGTGTGGCCGGCGCGGAAGAGATGGTCGTGGATATGAGCCTCGACGCGTGGAACTACACGCTCGACGCCAACTTGATCTCGAACTTCACGCTGATGCACCACGCTGTGCCGATCATGAAGGCGCAAGGCTCGGGCTATGTGCTCAATGTCTCGTCCTACTTCGGCGGCGAAAAGTACCTCGCGGTCGCCTATCCGAACCGCGCGGACTATGCCGCGTCCAAGTCTGGCCAGCGCGCGATGGTGGAATCGATGGCGCGGTATCTCGGGCCGGAAGTCCAGTTCAACGCAATTGCGCCGGGCCCAGTCGATGGCGACCGTTTGGCGGGCACTGGCGGAAAGCCAGGTCTGTTCGAGCGGCGCGGCAAGCTGATCTTGGCGAACAAGCGGCTCAATGCGGTCCATGCGGCTGTGGTCAAGTCGCTGCGGCGCGGGGTGCGGGTGGAAGCGCTGCTCAGCCGCCTTTCGCGCAATGACACAGTGCGCATGTCGCACGATACAAACAACCCGCGCGAAATCCGCGAGCTGGCGCTGGCCTGCGCGCGCGAGGGTGACGGCCTGTGCACCTGGGACCGCTATCTCATGACGCCAGATATCGCGGCCAAGCTGGTTTCGCGGCTGCGCAGTGCTGGCTATTTCCTCGATTCCCCAGAATGGGCCGAACGGCCCGATACGCCGGAAGCAAACAGCAACTGGCTGCTCAAGACCCCGCCCGAGGACCAGCCTTTCCTGCCCGCTGAAAAGATCGCGGTGGAAGCCAAGAAAGTCGGCACCGGCGTGCTTTCGCAACTGTTCCTCGGCAAGATGCCAACCGAAACCGACGTCGCGCAGGCCACCGTATTCTTCCTCGCCGACCGCGCCGTCTCGGGCGAAACGTTCATGCCCTCGGGCGGCCTGAGCGTGGAACGTTCGACCACCGAGCGCGAACTGTTCGGGAGTCCCAAGCAGGAGCGGCTCGACCAGATGCGAGGCCGCACAGTGTGGCTCATCGGCGAGCACCTGACCGACTACCTTGCGGAAACTGCGCGCGAATTCATAAGCGAATGCCACGTTGCGCGCGTAGTGCTGATGACCAGCACGGCAGCCGGGTTTGCCGCGATCAAGGAGGCGCTCTCCGATATCGAGGATGCGCCGCTTGAAATGGTGCTGCTGGAAGGCGGCGTCGAAGCCGCGATGGACAGCTCGCTTGCGCAATGGGGCCATCCGACGACGATCGTCTCGACCCCGCTGCAGGCGCTTCCGACCAAGCTCTTCGCCACAGATGCACTGCTCACGCCAGAGGAATTCCGCGGCCTTGTGGCCGACAACCTCACCACGCATTTCCGGGTGGCGCGCAAGGCATCGCTCTATGATGATTGCCAGCTCGTGCTGGTTTCGCCCGATGTGCCGATGGGCGACAAAAGCCCGGCGTTTGCTCTGGCCAACTTCATCAAGACGACGCTGCACTCGTTCACTGCCACCCTCGCGGTGGAAAACGAGCGGCTGGTCCACGGCGCCCCAGTCAACCAGATCAACCTCACCCGCCGCGTGCGTTCGGAAGAGCCGCGCGATCTGGATGAGCATCTGGAAGAAGTGAAGCGCTTTGCCCGCGCGGTACTGCTGGTCGGCACTCCCCTCCCCGATGCCGAGGATTCGCGCTATCGTGCGCGGATCTATCGCGGGATGTCGATGACGGTGTAGCGGGATAGGGTAGCAGGACGATTTGATGGACTACCTTGCGTTTGAAAAGCCGGTCGAGGCCCTCGCAAAGCGTGCAGCGACCTTGCGCGCTTCCGGGGGACGGGAAGATGAATCCGCGATGCTTGATGAGCGGGCCACGCGCCAACTCATCGACATCTACGCGCGACTGACACCGTGGCAGCGTACCCAAGTCGCGCGCCATTCCGCGCGGCCGCACTTTGCGCACTACGTGCAAGGCCTGTTTGATGATTTCCTGCCGCTGGGAGGTGACCGCAACTTCGGCAACGATCAGGCTATCATCGGTGGCTTTGCGCGGTTTGGCGGGCGCGCAGTTGTCGTCATCGGCCATGCCAAGGGGGAGGACACCACATCGCGCCTCAGGCACAATTTTGGCATGGCGCGGCCCGAAGGCTACCGCAAGGCGATACGCCTGATGGACTTGGCCGACCGGTTTGGCATGCCAGTGATCACGCTGGTTGATACCCCCGGCGCATTTCCCGGAGTCGACGCCGAAGCGCGCGGACAGGCCGAGGCCATCGCGCGCAGCACAGAAAAGTGCCTTTCGCTCGGCGTGCCATTGATCGCGGTGATCGTGGGCGAAGGCGGATCAGGCGGCGCGGTGGCGCTGGCGTCGGCCAACCGCGTGCTTATGCTGGAGCATTCGGTCTATTCAGTGATCTCACCCGAAGGCTGCGCCTCGATCCTCTGGCGGGGCGCAGACCGCGCTGCTGATGCAGCCGAAGCGATGAAAATGACGTCAGCCGATCTGCTCCAGCTTGGTGTGATCCACCGTATCGTCTATGAACCGGCCGGCGGCGCGCACCGCAACCATGCCGAGACTATCAAGCGCCTTGCCAACGCGCTACGCACAGAACTCGGCGATATGGCAACGCTTAATGCCGAAGAGCTGCGCACCGAACGCTGGAATTTCTTCATGCAACTGGGCGAACTCTGAGAAGTCAAGCGGCAGGTTTTGTGGCAATACCCGACACTCACCATTCGTTTGACTGGCCCCTTATAGCAACCTGCTGTGATCCTGAGATGCTGATAACGCTCTGCCATCGGCGCGGCTGGTGGCGTTCAATGCCGTAACTCGAACAACGCTTTTGCTGCAAGGAATGTGGAAACCGGAATGTGCGGTGTGGTCCAGTTTCGAGATCAGGTGACCGCTAGCGTTCAGGGCCAGCCGCCCTAAGCCGCGCCATCTTTCAGGGTGTTTTTAAGGGCAATTCCCAAAATCCTCTAAATTTTCCAATGAAATCAAGAGGAATTGGCGGAGAGGCAGGGATTCGAACCCTGGATACGGTCACCCGTATGCCGCATTTCGAGTGCGGTGCATTCGACCACTCTGCCACCTCTCCGCGAAGTGTCCTTTGGGTGCCTGTGAAGGCATTACCCGGTCGAGGAAGCGCGCGGTTAGCGCATGGTTTCGGTCTTGCCAAGCAAAAAACGGCAACCTTTTCCATTGGCTCGCTTGTTTGCAGCGCGGCATGCGCCTATATGAGGGACATGGACCGTGCGAGTTTCTTTTCGCCTCAAGCCGGACGCGATATTTCGGCTCCCCCCGTCTCAACGGCGCGCTTCTCGATTGGTGAAGTCGTGCGGCATCGTACGTTCGGCTTTCGCGGCGTGGTGATCGATGTCGATCCCGTCTTTGCCAATAGCGAAGAATGGTATCAATCGATTCCCGAAGACATCCGCCCGCTTCGCGACCAGCCCTTTTACCACCTCCTCGCCGAAAATGACGAGAGCAGCTATGTGGCCTATGTCAGCCAGCAAAACCTGCTGGGCGATGCCGATGCAGGGCCGGTGGATCACCCATCGATCGAAGAGATGTTCGATGGTTTCCGCAATGGACGCTACCACCTGCACCGCAGCCTCTCGCACTAGGAAGTAGCGGAGGGACGTCCCCCCGTTCAGCTTTTCAGCTTCCAACCGGAACGCAACACAACATAAAGCAGCGCTGCCAGCGCCAGATTCAGCACGCCCAAGCCAATCGCGCCATGCAGAACCGCCAAGTTGGTATCGCCAATATCGCTCTTGCCCAGAAAGCCGAAGCGGAAGCCCGAGATCACATAGAAAATCGGATTCGCCCGGCTGACCGCCTGAAACGCGGGCGCAAGATTATCAATCACGTAAAACGTACCTGAAAGCATCGACAGCGGCGTGATCACAAAGTTGGTGATTGCAGCGTTATGATCAAACTTTTCTGCCCAGATCGATGTCAGCACGCCGATTTGCGCCAAGAGAATTGAGCCCATCAAACCGAACCAGATCACGGCCCAAAGGTGCGCCACGTGCAAATCCACGCCGGGCCACAGCAGCATCGCACCAGCCACAGCAAAGCCCACCAACACCGCGCGCGTCACGGCTGCACCGATCAGCGCACTCATCAGTTCACCGGTGCTGATCGGCGGCATCAGATAATCGACAATCGTGCCCTGTATCTTGCCGCCCAGCAGGCTGAAGCTGGAATTGGCAAAGGCATTGTTGATCATCGCCATC
The DNA here is from genome assembly GCF_001295795.1 of Novosphingobium sp. AAP83. Lineage (GTDB taxonomy): Bacteria > Pseudomonadota > Alphaproteobacteria > Sphingomonadales > Sphingomonadaceae > Novosphingobium. The sequence continues at coordinate 14,886 of NZ_LJHY01000002.1, forward strand.
GCAATCAGGCCGGGAGCCACGAAGCTGGCAAAGTTCACACCCAACACAATCCGGCTGCTGCCACTGGCTCCACCGCCCAGTGCCAGCGTGAAGATCATGAGATAAAGCAGGGTTGTTACCGCCGGTGCCCAGATCGTCTGGGTCTGCACCTTGAAGAAACGACGGACTTCCTTCATATAGAGAGTCCACAGCCCCAACTTGTTGAAGCCGCGAAACACCGGCTGCCCGGGTGGAGTGAAGGTTTCGGCGTTGCGGGGATCCGCGTTGTCGGTGATTGCCCCATCCCGGGGTGACGATTGAATGGCCATGCCGAGTGCGGTATCGCGCGGGCAAGGCAATGGCAAGAATTGCCGACCGGGCAATGTTGCCCGGACAGAAGAAAACGGTCGGGCACCGCCCCTCCGCATGAAGGACGTTTGAAGGCATGAGCTGGACCGAAGAGCGCATCGAAAAGCTGGCGAAGATGTGGGAAGGCGGCTCGACCGCCAGCCAGATCGCCGAAGAGCTTGGCGGTGTCAGCCGCAATGCTGTTATCGGCAAAGCCCACCGCCTGGGCCTGAAATCACGCCCTTCGCCTGTAAAGGCCAACGAGAAGACCGAGGCACCGGTCGTTGCGACAGCGCCCAAGGTGGCAAAGCCCACGCCGCCACCTGCACCGGAACCGAAGATGGCCGTGCCGCCGCGCCCGGCGCCAACGCCCACTCCTCCCCCGGCACCGCGCGCCGCTGCGCCAACGCCTGAACCGCGCGATGTTACTGCGGAACCCGGCACGGATGCGCCGGTGCCCAAGCAGATGCCGCGAATCGTTTCGGTCGGCCCCGGTGGCTTTTTGCGCCAAGGCCCCGGTGATCAGCAGGCCCCGATTCCGCCAGCGCCGCCGCGCCGCCTCGTGCCCGCTCGTCCCAGCCCTGAAATCTCGGACAAGACCAGCCTGCTTGATCTCAATGATCGTATCTGCCGCTGGCCGATGGGCCACCCGGGCGAACCTGATTTCCACTTCTGTGGTGACAAAGTGAACCCCGGTTTCCCCTATTGCGTCGATCATTGTGGCCGCGCCTATCAGGCACAATTGCCACGCGGACATCGCCGTCCTCCACCGCCAATGCCGTTTGGCGGCCCGCGCGTTCGTTAAAACTCGGGTATTTTCCCTCGGGACAATACCGGATCGCCAAATTCCGCGCGCCGCAGTGGTTAATTCCCTGCGGCGCGCGTCGTTCTACTGTGCATGAATCACGAACAATCAGCGCGCGGTTCGCGGTCCCGTTTGCTCAAATGGCTTGGCCTGTCGGGTGACGAGCAAGCACATGAACCTGTGCCCCCGGTCGATGCCGATGCTTTTCGTGATCCCACGACACGCGAAATCTGGTTGCCTGCCAAGCGCCGCATGATCGGCAAAGTGGCTGATTTCCTCATCGATCATGATCTTGAAGTAATGCCCCGGACACTGGGCATCGCATATGATTGCATCACTGGCGGCAATCCCAAGCTAGCGCAGGCCATCCTTGAACGCACCGAAGCGGGCCTTCCGGTCACGCTCAAGTGGCTCGAACAGATGCAGCGCGAGGCAGAAGGCGAAAGCAGCGCCGAGATGCTCGCCGCGCTGATGACCCGGCTCGAAGAAAGCCTGCAAGAGTTCTCGCGCACCACCAACAGCGCCCGCAGCGCCACCAGCGAATATGGCGCAGCGTTGCAACAGCACGTGGATGATCTCGAACAGGTCAGCAAGGCCGGCGTGGTCATCACCGAACTCGCCTCGCTGGCGCGGGCGATGATGAGCCGCACGCGCGAAATCGAACAGAACCTTAATGAATCCGAGAAGCGCGCGTCCACCCTACAGCAAAGCTTGGACGAGGCCCGCCGCGTCGCCGATGAAGATCACCTGACCGGCCTTCCCAACCGCCGCGCCTTTGAAGTGATGTTCGACAAGGAGATTGAAAGCGCCAAGGAAGCGGGCGATGCCCTTTGCGTCGCCTTTGTCGATATTGATCACTTCAAACGCGTGAACGATACCCATGGCCACGCGTCGGGTGATCGCGTGCTCAAAGTGGTCGCCGAAACGCTCAGCCGCATTTCTAACGCCCGCTGCCACGTGGCGCGGCACGGGGGCGAGGAATTTGCCGTCATCTTCCGCGCAATTACGCCCGAAAAGGCATGGCAACGGCTGGATGGTGCGCGCGAAGAGATCGCCGAAAGACGCCTCGTCAATCGGGCAACCGACATGCCGTTTGGCAAAGTCACCTTCTCGGGCGGCATTGCTGACGTGTTCGCCTATCCGTCCAAAAGCGAAGCTTTGCGCGCAGCAGACGCGGCGCTCTACACCGCCAAGCAGTCAGGCCGGAACCTGATCAAGCTGGCAGGCCGGGACCCGCCGCCCCTGCAAGACGCGGCGTAGGCCTGACTTTTACCTAGCGATATTGCGAATTCTGGCTGCGCTGGAACGTATAACGCGCCACATTGCCATCGATCATGTCCTTCTTGAACACCACGCGCATTTCCTCGGCCCCTTCTTCGCGGGTGCAGACAAGGCGCGTGCCACCCGATGGCAGGGTTTCAATCGCGCTGATCGAAACGCCCGCCTTTTCACAACTCGTGCGGACTTTGGCTTCTGGCAGGCGAAGATTCATGGCGCGGCTCATACGGTCGTCCTTTGATAGGAAATATCGGGAAATTCGGGGGCACCCATAAGGCGCGACCAGCCATTGGCGGCGTTCGCACCTTCAGCCTGCTGCCAGGCGTGAATGCGCTTGGCCACCGAACCTGCCGATTCAAGGTGCTGCGTGCGCAACGTGCAACAGGTGGTGATCATGGCGCGCATCAACGATTGTTGATGTTCGGCATATTGAAAATTGAGGTCCACAGCGGACTCCCACTTCGTAAGCGGGAGCGCATTGGGTCTCTCAGCCGATGATGCCTACAGTGGTCGTCTCATCGATGGGCAGAGCATAGACGCAAATTGCCGAAATGGCAACTTGCGCCCGCCGGGGCAGCCTCAGCCGCGCCCGCGATAAGACGCCACACCCTGATCGGGCAGCCACAGCCCCTCTGGCGGTGCGCCCGATTGCCAGAACACATCGATTGGAATGCCGCCGCGCGGATACCAATAGCCTCCGATGCGCAACCATCGCGGGTTCATTTCGGCAAACAACCGCTGGCCAATTCCCACCGTCACATCTTCATGAAAGCCCGCATGGTTGCGGAATGATCCGAGGAAAAGCTTCAAAGCCTTTGATTCGACGATCGTTTCACCCGGCGCATAATCGATTACCAGATGCGCAAAATCGGGCTGTCCGGTGACCGGGCACAGCGAGGTAAACTCCGGCGCGGCAAAGCGGATCATGTAAAGCGTGCCGGGGCGCGGATTGGGCACATAGTCCAGCGCCGCCTCTTCAGGGCTCGCGGCAAGCGCGCTGGTTTTGCCAAGGTAGATCGGTCCTTCGCTGGCCATGTCGTAAATGTCCTCAATTCCGGTCAAGCTGCCCCGCGATGGGCCAAAAAGCGCTTAACGCCCATGCACCGCCCGCCGCCTTTGGGCAAGCAGGTGACACTTGCCCCTTGGTCCAGTGCCCCTTGATCTGGATTTTGGCAAAAACACTTTTTGCCAAAACCATTTTTTGATCTCGACGCCCACCAGTGCCGGGGTTAGTCTGGAAACCTGCGAACCCGCGTCAGATGGGTCGCACACAGCAGGTAGGAGCATAGAGAACCATGGATTCACTGGTGTCTACCCAGTGGCTCGCCGACGAAATGGGCGCGAGTGACCTTCGCATTGTCGATGCGACAGCATTTTTGCCAGAGCATGGCCGCAATCCTTTGCAGGAATACGAATCGAGCCACATTCCCGGCGCGGTGTTCATGGACTTGGCCGACATTGTCGATAGCGCCTCGCCTGTCCCCAACACGCTCCCCCCGGCAGAAAAGTTCGCCAGCCGGATGCAGGCCTTGGGCCTCGGCGATGGCAGCCGCGTGGTGATCTACGATGATAGCCCGGTCAAAACCGCCACCCGCGCATGGTTCATGCTGACAATGTTCGGCGCGCAAAACGTCGCGCTGCTCGATGGCGGCATTGCCAAGTGGAAAGCCGAAGGCCGCAAGTGCGCCCAAGGACTTGAAAAGCTGCGCCACCGCCACTTCACCGTCTGGTCCGATGATAGCCACGTCCGCACCAAAGCCGATATCCTCGCCAACCTTACCAGCAACGCCGAACAAGTGATCGACGCGCGCGGCGCACCGCGCTTCACAGGTGCAACCCCCGAAGCCAACCCCGCCCTTGCCAGCGGCCACATCCCCGGCGCACGCAACCTGCCCTACGCCACCCTGTTCGCCCCTGATGGCACGTGGAAATCGCCCGAAGCTATCAAAGCCCTGTTCGAAGCCGCCGGCATAGACCTCGCCCGCCCCCTCATCTCCTCCTGCGGCTCCGGCATGACCGCCAACGTCCTGATCTTCGCCGCCCACCTGATCGGCAAGAACGACGTTGCGCTCTATGATGGTTCGTGGAGCGAATGGGGGCTCGATCCGGAAACGCCCAAGGCGACCGGGGCGGCTTGATTTGGGGATGGATGCAACGAGTCAACAAGCTAATAGAGATTGGCGTGATGGACTCTGAACCGAATATCTTGAACAAGATGAGCAGAGGCTAATTCACAGGGGTGTTTCTGATCCAATGTCTGACGGCGATCAAGGCACGAGAACTGCATTCGTAATTTCACTTTTATCGGCAGCTTTAGTCCTCTTCGGAACACTATTTTACGCTTTCCAAATCGGCGCTCAAAAAGGGCGCTACGAGGCTGATTCCATTGGCTACGCCGCATATTATCACCAAGACACCCAACAACAGATCGCTCATTGTTGGAGCAAAGCGGGTGGAGATGCTGCACTTGAATGCGTGAATGAGGCCATTGAATCCAGTCACGAGAGCAAGCGCAGCGAACTAGAGCTTAGCGCCCAACGGCAAATGTCCGAATGGGCATTCTGGGCGCTGGTAGTCTCCATTTGCTCGTCGCTTGTTACGGCTATCGGGACTTATCTGCTCTACCAGCAAATCATACTCACCAGGCGGGCCGTCAAAGATACTGGTGATGCCACTAAAGCTATGGTGCGCCAAAATGAAATCGCATTCGAGAAAGAGCGTGGACACCTCAAGTTTATCAATTGTTCCGCAAACATAGCTCTTGGTCGAATCAGCGTTTATTTGAAATTTCAAAACATCGGCGCGTCAGTCTCTGAAATTTACGGAGTTTCTTGGTCTTTTCGAGATGACCCACTTTTCCAAGACTATGTCGAAGAGCCTGCTGAGGGCATTCAAGTTAAAATTGCTTTGGATAGTCTAGGTGAATTGACGCTTAGGTCTGAGACTCCTGTTGTGGCGCCAACCTTTTTGATTGGCCATGTCCTCTACAAGACTGCAGGTGCGAAAGGTTTAAAAACATACTTTAGTGCTCAAATATCTGATGGAGCAGGAAACTACGGCACGAATCTTGTCACAACGGTATCCGACCAGTTCCAGCCGAACGACACATAGAGGATCGCGCAACACCTAACCCCATGACACCCGCCCCTTCCCTCTGCTATCGCCTTCCGCATGAGCAGTTCTGACGATTTCGACGCCCTTGCCCCTGCCACGCGCGGCGTTTTGGCGGGGCGCACGCCTGAGTGGACCGGGACGCCCGGGCATCCCGGTGCGGTGGTTAATCCGGCGGTGTGGCGGGCTTCGACGCATCTTTATCCCGATATGGCGGCGCTGCGGGCGCATCCGGCCAATGTGGACGGCAACTTCTATTACGGGCGGCGCGGCGGCCCCACGCAGTGGGCGCTGGCCGAGGCATTGACGCAGTTGGAGCCGGGCGCTGCGGGCACAGTGCTTTATCCCTCCGGTGTCGCCGCCATTGCGGGCGTGATGCTCGCCGTGCTGCGGCCCGGCGATGTCTTGTTGATGACCGACAATGCCTATGAGCCCAGCCGCGCGATGGGGCGCGGATTGCTCAAGGATTTCGGCGTTGAAACGCGCTGGTTTGATCCCACCAGCCTGGCCTCGTTCGAAGCCGCCTGCTGCCCGCGCACCAAGGCCGTGCTGCTCGAATGCCCCGGCAGCCTGACGATGGAAGTGCAGGACGTGCCCGCGCTCACCGCCGCCGCCAAAGCGCGCGGGATCGTCTCGGTACTGGATAATACATGGGCCTCATCGCTCGGCTTTGCAGGCCTCAGCCATGGCGTAGACATCACCGTGATGAGCCTGACCAAGCACGTTTCCGGCCATTCGGATTGCATGATGGGCTCTGCCAGTGCGGGCGCAGAATGGTATCGCAAGCTGCGGCTTCGGGCGCAGGGGCTGGGCAATGTCGTCTCGCCCGATGATGCCGCGATGATGCTGCGCGGGCTTCGCACGATGAAGCTACGGCTCGATGCCGAAACCGCCTCTGCGCTGGCCATCGCGCAATGGTTGCAAAGCCGTCCCGAAGTCGCGCGCGTGCTTTGCCCGATGCTGCCGGGATCGCCGGGGCATGATCTGTGGCTGCGCGATTTTACCGGCGGCTGCGGCTTGTTCAGCTTCGTGCTCAAGGGCGGCACATCGGCGGCGCGCGATGCCCTGATCGATGCACTTGGCCTGTTCGGCATCGGCTATTCATGGGGCGGGTTTGAAAGCCTCGCCACGCCGGTTGATCCGGCCCCCATCCGCACCGCCAGCGCATGGCCACTCGCGGGCATGGAACCATCCGACCAGTTCGGCATCCGCCTGTCGATCGGGCTGGAAGACACCGCAGACCTGATAGCCGACCTTGACGGGGCGCTGGCGGTTTGGGCCGCCCATGGAGATTGCGCGTGATCGCATTAAAGCAGCAAATCGCCGAAAGCATCCGCTTGTTGAATGCCATCGGCTTCGATATCGGCACTTATCACATTTCTGTTGGGGGTGCGCTGCGCATCCTGATCGTGGTGCTGCTTGTCTTTGTTCTGGGCCAGTTGGTGAGCAAGCTGGTGCGGCGCATGTTCCGGCGGATCGACAGGCTGGACCGCACCCAGCAATTGCTGGGGGAGAAAATCGCCTCCATCGCAGTCTGGGCGATCGCAATCCTTGTCGGCATCGATATCCTCGGCATCAATCTGACCGCGCTCACCGTGTTTTCCGGCGCGTTCGGCCTTGCCATCGGTTTCGGACTGCAAAAAACATTCGGTAATCTGATCGCCGGGATCATCCTGTTGATGGACCATTCGATCAAACCCGGTGATGTCATCGCGGTAACAGACGGCAAGGGCAATTCGTTTGGCGAGGTAAAAAAGATCGGTATCCGCGCCGTATCAGTCACCACGCGCGACAACCGCGAATACCTGATACCGAATGAGAACCTGATGACACAACAGGTTGAAAACTGGACGCATTCCTCGCGCGAGGTTTCCATCAACATTCCGGTTGGCGTGGCCTATGGCAGTGACCTCGATCAGGTGGAAAAGCTGCTGCTCGAAGCTATCAGCGCAACCCCGCGTGTGCTGAACTTCCCTTCCCCCGGCGTTCTGCTTTCCGCTTTTGGCCCGAACAGCATCGATCTGATCGTTGTGGTCTGGATCGATGATCCCGAAGCCGGCATCGGCAACGTGCGATCCGATGTGCTTTGGCGAATCTGGCGGTGTTTCAAGGACAACGGCATCGAAATCCCGTTTGCGCAGCAGGATATCACCCTGAAAGACAGCGGCGCATTGCACCGTATCGCAGATGCCCTGGCAGAAATAGGAAAGCCCGACGACGGGCGGGGCTAAAGTTGATCTAGGGCTGCGACAATCCATTCTCGCTGGTCACTTGGCCCGGCAACCCCCATCTGCTCTCCATGAGCAAACCCGTTTCAAGAATCGGAACCGTATTCCTTGTCGGCGCAGGTCCTGGCGATCCGGACCTGTTGACGCTGCGCGCCGCACGTCTGGTGATGAACGCCAAGGTGCTGGTGCACGATGGACTGGTGGATCCCGCGATCCTTGCCATGGCGCCGAAAGGCTGCCGGATGATCTCTGTCGCCAAGCAGCGTTCACGCCACACGATGCAACAGAACGATATCAACGCACTTCTGGTGCGTGAAGCTTTGGCGGGCCATGATGTCGTTCGCCTGAAGGGCGGCGATCCCTTCGTGTTCGGTCGCGGCGGCGAAGAGGCCGAGGATTGTTTTGCGGCAGGCGTGCCGGTGCAAGTCGTCCCCGGCATCAGCGCAGCGATGGGCGCTGCGGCATCGGCCATGATACCGCTGACGCACCGCGATAGCGCCAGCATCGTCAGCTTCGTGGCGGGCCAGTGCAAGGGGCTGACCGATCAGAACTGGGCGGGCCTTGCAGGCGTGGGCCGCACGCTGGTGATTTACATGGGCGTCGCCACGGCAGACGCGATAGCCGAAAAGCTTATGGCTGAAGGCCTAGCGCCCGATATGCCGGTCGCCGTCGTTGAAAACGCCGCGCGTCCTGAAATGCGCGTGCTGCGCGGGGCCTTGGCGGGCCTTGGCGTGGTGGTTGCGACCAACAAGATCAAGAGCCCTGCCCTCATCATCATTGGTGAGGTTGCAGGCCGGGGAGACATGATGGAATTGAAGAAAGTTATGGAGATGGCGGTATGAAGATCATCACCGGAAATGATCTGCGCACCGGCGATGTGATCTGGTGGACCGGCAAGGGTTGGTCGCGCTTTGTGAACGATGCGGTTGCCGTCGGTGATGATGCAGAAGCCATCATTGCGCAGCAAAACGCCACACAAGTGGTCACAGACACCCACGTTATCGATGCAGAAACCACCGCTGACGGGGTGCGTCCTGCCCATATCAAGGAACGCGTCCGCGCTTTGGGCCCAACCGTGCGGATGGACCTTTCGCTCAAGCCTGGCGATCCAGCCGCCGCAAAGTGGGTGATCTGACATGTATCAGTATGATAACTATGACCAATCGATGGTCGATGCCCGCGTTGCGGAATTCCGCGATCAGGTGCAACGCCGCCTCGCCGGTGAACTGACCGAAGATCAGTTCAAGCCGCTGCGCCTGAAAAACGGTCTCTACCTCCAACTCCACGCCTACATGCTCCGCGTCGCCGTCCCCTATGGCACGCTCAGCAGCCGCCAGATGCGGATGCTGGGCGATATCGCGGACAAGTATGACCGTGGTTACGGACACTTCACCACACGCCAGAATATCCAGTACAACTGGATCAAGCTGGAAGACGCGCCTGATATCCTTGCCGATCTCGCCTCGGTCGAGATGCACGCGATCCAGACCAGCGGAAACTGCATCCGCAACACCACGTCCGATCAATTCGCGGGCGCGGCGGCGGATGAACTGGTCGATCCCCGCCCTTATGCCGAACTGCTGCGCCAGTGGTCGACGTTCCATCCGGAATTCGATTACCTGCCGCGCAAGTTCAAGATCGCCATCATCGGTTCGGAAACTGACCGCGCAGCGATGAAGCTGCACGATATCGGCATCCAAATGGTCAAGAACGATGCTGGCGAAATCGGCTGCAAGTTCTTCATCGGTGGCGGCATGGGCCGCACGCCGATGATCGCGCCGGTAATTGGCGATTTCGTGCCGCCATTGCAGATGATCTCGTATCTTGAGGCAGCCTTGCGCGTGTATAACCGCTATGGCCGCCGCGATAACAAGTACAAGGCGCGTATCAAGATCCTCGTCCATGAAATCGGCGCGGACGAATATCGCCGTCAGGTCGAGGAAGAATTCGCCCACATCCTGACACTCGGCCTTGAACCGCCAGCGGCAGAACTGGAGCGAATCAAGGGCTTCTTCGAGCAGCCCGGCTTTGATACCAACGCATCGGACGATCTGGACTTGTCCGATCCCGATTTCGCGCTGTGGGTCGATCAGAACACGCATGCTCACAAGCGGGCAGGCTATACCATCGTCAACATCAGCCTGAAGCCCATCGGCGGCATTCCGGGTGACGCGACAGCGGACCAAATCCGCCTGATGGCCGATCTGGCGCTTGACTATTCGTTCGACGAACTGCGCGTAACCCACGCGCAGAACATCGTCCTGCCGCATGTCAAGAAGGCCGATCTCTACACGATCTGGCAGAAGCTTGACGAAGCAGGCCTTGCCAATGCCAACCTCGATCTGATCAGCGATATCATCGCCTGCCCGGGTCTGGACTATTGCGCGCTGGCCAATGCCCGTTCGATCCCTGTGGCGCAGAAGATCTCGGAACGCTTTGCCGATCTGGGTCGCCAGCGTGAATTGGGCGAATTGAAGCTGAAGATATCGGGCTGCATCAATGCTTGCGGCCATCACCACGCAGGCCACATCGGCATTCTGGGTGTCGACCGCAAGGGCGTTGAAAACTACCAGCTCTCGTTCGGTGGCAGCGAAGGCGCTGATACCTCGCTCGGCACAATCACCGGCCCCGGCTTCAACGAAGATGGCGTCGTCGATGCGGTGGAAAAGGCGACCGACGTCTACCTTGCCCAACGCACCGAAGGCGAGCGCTTCCTCGATACTTACCGCCGCATTGGCATGGCCCCGTTCAAGGAGGCGATCTATGCCAAGGAGACTGCAAATGGTTGAGCAGACCTTGCGTTACCGCAACGATGAACCTGTCAGCGATCCTGCTGTCCCGGTTGAAGCTTTCGCCGATCAATCCAACGCCACTGCGGTGCGGATTGAACCGGGCGAAGATGCGCGCGCGCTTCTGCCGCACCTTGACCGTCTCGCTCTCGTGGAGGTGAACTTCCCGGCCTATGGCGATGGGCGTGGCTATTCGGCAGCGCGTATCTTGCGCGAACATGGCTATGCTGGCGAATTGCGCGCGGTGGGTGATGTGCTGGTCGATCAGCTTTCGCACATGCGCCGCTGCGGCTTTGACAGCTTTGCCCCGCAGCAGCCCATCACCGCCGAAGCCGCCGAAAAGGCCTTCGCCACTTGGCCCGACGTCTATCAAAAGACCGTCGATGGCCGCCCTGCGATCTGGGCAAAGCGCCACCCCGCGTAAAGCCCCAAAGCCGAACCTACTGGACACCCGTGCAATGGATCAATCCGTGACCCGCAATCTCGACCGCAAGATCGATCTGATCGACACCGCGCCGCGTTTCAGCGATACCGATGCGATCCGGCTCAACAATCTGTTCCGGGGCACCGATACGCAGGAGATGCTGCGTTCGGTGATCCGCGATGGCTTGGCGGGCGATCTTGCGGTGGTGTCCAGCTTCGGCGCGGAAAGTGCGGTGCTGCTGCATCTGGTGGCGCAAGTGGACAAGGGCCTGCCCGTCCTGTTCCTCGAAACGCACAAGCACTTCCCCGAAACCGTCGCCTATCGCGATCAACTCGTGAATGTGTTGGGCCTTACCAATCTGGTGATCGTTGAACCCGAAGCCGAAGTGATCGCCCAAAAGGACGAGAACGGCTTGCGCTGGTCATGGGACCCGGACGGCTGCTGCGAAATCCGCAAGGTTGAGCCGCTGGCCAAGGCGCTGCTGCATTATGATGCCTCGATCACCGGGCGTAAGGGCTTCCAGTCCTCCACCCGCGCAGGCCTGCCGCGCTTCGAAGTTGACCATTCTGACGCCCAAGGACGCTTCAAGATCAACCCCTTGGCATCATGGTCCAAGGATATGCTAGAAGCCTATTTCACCGAGCATGACCTGCCGGCGCATCCGCTGGTGGCGCAAGACTATCCCTCAATCGGCTGCGCCCCCTGCACCACCCGCGTTGCTCCGGGCGAAGACCCGCGCTCTGGCCGCTGGAAGGGCTGGGACAAGACCGAATGCGGCATCCATTCGCCAACCGACGGCAAGCCGGGCGATGAATTGCCGCCGGGCTACGATCCCATTTTCTAAAGCCAGCCAGCTTCGCGATACCACGCGGCTGTCGCGTGCAGGCCCATCTGCGTTTCGACCTGCGGCATCCAAAGTGACGGCGGCGGCTGATTGCCCGCACCCACGCGCCAATCGGGGTGGCACATATAGCCCACGCGATCCAGCGTCAGCTTTGCCCCAGCCCCACGAAAACGCGCATCCAGTTTTGCGCCAAGACGCAGCATGCCAGCTGGCAGACTCAACGCTGTAACGCGCTTGCCCAAGGCCATGCCAATCGCTTTGGCAAGGCCGGAGTGTGTCCAGCCACCAGGCGTTCCATCGTCCGGCTCAAAAGTCAGATGGGTGACGTCCTCATCGCCCGGAATCAGCGCGAGCAACAACCGCGCAAGATCGCTGACGTGAATCAATGACAAGTGACCTTGCGGCGGAAGCGGCATAACGCCGCGCTTCGCCAGCTTGAACAGCTCGAACATCTCTGTATCGCGCGAACCATAAACCGCAGGCGGCCGCACTACCGTCCAATCAAGGCTGCTCGCCTTGACCACCTTTTCGCCGCGCAGCTTCGACTTGCCATAAACCGACAAATCCGGCTCACGCGCCGAAAGCGAGGAAACATGGATAAAGCGCGGCACCCCCGCATCCAACGCCGCGTTGACCACGTTCAACGTGCCCCAGACGTTGCCGTCTTCGAACCCCTGCGGATCAGGTGCGTTTACCACGCCCGCGATGTTGAGCACCACGCTGGCCTTGCCCACCAACCGCTGCAATGCGCGCCGGTCTGACAGATCGCCCTGCACCCATTCCACGCCTGCCCGCGCTTCTTGCGGACGGCGCGTCAGGGCCCGAACTTCAATTCCGGCGCGGGCGGCATATTCAAGAACCGCCTGCCCGACGAACCCGGTGGCGCCTGTAATCGCCAGCAATTCTGCTGCCATTACAACAGCACCATCTGGTCACGATGGATCAGTGCAGATCGCGGCGCATAACCGAGCAACGCTTCATGCTCACGGCTGGGGTGGCCCAAAATCTTCAGGCATTCCGCCGCGTCATACTCGGAGAGCCCGCGCGCCAGTGTCTGCCCATCCGGCCCCAGCACCGCAATCGCATCTCCGCGCTGAAACGCGCCGTCAACGCCGGTAACGCCCGCCGCCAGCAGGCTAGACCCGCGTGCCAGCGCAGACGCAGCGCCAGCATCAACATGCACCGCTCCGCGCATCCGCATTTTGCCGCCCAGCCACGCCTTGCGCGCCTGTTTGCGCCCGCGTGGCAGAAACAAAGTGCCGCGATCTGTCTGCAACGCCGCCGCAATCGGCGACACCGGCTGCCCATCGATGATCGCCAGCGCAATACCCGCAAACTCGGCAATCTCGGCGGCTTGCAGCTTTGACGTCATCCCGCCAGAGCCAAGCCCCGATGACGAACCACCCGTCGCCATCGCATGGATTTCAGACGTCACCCCGCGCACCACCGGAATGCGCACAGCATCCGGCTCGCGCGGATCACGGTCATAAAGGCCATCGATATCCGACAGTAGCAACACCGCGCTCGCCCCTGCTGCCTGCCCGACACGCGCGGCCAGCCGGTCATTGTCGCCAAACCGGATTTCCTGCGTGGCCACCGAATCATTCTCGTTGATCACCGGCACCGCGCCCGCCACCAGCAAAGTGCCCAGCGTGGCCGTCACATTAAGATAGCGCCGCCGGTCCTCTAGATCTTCCAGCGTAAGCAAAATCTGCGCCGCCGTCAGCCCGTGCCCCGCCAGCAGTTCGGCCCAGAGCCCCGCCAGGGCAATCTGCCCCACCGAAGCTGCCGCTTGCGCATCTGACAGGCTGCCGCGTCCGCCCTTGGCCAGTCCCAGCTTGCGCGCGCCCAAAGCAATCGCGCCGGATGACACGACGATCACTTCCTGCCCATTGGCCCGCGCCGCAGCAATCTCGGTCACCAAAGCCGCCAGCCATTCACGGCGCGGCGCACCATCTTTGCCAACAAGCAGCGCTGATCCCACCTTGACCACTAGGCGTGGGCAGGCGGCAGCATCGTTCAATTGGGCAAGCTGGCTGATCTTCATATCGGTGCCGCTTAGGGCAATTGTGACGATGCGTGAAGGGTGAACGGTCGTATCTCTAGCGCAATTCAGCCTTCAGATGGGCGACCACGGCGTTTCGTCATCGGCATCTTCCACCTCGCCGTTGGGGCGTTCGGTGATTGTGGCGGCAGGCAGATGGCCCAGCACCGCATCCAGCAGCGCATCGATGCCCTTGCCGGTCGCGCCCGAGATCGGGAAAACCATGTCTGCGCCTGCGTCCAGCAGTTCCTGGGTAAAGGCCTGCACCAATTCTTTATCAACCAGATCGATCTTGTTCAGCGCCACCAAACGCGGCTTGTCACCAAGGCCCGCGCCATAAGCTTCAAGCTCGTCCTCGATCACACGCATGGCCTCTGCCGGATCGGTGTCGCTATGGATGTCAACGAGATGGATCAGCACGCGGCAGCGTTCAATATGCCCCAGAAAACGGTCACCAATGCCGGCCCCTTCCGCTGCACCTGCGATCAGGCCGGGAATGTCGGCGAGCACAAATTCACGGTTCCTGTGCCAAACCACACCCAGCTGCGGGCGAAGTGTAGTGAAAGCATATGCGCCCACTTTGGCTTTGGTATTGGTAATTTTGTTGATGAAGGTGGATTTGCCCGCATTCGGCAAACCAACCAAACCCGCATCGGCCAGCAGTTTCAGCCGCAGCCATACATACATTTCCTCGCCCGGCCAGCCGGGGCCGCATTGGCGCGGGGCCCGGTTGGTTGACGATTTGTAGGATGCGTTGCCGCGCCCGCCGTCACCGCCGCGCAGCAGAACCACCTGCTTGCCCACTTCGGTCAGGTCCAGCAGCACCGTCTCGCGGTCATCGTCCAGCACTTGCGTGCCAACAGGAACCCGGATCACAAGATCTTCACCGCCCGCGCCGGTGCGGTTGGCCCCAGCGCCGCCCATGCCGCGCTGCGCCTTGAAATGCTGGGTATAGCGGAAATCGATGAGCGTATTCAGCCCGGCCACCGCTTCAAACACGATGTCGCCGCCCTTGCCGCCATTGCCACCGTTGGGGCCGCCGTATTCTTCATACTTTTCGCGGCGAAAGCTGACCGCGCCCGGGCCACCCATGCCTGAACGGATGAAGATTTTTGCTTGGTCGAGAAAATGCATGACGGCTACCTGATCCAACAACAGGCCCGGAAAAACTGCCAAAGCGAATGTTGCCGACAGATAGAAACCGCGCAAGGCCTGCTTGAAACATGCGGTTCTGATGATGCCTGACAGAGCCAACGGGGCTACCCCCGGCTTTGCGTAAAGGCTCGGTTGCCGGCATCACATCCAACGACAATTGCCGCCAGAGGCGCTGCCCTTAGCGCAGCGCCTCTGTTGTGACCAGACTGATTCTCACCCAATCAACGCGAAGGCTCTTTAGCTTCCGCCAGCACCCGAGGTGGATGCGCCATAACGCGCTTCCCACTGGGCCAGATCGTTGCGGTAGATTTCATACCGGCGATAAAAGTCATCAAACACAACTTCGATGCTGGGCAGGCTGCGAACCGCAAACGGCTCAAGCTCGGCTGATTTGATCGCAATCCCGTCGCTCATCACAGCATTCACCGCATCACAAAAGTCCATGAGCGTCGGCGGCAATGCGTAATGATTGTAAACCGAGGTGATATAGCTTTCGCGCGGGGCAATGTATTTCGCGCCGTAACGCGCCTTGAATTCTGCATCGAGCTTCTTGTTAAACGCGTTCAGCGCCTTGCCATGCGTTGTGAGGAAGGTTTTGTAACGCGGCAGAATCTCGGCATGTTTTGGCGCGTTGCAATTGAGCGCAGCCACGTTGAAGGCCGAGCGCAAGTTCCACACGATCTGCGTGTTCGAAATGTCGCGGTTGATCGACCGGCGCAAACCATTGGCGTCGGCTGGCGGCAGATAGATATTGCCCGAAGCACCGTTGGGCGGCGTTGGCTTTGGCGGAATCACCACAACTTTGGGCGGCGGTGGTGGCGGTGGCGGCGGTGGCGGCGCTTTTGGCGCGCACGATGCCAAGCCAATGGCCAGCGCTGAAACAATCAGAGTTGGCGCAATCGCGCGCCGGATACGAAGCATTGGCATTTCCCCGAATGATCCTGTCGACTGCAAAAATTCTGATAACCAGAAACTTGGGCAACCAGAAGTTTGAGCCTCGGATCCTTTCTGCAAGCTTAAAAAAATTCCTTAGCGCGGCAGTAGCGACATAAGAAAGCCCAAGACATAAAAAACCCGACGAGCCGAAGACCCGCCGGGCTTTATCTCATTTACTTAGGCGGTATCAGCGACGCTCGCCCAGGAATTGCAGCAGGAACTGGAACATGTTGATGAAGTCCAGATAAAGGCTCAAGGCGCCGAGAACGACGGCCTTGCCTGCAAATTCCGTACCCGCAACATAAGCATACTGCTCCTTCAGGCGCTGCGTATCGTAAGCGGTAAGGCCCGCAAAGATCAGAACGCCAAGGAAGCTGATAGCCCAGCCGAGGCCCGAAGACTTCAGGAATATATTGAGCAAAGAAGCGATCAGCAGGCCGAATACACCCATGATCAGGAAGCTGCCCATGCCGGACAGGTCCTTCTTTGTGGTGTAGCCATAAAGGCTAAGGCCGGCAAAAGCGCCTGCTGTGGCGAAGAACGTGGTTGCGATCGAGGCGCCGGTATAGACCAGAAAGATGGTCGACATCGACAGGCCCATCGCCACGGCAAAGCCCCAGAACATGCCCTGCAAGGCTGTAGTGGAGAACTTGTTTGCGCCAAAGCTCATGAACATCACAAAAGCAAGCGGTGCAAGCATGACCAGCCACATCAGCGGCGTGCCGGCAACAGCTTGCGTCACGCCCAAGGTCACTGCCATCAGAGCCACGGCACCTGAAAGCAACACGCCCGAGGCCATGTAATTATAAATCGACAGCATATGACGGCGCAGGCCCGCGTCGAACACTTCGCCGCGAGTAGAAGCGCCGGAAAGGCTCGGAGACGCGCCGAAGCCCCTTCCGGTGGGCTGCTGGTCGTTCCAATTTGCCATTTTCAAAGCTCCGTTCTGTGGCCCCGATGGCCACCTCTTACGAATATCGGCGCAGTCACGCCAAGTTTCAAGCGAAACCGGCATAATGGACGCACAATGATTTGTAACGAATTGTTGCCAAGCCTATCCGCGCATCCGCGCCTGCTCGGTCATTTCGGCACTACGGTCACGCGCGCCGCGCAAGGTGCCTTCCATCAGCAGGGCCAAACGGCGTTCAGCATCAAGAATATCAATGCCCACTTGCGTCACACCACCGGGACTGGCGACCCTGCGCGCCAATTCTCCGGGTGAGTGCTCTGATGCCGCTGCCAGCATGGCCGCTCCCTCCACCATCGACAATGCCAGCCGGTCGGCTTGCTCGCGTGGCAGGCCCAGCGCCGTTGCGCCTTCGGCCAGCGCATCGATAAAGCGATAGACGAACGCCGGTCCGGACCCTGCAAGGGCTGTCACCAGATCCATCTGGTCCTCGCTCGCCAGCCATTCGGCTTGGCCCAGCGGTGCCATCAACCGATCGGTCAGCGCCTGCGCCGTGCCGTCGGCATCGCCAAACAGCGCAATCGGCGATTTGCCCAGCGCTGCCGCAAGGTTGGGCATCACCCGCACGATAGCCTTGGCCGCGGGAAACGCCGCGCGCAAAGTGGCAAGGTCAACGCCCGCAAGGATCGACAGCAACAGCGTTTGCGCGCCGACAAACGGCTGCACCATTGCCGCCGCATCGGGCAACTGCTGTGGCTTGAATCCGAGTAGCACAACATCAAACGCGGCCTCACCCGCGGGAGCTGCTTCCAACAGGCGCACGCCTTCAGGCGCGGCCTTCAGATAGGGATCAACGATAGTGAAACTCTCTGCCGCAAAGCCGCCTTTCAGCCAGCCCTCCAGCATCGCCCCGCCCATATTTCCGCAGCCGAACTGGAGCAGTTTCATCGTCATCAGCAATCAAGCCTCGCCCGCAGCATCAACCATTGCGCTTGTCAGCGCTTCGGCCGGGCTCTTGTCGCCCCACAGCACAAACTGGAATGCAGGATAGAACCGGTCACACTCATCTACCGCTGCTTCAATCGCGGCCTGCGCCTGGCCCAAACTCAGCAAGCCGTCATCGCCCAGCATCAATCCATGGCGGTAAAGCAGCACCGAACCGTTGGACCACATATCGAAGTGGCCGATCCACACTTGCTCGTTGATCAGCGCCATCAATTCGAAGACCACGGCTTTCTTGTCATCGGCTATCCGGATGTCGGGCAAGCACAAAATCTGCAAGACATGATCTTCAGCGCGCCAGATTGCGCGAACTTGGTAACTGGCCCAAGACCCTTGGATTTCCCCGCTCACTTCGTCATCCGAGACGAATTCGCAGGGCCAACCGCGCGCCTCGAAAAGTGAGGCGATCATGTCGACGGGAGCTGCCTCATCGCGCTCATTGTCGTCATGGCCGGTCCGCATGGTACGTCCCCTGAACACTCGATGGGTCTCCCCGGATGGGCGGCCCCCGGCAAGGCGTTGTGCCGAACCTGCCGTCGACCGCATCCATGGGGGGTGGACCCCCTTAAGGACAATGACCGGTTAACAGGCGGTTGGGCAAAACTCGATAAGCCTGTGGGAAAGCTGTGGACAAGGACTGAACAATGCCCCGCCTCATATCCCCGCTACTTTAAGGAAAGCGTATCGACAGCCTGCCCCGCAGGACTTGTCCATTGATAGCTCGCAACACCATCTTTGCTCAGCTTCGTGATGAATTCTTGCGCCGAAGCCTCGCTTTCGAACGGCCCTGTCAGCAAACGGTAATTGGTGCGCCATGGTGAAAGATAAGGTTTCCGCCCCCGGAAAACGGTTGGCGCTTCCTTCACCATGCGCCGCCATTCTTTGTCCATCACGTCTTTGTTGGCGCCGGTCAGTACCTGCACCCAGATCCGGCTCGGGTGGCTCGGCGCGGCCTTCTTTGCTTTGGCGTCCTTTGCATCCTTGGCGTCTTTGGCCGCCTTCTTCGGATCCTTGGCCGCAGCCTTGACGTCCTTGGCCGAGAGCTTTTCCGGCACTTTGGCGCTCGTGCGCGAAACGTCGGTCGGGCCATCGGGGCGCTCGCCGCGCGGATCAGGTTTTGCCTGCTTGACCACCGGCTTCGGCGCGATCTTGGTAATGTCCACCGCTTCAACCGGAGCCTGCCGCTCTTCCGCAGGTGGCGTAAATGTCTTGAACAGGCTGGCCAGGTCAGCTGGCTTATCCTGCGCAGGCGTGGGTTGAACCACCGGTATTGCCGTCGTGTCCAAACCCGACGCTGGCATTGGCACCAATGCGACAGTTGCTGTTTGCGAAAGGGCCGACGGGACAACCGCAGGGGGGGCTGTCACCTTCGTGGTCCCACCGACCAGCGCCAGATCGAATCCGGGCGCTGGGCTGGACGCGGTGACTTGTGGCGGCGTTTGTTTGCTCACCGGAGCAGGTTGCACTGCCTGAGGCTGCGTCGCCACCGTTAGCGCTGGTGCGGGAGTCGGCCCTGGCGTTGGTGTTGGCGTTAGCGCAACCAAAGCCTGCGGTGCGCGGACCGGCGGTACAGTGGCACGCGGCGCGCCAGGCGGCAGATCCAGCACTGAGAGCACACCCGCGCGCGCTGCTTGCGACGAAACGCGGGGATTTGCCGCAGGTGTAGCGACAGCGGAGCTTGGCGTTACTACCGTAACCTTTGGCTGCGGCAGCGCTACAGCAGGTTTAGCCGCAGCAAGCGTCCGATCTTCGCGTCCGGGCCGACGACGCTTGTCGCGGCTCGCCTTTTCAGTGCTTGCCGAAGGGCCAAGTGCTGCGCCTGAAGGGATCAAGCCGGCTTCAGCCACCCGAGGCCCACGCGGGTTCAATGCCGCATATTGCACGATCCGCAGGTCATCACGGCCAATATCCGCAGCCCTCGGAAAACGCCCGAAATTGGCCGCAGCCGCCTGCTGCGCCGGGGTCAGGCGCGGCATATAGCGCAAATAGGGCGCGATCCCCGCAGCCAAATCCTGCGGCATCGAAGCATAGGCCACCGCCACCGCTTCATCAGGGCCACCCGTTACCGCCATCACAAACGTGCGTGTGCGCCAAGTTGGCCGGTCTTGCCGGTTAATCAAAGGCGCGATCAAGGCTTCGGCGCCGCGCCGGTCACCCGAAATCGCAAGGCTGAGCGCATAGCGGCGGGTAATTTCATCATCCGACCCTTTGCTCAACGCCACAGGATACCAGCGCTGCGCCCGGCCATTGTCGCCCACCAAATCATAAGCCAGCGCCCGGTCTGCCGCCATGGCGAACGTATCAGCGCCTGCCCGCTCGGCTTCGTCAAAGGCTCGGACCGCCTCCACGGGGTTCTCGGCGAGAAGATGCGCCCTGCCCATCAGCACTTTAGAGCGTGGATTGCCGGGCTGAAGTTCCTCGGCGCGCTTCAAAAACCCGATAGCTGCGTCACTATCCCCCAGCTTCAGCGCTGCTTCCGAAGCCTCAAATAGCGCAAAAACATTGCGGGGATCAGCCGCAAGCCGGGCAAGCGATAGGTTCAATTCGCGGCTGGGGCTTGGCGCGGTGGATTGCACGACCGGACGCGAAACCGTCACCGGTGCGTCAGGATCACTATCCACTTGCGCCAATGCAACCGAGGACGCCGCCGATGAAAGCAGCGCCAGAGAAAGCCTTAACCCTGAACCGGCAAAACCGGGCGCGCGTGTAAAACGAATCGTCATCCGGCAGCGCCCATACAAACCCGAACATGAAGCGGCGGCAACGTACCGCCGCTTCGATAAAATTTACTGGTTGTTCTGACGACCAAGGAAGCGCGGTATATTCAACGCGTTACCATCGTCAGCCTGCTCTTCATCACGGCTTCCGCGAGACAGATTGGCCATCCGTTCAAACAAAGTGCTGCCCCCGCCAGACGGCTTGGCAACAGGCTCCTCCAACGGGCGGCTCAAACGCTGCATCGAAGGGTCAGCCTGCGGCACCTGCTCTGCCGGTGCCTCAATTCCGCCCAACAGCAATTCATCTGCCTGTGGATCAGCAAACGCCTCTTGCGCTTCTGAAAGGTTGAGCGGCATCTCAAAGTCTTGTGGCTGCTGCGCAACCGGCTGGTAAGGCTCGGATGGCGGTGCCCATACCGGCTGCTGCGCGGAATCCGTCATCACAGGCGGCGGCGGTGCGAAGGTTGGTGCCGTCGATGCCGATGCCGGCACCGCTGGCCCGCGCGAGGTAGATGGCATCGTCATCGGACGCGATGCGACCTCGGCCTGCTCAACGCTTTGCTCGATCCCGGTTGCAACAACCGAAACCCGGATCTTGCCATCAAGGTTGGGGTTAAACGCCGAACCCCAAATGATATTCGCGTTGGGATCAACCAGTTCACGGATGTGATTGGCCGCTTCATCCACTTCAAGCAGCTTCATATCATCGCCACCGATGATCGAAATGATCACACCCTTGGCGCCTTGCATCGAAACGCCATCGAGCAGCGGGTTGGCAATCGCGCGCTCAGCCGCTTCCAGTGCACGGTTCGGGCCTTCACCTTCGCCCGTTCCCATCATCGCCTTGCCCATTTCACCCATGACCGAGCGCACGTCAGCAAAGTCGAGGTTGATCAGACCTGGCATGACCATAAGATCGGTGATCGAACGGACACCTTGCTGAAGCACTTCGTCGGCAAGCTGGAACGCTTCCTTGAAAGTCGTCTCGGCCTTGGCCACCAGAAACAGGTTCTGGTTTGGAATGACGATCAGCGTATCGACATGCTTTTGCAGTTCTTCGATGCCGCTTTCGGCGGCGCGCATGCGGCGCGTTCCTTCAAACAGGAACGGCTTGGTCACCACACCCACTGTCAACACGCCCTTGCGGCGCGCGGCTTCGGCAATAACGGGGGCAGCGCCCGTGCCGGTGCCACCACCCATGCCGGCGGCGATGAACAACATGTGGACGCCCTCCAGCGAACGCTCAAGGTCTTCCAATGTCTCTTCGGCAGCAGCACGGCCCACTTCAGGGCGGGCACCAGCGCCAAGGCCTTGCGTGATATCTGGGCCAAGCTGGATGCGGTTCTCGGCGATCGAATTGTTCAATGCCTGCGCATCGGTATTGACGACAACAAAGTCGACGCCTTCAATCTTGGCGTTGATCATGTTGGCGATGGCATTGCCACCTGCGCCACCGACGCCGATCACCGTAATCCGGGGACGAAGTTCGTCAATTGCCGGCGGTCCGATGTTGATGCTCATTGTCGGTCTCCCAATCGGGTCAGTCATCCGCCGATCATGGCGTAAAATAAAGCTCTACTAACCTGTGGCACAAGGACGACCAACGAATCAAAGGCCGATCAAGCTTTTCCACAGGTTGCAGCACTATGACGGGTGCAAATACAGCCATTTCCGATGCGGAACACCGGATAAGACCATCAAAAATAATCTTTCAACGCCCGACCCAGCCGATTCAGCAACTTCATGCCCTTGTAACTGCCACCTGCTGAATAGGCTGGGCCAATTGTTCGAATGTCGACCGGATCTGCCGCCGCAAACAATACGAGTCCCACCAATGTTGATGAACTGGGCGTCGCATGAGCGGGCGGCAGGCCCAACATTGTCGGCGGTGAACCGATCCGCACCGGCCGTCCAAGCGCCGACTGGGTGTAATCGGCAAGGCCCGGCAATTGTGCGCCGCCACCTGTCAGCACCACTTGCTGCCCGGTCTGCCCGACAAAGCCCATGGCCTTCAACGCCTTGGATACTTCTTCGGTGAAAAAACCCAGTTGCTGCGTGATCACCGAGATCAGTTCGGCGCGCGGGATGCGGTTCTTGTCGTCGGCATGGCGCGCCACCGGCCCGCCTTCGGGATCGCCCGGCGCGTTTACCGGAATCAGCTCGCGGTGATCGGCAGGGCTGGCAATGGCAGAACCGGACATGCATTTCAGCCGCTCTGCCTGATACCGGCGGATGCCGAAGGCCGAAGCCACGGCATCGGTAATATCGCCAGAACCATACTGGATCACCATCATGCCCAGCAGCATGCCAGCGGCATAGACCGAAACGGTCGTCACTTCTGCGCCAAATTCCACCAGTGCCACACCCAGTTCGCGTTCTTCGGGCGTGAGGCAGGCGTGCCCTGCCGCGATTGGCGATGCCACCACGGTTTCCACATCAAGGTGCGCATTCTGCACCGCTTCGCGCAAGTTGCGGACGGGCGCACCATCGGCCAGCATAACATGGATATCCACGGCCAACCGCTCGGCATGCAGGCCCTTGGGGTTGGGTACGCCGTGGGCACCATCGAGCGTATAATGCGCCGGTTGCGCGTGCAGCACCGTGCGGCCATCGGGTTCGATCATTTCGCGTCCGGCCACCAGCAAATGCTCGATATCGTCCTGCTCGATCCGCCTGCCGCCGATGTCCACCTCGACCCGCGTTGTGGTGCTCATCAGCCCTGCCCCGGAACAGCCGATCCACACCTTCTGGATGCCGATGTTGGCCATCTTTTCGGCGCGCTCTATCGCATCGCGGACCGAATGCGTGGCGGCTTGCATGTCAGTCACATAACCGCGCCTGATCCCTTGCGCGGCGCGGTGGCCTGAACCCAGAACAATCATCTCTCCCGTTTCCGACACCCCTGCGATCATCGCAGACACGCGAAACGAGCCGATGTTTACGGCAGCAAAAACCTTTGAAATCCGGGGCGCGGCCATGATCCTGGCTTATCCCTCATCAGACTTTTTGGCCGATTGTGCCTCAACCTGGTCTTCGGCGGCAGCATTGGCCTTTTCGCGCCTCGCCTCTGCCTTGGCCTGCTCAACGGCCAGTTTCTCGGTTGCAACATCATCCGCATGTCCCGGCACGCGCATGTAAATCCGGTCGCCGGCACGCATGTCAAACGCCGCAACTTTGCCTCCCAGCAACCGGTTGACGCCGTCCATACGCGCAAAGCTCAGCAAGGCGCTCGCCGCCTTTTCATCACCTTCGGGCAGGACCAGCATCTGGCCGGTCTTGAACGTCAGGTTCCAGCGGCGATTGCCCACCCATTCCGCTTCGGCAACTTGCGGCTTCAACGCAGGAGCGGCTTCCAACAGGTGCGTCAGGTCTTCAACCCGCTTGCCCACACCCGGTCCAGCCAAAACCAGCATACCCTTGGCGCGGTCCTGCTTGATCGGCTCTAGTTCGGCGCCCGTCTCGTCAATCAGTACCATGCGATCAGGCTTGCGCAAAACGGCGTGCGGGCTGCGCTCGATGATGTCGATCACCAATGTATCTGGCAGTTTGCGCGATACGCGGGCGTCCTTGACCCACGGCAGTTCGTTCAGTTCATCGCGCAATCCGCCCAGATCAAGCGTGCTCATCGCGCGATCGTTCTGGCCCAGAATACGCTCATAAATTTTCAATTCGTTCATGCGGTTAACGCCGCGCACTTCAAGATGGCTCACCTTGAACCCGGCGTCCGATACCATAAGTGCCGCCTGCTCTGATGCCAGCGCGGGGATATTGGCCATCACCGCCACGGTCCACACAATCGCCGCTGCAATCGCCAGCACCGCCGTCATCACAATCTTGTGCAGCGTCTCCTCGCTGAACGGCAACCAGCGCATCACGCTATCGATCAGGGAACCGGTCTGCTGGCGCGCGGTATGCACCTTGCGCTGCGTGTTACGCGCCGCTGCTGCCCGCCGTACGCCCTTGCCGCCACGCTTGATCGTCTGCGCCATGATGATCAGCCCTTTCCGGAATCGTTGAGCGCTTCGGCGATGATCGCCTCCACCAGATCAGGATAGTCCATGCCCAAAGCCTTGGCCTGTTCGGGCACAAGGCTCAGCGGCGTCATCCCCGGCTGGGTATTCACCTCCAGCAGAAACAAGCCTTCGACGCCCTGATGATCGTCCCAGCGGAAGTCCGAACGGCTGGTGCCCTGGCAGCCCAGCAACTTGTGCGCGCGCAGGGCAATGTCCTTGCACGCTTCGGTGATCTCGTCAGGGATTTGCGCCGGACAGATATGCTCGGTCATGCCCTCGGTATATTTGGAGTCAAAATCATAGAAGCCCGACTTCGGCTTCAGTTCCGTCACCAGCAAAGCACGGTCGCAAATCACCGCCGTGGTCAGTTCCAGCCCGCGAATGAAAGGTTCGGCCAGCAGTTCGTCAAACTCCTGCCAAGGACCAACCGCATCCGCCTTGATCGGATCGCCATAATTGCCCTCCGCAGTAACGATCGCAACACCGACCGATGATCCCTCATTGACCGGCTTCAACACATAAGGGCGCGGCAGCGGATCACCGCGATACAACTCCTCGGTGCGCACAATGCGCCCACCGGGCATCGGAATGCCATGCGGCACGAGCGCCTGCTTTGTCAGTTCCTTGTCAATCGCGATGACCGACGTCGCCAACCCAGAATGCGTATACGTCAGGCCCATAATGTCCATCAGGCCCTGAATCGATCCGTCTTCGCCGGGCGTTCCGTGCAGCGCATTGAACACCACGTCCGGCTTCGCTTCAGCCAAGCGCAAGGCCACATCGCGGTCCATATCGATCCGCGTCACCTGATGCCCCTTGGACTCCAGCGCCTTGGCAACGCCCTCGCCCGACATGAGGCTCACCGGCCGCTCGCTCGACCAGCCGCCCATCAGCACCGCGACATGAAGTTTCGGAAGTGTCACGGCCTGCCAATCCTCTTGATTTCCCATTCGAGTTCCACGCCCGAGTGCTGCTTCACCCGCCGACGCACTTCCTCGCCCAATTCTTCGATCTCGGCGCTGGTCCCCTCGCCGGTGTTGATCAGAAAGTTGGTGTGTTTCTCGCTCACTTGCGCGCCACCGATGGTGAGGCCACGGCAACCGGCCTTGTCGACTAGTTCCCAAGCCTTACCCCCATCGGGATTCTTGAAAGTGGAGCCTCCGGTTTTTGACCGCAGTGGCTGCGATGCTTCACGCGCGGCGCTGATCCGGTCCATCTCGGTCTGGATCGCGTCAGGCTCGCCGGGGTGGCCCCGGAACCGCGCGGCGACCACAATGCAGCCATCAACCAGTTCGGAATGCCTGTAGGAATACCCCAATTCCGAAAGCGGCAGCGTGGCAATCTCGCCCGAGCGGATCACAACGTCGCAATCGATCAGCACATCCTTCACTTCGCGCCCATAAGCGCCACCATTCATCCGCACAAAGCCACCAACTGTGCCCGGAATCGACCGCAAAAACTCAAGACCCGCGATGCCATTGTCGCGCGCGGTGGATGAAACGAGGATGCCACTCGCCCCGCCTCCGCAATTCAATGTGACCTCGTCCACCTTCTCGACTTTGGCGAAAGCCTTGCCCAGCCGGATCACCACGCCCGGAACCCCGCCATCGCGCACGATCAGATTGGAACCAAGACCCAGCGCCATAACCGGTATGCCCGGCGCCAGACCTGCCAGAAAGTCTTGCAGATCAGCCACATCCCTGGGCTCAAACAACCAATCAGCCGTGCCGCCAGACTTGAACCACACCAGTGGTGCAAGCGGTGCGCCAGGTGTCAGCTTGCCGCGCGGGACAACACCCAAACCAATCTGCCCCCCCTCCTCTTCAGAGGAGAGGGTTGGGGGGTGGTGTTGGCCCAACCCAGTCACGCAGCGCTCCGTTCACGCACAATCGCAGCGGCTAGTCCGGCAGCCCACTTGGTGATATCGCCTGCGCCGAGGCACACGACCATATCGCCAGCCTGCACCACGCCCGCCAATTCCAAGGCCAAAGCATCCGCGCCGCCAATCAAATGCGCAGAGCGGTGCCCGCGCGCCTTGATCCCCTCAACCATCGCAGCGCTATCCACGCCCTCAATCGGCTGTTCACCGGCAGCATAGACAGGCGCAGCATAGACCACATCGGCATCGTTGAACGCGCCCTGAAACTCTTCCATATGGTCGCGCAAACGGGTGAAGCGATGCGGCTGGACAACGGCGATCACGCGGCCCTGCACGCCTTCGCGCGCAGCCGCAAGCACGGCGCGGATTTCGACAGGATGGTGGCCGTAATCGTCAATCACGGTGACCAGACCTTCGCCCACAGCCACTTCGCCCACATTGGTAAAGCGACGCTTGACCCCGCCAAACTTGGCAAAGCCGGTGCAGATCAATTCGTCCGAAACGCCCATTTCCGCAGCAACCGCCACAGCCGCCAGCGCGTTCTGAACGTTGTGACGGCCCGGCATCGGCAATTCGAGACCTTCGATCCGCCGGAACGAACCATCGCGTTGACGCAGCATCACATCAAAACGGTTGCCGCCCGGAATTGGCGTCACCGCCTCGCCGCGCACATCGGCCTGAGCCGAAAAACCGTATGTCACCACGCGGCGGTCACGCACTTTGGGGATGATCGCCTGCACTTCAGGGTGATCGATGCACAGCATAGCTGCACCATAAAACGGCACGTTTTCAATGAATTCGACGAAGGCTGACTTGACCTTATCGAACGAGCCGTAATGGTCGAGGTGTTCAGGATCAATGTTGGTAACCACCGCCAAAGTGCCATCAAGGCGCAGGAACGAACCATCGCTCTCGTCGGCCTCAACCACCATCCAATCGCTATCGCCCAACCGCGCGTTGGAGCCATAGGAATTGATGATCCCGCCGTTGATCACCGTCGGATCAACTCCGCCCGCATCGAGCAGGCAGGCGATCATCGAAGTCGTCGTCGTCTTCCCGTGCGTTCCGGCAACCGCAACTGTGCTTTTCAAGCGCATCAGTTCGGCCAGCATTTCGGCCCTGCGCACAACCGGGATGCGGTTTTCAAGCGCGGCGACAACTTCGGGGTTATCGCGCTTCACAGCGGTAGAGGTCACGACAACCGCCACGCCAGCGACGTTCTCGGCGCGCTGGCCGATCATCACATCAATCCCGCGTGAACGCAGTCCTTCCACGACATAGCCTTCCGCCATGTCCGAACCCTGCACCGCGTACCCCATGTTGTGCATCACTTCGGCAATGCCGGACATACCAATGCCGCCGATCCCCACAAAATGGATCGTGCCAATCTCGGTGCCAACACCCTTCATGCCAATTGTTCCTGACCCGAAGCTGCTGTTGCGCGCGTATCAACACGCAGTATGTCCATAATCGGTTCGCCTCCGAAGCTCTCCACCAAATCAGCCAAATCGCTGACCGCATTGGGCAACCCGCAATTCCACGCCGCATGGGCAGCATTGGAAAGGGTGCGCGGATGGAGCGCCATCGTCTGGATCTGCTTGGCCAGTTCCTTGGGCGTGAACCCGGTTTGCCGGATAGCCCGCGCGCCACCTGCGGCCACGATTTCGCGCGTATTGGCCGCTTGGTGATCGTCTGTGGCAATCGGCAGCGGGATCAGGATAGCGGGGCGGCCAACCGCCGTCAGCTCCGCAATGGTCGATGCCCCGGCACGGCCCACAAACAAATGCGCAGCCGCCAACCGCCCTTGCATATCCTCAAAGTAAGTGCCGAGTTCTGCGGGTATTTCATGCGCCGCATAACGGGCGCGAACCGCCTCAATATCCTCGGGGCGGCACTGCTGCGTCACCTGCAAACGATGCCGCAGAGCAGGCGGAAGCATCGCCAGCCCATCGGGCACCACTTCAGACAAGATCGAAGCCCCCTGACTCCCCCCCGTCACCAGCACGCGAAACAGGCTATCTTCGGTGAATTCCGGGAATGGCTCACCGCGCAACGCCAGCACTTCGGGCCGCACCGGATTGCCAACGCGGTGGACTTTGCCCCACAGCTTTGCATCCAGCCGCTCAACTTCGCCATAAGCCGTGGCGATGGCATCAACACGTTTGGCCAGAAAGCGATTGACGCGGCCCAATACGGCGTTCTGCTCGTGGATGACTGTCGGGATTTTGGCCGCACCTGCCGCCAAAAGCGCAGGCAAAGCGGGATAGCCGCCAAAACCGATCACGCAGGATGGTTCAAAGCTGTCAAACAACCGCAGGGCCATCGCGCGGCCCTGCCAGATCGCGCGCAGGCCCTTCCACAGCGCTACCGGGTTTTTACCCAGACGGCCTGCGGGCAACACATGGGCTGGCAGGAAATCGGGCTTGCCGGGAATCTTGGCCCCCCGCTCATCGGTTACCAAAGCAACGTGATGGCCGCGCCGTTCAAGCTCTACGGCCAGCGCAAATGCTGGAATCAGGTGGCCGCCAGTGCCGCCAGCGGCAAGCACGTAGTGTCGGGATACGGCGTTCATTTGCGTGTAAATTCCGAAAGATCAAACTTTTCCCGTGAAAGATAGGGGTTGCGGCGCGTAATCGCCAGCAGCAAACCCACCCCCGCAAGCAGCGCAATGGTCGACGATCCACCATAGCTGATCAGGGGCAAAGTCATGCCTTTCGAAGGGAAAAGTTGCAGGTTCACAAGAATATTGATGAAGGCCTGTCCGACGAGTTGCGCGGTCAGCCCGGCTGCGGCAAGGATCGTGAACAGGTCTTCCTCATCCAGCAGGCGGATCAACACGCGCAGCGCGATCACGCAATAGACCACCACCACCACACCACAGGCAACGAGGCCAAACTCCTCACCGATCACCGAAAAAATGTAATCGGTATGCGCCTCGGGCAAGGAGTTCTTGCGGCTGCCCAGCCACAGTCCGGTGCCGCTCCATCCGCCATTCAGCAAAGTGCGCATGGCCAGATCGACCTGATCGAATTCGCTACCGCCCGAGATAAAGCTATCGATGCGATTCGTTGCGTTGGGATAAAACAGGTAAGCCGCAATGACGCCGACCACGCCCAATCCCATGCACCACAACACGCGGGTGATTGGCAATCCGGACAACAGCGCCAAAACAAACCACACACCGCCAAACAACACAGTCGAACCGAAATCAGGCTGCGCCATCAGCAGCATGCCCACCAGCACCATGATCCCAATTGTGATTCCGATCACCGGAATGTTCGGATCGCGCACCCGCCATGATAATATCCACGCAATCGCAATGGCAAAACCGGGCTTCAGGAATTCTGACGGTTGCAAGCTGAAGCCGATCCACAGCCAGCGCTTTGCCCCCTTCACTTCGCTACCCAGAAGAGGCACCAGCACCAGCGCAAGGATCATCGCCCCTGCAAGGATGATGGCACCACGCCGCGCGGCTTCCTTGGGCAGGACCGACGCAAAGAACATGGCGATAAGGCCTACCATAACCCAGCGCAGGTGAATCCAGAAAAAGTACAGATCGCCCAGCGACTTGGTCGATGTGGACAAACGCCTTGCGCTTGCAGGTGATGCTGCGGCAACCGCAATCGCGCCGATCACCACCAAAAACAGGATCAGCCCCAGCAACATCCGGTCAATCTCGCGCCACCAGATCAGCAGTTCGCTGCGGCGGCTGCGGCGGAAACGCGCACCATGACCGACCACGCGAACGCCGCCTTCCGGCATCGTTGTGGTAACAAGGCGCGTGGGCGTTGGCGTCGTGCTCATCGCCCGGTCTCTTGCCGACAGGCCTCGGCCCGATCCTCGATCAAGGCCTCGACAATTTGGCGGAAACTATCGCCCCGCGCTTCAAAATCGCGGAACTGGTCAAAGCTGGCGCAGGCCGGAGACAGCATCACAACATCGCCGGGCTGCGCAGCGTCCATCGCCTGCCGCACCGCATCGCACAGCATTTCGCTGCGCGTGACGGGCATCACCGGTTCAAGCAATTCGGCAAAACGCGGGCCGGCTTCGCCGATGGTATAGGCCGCCACGACATGGCTGAAATAGGGCGCGCACTCGTCCAGATCATCGGCCTTTGGCAAGCCGCCAAGGATCCAGTGGATGCGCGGATAAGCGCCAAGCGCAGGCGCGGTCGAGGCCGGATTGGTCGCCTTGCTGTCGTTAACGTACAGCACGCCGCCCGCCTCGGCCACCCGCTCCATCCGGTGCGGCAGGCCGACAAAGCTGGCCAGAGCAGGACGCCACACGTCCTCACCGATGCCAAGCTGGCGCACGATCTCCACCGCAATCGCGGCGTTTTGCAGGTTATGCGGCCCTTGCAGCGATGGCCAATCCGCCTGCCCCGTCAACGCATCGGGCGCAACGATCTGCACCATGCCTGCTTGATGCGAGGCCGACGCCTCACCGGCGATCTCCAATGTATGTTCGTCACCACAGCCGAACACAGCCTGCTGATCGCCCCGCTGCATGGCAAACAACCGCGCCTTGGATGCGGCATAACCTGAAAATCCGTCATACCGATCAAGATGATCGGGGCTGAGGTTGATCAGCGCCGCCACATCGCAGGCCAAGCTTTGCGTCAGATCGATCTGGTAGCTCGACAATTCCAGCACATAGACGCCGCCCTCAGGCAGTGGCTCCTGCCCCAGAACCGGCAAACCGATATTGCCGCCAAGCCGCACCGGCAGTCCGGCAGCCGCACAGATATGGTGGACCAGCATCGTCGTCGTCGATTTACCGTTGGTGCCGGTTATGCCCACAACGCGGTGCGGCGGAAGCTCCGCGCGGGCTTGCGCAAACAATTCGATATCGCCGATGATCGGCACCCCGGCGGCGCGGGCGTGATCGGCAATCGGGTGGCGGTTGAGCGGCACGCCGGGCGATACAACCACACCATCGAAACCCGCCAGATCGATGGCCAAGGGGTCTGCTATGTCCGCCCGCCCTTCAAATGCGGCACGCGGCTCTTCCCGGCTATCCCAAACTATTACCCGGGCGCCACTTGCCAACAAGCTTTCAACGCTTGCCACGCCCGAACGGGCAAGGCCAAGCACCGCAAAGCGCTTGCCCGCAAAGGCGCTGGAAACGATCACCGCACTTTCAGCGTGGCAAGGCCGATCAGCGCAAGCACAATCGACACGATCCAGAAGCGAATGACCACGGTCGATTCCTTCCAGCCCAACTGTTCGAAATGGTGATGGATCGGGGCCATGCGGAACACGCGTTTGCCAGTGCGCTTATACACGGCAACCTGCACGATCACCGAAACAGCTTCCATTACGAACAGACCACCGACAATCGCCAGAACAATCTCGTGATGCGCTGCCACCGCAATCACGCCCAGCGCGCCGCCCAGTGCCAAACTGCCCGTATCGCCCATGAACACGGCGGCAGGTGGCGCATTGAACCACAAGAATGCCAGCCCTGCGCCCATCATCGCTGCGCAGAATATCGCCAGTTCGCCCGCACCTTTGACGTGGGGAATCCCGAGGTAGGCAGCAAAGTCGGTGCGTCCGGCAAGGTATGCGATGATTGCAAATGTACCCGCAGCAATGATCACCGGCATGATCGCCAGACCATCAAGGCCATCGGTCAGGTTCACCGCATTGCCTGCCCCCACGATCACGAAGATCGCGAACAGATAATAGAACGGCCCCAGCGGGATGTAGAGATTGCTGAACACCGGCACGTAAAGGTTCGTCTCGCCCACCGCCAACCAAGCAGCGATCGCGGCAACGACAAATTCCCCCGCAAGGCGCACTTTGGCAGGAACGCCCTTGTGCGCATATTTGGTGACTTTGTCATAATCGTCGAGAAAACCGATCAATCCAAAGCCCAAGGTTACCACGACACAGGCCCAGACCAACCGGCTATCAAGGTCCATCCACAGCAGCAATGACAGCGTCAGCGCCGTGACAATCATCAAGCCGCCCATCGTTGGCGTGCCGCGCTTGGCCAGATGCGATTGCGGGCCATCCTCACGGATCGGCTGCCCCCTGCCTTGACGGATTCGCAACATGTTGATGAAGCGCGGACCGATGATCAGGCCGATCACCAGCGCGGTGACCAAGGTTATTCCAGCCCGAAACGTCTGGTAACGGATAAGATTGCTGAATCCTTCGAATTCAAGCCATTGCGCCAGCAAATAGAGCATTCATTGTTCCCTGGCGGTAAGCGCACGCACAAGGGCGCCCAAGCCCACCGAATTCGACCCCTTTACGAGGATGGCATCACCCCCGCGCACGCCATCAGCAGCAAGGCACGCCTGCGCTTCTTTCGTGTTGTCCACATGCGCCACATCAATTGGAGCGGCAAGCGATGAGCCCGGTTTTTTCCCCAGAGCGTCGGCCAAAGCCACCATTTCGGGGCCAACAAGGATCAGCCGGTCAACTTTGCCTTGGGCAATCGGACCTGCCAATTCTGCATGATAACGCGCTTCATCCGCGCCAAGTTCACGCATCGCCCCCAAAATGGCGATGCGTCGCTTGGCGGGCGTCTGCCCCAATTGCTGGAGCGTTACCGCCATTGATCCCGGATTTGCGTTGTAGCTCTCGTCAATCAGCAGCGCCGCGCCCGATCCGTCACCGCCCGATGCGGCAATGGTATGGCGCGCGCCGCGCCCGGCAAGGCCTTCCATTTCCGCCAAAGCCAGCCCCGCCGCACCAAGATCGCCGCCAATGGCTTCAACCGCAGCCATCACGGCCAGCGAATTGGCCACCCAATGCGCGCCGGGTTGGGCGATAGTATAGCATACCTTGCGGCCACCAAGATCGGCAGTCACCAAAGTGCCGCCGCCCACCGCCGGTACAGCATCAATCAATCGCACCGTGGCATCGGCGTGCTGGCCGAAAGTGACGATCCGCGCGGCATGAAGCGCCGCCTTGGCGCGCAGGCGTTCGTAATGGGCGTTATCATGCGGAACAATCGCAACCCCGCCGGGTTCAAGACCTTCAAAAATCTCGCCCTTGGCGTCCGCAATCGCCTCTTCGCCGCTGAAGTGGCCGATATGGGCAGGCGCGATGGTTGTCACGATGGCCACATGCGGGCGCACCAGTTGTGTCAATGCCGAGAGTTCACCGGCATGGTTCATGCCCATCTCGAACACGCCAAAGCGCGTGGCCGCAGGCATCCGCGCAAGGCTCAAAGGCACACCAACGTGGTTGTTGTAGCTCTTGACCGAACGGTGCGCGCGGCCCCTGCTCGACCGGTCAAGCGCTGCATAAAGCGCTTCTTTGACGCCGGTTTTGCCCGCAGAGCCCGTCACCCCGATAATGCCTGCATCTGCCCTCAGGCGCGCGGCCTTGCCCAGATCCTCAAGCGCGGTTGCCGTATTGGAAACCAGCACGTGCGGGCCAAAACACGCATGTTCCACCGCCGCGCCTGCTGCACCTTTGCCGAATGCGCCATCCAGAAAACGGTGGCCATCTGAAGCCTCGCCTTTCAACGCAAAGAACAGATCGCCCTCGCGCACTTCGCGGCTGTCAATCTCGACGCCCGAAACGGCAAATGGCGCGCTCGCCCTGCCACCTGTAGCAGTCGCGATCTCGGCGCTTGTCCACAGTGCCAATCCGGCCGCGTCAGAGGCGTCCCCAGGCCATTCAATCAGCGCTGGATGAGCGGTCATGTCGTGCACTCCCTTGCAACCTGCACATCGTCAAACGGCAGGACGCGCATCGCATCGCCCCGCCCGATTATCTGCCCCTGTTCATGCCCTTTGCCCGCCACCAGCACAATATCATCGCGACCAGCCTCGGCAATGGCCGCCGCTATCGCGCTGCGCCGGTCGCCGATCTCGCGCGCCTTTGCATCGCATCCGGCCAGAACCGCTGCGCGGATTGTTGCGGCATCTTCACCGCGCGGATTATCGTCCGTCACGATCACAAGGTCTGATCCGGCACACGCCGCACGGCCCATTTCGGGACGCTTGCCGCCATCGCGATCCCCACCTGCGCCGAATACGGTGATCAACCGTCCCTGCACATGCGGACGCAGCGCGGCAATCGCGGCATCGATGGCATCGGGCGTATGCGCATAATCGACATAGACCGGCGCGCCCGCACGGTTGATCGCCGCGCGCTCAAGCCGTCCGCGCACCGGCTGCAACCGTCCCAGCGCATCAAACACCCGATCTGCATTCAGACCCGAAGATACCGCCAAGCCTGCCGATACCAGCGCGTTTGCGGCCTGATAGGCGCCGATCAGCGGCAGGTTGATCTTGCGGACTTTACCCTCGCATTCCACCTCAAGCCTCTGCCCAAGCTGCGTCGGTGTCCGCTTGAGCAAGCGGATGGCATCGCCCTGCTCCCCCACACCGAACAACTGCAAGCCGCGCTGGCGCACGTGCTCGACTGCGCGATCAGACCATTCGTCGTCCATCCACACAACCGCCGTGCCGCCATCTTCGACGACGTGATCAAACAGCCGCATCTTGGCCGCGAAGTAATCATCCATCGTGGCGTGGTAATCGAGGTGATCGCGGCTCAGGTTGGTGAAAGCCCCCGCAACAACGCGCAAGCCTTCGTTGCGATATTGCGAAAGGCCGTGGCTCGATGCCTCATAGGCCACATGCGTCACCCCCTCGCGCGCCAATCCGGTCATGTTCGAAAGGAAAGTGACGATGTCCGGCGTGGTGAGGCCTGTGGAAACGCTCTCGTCCGCTGTCGTTACGCCCAACGTGCCAATCGATGCAGCCGAATACCCAGCCATGCGCCAGATCTGGCGGGTCATCTCAACGCAAGACGTCTTGCCGTTGGTGCCCGTCACCGCCACCACAGTTTCGGGCACAGGCTGGAAATACCGCGAAGCCAGTGTCGCAAACGCCCGCCGTGGTTCGGCATCGGCCACATGGACCGCGCCTTCAACCACCGCCTCTGGGCGCGCAACGATGGCCACCGCGCCTGCTTTCACTGCATGCACGATGAAATCCTCGCCATTGAACCTCGCCCCCGGGAAAGCCCCGAATACGGTGCCCGGGGCAACTTTGCGATGATCGATAGCAAAGCCGGTCACGTTGGTGTCCGAATCTGTTACAGACAGGCCCGCCGCGCCCAAGATCGTATCAAGCTTCATTCGCCATCTCCATTGCGCACCAGTGGTGACAGATCAGAGATATCAATATCGCGGCTGTCATCAGGCACAATGCCTAGCAATGGTCCAATGCGCGGAACCACGCGGCCAACGATCGGTCCGGCATTTGTTGCAGCCGTGCGTTGGAACGAGTTTGCCACAGTGCCTTGCGGTTCATCGAGCATGACGATCACAACAAAGCGCGGCTTATCCATCGGAAAGGCTGCCGCAAAAGTAGCGACAACCGATGTTCGGTTATAACCGCCCTTGCTGCTGGGTTTGTCAGCCGATCCAGTTTTTCCGCCCACCCGGAAACCCGCAGCGTTGGCAGATTTACCCGTACCATCAACCACGATCATGCGCAGCAACTGGCGCATCCGTGCGCTGGTCGATGCCTTGAAAACCCGCCGCCCTTCAGGCGCATTGGCCGGGTCAACCTTGTAAAGCGTTGCCGGACGCCACAAGCCGCCATTAACCAGCGTCGCATAAGCCGTTGCCAGGTGTAAGGGCGTTACCGAAATGCCATGGCCATAGCTCACCGTCATCGTCGAAAGCCGGGACCATTGGCCGCCTTTGCCCGAGCTGCGTGGCGAAATTGGAAAGCCACGGGCTGGCAGTTCGATATAGGGGCGCTCGAGCATGCCAAGCGCTGCCATCGTGCTTTTCATCCGCGCACTGCCCAGTTTGTCGGCAATCTGCGCCGTCACAATATTGGACGAATGGATCAGCGCCTCAGGCACGTTGAGCGAGTCCCCGAAGTCATGGCTATCCCGAATGGAAAAGCCGCTGATTTCCAACGGACGGTTCGCCGGATAGCGCACGGAAAGGTCGGTAATCACACCTGCATCAATCGCGGCAGCGACGCTCAAAGGCTTGAATGTCGAGCCCAATTCATAAACCTGATTGGTGACCTTGTTGAACACCAGATCGTTGTAGGCCATGTCCGAACGGTTCGGATTGAACGAAGGCAAAGACGCCAGCGCAACCACTTCGCCGGTATCAACATCAAGGATGATGCCGGCCGCACCTTTGGCCGATGTCTCCATCATGCCACGGCCAAGTTCATCTTCCAGCGCGCCTTGCACGCGCATGTCGATAGAAAGCGCTACGGGACGGCCGCGCTGCGCCGGATCAAGCAATTGCTTTTCCAGCACTTTCTCCATGCCTACATGACCCTTGCCCTCGCCATCAACAAAGCCAAGCACATGCGCGCCAAGCGAGCCTTGAGGATAAAAGCGCTGGTTTTCGCGCGGGAATTCGAGCGCCGGTTCGCCCATCGCGAAGATGCGGTTGGCCTCTTCGGGCATCACCCTGCGGCGAAGATAGCTGGGCTTGTCGGATTTCAGCCGCTGCACCAGATCATTAAAATCAGCGTCCGGAAACACCTGCATCAGCGCCGCAGCCACTTCTTCTGGCGATTTCACCAGCGATGATCCGTCAGCCCCCAACGCCTTGGGATTAAACCACAAGGCATAGATCGGAAATGCGCGGGCCAACGGAAAACCGTTGCGATCGGCAATCTCCCCGCGTGGCGGCAGCAAGGCTTCGGCAAGCGAACGGCGCTCGGGCGGTTCTTCAAACAGGCCCAGTTGCACGATCCGCGCCAGCGCACCAAAGCCTGTCAGCAAAAACAGAAACGCGACCATCAACACGCGCAGTTTTGCTTCGACCAATGAACGCTGGCGAACATTGGCAAGGCGGACCCGGCCCGAAGCAATTGCGGTAGATGCGGTCAAAGCGTTCACCCGGTCGCCTTAGCCTCCTTGCGCCCGGCAGCGCGGATTTCGGCCCGCGCCTTGGCCTTCTTGGCAGCAGGCTTATCCGCAGTTTCTTTGGCAGCCTGTTTGGACTTGGTCTTATCGCCTTTGGGGTTGTTGGCCTTGCCCGCCTTGTTGGCTTTATCAGACTTCGCCGTCTCCACTTTGCCCGACACTTCTGCCTTAGCCACCTTTTTTTCAGGCTTCTTGGCCGGAGCTACAGCCCGTTCTTTTTCAGAAACCGTTTCCGTACGCACAGGCTTGCGCGGTGCTACTTCCACAACAGTGCCAAGCCGGTCTTTCAAAGTCACCACCGCCTCGGCATGATCCATCCGCGCCCGACGCACTTGCGCCTCTGAATCATCGGTGTCGTTGGCGCTCGTCAATGCTTTGCCCGAAAGCGGTGATACCATTGCCGGGAACGCTGCCGATGCGATCACGCGATCGTCCATACTGGCCACGCGGATCGGCTCGGGCGTGTTCGCCATATCGGGTACGCTCAGGCTGGCCAATTCACGTTCACCCTCAAGATATTGGCTGGCATCGGGCGCGGCATAGCCAAACTCGACGTCATTCCACACCTTCAATTGCTGTTGGTTGGCGCGGGTCTCGAACTCGGTTTCAAGGTACATTTTATCTTGTTTCAGCGCGATGATCCGTGCCTCGGCGCGGTGGATCTGGCTGCGCAGCGCATTGACGCGAAACGCCAGCACCAGCACCATCGCAACGCAAAGCCCCAGCAAGACAAGCCAGCCCGCAGAACGGACCCGATTGGCCGATGCGATCATGCCGCTACCCTCCCCTCGCCGCTGCGTGCCGGAGCCGCAGTCCGCACCGCCCAGCGCAACGTGGCTGAACGCGCGCGCGGATTGCGCACTTCTTCTGCCTCGGTCGGACGGATGGCGCCCGATGGCTTTTCAAACACTGGCAGGTCTTTGGCCTGCATTTGCGGCATGTGGCGCGAACCCGAAGGCAAAGCGCCCGCGCCATCGCGCAGGAACTGCTTGACGATGCGGTCTTCAAGGCTGTGAAAGCTGACCACCGCAATCCGGCCACCGGGCAACAGCACTTTTTCCGCCGCCGCCAAGCCTTCAATCAATTCGTCCAATTCGCCATTCACGTGAATCCGCACAGCCTGAAAGCTGCGGATCGCAGGGTCTTTTTGCGCCTTTGGCCCCTTGATGTCCGGACGATAGCCCAGCGCCTTGCGCACAACGGCGGCAAATTGCCCGGTTGTGGTCAGCGGCCTCGCAGCTACAATGGCGCGCGCAATCCGCCGCGATTGGCGCTCGTCGCCATAGCGGTACAGCACATCGGCGATATCGGCTTCATCGGCGTCGTTCAGGAAATCAGCCGCGCTTGGCCCTTCTTGCGACATGCGCATATCGAGCGGACCATCGGAGGAGAACGCAAAGCCGCGCCCGGCCTGATCAAGTTGCATCGAACTTACGCCGATATCGAACACCACGCCATGCACACCGGCAATGCCTGCCTCGGCCAGCCCTTCAGCCAGTTCGGAAAAACGGCGTGGATGCAAAACAAGCGTAGTGGTTGCACCGCCGGTTTCGGGCCAGCGCATGCCTGCCTCAATCGCGTCGGGATCACGATCAAAGGCGTGGACGATTGCGCCCGTTTCCAGCAAGCGCCGGGTATAGCCGCCAGCACCAAACGTCGCATCGACGATCAGATCGCCCGCGTTCGGGCAAAGCGCTGCGACGACTTCATCGAGCAAGACGGGAATGTGCGGGACGCGCTCATCCGAATTTTGGAGCGCGCTCATTTGCGCTTCCCCTTGGCCGCTTCAGCCATCTTGGCGCGGCAACCGGCTTGCGCGCTTTCCCAGCCCGCGCTTTGTTGGGCCAGAATGCTGGGATTCCAGATTGTGATCTGGCGCCCGCCGCCATGGAAATAGAGGCCGTCTTCGACACCACCGAGTTCGGCAAGGTGCTCAGGCAGCACAAACCGCCCGCTTTCGTCGAAGCTCGCGC
The DNA here is from genome assembly GCF_001295795.1 of Novosphingobium sp. AAP83. GTDB lineage: Bacteria > Pseudomonadota > Alphaproteobacteria > Sphingomonadales > Sphingomonadaceae > Novosphingobium. Next base: position 54,195 of record NZ_LJHY01000002.1, read on the forward strand.
GATAAAAGCCATAGACCTGCGCTTCAGCCATATCCCGATCAAAATCGATACCAAGGCGCAGCTTCTTCTCTTCTTCACGGTCAATTTCGGCGGCGAAGTCTGACAGGCGCGAAAGGCCAAATCCGACAAGGCAGGGCAAGCGGGGATGCTTGTCGAGGCAAAGAATGCGGGTGTTGTCAGACGCTGCGAAGATGTCGGAGCGAAAGTCGGCAGGCAGGACATAGCGGCCCTTTTCGCCGCGAGGCGAAAAGCCTTGTCCTACGAAATTTGCCGGCCCTCCCGCCACGAAAACACCCCGCTCGCGGACAAAAACCATCCCTCGGCGCTGCGCCATCGCGCAGTGCCGAATCATCCCCCGCGGATGCGATTGGATTTCGTCCCGATGGGAAGCATTACTAACGCGGGACGGCGCGGGCGAAAAGGGGAAAATGCGGGAAAAAGCGGACAACCACTGATTCCAAACTATTATTTCTGATTATCATCGCCAGCTTAACCAAACTTTTCCCGAAATGATGATCCTTATACTACTGAAATTTCATCACTAACTTCAAGCTAGCCTCACACACCCCGCTTCTTGCCCGTATTATCCCGTAAGGGAGATGCTTCAGTCGCCGAAACTTTCGGTCAGCAGCGTATCAAGCCTGTCAGCCAGCACCCCCTGATCATCATCAGCTTCCAGCAACGCGGCATCGGCGACCAGCAAAACCCGGCCTTTTCCAATGCGGCAGCGTGCAATCAGCCTTTCGGGACCGATTTTGCAGCGCGCATCCACGCCACCCGTCCTGATCGCGAATTGCCCCGGCAAATTCACCGGCACGCCCTCGCCCGCATTTTCCCGCACACCAAGAGTCTGCGCATCGTCAAAGCGCAACTCCAGCCCCCATCGCCCCAGAATAGGCGAGATCAGCACCACATCTTGTGGACGCCGCTTATCGCCCAAGGCAAAAGCGCTGTCCTGCGTAAGCATGGGATCCGCAAATACCAGGGCCCTGCCGCCTGCACGAACCCAGCCATCAAGCGCCACATTCTCTTCCGGCATAAGCGGCCGGGGCTGCGCCATGATCAGGCGATCAAATCGGGAAAGGTCGGCAAGGGTATCAAGCGCCACAACCTTGCCATGGTGCTCCAGCACGGATTTGGCAGAGTGCGAATTTGACGGCTCTGCCAAAACGTCGCGCAAATCGGCGTGTTCGCCCCACAAGATCGGCAGGCTGGTAAAAAGGCCAAGCGGTTGCTGCGCCGCCTGGTTCTGGCCGGCATCCCCCTTGCTCGCATTACGTTGCCAAAACAGCCCTCCGCCAGCCAGCGCCACCAGCAATGCCAGCGCCAGCAAAACAAATCGGCGCGACATGGCCTGCCTCAGCGGTTGGGGGCTTTACCGGCTGGCGCAGACTGCCGCGGCGAAGCAGGCGTAGCGCTTGGCTTTGGCTGATCGTTGCCAGAAACCGGCAATTCGGGTGCCACACCCATATCAACCAGGGGATCGCTGGCCTTTGTTTCGCTACCTTTGGCTTCACTGGCCGAAGCCAAAGGTTCGGTTACATTAACCGCCGTTTCATCAAGATACTTGGCGCGGTCCATGATCACATTGGCAAGGCTGACGATCAGCAGCATCCCGGCAAGGCCGAACATCCCCACTTGCAACCGGTGGACCGCCTGGGCGCGCAATTCACGCGCAGAGGGAGGTGTATAGGCAAGCACGCTTGGCACAGGCACGGGTTCAGGCCCGGAAAGAGCAGTGCTGCGCGCCTGCGACCTGTCAGACAAGGGCATGGCCTGCCTTTACCCTATTGCTCCAGCCATGGGAACACCGGAAGCCCTTTGGCCTTCAGCCATTCAGGATTGTATAGCGAGGACAGATAGCGAAAGCCGGTGTCGCACAGGATCGTCGCCACGCGGGCACCCTTGCCCAGTTGCTTGCCCAACGCAACCGCGCCTGCCACGTTGATCCCGCTCGACAGGCCAAGGCACAGCCCTTCGTCGGCCAACAATCGCTCAACCCAATAAATCCCCTCCTCATCAGAGATGCGGAATTGGGTGTCGATCGGCGCGCCGTCCAGATTGGCGGTAATGCGGCCTTGACCAATGCCCTCGGCAACCGATGAACCTTCGGCCTTCAACTCGCCATAGGCGTAATAGTTGTAAAGCGCCGCGCCATGCGGGTCTGCCAGTGCAATGGTGACTTTCTCGTCAAAGGCCTTGAGGCCCATGCCCACGCCTGCAATCGTCCCGCCGGTGCCCGCAGCACAAACGAACCCATCAATGCGGTGCTCCATCTGCTCCCACAATTCAGGCGCAGTGCTTTCAATATGGGCGCGGCGGTTGGCGATATTGTCAAACTGGTTGGCCCAGACTGCGCCTTCGGTTTCCTCAGCAATGCGACGCGACGTGTGGACGAAATGGCCCGGATTGGAGAACGGCGCAGCAGGCACCAGCACCAGTTCCGCCCGCAGAGCCCGCAAGGTATCCATCTTTTCGCGCGATTGCGTCTCGGGCATCACGATGACAGACTTGTATCCGCGCGCATTGGCCACCAGCGCAAGGCCGATGCCGGTATTGCCAGCGGTGCCTTCCACAATCGTCCCGCCGGGCTGCAATAGCCCGCGCTCCTCGGCATCACGCACGATCCAAAGCGCGGCCCGATCCTTGACCGATGCACCGGGATTGGCAAATTCGCACTTGCCGTAAATGTCGCATCCGGCAGCCTCACTCGGCCCGTTTAGCCGGACCAGCGGGGTGTTTCCGATGAGGGAGATCGTATCGTTTGCAATCGCAGGAACTATCATAGTTTCTGTTTTAAGGAGACTCGGGCCGAATGCCAATGCATTTGCGCTTGGAAGCCAACAAGTCTTACTCGCGCCCTTCTTACTCGCGTCCGGCCCGGATCGCTGCCCCGCCTGCAAACGGCGCAACCGCCAGAGCCACAAGGCTGCATGCCGCCAGCAAGGCAAGCCCGCCCTCGCCATCGGGCTGAAGCGACCCTGCCCCGAAAATCAGCAGCGGCACGGTCAAGGGAATCGCCAGCAATCCGCCTAGCGCTGATCCTGCTCGCAAACCTGCGGTCAACGCCGCAATCGTCACGCCGATCGCCGCCAACCCCGGCGTTCCCAGTAGCAGGCCCAGCTCCACCGTCTGCAATTGCGCGGCATCCAATGAAAGCAGCCCTGCGGAAATCGGCGCGGCAATCATCAACGGTATGCCAAAGCTGATCCAGTGCGCCAGAATACGGCTGAGCAGCAGCGCCTCTTCCGAAAAGCCCCGCAGCGCCCACTGGTCAAAGAAACCCGCTTCAAGGTCTGGCTCAACCAGCCTGTCCAGCGGCAGGATCGCCGCCAGCAGCGCCGCCACCCAGATCACGCCAGCCCCCGTGCGCGCCAGCAGCCGCGCATCAGGCCCCACCGCAAACGGAAACAGCATCGCCACCGCAAGGAAGAACAACAACGGCAGCACCGCCCCGCCCCGCCCCTGCGCGCCCCGCGTCAACAAGGTCAAATCGCGCACAAACACGGGCCACAGCCGACCGATCATGCCGCGTAATCCAGAACTTGCAGCGTTTGCACATACTCAATCGCAAGCGGCTGATGCGATGCAATCACCACCGCCCCGCCTGCCTTGCAATGCGCGCTGATCGCAACTTGCGCCATGCAGGACCAATGCTGGTCAAGCCCGTTCAAAGGTTCGTCCAGCAGCCATATCGGCGCTTCACTGGCCGCGAGTCGCGCCAAAGCCGCTCGCTTGCGCTGCCCGGTTGAAAGAAAACGCACCGGCACATCCAGCAAGTCGGCAAGCCCGAAATCCGCCTGCGAATCTGCCGGACGGTCAATCTTGCGCCAAAATCCCAACGCCTGCTCCAGCGTCTGGTGGCCATCAAGCGCCAGCCTTTCATCCGACAGCGCCAGTGCGCCCTCGCGCTCAACCGTTCCGGCAAAGGGCCGCAGCAGTCCTGCCAGAATGCGGATCAGGCTTGATTTGCCGATCCCGTTCGGCCCCGCCAGATGGACAATCTGTCCCGCCCCGACCGCCAGAGACAATCCACGGAACAGGATTCGATCCCCCCGCCTACAGGCGATATCATTGGCGACGAGACGACAGTCTTGCATGGGGGCTCGCGATAGGGGAAAGCATGCATCCTGCCAAGCATGGCAATTTGATTGGATCACCATGGCTATCACCCGCTTGTCCGATGCCGAACGCGATAAACTGCTATCCGACCTGCCTGATTGGACATTGCGCGCCGATGGCAAAGCCATTGAACGCACCTTCAAGTTCGGCGATTTCTCGGCCGCATGGGGCTTCATGAACCGCGTCGCGCTCTATGCCGAAAAGGCCGATCATCACCCCGAATGGTTCAACGTCTACAATCGCGTCGATGTGACGCTGACCACGCACGATGCCGACGGCCTTTCCGCACGTGACGACGCCATGGCACGGGCGATGGAGATGTTTCTCTAAGCGGCTATTTCCCCAACGGCCGATTGGATGATCGCATCTGTTTGCGCAGCGATCCGGGCATCCAGCGCGATGCAAAGGCAATCCGCCGTGCGGTTTTGCCAACCAATATGTGCAATTTGTCCCCGTGTACGGCGGCCCATGCCGCTTCGGCCACATCGCCAACCGGCGTGATCTCAAGCCCGGCATTTACCACGCGCGTGCGGATATCCTCATTGCTCGCGCGGTTGGTTGCATGGCTTAACAAAGGCGTATCAATGAAGCTGGGCATCAGGCTGCGCACGCAGATGCCATCGTCTGCCCATTCGCCATCAAGTGATTCGGTAATCGCGCGCACGCCAAATTTGGTGGCTGAATAAACAGAGGCCCCCGGCGTCCCATAAATGCCCGCAGCACTCGCAGTGTTCAGCAAGACCGAACCCGGACCGCTCACCTTCAACCAAGGATAGGCCGCCTGCGCGCCAAAGATCACACCCTTCATATTGATGTCGAGCGTGCGCTCTATTTCCTCGGGCGTCAGATCAACAATTGCCCCGCCAATCGGGATTCCGGCATTGTTGAACACCACATCAATCCGCCCGCCCGAAGCCGCAGCGCAATCCGCCAGCGCCACATCCCAGCCGGCCCTGTCGCGCACATCAAGCTTGTGGCAAGAGCTTTGGCCCACCGGCAGCATCGCAGCCGTTGCCGCCATCCCTGCCTCGTCAATATCGGCAATGCCCACAAACCAGCCGCCGTCGGCAAAGCGCTGCGCCACAGCGCGGCCAATGCCCGATGCTCCGCCGGTGATGAAAATCGTCTTGCGCGCCATTGCCCCGCCCTTGATTACATTGATGTCAATATTGGATACTACATCGCCGGATTGTTATAGCAATGCCACGTAAAGATCGCCGCTGCCCCGCGATGGGGCCGCCAGGCTTCAGCCAGCGCGCGCGTATCTTTCTCGCTCGGGCGTTCAGCCAATCCCAGCAATTTGCCCAGACCCACTTGCACCGCAAGGTCACCAGCAGGCCAAACGTCGGGTCGCCCTTCGGCAAAAAGCAGATATATTTCGGCTGACCAACGCCCGATTCCCTTGATTTTGACCAGTTCGGCAATCGCCTCCTCGTCATCAGCGGGCAAGCTTGCCAGATCCAGCGTACCCAAAGCCACCAGTTCGCATAGGGATCGGGCATAGCCTTGCTTCTGTCGTGACAGACCGCAGGCACGCAGAGCGTCGAAATCCGCATCGAGCAAATCTTGCGGCGGCATATCTTCGCCAAGCAGCGCCTGCAACTTGTTCCACACCGACGCAGCCGATGAAACGCTCACTTGCTGGCCAACAATCGTGCGCAACAGTGTCCGGTATCCCGTCGGCTGAATGCGCGGCTCAGGATAGCCGACACGCCCTATTGCACCCGCCAATGCCGGGGTTATGCGGGCGATATGATCAAGCCCCTCGCGGATCGCTGCTGCTGTCAGGCCCATTCAAATCCTCGATCTGTTGCTTTTAAGGGCATCGGCAGTTGCCAAAGCCGGGAAGTCGCGATAGCAGCCCCGTCCAAAGGCGAACAGGGGCCGTGCCCTGACGCTACGTTTGGAGAATAGACGATGCCGAAGCTTGTCGTTGTCAATCGTGCTGGTGAAGAAAAGACTGTAGAGGCCGATGCCGGTCTTTCCGTAATGGAAGCAATCCGCGACAATGGCTTTGACGAGTTGCTGGCGCTGTGCGGCGGATGCTGCTCATGCGCAACCTGCCACATCTTCGTCGACCCTGCTTTCGCAGACAAACTGCCTGCGATGAGCGAAGACGAAAACGACCTGCTTGATAGCTCTGACTATCGCAACGAAACCTCGCGCCTGTCTTGCCAGGTCCAGATCACCGGCGCGCTCGATGGTCTGCGCGTAACGATCGCTCCGGAAGACTGATCTTCCGCGCCGTCGCGCCAACGAAAAAGGCCCGCCTCCATAAGGAGCGCGGGCCTTTTTGTTGGCACTGAATTTGAACTACAACCGCAGCCCTGCCGTTTCATCAAGACCGGCCATCAGGTTCAGCGTCTGCACCGCGGCGCCGCTTGCGCCCTTGCCCAGATTGTCGAGCACGGCGACCAAACGCACTTGCTCGCCATCTTCGCTGCCCATCACATGCAGGCGCAAGCCGTCCCATGGCTCCATCGATGCGCGCATCAGCAATTCGCCCTTGGCTGGCAGCTCTTGCGCCACGGTCACTACGAGCGATTCTGCATAGAACTGCGTCAGTGCCGCGCGCAGCAGATCAGCGGGCACATTGCCCGGCATCACGCCCAATGGCAGCGGCACTTCCACCACCATGCCGCGATGTGCCGCGATAACAGCGGGGCTGAACAGCGGGGCAATCGCAAGGCCTGCATAACGCTGCATTTCGCCCACATGCTTGTGCCCGAAAGTCAGCCCGTAACCGCGCCAAGCGATGTCGCGATCTTCTTCAAACCGTCCGATCAGCGCCTTGCCGCCGCCCGAATAGCCCGAAATGGCATTGCAACTATAGGGCCACGCCGATGGCAACAGCCCGTTATGCACCAGCGGTGCCAGAAGCCCGAGAAAGCCCGTGGGATAACATCCCGGGTTCGAAACCCGCTTGGATTGCGCCACGACCTCGCGTCCGGCAATCTCGGGAAAACCATAAGTCCAGCCATCGGCCACACGGTGGGCGGTCGATGCATCAATCACCCGCGTGCGATCATTGCGAATCATCGCCACAGCATCGCGCGCAGCATCATCGGGCAAACACAGGATCACTACATCAGCGTCGTTGATTGCCTCGGCGCGCGCGGCGTCATCCTTGCGGCGTGCATCGTTCAGCGCAATCAGCGTAAATTCAGGGCGTCCCGCCAACCGGTCTGCAATCTCAAGCCCGGTCGTCCCCGCCGCACCATCGATGAAAACCGACGTGGTCACGCCACGGCCTCAATCGCGGTCAGCTCGACATAGCCCACCAGCAGATCAGACTTGGCCTGCCCCCATGCCCAGCCGCCTGCCATATCAAGCACATCGAACACCTCGCCCGCAGCAAGCGTGCGCAGTTCATCGCCCCCGGCTTTGCCAGCCCCGCGCAACATCGCAGTTGCCTTCACAACATGCGGCATCGGCACGGCGTAGTGCGGCACGAAATAGCGCCCGGCCAGGCCGATATGCGCAAGGTCGCCGCGCACTGGTAGGTGCGGCTTGTCCGAACGGTCTGACGGGCAGCACAGCGAAAGCTGCACGGTCGGCACGTCAATGGGGAGAGGCGATGCTTCAACGGTCAATTCAGGTTGCCCCCGGAACAGGAAAGCAGGGCGATTAGCCGTGTCAGCGCGATCAGGCAAGGTGGCGCGCATTTCAGGCGTACCGCGCCTTCAACAGGCCCCAAACCGCGCGCAATCCCAGTGCGTCTCCGCCCTTGGGGCGTCCCGGCTTTGCGGCAGGCCGCCAAGCGAATGTATCAAAGTGAGCCCAATCGACGCCATCGCTCACAAATCTATCAAGAAACAGCGCCGCAACACTCGCCCCAGCAAAGCCGTTCGCAGGGGAATTTTGCAGGTCGGCCACGTCGGACTTCAGATATTCACGATAGCCTTCGAACAATGGCAACCGCCAGCAGGCATCGTCCCGCTCCAGCCCTGCTGCCAGCAATTGATCAGCCGTGGCATCCTTGCGCGCAAACATCGCGGGCAAATCAGGCCCCAAAGCCACGCGCGCTGCGCCGGTCAATGTGGCAAAATCAATGACCAGTTCAGGGTTCAATTCGCAAGCCCGCACCAGGGCATCGCCCAGCACCAGCCGCCCCTCGGCATCGGTATTGGTCACCTCGACCGAAAGGCCATTGCGCGCCCGCAGAATATCGCCGGGACGGAAAGCATTGCCGGAAATGGCATTTTCCACAGCAGGCACAAGTACATGCAGCCGGATCTTCAACCCCAGCGTCATGATCAGGCCCGCCAGCGCCAGCGCATGCGCCGCGCCGCCCATGTCCTTTTTCATCAAAGCCATGCCCGATGATGGCTTGATATCCAGCCCGCCGGAATCAAAGCACACGCCCTTGCCAACAATCGCCACGCGCGGATGTTTGGGATCGCCCCACTCCATTTCGATCAGGCGCGGTGCATGACTGCGCGCAGCGGCCCGGCCCACCGCATGGACCATCGGATAATCCCGCTCCAGCAGATCGCCCGAAACCACATGGATTTCGGCATGATAGGTCTTGGCCAGCGCGCGCGCTTCGGCTTCCATCTGGGCAGGCCCCATATCTTCGGCAGGGGTGTTCACCAGATCGCGCACCATCAGCACAGCCGCCGCCTCGGCCAAGGCAGCCTCGATCAGCGCGACTTCTGCCGTTAGCAAAATGCGCGGTTCTGTTTCCTTGGCATCCTTGCGATAGCGGTCAAACCGGTATTGCCCCGTCACCCAGCCATGCAGCGCCCTGCCCACCGGACCGCCCACCGGGCCACCCACGCGGCGATAGGTTCCACCGGGCAGGACATCGGCCAGCTTGGCCAGGCACCACGACGAAAGGTTGTTCACATTGGCCACGCCCGAAACCGCGAACCAGCCGTCACCGTCAGGCACAATCGCATATTCATATCCGCCGCCTTCAAACTTCTGCGCAGCAATGCTGGCGCGCTGCCCCGCATTCAGGCTTTTCAGGAAATCAGGCAGCGTCGTCTTGTCGACAAGGTGAAGGGCAATGGCCTGCTGGCCGCGATCAGGCTGGATCAGCGCGTTTCTGTCGTTCATATCGCTCCTATTCATGCCGCAGAGCACGGCCTGTTGCGAGAGGAAACTGCATTTGCGGCAACGTCTCGCAATTTGCGCGCAACCTCGCTATATGCCCCGCATGACCGAATATGTGACAGTTGAAGACAACGATCTCGTCCAGCGCGATGGCACGATCAAGCTCCACGGCCCTGCGGGCTTTGAGGGCATGCGCAAAGCAGGCCGTCTGGCAGCCGAGATTCTCGATGCTCTGGCCCCGCTGGTGCAACCCGGCGTGCGCACCGATTATCTTGATGATGTCGTGCGCCAGATGACGCTTGATGGCGGCGCGGTTCCGGCCACGCTCGGCTATCGCGGCTATACCCACTCCTGCTGCATTTCGATCAACCATGTCGTCTGCCACGGCATTCCTTCAGACAAGACGCTGAAAGACGGTGATATCGTCAATATCGATGTCACCCCGCTGCTCGATGGCTGGCACGGCGATACCAGCCGCATGTTTCTGGTCGGTGATGTCCCGCTCAAGGCCAAGCGGCTGGTTGATGTGACGCACGAATGCTTGATGATCGGCATCGAAAAGGCCAAACCCGGTGCGCGGCTGGGCGATATCGGCGCCGCCATTCAGGCCCATGCCGAAAAGCAGCGCTACGGCGTCGTGCGCGAATTTTGTGGCCACGGCCTTGGCCGCCTGTTCCACGATGCTCCCGAAGTCATCCATGCCGGCCGCGCCGGGACCGGCCCCGAATTGAAGCCCGGTATGTTCTTCACGATTGAACCGATGATCAATCTCGGCAAGCCCGGCGTCAAAATCCTCGAAGACGGCTGGACAGCGGTCACGCGTGATCGTTCCTTGTCGGCACAGTTTGAACATTCCATCGGCATCACCGAGACCGGCTGCGAAATCTTCACGCTCAGCCCCAAAGGACTCCACAATCCGCCCTACTGATCGAGCTCTGCCTAAAAAATAAGCAGGCCTTGCGCAAATTTTGTGCATTAATCGAACACAAGTGCGCAACGATGGGCAAGCCTTGTTGGCGCATTCGTTTCAATTCTTTCCCAACCCCCCAATTTCTTGCTTTCCCGCCGTCGCACGATGGCCTAGTGCTACCTATAATCAGCGTGGCACGATTCTTGTTAGGTCGCTGCCACACGGGATCATACGCCGGTCTGCCATTTCGGCTGACCGGCCCGCGTTGCAGGGGTCAAAACGACGTGAAAAAGGTCGAAGCCATCATCAAGCCGTTCAAGCTCGATGAAGTGAAAGAAGCGCTGCACGAAATCGGCGTTTCAGGCATCACCGTGACAGAGGCCAAGGGCTTCGGTCGACAGAAGGGCCACACCGAACTCTATCGCGGCGCAGAATATGTCGTCGATTTCCTGCCCAAGGTAAAACTCGAAGTCGTCGTGACCGACGCTTTGGTTGATCGCGTGGTTGAAGCAATCGCTTCTGCTGCGCAAACCGGACGGATCGGCGATGGCAAGATTTTCGTAATCCCTGTCGAAAGCGCACTCCGCATCCGCACGGGTGAACGCAACGACGACGCAATCTGATTTGTCCACTTTTATAACAAGTTGAAGCGGCGCCCGAAACAGCCGGGCAATGCATCAGAGCGGGGGTGGGCCTGTGGACGGGCAAGCCTCCATGTGAACCATAACCCCACTTATCCCCCCGGAACCTCTCCACCGGGGCAAGAAGAAGAAGGACCAGCAATGGCAACTGCAAAGGACATTCTCGCCCGCATCAAGGACGAGGAAATTGAGTGGGTCGATCTGCGTTTCACCGATCCCAAGGGAAAGTGGCAGCACCTCACCATGGTCGCCGGTCTGCTCGGCGAAGATGAGCTTGAAGATGGCCTGATGTTTGACGGTTCGTCGATCGAAGGCTGGAAGGCCATCAACGAATCGGATATGATCCTCAAGCCCGATCTGACCGCAGTTTACATTGATCCGTTCTCGGCCACGCCGATGATGATCATCTGCTGCGATATCGTCGAACCATCGACCGGCGAACTTTATGCCCGCGATCCACGCTCAACCGCCAAGCGCGCTGAAGCCTTCGTCAAAACCTCGGGCGTGGGCGATACGGTCTACGTTGGTCCTGAAGCCGAATTCTTCCTGTTCGACGACGTCAAGTTCTATGACGGCTACGATGGCAACGGCTTCAAGATCGATGACATCGAACTGCCAACCAACTCGAACCGTGATTATGAAGGTGGCAACCTCGCCCACCGTCCCCGCGCCAAGGGCGGCTACTTCCCCGTCGCTCCTGTCGATAGCTGCGTAGATATCCGTGGCGAAATGGTCTCGACCATGATCGAAATGGGCCTGCCTTGCGATAAGCACCACCACGAAGTGGCCTCGGCACAGCACGAACTCGGCCTCACCTTCGGTACGCTGGTGCAAACCGCTGACCGTATGCAGGTTTACAAGTACGTCGTGCAGCAGGTCGCACAGGCCTATGGCAAGACGGCAACCTTCATGCCCAAGCCGATCAAGACCGACAACGGTTCGGGCATGCACACCCACATCTCGATCTGGGAAGCAGGCAAGCCCCTGTTCGCTGGCAACGGCTATGCCGGTCTGTCGGACATGTGCCTCTACTTCATCGGCGGCGTGATCAAGCATGCCAAGGCCCTGAACGCCTTCACCAACCCCACCACCAACAGCTACAAGCGTCTGGTACCGGGCTATGAAGCACCCGTTCTGCTGGCTTACTCGGCCCGCAACCGTTCGGCTTCATGCCGTATCCCTTACGGTGCCGGTTCGAAGGCAAAGCGCGTCGAATTCCGCTTCCCCGATGCGATGGCCAACCCTTACTTGTGCTATGCAGCCCTGCTGATGGCCGGTCTTGACGGCATCAAGAACAAGATCCACCCGGGCGAAGCTATGGACAAGAACCTCTACGATCTGCCACCGGCAGAACTCGCAGAAGTTCCAACCGTGTGCGGCAGCCTGCGTGAAGCGCTTGACAGCCTTGAAGCCGATCATGAATTCCTGCTTCAGGGTGGCGTGTTCACCAAGGACCAGATCGAAGCTTACATCGAACTGAAGTGGCCAGAAGTCATGCGTTGGGAAACCACGCCTTCGGCTGTCGAATTCGACATGTACTACTCGCTCTGATTTTTCAGACCGACGAAACAAGAATGGGCGTCCGGGAAACCGGGCGCCTTTTTCTTTGGGCCACGGATCGCTCCACCCCGGCGGACAACGCCCCAGATCGTGATTTTTTCCACAGCAGGCGACGACCTGAGTTGAACGGTTATGAGCGCCAGATGAACCGAGGCCCGCGTACCTTATCGAATCCGGCCAGTTCGTTATTGATAAGCCCATGCTTCGTAAACTGATCGCAACGCTCCTCGCACTCATGTCTCTCGCCGTAATGCCCGCTGCCGCCCATGCGCGGTTGCAGTGCGTAACTTATGCCAGGCAGATTTCAGACGTGCAGATCATGGGCAATGCACGCGATTGGTGGGGCAACGCCGAAGGCACTTATGAGCGTGGAAATCAGCCTAAGGCTGGCGCCGTTCTCGCATTCTCGGGCACCCGCGCCATGCCGTATGGCCACGTTGCCGTCGTCCGCAAACTCGTTGATGCCCGCCACATTCTGATCGATCATGCAAACTGGTCAGGTCCCGGAGCGGTTGATCGCGGCGTTGTCGCAGTCGATGTATCGGCTGCTGGTGATTGGAGCGAAGTCCGCGTCTGGTACGCGCCAACCAAGTCAGTGGGCCTGCGCGCCAGCCCTGCCCACGGCTTCATCTATCCTCGCACCCTCACCGCAACAGCGGCGGTCAAGGCAGACGCCAAGGGCTGATAACGCTCAAGCACGCAAAGCCTCTTCGGGCACCGGCAGCAGCAACGCCAAGGCTTCTTCCGGTGGCATAGGCTTCCAGAACAAGTACCCCTGTATCATCTGGCATCCGGCAGCCTGCACCAGTGCTCGTTGCACAGGCGTTTCAACACCTTCTGCCACAACCTTCATCCGCAATGTATGGCCCAGCGACACAATCGCGCGCAGAATGGAATGCGCATCCAGATCAGCTTCTATATTCTGGACAAATGAACGGTCGATCTTGATCCGGTCGAACTGGAACGAGCGCAGATAGCTGAGCGACGAATAACCGATCCCGAAATCATCCAATGCGATACGGAATCCCCGGTAATTCAGTTCCTTGAGGACTTCGATCACATGCTCGCTGCGGTCCAGCATCACGCCTTCCGTCACTTCCAGGATAAACCGGTTCGGATCGGCTCCCGTCTCGCGCAGCAGCGCATCAATGGTCGTGAGGAAATCGCTGGCCATAATCTGCAACGGCGACAAATTTACCGAGATATCGCTGTCTGGCCAATCACGACATTCTGTAAATGCCTTGCGCAGCACCCAATTGCCCAGCGGCACCATCATTCCTGATTGTTCTGCCACCGGTACAAACAAGTTGGGCCGGATGGCCCCACGTTCCGGATGCGGCCAGCGCAACAGGGCTTCAAACCCTTGAATCTTGCCGTCAACCTCATCAACGATTGGCTGGTAGGCCAATGCCAGTTCATCCCGCGCGATGGCCCGGCGCAATTCCATTTCCATTTCGCGGCGAAGCTTTACAGACGCATCCATATCGCGCGTAAACCGGCGATAGCGCATACGGCCCCGCTGCTTGGCGCGGTAAAGCGCGATGTCGGATCTGCGCAACAACTCGCCGGGATCCTCGCTCTGTTCCGGCCCCCAACTGATCCCGCAAGAACAACTGATATCAAGGTTGCTTCCGGAAATCATGAACGGCTCGCTCATCACTGCCATGATCTGCCGGCCGATCATATCAGCGGCTTCTTTGCCTCCGATGGAACGCCGCAACAGCACAAACTCGTCGCCGCCAAAACGCGAAAGGAAATCATCCGGTGGCAGCGACTTGCGCAAACGCAATGCCACTTGTCGCACAACTTCGTCACCTACCTGATGCCCAAGCGTATCGTTCACCACCTTGAACCGGTCAATATCGATATAGGCCACGAAGACATCGCCCAGTTCGCGCCGTTCTACACAGGCCGAAAGCTCTTGCTGCAATTGCTGCATGAAATGCGTGCGATTGGGCAAACCAGACATAGCATCGTGCATCGCGTTGTGTTGTGCCTGCGCTTCGCTGGCAATCAATTCACCGGTCGTCCTTCGCATCCGCCGCACGATAATCGCTCCGCCTGCAACTACGCCCAGGAAGAACAGGAGATAAATCGCCAGCAGTGGCGCAGTGCGCCGCAAGATCGCCGGTCCTGGCGGTTTTGCAACCCAGGACAAATAGCCGACCTTGGCATCAGCGATGTCGGTCAGCGACAATGCATTCCGGCCAGTTGCCATGTCTGGCTGCATGGTCAGGCGCACATCTGAAAGCAATAACGAACCGCCGATGTCGGCGATAACCCGTTCATCGAAATGGCGCACCAGCACGATATAGTCAGGCGCACCGCGCAGCAACGCGGGTTGAACGTCGGGAACAATCGATGCCACGGCCAGAAACGCCGGTTTGCCTTCGTGCCGCGCCAAAGATGCCAGTCCTCGAGGGATGGGTAGCCCTTTGGCATCATAGGGCCAGCTTACGCCGCCATGTTTGCGCGATTGCGCAGGCCGCATTTTGCTGCGACTTTCGTGCGCAGAGCGTTTGATCAATTCACGGACTTGGTGTTCCAGCGCTCCAAGCTGGCACTGACCTTCCAGCTTGACGCCCCTCCAGCAATGCACCACCCTTCCATCGAAGCGAACATGGTAGAGGCGGTCAATTCCTTGGCTACCCCAAAAATATCCTGCCAGAAACTCGCGAGCCCACGGTTCGAAGTCCGGGCTATTCAGCTTGGTAACGGCATCATCCCACCGGACTTGCAGCATACCAGCTTCGGCAATCTTGCGGCCGTTGCGTTCAACAAAGCGTTGCACCAACTGCCTTTCTTCTGTTCGGGCATATTCATCGGCAATGTTCGTAGAATTGCGAAACGCCATAACCAACGCTGCGGTGAGCGCCAAAAGAGCCAGGAAGGTAGCCGCAATAATCCAGCCGGCGCTGGTCGCACCTGCCGCCTTTTGCGATCTTTCTCGCCGAAAAGAAGGCAGCTTCCTCATTATCTTCATGATTAGCAAACGGTTACAAAGAAATGGTTATCAGGAGAGGCTGTGGAAACCACAAGTCACGCGCAGAGCGCTGATCTGTCGATGGAACAAATCCGGGTGCTCACGGATTGCTTGGGTGAGAACACCTGACGGGAGGGTCTCCGGGAGAATTCTCATGCTGTTAACCGTCGCGCTTGTTCTACTTGTGTTGTGGGTGCTTGGCGTCTTTGCCTTCAAAATCACCGCAGGCGTTATCCACATCCTGCTCGTTCTCGCCCTGATTGTCGGTCTGGTGCAGCTCTTTCGTGGCCGCCGGGGCTGAACATCCAAACCGCACAGGAGACAGGTTGCACTATGCAACGCTAATGCCTAGCTTCGGGGGCGTGGAACATCGGACCAGAAACCGTCCGGGACACGCCCTTTTTAATCTCAGTTTGGGAGTTCGCCATGCGCGAGAGGCTTCAACATTACATCAATGGCCAGTGGGTCAACAGCGAAGGCGGCACCCGCCACGAAGTCATCAATCCGGCCACCGAAGAAGCTTGCTGCGCTATCACTTTGGGAACGCAGGCAGACGTTGACAAGGCCGTGGCTGCCGCGACCGCCGCCTTCAAAACCTTCAGCAAAACCACGCGCGAAGAACGCCTGGCGCTGATGGACCGGATCATTGCCGAATACAAAAAGCGTGTGCCTGATCTTGCTGCCGCCATGGCCGAGGAAATGGGCGCACCTGTCAGCTTCGCCAGCACGGCACAAGTCGGCGCGGGTATTGGCGGGTTCCTTGGCACCATCGCCGCGCTCAAGAACTTCAACTTCTTGGAAGACAACGGCGCTTTCAAAGTCGCCTATGAACCCATCGGCGTGGTTGGCATGATCACCCCGTGGAACTGGCCGCTGAACCAGATCGCGCTCAAAGTTGCGCCCGCCATTGCAGCTGGCAACACCATGATCCTGAAGCCATCGGAAGAGTGCCCCACCAACGCTGCGATTTTTGCTGAAATCCTTGATGCCGCAGGCGTTCCGCCGGGCGTCTTCAACCTCGTTCAGGGTGATGGTGCGGGTGTTGGCACCGCAATCAGCTCGCACCCCGGCATTGATATGGTCAGCTTCACCGGCTCTACCCGCGCCGGCATCCTCGTGGCAAAGGCCGCTGCCGATACGGTCAAGCGCGTGCATCAGGAACTGGGCGGCAAGTCGCCCAATCTGGTGCTGCCCGATGCCGATTTCGCCGCGCATTTGCCGTCGACCGCGTCTGGCCCCCTCGTCAACAGCGGGCAAAGCTGCATTTCGCCCACGCGCATCCTGGTGCCGCGTGAACGCGCCGATGAAGCCGCCGCATTCGTCTCGGCAATGTATTCGGCAACCACTGTCGGCGATCCGATGGAAGAAGGCGGACATATTGGCCCTGTCGTCAACAAGGCGCAGTTCGACAAAATTCGCGGGTTGATACAGTCAGCCATCGATGAAGGCGCAAAGCTTGAAACCGGCGGCCCTGATCTGCCTGCCAACGTCAATCGCGGCTACTATATCAAGCCCACCGTGTTCTCGGGCGTCACTCCCGATATGCGGATTGCGCAAGAGGAAATCTTTGGCCCCGTCGCCACGATCATGGCCTATGACAGCCTCGATCATGCCATTGAGATCGCCAACGACACGGTTTACGGCCTATCGGCTTGCATCACCGGCGATCCCGCGCAAGCGGCTGCCATCGTGCCGGAACTGCGCGCCGGAGCGGTCGCCATCAACAACTGGGGGCCAACGCCCGGCGCTCCATTCGGTGGCTACAAGCAATCGGGCAATGGCCGTGAAGGCGGGCTCTATGGCCTCAAGGACTTCATGGAAATGAAATCAATCAGCGGCTTGCCTGCCTGATCAAATCACGATTGGACAGAATACCAGGGCCGTTCCAACCGGAGCGGCCCTTTTCCATGCGTGCTTGCGCCGCCACCAGCGCCTTGGGGTAGACCTCACCCAACAGCGCCTCAAACGTCTGCCGCCATTCAAAGCGCCCCGCCACATGGCTGCGCGCCGCTTGCCCCATCTGCCGATACGGCCCGCGCCACAGCGCCACGACCGCTTGGGCCATGGCGGTTGAATCATCCACCGGCACCAGCACTCCGGTTCCCTCGGGCACACGCTCTGGCATCGCGCCGGATGCCACACCCACAATCGGCAGACCGCTTGCTTGCGCCTCAATCACCGAAATGCCGAAAGTTTCGTCCGCCATTGCCGAAACATAGATGTCGGCAGACGCCATAGCCCGCGCCAGTTGCGCACGATCCGCAATATAACCCGGAAACGCCACCTGCCAACCACGCGAATGCTCCTCCAGCATCTCGCGCAGCTTGCCATCGCCGATCAGCACCAACCCGGCATCGAGCGATGACGGCAACCGCTTGAACATTTCCAGCAGCCGATAAGCGCGCTTTTCATTGTCCAGCCGTCCGGCATAAACCAGCAGTGGCCCACGCGCGGTCAGGCCCAAGCTATCGCGCCACGCCGGATCGCGACGCTGCGGATGGAACAGTTTGGTATCCACCCCCAAGGCCAGCACATCCACATGGCCGATACCATATTCATCCAGCGCCCGCGCCATCACCGTGCTCAGCGTGTAAACGCGGTCAAATTCGCGGTAGGTCAATTGCGCATAGCCCGTGGCAAGCCGCCGCAACCCGCTCGCCACAAAGCTGCCGAACAAGCTCGACCCTACACGATAGATGTGCGCCTCGGGAAAATCGGTGTGATAACCCGCCACCAGCGCCGTCTCCGGAAACGCCTTGGCATAATGGATTGCCGTCCACGGCAGCACCCATGGACACTGTGATTCAATCAGATCGGGCCGGTATCGCTCCAACACATCGCGCACCACACCGGTGCGCATGATAAAGCGATAGTTCGGGCTGCCCCGCACTTGTTCGGCCCCCACTTCGGCCCAGATGTGCCGCCCGTCTTCGACAATGCGGTCTTCCGGGCCGGGTACGATCTGCAGCAACCGGTGCGGTGTATGATCCAGAATATAGCGCCGCTTTTCGCGCAAATAGGTGCCAATCCCCCCGCCGCCATGCGGCGCATAACTCTGGGTCAGATCGCATAGAAGCAGCGGGCGCAATGCGTTGGTCATACTTCCCCAAGGCCACGGAGAAGTGTCAGTTTGAAGTCGGTATTGCACCGCCGTTACAGCAGCTTAATAATCCTTGGCTGCCCGCAAGTTGATGCTTTCATCGCCGATGGTCGATACCGTCGCCAAGACCGCTAGCCATCGCGTGATCCGGAACTCCACCGATGTCGCGCTATAGCCGCCGCCATCGGTAATCAGTTCCACAAACACGCGCCGCCCCAGATACTTGCCCACCGCAACGCTGGTGCTCGATCCGATCGACGGATCAGCCCCCACAATCCGCAACCGGTCCAGCCCGATCGCCGCGCGCAGCTTGTTGATCGGATCAAGTCCGCCGCCACCGCGCAAACTGGCCAGCGCCGATGCCAATTGCACCGCTTCAGGTGCCGAAATCTGCGTAATCGAGCTGCCGAACAGCAACCGGCTCAGCAATTCCTCTTCGGGCAAAGCAGGGGTTGATGAGAACGTGATAACCGGTTTGAAACCCGTTCCGGTGATCGTGATCTTGGCGCTGACGTTGTTCGCATCGCCCTCGGCCACGATATCCAGCAATGGATCAACCGGCACTTGCCCGGTAAAGCGTATGCGGCCCCGCGTCAGTTCAAAGCGTTTGCCCGCAAACTCGTAACCGCCGCGCACCAGATCCGCCGTGCCCAATATCTGCGGGGCTGCCGTCGTTCCGCGCAAGCGGATATCTGCGCCCCATTCGCTATCCAAGCCCAGCCCGCGCACTGCGATGCGATTGACCCCCGCCGCATCGATCAGGAACCGCCATGGCGAAGCGGCCACGCGCGCGGGCGCAGCATCGGCAGGCGCATTCACTTCACGCGTGGCGATGTTGGGCAATTCGCGCACCACACTGGCGTTGCCCAGCGTCCATCGCGCCGTATCAATCCGTACGCGTCCGGCAATCGTGCCACCCACACCATCGCTGATAACGCGCAACGGGCCAGTCACCGCTGCTGCCATATCATCACGATTAACCAGCGCCGCATTCTTGGCCGATAGGCGCAAATCAATCGAAGGCCCGCGCGTTGCAAGGTTGGCAAGGCCGACGCTCCCGCTCCCGCTCACCGTCCCGCCATTGGGCGTCGTGCCCGAAAACCGGGCGAGCGACAGTGTTGAATCCGCAAACGTCCCTGCCATCTGCACTTGGCGGATATCCGTGCCGGTCAGCGTGCTTTGCAACCGCAAACCCTTGGAAGATAACGCCCCGCGCAAAATCGGGGCCACAATCGTGCCGCCAATATCCGCGCGCACGCCCAGCGGTCCGGTCAGGTCAAAGATCTCCACCCCCGTCAAACGCCACAGCGCCTCGGCCGGTCCGGAATAGCGCAATTGCCCCGCAAGCTGCCCCGCAGAGAGCCGCTCCATCACGCTGCCGCCGCGCGGCAAACCGCTTATCCTCGCCTGAAACCGCCCGCGTATATCCGCGCCTTCGCGGATCACCGCGCGCGCTTGCAAATCATCCGGGTCAAGCTGCGCCACCAGCGCCAAATCAACCGGGCGCGATGTGAGCACCAACCCCGACCGCGTGAATCCTTTGACCATCAGCGCAGCATTGCCCGAAGGCGCACCCTGCCCGTCATTGGCGTATTCGACCACGCCCGATGCCACCCCGCCAAGGCCAAGATCGGCAATGACGATGTCCACCACCGACACCGGCATTTGCGAAAGCAGCAGCTTCATCTGCGTCGGCCCGCCCAGCACATGGCCTTCCGCAATCACAATGCCGCGTCCAAAGCCGATCTGTGTGGGTGCCAGTTTCCACCCCTCGCCCTCACGCGTCATCACCGCGCGCCGGGGCATCGTCACATTGCGCCCGGCATATTCGCCTGAAACATAAGCTACGATCTGCTCGGGCGCGAAGGCCGCCGTACCTTGCAACGCAAACCGCGTCCCGCGTCTGCCGGAAACCGATGCGGTGACCGAACCGCTGCCATCCTGCAAATAGGCCGCCGCTGCCAACCGTCCGACAAACACTTTGCCCATGCCGATCCCCTCGGCCAGCAGCGTGCCCTCTACCGTCGAATGCCCATCTTTGATAAGTCCTGTCGCATCGATCTTGGCATTGCCGATCGATAGCGGCTTGGCCCCGCCAAACTTGGCGTTGCGCGCAGTCACATTGGCATCAAAGCCCTGCCCGCCATCGCGCGGTGCCAGCAGCACAGAACCGTTCAGCCCGCCGCCAACCATCGCCAGTTCACCTGCAACACCCGCCTCGCCCAGCGTCACCCCGCCGGTCACATCTGTTTGCCACACGCGAAACTTCTCGATCTCGACGCGCGCCGGACCGCCCTGCGGCATAAACAGGCCAAACGCCCCCGCAAACGGCCCCAATCGCGATTCCCCGCCCGTCTCGATGCGGAAGCCATTGGCAATGGGCGATAGTGCCACGCGCACATCTTTCAGGCCCGCCGCAGGCAGCGGATCGGCAAACACCAACACCGCATTCGGCCCCTCACCGGTCATCGCCGCTTGCACCGTAAACGCACCATATTCGGTATGGCGGCCCTGCCCGGTCAGTGAAGCTGCGCCGCCGGTCTGCACTTTGCCATCCAGCGCCAATTGCAGCTTGGCCGAAGTCACCGTTGCCTTGCGGAACGTCACCGGAATACGCTCGCCCAGCGCCAAACCTCCGGCAAAACGCACGTTGCCGCCGGTCAGGCTTTGCAATGTGCCGTTGTCAATGCGCGTCATCCGCCCCGCCACATTGGCCTGCAAGGTCCAAGGCACGCCATTGCCGATCTTGAACAGAATTTTGGCATTACCATCGACCGAGCCGAGGTTGGACAAGGCAAATCCCCGCGCCGCCACCGGGCCTGCCAGCGCATAGCCGCCCCGCGCCATGTCCCCGCTCAACGCCAACTGCGCGCCCAGCCCCTTCAACGCCAAAGTCAGATTGTCAGACGTCAATTTGCTGCCCGCAAACTCCAGATCGCCGGTAATGCGCCCGCCCGGAAAGCGCGGATCGATCAAAGCATTGCCCGTCGTCACCCGACGCGCGGTCACCGCCAAGGGAAGCACAAAGCGCGTGCCGTCCCATGTCGCGGTCCCTGCGCTGCGCAACCCTTGTGCATCCAGCGCGCCCAGTTTGAGCCGCCCCGCTGTCAGCACATGCTCGATTTCCAGATCGGAAAAGGCACCATCCAGCGTCGCATCCAGCGCCACATTCTCAAGCTGCGGCGATGATACCAACCGGTCCGCGCGCAGCACTTTGGCACGCACTTGCAACGCGTCGGCTTCGTTGTTCGCCAGATCAAGCTTCCCGCTGGCCGCCATTTCAAACGCTTCGCCTGCCACCGCCAAGCGGCCATCAAGCGCGTTTCCGGCAAATGTACCGTCATAAACAACCGACAGCGTCTGCCCCACCGCGCGTCCGGCAATCCCCTTTAGTATCTCACCGGGCCACGCCTGCCCCGCCAGCTTATAAGCCCCCGAACGGTTCTCCAGTTGAAACGCCGCCAGCCGCTCACCATCCTGTGTGGCATAGGCAAGCCCGTTCCACTGCGCCCAACTGCCGCGTCCAGATATCCGCGCCCTGATGTCGCGCTTTGCCCCTGCCAGCGTGGCAATCACGCCATCCTTGGGCGCATCATATGTCAGCGCCAGATCAAACGTGTTGCGGTCCGGTTCGCTATCCAGCTTGAACACGATCCGGTCTTTCTCGCCGAACCGGCCATCCACATTAACAATCGCATGCCCGCCGCGAATATCCGCGCGGGCCACCATATCTACCCGCTGCTTTTGCCCCGCCATCGCTTCTGAAACGGTCAGGTTGTCGATCACCAGCTTGTCTACGCGAATGTCGAAGTCCGGCAGGATCGGCGCGTTCTTGTCCTCGCTCGGGCGCAAACGCGGCGCGCGGCGCAAAATCCCGCGATGCAGCGCCAGCAACCGCACATCCAGCCCGGTTTTCAGCCATGAAAATGGCCGCCAGCTCAATTCCGCCTCGGGGATCGTCAGAAACACCCCTTCGGGATCGCTCACCCGAATGTCGCGCAACGATGCCTGATCGTAAATCGAACCATCAATCCGGCCAATCTCGATCCGCAAACCGGAACCAGGTGCAAATGCCGCAATCCGGTCTGCCACCAGCCGGTGCCCCAGCGATGAATCCAGCACCAGCAACGCTGCCAGCACCAGTGCCAAGCCTGCCACCATCAGGATCGCCATCCGGCGCGCAAACCCCAAGGCAAACTGCACTTTCCGGGATCGCACCGGTGCGACAGGTGTCGGGTTCGCTCCGTCCATCAGAACGCCTGCCCCAAGGCCACGTAAACGCCAATCAGGCTGTCACCGGGGGAACGGTTCAGAGGCGTACCCACATCAATGCGGATCGGCCCGAAATTGGTCTGGTAGCGCACGCCAACGCCAACCCCGATCTTGATGTCCTGAAAACTGGGGCGCGTGGTGGTGTCCACCGCGCCTGCATCCACAAACGGCACAACGCTTACCGCACCGCCCATCAGCCCCGTCTTGACGCGCGCTTCCAGCGAAAACTCGCTCAAAGCGCGGCCACCGCTCGGCGCATTCAGCGCGTCGCGCGGGCCGATCTGCTGGAAGCCATAGCCACGCACCGATCCGCCGCCACCGGCATAGAACCGGCGCGATGGTGCGATGCTGGCAATCGGCGCGCCCATGATCGTGCCCAGCCGCACGCGCCCTGCCACCACCACGCTATCGCCGGCGGGCTGGTAATAGCTCGCGTCAAACTGCACCCGGCCATAAGTGGATCGCACGCCGTTCTGCACCGAAATCTCGGGCGAAGCGCGCAAGCCCGCACGGAAAC
This sequence comes from Novosphingobium sp. AAP83, assembly GCF_001295795.1. GTDB lineage: Bacteria > Pseudomonadota > Alphaproteobacteria > Sphingomonadales > Sphingomonadaceae > Novosphingobium. Next base: position 77,358 of record NZ_LJHY01000002.1, read on the forward strand.
CTCGCGTGGGATCAAGCAGGCTGTCACTGCCATCATACATCCCGCGCATCGGCAGCGCGCCGATGAAATAGGTCGTGCGTGGCGCATTCGCCCGGATCGCCGCCGCATCGCGTTCACGCGTCGCCAGAATTTCCAGGCCGCCTGCAAATATCCACGGTTTCTGGAACAGCAGCGTCGTCTGCCGCTCAACCCCGGCAATGCCCGAAATCGTCAAAGCCTCGAACGCCGGGCTCACCTGATTGCGCACGAAGATATCGGAATTGAAGGTCAGGTCGCGCTTCAGGAAGTTGTTGCGGCGGAACGTCACCCCCGCCAACTGCTCTTGCGTTCCCACCACGCCGCGCACGCGCAGCATGCCTTCGGGCGGGAAGATATTGCGGTGTTCCCATTGCGCCTCAAGCCGGAAACCTTCCCCGCTTGAATAACCGGCAAGGCCCGCAATGGTGTGCAACGGCGCTGGCGTCAACGTCACGTCAACATCAACCGTGCCCGGCGCTTCGCCCACCGGCTTGATAACTTCGCGCGTTTCCACCGTTACCGAAGAAACCAGCCCGGTCGCCAGAACCGCCTGCCGCAGATCATCAATCTGTGACAGTTTATAGGCATCGCCATTGTCAAACCGGGCGATGCGGTCAAGATGGCGCGAACTCAGGAATGTCTCGCGCGATGAAACCACCCGCCCGATGGCGTATCTGCCGCCCGGCGTCACCGGAACCGTTAAATCTCCCTCGCGTCGCTCATGATCGATCAACAGATCAGGTGCGCCCACTTTGGCAAAGGCATAGCCACCTTCACCAAGCGCGCTTTGCAGGTTCAACCGCTCGGCAACCACCCGGTCCGAATTGATCGCATCGCCCGGATTGAGCTTGAACGCCCCGCGCAGCGCCGCAAAAGCATCGCCCCCGGCATCTAGCTCGCCCAAGCCGATCCGGCCTAACCGGTACTGCGGGCCGGGCTGTAAATCGAACCGCACCACAACCTTCTCAACATCGACCGGTCCCGCGTCATCGGCACTCGCGGCAGCAGACAACCCGCCAAGCGACTGATACAGTTGCGCATCGTAAAACCCGTGAATGCGCATGATATTGATCAGCAATTCCCGGTCGGTCCGCGCACGGCGCACGATCTGGGCCAGATTGTCCTCATCATCATCGAACGATTTAAGCGCCGATAGCCCGGCAAACCGCGCTGCGATGGCCGCTTGATCGGCAATGGCATCAGCACCGCGCGGGAACGCCAGCTCCACCTGGCTGCCCACGCGCACAATATCGGCGTCAACCAGCTTTGCACCAACGCCTGTATCGGTCTCCTCCTGCCCCGGCAAAGCCTCGACCGCAGCATCGGTGGATTGTTCGGCCACATCAATGTCGGGATCGGGCGACAGCGGCTCGATCGTTGGCAATTCAGTGCCATCGGGCCAGGGAATGGTGATGCCCGCAATATCGGGCATGGCGGCGTCTGCCTCGATCTCTTCGATCAACGTCTCGGGCGGAGCGCCGGTGCGCGCGGCATCGGTATCCACCGCCCACGTATCGGCATCCTGCACCGCAGAATCCGGGATCAGCGCCTGAAGCTCCTGATCGGCCTGAAGACCAACTGGCATCGACTGCGCGAAAACCTGCGCAGGCGCGCCCAGCGCCAACAGCGCCGCAACGATCCGCGCCAATGGCAAATCAGACGTGCGCGTAACGCTCTTGCGCCCCGTAAACGCCGTCCTTGAGGCTGCCTTCCACGCTGCCTGTGCTGTTGCCGCCACCGCGCGCGGCAACCGCGCGGCCAATGGCGCTGGCCTGTTCGGCCGGTTTGAACCGCTCCCACCCATCGCGGCCAAGTTTTTCCATGGGCCGGAAACGCACTTTGTATTGCATGCGCTCTGATCCCTCGACCCAGTAGCCGAGGTAGACATAAGGCAATCCCACGCGGGCCGCGCGCTGGATGTGGTCAAGGATGATAAAAGTGCCAAGCCCGGACCGTGTCTCATGTTGTGGGTCATAGAAACTGTAAATCATCGAGAGGCCATCGCCCTGCTCGTCAGCGAGACAGGCGCCAACCAATCTCCCCATCGAGCCATCGTCTGTCGGCTCACGATATTCAATCACATAACTCTTTACGGGTGAGTGTTCCACCATGTCGGAAAAGTCCATCTCGTCCATGGTTGCCATCCCCCCGCCGGGATGGCGCACTGCAAGATAACGCTGCAATAGCTCAAACTGTTCCGGGGTAGACCATGGGCGGCACACATTCACCACCAGATCCTTGCTGCGCTTCCAGATCCGCTTCTGTGTAGACGATGGTTTGAACTCTTGCGTGACCACGCGCACCGATACGCAGGCAGTACATTCCACACAACTGGGCCGATACGCCACGGTCTGGCTGCGGCGAAAGCCGATGCGGCTAAGCGCATCGTTCAGTTCGTCCGCGTTCGGACCTTTCAACTCAGTAAACACCTTCCGCTCGCTCCGGCCCGATAGATAAGGGCACGGTGCAGGGCTGGTCACGAAAAAGCGCGGAAATCGAACGGGGGCGGTCACGGCTTACAGTTGCCTCCTGCGGTCGGACTATCCGGCCTGTCAAATGGGACAATGCCTCAGCCGTTCAAATGATGAAAGCCCCATTAACCATAGATGACCCTACAATGCGCAGCAATATTACGACCGTTCCGGCGATTTACCCACAGCTTGCTATGCCAGTCCTGTTACAAGACACCCCGACGGCAAAAGTTAACGCACCCGATCCTGCCTTGCCAATCAGCCAAGCTCAACCTGCTCAACGTCATAGCCTTTGGCCCGCAACCCGGCGACCAGCCGATCAATTTGTTCGCGGTCGCGCGCCTCGCACTCGATCTCGGCGGTCAGGCCCTTGGCCGGAAGAGAGGTGAAGATGCGCTGGTGCCACACCTCCAGAATGTTGACTTGATGGCGGTTGAATTCCTCCACCACCTTGAACAGCGCACCCGGCCGGTCCTGCAACGTGATGCGCAAACGGCCAAGGCGGCCAGAACGCGCCAGATCGCGCAGCAGCACATTGGCCAGCAACCGCGTATCGATATTGCCGCCGCACAACACCACGCCAACATTGCGCCCCGCAAACAGTTCACGGTGAGACATCATCGCGGCCAACCCCGCCGCGCCCGCGCCTTCAACCACCGTCTTTTCAATCTGCAACAGCAGCGCGACCGCGCTTTCCAGCGCCGCCTCATCCACCAACACAATATCATCAACGATCTGCGCCAGCACTTTCGAGGTGAACTGCCCCGGCTCTTTCACTGCAATGCCTTCAGCCAGCGTATCGCCGCCGCACGCCATATCCAGATGCTTCAGCTTGGCAAACATCGATGGGAACAGTTCTGCCTGCACCCCGATAAGCCCGATATCCGGCTTGATCCCGCGTGCCGCCGTGCCCATGCCCGAAAGTAAGCCACCACCACCGATGGGCACCACCAGCATGTCGATTTCGGGCGCATCTTCCAGCATTTCCAGCGCAACCGTGCCCTGCCCGGCTGCCACGCGCGGATCGTCGAACGGGTGGACAAAGGTCAGCCCCAGTTCGCCTTCCAGCCTGCGGGCATGGGCATAGGCCTCGTCAAAAGTCTCGCCCTCCAGCACCACTTTGCCGCCCACGGCCTCGGTTTGCATGATCTTCACGGTCGGCGTGGTCTTGGGCATCACGATGGTAACCGGCATGCCCAGCCGCGTCCCGTGATAGGAAAGCCCTTGCGCGTGATTGCCTGCCGATGCCGCAATAACCCCGCGATCACGCTGTTCCTGCGTCAATTGGAGCAAAGCGTTCAGCGCCCCACGCTCTTTATAAGCGGCTGTAAATTGGAGGTTTTCAAACTTGAGCCAGATATTCGCGCCCGTAATCGCGCTTAACGTCTTGCTGTGCAGCGTGGGCGTCCGGACCACTTGTCCGGCAATACGCTGCGCCGCATCGCGAACATCGGCGAGTGTCAGCAGGGCATCGTCCTGCACGGCGGGGTTGAGCGCGGCTTTTTCCATGTCCGCGCCCTAACGGAAACAAAGCCCCAAGGGAACCTCAAGCTGATCTCGCCCGCGTGTTAAGGTGGCGCAGGATGCTAACGGGCACCAAGGCGGCGAGAATCGCCACAGAATCGGCCAACCAATCGCGCCAATCCGCCGTGCGATGCAACGCCGGTATCATCTGCACCGCTTCAATCCCTGCTCCCACCAGCGAAAGACCGAACAACAACCGCACTACAGGAAAACGCGGCCATCCGCCGCCTGCCAAAACCGTCAACGTGAAAAACGCCATCATATGGTGAAACTTGTCGCCCAGACTATCTGTCGGCAGTTCCGGCGGCTTGGGCAGCACCGCCATCACCAGCGCAAAAACCAGCACTGGCCAGAATGCCGCTCTGGCATATCGCGAAATCGTTTCGGTCCAGCGTTTCATCGTGCACGCTGATGCAATGGCCTTCATCTGTGCGCAAGGGGGTGGCGCAACAGCCCAAACCCGATATGAAAGTCCCTATGAAAAATCCTGCACCGCTTGCGGCCAAACCTGCCAACATAGCCTTCATTGGCCTTGGTGTAATGGGCGGGGCAATGGCCCGCCATCTCGGCCATGCCGGTCACAACCTCATCATCTACAACCGCACCACAGCCCGGGCAGAGGCATGGCAAGCCGCCAATGCAGATATCACAGTGCGCGTCGCGTCCAGCCCTGCCGATGCTGCGGTTGGCGCAGATGTGGTGATCACTTGCGTCGGCAATGATGATGATCTGGCCGATGTCGTACTCAGCCCGAATGGCGCATTCTCCACGCTGCGTCGGGGCGCATTGTTCATCGACCACACCACCGTTTCGGCGCGGATTGCCCGCCAGATTGCGGTTGAAGGTCGCGACAAGGAACTGCTCTGCGTCGATGCGCCCGTCACCGGCGGGCAATCGGGCGTGGAAAGTGGCACGCTGGGCATCATGTGCGGCGGCAGCGTAAAGGCGGTCGATGCCGCCCGCCCCGTGCTGGAAGCCTATGCCAAACGTGTCGTCCACGTCGGCAAATCCGGTGCCGGACAAACCGCCAAGATGGCCAACCAGATGTGCATTGCCGGGGCCATTGCCGGTCTTTCCGAAGCCATCCGCTTTGCCCAGCTGGCCCACCTCGATCTCGATAAAGTGTTCGAAGCCATCTCGGCGGGGGCTGCGCAATCATGGCAGATGGACAACCGCTTCCATACCATGGCCCGGGACGAGTTCGATTTCGGGTTCGCCGTCGATCTGATGCGCAAGGACCTCGGCCTCGCCATGGACGAGGCGCGCACCATCGGAGCCAGTGTCCCCCTCACCGCACTGGTTGATCAATTCTATGTCGATATCCAGGCCATGGGTTATGGCCGCGAAGATACCAGCGCGCTGATCCGCCGCTTGCCTCGCCGGAGGGGCACGAAATGAACCGCACCCGCCTCGGCATCGCATCCCTGCTGCTCGCTTCGTCATCGCCCGCGCTGGCCGATACCCTCATCGATAATGTGCGCGGCACCACCATCGGCGCAAATGGCGAAGTGGAAACCTTCACCGGCCTGATGTTCGATAATGCCGGCACCATCATCCGCCTAATCCGCGCGGGCGATAAAAAGCCCAAACCGCGCAAGGAATACCAGTACCACGTCGATGGCAAAGGCCGGGTCATGCTGCCGGGCATGATCGATGCCCATGCCCATGTTATGGGTATGGGCCTGGCCGCGCTCAGCCTCGATTTGTCCGAAACAACCTCGCTTGCCCAAGCGCTGGAAAAGATCCGCAGCTTTACGGCTGAAAATCCAAAGCGCCCCTGGATCATCGGGCGCGGCTGGAATCAAGAAACGTGGCAGCTTGGCCGCTTTCCCACTGCTGCCGAACTCGATGCCGTCACCGGAAATCGCCCGGTCTGGCTCGAACGCGTCGATGGCCACGCCGGCTGGGCCAACACCGCCGCGCTCAAGGCCGCCGGCGTCACCGCTGCGGTCAAAGACCCGGCAGGCGGCAAAGTGGAACGCAACGCCGATGGCTCGCCGCAAGGGGTACTCGTCGATTCCGCGATGGAACTGGTCAGCGCCAGCCTTCCAACACCGCGCGCCGAAGATCGCGATTTCGCTTTTGCCACCGCCCAGCAAATCCTGTTCAAACGCGGCGTCACTGCGGTTGCCGATATGGGCACCAGCATCGAAGATTGGCAGGCCTTCCGCCGCGCTGGTGATGCCAACAAACTTTACGTCCGCGTCATGGCCTATGCTGCGGGCAACGAACAGATGACCCTGATCGGCGGCCCCGGCCCCTCGCCTTGGCTCTATGCTGATCGGCTGCGCCTCAATGGCGTAAAGCTCTATCTTGATGGCGCGCTGGGATCGCGCGGTGCTTGGCTCAAAGCACCCTATGCCGATGCCCCTGCCACCAGCGGCCTGCCACAGTTAACCGAAACCCAGCTTGGCAATTTGATGAGCCGTTCGGCAATGGACAATTTCCAGATCGCGATTCACGCCATAGGCGATAAGGGCAATGCCGCCGCCATCGGCGCAATCGAAGACCTCGCAGATACTTATAAAGGCGATCGCCGCTGGCGTATCGAACATGCGCAGATCGTTGATCCCAAAGATTTTGCCCGCTTCGGAAAGCATGGCGTAATCGCCTCGATGCAACCTGTGCATCAAACATCGGATCGCACGATGGCCGAAGCCCGCCTCGGGCCTGACCGATTGGCCGGAGCCTACCCGTGGAAATCCTTGCAGGCAGCAGGTGCCAAACTGGCCTTCGGATCAGACGCGCCGGTGGAACAAGCCGATCCATGGGCAGGTTTTGCCGCCGCCATCACTCGCCAAGGCCCCGATGGCCAGCCCGCAGGCGGCTGGCAGCCACAAGAACGCGTTGATCGCGTCACCGCATTTGCCGCCTACACCAGCAACGCTGCTTATGCAGGCTTTGCCGAAAAGCGCTTCGGACGCCTCGGCCCCGGCTTGCGCGCCGATTTCATTCTGGTCGATACCGATCCGATGACAGCAAGCCCCGAACAAATCCGCGCAACCAAAGTTCTGGAAACATGGGTTGGCGGTGGCCTCGTCTGGTCCGTTGAACCACCGGCCAGCCCATAGGACCGCAACTCCCCACACCCTCGTCATCCCGGGCTTGACCCGGGATCCCGCTGCTTCTTCCGCAACGCCGCAAACCAAAGGCCTCGCCCGTAAGCAGACGGAGTAGGTTTCACGCAGACATGCCGGGACAGGCGGCGAAGCCGCTTTGCCGACGGCACCGGCTCGCTTTGCTCAAGGCTCAATCAAGAAGCGGCCTCACAACCCAAAGCCGCCCCCTCCGCGCCTCCACTTCTACTCCGCGTCTCTGCGTGAACCCCTTTTTACACCGCCACAAAAACGCCCCAATCGACGAAATCAGGGAAGAAGCGGTGCCTCAATCGCGGCTTCTTCCTCGGCCTTGCGCTTGGCATCGGCGTTCTCGGTAAAGCGCATCAGAATCAGCGTGCCTTCAAAAAGCAACAGCAGCGGGATCGCCAACATCAATTGCGAAACCACATCGGGCGGCGTCGCAACAGTCGCCACCGCAAAGATCAGCACAATCGCATAACGCCGCGCCTGCACCAATTGCGCGCGGCTGACGATTCCAGCGCGGTTCAGCAACATCAGCAAAACCGGTAGCAAGAAGCTGATTCCAAATGCCAAGATAAACTGCATCACCAGGCTGAGGTAATCCCCCGTCCCCGGCAAAGCCTCAAGCTGCAAACCGCCCTTGTTGCCTTCAAACCCTAGAAACCACTTAAACGCGGTGGGCATCACCACATAATAGGCAAGGCTTGCGCCCATGGTGAACAGGACCGGCGTGGCCAGAATGAACGGCAAAAACGCCTTCTTCTCGCGCGCATAAAGTCCGGGCGCAACAAACGCCCATAACTGGTTGGCGATCACCGGAAAACTGATGAAGAACGCGGCGAACATCGAAACCTTCAGCTCTACGAAGAACGCCTCGTACAGCTTGGTATAGATCAGCTTGCCCTGCCCCGGCGGGAACGCCACCACCAGCGGATGCGCCAGAATGGCGAAGATATCGTCGGCGAAGTAAAAGCAAATTACAAAGGCGGCCAGCATCGCATAGACACAGCGCAGCAAACGCGTGCGCAGTTCCAGCAAATGGTCCATTAATGGCGCTTGGCTATCGTCAATATCGTCGATCATGGCTGTGCGGTTCCGGACGCGGCTGCCGCCTCGTCATGCTTGGCTTCCGGTGGCATCGGGCCAATCATCACCGGTTCGCCATCGCCCGCAGGCAAAGGGTCATTCTGGTCGCTCGCGTCGTCAACGCTTTGCCCCTGTGCCGCCGCAACTTCCTGCGCTGCCGTTTCGCGCATGATCCGTTCGTTCTGCTCTTTCCACTTGCGCTCCATCTCTTCCATTTCCGCCTCGCGGATCATGGTTTCGATGCCCGAACGGAAGTGGTTGGAAACGCTGCGCATCTTGGCGACCCAACGGCCCGCCGTGCGCAAGGCCATTGGCAAGTCCTTCGGGCCGATCACTACGATCGCCACGATAACCAGCACCAGCAGTTCAGAAGCGCCAATGTCAAACACGGCTATTGGCCCTCAGCAACCTTGCGGGAAAAGCGTTAATTGGCCTGATCGGTTGGCGCGGGCTGCTGCACAGGCGAAGCTGGCGGAACCTGTTGCTGCTGGATCTGGGCAGGCGGCACAATCGGCTTGTTCTCTTCTTCGTGCATGCCCTGCTTGAAGCTTTTAATACCCTTGCCAAAATCGCCCATCATTTCAGAAATGCGGCCACGGCCAAACAAGACCAGAACCACAAGCGCCATCACAATCAGGTGCGGAAGTGAAAGACCACCCATGTCACAAACTCCATTGCGCCCCATCAGGGGCCGCGCGACACCTAGATAGGCACTCCGGTCCGATCTGACCAGCCAAACCATCCAGTTGTTTTCATGCGTCCCCGGCAGGCGGTTCGTTTGCGTCCGTGTCGTCATCCCCGCCTCCCGTCAAGACGGCAAACGCCTCATCAACCGGATCAAGCAACCCCGCCGCCCGCAATTCCTCGATTCCGGGCAAATCCCGCCGCGATTGCAGGCCAAAATGCGTCAGAAAATCGGGCGCCGTGGCATAGATCGTCGGTCGCCCCGGCACCTCGCGCCGCCCGGCAATGCGAATCCAACCCGCCTCCAGCAACACATCCAAAGTGCCCTTCGCAGTTTGCACCCCGCGGATCGCCTCAATCTCGGCGCGGCTCACCGGCTCGTGATAGGCGATGATCGCAAGGGCCTCGGTCGCCGCGCGCGATAGGCGACGCGGCTCTTCCTTCTCGCGCCGCAGCAGGTGCGCAAGGTCGGGTGCGGTCTGGAAGTGCCAACGGCCACCGCGTTCCACCAACTGAACACCGCGCGCCGCATAATCGCCCTGCAACGCCACCAAAATGCCACCTACGTCCGCACCGCCCAAATGCAGCGAAATCTCAGCCACGCTCATCGGTTTTTCGGCTGCAAACAGCGCCGCCTCAACCGCGCGGGTCAGGTCATCGGGAGGGTTCATGCCCGCGCAGCCCGCAACATCAGCGGGCCAAAAGCTGCATCTTGCGCGATCTCCGCCCGCCCCTGCTTGGCCAGTTCCAGCGCCGCCAGAAAGCTTGATGCCAACGCCGATTTGCGCAGCAGCGGATCGGCATCGAGCGGCAAAAACGCCCGCAAATCAGTCCATTCCAACGCAATGCCCAGCATTTTGGAAACGCGGGTAAGCGCCGTATCCAGCGTCATCACCGCCCGCTCACGCACCATGTGCACCACCGGCTGGTTGCGCAGCTTGATCGCGCCATAGGCCTGAATCAGCTGGAAAACATCACACTTCCACAGCGCCTTCTTATCCACGCGCAAGCCCTCGGGTTCCCCGCGCAAAAACACATCGCGGCCCACCCGGTCACGCCCCATCAACCGCGCGCCAGCCTCACGCATCGCGCCCAGCCGTTGCAGCCGCAATTGCAGCTTCAGCGCCAATTCTTCAGGGCTTGGCTGCACCTCGGGATCACGTGGCAGCAATAACAATGACTTAAGATACGCCAGCCACGCCGCCATCACCAGATAGTCCGCCGCCAATTCCAGCTTCAGCGCCTCCGCCCGCTCGATGTAACCGAGATACTGGTCCACCAGATCGAGGATGGAAATCGTCCGCAAATCAACCTTTTGCCGCCGCGCCAATTCCAGCAACAGGTCAAGCGGCCCCTCCCACCCGTCCAGTTCCAGATAGAGCGCGGCATCGCCGGTTTCCCCAGCGCCAATGCCCTCCCACACCGCATCGCCTTCGAACAATGCCGGAGAAGCGGTATCAGCCATCAGGCAAGGTCCAGCAACCGGTCGCGCGCAGCAAACAACGCGCCTTGGGCCGAGATATCTGCCGGACCATCAAACGCCGCCGTACCCGCCAACGCTCGTTCCAGCCGCTCCGCCGTCTTGACCGACATCGGCGAAAGCGCGCTGGCAATCCCCACCATATCGTCCATTTTTGCCCAGCAATTCAGCGCGATATCACATCCCGCAGCCTGTGCCTTGGCAGCGCGTTCAGGCACCGTGCCGCCCAATGCTTGCATATCAAGATCGTCCGTCAGCAACAGCCCGTCAAAGCCGATTGCCTTGCGGATGATCTCTGCGATCACAAAGGCCGAATGCGTGGCGGGATTGGCGGCATCCCAAGCCGTAAACCGCACATGCGCGGTCATCGCAATCGTTGCGTCTCGCAGAGTCCGAAACGGCGCAAGGTCCACCGCCAGTTCCTCGGCAGAAGCAGTAACCGTCGGCAGTTCCTTGTGGCTATCCACCAGCGCACGACCATGCCCCGGCACATGTTTGACCACGCCTGCCACCCCGGCGCGGCCCAACCCGTCCAGCGTTGCCCGGCCCAGCGCCGCCACGCGCATCGGCTCTGTCCCCAGCGCGCGATCACCGATTACGTCATGCGCACCCGGTTGCCGCACATCGAGCAACGGCAGACAATCCACGCTAATCCCGGCCTCTGCAAGATCCAGCCCCAGCGCATGGGCGTTGGCCCGCGTCGCCTCAATCGCGCTGGCGGGCGCGACCTCATACAGCCGGTCAAAGCTCTCGCCCGCAGGGTAAGCCGCCCAGACCGGAGGCTTCATCCGCGCGACGCGTCCGCCTTCCTGATCGATGCAGATGAATGTGTGATCCCGCCCATGCAGCGCGCGCAATTCATCGGTCAGCGCCCGCATCTGCGCGCGGCTCTCCACGTTACGCCCGAACAGGATATATCCCGCAGGGTTGGCATCAAGAAAGAACGCGCGTTCGTCGTCAGTCAGGGTAAGGCCCGAAAGCCCGAAAATCGCTGGAAGCATGTGACCAGAGTCGCGCAAACCCAGCGCTTTCTCAAGGCCGGGTTCACGCTTGGCGGGGGAAAACTTAGGGTCTTAACGCTTAACTTGGCACTTCAGGCCGCCAGCTTGCAGCCGCTGGCACAAGGCATTGGCTGCTGACACATCCCCTGACACAGCTTGCAGCCGGTAAACCGTGCCGATATCGGCCTTGCCCTCAACCACGCGGTGCTGAAGCCCTTGCAGTGCAGCATTGTTGCCAGAAAGCTTGCTCCACGCAGCTTCAGCCGCAGCGTTTGACGAAAACGCACCAATCTGGACACCAACGCCCCCGGAAACCGGAACAGCAGGCTTGTTTGCAGAAGCCGCAGGAACAGCGCTTCCGCTCGTAGCCACGCCAGCGGTGGAACCGGTACCGGCACCCGCGCTTGGCTTAGCCGACGGCGTGACCATGGGTGCCGGAACACCTGATCCTGCCAGATTAGCATTGGGCTTTTCGCCCTCGCTCACCTTGAAGCTCGAATCGCCTGTGCCTTCGAAGGTTTTTCCGCCCGGGTCACTCGGCGCAACTTTGTAAGGCTCTTTGCTCGCCTCGATCAGGCTGCCATCGGCATCGGATGGACCGGCGGTCTTGTTGGTTGCATACCAGATGCCGCCGATCAACGCAGCCAGCGCGATCAAGCCCATCACCGCAAAGCCGATCAACCGGCCAGTGCCGCTTTCTTCTTCATCTGCGTCAACATCATCGGCACTTTCAAGCCACGGCAGGCGATCTTCTTCGCCCAGTGCCAAACGCTCGACGGTTTCTTCAGCCGCACCCAATTCAGCAGAGACGTCGAACGGCTTGCCCAGTCCGATTCCCTGATCGGCCCAAGATTTCTGTTCGTCACCACTCATGCTTGCGCCCCTGCCCGTTAACTATCATGTCAAAGCTCTAGTGCGGCCTCAACTCCCAATAGGGCGAGACCGTTCTTAATCACTTGCCCGATTTGTTCGGCAAGGAAAAGACGTGCGCCGCTTATTACAGAGTCCTGTGCCACAATGAACCGCTTTTCAGGGCGATCATTTCCAAGGTTGTAAAACGAATGGAACGCTGACGCCAAATCATGCAGGAAAAACGCGATACGATGCGGTTCGCGCGCCACTGCGGCTGCTTCAACCGTACGCGGGAACTGCGCGGCCAGTTTGATCAAGGCCAGTTCTTCTTCACCCAAGAGCCCAAGGTTTTCAGATGATGGCACACATCCTTCATCGACACCCTTGCGGATATTGCGGCAAATACGGGCATGGGCATATTGCACGTAGAAAACAGGATTGTCCTTCGATGCCTCCACCACTTTGGCAAAGTCGAAGTCCATCTGCGCATCGGGCTTGCGGGTCAGCATGGTGAAACGCACCACATCCTTGCCCACTTCATGCACCACATCGGCCAGCGTCACAAAGGTGCCGGACCGCTTGGACATTTTGACCGGCTGGCCATCGCGCAGCAATTGCACCATCTGCACCAGCTTAACCTCGAACGGTTTGGCCGTGCCGCCATCGGCGCTGGTCAGCGCCGCAACTGCCGCCTTGATCCGCTTTACCGTTCCTGCATGATCCGCGCCCCAGATATCCACCAAGGCATCAGCATTCTGCGCCTTTTGGAAGTGGTAGGCCAGGTCTGCCCCGAAATAGGTCCACGCCCCGTTCGATTTCTTGATTGGGCGGTCCTGATCATCGCCGAATTTGGTCGATCGGAACAGCGGCAATTCCACCGCTTCCCAATCTTCCAGTGTCTTGCCCTTTGGCGCTTCCAGCACGCCATCATAAACCAGATCATGCTTGCGCAGCCATGCCTCGGCAGCATCGACTTTGCCCGATGCCTGAAGCTCTGCCTCGGATGAAAACAGGTCATGGCGGATACCCAGCGTCGCCAGATCGTCGCGGATCATGTCCATCATCGCCGCCACCGCCTTGGTGCGGAACGTGATCAGCCAGTCACCTTCAGGCGCATCGGCATGTTTCTCGCCAAATTCAGCCGCCAGCGCCTGGCCCACTGGCACCAGATAATCGCCGGGATAAAGCCCTTCAGGGATCGCCCCCACATCACGGCCCAGCGCCTCAAGATACCGGATATGCACCGACCGGGCGAGCACATCGACTTGCGCGCCTGCATCGTTGACATAGTATTCCTTGATGACCTTGTGCCCGCTGTACGCCAACAGATCGGCCAAAGCATCGCCCACAACCGCGCCACGGCAATGCCCCATGTGCATCGGTCCGGTCGGGTTGGCTGAAACGTATTCGACATTGACGACTTTGCCGCCACCCATATCGGAACGCCCGTAATCCGCTCCCGCTTTGGCGATCAGCGCCAATTCTCCGCGCCAAGAATCATCGGTCAGGCGCAAGTTGATAAAGCCTGGCCCTGCAATTTCAGCCGAGACAACGCGCGGCTCTTTCTCTAGCTCAGCCACAAGCAACGCAGCCAGCGCGCGCGGATTGGTTCCCGCAGGCTTGGCCAGCACCATTGCGGCATTGGTGGAAAGATCACCGTGGCTAGGATCGCGCGGCGGTTCACACGTCACCGCGCCCCGATTGAGGCCGCCGGGCAATGTGCCCGCCGCTTCCAGCGCGCCCAGCGCAGCATCGATTACCCGAACAAAGTCGGCATGAAGGTTCATCTGGCCAAAAGTCATGGCCGCGCAGGTAGCGGAACCGGCGCAAAAACGAAAGTGTTACGCGCGGCTTTGTCCCGGTTTAACGGCGGACGTTATACTGCAGTTGTTCATTGTTCAGCTGAAAGCCGACCAGCAGCTCAAAGTTCGCACGCGCCAGCGCAGCCTTCACATCAGGCTGTGACAGCGGGTCAACCGCAGCGTCTTGATCCCCTGCACGGCGTTTGCGCGAAATGCGCTTGGCAATATCTTCGGGCAAGGAAGCTTCGGCGCGATCGATCGATGCGCCCGCCTGCCCCCTTGCCGATGCGCGGTCCTGCCCATCGGCAAACTCGATCACCACCGATCCGATCCGCTTGGCCACCACCACATTGCCGCCACGCACGACCGTCGAGAAATAGGGCAGTTCGATGCGCCGCGCGCCGCGTGTGTCCGTCCGGCTGGCCAGCACATCAAATGTCGCCTGCGAATAGAGCTTTTCGCCCGGCGTGCATGTCGCGCGGACATTCGTCAGCGATGCCACAATGTCGATTGCTGCCGAATCGGTGCGGCCCGGCGCTTTGAACAGCGTCACATCGCCGGTGTAATCTGGCACGCCCACGCGCGGGCAAGGATCGCGCAGGGCCTTCACGCCCACGGCATCATCGACCACCAATTCGCCGCGCCCGCCTCCACAAGCCGAAAGCGCAAGCGCGGCCACGAGCGGAGCGCCCAAAAGGGCGAGACGACGGGCGGATGCGATCATGGGCACTTTCATCCTTGGTAATTTGTTGCTCGTAGCAATAAAGCCACTGTTAAGCCTCCTCTACCCATCACATGCGCTTTCGGCAATGGCAGGCAGGCGCGCTTGCTGCTAAGAGCTACCAGATGAACGATAGCTTGCCAGACGCGACGGCCACTTCGGCCCCCATCCGCCTCCTCATCGCAGCCCCGCGTGGCTTCTGCGCCGGGGTTGATCGTGCGATCGAAATCGTCGAACGCGCGATCAAGCGCTATGGCGCACCGGTCTATGTGCGCCATGAAATCGTGCACAACCGCTTTGTGGTTGATGGTCTCAAAGCCAAGGGCGCTGTTTTCATTGAAGAACTAGACCAGGTGCCCGATGGTGCGCCGGTCGTATTCTCGGCCCATGGCGTGCCCAAAGCGGTGCCAGTTGCCGCCACGGAACGCGGACTGGATTGGCTCGATGCCACTTGCCCGCTCGTCAGCAAAGTCCATCGTCAGGCGGAACGTCAGGTTGAAGCCGGACGTCACATCCTGTTCATTGGCCACATGGGCCACCCGGAAGTTATTGGCACAATGGGACAAGTGCCCGCTGGCGCGATCACGCTGGTAGAAACCGTGGAAGATGTCGCCGAACTGAAATTCACCGATGCCACGCCGCTGGCTTTTCTCACGCAGACCACGCTCTCGGTTGATGATACCGCCGAAATCGTCGAGGCGCTGCGCACCCGCTATCCGCACATGGTCGGGCCAAAGGCCGAAGACATTTGCTATGCCACGTCCAACCGTCAGGAAGCGGTCAAGGCCATTGCCAAGGAATGTCAGCTTTTGCTTGTGATCGGCGCGCCCAACAGCTCCAATTCCCTTCGGCTGGTCGAAGTGGCTGAGCGACTTGGCACGCCTTCACGCCTGATCCAACGCGCCAACGAAATTGACCCGTCGTGGCTGGATGGCGTCACCACGCTGGGCCTCACCGCTGGTGCCTCTGCGCCCGAAGTGCTGGTGCGCGAAGTTGTCGAGCGGATCGGCGAATTGCGCACGGTGACCGAAGAAACGGTGACAACCGCCGAGGAAAAAATGATCTTCAAATTGCCGCGCCAACTGGCCGACTGATAATGGCTGTTTATACCCAGATCGGCGCGGAAGATATGGCCGCGCTGATCGCCGAATTTGATGTGGGCCAACTGGTCTCGGCCAAAGGCATTGCCGAGGGCGTATCGAACAGCAACTGGCTGCTCGAAACAACCGGCGCTGCCAATGGCGCGACGCGTTTCATCCTTACGATGTATGAATTCCGCATCGAGCTTGGCGATCTGCCCTATTTCCTGTCGCTGCTCGATCACCTTGCGGCCAAGGGCTGTCCTGTTCCGCGCACGATCCATGATCGCAGCGGCGCGCTTTACCGGATGCGCGGTGACAAGGCTTTAGCGCTGATCGAATTTCTGCCCGGCGTATCGGTCAGCGATCCGACGCCTGCCCAAGCCCGCGCTGTCGGCGCTGCATTGGCGCAACTCCACGCCGCCGCCGCAGATTTCGCGCCTGCCCGCGCCAACGGCATGGGCCTTGCCGAATGGCAGCGCCTGTTCGATGCCTGCGGAGCCGATGGCCTTGCCATTATCGACCCGCAATTGGCTGGGCTTGTTGCCGAACATCTGCCCAAGCTTGCCGCCGCTTGGCCGACCGATCTGCCGCGCTCTGTCATCCATGCAGACCTGTTTCCCGACAACGTCCTGATGCTGGGCGACAAGGTCATGGGCCTGATCGATTTCTACTTCGCCTGCAATGATTTGACGGCCTATGACGTGGCCGTAACCCACGCTGCATGGTGCTTTGATTCCTCGGGCCAGAGCTTCCGCGCCGATCTGTCCGCCGCGCTGCTTGAGGGGTACGAAAGCGTGCGCCCGCTTTTGCCAGAGGAGCGCGCCGCGCTGCCGCTGCTCGCCCAAGGGGCCGCGCTGCGCTTCACCTCTACCCGCGCGTATGATTGGCTGAACACGCCCGCCGATGCGCTGGTCATGCGCAAAGACCCGATGGCCTTTGCCCGCCGCCTGCAATTTTACGCCTCAAATCCGGAAGTTTTCGCATGAAACACGTCGAGATTTTCACCGACGGCGCGTGCAAGGGCAACCCCGGCAAAGGCGGCTGGGGCGCGCTGCTGCGCATGGGCGAGCATGAAAAAGAGCTGTCAGGTTCGGAAAAGGACACCACCAACAACCGCATGGAATTGATGGGCGCAATCCGCGCGCTGCAAGCCCTGTCACAGCCTTGCCAGGTCACGCTCCACACCGACAGCAAATATGTGCTCGACGGCATCACCAAATGGATCTTCGGCTGGCAGAAAAAAGGCTGGAAAACCGCCGACAACAAACCGGTGAAGAACGAAGACCTCTGGCGCGCGCTGGTGGAAGCGGTGCGCCCGCACAAGATCGAATGGGTCTGGGTCAAAGGCCACGACGGCCACCCCGAGAACGAGCGGGTGGACAAACTGGCGAGCGACGCCGCGATTGCGGCGTGAGGGGCTGTTGATGCTGAATGGCAAAGTTTGGGTGGAAGGCAGACGTCATCTTCAGGCAAACAAGCGACGGAGCTCCATCAAAAGGGCCGCCACGTCGGCGTTCCTATCGGGGTGGTGAGGAAGGCCCAAGCGCTCGACTTCTACCCAGCCAAGGTAGGCAGCAACCTCATCTTCGGGAGAGGAACGTTCAAGCAGTTCCAACACGTTGGGCGCGTAGCTGTCGTATTCATCGCGGGCCTCTTCGACCCCACGGACTCCGATCGGGTCCCATGCCCAGTGCAGCACACTTTTGACCATAAGCAGTTTCGGGTCTCTCATTCTACGAGTATCCAGTGAACTGCTCATGTCCGCCACGGCGTCGTTTCCCAAACGACAGGTTCTGGTTCCATAATCCCCAAAGCCGCCCTTTGCTCAAACGCCTCAAACCCGCTCATGCTGAGCTTGTCGAAGCATCTGGCGTTTTGGGTGCGTCTTCCGGCAGGCTCACGGCAAGCGCAACCCTTCCCCTTCGTCATTCCCGGGTAGGCGGGAATCCAGTCTGGCGGTGTGCGCTGGATTCCCGCCTACCCGGGAATGACGAAGGTGGGGTGCGCTTACTCCACCGTTGTGTCGACCACCTCGGCGCCCGGGCCGTTCTTCAGGATCGATTCGATGGCGTTTTTGGCGCTGGCTTTGCTGGAATAGCCTTCGGTCCAGAAGATGCTTTCGGCGTTGTGGCAGAAGTAAGCCACGAATTCGCCAGACTTATTTTTACGGATTTCGAAACGGTGCGCCATCGGATGTCCTCCTGCCAAGATCAGATCGGTTTGAATTCTGACCGACAGTGCCAATCTACCATTCTGATCGGCGGCGAATAGGGAAAAATTCGGGTTCAGAACCGCGCTGGTGAATAGACCGCAGCATCAATACGATCGGTTAAGTCATCGCGCGGCAGGCCCAGCAGCAATTGTGCGCCGAGCCGCGCCGCCGCTGGCGCGGTCTGGATGCCGAAGCCGCCTTGGCCGGCAAACCAGAACAGCCCCGGCACTTGGGCGTCAAAGCCATAGACCGGCAGCCGGTCGGGCGCGAAGGAGCGCAGGCCTGCCCAGCGCCGCTCCAGCGCCGCGATCTTCCAATCGACCACCTGTTCAAACCGGTCGATGGCGATGGCGACATCCAGCTCCTCGGGCGCGGCATCGCCTGCCACATCGGGGATTTCGTCGTGCGGGGAAAGCCAGAGCCGCCCGCCCTGGGGCTTGAAATAGAAGTCCTCGTTAATCCCCAGCGTCAGCGGCAGTGCATCATCGGGCACGGGATCGGTGCGCAATTGGACAATCGTGCGCCGCAGCGGTTTTACGCCAACCGCCTTTGCGCCTGCCTGCACCGCCACCTGATCGGCCCAAGCGCCAGCCGCGTTGGCCAGCACCGCACAGCGCGCCTCGCCGCCGTTCCACGCGATGCGCCAGCCCTCGCCCTCCCGCTCGATCTGCTCGACCCGTGCGCGCACGCGCAATACGCTGCCCGTGCGCTTGAATGCCGCGAGATAATGCTGGTGCAGTGCCGCCACATCAATGTCGGCGCATTCCGGCTCCCACGCGCCAACCACCCAGTCATCGCGCAATCCCGGCACGCGTTGTTCAAGCGCCACCCGGTCCTGCAAATGCAGCGTCGCGCCGAGCGCCGAGAACGTCTCGACAAAAGCCTCAACCTTGTCGCGATCCCCCGCCCGCCCGATGTTCAGCGCGCCGCGTGGCGCAAGATAACCACCCTCGCGCAGGAACCGCCCCGAAGCCGTGGTCAGCGGGAACACCCCCGTCCCGCCATACGTCTCTTCCCAGAACGCGGCAGAACGGCCGGTGGTGTGATAGCCCGGCGTCTCTTCCGCCTCGACCAGCAGCACGCGGGCATAAGGTGCACATTCGGCAGCGAGGCTTGCGCCCGCCATCCCTGCACCAATAATCGCAACATCAAACACTTCGGCAGGGATCATAGCGGCAATTCAGCCTCGTTTGGCCAAGGTGCCATGCGGTCAAGGAAGTCATCGATCGCGTGCATCGCCTTGTCGCGCACAAGATCAACCTCGCGTAGCACTTCATGCCGCGCCTCGCGGCCCCAACTGACCAGTTGCGCGCGCGGCAAGCGACGGGCCGCTTTTTCGATAGCCTTCCAGCCGACCAACCCATCATAGCGGGCCGCCAGCATCAGGACCGGCACGTCCACCGCCTCGAGAAGGCCCGGCTGATCCATCGCCACCATAGAGGCATAGGCCCTTTCGACCCAGCGCCAGCTGCCCGGCCCCATCGCCAGATAGGGCCGCGCCGCTTTCCAGTGCGCTTCATCGGCATAGCGCGCTTCGTCATGCGTTAGCAGGGTGTTGCGTGCCGCGACGCTTGCGCCCGGTTTCTCGCTGGTCTTCCACGCCACGCGTTCAGGATCGCCCCAGCGGCAGAACAATCCGGCCACGCGCAGCAACAGCCGATTCGGTCCCGGCGTGAGGAAGCCCAGCATCGGCGCGCTGAGCACCACCGCCACCGGATCAATCCGCTTTTCAGCGACAGCACGTAGCACCAGATGCCCGCCCATCGAATGCCCGATGATCACATGGGGAGCAGGCGTTGCCTTGATCCATTCGCTCCAGAATGCGGCAAGATCATCAATCCACACCGAAAAATCGCTGATGTGCCCGGTGTCGGGATGGGCGGTCATCCGGCCAGAGCCTGCCTGCCCGCGCCAATCCAGCGCGGTTACGCGCCAGCCTTCGTTATGCCAATAATCTAGCGATTCTAGATACTTTTCATAAAAGTCGCCACGTCCGGGCAGGAACAGGATCGATCCGCGCGGGCCGAATTCAGGATCGTCGCTTGGCGCGCCCGGCCAATCGATACGGCGCACCTGATGACCATCGCCTGCCGTCCACATGGCTTCATGTGCGGCGGCGGGTATCACCTTGCGATCTATGGCCTCGCGGTTGCCGAAAATCATGCGGCGTCGTCTCCATGTGGCGCATATCTGCACCAAGGTTTGGTTACCGTTTGGTAAGTGGTTGTCCCGTATACCCTAAGCCATGCAAGGCAATATCTTCATTTACGGGCTGGTCGGGGCATTGGCAATCGCGCTGCTGGTTGCCGCCTTTACCGATATCCGTCGCCGCCAGATCGATAACTGGCTCAATGCTGCGGTGGCGCTTGGTGCGCCTGCGTTCTGGTGGGCGTCGGGGATGTCGGTCTGGCCGGACATGGCCATGCAAATCGGCCTGGCGCTGGTCTCGTTCCTGTTTTTCACAGGCTTGTTTGCGCTCAAACAGATGGGCGGCGGCGATGTCAAATTGCTGACCGCGCTGGCCTTGTGGCTTTCTCCGATCACCTTTTTGAAGCTGCTGATCATGATGTCGATCATCGGCGCGGTGCTCACGCTCGGCTTTGCCGCGTGGCAGTTCACTGTGACACGCAATCGCAGTGTGAAGATCCCCTACGGCATAGCCATCGCCAGTGCTGGCCTGATCACATTGGCCCCTACGCTGCAAGCCGGTTGGCG
Organism: Novosphingobium sp. AAP83; assembly: GCF_001295795.1. Taxonomy (GTDB): domain Bacteria; phylum Pseudomonadota; class Alphaproteobacteria; order Sphingomonadales; family Sphingomonadaceae; genus Novosphingobium. The sequence goes on from NZ_LJHY01000002.1 coordinate 98,086, forward strand.
AACGGTCACAGGGGCTTGAATCCGCCATACGCCAAATTCTTAACCAATTTGCCCGACAGATGCGGGCCAGACTCTAAAGGGCAGGACAAGTAGCCATGGACAAAAGGAAGCTGATGTTGCTGGTGGGGGCGCTGATCGTCGCGCTCGGCACAGCTTTTGCAGCGCGAAGCCTTTTCGTCGGAGCGGGCACGCCGCAAGCTGCGGCTGCCGCGCAAGTCCCCATGGGGGCCAAAGTGCTTGTCGCGCAACGCGCCCTGCCCATCGGCACGATCATTACGGCAGATTCGATCAACTTTCAGGCCTGGCCCGAAGATATGGTGAAAGATGTCTACTTCGTTGAAGGCGAGGCGGACATGCAGAAGCTGCTGGGCACCGTAGTGCGCAATCCGATCACGGCGGGCGAACCGTTGACCAAGGGCAATCTCGTAGCCCCCGGCGATCGCGGCTTCCTTGCGGCCGCACTGGGTGCAGGGATGCGCGCGGTCACCATTTCAGTTTCGGCCCGTACCGGTGTTGCCGGGTTCGTATTCCCGGGCGATTATGTCGACCTCGTTCTTACGCAAACCGTACAAGGCGGCGGCGGCGTGGATGGCGGGGCGCTCAGAACCTCCGAGACGATCATGAAGAACATGCGCGTTCTGGCAACTGACCAGTCAACCGAACAGGAAATGGTCGAAGGCAAAACCCGCGTCCGTGCTTTCAGCACTGTGACCGTGGAAGTCACCCCGAAGATGGCCGAGAAAATCGCGGTGGCGCAAACGCTTGGCACGATCAGCCTCTCGCTGCGCTCCATCGCGGATAACGCGGCTGAACTGGAACAGGCGATTGCTTCGGGCGATGTGAAGATCCCCAGCGGCCTTAGCAAGCAGCAGGAAGAGGCGCTGATCAAGCAGGCCATGAAGCGCCCCATCGAAAGCGCTGGCACAAGCTTTGTTACCGGTGGTGATGTCTCGCGCTTCTCCCGCAAGAACGCAGCACCATCGGCGGCGAAGCTTGCCGCAGCGATGGCCTCTCCCGTCAATGCCGGACCAAGCATGTCCGGGCCGACCATGTCTTTGCCCACACCACCTGCGCCAAAAGGCCCGATGGTTCGTGTGAGCCGCGGCAAGGAAGTCGAAAACGTGACATTGGAAACCAAGTGACATGACGACCCCGCGACACACACCGCTTGCGAAGGGCAGCACAATGACACGCCGTCTCTCCCTCTCAACCTCCTTCATTTCAGCCGCGCTGATTGCGCTGCCTGCCGCCCTGATCCCTGCAACCGCAGTGCTTCATGCGCAAAGCGTCAGCAGCCCATCACGCACGATCACAATCTCGATCGGGCGTGGTGAATTGATCACCGTGCCCGGCCGCATGGCAGACGTGTTCGTGGCCGATGAAAAGGTTGCCGATGTTCAGGTGAAATCGACCAACCAGCTTTATGTGTTCGGCAAGGCAGGCGGCGAAACCACAATCTATGCCAGCAATGCCAAGGGCGATGTGGTGTGGTCTGCCAATGTCCGCGTTGGCACAAACCTTGATACCATCGATCAGATGCTCAAAATGGCGATGCCTGATGCGCGCGTGAATGTTTCGACGATGAACGGCACCGTGCTGCTGACCGGCACGATTGCCGCGCCCGAAGATGCTGCCGAGGCCGAGCGTCTGGTCAAAGCCTTCGTGGGTGACAAGACCAATGTGATCAGCCGCCTGAAGATGGCAACCCCGCTGCAAGTCAGCTTGCATGTGAAGTTTGCCGAAGTCAGCCGCTCTTTGGTCAAGAACCTTGGTGTTAATCTCACCACGATTGATGGCACCAGCGGAATCAAGTTCGGTGTCGGCCAGGGCCGCGCAATTGGCCAGACATTCAATACCAGCCCCGCACTGCCGTTCGCCGTGGGCTCTGGCAACATTTCCGTAAACGGGTTCATTCCTGATCCGACAGGCGCGACGACCAACCTGGTACAAACGCCCGGTACAGCCGTTGCTGCTGCAGCCGGTGGCACATCTATTGCCGGCATGGGCAGGCTGCTGGGCCTAAACTTGCTGGGCGCATTGGATGCAGGCGAGACGCTTGGCCTAGTCACCACGCTATCCGAACCGAACCTGACCGCGCTTTCGGGCGAAACGGCGGAGTTTCTGGCAGGTGGCGAATATCCCATCCCTATTCCGCAGGGGATCGGCGTGACCACCATCGAATTCAAGAAGTACGGTGTCAGCCTGGCTTACACGCCCACGGTGCTTGCCAATGGCCGTATTTCCATCCGCGTGCGACCTGAAGTGTCCGAGCTTTCCAGCACCGGCGCACTCAAGCTTGATTCGATCGAAATCCCGGCGCTCACCGTACGCCGCGCCGAAACCACCGTAGAACTGGGCTCGGGCCAGTCGTTCATGATCGCCGGCTTGCTCAGCAACAACGCGCAGAACTCGCTGACCAAAATGCCCGGAGCAGGCGATATCCCGATTCTGGGTTCACTGTTCCGATCGACCAATTATCGCAAGGGCGAAACCGAACTGGTGATCGTGGTGACCCCCTATCTGGTCAACCCGGTCAACGCCAATGACATCGTCCTGCCAACTGACGGCTTCCAAAGCCCCAATGATCTCCAGCGCCTGTTTGGCCATATGGAGAGTGATGGCGTGACTGGCGGCAGCCGTGCAAAACCGACCGAAAAGGAAGGCACCGTTCAGGCTACCCCCCAAGTCGGCGCACTTGATGTGCCATCCGGCCCTGCGCAACCGCGCGATCGCCGTGGCGAGAAAAAAGTCGCCAACGCCGAACCTGGCTTCAGCATTCAGTGAGAAAGGGTCAAGCAATGCGCCATAACCTATCCCGCAGCACCGCCGCTGCGCTGGTCCTATCACTCGCCATCGTGCTTTCGGGGTGTTCAACCACAGCGGAAAACCGGGCGCTGACTTCGGTTCACCAACCGGTGGTAGAGCGCAACAGCTATGTCTTTGATGTTGATACACTGCCCAATGGCGGCATTGCGCCGTCCGAACAGCGCCGTCTGGCAGGCTGGTTCGAAACGCTCGGCCTGAAATATGGCGACAAGATCACCGTCGATGATCCTTTGAAATCCAAAGCCACACTGGCTGCGGTTGATGCCGTGGCCGGACGCTGGGGCTTGATCATCGATAATGCTGCTGCACCAGTCACCGCTGGTTATGTCGCGGCAGGTTCGACGCGGATTGTCGTCACGCGCACGACCGCCTCTGTGCCCGGCTGCCCCGATTGGCACCAGAAATCCGATTTCTCGATGACCAACCGGACATCATCCAACTTCGGCTGCGCGGTGAACAGCAACCTTGCCGCGATGGTCGCCGACAAAGAGCACCTCGTCAAAGGCGCAACCGGCTCCAGCGAAACTGTCGTGATGAGCAGTACCAAGGCCATCGACAGCTTCCGCAAGGCACCGCCCTCTGGCGAAACCGGCCTTAAAGGCAGCGGCACTTCAGGCAGCGGGAACTAAAATCATGAGCCCAAAGAACGCCAATCGCGATGCTTTTGCCGCTTATATCTGCGACGATGCCGCACTCGATATGCTCCGCCCTGCGGTTGTCGATATGGGCTGGGTGCCTGAAAAGTGCCACCGTGGCGGCCTGCGCAATGCTATTCAATCGCTGTCGATCACGGCCAGCCCGAACATCTTGATGGTCGATCTGTCCGAAAGCGGCGATCCGCTGAACGACATCAACGCCCTGGCGGAAGTGTGCGAACCCGGCACGGTCGTCATCGCGGTCGGCCAGGTCAACGACGTGCGCCTGTACCGCGATCTTATGGCATCGGGCATTCAGGATTATCTGCTGAAGCCGCTAAACACCGGCCAGATCCGTGATGCACTGGTTCAGGCGCAGGCAATCTTCACTGCGCCCAAAAATCAGGACCCAGGTGCCGTCAAGCGCCACATCTCAACAGCGGTTGTCGGCACACGCGGCGGCGTTGGTGCATCCACCATCGCCACATCGCTCGCGTGGATGTTCAGCACCGACAACAAGCTGCCCACCGCGCTGCTGGATCTTGATGTCCATTTCGGCACCGGCGCTTTGACGCTCGATCTTGAACCCGGTCGCGGGCTGACGGACGCGATCGACAACCCAAGCCGCATTGACGGCCTGTTCCTTGAACGGGCTATGATCCGCGCCAACGATAACCTTGCGATCCTTTCCGCCGAAGCTCCGATCAATGCGCCGCTTATGACTGATGGCAGCGCATTTGTTCAACTTGAGGAGGAATTCCGTCAGTCGTTCGAAATGACGATGATCGATTTGCCACGCAACATGCTGATCAATTTCCCACATTTGCTGGGTGACGTGAACGTGGTCATTCTGGCCACCGAATTGACATTGGCCGGTGCGCGCGATGCGATCCGCCTGTTGTCATGGCTTAAAATCAACGCAAGCCACGCCCGCCCGATTGTCGTGGCCAACAAAGTCCAACTTGGCGCCAACGAAATCAGCAAAGCCGATTTTGAGGCCTCTATCGAACGCAAAATTGATTTCATGGTGCCGTACGACATCAAGGCTGCATCAAACGCGGCAAAGCTTGGCCAAACATTCATTGCGGCCAACAGCAGCTCCAAGGCGGGCGCAGTGCTACGCGAAATCGGCCGGATGGTGATGAGTTCAGTTGATGAAGAAGGCGTGACCGCGACTGATACCAGCGGCGATAAACGCAAGGCATCCTTGCTGGGCAAGTTTGATCTCAAAAAAATGCTCGGCCCCAAGGCCAAAGAAAACGCCGCCACCTGATCGATCAGGTAACCCGAAACGTGACAGAAAGGCATAACAGATGGAAGGCATGATCGAAACGGTCATCATGGCGGTGGGCCTTCTTCTGGCGATGGTGCTTGTCTATGCAGCGCTATCAGGGCCATCCGCTTCGAAAGAAGGCAGTCGCCGCCTGCAATCTGTCCGGTTCCGGCATTCGCAAAGCGCCAAAGACCGCGTTGAAGCACAATATCGCAAATCGCTTGCCGCCAACACACCGCGCGCAACAAAACTCGCAGGTTCCGGCTCACGCCTTGAAGTGCTGCAAATGCGGTTGAAGCGCACCGGGAAACCCTGGACTGTTGCGCAATACCTTTATGTCAGCGGCGGGATCGCCATGTTCATGATCCTGTTTGTCTTTATCAAAACGGGCGCGGCGGTGCTTGCGCTGGCTGCGGGCATTCTGATCGGAGGTGGCCTTCCGCATTTCGTGGTCGGTTGGGCGATCAACAAGCGCATCAAAAACTTCGTCACGCGTTTGCCCGATGCGATGGACTTGCTCGTACGCGGCTTGCGCTCTGGTCTTCCGGTCACTGAAACACTGGGTGTTGTCGCGCGCGAAGTGCCCGGCCCGGTCGGCGTGGAATTCAAGCTGGTTACAGACCGGATCAAGGTTGGCCGCACGATGGAGGAGGCGCTGCAAGAAACCGCAGACCGTCTCAATCTGCCCGAATTCAACTTCTTCTGCATCACTTTGGCGATCCAGCGCGAAACCGGTGGTAACCTTGCCGAAACGCTCTCCAACTTGTCTGACGTTCTCCGCAAGCGGGCGCAAATGAAGCTCAAAATCAGTGCGATGAGCTCTGAATCCAAGGCTTCGGCTTACATCGTGGGCGCGCTGCCCTTCATCGTGTTTATTCTGATTTACACGATCAATCCTGAATACACGTTGCAGTTCTTCTCGGACGAGCGGCTTATCGCAACCGGCCTTGGCGGCCTGACGTGGCTGGGCATCGGCGCATTCATCATGGCCAAAATGGTCAGCTTCGAAATCTGAGAAAAGGGACAGGCGATCATGTTGGATACCGCGCCAGGACCGACCCTTCTCGGTGTCGACGTCTATGTAGCTGGATCAATGCTCGTTGCCGTGGCGGCAGGGGCAGTCTTGTTTGCGATTTACACCGCCATTACCATTCGCGATCCCATGGCCAAGCGCGTCAAAGCACTTAGCGAGCGCCGCGAACAATTGAAGGCGGGCATTGTCGTCACCAATGCGCGCAAACGCACCAGCATCATTCGCGGCAACCAGACGACCGACCGTATCCGCGTCTTTCTTGATTCGCTTAAAGTACTGCAAGACAGCCAGGTTGCGACTGTTCAGCAAAAGCTTGCCCAAGGCGGCATCCGCAAAAAGGAATGGGCGGTTGCGGTTATTCTGGCGCGGCTCATCGGCCCTATTGTGCTGGGCCTGATCGGGGCAATGCTGTTTTACTGGACAGATTCGTTTCCTGAATGGACGCCCTTCAAGCGCTTCATGGGCTTCGCGGCTTGTGTGATCCTGGGCTACAAAGGGCCGGACCTTGCCGTCCAGAACCTGATCAGCAAGCGCACCGCCGCCATTCGCAAAGGCTTGCCAGACGCGCTCGATCTTCTCGTGATCTGCGCCGAAGCGGGCCTGACCGTGGACGCCGCGTTCAACCGTGTCGCCCGCGAACTGGGCCGCGCTTATCCCGAACTGGGGGACGAATTCTCGCTAACGGCCATCGAGCTGTCATTCCTGACGGACCGTCGCCAAGCCTTTGAAAACTTTGCCTATCGCGTCAATCTCGATTCGGTCAAAGGCGTGGTCACCACAATGATCCAGACCGAACGCTATGGTACGCCGCTGGCTTCGGCCTTGCGCGTGCTTTCGGCCGAATTCCGCAACGAACGCATGATGCGCGCTGAAGAAAAGGCCGCGCGCCTTCCGGCCATCATGACCATCCCGTTGATCCTGTTCATCCTTCCGGTGCTGTTCATCGTTATTCTCGGGCCTGCGGCATGCTCGCTCAGCGATAACTTCATCAACAAGAAGTTCTGACGCGGGCCTCCACCCGACGAACAAAAAGGCCCGGCAGGTTCGCACCTGCCGGGCCTTTTAAATTCACGTCACGCCAATCAGAGCGGCTTGATGCTCTGTTCAATCGCGCCGAAGATGCTTTTGCCTTTGGCGTCGCGCATTTCGATCCGCACGTTATCACCCCACTTCAGAAACGGTGTAGCCGGCGCACCTGCCGCAATCGTTTCCACCATGCGCTGTTCGGCAATGCAGGCATAGCCGCGCCCGCCTTGCGCCACGGGCCGCCCCGGCGATCCATCGGGATCACGGTTTGAAACCGTCCCGGAACCGATTATAGTCCCGGCACTTATGCTGCGCGTCTTGGCCAGATGCGCGATCAACACGCCAAAATCGAACGTGCATTCCTCGCCCGCATCGATCCGCCCGAAGGGGTCGCCATTCAGGTCGACCATAAGTGTACGCTGCAATTTGCCATCGGCCCAGCCATCGCCCAGCGCATCAGGCGTCACGAACACCGGCGAAAAATGACTGGCAGGTTTCGATTGGACAAAGCCGAAGCCCTTGGCCAATTCATCAGGGACAAGGTTGCGCAACGATACGTCGTTGACCAGCCCGATCAACCGCACATGCTTCAAGGCCGCGCTTGGCGTAACGCCTTGCGGCACATCGCCGGTTACCACCACCACTTCGGCTTCAAAGTCGCAGCCCCACGCCTCGTCCGCCAACAGCACCGGTTCGCGCGCACTGCGCAAATCATCGCTGCCGCCCTGGTACATCAGCGGATCGGACCGGAAGGCTTCGGGCAGTTCGGCCCCGTGCGGCTTGCGCATCAGTTCGCTGTGATTGCCGCAAGCGCTGCTACCAACCCACTGGTACGCCCGCGGCAAGGGCGCACAAGCCTCGCGTTCATGGAAGCGTTTGCGCGGGATCGCCCCGTGCGCCAGTTCTATCGATAGCGCTTCAACCTGTGGGTAATACCGGTCCCAATCATCCAGCAGCCCCTGCATCGAAGGCACGATATGATCGGCATCGGCATACCATGCCAGATCATCGGACACAACGATCAGCCGCCCGTCCCGGCCCTGCGGGAGGGATGCCAGTTTCACTTTTCGTCGCCTTCCAGCTCGCGCGCCGCTTTCAGCAATTTGTCGAGGATCAAGCGCAACTTGGCTTGCTCGCGCGGGCTGATCGCTGTGAATATCTTTTCGTAAATGCTCACCGCTTGCGGCCAGATCTTGCCGTGCAGTTCAAGGCCTGCATTCGTCAGCTCAAGATGGTGTGAGCGCCCGTCCATTTCGTTCGGGCTGCGCTGGATAAGATCGCGTTCTTCAAGCACTTTGCATGCGCGGTTCACGGCAACCTTGTCCATCACCGTGGCCCGGACCAGATCGCGTTGGGTAAGCGAACCGGCATCGCCCAGCACAGCCATAACGCGCCATTCCGGAATCTTCAGGCCAAATTCGCTGCGATATTCCCCCGATATCAGCGAACTCACCGCATTAGAGGTGATCGCCATCCGGTATGGCATGAAGTCTGAAAGTCGGCTGTCTGATTCAGGCATATTTTTGTATCACATGAAACCAACTCAGAATGCAAGATGGAAATAATATGTCACCAATTGGCATACCGGCTTTTAGTTCGTTTCACTCTTGTGTGCCAAACGATATTTTCTTTAGCCAAGTACCCGTCCAGCTATGGCCCCCAGCTTTGCCACAAGTACTGGATCACGTTGCGCTGACGCTGTCATTATTGCGCTATCAAGCGCGCGATCAATCAGGCTGGCAGGCCGTTCAATGGGCAACAACGCCGCCAGTTGCATCAGTGTTTCGCGTGCCAGCGCGGTATTGCCTGCCATGACGCGCAAAACGTCGGCCACTTCGACATGTTCACCGTCGCGCCATGAATCGTAATCGGTCACCATGCCCAGCAAGGCATAAGGAAGCTCGGCCTCACGGGCGAGGCGGGCTTCGGGAAGCGCGGTCATGCCGATCACATCTGCGCCCCATTGCCGGTACATGCGGCTTTCCGCGCGGGTAGAGAATTGTGGCCCCTGCATGGCGAGATAACAGCCCCCGCGATGAACCGCCGCACCTGCCGCAATTGCGGCATCGGCGGCAAAGCCGGCCAGACGCGAACACACCGGGTCCGCCATCGAGACATGCGCAACCAGCCCTTCGCCAAAGAACGAATCCGTGCGGCCATGCGTGCGGTCAATAAATTGGTCCACCGCCACAAAACTGCCCGGCGGCAGTTCTTCGCGCAGCGATCCGATGGCCGAAATCGCCAAGACATCGGTCACCCCGCATCGCTTTAGCACATCGATATTGGCGCGGGCATTGATCGCTTCAGGTGCAATACGGTGCCCCTTGCCGTGGCGCGGCAGGAATACGAAGTGCACGTGGCTAATGCGCCCGATTGTTACCGGTGCAGATGGCTCTCCAAACGGCGATGACACCGCAATTTCCTGCGCGTCTTCAAGCCCGTTGAAATCATAGAGCCCCGATCCGCCGATCACCCCGATCCGCCAGCCCGGCGTTCCAGCCTCAGCGCGCAAGAATGCCTGCCATCACAAAATCCACGGTATGCTGCCGGTAACGGTCGCGCAATTGCTCGGTCAACGCGTCCTGATTGAAACAATGCTTCAAAACCAGCCGCGCCGAAAAGAACCGGTCGGCCGCCCCGGTTGCGGTAAAATAAAACAGCTCGGGATCAATCGACCGGAACACGCCTGCCTTCACACCGTCAACAATAAACCGGTTATAAGCGCTTTGGAGCGGCAGCAGATATTGATTGGCGATCCGCTTGGCCTCGGCCTCGTCGCTATCGCGCACCAGCCGCATCAACAGCCGGTTGAGATAGGGATAATCGAAGTAGGTATCGATGGATTTTGAGATATGCCGCCGCAGCTTGGCCTCGGGGTCCATATCGTCCTTGGCCAACAAGGCGTCGACCGATTTGACGATGTTGGCCATGTCCCTGTCAAGCAAGGCTTTGAGTAAGCCCGCTTTGTTGCCGAAATAGTACTTCACCAATGCCGAGTTCAAACCCGACCGCAAGCTCAATTCCGACAACGAGATATCGACAACATCACCTTCACGCATGATGGCCGACGCGGTCTGCAACAGCAGTTCCCTTGCGCCCGGCGTTTCAAGACTTTCTGCCTGCTCCATTACACTATTCATTCCCAAACCAGCGCACACCATTACAGGTAAGCAAGCATATTAGCGGAAAAAGCGCAATCGCGACACCCGCGCAAGCATTTTCCAACTTCCCGAAGCACCAGACCAGACTTTCTGCCTCGACTGTCCACGCCCACTTTGCCCCCCCTGCTTTGTACAATGTCACAAGCACGCTTGTCCCGGCGGCTGCGCCATCCCATAGACTTATGTATGAGCAAGGAATTCGCCCTTATCGAAGCCATGCGCGCTTTGGCGACGCACCCTGCGGCGCGCGGCCTTGCCGATGATTGCGCGGTGCTCGATTTTGGTGGTGAATCGCTGGTAATCACGCACGATATGATGATCGAAGGCGTCCACTGGCTGGCGGGACAAGACATGGCCGATGTGGCGTGGAAGCTCGTCGCCACCAACTTGTCCGATCTTGCTGCCAAAGGCGCAGAACCGGTTGGTGTCCTTCTGGGCTTCACGTTGGGCGATCAGGACGATCGCTTCATCACAGGCCTTGCCGAGGCGCTCAATGCGTTTGGCGTACCCCTGCTCGGCGGCGACACCGTCAGCGCCAACGGCCCGCGCAGCCTTGGCCTGACCGCGCTGGGCCGCGCCACCCATTGCCCCGTGCCATCGCGCGCCGGAGCGAAACCGGGCGATACGCTATGGCTCACCGGCCCGGTCGGCGCCGCCATGCTCGGTTTCGAAGCCCTGCATAAGAGCGATGGGCGCGATCAGACCGGTGCCGATAGCGCCGCCTTCCGCCGCCCCGTCCCCCGGCTTGAAAAGGGCCGCGCGCTTGCGCCGCTTGCCACGGCCATGATGGATGTCTCGGACGGGCTGCTGATCGATGCTGCGCGCATGGCCGATGCCAGCAATGTCACGTTCGCCATTGATTCCTCCGCCGTCCCCTTCCCTGCAGACCTGCCGCCGTCACGCCGCGATGACGCGATGCGCTGGGGCGATGATTACGAGCTGTTGCTGACCCTGCCTGCCAGCCTTGCGCCCCCCTGCTCTGCCCACTGGATCGGCATCGCCAAACCGCGCACGGCATCACCTGTTATTGTCGATGGTGCAGTGCCGCAGGGATCGCTGGGTTATACACATAGTTAAACTCTTGGTTGACCCACCGCATTGAAGGGCTTGCGAGCCGGAAATAAAACTATAGCTTCCCACCACCCGCGGTCGACGGGGACGGGCCATTCGTGGCACCGTTAAAAAGGGGGATGCCAACGTGAACCTAGTCGTTTTATCGATTCTACTGGGGTTACTGGCCATTATTTATGGCTTTGTAACCAGCCGCCAGGTGCTTGGCGCACCGGCAGGCAATGCCAAAATGCAAGAAATCGCCGCCGCTATCCAGGAAGGCGCACAAGCCTATCTGAAGCGGCAATACACCACGATCGCCATCGTGGGAGTCGTCGTCGCAGTGATTATCGCTGCCACGCTCGGAACCATCTCGGCAGTCGGTTTCGTTATCGGCGCAGTACTGTCAGGCGCTGCGGGCTTCATCGGGATGAACATCTCGGTCCGCTCCAACGTCCGCACCGCTGCTGCTGCACAAAGCGGCCTGCAACAAGGGCTTACCCTTGCATTCCGCGCAGGTGCCATCACCGGTATGCTGGTGGCTGGCCTTGCACTGCTCGCTATTGCAGTGTTTTACCATTACCTGACTGCCATCGCGGGCTATACCGTTGGCGGCGATGATCGCACGGTTGTTGATGGCCTTGTTGCCCTTGCCTTCGGTGCCTCGCTCATCTCGATCTTCGCGCGTCTGGGCGGCGGTATCTTCACCAAGGCGGCTGACGTGGGCGCAGATCTTGTCGGCAAGGTCGAAGCCGGCATCCCCGAAGACGATCCACGCAACCCTGCGGTTATTGCAGATAACGTCGGCGATAATGTCGGCGATTGCGCCGGTATGGCTGCCGATTTGTTCGAAACTTACGTCGTCACCGTCGGTGCAACCATGGTGCTCACCGCGCTGCTGCTCAAGGGCCTTGGCGATGGCTTGGGCGCGATGATGGCATTGCCGCTGCTGATCGGCGGCGTGTGCATCGTCACTTCGATCATCGGCACTTACTTCGTCAAACTCGGCAGCTCGAACAACATCATGGGCGCAATGTACAAGGGCTTCCTTGTCACCGCCGTGCTGTCGGTCGGCGCAATATGGTGGGCTATCAGCTATGCCTTGGGCAACATGGAAACCGCCATGTCCTACACTGTGCTTGGCGATACCGTAACCTTCAACGGGCGCACGCTGTTTTACTGCTCATTGGTTGGTCTGGTCATCACCGGCCTGATCATCTGGATCACCGAATACTACACCAGCACCGCTTACCGTCCGGTACGCTCCATCGCCAAATCGTCGGAAACCGGCCACGGCACCAACGTCATTCAAGGCCTTGCTATCAGCCTTGAATCCACCGCCATGCCAACGCTGGTTATTTGCGCCGGTATCATCGGCGCTTATCAACTCGCAGGCCTGATCGGCATCGCTTATGCGGCCACTGCAATGCTTGCGCTGGCAGGTATGGTCGTCGCACTCGATGCATATGGCCCTGTTACCGATAACGCGGGTGGCATCGCCGAAATGGCAGGCCTTGATGATTCTGTCCGTGAAAAGACTGATGCTCTCGATGCCGTGGGCAACACCACCAAGGCTGTAACCAAGGGCTATGCCATCGGTTCGGCGGGCCTTGCCGCACTGGTTCTGTTCGCTGCCTACACCACCGACTTGCGCGAATTCTTCCCGAATCTCGCGGTCAGCTTCAGCCTTGAAAACCCCTATGTCATCGTCGGGCTGCTGCTCGGCGCGCTCCTGCCGTACCTGTTTGGTGCGATGGGCATGACCGCTGTGGGCCGCGCTGCGGGCGATGTGGTGATCGATGTTCGCAACCAGTTCCGCGAAAATCCGGGCATCATGGCCGGCACGTCCAAGCCTGATTATGCCCGCACGGTGGATCTTGTGACCAAGGCCGCGATCAAGGAAATGATCGTACCATCGCTGCTTCCGGTGCTGGCTCCGATCGTGGTGTACTTTGTTATCGCCGCAGTCGCAGGTCAGGCCAATGGCTTTGCCGCGCTGGGCGCATTGCTGCTCGGCGTGATCGTCAGCGGCCTGTTCGTTGCCATCTCGATGACATCGGGCGGCGGCGCATGGGACAATGCCAAGAAGTATATCGAAGACGGCCACCACGGCGGCAAGGGCTCTGAAGCTCATAAAGCTGCGGTGACGGGCGATACTGTGGGCGATCCTTACAAGGATACCGCAGGCCCTGCCGTTAACCCGATGATCAAAATCACCAACATTGTCGCCCTGCTGCTTCTCGCAGCGCTGGCGGCCAACGCCGGGGGCTAAACCCCGCATAACAACAAAACCGTTGTAAAATCGATGGCCCTGTCCGGACTTATCCGGGCGGGGCTCTTTTTTGCTAGATTGTTAACCGGGTTTTCGCAGATCGCCTCTAAACAAGAGGTTAGAGACTTGACCCGTGAACGCACCACCCTTCCCCTGCTTGCTGGCTACAATGGCTCCAGAGCTAATCGGATCGCCGTGCGCACAAGCGACCAGCTGGCGCAAATGGGCAGCCCCCGCTGCCCGCAAACGCTGGCAGGCGCTTGCCGATGATGCCGCCACGCCCAACCCGTTCTTTGAACCGTGGTACTTGCTGCCGGCGCTCGAAGCCTTCGACGCCCGTGCCGGGGTAAAATTGCTAACGGTTGAAATTGCGGGCCAGTTGATCGGCCTCATCCCGTTGTGCACAAGCTCCCGTTACGGCCGTTGGCCTTTGCCGCATCGCACCACATGGATGCACGCCAACGCCTTCTTCGGCGTACCACTTGTCCGCGCGGGATTTGAAACACTGTTCTGGCAGGCCTTGCTCGATTGGGCAGACGACACCCCCGGCAAAGCCCTGTTCCTGCATTTGCAATCGATGCCGCTGGACCAGATCGTTACCCAGGCACTGCTCAATCTTGCCGCCCGCGAAAACCGGACAGTCGCGCTTGTCACACGCGAACGCCGCGCCCTGTTGCAATCATCCCTCGCGCCCGAAGCCTATCTCGAAAACGCGCTCAACGGCAAAAAGCGCAAGGAACTGCGCCGCCAATCCGCGCGGTTGGCCGAACAAGGCGCGCTGTCGTTCAAACGCACACAAACCGCCGATGGCATCGGCCAATGGATCGACGCCTTCCTGCACCTCGAAAACAACGGCTGGAAAGGCAAGGCGGGCAGCGCGATGATCTGCGCACCGCAAACCGAAGCGATCTTTCGCACCGCACTGGAACAGGCCGCCGCGCTTGGCAAACTTGAACGCCTTTCGCTCGAACTCGATGGCCGCCCCATTGCCATGCTGGCCAACTTCATCACCCCGCCGGGCAGCTTTTCCTATAAAACTACCTTTGACGAAGCCTATGCCCGCTTTTCCCCCGGCGTGCTGCTCCAGCGCGAAAACCTTGCGCTGCTGGAACGGCAAGACATCGCATGGTGCGATAGCTGCGCCGCGCCCGATCATCCGATGATCGATAGCCTGTGGACCGAACGCCGCTCGATCGGGCGCATATCGGTCGCCATCGGCGGCAAGCTGCGCCGCGCCGTCTTCAAAAACCTCAATGCGCTGGAACTCAAGCGCAACCCGCTGGATTGATCCGATGAACGACCAAACCATAACCTTTGCCAAGGGCATCGCACTCGAGACGTTCAGCGAAGTGTCACGCGCCGACTTTGCCCGATCCTATCCCGAAGTGCCGCACAAGCTGGCGCACCAGCTCGGCGATCACCCGCTGATGCAACTGGATGCCTTGGCGCAAATGGCGCAAGGTCTGCCCGGTCATAGCGTCGAATATAACCGCGCCGATCTGCCGCTGGGCCTCAATGGTGAAAAAGCGCCCGCAAATAGTATCGGCATTGGCGAAACCATCCGCAACATCGCCACCACCGGCAGTTGGGCTGCGCTCAAAAACATTGAACAAAACCCTGCATACGGCGCGCTGCTCAACACCTTGCTCGAAGAGTTACGGCCAACCATTGAGGCTAAAACCGGAGCAATGCTAAAACCACAAGGGTTCATTTTCATCACGAGCCCCAATGGGATTACACCCTACCATTTTGATCCCGAACACAACATCTTGCTGCAATTGGCAGGCAGCAAGGTGATGACCATGTTCCCCGCAGGCGATCCCCGCTATGCGCCCGATGAAACCCACGAAACCTACCACACCGGCGGCGGGCGCGACTTGTTCTGGCGTGATGAGCTGCTCTCGGGCGGACGCGAATGGACGCTTGCCCCCGGTGAAGCACTTTATGTGCCGGTGATGTCGCCGCACTTCGTCAAAAACGGTCCCGCCCCTGCCGTTTCGCTCTCCATCACATGGCGCTCTGAATGGAGCTTTGCCGAGGCCGACGCGCGCGCTTTCAACAGCCTGCTGCGCAAGGCGGGCGTCGCCCCGCGTGCGCCCGGTCGCTGGCCCGCCACCAATCGCGCCAAATCGCTCGGCTGGCGGATTTATCGCAAAGTGACGAGCCTGCGCTGATACGCATGGCGTTGACGGAAATGGCGTCTCGGTCCATCGCAAAACCATGACCGAAATCGCATCCCCCACACCGCAAGAACTTGTCCAACGCCTGCTCGATCTGCTCGATGTCAAGGATCACGGCGGTGACCGTTTTCAGGGCAACCGCAAAATCGGCGGTGTTGGCCGCGTGTTCGGCGGGCAGGTCATCGGCCAAGCGCTGGCCAGCGCAGAACGCACCGTTCCTGATGATCGGCCGGTCCATTCGCTCCACGCCTATTTCCTGCGCGGCGGCAGCGAAGATCACGAGATCGATTTCCGGGTCGAGCGCGATCTGGATGGCGGCAGTTTTTCCAACCGGCGCGTCGTTGCCAGCCAGCTTGGCAAACCCATCCTCAACATGGTCTCGTCGTTTCACAGGCGCGAAGAGGGGTTTTACCACGCCGACCCCATGCCACAAGTCCCCGGTCCTGAAGGCCTGGCAAGCGATGCAGAATTGCGCCGTCTGCACATTGACAAAGTTGCCCCTGCGCAACGCCGGCTAGCGCTTGAAATCCGTCCGATTGAACTGCGCCCGGTCGAGCCGCGCCCGTGGATGGATGGTATCGCGCAGGAACCTGTGGCCAATACCTGGTTCCGCTCGGTCGCGCCCCTGCCCGATGATCCTCGCATTCACCGCGCAATCCTGGCTTATGCCAGCGATATGGCCCTGCTGGGAACTTCCACGCAACCGCACGCTTCCAGCTTCGTCAAAGGTGAAGTGATGGCCGCCAGCCTTGATCACGCGATATGGTTTCATGATGATTTCCGCGCGGATCAATGGCTGCTGTACGCCTGTGACAGCCCGTGGGCCGGGCGGGCGCGCGGCTTTAATCGCGGCAGAATTTATACCGCCGATGGCAAGCTCGTCGCCAATGTCGCGCAGGAAGGCCTGATCCGCCCGACATCGCCCCGGCCTGCAAGCGCCTGATTACGGCGCAGGGCAAGCGCTGCCTTCGATGCGCGCCGTCGCAACCATGGCGAACACCACTCTGCCCAAAGCCGCTGCGCCCGGCTTTACCGCCAGATCGCGCGCAACCTTTTCAAACCGCGCGCAGTTGGCATGGTTGGTGAC
Source organism: Novosphingobium sp. AAP83 (assembly GCF_001295795.1). Lineage (GTDB taxonomy): Bacteria > Pseudomonadota > Alphaproteobacteria > Sphingomonadales > Sphingomonadaceae > Novosphingobium. The sequence goes on from NZ_LJHY01000002.1 coordinate 114,629, forward strand.
TCCGCCGCCATAGCGGTTGCCCATCTGCGTTTCATACTTGTCAAAAGATTGCTTTTGATCGGAAAAGTGATGGCGCAAGCGCCGGTCTGCTGCGGCGAAGGCCGGGCGATGGGCCTCCCGCATCGACTCATAGCCCTCCGACATGTCCGCACCGATGGCCTTGCAGCGCAAATTTACTGCCATCATCATCATGCTGAACTCATTCAGCCGCGCCGCTGTCAGCGTTGCCTGATCAAGGCAACCCTTTGCGTTCGCCGGAGCCGAAGCAAGCAGCCCTGCGATTACCGCAATGCCCACAAGCGCCCTCATTGTGCTGCCGCCATCTGGCACGCGGTCACAGGCACGGCCATGATCGCATGAAACTGCTGCACCATCCCGAGCTGACGGTTATAGGCTTGAGTCGCCACTTGCTGCCAGGCGCTTGCCTCCTTGGCCACCGCATTCATCGGTGCCGGATCACGCGCCAATTGGTAGCTGTCGAATTCTTGCTGCAAACGCTTCATATGCTGCGATGCCAAAGCATTGTTAACCCGCGCAATCTCCATCAACGGCTTATAACGCGTTTCATGAAAGGCATTGCGCTGTTCGGCTGAACAGAAGGCCGCCGGCAGCGGCAGTTCCGGCACATCGTTTATCACCGGGCGAACGGGCAGCGCAAAACCCTGTGCCACAGCCACTCGCAGCGACACTGCACCCAGCTCTTGCGATTTCGCCAGTTCTTGCAGCAATGCGGTGTCCTCAGACTTTGGCGCGGCATCGTCCGTCATCTGCGCAGTATCATAAGCCAGCCGCACAGGCTTTGCCCCGGATGCCGTGTCTGCCGCAGAAGCTTGAAGAGCGTTCAAAGCCGCTACTGGCACACTAGCAGCCCCGGCAACCGATGCAGCAACTGTTACAGGAAGCGGGGCGGCGTTGCCACGCGTGACCACAACCGCGGCCTTCGTCAAAGGTGCTGCCAAAGCGGCCAAGGGAGCCGAAGTGCTCCCGACCGGTGCGGATACAACCGGCGTAGAAGGAGCCGAAGCGCTGGCAGCCGGGGCGATCTTGGCAGGCTCTGCTCCTTTGCTGAATTTGGCCACTTTGGCTTTGGCCAGTGCGCTGAATGTGCCCGTCGGATATTGCTGCAAATAGGCCTCGTACAGCGCCGGATCATCACTTCCGTTGACCGCTTGCCAGAATGTCAATTCGAATTGGGTGCCAACGCCGTTGCCGGCATTTGCCCATGCCGGCGCTGCAAGGCATAGTGCCAGCGCGATGGCTCCACCCAGATGTCGCTTCATTCTCATTGTCCTGTGTCCCATGTTCTGCACCCCCGCGCAGGTTCCAAACTTACGACACTGAAAAAGCACCAAGAGTCTGAAAGAGGAGCAAACAGAAAAGGTTAGCGAAGCAGAAAGGACAATTATTTCAACATGAAAGCCCTCTAACCCGAAGGATGGTAGAAATCGTAAACGGTCTGCGCCACCGCCGCGCTCACGCCCGGCGCACGCTGCAAATCCTCAAGGCTGGCCGCGCGCACTTTGCCTGCCGTGCCGAAATGCAAAAGCAGTGCCCGTTTGCGCGCAGGGCCAATGCCCGCAATTTCATCAAGCGGACTTGCAGTGATCGCGCGGCTGCGCTTGGCGCGGTGCGCGCCAATGGCAAAGCGATGCACTTCATCACGCATCACTTGCAAATGGAACAGCACGGGTGAATTGACCGGCAGCATCTTTTCGCGTCCGTCAGGGAAATGGAACACCTCGCGCCCGTCGCGCCCGTGATGTGGCCCCTTGGCAATCGCCACCAGCGCCACATCTTCGATGCCCAATTCGCCCAGCGCCTCTTTTACCGCCGACATCTGGCCCTTGCCGCCATCGATCAGCACAAGATCGGGCCACATGCCGTTTTCGCGGTCGGGGTCATCCTCTTGCGCTTTCCCGAAGCGGCGCGTCATCACTTCGCGCATCATGCCAAAGTCGTCATTGGTCTGCGCGGTCTTGATGTTCCACTTGCGATATTGCGCTTTCACAAAGCCTTCCGGCCCCGCCACGATCATCGCGCCCAGCGCATTTGTGCCCTGAATGTGGCTGTTGTCGTAAACCTCGATCCGCTGCGGCACTTCTGGCAATTCCAAAAACTCGGCCAGTTCGCGCATGACTTTGGCCTTGGTCCCGCTTTCGGCCATGCGCCGCTCAAGCGATTCCGTGGCATTGCGCTGCGCCTGCTCCATCAACCGCCGCCGGTCCCCGCGTTGCGGCACCGAGATATCGACTTTGCCGCCCGCCGCCTCGTAAAGCGCCTCTGCCAACAACTCCGCTTCGGGCAGTTCACGATCCACCAGAATCAACCGTGCGGGCGGCACTTCTTCATAGAATTGCGCAAGGAAGCTGGTCATCACCTCTTCCTCGGCCAGCCCGTCTGTATGTGTGGGGAAGAACGCGCGATGGCCCCAGTTCTGGCCGCCGCGAATGAAGAACGCCTGCACCGCCACCTGTCCGCCCGTGGTCGCCATTGCGAACACATCGGCGTTGCCCACGCCCTCTGCATTGATCGCCTGGCTGCCCTGGATAAACGTGGCGGCGCGCAACCGGTCGCGCATCATCGCGGCGCGTTCGAAATCAAGGTTCTCCGCCGCCGCTTGCATCTGCGTCTCGATCTCACGCTGCACCGCGCTGGATTTGCCGCCAAGGAAATCCTTCGCCTGCCGCACCAGTTCGGCATAATCGCCTTCTGATATGCGGTCGACGCAAGGGGCAGAGCACCGCTTGATCTGGTAGAGCAGGCAGGGCCGGTCCCGCCGCGCCATGAAGCCATCGTTGCAACTGCGCAAAAGGAACAGCTTTTGCAGCGCGTTGATCGTGGTGTTCACGCTGCCCGCGCTGGCAAACGGCCCGTAATAATTGCCCTTCGCCTTGCGCGCACCGCGATGTTTCTGGATACGCGGAAAGGCATGATCGGCGCGCAACAGTATGAATGGAAACGATTTATCATCGCGCAACAGCACGTTATACGGCGGACGAAAGCGCTTGATCAGTTGCGCTTCAAGCAGCAGCGCCTCGGCTTCGGAATTGGTCGTGATGATCGTCATCGACCGGGTCTGGCTCACCATGCGGCGCAACCGGTTGGTCAACCGGTCCACTTGCGTATAATTGACCACACGGTTCTTCAGCGCGCGTGCCTTGCCCACATAAAGCACATCGCCGCGCGCATCCAGCATGCGGTATACGCCCGGCGTCGGCTTCAGCGTCTGCACGGTATCGCGGATGACCGACACGCCCTTGTCGATATCGGGCTGGTCGGCCCCGCGCACGGTTAGCGATGCGCGATCCTCATGGAATCGTTCGGTATCGCGATCAGGCGGGGTTTCGGGCTTGCGGGCCATGGTTCCTCGCAAATAGCCGCTCTGCTCGCCCACGCAATGGGCCACAGGGGCATTTCCCCAGCCCCTTCACCCCCGATCATTAAAACTGCTTGCGGAACTCCAGCTCGAACACCCGCCCGCGCGGATCAAGGAAGCCGGGGTTATAGCGCAGCGGCACCGTTCCGGTGTCATCTGTCACCCGCTGCTGGGCATTGAACACGTTATCGATCGATAGCGAAACACGGCTCCCCTTCAGGAACGGTATCTTCTCCACCAACTTGGGCTTGCGGCCAAGATCGGCAAACATGCGCACATCAAACGTCGCAATCGGGGCAAAGCGCAAGCTGGTCGATCCCGGCGCACCGCTGCCATCAATGCGCGAACCGCCTGTGTAGGTGCCATTAGCCCGCAACCCGAACCCGCGATAAAAACCGCCGCCCTCCATCTCCAGCGAATGGCGCGCAACGCTGCTGTTGATCGCATCGCCCTCCAGCAGGTTCAGCACCGGACCACCTGCCGCAAACTGCAACGATTGCTCAAAACGGACCGTGTGAAACACAGAAAGATTCCAGCGCCCGCGCCCGTCACCGCCAAACCCTCCCGGACCGCTCCGCCCGATGCCGCCCGCGCGTGGCGGGCTTGCCGGACGTTGGGCACCTGCGGCTGCTCCCGCTGGCCGCCCGCCCCCCGGACGACCTGCACCAGCTTGGGCATTGGGATCAGGCTTACCGAAATTGCCCGCTATGTTCAGGCCATAACGCAGCCGCGAGCCTTTCTCCTGCGCAAACGTCACCGCGCTTTGATCCACCGAGACAATCTGCCCGTTCAGGCGCTTGACCCGCCCCGGAAACGCGGTCTCCACATCTGCCGTCAGCAGCGGAAACCCGTTCGAGGTGTTGGTTGACCGGTTGCGGAAGTATTCCGCCACAAACGCCGAATCCTTCAGGAATGGCAAAGACCAGTTCAGCCCGAACTTCCAATCCCGCTGGCGCTCTTTCACAAGGCCCGGATTGCCGCCGCTGATCACCGATACAAGGACTGTTTCACCGCGCGTGAAATCAAACAGTGCCACGTTTTGTGTCACCGTAACCGGACCGCCCAGTTGCAGCAGAGTCGGCGCTTTGTCCGCCGCCACATAACTCGCCGACAACGTCATGGCCGCAAAGGGAGAGTAGGTTAGCCCGCCACCCCAGTTATACAGCGTGCCGAAATCGGAAAGCCGGTGCACTTCGGCATTGGCGTTGAACGACAAATCGCCCAGCCCCGCGCCAAAACCCTCTTTGCGGCTGGTGATTGGCAGATCGATGTTAAAGCCCACTTGCGCATCGCCGCGCTTCAGGTTCACCGTCCCGGTTGTCGTGCGGGTGTCACTGCTTTCAATACCCGAATAATCGAACCCGGCCTTCACCGTCAGCCCCACCTCGCCCCCAGGCACGCGCAAAGGCCTGCCGCTGAAGGTCGCAAGGCTGGATAACGTATCGGTTTTCGACAAGGCCCGGTCTGCTGCCACGCCCAGAATAGCTGCCGGAACCAGCGCCCCATTGGCCGCAATAGCGCCCGAATTCACCAGCGCCTGCAATCCCGAAAGATCCGCGCGGTTATCAATCGTGCTCTTCGTTTCAACGTGGCCACCATCCGCCGTCAGCGCCAGCAGCCAATCGCCCAGTGGCTTGTTCAATGCAGCGCCCGCCTGCACCGTGGTCGTGCGGCGCAGCGTGGTGATCGGCTGTGGCAACAGCGTCGTCCGCGCAAACCCGCCAAGCGTCACCGTGTTAAGCCCGTTCAGCGTGCGCGAATCATCGCGCTGAACCTGCAAGTTCGCACTAAGCCCCGCGCCCTCCCCCAGCGAACGCGCGAGCGTTGCATTCAACTCGGCTGATTTCGTATCGCCAATCAGCGTGCGATAATCCGCGCCGCGCGGATCGCCTGCCACTAGCGTCCCTGCGCTTGGCTGCACGATCCCGCGCTCGCCTTCAGTCAAAGGGCTGGCGTCCTGCACTTTCGCAGTCACATTGATGCGGTTGCCATTGGCAATCTTGGTCAGCGTGAATTCCTGCTCCAGCTCGGAAAAGCCGCCGCCGCTGGGAAACCGCACTTCGGTATCACTGACAAAGCTGCTGAACTTGTCCGCCAGAATGAAATTCACCACGCGCTGGTCGGGCCGATAGCCAAACTTCAGCGCCACTTCCTCGGGCAGCACTTCCACGCGCTTGACCGCCTCGGGCGGATAGTCGCGCAATTCGCGGAAGCCTGAAATGCGCATCCCGTTCAGCAGCACGATCGGCATACCGCCCCCGCGCCCGCGCCCCGATGACGTTTGCGGCGCTATCGCCGCCAGTAACTCCTGGATCGATCCCGCCCCGTATGAAGCAATCGCCGCCTCATCCAGCACCGCAATCGGCGGCAGAGTCGTATCGACCTGTCCCTTGATCCGCGTCGCCACCACAAGGATCTGCCCCGGCTCGGCAAAGATCGCCTCGTCCTCTTCGCCCGGCGGCATTTCCTGGGCGGCATCATTGGTGCCAGCCACCACATCCTGCGCCATCGCCGGATTGATCGCCGCAAGGCAAAACGCCAGCGCTCCAATTGATGCCGCTGCTTTCCGTATCACAATGCAAACCCTTGAAAATCGCAGGACCACAGCCCTTAAGCGCCAACACTGGCCAAGCGGCCCTTCAATAACAACGCGCATTTCGTATCACTTTGTCGCATTGCAGCATGCTGGACGACAACCTTCCCTTTCGCCATCGACCCGCAGGCACCATCAAGTTCTGGTTGAACAAGCCCCCCCTGATCTGACAAAGGGCCGCAACGCCTTTTCCACCTTGTAACTGCCAACTTGAAAACAAAGGACGGCACCTCGCCCGAAATCACCGCACCTGATCTGGTACTCGCCTCGGCCAGCCCGCGCCGCCTCGAATTGCTCGGGCGGCTGGGGATTGCCCCTGCCCGCGTTGTCGCAACAGACATCGACGAATCCCCGCTTCCGGGTGAACGCGCGCGCAATCACGCCGTCCGCCTCGCTGCGGAAAAGGCACGCGCTGCTGCCGCGCTTGCGCCGGGTGCGATTATCCTTGCGGGCGATACCGTGGTCGGCGCAGGCGCGCGCATCCTGCCCAAGGCCGAGGATGAGGCCACCGCACGCGAATGCCTCGCCCTGCTCTCGGGCCGCCGCCACCGCGTCTATTCGGCCATCGCCGTCATCACCCCCGATGGCAAATTGCGCGAGGCTCTGTCCGAAACCATCCTGCGCTTCAAACGCCTCTCCCATGCCGAAGTGGACGCCTATATCGCGGGCGGGGAATGGCACGGCAAAGCGGGCGGCTATGCCATACAGGGCAGCGCCGAAGGCTTTTGCAACTGGCTCTCGGGCAGCCACTCGGGCGTGATCGGCCTGCCCTTGTTCGAAACCCGTCGCCTCCTGATCGCCGCAGGTCTTTATGTCCGCTGAGTGGCTTTATGAAGCCGGCATCGGCGAAGAGCGCGCGATCCTTGTCGCGCACGGGCAAATCCTGTCTGCACGGATCGAATGGGGTGATCCCGTCCGCCCCGGCCTTGTCGCACCGGCCCGCCTCGTCAAACGCCTGCACGATGCCAAGCGCGGCATTGTGCGGCTGGAAGACGGCACCGATGCCTTCATCGACCATCTCCCGCGCGATGCCACCGAAGGCGTCACCCTCACCGTCCGCGTCGTGCGCGCCGCCATTGCCGAGAAGGGCCGCACCAAGCTTCCCGTCACCCGCCCTGCGCCCGGTGAGGCTCCTGCGCCTGCCCCCACCTTGCGCGAAGAGATCGAGGCCACCGGAGCCACCTTGCGCGCCCTGCCGGTCACCAGCACCGCCATGGCGGTAAACGGCTGGGATGATCTGGTCGAACAGGCCCTCACCGGCGAAATCCCCTTCGCGGGCGGCTCGATCATCATCAGCCCCACCCCTGCGATGACGCTGATCGATATTGACGGCACCCTGCCCCCGCTCAAACTCTCGCTCGAAGCCGTGCCCGCCATCGCCGATGCGCTCCACCGCCTCGATATCGGCGGCTCCATCGGCATCGATTTCCCCTCGCTGGCTGACAAGAAAGACCGCCAGCATGTGGATAAGGCGCTGGCCGACAGCCTGATTGACTGGACGGGCGAACGCACCGCGATGAACGGCTTTGGCTTCGTCCACCTAGTCGCCCGGCTCGAACGCCCCTCGCTCGTCGCGCGCTTTGCCCGCCACCGCAGCGCTGCTGCCGCGCGCATCCTGCTGCGCGCCGCCGAACGCGTGGCCGATCCTGGCGCGCTGCTGCTCTGCGCGCACCCCGCCGTGCTCGATGCGATCCGTCCCGAATGGGAGGCCGAACTCGCCCGCCGCACCGGCCGCACCGTGCGCCGCAAGCCTGATGCCGCGCTCTCCCTCATCGGCGGCTACGCCCAGGCTATCCCGCAATGACAATAGACGCCACCCGCCCCGTCCGCCGCTGCCCGATCTGCCGCAAACCGCGCGTGGAAGAGCACACCCCGTTCTGCTCCCCCCGCTGCCGCGACCGCGACCTGCTGCAATGGCTAGACGAAGGCTACGCCCTCCCCGGCCTCCCCCTGGAAATAGACCCCGAAGACTAAAGCCCCCCTTCTTCCCCCTTCCTCCCCCCTCCCGCCTGCGGAAGGGGCCGGGGTGGGCCTACCCCTCTTCTTCCCCCCTCCCGCCTGCAAGAGGGGCCGGGGGTGGGCCTCCCTTCTTCCTTCTTCCCCCCTCCCGTTTACGGGAGGGGTCGGGGGTGGGCTTTATTTCCTACCCTTCTTCTTCCCCCCATCCACCACCCCACTCATCCCCACCCCGCCAAAAACCCGAAAACCCCCAACCGCAAAACTTTCCCGCACAAAATCGCGCAAAGGGGGCTTGCCAACCCGCCCCCGCTTCGCCATAGGCGCGCTTCCAATCGGAACGGCCCCCTGAACAAGGCGGCACGCAAACGATGCCCGGGTAGCTCAGTTGGTAGAGCAGCGGATTGAAAATCCGCGTGTCGGCGGTTCGAATCCGTCCCCGGGCACCACAATCGCCCCTTTGCAAAACTAAGTGATGCCCCGGCTCAGGCTTTGCCTGACGGTGCTCGAAGCATACCGGCTAGGGATGGCTCCGGGGCGAAGGCGTAGCGTAAACCCTTAAGCCCTTCACCTCAAGCGCACCGTTATCCGCATCGTTGATGTTCGTCTTGCGCTCCCGCAACGGGCGTCTACTCTGCCCTGTGTGAAACAGCCTGATCCAGCCACCTCCCCCATGCGCGTCTGCATCGTCGGTGCCACCGGCACGATTGGCCGCGCCACTGTGGCGGCGCTGGTTGGGCAGGGCCACGAAGTCGTCTGCATCGTGCGCCCCGCCTCCGCGCCTGCGCCCCTTTTCGAAGGTGCCATCACCCGCCAAGCCTCCGTCACCGATCCCGCCTCATTGGCGCGCGATGGTTTTTGCGGAGAACGCTTCGATGCGGTCGTCTCGTGCCTTGCATCGCGCACCGGCACGCCGGTTGATGCCTGGGCGATAGACTACGCGGCCAATTGCAACGTGCTTCACGCCGCCCGCCAAGCAGGCGTGCCGCATTTCGTCCTGCTCTCGGCCATTTGCGTGCAGAGGCCGCTGCTGGCGTTCCAGCACGCCAAGCTGGCGTTCGAAAGTGCGCTTGCCGCCTCGGGCCTGCGCTATTCCATCGTGCGCCCCACCGCCTTCTTCAAATCGCTCTCGGGCCAAATCGCGCGGGTAAAGGCGGGCCGTCCGTTCCTGATCTTCGGCGATGGCGCATTGACCGCCTGCAAACCCATCAGCGACCGCGATCTGGCCCACTACATCGCCGGATGCTTGGCCCAAGAAGACCGCTGGAACGCCATCCTGCCCATCGGCGGGCCGGGTGATGCCATCACCCCGCGCAAGCAAGGCGAGGCGCTGTTCGCGCTGGCGGGCCGCCCGCCGCGTTTCCGCCCGGTTCCCGTCGGCCTGCTGGGCGGGATCGCCGCCACGCTCGGCATGCTGGGCCGCGTCATCCCCGCGCTTGCCACCAAGGCCGAACTGGCGCGCATAGGCCGCTATTACGCCACGCAATCGATGCTCGTGCTCGATCCGCAAACGGGCCGCTATGATGCCGCCGCCACGCCGTCTACCGGCAGCGATACCCTGTTCGATTACTACCGCGCCGTATGGGATGGCTCCGCCACGCCCGAACGCGGCGATCACGCGGTTTTCTGATCAGCGCGAATAGCGTTTGACAAGCGCCTGCGCCGCCGCATCCACATCGGCCCACGCCTGCGCAAAATCGGTGTGATCGCCGTAATAGGGATCAATCACCGCCGTGCCCTTGCGTCCCGGCACAAGGTCCATCAGCAGCCCCACTTCGGCAATGTGGCGTGCCGGTTCGATACGGCGCAAGTCCTTGAGGTTCTGCTGGTCGAGCGCGAAGATATGGCCAAACTTGTGGAAATCATCCTCGGTCACCGCCCGCGCGCGATATTTGGAAATATCCACCCCATGCTCCAGCGCCATCTCTTGCGCGCGCGGATCGGGCGCATTGCCTGTGTGCCAATCCCCCGTCCCGGCAGAATCAATCGTCATCGCCACGCCCGCCGCCACCGCCCGCTTGCGCAAAGCGGCCTCGGCCAGGGGCGAACGGCAGATATTGCCAAGGCATACGAACAGGATGGAAGGCTGGCTCACGCGATCACGATACCTCACGGGCCGGGACTTCTCCCGGCCGATCAAAAACGGATCCTCAGCCCATCACGTAGAAATACGTACCGCGATGAAATGTCCAGCCCATTTCGCGCAATTGCACTTTTGCACCGCGTCGCCTATATAACAGAAGAACGCCCCGGCATAAGCGATGGAGTCGCCTCCACGCCACGCCGGGGTTTCTTATTCAGGCCGGGACGCAATGCCCGGCGCCGCGCAGGAAACATGATGATGTCTCGTCGCCGCCAGATTTACGAAGGCAAGGCCAAGATTCTTTACGAAGGCCCCGAACCGGGCACGATCATCCAGTATTTCAAGGATGACGCCACTGCGTTCAACGCGCAAAAGCGCGGGACGATCAACGGCAAGGGTGTGATCAACAACCGCATCAGCGAATATGTGTTCACGCGCCTTGCCCACATCGGCATCCCCACGCACTTCATCCGCCGCCTCAACATGCGCGAACAGCTTGTGCGGCAGGCCGAAATCATCCCGATCGAAGTGGTCGTGCGCAATATCGCCGCGGGCTCCATCTCGAAGCGCCTCGGCATCGAAGAGGGTGAGCCGCTGCCGCACACCCTGATCGAATACTATTACAAGGACGATGCGCTGGGCGATCCGATGATCGCTGAAGAGCACATCGCCTGCTTCGGCTGGGCCAGCAACGAAGAGATGCAGGACATCTCCTCGATGGCGATCCGCGTGAACGATTTCCTCTGCGGCATGTTCGCGGCGATCAACATCAGCCTCGTTGATTTCAAGCTTGAATTCGGCCGCATCTGGGATGGCGATTTCGCCCGCGTGATCCTCGCCGATGAAATCAGCCCCGACGGCTGCCGCCTGTGGGACATGACCACCGGCGAAAAGCTCGACAAGGACCGGTTCCGCCAAGACCTTGGCGGCGAAGAAGAAGCCTATCAGGAAGTCGCCCGCCGCCTCGGCCTGCTCGAAACCGACGGCGGCCCCAGCGAAGTGTTCGACCTCGGCGCACATCGCAAGCTGCGCGGCAAGAAGTAAGCCCAAAGATCCTCCCCGAGCTCGCTCGGGGAGGTGGCAGCCGAAGGCTGACGGAGGGGTAAGTCCCCATTGCGCGCCCGCCCCCAAACAGGCACACCCTTGGCGCAATGATCCTCCACCGCCTAGTCCCCCTCACCGCCCTACTCACCCTCGCCGCCTGCGCCACCCAGCCCGCGAGCCTGACCAGCGCCCCCACCCCCTTATGGGCGTTCCAGAACAGCGACCTACCCGCAGACCCCGCCTTCCGCTACGGCGCGCTCCCCAACGGCATGCGCTTCATCATTCGCCGCAACGCCACGCCCGCAGGCACCGCGCAAGTGCGCATGAACATCGACACCGGATCGCTCGACGAACGCGAGAGCGAACGCGGCTTTGCCCATTTTGTCGAACACATGGCGTTCAACGGGTCGACCAACGTCCCCGAAGGCGAGATGATCAAGCTGCTTGAACGGATTGGCCTCTCGTTCGGCGCGGATACCAACGCGCAGACCTCGTTCGAACAGACTCTCTACATGCTCGATCTGCCGCGCAACGATGAAAAGCTGCTCGATACAGCGCTCATGCTGATGCGCGAAACCGCCAGCGAACTCAGTTTCGATCCCGCAGCAGTACAGCGCGAACGCGGCGTCGTCCTGTCGGAATTACGTGATGGCCAAGGCTGGCAACGCAACAATCTCGAAGACCAGCTCGCCTTCTTCTATCCGCAAGCGACATACCCCAAACGCCTGCCCATCGGCACGGTCGAGACGCTCAACGCCGCCAGTGCCGAAACGCTCAAAGCCTTCTGGGCGCGCGAATACGTGCCCTCCAAAACCACCTTGATCGTGGTCGGTGATTTCGATCCCGATGTGGTCGAACAGGCCTTGCGCACCCGCTTTGCCGATTGGCAGCCAAAGCCGCAAACCCCGCGTCCCGATCAGGGCAAAGTCCTGCCCAAACAGAAGTCTGCGGTCGATATCCACCTCGATCCCTCGCTGTCCGAACGCGTCACCGCATCGCGCCACGGTGCTTGGCTTGATGAGCCTGACACTATCGCCAACCGCCGCCGCAACCTGCTGCGCCAGATCGGCTATGGCGTGGTCAACCGCCGGTTCCAGCGCATGACCCGCACGGTCAATCCGCCCTTTCGCGGCGCGGGCTTTGGCACCAGCGAGGTGTTCAGGATCGGACGCACGACGAACCTGATGGTTGATACCACAGACAGCGGCTGGCAGCGCGGTTTCGCTGCTGCCGCCGGCGTCTATGCCCGCGCTATGGCGGGCGGCTTCACCCGGACCGAGATCAACGAACAACTCGCCAATATCCGCACGGGCCTCGAAAACGCCGCCGCCGGGGCTGACACCCGCTCACACAGCGCGCTCGTCAGCGCGGCCCTCGCGCTGATCCGCGATGATACCGTGCCCACAACGCCCGAATCCGGCCTTGCCCGCTTCAACCAGTTCGCCGGAACGATCACGCCCGAAGCGGTGATGGCCGCGCTGCGCGAAGAGGCCGTCCCGCTCAAATCCCCGCTCATCCGCTGGCAGGGCCGCACCGCCCCCAAAGAGGGCGCAAAAGCGCTCGCCCAGACATGGGACAAAGCCACCCGTGCCAGGGCTGCGGCAGATGAAATCCCCAACCCCGCGCCCTTTGCCTATACCAGCTTCGGCACCCCCGGCACGGTCGTCTCCGATACCACCGAACCGCTTTACGGCATCCGCACCATCCGCTTTGCCAATAACGTCCGCCTGAACCTCAAACGCACTGATCTTGCCAAGGACCGTGTCGATATCCGCCTCAATCTCGATGGTGGTGAATTGCTCGATACCGCCGCCAACCCGCTCGCCACCGAGATGACCGGCGTCCTGACGCGCGGCGGCTTGGGCAAACACAGCGAGGACGATCTGCAAACCCTGCTCGCCGGGCGCTCTGTGGCGATGGGCCTTGGTGCCAGCGGCGATACGTTCGAAAGCAGCGCCACCACCACCCCGCGCGATCTGGCCCTGCAATTGCAATTGTACACTGCGATGCTGACCGATCCCGGTTACCGACCCGAAGGCGAAACGGTGTATCGCCAGAATATCGCCAATTTCTTCGCCCGCCTGCGCTCCTCGCCCGGCGCGGCGCTTGGCAATGCCATCGGCGGCATCCTGTCGGGCAACGATCCGCGCTTCACCCTGCAACCGCAAGATGCTTATGCTGCGCTAACATACGCCAGTTTGCGCGAAGCCATCGCCAGCCGCCTCGCCAACGGCGCGCTCGAAATCGCCATTGTCGGCGATATCGATGAAGCCGCGACGATCGCCGCCGTGGCACAAACTTTCGGCGCGCTCCCTTCGCGTGAAACGGATTTCCGCCCCTACACTGCCGAACGCCAACGCGCCTTCACCCCGCAGCGCGGGCTCACGCTGGTGCGCCATACGGGCGAGACCAATCAAGCCATCGTCCGCTACGTCTGGCCCACCCGCGATGACCGCGATCCCGAAGAGGCTATGGCGCTCGCCCTGCTCACCGAAGTCACACAAATCGAAGTGCTTGATACCGTGCGCGAAAAACTGGGCAAAGCCTATAGCCCCGGCGCATCCAGCAGCCTCAGCCGGGTCTGGACGGGCTATGGCACTTTCGCCGTCGCCGCCTCGGTCGATCTGGCAGACATCGCTGATACCCGCGCCGCGCTCGATGAAACCGTGCGTGCGCTTGCCACCATACCGGTCGATCCTGACGTGATCCAGCGCGCCCGCGCCCCCATGCTCGAACGCATCGACAACGCGCTTAAAACCAACAGTGGCTGGATGAACCTTGCCGAACGCGCCCAGACCGAACCCGACCGCCTGCTCCGCGCCAAATCCGCCCGCGCGCGATTGGAAAAGCTGACAGCGGCGGATTTGCAGGCGATGGCGAAACGCTATCTGGGCGTGGAAAAGGCCGTGCAGATTCTGGTCCTGCCGGAAGGTGCCGAAGCGCCTGAACGCTAACGAAGAAGACCCATCCCCGACCCTTCCCGCAAGCGGGAAGGGAGAAAGAAAAAACTATCCTAAACCACTCCCGCCTGCGGGAGGGGAGCAAGACTTAATGAGCCGCAGGCGAATTTAGTCGCAGCGGGGTGGGCAAGCGCGCAACGCCAGCCCCTACAAAAAAGCCCCCTCCTCTTCAGAGGAGGGGGTTGGGGTGGTGGCTCTCCCCAAGCACAACGCCAAACCTAAACCTTGCGCAACCCCGCCAAAATCACCTCGGCATGGCACTCTGCCATCCACTCGGTATTCATCGGCTCGGCCCCAACCGGCTCGAACACGTTGCGCCACAGTGCAGCGAAGATGATCCCGCTCGCCACGGTGCGTGATGCCATCTTGGGATCGGCACAGGTAAACTCGCCCCGGCCCACTCCATGGATGATCAGCCGCTCCACAGCGCCCAGCACACAGATCAGCGCCGTTTCATGATAGAACCGCGCCAGTTCCGGGAAATTGCGCCCCTCGCCCACGATCAGGCGCGGCAAAAATGCGGTTTCAGGTCCGGCCATCTTTGCCATGGCAATACGGATAAACCCGCGCAGCAGCGCGGCTGCCGGAAGCGCGCCATAATCATTGGGCAGCAGCTTGGGCATCACATCGGTGATCACTTCGGAAACCAGCGCCCGGAACAGCGCGTCCTTGCTGTCAAACGCCAGATAAAGCGCGGCGCGGCTGATGCCGACGCGTTTGGCAATGTCCTCCATCCGGCTGGCGGCAAAACCGCGTCCGGCAAATTCCTCGCGCGCGGCATTCAATATCCGCTCCCGGCGGTCGGCTGGTGTCACCCTTGGCATGCGTTAATAATAACTGACGCGTCAGTTATGTAAACCCGGCGATGGTCTGAAAAGATGCGGCGGCGACGGGCAGTTCGCGTGGGGTGCGATAGGTGGGTTTGCCCGGATCGCCGCCGCAAGGGGGGGGAGTTATGACACTCCTTGTAGAACACAATATGCTTCTCAAGCGTCGATAGCATCATCGTTTTCCTACTTACGCATTTGGCGCTATGTGCTTGGATGATGCTCGCGTGCCCTCCCTCCTTCCCGCCATTCAAAACCGCCACTGCGGGGGCCGGAGTTTTCTCTCTGGACAGTGTAAACTGTGTCAACTTGCCCACTCAAACCTTGCCCTTCTGGCCGCGCGGTTGCATAGGCCGCGCGAAGATTCTCAACCCCTCCGTCCGAAAGGCTCCGCGATGAAGGTCCGCGTCATTGTCACCCTCAAGAACGGCGTCCTCGATCCGCAGGGCCGCGCCATTCATCATGCGCTCGAAGGCCTCGGCTTTGCCGGCGTCAATGATGTGCGCGCAGGCCGTGTGATCGAACTCGACGTGGCCGATGCCACCTCGGATGAATCGCTCGACGAGATGTGCCGTAAACTCCTCGCCAATATGGTGATCGAGAATTACCGCATCGAAAAGGCCGCCTGAGCAGGAGCTTCCCCAATGGCCTTCACTTCCGCCGTCATCACCTTCCCCGGCTCCAATTGTGACCGCGACATGGCCGTAGCCGTCGAACAGGTCTGCGGCGGCACGGTCCACCGCGTATGGCACGGCGATGCCGATCTGCCCGAAGGCCTTGATTTCATCGCGCTGCCCGGTGGCTTTTCCTACGGCGATTACCTCCGCTCGGGCGCAATGGCGGCCCGCTCACCCGTGATGCAAGCCGTGGTCCGCGCGGCGGAACGCGGCGTTGCGGTGCTTGGCGTATGCAATGGCTTCCAGGTGCTCACCGAAGCGGGCCTCCTGCCCGGCGCGCTGATGCGCAATGCCGGCATCCGCTTCGTGTGCCGCGATGTAAAGCTGACGGTGGAAAACGCGCAATCGCTATTCACCGCAGGCTATTCCGCAGGCCAGCAGATCACCATCCCCGTCGCGCACCACGATGGCAATTATTTCGCCGATGATCAGACGCTTGACCGGATCGAAGGCGAAGGCCGCGTCGCCTTCCGTTATGCCGAACAGGTAAACGGCTCGGCACGCCAAATCGCAGGCGTCCTCAACGATCGCGGCAACGTGCTCGGCATGATGCCCCACCCCGAACGCATGATCGAAACCGCCCAAGGCGGCACCGATGGCCGCGCCCTGTTCGAAAGCGTCGTGCGCGGATTGGTCAACGCTTGACCCAAAAAAATGGCCCGCCGCACTCATTACTAAGTGCGGCGGGCCGGACTTTCCTCCCCAGGAAAGGTCCTTGTAGGCAGGCTCGGGATTAACGTCCCATTGCACTGCCAAGCCGGTGGTAAAGGTGCGAGAACTTCACCGATTCGGGCTGGTCCTCGATCACCTTCAAATAGTGCAGCACAGCTTCGCGGATCAGCTTGAAGTCCTCGGTTGAGAGGACCGCGCGGGCACGAGCAGGTTCAGCCATAGTCAGTCTCCTTGGATCTTCGTGGCACAATTGCCGCGAATGTTCTGTGTGTTAAGCAGCAAACTGGTTCATCGTATTGGCAGCGCCGCCAGCTTTGAGCGCGGCTTCACCGGCGAAGTATTCCTTGTGATCATCGCCGATGTCCGAACCGGACATGTTCTGGTGCTTCACGCAAGCAATGCCCTGGCGGATTTCCTGACGCTGCACGCCCTTGACGTAACCCAGCATGCCCTGTTCGCCGAAATATTCCTTGGCCAGGTTATCGGTGCTGAGCGCCGCCGTGTGATAGGTCGGCAGTGTGATCAGATGGTGGAAGATGCCGGCCTGTGCCGCTGAATCGCGCTGGAACGTGCGGATGCGTTCATCAGCTTCATCAGCCAGTGCGGTGCCATCATAGACGACGCTCATCAGCTTGGCACGGTCATAGGCGCTTACATCCTGACCCGCTTCAGCCCAGGCATCGAATACCTGCTGGCGGAAGTTCAGCGTCCAGTTGAAGCTTGGTGAATTGTTATAGACCAACTTGGCATTGGGGATGACTTCGCGGATACGGTTCACCATGCCACCGATCTGGCCGATGTGCGGTTTTTCGGTTTCGATCCACAGCAAGTCCGCGCCGTTCTGCAGCGAAGCAATGCTGTCCATCACGCAGCGATCTTCACCGGTGCCTTCGCGGAACTGGAACAGGTTCGATGCCAAACGCTTGGGCCGCATCAGCTTGCCATCGCGAGCGATCAAGACATCGCCATGGCCGAGGTTTGCCGGATCAACTTCTTCGCAATCGAGGAAGCTGTTATACTGATCGGCAAGATCGCCCGGTTCGCGGGTGAACGCAATCTGCTTGGTCAGGCCAGCGCCGAGCGAGTCGGTGCGGGCAACGATCACGCCATCATCAACGCCCAGTTCCATGAAGGCGTACCGGACGGCACGGATCTTCGCGAGGAAATCTTCGTGCGGAACGGTAACCTTGCCATCCTGATGTCCGCACTGCTTTTCATCCGAAACCTGGTTCTCGATCTGGATGCAGCAAGCGCCTGCTTCGATGAACTTCTTGGCCAGCAGATAAGTCGCCTCGGCGTTGCCGAAACCTGCGTCGATATCGGCGATGATCGGAACAACATGCGTTTCAAACGCGTCAATCTTGGAGAGCATACGGTGCGTGTTGACAGCATCGCCAGCAGCCTTAGCGGCATCAAGCTCGCGGAACATCATGCCCAATTCGCGCGCATCTGCCTGCTTCAGGAACGTGTAAAGCTCTGCAATCAAGTCTGAGACACTGGTCTTCTCGTGCATCGACTGGTCCGGCAGCGGACCGAATTCGCTGCGAAGTGCGGCGACCATCCAGCCCGACAGATAAAGGTAACGGCCTTTGGTAGTGCCGAAGTGCTTCTTGATCGAAATCATCTTCTGCTGGCCGATAAACCCGTGCCAGCAGCCGAGCGACTGCGTGTAGTTGGCCGGATCAGCATCATAAGCGGCCATATCGCGGCGCATGACCTTGGCGGTGTAACGCGCAATGTCGATGCCGGTCAGAAAACGGTTTTGCAAACGCATACGCGCCACTGAAGCTGCCTCAATGCCATCCCATGTCTGTTCAAAGGGAGCGATGGCTTTGCGAGCCTCGGCGATGTTGTGCTGATAAGTCATTTTCCGATTTCCTTGCTCGGCGTACTGTTCGTCTGAAAATCAGCTAGGCCAAAGAATTGGCCGGGGAAATGGCTGACGCGGTCATGTTGTCAAACTTTACAGAATATGCTTGTAAAGTTGTGCAGCTAACACAAGGTCGTCTGTCATGTCTTCACGCCCGCTCTACCTTGGCCCTCGTCTCAAGCGTTTGCGCCGGGAATTCGGCCTTACTCAACAGGCTATGGCCGATGAATTGGGCATTTCGCCCAGCTACATCGCGCTGATCGAACGCAACCAAAGACCGCTGACGGCTGATCTGCTGATCCGCCTCGCGCGGGCGTACAAACTCGACATGGCGGATCTGGCGGCGGACGATCGCGATGATTACGCGCGCCGGTTGAGCGATTCGCTGCGCGATCCGATCTTTGCCGATATCGATTTGCCGCCGCTAGAAGTGGCCGATGTTGCCGCCAGCTTCCCGGGGGTGACCGAAGCGCTGCTGCGCCTTTACGGCGCTTGGCAGCGCGAACAACAAGCGCTGGCCGAACAGCGCCACGCCGAACCCGGCAGCAATGCATCCGACCCGATAGGTGAAGCGCGGCGATTTATGGCCGCCCGGCGCAATTATTTCCCGACCATTGATTCAAAGGCCGAAGAACTCGCCCTCGATATCGACAAAGCTGGTGGTGCGCAGGAATGGCTGCGCAAACAGGGCGTGCGCGTGCGCTTTATGCCGCCCGATGTGATGATGGACGCAATCCGCCGCTATGACCGGCACAACGAACAACTGCTGATCGATGACACGCTCTCGCCCTCAAGCCGCACGTGGCACATAACCCAGCACATCGCCTATACCGCGCTGCGTACTGAGATTGCGGCAGTCATCCGAGGCGAAAGCTTCGCCAGCCCGACGGCAGCCAATCTGGTGCGGCGCGCACTTGCGGGCTATGCAGCGGCGGCACTCCTGATGCCTTATGATCGCTTTGCCCGCGCGGTCGACGGGCGACGCTATGATATTGAGGCACTGGCAGGCCTGTTCGGCACAAGCTTTGAACAAGTGGCGCACCGACTGACCACGCTCAACCGGCCGGGACAAGAGCGTGTGCCGTTCTTTTTCATCCGCGTAGATTCGGCGGGCAATGTCTCTAAGCGGCTTGATGGAGCCGGGTTTCCGTTTGCGGCACATGGCGGTGGTTGCCCGCTATGGAGCGTCCACGACGTGTTCCGCACGCCCGGCACAATTTCCACACAATGGCTGGAACTACCGGACGGCCAACGCTTCTTTTCCGTGGCCAGAACAGTAACCTCGGGCGGCGGCGGATTTGACAGGCCGGTAACCACCCGCGCCATCGCTTTGGCCTGTGCAGCCGAACATGCCCCGCGCCTGATTTATGCCTCAGGCGCTGATCCTAAAACGGCATCGGCAACGCCCATCGGCGTCACCTGCCGCCTGTGCCACCGGGCCCAATGCACTGCGCGCGCCGAACCGCCAATTGGTCGCGACATCCTGCCCGACGATTATCGCCGCGCCGCAGAACCGTTCAGCTTTGCCGAGAGTTAAGACAAACCGAGCCTGAACTTGCGACAGGGGGCTGTGACCGCTATCGGGCGCGCAACCGCTGATTCCGCACCAGCGCCAAGGCCAACAGGCCACACCGCTATAAGGAAAGCCGCTTTTGTCCAAGATTATCCCGCTGACCGACGTTGATCCCGCCATGATCGAGCAATTGCTCGATCAGGCTTTCGAACCGGCACGGCATCAGCGAACGGCCTACAAAGTGCGTGAAGGCATGGAGCCCTTGGGCAATTTGTCCTTTGCCGCGCTGGACGATGACGACATGCTCGCAGGCTCGATCCAGTGCTGGCCTGTCGCATTGACCGATGCCAAGGGCCGCGCGCATCCCATGATCATGGTCGGGCCCGTAGCGGTCCTGCCGCACTTGCAAGGCCACGGCTTTGGCAAGGCTTTGATGACAGCAGCCCTAACCGCGATTGATCCGCGCGCGCCTTTGCCGCAAGTGCTGATCGGCGATCCCGAATATTACGAACGCTTCTTCGGATTTTCGAACGCGCAAACCGGCGCATGGCAACTTCCCGGCCCGTTTGAACAGCACCGCTTGCTGTGCCGCACTGCCAATCCGGCGATACTGCCGCAAGAAGGCACGTTGGGGCCTTGGCTGCGCTGATCTGATCTGGCATCGGCAGAATATGCCCTATGTCCCGCCTCCAGAACTTGCCGCACTGAGTCTTGCCGAACTGGCAACGCAAGTTGCCGCGCGCAAATTGCCTCCGCTCGACCAGTGGAACCCGCAAGAGATCGGCGACAGCGAAATGCGCATCGCCGCTGACGGCAAATGGTATCATCAGGGCGGCGAAATACGGCGTCCGGCCATGGTGCGGGCGTTTTCGGCACTGTTGATGTGTGATGCTGATGGCCAGCACTGGCTGGTCACCCCGTTCCAGCGCCTGTCGATCAGTGTCGATGATGCGGCCTTCATCGCCACCGATATGCAGGCAAAGCACGATGAGCAAGGCCGCCCCGCCCTCGCCTTCCGGCTCAATTCTGATGATCTGGTGGTGTGCGGGCCGGATCACCCCTTGCGCGTTGCCGGCACGGCAGACGTGCCCGCGTTCTACTTGTCCGTGCGCCATGGCACCGAGGCACGGCTGAACCGCAGCACTTACGGACAGTTGATCGAATATGCGCTGGCCCAAGATGCTGGCGATCTGGCCGTGGACAGCATGGGCCAACACTTCAGCCTGGTGCCCGCTGCGTGAACCTGCTTGATCGCTTAACCCGGCTCTACGAACATGGGCACCAGACGCCCGCGCAAGACTTGTACGAGGACTGGCGTCCGCTTCCGCAAGATCCGCTGCGTCCTGCGGCGGTGCTCATTGCCGTAACAGACCGGGGTGATCACCCTGATGGCCCCGGCGTGCTGCTGATCCACCGCCCGTCGCATATGCGCGCGCACCCCGGACAGGCCGCATTCCCAGGCGGCAAGATCGATCCCGGCGAAACCCCGATAGAGGCCGCACTGCGCGAGGCGAACGAAGAGCTTGGCATCCGGCCCGAAGATGTGACCGTGATTGGCGCAACTGACCGGTTTCGCACAGGCACGGGCTATGACATCACCCCCGTTCTGGCCATAATCCCGGCGGACTTGCCGCTCGTGCCCAATCCCGCCGAAGTTGCCGATTGGTTTGAGCCGCCTTTGGGCTTTGTGCTCAATCCGGTGCAACATGCACTCCAGGACGCCGAATTCAACGGCCATGCTGGGCGGTACATCGAGATCATGTGGAACGAAAACCGGATTTGGGGCGTGACGGCCGCGATTATCTCAAACCTGTCCAAGCGGATTGCGTGGCATGGCTGAGCAACTACCCGCGGCCGCATGGACCCACCGCGCAGACCTTGCCGCGCTTGTCACCGCGCTTGATCCTGAAGCGCAGGGGAATTGCCGCTGGGTGGGCGGCGCTGTGCGCGATACCGTGCTGGGGATCGCTGCCAAAGACATCGATATGGCGACCACGTTGTTGCCCGAAGAATCCGCCGCGCGCCTGTCCGCTGCCGGGATCAAGGCCGTACCGACCGGCATCGCGCATGGCACGATCACAGCAGTCATCGCAGGCGGTCCGGTGGAGATCACCACATTGCGCCGCGATGTTTCCACCGATGGCCGCCACGCCAACGTCGCCTTTTCGACCGACTGGCAGGACGATGCCGCGCGCCGGGATTTCACGATCAACGCGCTCTACGCCGATCCGCGCACGCTGGAACTGTTCGATTACCACGGCGGCATGGCCGATCTCGCCGCTTCACGCGTGCGCTTTATCGGCGATGCCCGCCAGCGCATAGCCGAGGATTACTTGCGCATCTTGCGCTACTTCCGCTTTCAGGCGCGCTTCGGCTCTCTGCCTGCGGATGCCGAAGCGGAAATGGCGGTTAGTGAACTGGCGCCCGGCATGATGGGCCTGTCGCGTGAACGCGTGGGCTGGGAACTGGTCAACTTGCTCGGCCTGCACAATCCGGCCCCCACCGTGGTGCGCATGGCGGAACTGGGTGTGCTGGCGCAAGTCCTGCCAGAAGTAACAGCGGCTGGCCTGCAAGCTTTGACGGCGTTGACCGCGCATGAAAAAGCGCTGGGCGTGAAAGGTGCAGCCATCAGGCGTCTCGCTGCCTTGCTGCCCGCAGACACAGAAGTGACTGAACAAGTCGCGCCACGCCTGCGGCTATCGATCCCGCAACGCAAACGCCTGGCCTCAGCCGCTGCGCGCGATGGCGCTTGCGATCATCCACGCGGCCTTGCTTATCGCATCGGCATTGAAGAAGCGCGCGACCGGTTGCTGCTGGCAGGCGCTCCGGTGGCGGCGCTCGATGGTTGGGATATTCCGCGATTGCCGCTTAAAGGTGGTCAGATCGTCGCGCGCGGTATCAGTGCAGGGCCAGAAGTGGCGCGATTGCTGCGCTCCGTTGAAGCGCGATGGATTTCCGAGGAATTCCCGGATGAGGCCCGCGTTCTGGAAATGCTCGACGAAGCGCTACTCTGAAGAGTTCCCCTTCCATTCGCGCCGGTCTTCGGCGGCGCGCAGCACTTCGTAAGATACTTGCAGCTTCTGGAACGCCTCGGCCGCTGCTTTATCCCCCGGGCGCACATCGGGGTGGACTTCCTTGGCCTTGGTCCGCCAAGCCTTTTTTACCGCATCAAAATCGGCGTCGGGATCAAGGCCCAGCACCTCAAGCGCGCGCAGTTCATCACGGCTGCGCGTGCCATCGCCCGAACCGCCCCATTCAGCCCAAGCCGCCTGACGATAGCCCGCACCCTCACCGCGCTCTTCGGCTTCGCGCTGCTCGGCCTCTTCCTTGTTCAGGCCTTCAAAGTAATTCCAACCGGCGTTGTATTCCGCCGCATGTTTCGGGCAAAAATACCAGCGGTCGGGGTTGTTGGGTGATTTGGGCGCGGGGCAATCGCCCTTTTCATCGCAGCCTGCGCGGTCACACAGGCGTACAGGAGCCGCCTCGCGCGCGCCCTGATATCCGCGCCAACGCGGAAAGCCCCAATCCGATGATCGTCCGTTACGTGCCATGGCGATGTTCAAAGCCCGACCTACCACCAAACGTCAAGATGGGACGCAGGACATTATCGGTACTGGCCCGGACCCACGCGGCCCGGACCTGTCCCGAAGGCACTTTTTCAATTTACCGTTACAGTTACAGCACGGCGGTTCTTCGCCCACGATTCTTCGTCAGATCCGATAGCCAGCGGACGTTCCTTGCCATAGCTCACCACCGAGATACGCGATGGATCGATGCCGAGGCTGGCCAGATAATTCTTTGCAGCGTTGGCACGGCGATCCCCCAATGCGATGTTGTAATCGCGGGTGCCACGTTCGTCAGCATGGCCTTCGATGGTGATCGACTTGGCTGGATAGCGGCCAAGCCACTGCGCCTGGCTTTGGAGGATGCCCTGATCGGAGGCATCAATGTTATACCGGTCCGTATCAAAGTTAATCATATCGGACATCACCGAAGCAAGGAAATCTGCCTGACTGCCAGGTACTGGCCCGGTCGGCTGTTGCATCGGTGGAGACGTGGGTTGGGTTGGCGCAGTGGTGCCGGGTTCAGGTGGCAATTCCTTCGGCGTCGTTGCGCAGGCACTAAGACCAAGCGTCACGGCGGCAAGGCCTGCGACCATTAGCGAACGGAACATGTTTTTCTCCTTGAGGAGGGAAGAATAAGAAAGACTTATCGTGGTGCCAACGCCGCCAATTGGCAAGAGCGGGACGCCGCCCTTTCATCATTTTACATTAGGGCAAAACTGGCCCCCATGATGGGTCAGAGCCATCGACGGGGGTATTCAGTTTCCGCTCGTTGCGTCCCGTAAGGTCCACCTGCCAGACACCGGTCTTGCCATTTCCGCGCTGGGTGCGGAAAAACTGCACGATGCGGCCATTGGGTGACCATGTTGGCGCTTCATCCTGCCAACTGTCTGTCAAGAAACGCATATCCCCACCTGACGGAGTGGTAACGGCAATGCGGAAATTGCCAGCAATATGCGTGAACGCAATTTGGTCCCCACGCGGCGACCATTCGGGTGTGGCGGCGCGACCGCCAAAAAAACTGATGCGTTTCTGGTTTGATCCATCGGCATTCATCACATAAATCTGCTGCCCGCCCGACCGGTCACTTTCGAACACGATCTTGCTGCCATCGGGCGAATACGAACCGCCAACATCCAACCCCGGCGAATCGGTAAGCTTGATCGATTCCCCGCCGTTCACCGAAATCCGGTAAATGTCGGTATTTCCGGCAATCGCCATCGAATAGAGGATCCACTTGCCATCGGGTGACCAGCGCGGCGAAAATGTGGGGTTATTGCTGGCGGTCACCAGCTTCTGCTTTCCGGTGCCAATGTTGTAGATATAAATACGCGGCGCACCGTTGATATAGCTCAGATAGACGATCTGGCTGTAATCGGGCGAATAGCGCGGGGTCAGCGCCGTGGCCTGACCATTGGTGATAAAACGGTGGTTCGCGCCATCAGAATCCATGATCGCCAATTGCTTGCGGCGGCGGTCTTTTGGTCCGGTTTCGGCGATATAGGCGATCTTGCTATCGAAGAACGGGCTTTCCCCCGAAAGCCGCGAATAGACCATATCGGCGCACTTGTGCGCCGCGCGCCGCCACTCCTCCGGTTTCACAACATAACCCTGCCGTGCCAGTTCGCTGCCCAGCGCCACGTCGTAAAGGTAGCATCCGACAGTCAGACGGCCATCGCCAGTGGCCTTCACAAAGCCCTGCACCAACATTTCAGCCGAACGCCCGCGCCAGCCATCAAAAGCAGGCGCAGAAACCTGCCCCAGATCGATAGCAGGCAGCGCATCGGGGCCAACCGGCTTGAACAAACCATTGTTTTTCAGATCGTTAAACACAACCCGCGCCACGTTGCGGCCCAATGCCTCGGTCGTTCCTCCTTCGGCAGCAGTGCTCACGCTGACATCGGTCGGGAAAGACGGGATCGCGATGCCAAGATCCTGCCACTCGTTCTCGTCGGAAACAGAACCGGTAAGCCCACCATCGTCAGGTGATGGCTGGGAGGCTGCAACCGATGGTGCTGCGGTTTGCTGGGCGGTGACCAATGCGGGCATTGATACAAGGCCTGCCAGCACAAGGAGACGGCGCATCTTCATTGGGACAACTTTCTGTCGAAGCGGAACGCGGCAATGCGCTTCCATCCGGAATAATACATATTAGGCAAATCAAACGGCGATGCCAATTGCACCGCACGGATGGCTTGTTCTGCATGACGCTTGGCCTGCGCCTCGTTTGCAGGGGTAATGCCTTGCTGGCTGACAACGCGCGGACGCCCGGCAAGTGTTCCATCTTCGTTGAGATCCCACGCCAGGATCGTCACCAGCTTATCCGTATCCACGCCCTGCGGAGCGGCCCAGCGTGGCTTGATCTGGCGCGAGATAGCACCAGCGAGCGAGGCCTTCACCTCGGGGCCGATTGCGGCGGCAGGCGGCGTTTTGGCCGTGCCGGGCGCAGTCGCGCCCGGCAAACCTTTGAGGAAGTCCGATCCCACCCGGCTGGCACCACTGGGCGCATCGGGACGGCGGCGCGGACTGGCATCTGCGGTTTTGGTTGCGGTCTTCGCTATTGCTGGTTTCGCAGTTGCGGGCTTTGCGGGGGCAGCTTTGGCAGCCGGCTTTGCGGCCGGCTTGGGCGGAACCGGACGCGCCGGTGCAGGCTGTGGCTTGGTCACAGGCTTCGGCGGTGCTGGCTTCGGCGGTGTTGGCTTTGGCGGTGTTGGCTTTGGCGGTGTTGGCTTTGGCGGTGTTGGCTTTGGTGGTTCAGGCCGAGGAGGCACGGGCGCAGGCTCCTCAACCGGCTCAGGTTCCGGCTGCGGCTCCCCTAGGTCAGGCGCGACATCGGGCGCGGCTTGCGCAGCGGGATCAGGTGATGTCGATTGAGCCGACACATCTTCCGAGAATGTCACTTCCATACGCTCGGGCGGCTGTTTGATTGTCTTTCCGGGCGGCGCGATGGTAAACGCGACGAGCAGCGCGACATGTGCCGCAGCGGCAATCGCCAGCCCGGCACCTTCCTGCCACGTCAATCCGCCTGCGGTGGGGTCTCGCATCTGTTCAGGCCTATTGCGGCGCGGATGAACTGTTGGTGACCAGCGAGATCGACTTGAACCCGGCTGCGTTCAATTCACCCATCACCGCCGCCACCCGGCCCCAATCCAGCACGCGGTCCGCCCGTAGCGTGACCAGCGGCGGCTTGGCACCGCGCTCCAACCCGGCAAGCCGGTCGGTCAATTCACCCGGCGCAAGCTGTTCGTCATCAAGGAACAACGCGCCTTGGGCGTCAATCGAGACCGTGATCTGGTCCTGTTCCTGATCCAGCGGATGGGCTTTGCTATCGGGCAGATCAACCGGCACGCCTGCGGCCAGCATCGGCGCTGTCACCATGAAAATGATCAGCAACACTAGCATCACGTCAACAAAAGGGGTGACGTTGATCTCGCTCATCGCAGCGCGACCGCCCCGCCCCCTTCTGCCTCGACCGCCTCCGCTGCCGCCAGAACCTACGGACATGGCCATAGCTCAGGACTCCAGTTCGCGGCTGAGCGAGGCGTGGAAACGGTCAGCAAAGCGATAGAGCCGCATTTCAAAGCGGTTCACGCGGTGCGAAAAGCGGTTGTATGCAATCACCGCAGGGATCGCGGCGAACAGACCGATGGCAGTGGCAAACAACGCTTCGGAGATCCCCGGCGCGACCACGGCCAGCGATGAGTTTTGCTGAGCGCCGATGTTGAAAAAGCTGTCCATGATGCCCCAAACGGTGCCGAACAACCCGACAAAGGGCGCAACCGAACCGACCGTGGCAAGGAAATTCAAGCGGCTGGCCAGTACATCGGATTCCGTCACGACCGCGCCTTCAAGCGCGCTGGTCAAGCGTTGACGCGTGCCTTCACGATCAACCGCTTTGCCCGATGTCGAACGCCGCCATTCCGCCAGCGCTGCGTTTACTAGCCGCGCAGAGGGCAAATCACGACCTTTGTTGTCCTTCTGGAACTGGTCAATATCGCGCGCTTCCCAGAATTCGCGCTCATACTTGTCGCAATTACGCTGCACGTGGCTCATTTTGAGCGAGAAGCTGATGATGATCGTCCACACCCAGACGCTCGCTAGAACCAGCCCCGCCATGACCGCTTGCACGACATAATCCGCGTCCAGAAACAATTGGACCGGGTTAAGCGATGTTGGCGCGAAGGAACCGCCTTGGCTTAGCAACTCGAACGTCATGGGGCTTCAGGTCCTTCAGCTTGGCTTAGAATAGTTTGAAAAGCGGCCACCCATTCGCGCGGCTGGCGACGCGGACGGCCGTTGGGCGCAACGAATGCTACCCGCACTTTCGCCTCGCACAAAAGCGTGTCGTCCCTGAACGCACGCTGCACGATGCGGCATGAAGCGGGGGAAAGTTCGGAAACGTGGCTGCGCAAAAGGACGGCATCGTCCAGCTTGGCCGGGCGCAGATACTTGAGATCAAGCGCGCTTACCGCATAGGCCCCCTCACCCGCCTCATGCGCGGCGCGCTGGTCAATTCCCAGCAGCCGCAGCATATCGGACCGGGCGCGTTCGAACCAGCGCAGGTAATTGGCATGATAGACCACGCCCGAAAGGTCCGTGTCCTCAAAGTAGACGCGGACGGGGAAAAGGTGCTGATCGCCGTCGAAACGGCCGGAAGGCGGTTCAGGTAAAGTCATTCGCCGCCGACTCTACCCTTGCGACGAGTCCAAGAGCAAGGGTTGGTTAACGCCTTGACTGTGCAACAATGCGTTTTAGCGCACCAACATCGGGCCAAGCGGCTTTCCGGCAAACAAATGCACGTGCAGATGCGGCACTTCCTGATGGCTGTCCGTCCCTGCATTGGCAAGCAAACGATAACCTAGCGCAACCAGCCCCATATCCCGCGCCACGGTACCCACAGCGCGCACGAACCCGGCGATTTCAGCATCGCTCGCCTTGGCCGAGAAATCGTCCCAGCAGACGTAAGCCCCTTTGGGAATTACCAGAACATGCGTTGGCGCTTGCGGATTGATATCGTGAAACGCCAGCGCGAATTCGTCTTGATAGACGGTCTTGTTCGGAATTTCCCCGCGCAAGATTTTGGCGAAGACATTCTGGTCATCATAAGGTTGGGTTGCATCAACGGCCATGATTCATTCGCTCCTGCTGGCTTTTTCGGCAATGCCCGAGATACCTTCGCGGCGCTGCAATTCTGCCAGCACTTCGGCCAAGGGCACATCCTTGGCCGATAGCAGCACCATCAGGTGGAAAATCAGGTCCGCTGCTTCGCCCACCAGTTCGGCACGGTCACCGGTAAGCGCGGCGATCACCGTCTCTGTGCCCTCCTCGCCCACTTTCTGCGCGATCTTTGCGATGCCTTTGGCGTTAAGCTTTGCTACATAGCTGGCGGCGGGATCGCCCAAGCGTCGCTGCGCAATCGTGGCTTCAAGCCGGGCGAGAATGTCGCCATGTCCGGTAGCGTGTTCCATGGAAGGGTGCATGGATGGGACAAGCGCGCTGGTCAAGCCGTTCGGGCGCACATTCACCAACGCAAAACGCCCACAATTGGCGCCTATTTGCGCTTCCGCGCCACTTGTCTGCCCACAATCAACCCCACAACGCCAAGCGCGAAGAGCGCTCCGTCACTGGGTTCTGGAATGGAAACGCCAACAGATTGGGCCACCGCCGGGGCGGCAACGGCAAAGGCGACAAGAGGGGCAAGCGAAATACGAAGCACGCGGGGCGACCTGTTCTGCCAAACCTTCATGGTTCGAACGCCCATTTGCCAGAACAGGCGATACGCGTTAACCCCTTAACTTTAATGGTTAATGACCCATTACGGGACGCGCGGCGCTTAGGAACGCGCAGGCAATCCCGCAGCGCGCAGCGCCGCATGAGCCTCGGCAATTGAGTGCGTGCCGAAATGGAAGATCGAAGCCGCCAACACGGCGCTGGCATGGCCTTGCGTGACCCCTGCCACAAGGTGGTCAAGCGTGCCGACGCCTCCACTTGCGATTACCGGAACCGGCACAGCATCAGCAATTGCGCGCGTTAATTCAAGGTCATAGCCCTTTTGCGTGCCATCGCCATCCATCGAGGTGACGAGCAGTTCGCCCGCGCCCAGCTCAGCGAGCTTCACCGCATGGGCCAGCGCATCGATGCCGGTGCCCTTGCGCCCGCCGTGGGTGAAGATTTCCCACTTGCCCGGAGCAACCCGCCGCGCATCGACCGAACCAACCACGCATTGCGCGCCGAATTTCTCGGCAATATCGCGCACCAGTTCAGGCCGCGCGACCGCAGCGGAATTAACCGCGACCTTATCGGCCCCTGCCAACAGGAGCGCCCGGGCATCTTCGACTGCTCGAACCCCGCCGCCAACGGTCAGCGGCATAAAGCAAACCTCGGCGGTGCGCGCGACGACATCCAATAGCGTGCCGCGCCCTTCGTGCGTGGCGGAGATATCGAGGAAGCATAGCTCATCAGCGCCCGCCTTGTCATAGGCCCGCGCCTGCTCAACCGGATCGCCCGCATCACGCAAGTCGACGAAGTTCACGCCCTTGACCACGCGGCCATCGCGAACATCAAGGCAAGGGATGACGCGGACGCGGACGGTCATATCAGGCCTCCGCCATCGCAATCGCAGCGGCCAGATCGAGGCGCCCTTCAAACAACGCGCGGCCCGTAATCACGCCCTCGATGCCATCGACCTCGTGAATCTTGAGCATGCGGATGTCGTCGATGCCTTTAACGCCGCCACTGGCGATCACGGGGATGTCCACCCGCCGCGCCAAGTCTACCGTGGCGTCAATATTCACGCCCCTAAGCAAGCCATCGCGGCCGATGTCGGTGAACAGCAGGCTGGCAACGCCTGCATCCTCGAACCGGCGGGCAAGATCAACTACCGAAACGTCGGAAACATCAGCCCAGCCCTCGGTGGCGACCATGCCGTCGCGGGCGTCCACCGCGACGACGATGCCGCCCGGGAATTCCTTGGCCATATCCTTGACGAACTGCGGGTCTTTCAGGGCAGCCGTGCCCATGACCACGCGCGCCACGCCAAGATCGAACCAGCCTGCAACCGCCTCACGCGTGCGGATGCCGCCGCCCAACTGGACGTGGCCTGGAAATGCCTTGAGGATGCCCTCAACCGCTTCACGGTTCTCGGCGCGGCCCGCGAATGAGCCATCGAGATCAACGACGTGAAGGAATTGCGAACCAGCGTTTGCGAACAGCGTTGCCTGATGGGCAGGATCGTCGCCGTAAACGGTCGCGCGATCCATGTCTCCTTCGGCGAGGCGGACGACCTGGCCAGCTTTCAGGTCAATGGCAGGGAATACGATCATGGACCGCGCGCCTAGCACTGCTTTTGCCGTGCGGGAAGTGCGAAGCAGGCAGTGCCTTGGACCAAAAACCGGATTTATGTGTTTTGCTGAAGCTCGTTGTAAAACTGCTGGAGCATTTCTTCTACCGATAAAAACCCTTTTTCGGTGAGATATAGCCAGAATCTACGACTATCCTTCGCGTCTCTATCACGACATATCAAATCATCTTTTTTCAATAGATCGATATGCCGAAGAACAGTCGTCAGAGGCATATTTGTCATAGATGCAATATCAGTTACAGAAATTTTAGTATTTTGGCTTTGCATTATATACATTTCGATCATCATTGACCAAAATGGACTGCACGGCGAATAACCTGGAAGAATTTTTTCTCGGAACGCTATGTTCGACCGAAAGGATACCGCCAGTCGAAAAAGTTCATTTTTCTGCAACGAAATCGGATAAGTCACGGATGACTTTTCCATTTTTATCTTATACTGAATGAGCTCGATAACTTCGGATAATTTTGTTGTTAAAATTTCGTCCATTTTTCAGTTCCAAAAACAGTCGCCTTGCACAGCTCAATAATGAAAGCCCAACCTCTCACGACATTGGGTAGCGGTTCGCCGAAAAGCTTTGCCGCCCATATCACGCACATTCTGGTGGGCGATTGCGGGCAACAAAACTTTGCGCGATTGCCTGAATTTTTCCGTGCCGCACAACAAGAGCGTAAACCGCAGCAGCGCCGGATGGCCGTTCAACAAGACAAGCCCTTCGGGCAAACATCTTCCACAACTTAAAGCCCATCGAGAACCTTGCTGACCATGACATTTACAGTGACGCGGCGATTTTTTGCTTTACCATCGACGGTGTCATTGCTTGCAGCCGGATTAGCCGCAGCCAACCCGGTGGGGGTCAGCATGCGATAAGGCTTCCAGCCACAGACCTGCTGGAGATAATTGACGACGCGCGCAGCACGCGCTTCGCTCAAACGCTGGTTCAACTCCTCGTTACCAGTAGAATCCGTGTAGCCGACTACAAGCATCAAGGAGTTTTCGATCGCTGCCGCCTGGTTGGCCGTGTCACAAAGATCAGACTTCGCTTGGCTCGAGATAACGGATTTTCCGACATCGAACGCAACATTCATGCTGCTTTTGATAGAATACTTATCGATGTTGGCCATGCGTCCGCGCAGCGCTTCAGTGGCGGCTGCGTGTTCGGAAAAACGTTGGGCAGTACCGTTGTGGACAATTTGCGCAGTCTTCAGATCTTCACTCTTAAGATCAATCTTGTTAGCAACCAAATCATTGCCGAATTGCAGAGTTTTTACACGGACGGGCAAACCGTTAAGCAGCGAACTTGCTGCTAACTTGGTACGCTTCAGACCCAGAGGGCCAGCGCTCGCTTCAATCAAGGTGGCATCGTTGATGCTGATTATCGATTTTGTTCCGTCCGCGCTCGTTACCTCTATTTTGCTGCTTCGGCGCGCGGAAATTACGCCTTCGACCCTTGCCCCTTGAATTGCCATCACAGGTGCAGATGTATCGGTCACTCTGCCAGTAAGCCCGTCGGCTGGAAGTTCCTGCGCCATCAGTGTGACGCCGCACGGGGTCGCCAGCAAGGCCAAGGTTAGCAAAGCCCGGGGCCCCCTTAGAATGACCTTCATGACGCTCTCCTGTTATATTGATTTCACCTGATGAATTCCCATAAAGCCTCACCAAGGGAATGTAAATATTGTGATATTTTTTGATTAAATAACTGAAATTTTAAAAAACCACGAAGCGAAATAGCCAGAATGGCTACCTGCATGGGCATTGATTGCCACAAAGCTCCGCACCACGCTTTCCGCAATTCTAAGTGGGGTAGAAAGCAATTTATGCCAGTTCGTGTATAGCAAAACTGCGCACGTTCGAGGGCTTTTGATGTCGTGCCCGCGCTTAACATGCCAGCAATATAGCTCGGCCCCATCCTTCCCCATCGGACGGGGAAAGGCTGATAGGCAAGATTTGCACGGCGAAACTGTCAGGAGAATTGATCCCTACGTCCCCAAAAAAACCGCATAAGGCCGGTTTTCCAACACAGGAAAGTTCAAAGATACACCTCTGACCGAAGTTTAGACTGCCCGGAACACTCGCTAGCAGACCAGATTTGGACGCAGCGTAAAAAGCCAATTCAGACTCAGAAAGATAAGGACTGGCTTCAGATTATCGCGAACTTGGACTACAGTTTGAGACGGAAACTGGCAGAAAGAGGTTCCCAAAGGAGTTAACGCAATTTGCCTTGCTTCAGCGTCTCTGCGCTCACCAAACATTAAAGCTGATACACACAGCTACTACTCTTGAAAACCGCTCCCGCTTTCGCGCTTGCTACGCAAAAATCAGGCAATCGGCCGAGCACTCTTATCACCTGCCTGCAATTAAACCGCTCAAGGGCTAGCGGGAGCTCCACCGCCACCAAGTGCACCAGCCAGGCCGCCCGCAAGACCTACAGGAATCGCCAAAAGCCACGGAGACATTCCACCGCCCTTGCCCTTGTTCGGAACTGCCTTCGCAAAATACTGGCAGCGCAGATCTTCCCGGTTAGCTGGCTTTTCGCAGTATTTGCGCAAAGCAGCTTTATCATCTTCGTTCATCATGCGCACGGGAGCATCATAACGCTTTGTCTTAGCACCATTGGCCGGCTGAGCAGCTGCGAACGCGCTTGCTGACGACAAAGACACTGCCAAGACTGCACAAGCAATCGAAAAAACCAATGAACGCATGTTAACGCACCCTTTTATGATCCTTCGTCACTACATCATCAAATCGATCAACACAAGATTTTTCGCCAACACCCTCTATTCCAGCGTCAAAAATCAAAAAAACTGTGACATCGTGTGATGCCGCACCCGCCACTGCATGAAAGCACTCAAAATGTCAGCTTAGGGTAAGCGCTCCATGGATAATGCCTCCAACACGAACCATGCGCTATCCAGTCCTTCAGCAAGGAGTAGTCATCCCCGTGAGAGGCTGGCCGAAAAAGAAGTTTGCAATATCGGTGACATGTGATTCAGCCGTGGTTGCGAGGCTACGACGTAGCGGCACATATGGACCGATACTACCCAACGGCAGTATGCCAGAGCAGACTTGCTTTTTCCCAGCGATTTGACGGGCGCGGAGTGGGAAATCCTTGCGCCCTTGCTGCCACCGGACCTGTTCCCGCCAATAACCACGGTGCAGCATTATCTCTACCGCTGGAGCGCGATAGGTGTGTGGAAGTCGATCAGTCACGCGCTGCTACTGATGGCTCGCGAAGCGGCGGGTCGGGAGGCGTCACCCAGCGCGGGCGTCATTAACAGCTAAAGCGTGAAAACGACGGGAAGTGGTGGCCCATAAGGCTTTGACGCGGGCAAGAACATCAAAGGCCACAAGCACTCCCTCCTATCAGAAAGATCAAGGTGAGCCATAAACCGATAACAAGAACGGAAATGTTATAAGGTCTGCTAATCCGATGCCGAGCCAAACCGTCCGCACTTTCGCTCATCGCGAACCGAAGCCTGTAACAATCGTGCGAATGGTGAGCAAAACGATCAAAAAATCGAGCCACACCGAGCAATGCTTGATATAGTAAAAATCATATTCAAGCTTTTGCCGGGCTGCATCTCCGTGTGCGACATTTCCCTGATGGACTGCTGCCCACCCTGTGATGCCCGGACGCACCGAGTGCCGGTATACATAAAAAGGTATTTCTCTGGCGTATTGATCAGCCAAGATCACCGATTCTGGACGCGGCCCGATCAAGCTCATGTCGCCGCGTAACACATTGTACAATTGCGGAAGCTCATCAATGCGAAGCTTGCGGATGAGCTTGCCCACACGCGTTACCCGGTGATCATTTTCGGTTGTAAAAGCAGGACCATCGACATCGCAACGCATGGAGCGCAGTTTGTAACAAACAAAACGCCTGCCGCGATATCCTACACGCTGTTGACGATACAAAGCGCCGCCAGGGCTTTCGATCTTGATGGCCAAGCCCACTATGATGAGCACCGGTAGCGCCATCAAAAGCGCCGGAACAACGACCACGAGATCGGCCAATCGCTTTCCGCGGACCAGCGGACGCGAGGGCAGCATGTAGCCAAAATTTTCGACAGGGTGATTGTCGAGGCTAACGGTGCCAGTGACCATTTCACGAAAGTAGTCTTGCCGGTAAACCGGGATGCCTTGCAACACAGCCTTCTGCAAAACCTGCTCTGTTATGTGATCTTCCGGGCGATGCTTATCGAACACAACTGCCACAACGTCGATCAACTCTGCCCGCTCAACGATCGCTGATACCCAATTGATCCGGACACGCCTGAGTGCAGATTTTTCGGGCAAATAGCCAATGTACCCCACGCGCGGCCGACCTGCGCGCCGACGCGCAGATGCCACGATGAGATACCACCCCATACCACCTAGAAAGCTCAGGGCGACTGTTGAGATGCCAACTTTAACGCCGAGTATGGTTGCACCTGCTATTGCAGCGGCATATGCCGAAAAGAAGGACGGGAATATAAGTGCACGGTCAGTGGTAAGAGCCAGCGCGCCAACGTTCCGAAGCATGATGTGCGCGAAAATTGCAGCAACAAAAACTACGATTATCGTCGGAAGCAACTCACGGTCATGATCTTCCGCGAAGATGTTTTCGATGTCTGTTGCCGCGAGCACCAAAAGCGGCACACCAACACCCACAATCAAGAGGCCGCCGAGCGTAAACCGGTTGGTGCGCAATATGCGCCCCCAACGATCTCCGAATCTGACCTTCGAGTGCAATTTCATCTGGGCGAATGGTGTATACATGTTCATCGCACAGCACCTTGCAATCGCAAACGGGTCGACCCAGGTGCCAGCACAAGGCGCAATGGTGCCAGGATCATCCCAGGACAACCGGCTCAAGCGCGCTTGCATCAACCTGCAACGAAACAGGCTGGCCTAAGATTTCGAGAAGGACATGGATCCGTCCGCGCTCATCAAGCTGTTCAATCGTGGCAATACGATCGGCAAACGCTGTGGAAATGAATTTAACTTCCATGCCCGGCTTCAGAGCGGTCATGAGGCTATCAATCACACCTGAGCTACAGCGCGCAAAAATTGCCGCCATCACATCGGGAGCCACAGATTTGGGGGTCCCGCTGCCTGTGCCGATCAGGTGCCGCACACCTCGTGTCGAGTTTATGCTGCGCCAAGGGTATTGCACCGGTTCCGCTTGCACAAATATGTAACCGGGAAATACCGGTGCCAACACCTCAACAACACGGCCCGCGCGCCGACGTTGTTTGCGAAACCTGGGAACAAAGGCGCCAAAACCCTGGACTTGGAGTTGCCCTTGCGCAAGCGCCTCCTTTTGAGGCTGCGTGGTTGCGACAAACCATTTATCAAATCGCAGGCTAGGCGAGGCTGGCCGCTCGGGGCTTGCATGTCGGTTATCCGGCAGATCATCGCCTGATATACGCCTTATTGGAAACTCGGTTTCTCGCACAAAAATCCCTGAAAATGGCCAAACTGGACACCGCAAAGCGCCGCCCGCAAATTAATGATCTCTTCTGAGTTTATCAAATCCAACGCGTCTTTTTTGCACGATTCACTCGGAACAAAATAGATTATTTTTGATAATGCGCAATATATTATCACATCATATCATCTATGCAAATGCACGCTTCGAAGCACAAGCGCCTCGCCCGATTGCCGCCACACATGGCCTGAGCACCGTTCTGACGGCGGAACAGATTGCGCCCGCCACCGAAAATCATTTGTCCGTGATGTCCATCGTAAGCAGATAGCCAAACCCTTGCGCAGCACGGAAGGGTGATGTCAGATTTGTACCGCGTACAATCTTGCGGCGCAGGCGGGATATTGCTGCATCCAGATTCCGGTTGTCGGCGCTTTCGGTTACTTCGCTCGCTGCGGCAAGGTCAGCGCGCGAAACAAGCTTTCCGCCAGCTGCGCGCAGGCATTCGATGATACGCACTTCAGTGCGCGTTAGCTGAAACACGCCGCCATCGGGCGTGTGGAGTTGGCTGGCATCGGCTGATATTTGCCAGGCTCTGGACGGCTGCGCGGCTGTGGCGAGTGTGCGCCGCCAGATTGATTTGATCGCATAGTACATCTGATCAAACCGCGCAGGCTTTGCGATAAACATGTCCGCCCCGGCGGTCAGCGCGGAGTTGAAAGCATCGGGACCAAGACGGCTGCTTATGGCCAGAATGCCGACGTTGCTGCCTGCGCGGACCAGCGCGATGAGATCTACCCCATCATGGCCAGGCAATTCCAGCGCGATTACAAAAAAGTCATATGTTGCAAACGGCCCAGCCTTCATCATCTCTTCCGCCGAACCAAACAGGGCGGATGTGCAGCCCTGGGCTTCAAGATAGGGCGCAAGGAAGGCGACGAAATCGGCATCGTTATCAACGATGCAAAGACTTCGCGGAAAACTATCCGGGTCGTTCATCATGATAAGTCCGATTTTGCCCGCGCTTGGCGTGTCCCGAACGAAAGCTGGGAGCGGTTTTGAAAGGTGCCCGGAAAAACGAAAGACCGCCGCGCTTCGCGGGCGCGGCGGTCCTGGACCAGAGCGTGCTCGATATCCCAGCGGGGGTTGGGAAGAGGTCCAACGGCCGAAGCGGGGTTGCCTTCGGAACGTCTCGTCGCGTTGCCCGGCCTTCCCCCCGCCGAGACGGGGAGGAAGACCGGGCTTACGGGGCTTAGTTACGAAGCAACGTGCTGGTCACGCTGTTGCCGATCGCAGTGGCAGTAACACTGCCGCCACCGACCGAGAACATGCTTGCAGCGATGTTGCCGGTGGCATTGATGCCGCCGCCAGCCATCTGCGAAGCCGCCGATGCAAGCACCGAACCGGTATTGGTCTGGCTGTTGCCAAGCGCAGCCGAAGATACGCCGGTGTTCAGCGCCGTCAGCGTCATGCTGTTGGTGGCCGAGTTGGCATAAGCCACGGCAGATGCGGTGTTGTTAGACACTGCAACCTTCGAAGCATTCAGCGCAGCACCATCACCCTGTGTGAACGAGGTACCATAGGTGACGTTGGTGGTTGCGTAGACGTTAGCCGTGTTGCCCTGCTTGTTCAGCATTGCATAGGTCGCATCAATCGCATTGGTGCCATCACTGTTGAGCGCGAGATCGGTAGCAGTTGCACCCAGCCCGGTTGAGCTCAACGTAGTAGCATTCAGCGTATTGACGGCATTGTTGGCGCCAGCGCGCGATGCTGCGCTGTTATTGGCCAAGTTCACCGTGCTGCCGTTCAGCGCATAAGCTGCGCCAGATGCGTCCTCTGCCACAACCTGGACAACTGCGTTGACGTAGGAGTTAGCAATGGACGAGTTCGACTGGGCGTTGATAACCCCGCCCGATGCCGCCAGCGAGGTTGCACCATTCAGGATCGCAGCATTCGTGGCAGTGTTAGAAACTGCTTCGGAAATGGTGCTGTTGCCGTTCAATGCAATAGTTGAACCACTAACATTGCTGCCAGTGTCCGTCACAAAGTTTGCGGCAGTGGTACTGTCGGCGCTTGAGTAAACACCACTTGTCGATGCTTGCTGGTTAACAACCGCGAAGCTGGCATCAGCCGTGTTGAGCGAAGCAGTCGTAGCAAGTACTGCATCGTCTGCACCGGTTCCAACCAAATTGGCTGAAGACGCATTCAACACGTTCGTGGCTGTGTTTCCGTTTGCCAGCGAGCGCGTCGCGTTGTTGTTCAGCGATACGGTGCTGTCAACTACGCCCGTGCCGCTGCCGCTTGTGGTAGTGTTCACACGGTAAGTACCAACTGCAGAGTCTGTAACAAATGCGTTGTTAGTCTGCCCGTTCAGGACGCCACCGGTTGATGAAACCTCGCCGGTTCCCGCCAGTGTCACCGTATTAAAGGCCACGTTGCCATCGGTTTCGCTCTGCGTCGCGTTGCCACTCAGAGTTACGGTTGAACCCGTAACTGCCACAGCGCCGCTATCAGCCGTCAAGTTTGCCAAGATCTGAGCGTTGGCCACACCTTCGATAAGTGCGTCAGAGGTTTGCCGATTGACCGCCGTAAAGCTGCCAGCCGCCGCCAGCGTAGTGTCTGCCGAAAGAGCGGCTTCTGCCCCGCCTGTACCTGACAGATTGAGCGACGAAGCACTGACCGTATTGGTTACCGTATTGGCAGCAGTACGGGTTTGTGTTGCGTTGCCCGAAAGCGTCAGCGTGCTGCTGTCAACAGCATCAAGCCCATCGGTTGCATCCGCATTGGCAATCAACTGTACCGTGTTGAAGCCGACCGCAGAAACCATCCGGTCACTGGTTTGGCTGTTGCTCACACCACCCGATGCAGCCACATCCGTTGCACCCGATACGGTCAGGGCGTTGGATGCAACGTTGCCATCGCTTTCAGTGCGACGAACATTGTTGTTAAGAGCAACAGTTGAACCGTTCACGGCATCTGCCAAAGCCCCGCCAGCCAGATACGCGCTGGTGGTATTAGAACCACTGGAGTTTATGGCTGCCGAATTGATCTGCTCATTGAGAACCGTGAATGTCGCATCTGCTACTTGCGTCGAGCTCGTAGCCGAAAGTGAACCATCAGTACCCGCTGCTGTCGCATTCAGGTCAGACGCCGTCGCGGTAAGCGCATTGCCCACCACGTTGCCGCTGGCCAATGATACAGTGCCGTTGTTCGAAAGCGTCACCGTGCTGTCACCAGCGCCAGCAGCAGTACCCGTACCAACCACGTTGAGAAGCGTGTTGTTCGTAGCTTGGGCAGTTGCACTGGAGCCATTCGTCTGCTTACTGATCACCCCACCCGATGCATCGAGTGTGGTTGAGCCGGTAAGCGCAACCTGATTGACAGCATTGTTGATGTTCACATCAGCGCTGGCAAGGTTGCGGTTCATTTCAACCAAACCGGACTGGATGCCATCAGTCGTGAACGGTGCCGTAACCGTGCGGCTGGTGGTGGCGTCTTGCGCTGCAAAGCTATCCGCATTGCGGACATTGATCGTTGCAGTCGCTTTTGCCGAACCGGTTGCGGTTTGCACGTTGTTTGCAACAAAGTCTGCCGTGGCATTGACCGGGTTACCAGTCGTTACCGTGGTCAGAACGGCATCGGTATCTACACCGCTGCCGGTCAACGTCGAGGCTGTTGCCACAACGGTGTTCGTCACGGAATTGACACCAGTGCTTGCTGCACTGCTGTTGCTGTTCAACCGGATCGTTGAATCGGTCGATGCGACAGGCGCATAGATTGATGTGGTTGAAGTGGCCTCAAGCGTGCTTGAACCGGTTTTGTTTTGCGAAGACAAAAGCGCCGCAGTGGAATCAATCGCATTGCCCGAAAGCGCAATCGAATTTGATGCCGTGCTGCCGTTGACTTCGGCCAGTTGTGCGTTGTTCGATACCGACAAGGCGCTGGTATCAACATTGCTGCTGATCAGATCGTCTGTACGCGTTTCGGTAAAGATACCGAAGGCGCTGGTTGCAGTGCTGGTCTCCGCGTTTGAAACAACCTGGTTGTTTACCAGTGCGTTATCAGCAGTGGCACCAAGCGTTGTCGTCGCAACAGTCGATGGATCAGCCGCACCATCAGTGACCGAACCGCCCGGATTGATCGATGTTGCATTCACCGAAATACGGTTGGTGGCAATGTTGCCATTAGCCGTACCGGTCAAGGCATTGCCATCCACGCTCAGCGTGCTACCCGTGATGTCTTCAGCAACCGACAACGCAACGCCCGCAGCAGGGAGTTCATAGGTCGTCGCGATGGTTGAAAACGCTGTGCTGACACCTGCACCGGTGAGACTTGCGTAGTCACTTACCGTTGCTGCTGAGCCGATAGCGCTTTTCAGATAAGCACCACCCGAGAGCGTCCAACCACCTTCTTCCAGCGCAAGAATCTGACCAGCAGACAGGCCAGCGGCCGAAACCGAATAATCGCCCGCAGTGATGACGTTGTTCACGTTATCATGCGCGCCACCTACCAGCGTTTGCGTAAGCGAAAAGCTGCTCGATGCAGTACCGGTCGTCGTCGTTGCTGCGCCGCCGATCGTTGTGGCAATCACACCCGCCTGGCTCTGATAGTTGGTCACCGCCGTGGTGGTGGCAAGATCAGTACCCGTCAGCGAAATGCTGTTTGCACCCGCAGCGGTGGTGTTGCCAGTGGCAACGGCCGTTTGCGTGTTGCTGTTTGAACGCACGGTCGAACCCGTAACATCGGCACCAAGCGTAGTGAGAACGCCCGAACCCAATGTGCCGAGCGTGTCGGCCAACGAAGCATTCACTGTGCTCTGCGCATCAATGGTCTGGCTGTTGCCAACTGCAAATGCAGCAGCGGCAGTGGCAAGGCCTGCGGCGGTAACCGTAGCTGAACCATCAATCCCGCCAGACGTATCGATCGAACCAACCGATGCAACAATGGCGTTGCTGCCCTTGTTGGCCATGGCTTCAGCCGTAACCGCATTGCCCGAAGTGGTAATCGTTGTTGACGCAACATTGCCGCCCACGTTGGTGCGGGCCGAAGTGTCGTTTTCGCCAAATGCCCGAGCTGTCAGCGTGTAATCGGCAACGTTCTGTGAAGAACCGATTGCTGCAACCGTGGTGTCCGAACTGGCAGTGTTCGAAACACTGTTGGCGCTGAGGGTGGTGGTGTTGGTCACATCGTTACCGCGAACAGCAGCGACCCCGACGTTGCCATCGTTCTTGAGCGTGGAACCGGTTACCGCACCGCTTACGCCGACGCTGAAGCCGTTGTTGTCAAACGTGTTTGTGGCGGTAATGGTGCTAGGCGTTGTTGTATTGCCGACCAGATCTTGATTGGAACCGGTGACATATGCGCCAAGCACAGCAGCATCGCCGCTGGTGATTGATGCCGAACCGACGATGGCAGGCAATACAACATTGTTGCCCGTAACCGACTGGGTGTTGGTGCCTGTGTTGGCAACGGCAATCGCGCGTTCGGTGTTGCCCGAAAGCTCGACCGTGCTGTTGGTGACCGTTGAACCAGCGGTGATGCCTGCCCCTGCATTGGTCAACGCGGTAAGCGTGGCTTCCGTGTTCGTCTGCTGGTTGCTGATGGCAGTGGTTGCCGCCACATTGTTGACAGTCGAGTTCAGCGTGTTGGTTGCGTTGTTCAACAGCGCAACGCTTTCCTGCGCATTGGCAGATTCGCGCAGCGTTGAACCGCTAACCGCGCCGGTTGCTGTAATGTCAAACGTCGAGGTGTTCGAAGCAGTCAACGTACCGTTGGTGTTGGCCTGTGCCACACCGATGGCCGTTTCCGCAGCCACCACACCAGCAGCATCGACGCTGGCAGATGTCTGGCCAACTGTCGTATCCGCGTTGCTAAGCGAATTGGTAACGGTCAGCGTTGCTTCGTTGGCGGTGGCAGTGGCCGAGGTCACGTTGCGGCTTGCAGCAGACGTGCCAACCGTGATCGTTGTGTCGGTGACTGTACCGGTCGCATTTACGCCTGCGGAACCATCATTTTCCGAAATTGTGGCGCTAATGGTCGCAGAAGACCCCGTTTGTACCACACCAACCAACGATTGTGCGGATTCCTGAGTGATGGATTGAGCAGTAGCAACACCACCGCCCATAGTTGTTAGCACAGCCGTTGCTGAACTAATCAGCAAACTGTTGCGCATTTTGGATATCTTAGACATGAATTCCCCTGTTCTGGAAGATAAAGGCACTTCACTTCATTAAATCCAAGCAGCACAAAGTTGCCTGAATTATCGTTTGATGGATTAATTTACTTGCACTCTTGCAAGATATTGCAATCCAGCACCGATTCTTTGCATGGTTGAATCATTCTTGATTGGTCGCCATGTAACTTTTGTTGTCTCCGGCGCTACGCCCCGCAAACTGAGAAGCGCGTTAAGCACCGCAAGTCGTTGTTCTAAAAGGCTATCCCGCTTGGCCGGGTCCCAGTTCTCGGTATCGCGCGAGACGATGGTGATCACGACGGAGCCCTTGGCCGCCTCGGCCGCGATCTGATCCAGCACCGTCTGCATCGGTCCAATGATCGAGACATCGCCAAATTCGAACAGCACCTGGAAGTTTGCGCCGATGTTTGACGCGCGCGAAGGCGAGCTAACCAAAGCATTGAGATAAGGCGCATTTTCGACAACAGCGGTACCGCCCAACACGGTCATCGGGCGTCCGACCAGCGGCTTTGGCGGCCACACTTGCAAGAACTGCCCCCGCATCTCTTCTGCCGATTGATCGGGAATGCGGCGGGTGACCACGTCCAAGCAGGGTTCGGGATCAACCCCGGTTGCAGCGCCCACCAACCTTAACGTCGCCTCTTCCAGCGCCGCGCGAATCCCAAGTTGCAGGGGCTCCTGCCCTTTGGCACCAAGGTTCACGTCAAAAAGGCTTTTGCCAAAGAAGCGAAACACGTTGATGCCCACTTCATAACCCGCAAATTGCTTGGTCAAGCTGACGGTCTTTTCCACCATCAGCGTACGCGCATTGACGATCCGCAGATCGACCGCGATGCTCTGGTTGAACACACGGCTTTTCGCGCCGATGTTATCCACGCCAAGCTCGGCCCCGCCCGAACGGATGTTATAGTTCACCTCAGTAATGCCGCCGATGATGTAAAAATCGGTTTGCGCGATAGTTCCGCCGAAATAGGGCACCCATGGCACCCGCTGGCCGCTCACATCATGGGCACGGCCATCGCCCAACTGGCGGCGGTCCATATAACCCAATTCCCGCTCGGCGATGGCGGAATCGAAGCGCTCGGCAATCCGGACAACACCATTAAGCTTTCCAAGCGCAGAGTAGACCATCAGCGAACCACCCTGCGTCACCGCATTGCCTTCATTGATGGAATACTTGCCGGTGAAGTCCTTGATGTCGCCAACGCTAATCACCGGCGAACCCGCGGCATTGGACTTCCGCATCGCCGTCAGATGATCGGCAAAGCAGGCAATCGCGCCTTCCATAGGTGTGCGATTATTGCGCACCATAGCCCCGATTGGCGTTGGAACCTCGCCCTCGGCAAGACGCTGGCTGGGAATGCGTCCCACATTTAACATAGAACACGCGGAGACCAGCGGGATCAGCGCAAGCGTTACTGCTGCCCTGCCAAACCACGACACGGCACGCACCCGCTCAGGCGCTTTGGGCGTAAAACGGTACATAGGGCTTAACATCCGCATCAGTTCATCGACGCGAAGTTGCAGCCGTTCGCGCCGCTGACGGATGCGCTCTGCGTGCCGGAGTTGGTCTGAGCCGAATTAAGTGCTTGATAATTTTCTGTATTGCCCACCACACTGGAAGTGTCGCCTTGGGCCGTGGCACCAACTTGGCCGGTGTTCGAAAGATCGGCAACAATGCCGTTCGAGCCGCTGCTTGCCAAGCGGTTGGCAAGGTTGGAGGCTGACCACGCGACACCTTCAGAACCGGTATTGCCGATCAATCCGAACGTATCGATGGCGCTGCCCGACCCGTCCTGCACCTGAGATACCGCTTCATTGGCCTTTGCAACTGCGCCGTTGCCCGTGGTTGCAGGCCCGGAAGTGGCGACAGTGCTTGTGCCAAGGTTGCCGCTTGCACTGGCTGAAACACTGCAATTGAATTGCTTATCTATGATGTTTGTGATGTTTGGCGCAGCATAGTAGTCGTTGGCTTTCTTTTGACGCATGTCCTCAAGATAGCCACGATTGACTTTATCGATAGATGTGTTGAACTGCCAAGCAACGTTCTCACCAACACCGTTAGCAACAACATTCTGAGAAAAAATCAAGTTATTGATAACAAATAATAGACTTGCT
Organism: Novosphingobium sp. AAP83; assembly: GCF_001295795.1. Taxonomy (GTDB): domain Bacteria; phylum Pseudomonadota; class Alphaproteobacteria; order Sphingomonadales; family Sphingomonadaceae; genus Novosphingobium. The sequence continues at coordinate 158,844 of NZ_LJHY01000002.1, forward strand.
CTACCAATCATCATATTTTTCAATTTATTCATAATATCCCCTGAGTTTCCCCATTGCGAATGCAAATGGTTTTTCAAAGCGCAATTGAGTGATTTTTATTGGAACCCCAAATTAAGATTCCGAACCCGCGAAGTTTCTCTCAATAGGCTTTAAATCATATATTTGAGTGTATTTTCCAAAATAAGAAAAAACGTTCATTCACAAATTTCCCAAAACCTTTACTTTACGCGCAGATTTACATTCCTCGAATTGATTATTCGAAGATAGTTGACCGTCATGGGGTTATGCTTGGACGCTATTCGCAGGCGCAGCCTACGAGAGGAAATCAAATTCCCTCTTTTCGTCATGGATCTTCATTAAAATCTGCCTTGTTCAAATTTATTTGCCGTCATTATCCATCATATTATCATAGGTCAATCATAATTATCATTAAATTCATTTCTAAATTATCATTATTATATCATATATGATCAAAATCTTCGTTACAAGAGTGAGGGGGCTTTTTGGGCGCATCATAATGAACAAGCGCCACCATCGCAGCACCGCGCACTGGAAACAGCGATCAGTGCTTATAAGCTGATCTAGCCGTTTGACCGATTGAGCCCGACCTTAGCGGGTATGCACGACAATGAGTCGCGTCGCGGCAGACAGCCGATGCGCCGTGTATCTTAATTGAGGGGCTGAATCGTGCATTGCGATGACAGAAGTTGCTTATCTGCCAATCAACCAACCCGGCCAGACGTCCAAGCCGCGCACAACATGCGCGGCAGCTAAGGTGCGAAGCGCCATTCAGAGACCGACACCCTATCGCACATAACGTAAACAGGATCTGTCGTGAGACTTCGAGAGATTGAAATGGGGTCTACGCCTAAAAATCACTCTAATTCAGCGTGCAGCAGCACCGCGTGATCGGGAAATCTTGGCTGGCTTTGCATTTTCAGCAGCCCGCCTCGTGTCTTGATCAACCTTGCGATCAATCCAGGTTTTGTTTGCAAGCTCACGCCGTTCTCGTGAATAATTCTCGGCAACCATGGGATAATCAGGCGTTAATCCGAACTTGCGACGATAGTCGTCTGGCGAGAGGCCGTGCCGCGCAAGATGCCGACGAAGGGCCTTATAGGGCTTTCCATCGATCAGGGAGATGATGTGATCTTTAGACGCCAACGACTCTGCCGGATCAACATAAGGTGGAACTTCCGCCCGACCGCCGCCCCCGCCGATACCCTGCGATAGCTGGTCGATCATTTCATGAACAGCTTTCAGGAAAGCCGCTACATCTGCATGATCTGCGCGCGTGTTGGGATTGGCGAGCCAGGCAACAGCCAATTCGCTGGCGAGGTCGATTTTTTTCTCAAGCTGAAAATCACTCATACCGACCTCTATACACCAGAAATAAGCGCGGGATAGCCTTATAGTTTATTCTGATAAACTATCTGATCCCACAGAACAAGTACCGCCAGGAAGAGTGCATCGCAAAGCTTGTTGATTTCGCGAAGCGTCGGGCGAAGCAGAAACTTGTGATGACGCCTTTGCGCTAATCAGGCGGCTGACTTTGAACGTTGGACAAACGCAACACCCCCCAAGCACAATGGCAGCGGTCTGTTTCAAACTCGGCAAACTGGGTTGTGTTGGAAAAATCGTTACGAGACGCTGGAATCGCTTCCAATTAGTTCATCTAGAAGGTTGTTTGGCGAGGGAGGCCGCTTTCGCGCGCGCCTCTCCGCCGAATATGTTCGCCATTCCGAAAAACCAAAGATGAAATAAACGGGACTGTCCCCGGGGGCGCCGGACCAACCCGGTAACGGAGCCAAGCGCTGTTGTCAGGTTGCCAGATTGATTAGCGCTTTCAGCCCAAGCACGATAGCGGTCCATAAAAATGCAGAAAGGCCGCCAATGATCAACAGCCGGGTGCGCAAACGAAACTTTGCTATGCCGTCGCTATCAGGAATTTCCTGCTCGAATTCAACAGCTCTGCGAAAATCATCCTGACAATCGCCAAGCAGTTTCGTCAATGAACCAACCCCGCCTCATCGGCGATCACACCAACTTCTTCCAACAAGCTGTCAAGGCACTCGCTGAGCCGGATAGCTGGCATTTGGCTGGAGCATTGATCCAGGTATTCAAGGCAACTGATCAAAGCCTCAACCAACTGTCTTTTCGACGATATTTCGAGCATGTCTTTGCGCCTAATGAGTCGCCGTTTTTTAGCGCCTCCAGCCAGCAAAAACATAGCCCATCAGGCTATGGCGATAAGCCCAAAAAAGATTTTTTTGTCGATCAACTTTACGGGACCTGAAAGATCACATTTTAGTGTTTATGGGTGATACCGAAGAGGAATTTTATAAAGTCCAGATATAATACAGACGTTTATAGTATTAACAAAACACATTATGAATATTATGCAAAAACATCATATACCCCTAGTTTAATCTCGATATAACAACCATCATGGCAACCTCCGGTCTGAACAATGCTCCTATCCGTAGCTGTATTGCTACCCTGAAACCGGCGGATCAATCCTATAATGATCTCATATTTGGTTTAGGTCAGGAAGGTTATGACATCGTCGCCTTTGACCGCACTGCAGGTGCGATAGAATGCAGCGCCACGCACCTTCAAAGCTGTTCATGCCGACATTTCATACAAGTTTCACGCGAAAGAAACGTGACTTTGGTCCTCTACAGCATCGAACCGCGATACCTGTTCTTCACACTTTGCCGCCATCGGAATGTACAGTCAAAAGCGCAGCTATTTGCAGCTATCGTCCGGCGATCCATAATGGGCGTGAGCAGGCACCCTAACCCATCGTGATGGTTAGCCGCGACACCATTGCCAAAAAATTCACTGGCCAAGGCTTTGCCAGCTGAATTCGCTATCAGGCCTGAGTCAAAACGGCCTCGAAACAAGGGTCACCCAGCATCTTGTGCGTGCCATTCGCGACGCACAAAAGCGGTTCGATTGCCTTGGTCACGGTTAGGCCGGTTATGTCCGAAACAAAGGCATCAAGCCCGTGCAACATTGCTCCGCCACCAGTCAAAACGATGCCGTTGGTAAAAATGTCGGCTGCCAGTTCTGGGGGCGTGCCTTCCAGAGCATTGCGAACGCCATCAGCAATCGCACTCACCACTTCGCTCATCGCATCGTAGAGTTCGGCCTCACACAATTCGATCGTGCTTGGCAGGCCACCGACAACCTTGAGTCCGCGCACGGCGAACCTTGCGCCGACACCATCAGAGGGCATGATCGCCGCTCCGTACGCGATCTTGATTTGCTCCGCCGTAATCTCGCCAATCACCAGATTATAATTGCGACGGATGTAATTTGTGATTGCTTCATCAAGCTTGTCGCCGCCAAACCGCAAGGACAGTGAATACACCAGCCCCCCCATCGACAACACGCCAACTTCAGTCGTACCTCCACCTATATCGACAACCATTGATCCTTCGGGCTTGTCTCGCAACAGCCCTGCGCCAACCGCGGCTGCAAGTGGCTCACTGACCATTCGAACATCGGCTGCGCCAGCATTAATCGTCGCATCGCGTATGGCGCGCCGTTCAACCGAAGTTGCACCTGAGGGAACACATACGATGACGTTTGGCGAACGAAAGCGGGGCTCATCCCCTAAGGCCATCTCGATAAACCGCTTGAGCATTTCTTCGGCAACTTCGATATCCGCGACGACACCATCACGCAGCGGGCGGACCACCGTTATCCCGGTTGGTGCGCGGCCAAGCATACGCTTTGCCTCGTGACCGACAGCAATGATTTTACTTATTCCCGCAGTAGTTTCGATTGCAACGATTGAAGGTTCATTCAGCAAAACACCGCTACCGCCATAAACCACGGTGTTCGCCGTCCCCAGATCAATGGCCAGGCTTTTTCGGCCAATAGCATTGAGCCTACTTAAAATAGACATCTGCCGCCCCGATCATTTGATTATCTGCCGCATTTGTTCGTCCGCGGACATGGATCGCTCCGTCAACGGCACCGCGTTTCCCAAAGAAGACGTTATCACAAGTCACGTCCCCTTTTATGTGCCCAAGAAGATAGACATCGCCCGAAGCAACAAGCGACCCTTCTATAATCAAGTCACCGGCAATAACCGTAGCGCAGTGTGAATTCACGCTAGATACTCTGAAATTTCTGCCGCGTCTAATAAGACCACGCACGAAATATTCGCGAAGCCTTGAAACGTATTTATACATCAAATGAAACCTAAGGATTTAATTCTTGGCGGTGCGGCTGTCTGAACGCTGAACCACTTCAAGTTGGCTGGTATAAAACGCTGTCTCGTTGCGCTGGGCAGAGAGCTCCTTTTCAAGTTCAAAGACTCTCGCGCTCAAGGATTCGATCGTTTCGTGAGAAAGTGCGTTTTGCTTCTCGGTCTGTGCCGTTAAGTGCTGAAGCTCGCCTTCCAGCCGCTTCACATCGGCTTCACGCTCGTACAAGGTTTGCGTTACTGCCTCCAACCGCGCCGTCATCGTCGCGCGTGATTGATCAAGTTGAGATTTTGCCGCGACGGTAGAATCGAGCTTAGCCGTCAGCCGGACAACTTTGGTTTCAAGACGACCGATTGTGATATCAGACTGCTTGTTCTGATCATCAAGCTTGCGAACCTGGCTGATCAAACGCTCGTTGTTTTCAAGCGTTTCCCCATGCACTTCCTCCAGCGTCTTAACTTGAGCTTGCGCACCATCAATCTCCGCCCTGAGCTGATTGATCGTAAGTTCCCGACCTTTCTTTTCTTGCTGGGTCTGCTGGAAAATCCGAGTCATCTCGGCCCGAGCATGAATTGCCTCCTGCTCCTTCTGCTGACTGTAGAGAACAGCTGATTCTTTTTCCTGGAACACCAGATCAAAGCGCTCAGCCAGACCAATTAATTCGTCCGCTTTCTGCTGCAATGCGCTTTCAAGACCTTCACAGCGATTGGACAACAGGACCGCCCTATTGTTCGCATCATTGTATTTTGAGGTTAATTCGGCGACGCGCACACCGTAAGTATCAACAGCGTCCTGCAAAGAAGCTGCCTCAAGGCGCAGGCTTTCGATCTCGTCCTGTGCAAGGCCAAGAGAAGCGCCATTACGCGTCAACTGATCTTCGGTCTCGCGTTTGGCAACACTCAGAAGATGATGCCGGTGCTCAAGCGCTTCAAAATCGGTACGCGCGCGCTCGTAGTTGCGACGAACATCCTCAATCTCGGTCCGCAAGCCGACCAGCTCGCCATGCGCTGCTTCGTAGAGCTCTGTTTTTTCTGCCAACCGGGTCTGGGCATGATCGCGGTCTTGTCGGATCGAGGAATATGACAACGCCAGCTTGCGATGATCTTCGAAGCTTTTGTTCAAATCAGTCTTCAGAGCTGCCATTTGCTCAGCCAACGACTGAAGGCCCACCAAACCCTGATAAATACCAGTCATTGCAAAATCGATAGATTGCTGATTCTCGCCCAGCATCTCGAATGCGCCGATATCGCGAGAATGAATTGCAGTCCCACTCCGCTGATCAGCTAGCTTAACTGGCGCCAAATACAGCTCATCCGCAGCGGCTTCATCGCCAGCAGAATTGCGGCGCGAGAAGAGACTCATGATCGTGGCCATTGCCAGCTCCCTACAAAATGCCAGGCCGGGAGATCATCGAGCAGACCCCATCAAAGACCATCGTTTAATCCCACCATCATCAGGAACCGGCGAGATAGTCAATACATGTCGAACTTATATCTGTAAAATATCATAAATTTGTCAAAAATCAAAAATCTAGTAATGGGCAACCCTAGCCACAATTCAATGAGCCGGTGGCCTGGTGCAAACCATATCCCCTCACCGTCATCGCCCTAGAAAGCGCTAAGCTTTTCCAAGCTGGACACCCGCAAAAACCTCGGATCCGTCAAATACCTTCTAATAAATTCAATTGGTTGGCACTCGGAGATTCAAGCAAACTAAGGTTTTTGCGGGTGTCCAGCTATCGTCTTTTTCCGGTTAAATTAACCTAACATATTGAAAAACTGTGCAGACAAATGCTCGTAGGCAAGTCGTTATCAAAATCATTACACCATGCTCAGTCGCATCAGCCATTGAGGTGGGGTTGCATCAACTCTAACAAGTGATTGAAGTCAAAAGGCTTTGTCAGGATGGGAATGCCCTCGACACCTTCGACCTGGAAACCAGCTCCCATTCCGGTCAGAAGGATGAATCCGACGGAGCGCGCGGCGGGCAGCCTTCCGCGAAGTGTCCGCACCAAGCAGGCTCCATCAAGTTCGGGCATTCTAAAGTCGGTAACGACAACCGTTATATTCTCGTCCGCCATCACCCGGTCCAGTGCTTCAGTTGGCGAAGTGTATGTCGCCACGGGGTAGCCTAGAATCTCCAAAAGCTCTGCATATTCCTCCAGTACTTCGGGATCGTCATCGACGAAGATGATCCGGGGCGCTAGTTCAGCCCTCTGGGGATTGCCAGATTCAAGCATCCGCATGACCCCGTGCGATACACATGAGGCCGGCCTTTTTCAATTGCCGATCAGGCAAGATCATTAGCCCACTTGTTCTTGATTGAGTATGTCGCCCAACCGCTCAACTTGCTGCTCTATGCGATCCAACTTGCGCAACAGATAAGCTGCCTTTTCCGCTGGCAGATCAGGCAACAGCACATTGCGAAGATTCTCTACGACGAGGTTTATAACATTGAGCGGCTGCCTAGAACTGTGCAACAGCTTCAAGCGTTGATCCGTCTCTTCCAAAACCATTGTCCCGCAAATTGACTGCTCCAAAAAAGGGCCTACTCGGGTTTCTGCGTGAATGTAAATGGTATAAGGGATAACACTGTAGGATCGGCGTGGCCCGATATGGCCATCGCCTTGGCATTCCCACAAGTTCAACCCCTAGCTATCTTTATGGCGAGCGTTCTTTGCCATCTCCACAATCTTGACCAGAGAGGCTGATGAGGACACGCCGAGCTTGGTAAAGATGCGGAACCTGTGGATCTTGGTCGTGTTTTCGCTGCGGTTGAGGATATTGGCGATTTGCTTCGTGACGTAACCTTGAGCAATGTATTCGGCAACACGCCACTCGGTAGGCGTTAAGAGGTCTACGCGGCGTGCAACTTCGTCGATAGATTCGCGCCGACAGACACGCATACGGCTAGCACCGATTGCTGCACTCAATGCCCTGCGCAACTGGCTTTGTTTTATCGGTTTAACCAGAAACTCTACCGCGCCATCGCGCATGCACCCAACCGCGGTCTCGATGCTTGATACGCCCGAAAGGAAGATCACCGGAATGTCCGGAGCAACCTCGCGCAGCCAGGCCTGGATTTCAACACCATCTGCGCCCGGAAGTTCGACATCCAGAATGACGCATCCACGCAAGGTTGCAATGGGTTCGCGTTGGAACTCAGTCGGGTTGGCATACGATTTAACAGCGTAGCCGCACCATTCCACTAGCTCTTCCAGCTCTTCGAGCACAACCGGATCGTCTTCAAGAATATAGACAGTTTCGCCAGCCACCGCGCAAATCGAATTCTGCGGACACGGCGGCCCCACGATCCCATCATCACCAAGCGACTGACAAGGACGGTTGAAGGCCTCGATGCCGCAACGGGTATCAAGCCTGTAACCCCAACGAGGGCTTTCCTGCATGTTCGCCAAACCCAAAACCCCCTAGTGCCAAAAAAGACACCCCGCCACCAAATCGATAAGCACCACGCTATCAAGCAGGCACTGCCACCCCGAAACAGCCGATGGCAGGCCAGCTATGATTAGCGCGATAGCCATTTTGGCTACACCCTAATTATGGGCATAGCTAAACTTCAAGGAATGGAAAGGCGGAATTGCGCGATTTTCTGGTCTGGTAAACAAGCTGTTAATCTATAATAAATTCGATAGGAATCATGTTTTAAGTTGGCATCTTGTAAATCGATCTGTCACCACCGCAGGATTGACCCAACATCAAGAAGCGGACTGGTTGAAAACATGGCCTCTTAAAGAGTTCGCCATCTGCGCTGGTACTGACCAATTAAAAAGGCGCTCATTTAACTGCCTGCACAGGGGCATTTCCCTCTGATGTCGGTGGTCCTAACCGCTTTGAAGCCGTTCTGCCTATATTTGCGCCGCCTTGCCGCAGCAACCGAAACGTAGGGCACCGTTTCCGTGCTTCGGAAAATTTTCACTACACGGCGCCGTCGCCAGCACGACACATGGGTCACCAGCGCCAACCTTATTCAGCCAAAAGTTCGCTGGCTTGCGTCTCTATGCGCTTGAAAAGGTAACGGTACATGCTGGAGTCCGACACGATCAATTCCGTGCGCGACTGATTGATCCCGGGCATTCCGCTTGCAATGATTTGCACCACTTTCACGCTAAGGACGCTACCATTAAAATCGTCAGGTAGGACCATGGCATAGAATTTGAGCCCCTTGTCTGTATGGGGCTGACTTCCGGTTCTGCCGCGCGTTCCGCTGATCTGTCCGGTTGCCCGGTCGATAACATCAAGGCGATATCCTGCCTCTTGGAAGACTTTGACCGACCGGTCAAAAGTGTCCTCAATCGCAAAGGGATAGGAGTGACGGTGATAATTGGAATCAAGAGCAAACACGCTGCGGTCAGGCTGGATGGTTCCTGATCCGGAGCATGATGACAGTGCGGAAGCGACAAGCAATAAACTCAAACTCGGCAATTTGCTAAAGCGACGGTTGAAACTGACCATGGTAAAGCCTCTCCGAGGATGATTTGGCGTGGCCCCAGGGGCCTGCAAGGGTCTGTTGAAAAATGCGCCTCGAATAACCGAAGGCAAATGAATTGACCTTTTAAATTTATGAAAAATCAGATACTTTTTAAATATTTGGAGGAAGCCAATTGGAGAACTTTCCATTTTCGCTATATATCGAAGTATCAGAACTATGGATTTCTACTTCCTTTTTCCAATACTCGTAAGCTTCTTGCAAATCCGAGACATCGATACGATAACCTTCATCCCGAACGCTTTTGATCTGCGGAAAGCCCTGAAGCTTTTTGTTTAGGCGTGAGATGTAAACCGAGATCGGCTTATGACCAGGGGCAATCTCACCGCGAGGACGAGCGCGTGACAACTTTGTGAAGGTTACAACACCCCCGCGTGCGGCTTCGAACAATGAAAGCGCCTTGCGTTCAAAAGTTGTAAGCTGGGCTTCACCGATAAGTTTGGCCAATTTTGAAATCGAAATGCCCTTGGCGCGCTCTTCTTCACGCTTCAGGGCATCTTGATGCGCCTGCCGCTCGAGAGCACGCGTCAGCCAGGCTGTTGCAACGGCCGAATCACTTTGCAGTGAATAGACCGCATCTGCACCCGCCCGATAGACACTAGCTCGCTCCTGAGGCGTAGCGTTCCCCAGCAAGGCGATCATGATTTTTCCCGGGTAAATTTTCCGGAACTTGCGAAATGCGTTTGCCACCCGCCGGGCATCACTGCCGTGGACCGCCAAAAGACCAAAGCTGCTCTCCGCTTGAGAGAGAATGCGGGTTTCCCATGGAATGTAAACATGCCCGGATTCCACTTTTAACCACGAATGGAACCAACCAAGCCTTTTCAGATAGTCAACATCCTGAAACCCGATGACACGCGCCACAACATCCGCCAAAACTTTGCCAGAAGCCAGTTCACTGCGAACCGCTGGTTCTGAAAGGCTTTCCGCCGCCGTAGCACCCGATTGCGCCTGACTTTTGCCGGAGGCGTGGGGCGATTTCTGAACTGAGCAAACAATTTGGGGAGCTTCTCTGCGAGGGTCCGGTTCAGAGCCAAAGTTGAAGCCCGCGACGAGCGCCAACCGTGTCGCATCCGCTCCATTCTTTGCACCAAGCCGGTGCAAGATCTGGCTCCGGTGAACTTCCACCGTGCGCGAACTTATGCCCAGCCAGCGCCCGATCTCCTCGGCGTTCTTCCCCCAAACAACCCCACGCAGAATTTCTGTTTGCCGCTGGGTTAAACCCACCAACCTTGCGTTGCCGCTCACGGTGACATGCAGCGGCATCGTGCTGCCGGTTAGCGAGTTGGCGTGGTCTTTCATTGAAGCACTCGTGGCTTGGCATCTTGCACGCTTGCCGTCAGACCAGCCTCGGTAAGTTTCCACGGCCTTGAGATCGTCATAGGGGCCAAAGCATCGCCTTCGCCAAATTCAAAGCCGATAGAAACAACACGCTCAAGCATCGACTCTTCATCGACGCCCGTTGCAATGACGAGCGGAGCAAAAGTACTGGCAGACAGTCGCGCACCGCGCAGGACCCGGTCACAGCTACCATTCTCACCTGCCAGCCGCACAATCGGCTCTGCGATACGGATTGCGCCTATCCTCAATGCCAAAAGATCATGCGCAGAGAACGCCGTCAGCCCGAACTCGCTGCATACCAGCGCCACACCAAGGCGGCGCAGCGAGCAAAGTGCAGAGAACAAGACACTGCTTGAATCCCCAACCTCGCCAACATCGAATTCTATCGCGAGATTACCAGAATAATGCGGCCAAGCCGCGATCAGCTTTTCGATCTTCAGGCACTCGCGTGTCGAAATGCCTCTATTAAAACGAAAACCCGCAGCACTACATCCCGATGCTACCGCAGCAATAGCAAGCTCGCATTGCTCAAACGATGAAAGCTCTAAACCGCAAGAACCAACCGCGCTTTGCTGCCACCCAAAGTTGGTCAGGTTTGAAATGCGACAGTATAGTGCTTGCTGGGCACCGCCAAGCGCCACCACCGAGCGCCACCCGAACGCAGCCTTGTGCATTTGGGGCACAACTAGATTAGGGCTTTGGTGCAACATTAAGGCTTTCAGTATGGACAGGCCCGCCAATTGGGGCCGCCCCAAGCGTTAATTCCAGCTTTCTGTTAAGCCGGACAAAGACTGAGCTCTATATAGCGATTTGGTTATACGGATTATCTCATTGGCTATCACGCAAATCGCCTGCATTATCATAGTGGCGAATTGGGCCGTCACGGTGTATCGAACGGTTCTCAAGCCATTGAGGTTTATGGAAACACATGCTGCAACGCATCATCGCGTCTTTTGGAATGAAGCGTCCCACGAAAACCACTAGGAAGAACATTCAGGCAGTTTGGTCATCAGGCTATTATTCAGACTTTAGCAAACTGACCCAAATTTAAAGAACGGCAAGCTCAGCCTTAGTCAATCCGACGCTTGAGTGGCATAAGCTTGAGGGCAAACTCAAGGCCATAAATGCGCAAGTGTTGCCGAGGATAACGCACTTAAGGCATTGATAATATGTTCGCTATACGTAATGAACCGTAATAATGTCCTTTGATAAACCCAAACTGGTAGCGCCTGCATCGGCGCAAAGCGTTCTTCCCAGAGAAGCCAGCGCGGCTGCGCAATTTCCGGGTGTAAGCGAACCAGCGCTTGCCATTCTGGCCACGCTCGCAACGCCGCTTTACATTTACTGCTTTGAAAGCGAACGCATTTGCTGGTCGAATGCGGCTGCTCGTCTCTTCTGGAATGCGGATACTCCGGATGAGCTGCACAAACGCAAGGTCGCACCCCAATTGGTCGCCAACACATCGCGTCTATCCTTATACCGCGATGCATTCCGGCGTGGAGAGACGCGAACGGAAAGCTGGACCTTCTTTCCTAACGGAGAAGCGCTGACCGCTTTGTGCTATTGCCGTGGCATTTCCATCGCAGATCACCCCGAAGCCATGCTGGTCGAGCTGATCGACAAGCCGCAGAGCAGGCTTCAGGACACCGAATTGCGCACGATTGAGGCTTTGCGCCACACGCCGCTAATGATCTCGCTGTTCGATGAGAATGGTAAAGTACTGCTACGCAATCCTGCTGCGAGCAAGCAGTTTGCAGTTTTTGATCAAGATGTCCCAGCTACGGTGTCGGCATTTGATACGATGTTTTCCGATAATCGCGATGCCGCGATGCTAAGGAACCTGTTAGACCAAAAAGGCTTTGCCGAGGCGTCCACAAAAATTGCGTTAGCCCATCAGCCAGTGCACCACGTGCAGGTTACGATGGTGGTGGATGCTGCAACTGGGCAGCCAGCCCTTTTGGTCGCGCAGCAAGACATTACAGTTTCTGTCGAAACCAGCCAAAAGCTTGCTGCAAGCGAGGATTCGCTGGACCACCTGCTGGATTTGAACTTGAGCCCTGTCGTCGTAGTGGCGGCGGCTACAGGCCATCTGATCCGGTGTAATCATGCGGCCGAAGTGCTGCTCGGAGGAGAAGGCAGCCTTACGGAACGAGGCGTGGCCGTTTTCGCGCAGGATCAGGATTACCGCTCCCTGCTTGCTACAATCGCGATGCATGATTTTGCCAGCGGCCAAAATCAGCTTGTCAGACAAGACGGCAGTGCGTTCTGGGCGCATTTATCAGGAACATGCCTTCGCTACCGCGATACAGACGCTGCGGTCTTTTTTCTGGCAGATATCGACCAACTTTATCGCAATACCCACGTGCTTGAGGAAGAATTGGTCCTCGCCCGGCAAACGTCCGAGATGCAGCGAAGACTCATGGCCGTCGCCTCGCACGAGTTCCGCACACCATTGGCGATGATTGACAGCGCGGCCCAACGCATCGAGGCCGGTTTACGCCTTGGAGCGCCAGACAAGATCAAGGCTGGCACCAGCCGCATTCGCGTAGTTGTTAAGCGGCTATTGGCCCTCATGGAGCGCACGCTCATGAACCAGTCAGAAGATGAGGCACGCGACGAGGGTTTTATACGGAAGACCGATATTGCGCGGCTCATCGGCGATTGCGTACGCTCGGTCCGCGAAATGCATCCCGACGCTCTGATTACTCTTGACCTGCCCCCCCTTCCCTCTCTGATTGCGGATCGCTCTGTAATCGAAAGTGCCATCAGCAACCTGCTGGGCAATGCGATCAAGTACAGCAATGGGCCGGCGCGCATCGATGTTTGCTGTAAACTGGTAGCTTCCGGGATTGAAATCACGATACGAGACGAGGGAATTGGTATTCCGCTGGCCGAGCGAGAAGCAGTTTTCGGAGAATTCACGCGCGGCAGCAATGTTGGCAACCGCGAAGGCACAGGGCTTGGCCTCGCCATCGTCCGCACGGCAATCGAAACGCTTGGCGGTACGATTGAACTTTTACCACACAGCGGAAAAGGGACTGCATTTCGGGTAACCCTGCCGCGAACGATTTTTGTTTTATAAAAACTCGAAACAAGGACGACCTGTCGCAGTGATTGCACTCCCACCAGTTAATCGTTACGGGTTAATACTGATCGGGCTTCGCCCGGATCAAATTTAGGTCCGCGAGCTTTTTATCCATGGTCATTTTGCCAGTCATCAAAGAGAGGGCGAAGATTTCCGATAGCCCCCACGTGACAGCGCAACCGCCAAAGCTGCGCCGGTGGTTATGGATTTCGTTCCTCAAAGCAGCCATCGTACCCCTGCTTTTCGTCGAAATTGGATTTCTGGTCGTTTTCCTGATCAGCAACGCCATTGTCCACGACGTCAACGTTTCTGCGATGAAGGCGACATCCGAAGCATTTTTGGAAAACGTCTCGCGATTGGAAGCAAAGCAGGTCGAAACCACCCTGGCCGCCATCGCGCGCAACACCCAGCTGCTTGCCAATCGCACAGCACAGGCCCTTGATACGCCCTTGAAGCCTGATCCCGCAGAAGTGGCACGTTATGGCATGTCAAAGGACGGCGCGCTTTATACGCGATATGATAATGGCACAACGGCAAGTTTTTATTCCGGAGTCCAACCGGTTGGCCCTGTACAAATGGACAAAGTGTGGCGTCTGTCGGCCATTGACCCATTAATGATGGAATTGAACAATATCGACCCATTAGTGATATCAGTTTATGTAAATACCAATGATAGTTACAACAGAATATATCCTTACATCGACGCTTTGAAGCAATATTCGCCCAAAATGAATATCCCAAAATTCAACTTCTATTACGTCGCCGATGAAAAAAATAATCCCAAACGCGAACCGGTTTGGACCGAAGCCTATGTTGATCCTGCGGGTCAGGGGTGGATGATTTCGTCTGTGGCGCCAGTATGGCTCAAAGGTCGCCTTGAGGCTGTTGTAGGGCAGGATGTCACTTTGGCGCAGCTCATTTCACGGATGCTCAACCTCAAGCTGCCTTGGGGAAGTTATGCCATACTGGTCGACAATCAGGGCCATATCATCGCGATGCCGCCCGCCGCTGAAAAAGCGTTGGCGATCGAAGAGCTTACTGATCACACTTATGACACTGCGATCCATGACAACACGACCAAGCCGGGTGAATACAATCTCGCTGCCCATGCGCAGACCAAGAAACTGGCCGATGCTCTGCTAAGCCGGCGCCAGGGCCAGGTTGTCATCCCGTTGAATGGCGGCAGCGTTGCAAGCTTTCATGAAATCGGGGGGCCGAAATGGAAACTTGTTGTCGTCGCCGAGCAGGGAAAGATTTTCGCCGAAGCGAACCGCATGCAGTCCCGGCTCACCATGATCGGGTGGATCATGGCTTTGGTGCTGGTCCTCTTCTATATGATCTTCTTCGCATTTCTCTATCTCAGGGCAAAAGCGATGGGCGATGGCCTTGCCCGGCCGATTGATCAATTCGCCCGGATGTTTGGCCGGATCGGTGCCGGGGATTATGACCAGACCGCACCGCGCGCCCAGATTGCAGAGCTCGACGCTCTCGGGCTCAATATCGCGGCCACAGGCAGGCGCGTCGGCGATGCCTACAAGCAATTGGCCGCCCACCAGCGCGTAACCGAAAAGGCGTTGGACGATCTGCGCAAGCGAAGCCATGAGGAACTGCGCTTCGTCCGGATGATATCGCACGAAGTGCGAACACCGCTGGCTGTAATAGACAGCGGTGCCCAAATCCTTGAGCGCAAGGCCCCTGATGTCCAGCCATCAGAGATCGTTCGGCGCATGCAACGCTTTCGCAACGGCGTCGCCCGCATCGCAGGTCTGGTCGACAAGCTTGAGCAAAGTTCGGATTCAGCCACCTTGCCGGATGACGCCAAAGGCCATGCGAATGCGGCACAGCTCGTCACAGAGCTAGCGCGCGAGATGATCCCGTCAACGCGTCTGCAACTGGCAGAAACGACCACCCCAACAGCAATATGCGATGCCGCCTCGCTGCAACTGGCCTTGCGCAGTGTGCTCGACAATGCCCTGCGTTATAGCAAGGCTGACGGAATGATCCGCATAGACGTTACGGCACAAAACCAATGCGTTAACGTTTGCGTCGAGGATGATGGCGCAGGTCTTGCTCCCGGCGAGGCTGCGATGGTTGGCGAACGCTTCTTCAGAGGCAGCAATGCCGCAAACACACAGGGTGCCGGCCTAGGCCTGTACATTGCCGGCAAATGTCTCGAAGCTGTTGGCGGATCGCTTGTCTTCAGGTCCGGCCCAACAGGCAGTTCGGTTATGCTAACCCTCCCCGCCTGTCGCTGCAAACCATCAGAAATTTCCGAACCTGCCAATGCAGCAGTGCCCGCATGACGGTACGTGTCCTCTGCATCGAAGATGAGCCGGACTTGCGCGAGGATCTTGTCGAGGAACTGGAATTCGCAGGGTGCATAGTTTCAAGCGCCCCCGATGGGCTCGCTGGCTTGCAACTCGCTCTACAGGCCCCGTTTGATCTGATCTTGTGTGATGTTCTTTTGCCCGGCAAGCCGGGCCTTGCAGTGCTACAGGATCTGCGCGCCCGCACAGGGCCAAACCAGCAAACCCCGTTGGTTTTTCTGACGGCTTTTGACGACGATGAGCTTGCCGATCAATGCCGCCAAGCCGGAGCAGCCGGACATTTCATGAAGCCACTAGATTATAGCAGGATCGGAAAACTGATCGCCGACTTTGCCACCGGTAAGGCACGGTAAACACCCCGCGCCGCGCAGGTTTTGGTGCATGGCCCTGAATTATAGCAATTTATTCAATGTATAACACGTCTTCAAGGCACAGCAAGACAGCACCGCGGCGTTAAACGCAAAATCAAAAATAGCCAATAAGATTATCAAACAGCGTCTTTGGATTATTCAGCCACCATCATTGACGGAGTAATGTCTGCAAAACAGGCTTTGCCAAATGGGGCACCGGGGGACCGCGTTTGGTCAAGCATGCCGGTGCCTTGAGGAGCCCAACGCCTAGGACGGGCATGCCAATGCAGTATCCCAAGTTCGATAATGTCGCGCCGCTCTCGTTGGACGGGGAAAACACCGCCGCTCGCATCAATCGCGACGAGATCGCGCAGACAATCAGCGCGGCCCTGCAACATATTGAACGGCTGAACGAGCGCATCTTGATCGAGCTTGGTCGATGCCACGCCTTGCAAGTGGTAAATGCAGGCCTCGAAGGTGCTCAGGCATCGCAAGAGCGGGAACGCGCCGGTCTTCTCGCGCGGATTGAAAGTCTCGAAGAAAACCTCGAAACGGCGCAGAGCAAACGGCTCGGGCTGTTAGAGGAACTGACAGAGACGCGCGTAATCTTGCGCTCCCGCGAGGGCTATATTGATCGGCTGGAAAATGCGCTTACCGAAACAAGACGCAAACTGCGCCGCGCACGCCAAACATGGCTGGATAGATTGATCGTAGGCAGCGAAGCTTCAGAATAAGCGCCAACAAGCCGTAGAACCCCGTACCGGCGGTCTTGTTGTTCCAGAACGAATGTCCTCAAGCCACCCTTTTCCATAGTTAAGGCGAGATTTTGTACTGTCGTGAACCTCATACGATTCGCCATAAGCCATCATAATCAAAAACAAAAATGATCGGGTGATTTGTAAATTAACACTTTCGGCTATTCAGATAGCCTTAGAGGCTGTTTACCGATCGTTCATTGCTGTCACAGAGAGATCTAACGGCGCAGCCCTTCGGAGTCGCATCTAAGGAAAGCTGATAAAAAAGCCGGCCGGCGAGCCCCCGCCGATACCTATAAGGCTACAACTGCTAAAGGTATCGGCGGCGCTCATATTTGGGTAGAAACCGGCATGATGCCAGATCATTTTTGTGTTGTTGATGATGACAGCGATTTTCTCGCTTTCCTTGGCGAATACACAAGCGCAAGGGGGCTGAACACATCGCGTTTTGCTTCAGCTGAAGCACTTTTGCAGCACGGACATATCGAGGCATTCGATTTCTTTATTCTCGACCTCGGCCTTCCCGGTACTGACGGGGTCGACCTTATCAGCATGATCAGAGCCAAGTCATCCGCTGGCATCCTTGTTGTCAGCGGCCGTATGGGGCCGGATGCTTTCAACTCGGCACTCAATGCCGGGGCTGACATGTTTGTCAACAAGCCGGTACGTTTTGATCAAATCTACAACGCGGTCCAGACGATCTATCGCCGCTCGCGGTCAAAAGATGCCCACGGCACAACATGGACACTTGAGCGCGGTACGCGAACGCTGATCGCCCCGCAGCAAACATCGACCGTACTTTCAGAAACCGAACACGCCATTATGCAAAAGTTGCAGATTTCATCCCCTGCTCCGGTTTCCCGTGAAGAACTGGCAGAAGCCTCAGGTGTCATACCCGGCACAGATTTCCGCAATCTGGACGCCGCGATTTTCAGGTTGCGCCGCAAGATCGAACGGGAAACCCAAGGACCTGCACCGCTGCGCACGGAACGCGGAAGAGGTTACAGCCTGGCTGCCAGCATCCAGTTGCGGTGATTTCCAACATGGAAGCAGCACCAGTATACTCATTTCCGTTTGCATTGATCTACTTCGGCCAGCTAGCTGGATTTTCCCTCAGCATATTGGTTGTTAGCAACTGGCGGCCCGACCGCTCGTCGATGATCTGGCTTGGCTCCGGCGTGTGCAGTGCAGTTGCATTGGCCGTCGGCTATCCACTTTACACTCCGTATAGCAGCGCAGCCCTACCTATTGCTGTAGCGCTTACGATCCTTAATCTTAGTATGAAACAGATTGCCTTGCTGCCGCGCAAAAAGAGTGGCGAGTTGATCGGAGATAAAGGGGCAACATTTGCGTTGATGGTTTTTGGCGTGATTGGCGCCTATACTGTGCCAGCTCCATACAGGTCAGTGCTAGCCTGTGCGATGAGCGGTTTGATAGCGTTTATGAGCATCCAGGCAGTTCTTCGAAACCGGCGGTGGAGGGGCTATCGGGGCCTCTATGCGATGTTAACCGCGTCAATCATCGCAACCATTTTCTTTCCTGCCAAAGCTGTTATCAAGTTATTTAATATATTGACGATATCTGCATTACCGGCGGATAATTCAGCCACCGGCGATGCGGTCGCCCTTGTCGGCATGATTGCTTCGTCCGTAGTCGTTCAGGCCGGATTCCTTGGGATGCTAACCGCACAGCAATCACGAGCGCGGCAACTTGCAGCAAGGCGGCTCGCGCGGGCATCGGAGCACATGTTGGGCGCGCGTCTGCATGCAAAGCAAATCCAGAAGCTTGCGGATCAAAGACTTAATCTGCTCAACCTGCTAACCCACGAAGTTCGCCAACCATTGCACAACGCCCAGGCAGGACTGCAAAGCTTTCTCACGGAACTTGAGCATGGTGAATACTCGCCCGAACGCCTCTCCTCTGCTGCCAGACGCACACAGGGCGTGTTGGATGGCATAACCCTATCATTGTCCAACGCGATCACCGGCACGCGCCTGATCGAAGACGACAGCATCGGTCAGCTTCGCCAGACAGGCATGGCCGAGACCGCAGCCATGGCGCAGCTCGACTGCCCCCCCTACTGGCAGCAGCGCATTCATATGACTCTCCCTTCGCCAGAGATGTTTATCGATGTTGAACCCGTCCTGCTGCGGCTAGCCTTGCGCAATCTCCTCGACAACGCCCTGAAATACTCGCCCGCAGACGCACCGGTAACATTTGAAATTCTGGAAGAAGGCACAGAACTCGGTGTGCTGTTTCGCGTGACCAATGATCTTGCCGACGACCATTCGTTGGACGGCGATATCTTTGGGCGCGATCAGCGGGGCTCCAGCACTTATGCCGAGGGACAGGGGCTTGGCCTTTATATCGTGAAACGCGTTGCTCAGCTGCACGATGGGTCTGTCAACATGCGGCGTGTGGGTGCATCCCAAGTCGTATTTGAACTGTTCCTGCCGGGCTGAAAAGCCCTTTATGCCGTGGTACGGGAGGCCTTACAATGTGGCCCCGACCCTTTCACCTCCATAAACACCTGACCGATAATCCCCTCTGGATGGATAGGACCTGGCCCTATATGGGCCATCTCGCGTCGATAAGATGCGCCGTGATGGCGGTGGTCATACAAACCTCCGAGATCGCTTTACACGTTGAAGCTCTCCTGAAGGGAAACGCCCGCTCGTCGAGGGGTGCCCGTATAAATAACGGGCGCTGTAGGGAACAGCCTGACGCTTGCACTGCGGGATACCTCAGCGCGCCTTTCGACCAATCTGGATCACCGTGACGGAGCCGATTTTGGCCAAGTGCGAGGAGAGATGGCGCAGGAATACATCGATCTTTCAAGACATCTCAACGCTGCAATTGGCCAAAAGCGGCCCGCCCCGGAGGGGTTGTAGCAAGAAGTCCGCTGGGAGCGTTGCGTCTCTGGCAGGGGCAACCAGCCCCTGCTGCGCGCCGCGCCTCCCCAGCGGACTTCTTGCTACAATCACGGTGATCCAGATTGGTCGAAAAGCGATCTCAAGCCGCTTGCTAACCCAAGCCCCCCCAACCCCGCCCTATCGCAACAAAAAAACGCCGGCCCCGCATAGGACCGGCGTTTGTTTTGAAGCGCAACACAGGGGCGGGATCGACCGCCCCTGCCGCCACATCACAGGATGAAGTCAGCCGCTACAAGAGCAGCCTGATTCTGCATTACGATCTGGAAGTCGACGCCCAGATTGTTGTTCACATTCCCCTGAAGCACACCGTTCTGATAGCGCAACTGGCCTGCTGCGGTGAATGCAGCCGCACCGATAAACGTGAATGCCTGATTTCCATTCGCGCCCGTGTTGGCATCAATCGCTGACAGATCGATCTTATCAAGCTGCACGCTCGAAAAATCAGTGATGATGTCGCGCGTATTCGCTGTATTGCCGATGTCGGCAATCGCTGCACCAAAGCGGAACGTATCTGCACCGGCACCGCCTGCCATGGTATCACGACCATTGCTACCGATCAGGATATCGTTGCCGTTGCCGCCATTCAGAATGTCGGTTCCGGTTCCGCCGTCCAGCGTATCATTACCGTCACCACCATTCAGCGTATCGTTACCAGTTCCGCCATTCATGATATCATCGCCAGCGTTGCCATTGAGGATATCATTTCCGGCCAAGCCATTGATCGTGTCTGCATTGGCGGTGCCGTTCAGCGTATTGTTGCCGTTCGTCCCGGTGATGATGCTTAGATCATCATTCAGAATGGTCGAACCGGCAATAGCTGTTCCCAAAACACTGCCAACAGGATTGGACAGGGTTACCTGGAAGGTTTCTACAGCCTCAAGCGTTGTATCCCCCGTAACAGCAACCTGAATGGTGCCGGTCAAAGCCCCTGCCGCGATGGTCAGCGTACCGCTTGGCAGCGTGCCGCCAAAGTCAGCTGCGTTAGCAGGGCTGGCGCCAGTTCCGGTTACCGCCCAGTTCACGCTGACAGCCTGCTGCGATACCTGGCTGAGCGTGACAGTGAATGTATGAACCGACGTACCGGTATGGTTTTCGGCGATACCAACTCCACCTGGCCCCGCTATCGAAACCGTTGGCGGCGTGACAAAGCTACCCGCAGTCAAGACTGGCGAGCCCGTCATTGCGATAGCGAAATCGGCAGCTAGATCGGCGTTTACGTTGCCTTCCAGCAGACCGTTCACATATCGGATCTGGCCAGCAGCCGTAAACGCTGCATCACCGATGAATACGAAACGTTGGGTGCCGTTCTGCCCGGTGTTTGCATCAATCGCGGTGAAGTCCAGCATATCACCAAGCGCAAAGTCGGTGATCGTTTCGCGGATCAAAGCGTTGTTGCCGATATCGGCAACGCTTTCAAACACGAACATGTCATTGCCTGCCCCGCCGGTGAGGATGTCGAAGCCCGCACCGCCAAACAACTGGTCATTACCTGCCCCGGCGCTGATCGTGTCGTTACCGGCCAGACCGCGCAGGATGTTGTTGCTGGCATTGCCGGTGATGCGGTTATCAAGCGCGTTGCCGGTGCCCTGAAGCGCTGTGCTGCGAAGCTCAAGATTTTCGACATCATCGGCAAGCGTATAATTGAATGCCCCATTGACGATGACCGTATCATTGCCGCTGCCAAGCAGGCCTTCGCTAACCGTGTCGCCAGCCTGATCGATGATATAAATATCATCACCAGTGCCGCCTTCAAGGATATCAGCACCAGCGCCACCGTCCAGCGTATCGTTGAACGCCGTACCGATGATGATGTTCGCACCCGCGTTGCCCAGAATTTCCAGACCCTGGTCGATGTTCGGATTGGCGAGCGATGCATCAATATTGATCGCAGCCGTACCGTTACGGTTTGCAGTGGTACCGATACCGGTGCCGATCACGATCCGTTCGATGCCGGTGAAGCCCTGCACTACGCCAAGCACGTTGGTAACGCCGAGAACGATGTCGGCAGCCACGGTCTGGGTAAAGCGCACTTCATCAATGCCAAGGCCATTGCCCACACGGAAGCCCGCGCCCTTGTTGACCAGCTGCTGCTGGGTCAGGCCGCTATCTGCAAAATCCTGGCTTTCAAAGCTGAGCGCGTCTTCAACGATGAAGATGTCATCGCCTTCACCGCCATTCATAGCATCTCTACCGCCCAGAACCGCAGGTCCGCCCAGCGCATTGCCACCCGCTCCAGGGATCAACACGTCATGGCCGCTCATGCCCGAAAGCGTATCCCAACCGCCACCACCGTAAAGGGTGTCGTTTCCTGTGCCGCCGTTGATGTTATCATCGGCCAGAACGCTATCTACCAGAGCTTCAGGGTCAAGCACGCCACCAACGGTAATGCCATCGCCACCATAGATCAGATCGTCACCAGCACCACCATTGATGATGTCGGCTTCAACACCGCCATACATGGTATCGTTGCCGTCATTGCCAAACATGATGTCTGCGCCAAGACCGCCACGCATCACATCATTGCCAGCTTCGCCATACATGAAGTCGGCATCGATACCGCCATCCATCGTGTCGTTGCCGTCACCGCCATAAAGGAAGTCGACGCCAGCATCACCGTTGATGATGTCGTTACCACCGCCAGCGCGGATGGTGTCATTACCTCCAAGGCCGTTGATACGATCCACTCCGGCTGTGCCTGTGATCATTTCACTGGCATTGCCCGCGCCATTGGGGTTGAGCACGCCGCGCGCATCAACATAGTTGCCCGGATTGCCATTGAACACATTGCCGACAAAACCGGCCCGGCCAATCGCAGCCGTCACCGCATCGCCATTTGCGTCCATCACTTCGGTGATCGTGGTCGCGCCTTGCAACGCTGCCAGGTTTGCAAACGGAGCACCATTTCCGGCGGTATCACCCACCTGGATGTACTTGTCTGCTACCGAGAAGATATCGGCGTAAACATCCGTGGCACCAGTGCCACGCATGATGATATCTGCAAGCTGGGTGCCTTCCATGTTCTCGATGAAGAACTCGGTCGTCGGCACGCGGCCCAGATAATAGAACAAGTCGCCGTTTTGCAGGTCCATCATCTGCATCGCGAAGATCGCATCGAAGGTCGAACCCAACATACCGCCCGGAACTTCACGTTCGGCAAGGCCGCCGATCCAAGCGTCAATCCGGTTGAAGTCCTTGTTGCCGCTGGTGCTCATCCAGGTCGCATTGGCAAATGCAGCCTCGGTCGCCGCTTTCAGCCCGGTCATGTATTCGGTCTGATCAGCAAGGACTGCGCTTTCGCGCAGGGTATACCACTGCGCAAGTGTCTTGCCGGTCGCGCCGCCTGCAAACGTGGTGAGCACTGCATCGCTGGCATAAGCCATGATGAAGTTCTTCACCGTTGCGTTCTGTTCGACCAATGTGCCCTTCAGGTTATCCCGGAAGTTCGCCCAGCTCGTATATGGCGTCAGCGTGTTTACCAGCGCAGCAGGTGCAACGCCTTGGATAGATCCACGCATTTCATTCAGCGTCGGCAAACCGGCATCGCGGCCACGGATAAGGTTCAGCGTCGCCAGATCAAGTGGTTGACCCAAAAGGTTATCGCGCAGCGCGTCTGTAACCTTCTCGTCAATACGGTTGCCAACTTGCGCTGTGCTACCATCAGTAATGAGTTTGGCGGTTGTGCCCGCGATGTAGGATTCCGGGTTAAGGAACGCATCGATCAGGCCGCGATTGATGTCGATCTGGATCTTGTCAGTGGCAACACCACTGGCTGCGGCTGTTGCATTGGCATCTGCCAAAATCGTGAACTGGTTGGCATTCAGCACCGTAACAGCGCGAGTGCCATTCAACATGTCGGCAGAGATACCGCCGATCGTTGTATTGACACTAGACAAATCGATGGTCGAACCGGTTTTCAGGCCGTGGTTTGCCATCGTGATGGCCACCACATCGCTTCCGCTCGTGGTGGCAATGCTTGTGGCATCGGCGTATTGGCGCATGCCAACGGCCTCTGGCAGCATCGAATGGCCAAAGCGATAAACCGCGTTGGCAAATTCCGCCGAGATGTTTGCGTTTACCAAGGGATCAACCCCGGCAAAACCGGCAATGTTCGGGCTGATTTTGCGCACGAATTGATCGAACACAAGATGCTGATAATGCATTTCAAGAATGATCTTGGCCTGCTGGAACAGCTCCTCGCCGGTGATCACCGTCGAGACATTGGTCAACGGATCAGTCCAAGTCCAACCACCCGCAGGCTGATCGCCCGTAAAGCCGAAATTCTGCTTCAGCTGGGTAACCATCCTGTTATGTTCAGTCAGGAAGGCTTCGTGAACAGCGGTAAGGCCGATGTTTTCATTGAGACGACCATCACCTGCAATGATGTGGGCTTCGAGGGCAGTCTTGAAGTTTGTATCAGGGGCACCATGTGCGCCGGGCGTAATCGTATCGCGGAGATCGCGGCCATCCCAGATCGTCGTATCTGTAAGGGCTGGAAGCCGGACACCCATATCGTTCAGGAACGCGTGCTTGGATGTCATCAGAACAAATGCATCAGCACCCAATCCGGTATCGATGATCGCCGGATCATCGGCAAGGTTCGTGTCGGTGATGTAGACAGCCTCGCCGGTAACCTTGTTCAGCGCGATCATGCGCGGAAGGCCATCGTCACCCAAAATGGCGCCTCCGCTGCCGTCAAAGGCAATCATCGGCATCGCATTGATATCAGCATCATGCAGGATAATGCCAACATTGGCGGCATTCGCCTTGATTTTTGCCCAAGTGGCCACGCCAGCAAACGTTTCACCGTTAACAGTAGCGCCCGCATTCACCAGGCGTCCGGTGGTGAGATCCCCCAAAGTGAGGTCTGTATTGCCCAGTTCAGCTTCTCTGGCCGCTTCGTTCAGATATTCCCGCAGGAAGAAGGTGCGGGTATTGTCAGAGCCATAGTTCTGGCTGAGATCAATGAACGGCGAAGTAAGGTTGAAGCTTTCTGCGCGCGCTGGCGCGAGGTCAAACTGGAACGAGCCTCGTTCTGAGACGCCCGGCACTGCTGGGAACGAATCCACTGTAGCGATGATGCCGGTTGTTGGTGTGTAAATGTTGATTTGCGCGGCAAGATCAATCTCGTCTGTTGCGCCAATGAGGATCAACGTATTGTTGAGCACCAGCGTACCTTCGTAACGGAAGGTTGCACCTTCTGGCTTGCTAGGCACGGTAATCGTCGACGAGACAGACCATTCAGATTTGCCTTGCTGATCAAGCAGCCCCAGCTTCTCCAGCAACGCGTCGGTCGAACCTTCACCGATGGTGACATTGACAGTGTTATTGCGCGATCCCGTGATCGCAGTTGCGCGACCTGCGGTGTAAAGGCCGTCGCTGGGCAGCAACTCGACCTTTACCTTTCCGTCAATTCCTTTGGTTACAAAGTCGAGGCCATGGTCAAAGAACTGGCCGAACTGCGAAGTCCAATTGCTGTAAGGCAGCGGATTGACTGCGCCCGATACCGGCGAAATGCGCCCGGTGGGGTCATCCTGAAGCTTCAGTTGAACTTTGGCAGCATAATTGGGATCGCTCAGATCAACCGCCGAAAAACCAACAGAGTTCGAGCTATCGGAAATCAAGTTGCTGATGTTGCGTGGATTTAGAGAATCCGCAATCGCGCCGGTTTTCGCAATCCAACCATTAGCCGAAAGGTTCACGGTGTCACCGATGGTCACCGTTACGGTAGGACCACGAACCGAATTGGCGAATGGCGCAGAAATCACGTCATTCTTGAGCGTCGGCGTTGTCAAACGGTTAAACGTATCGCGGATGAACAGGGTATCGGCTGCACCAAACCAGAAGTTGGGCAAAAGTGGATCAGCACCCCCGTTACCAACGCCTTGAACATTACGGATTCCGGTCGGCCCTTGGGCCGCAAGTCCACCCAGTTCTTCCGGCATAAACTCCCCGCGCACGCGCGAGAGCAAAAATCGTATGTCTTGCAGGTTTAACGTAAACGCCATGACTAGCTCCTATGAGTCGGTCACTTGTGCATTTTACGCGATGAAGCGTCAACAAGAATCACTTTAGGTCATATTCACAAACTTATTTTATCGAGGAAACCCGATGATTATCATTATTTTATCATAACACAGATGCAATCCAGCAACATCTTTTAGCAGTCCGTCGCGGGCAGGACATCACCCGCCAGTCGGTCTCGACCAGCGCTAACGCCCCGGATTCAGGCCAAAATCACTCGGCAGGCGTGGCAATCGGCACCGCAGGCGTAAGCAGCGCGGCCGACGGATCACGAATTTCACGATCCTGTTGAGAGCCAAGCGGAATGCGATCAATCGATTGGATAACAGACGTGATCAAAGGCGTATCACCATCATTGCGGACACGATTATAATGACGCACATCATCAAGTTGAGGCCTACCCGGTACGAGGTCGGCGAGTTCCAGCATCCCTATCGCCGCCAGCACACGCACTTTTGCGATATGCAATGTTGCGCGTGCCTGATTATGGCTGATTTTTGCTGAAAGCAGATCACGTGCGAGATCAAGCACGTCAAGTGTAGTGCGCATTCCGACACGCTCTTGCAGAACCGCGCCGCTGTGCGCCTGTTCTGCCAAAATGACCGCATTGGCCAGATTGCCGAGCGAGCCTTCTGCCGTCAGCCATTCGTTCCACGCATCCGAAACTTCGGCGCGCGTTTCACGCAGCGTCTGATCAATCAGCCGCCAGTCCGCATCGTTGGCAGCCTCGGCCTCACCAAGGCGCGCATTCAATGCCCCGCTTTGGAAAATCGGACCAGAAACCACAAATTCACCGCGCAAACTGGTTTGTTGCAAACGGTCAAGGCCAAACAGATTGGTGTCAACGCCTGCACGTCCGCGCAGATCAACGCGTGGCATGCGTTCTGCACGGGCAATGCTCACTTGCGCCCGCGACGCCCGC
This sequence comes from Novosphingobium sp. AAP83, assembly GCF_001295795.1. Lineage (GTDB taxonomy): Bacteria > Pseudomonadota > Alphaproteobacteria > Sphingomonadales > Sphingomonadaceae > Novosphingobium. The sequence continues at coordinate 185,304 of NZ_LJHY01000002.1, forward strand.
TCGCGTGCATAGGCCGCCACAAGGATCGGGTGGCGTTGCTGGGCTACGGTAAAAGCGTCCTCAAGGCTGCGCGCAGGCAGCGGCGGCGCGCCGGGAGGCGACAGATCGCCGGGCGGAGAACCTATAACATTAAGAAATTCAGCTTCTGAAAATGCAACAGCGCGATGCGCCTGCAAAAGCTGCGCCTTGCCCAGTTCGACCCGCGTCGCCACTTGGTCCACGTCTGTACGTGTCGTGTCCCGGGCTTGTAAGCGAAAGCTGTTGTCGGCCAACTCACGTTCAAGCAACGCGAGGTTCTCGGCAGCAATGCGCACGGCCTCCCGCTCGCGCAGAACAGTGACATAAGCACTCACGGTTTGCAGCAACACTTGCTGCTCCATCGCCCGCAAGGCAGCACGCTGATAATCGATCTGGGCAGAAGCCGTACGTTCACCCGCGGCATTCCGACCGAATGTGAACAACGGTTGCGTCAACACCGCCGATGCCGAAGGTGCCCAGCCTGCACGTGGCAAACTGCCACCAACCTGCTGTTCGATATTGTCCCTGCGATAGCCGTAGCCCACCTCGTAGTTCATTTGAAGCCCTGAGCGGGCGCGCGCCTGCGGCAGACGGAAATCGATGCTCTCAAGCCGTGCACGCTCAGCCAGAAGCGCAGGATTTGTCAAATAGGCACGATCAAGCGCAACATCGAGTGATGTGACCGGCTGCCCGACGTCGAGAAAGTCAGGCCTATCCGGCAGGTTACTGTGATCAATCGGTAAACGATCCTGCGCCATCGCCGGAGCAGCCAGCAACGACAGGACCGCACAGCCGCTGATCAAGGCTGATTCAAATTTGCGTAAGCCACGTTTCATGACAATCTCCGAGACAGTTCTTTGATGACGCCATGATTTTTGTTGAGGCTGTGCTGCAACAATATCAGGCACGCCCGTGCGGCCAGATGCTCAATCGCGGAATGCGCGCTCGAACTGGTCGATGAATGGCTTGATCAGATACGAAAGTAGCGAACGATCACCCGTGGTTATGAACACTTCTGCCGGCATCCCGACCGCGAGGCGCAACCCGGATTCCTGCTCGAATTTCTTCCGTTCAAACACAAGCTTCACTTTGTAAAAGCTCATGCCCGATGCCTCATCGTAGGTCCGTTCGGGTGCCACAAAGGACAGCCGCGCTAAAGCTTCGGGAGTTTGCTGGGCACTGAACGCGGAAAACCGCACGCGCCCGGTTTGACCAACGCTAAGCTGGTCAATGTCGGCAGGGCTTACGCGCCCATCGATTACCAAGTCATCGCCGTCCGGCACGATCTGTAAGATTTGCTGTCCAGCAGGTATCGCGCTTCCCGGTGTGCTAAAAGCCAGCGCATAGACAATCCCGTCCTGCGGCGCCCGAATGACACTCCGTTCATAAGCGCTCTTGGCGTCTGCCTGGCGCACTTCGCCAACATTCGACGCCTCGATAACCTGAGCAAGCTCCCCGCCAGCTTCGGCCCGTGCACCTTGCTGGACCGACAGCATTTGCTGCCGGATTTCCGAGATCCGCGCATAAATTTGCGCCACGCGCGCTTCAAGCGCCGCCGCTTCACCTGAAAGGCTGATGGCAGTGCGTTCAATCTCGTTCAGGCGATTGATTGTAACAAGCTTCTCACCGTAAAGATCGCGAAGCCCGCTCAGTTCAGGGCCAATAAGCGTTTCTTGCTGACGAATAGCGCTGATCTGTTTTTGTGTGCTGACGATCTCAGACTGGGCCTGCCGGATACGCTCGCCCAGCAAATTGACCTGGCTCGCACGTTCCGATCTGCGGATCGCAAGCAGTCGTCTTTCGCGCTCAATTGCTTCCTTTGCGGCCGGCATATTCGAATTCAGCAGATCTTCGGGAAACTGGATCGAAGCCCGGTCCGAAACCTCAGCTTCAAGCCTCGCCCGTCTCGCCCGGAGCTCTTCAACGCTTGCTCCGCTCAGGTTTGCACTGACCTCGCTGACCGAACTGTCTAACCGCATCAGGATATCGCCTTTGCGGACTTTGGTTCCGTCGCGCACAAGTACCTGCGACAAGACACCGCCGTTTGCATGCGTAATTGATTTCACTTGGGATTCGACGGCCAGCGCCCCTTGCGCCATCACCGCACCTGTGACCTGCACAAACTGCGACATGATCAGCAAAACGCCCAGCAGGCCACCAATGGCGATAAATGATGTGCGAATGCGCCCTTTCAAGCGCGCATTCGTCTCAAACGTGGCCCGGCTATCCGCTTCCATTTCGGGCAGCAGAACAAGCGGCCTGGCCGATGGGTTGGTTGTCTTGTCATCAAGCATTGGTAGGAACCTTTGACGGTGCAGCCGTGTTGGCTGTTGCAAGCCGCTGCAAGACTTGGTCGCGCGGCCCGAAATCACGAATTTTGCCAGCATCAAGGACCATCAGATCGGTCGTTGCCTCAAGAACATGGCGCCTGTGCGCAACGACCAGTACGATTGCACCGCGCTGCTGCTGGCGACGAATGGAGTTGATCAACGCCAACTCACCCATCGCATCAAGGTTTGAGTTCGGCTCATCCAGAACGATCAGGAAAGGGTTGCCGAACATCGCGCGGGCGAGCCCGATGCGTTGCCTTTGGCCAGCAGACAAGTTCCTGCCGCCTTCCCCAACTTCAAACTGATAACCACCGGGAAGTGCCAGAATTAGATCGTGGACACCGGCGATCTCGGCGGCTGCAATAATGTCTTCGGATGACGCATTGGGATCACAGCGGGCGATATTGAAAGCCACTGTTCCGCCAAACATCTCAACGCTCTGCGGCAGATAGCCCACATGCTGGCCGAGATCATCAGAATCCCATTGATCACTCGCGGCCCCGTCGAACCTGATCTTGCCTTCCTTCGCTGGCCAAGCACCGACGATCGTACGAACCAACGACGATTTGCCCGCTGCGCTTGCTCCGATGATCCCGAGAACCGTACCTGCACGAACATTGAAGGTTATGTCTTCAACAGTCGGGCGCTCGATCCCGGGCGGCCCAGAAGTCAACGCCTCGACACGCAATTCCTTTGTCGGCGCGGGAAGCGTTATCCGCTCTGGAACCTCTGGTGCATTCACCAACAAGGCATTGAGCCGCGCCCAGCTATCCCTGGCACCCACAAAACCGCGCCATTGGCCGATCGCCTGGTCAACAGGAGCCAACGCGCGGCCTGAAAGAATGGCGCTGGCAAATATAACCCCGCCTGTCGCCGCTCCTGCCAATACGAGCAACGCACCAACCGTGAGTATCACCGATTGCAGCACCATACGCAAAGTGCGCGTGATCACAGCAAACCGTGTATTCAATTCGTTTAGCTCACGCTGGCTCGATGAAAACTCGAGTGCTGTCTGGTATGCTGCGCCAATCAGGCGATCACGCATACCAAGAGCTGCGATCACTTCAGCATGAGTCCGCTGCATTTCCTGAACGCGGTTGCGTCTAAGGGCAAGGCCCGTAAGTCTGCGCACCGCGTTGCGGTTAATCTTATCGGTCATCCAAGTCATCGCAACAAGAACGAGCGCACCGACCAAGGCTGTAACACCCAGCCAAATGTGAAGCACAGAGAGGATCAGCAGAAAGAACACGATCCAAGGCAAGTCGATCAATGCCGCAGGGCCTGGCCCAGCAATAAACGATTGTATCTGCTCAAGATCACGCAGAGGGCTATTTGCCGCAGCCTCGTTCGGAGCCTCGATAGACATCCGGTGCTCAAGATAGGAGACTCTGGGGCGAAGTGAAGCGCTCAGGTCAGCGGCAACGTCACCCAACATGTTGGCACGTAAAATTTCGAAGCCAGCCTGGAATGCATAGACCGCCAAAACGAGAACGAGCAACCCAGCAAGCGTTGCGATGCTTTGCGAGGGTAGAACCCTGTCATAGACCAGCATCATGTAAATGGAACCGCCGAGCACGAGCACGTTTATGCAGGCACTGAGCGCCGCAATGCCCAAAATCGCCCGCTTTGCTCCGCCTAAAGCCCGCTTAAGGGGCGTATGCTCGAGGTCAACTTTATGGGATAACATCACATGAACTCACACTTTTGGAAACAACGATGGCGCCCATCGCTGGCCGGGCATCAAAGAGATAAAAATCGGGCGGAAAGAACCGGTCGTCGTTCAAAGTTGGCATTCAAAAAAAGAGCCAGCGCGCCTAAAAAAGACGCGCTGGCAATTTGATAACTCTTTTTAACCTCAGTTATTGGCAGGAGCCTCGACCGGAGCCGGAGGCGAGACTGGAGCCACTTCTGCGACTGGCGCAACTTCTGCTACTGGAGCGACCTCTGCTACTGGAGCGACTTCCGGTGCCGCAACAGTCGCGGGAGTTGGAGCAACTGCGTCGACCGGCGCATCTTCTTCATAAACGATTTCGACACGACGGTTTTGCGCGTTGGCCACACCATCTCTGGTTGCAACACGAGGTTCTGCCTCGCCCTTTGCCAGCGTGGTTATCGCTTCAACAACCTTGCGCTCCAACAGATAGGCTTTGACGGTCTCTGCTCGACGCAACGACAATTTCCCATTGTACAATACTGAACCGGCGCGGTCGGTATGGCCTGTTATGATCACAGACGGAGAACCGCAGGTGCCATAGGCATCCGCCACTGTATCAAGTGTGGTACGCGCTTCAGGGGTCAGTGCGATGCTATCAAAATCGAAGAACACCAAATACGAACCGTTGTCACAAATTGGCGACGGCGGCGGTGGAGGAGGCGGCGGTGGAGGCGGCGGTGGCGGTGGCGGTGGCGGCGGGGGTGGTGCAGCCTCAGTCGCACCAAACCGAAGGACAAGCGACCCGTAAACCGCGTGATCCTTAGCCTGTCCGTTCAACCGACCGAGATACCCCACGCGACCGGTCGCGCGCTTGCCAAGTGCGGCAGCAAGCGAACCTCCGAGTATGAATGAATCCCTCTCGATACGGGGCGAGCGAACCGTAAATCGGCTGCCCATCGGCGCATCGGTAAACATCGCGCTAGACAGGAAAAACTCTTCGCCAAAGTCATGGCGATAAGCTGCCTTGATTTCCGGCACGACCGCGCCTGAACGAAGGCTCCACTTTACACCTGCAAACATCGACGTTTGATCTTGCTGCTGTTCACCCAAAGTCAGGTTCGCACCAGGGACGCCTTGCTCGCGCACTTCGTCGAGTTTCACCGAAGTGTAATCAAGAGCAATGAAAGGCGAGATCAGCAACTTTCCAAGGCGAAGACGAGCACCAATCTCGGTGTTCAGCGCGAAGACTTCGGCGTTAACGTCACCGGTAATTTCACCGGATGTTGTGCCGATTGAAATGTTGCGCTCGCTATCACCCTGAAGCTTCGAGAAGTTTCCATTTGCGCGGATATAGGCATCGCGACCTTCATAACCGGCAACCAGACCTGCCTGCCAACCATCCGACTTGAGCTCGTTGCCAAAGCGGCTGAATTCAACGTTTACTTCGCGATAACCGCCAAATGCTGCAATGGAGAAACCACCATCACCATAGCCTGCACCAAACAGGATATGCACGCCGTTGGCATCATAACCGCTTGAATTGCCATCAAAGTCTACATTGCTGTTCCCATGTCCACCCATCGCGAAGATGCGAAGACCCGGCGATTTGGGCTCGCACTTGTCTTCCTTGTCGCGCACGCAGGTCAACTGGTCGTTGAGGTTGGTGCTGACTTGCTGGCTAAGGTTACGAACAGCCTGAACGTATCCGGCATATTCAGCACCAGACAACTGATCGAGCGCTACGGGATATTCAGCAGGCCCTTGCTTGAACAAGTTTGCCAAAAGGTTTCCGAATGGCCCTTGTTGGATCGGGCTATAGACGTTCTCGATGCCCTTGCCGACTTGCGTCTGGTTATAGGTAAGACCCGGAACAGCACCAAAACCAATACGATCAATGATCAGATCGACGTTCTCGAAACCATCATAACGAGCCTCGGGCTTTAGCAGCGGCGTCAGATATGACGTCACAACACGATCAAAGCGTGTTCCACCCAGATCGTTGGAGTCTATAACGTTATCGAAGAAGTAGTCATCGTACAGGCCATTCGGAGTGGGCAGACGAACTTCCAGCGTCCCGGCAAGGCGTGCAGTCTCGGCCCGCAATTGCGGATATTCAGCCTGGGCAATGCTTGCCACCGAACTTGTTGGAAGTTGCAGTGCAAGCGTACTGCCGCTTTTAAAGGTCAGCGTCTCAACGTTTACCTTGCTGGCACCTTCGTAGGCATATCCACTCGCTGCCGAACGATTGACCGGGTCAACCAGATACAGCGTACCGCCACCCTGAACCGCCAAGTGGCCGCGCAGCGCCTTATCCGTGTTTACAACGCCTTCAAACGTCAATTCACCACTACGGACGTCAAGCATGTCGTCACCGGAAATCTCAATATTGCCGTAGACGTTGCTTGCGCCAGTGAAGTTTACCTTCACTGCATTTGGTGCATTGCGTGTATCGATAGCTGTTCCGCGCAACCAAGCATTGCCCGGCGCAGGAGTTGCAGCGAAGCCGCTTACGAGTGGCTGGTTTCTGACCCGAGAAACAATCGTTCCGCCATTGTTGTTGATGGTAAACGTCGCGGCGGGAACATCGTCCAATTGAAGCCCGGTAACAAGAATGCCAGTCGACGACCGCTCGGCACCAAGAGCAGAATTCACGTTCGTTTCGATCAGCCCGGAGTTGTTGAACACCGCGCTGTTGAGGCCTGAATGGAAGGACACACCCGTCGCCACGATGGACGTAAGATCCCCCCCGGTACCACCGGCGGTTGCACGGATTGTTCCCGTGTTCGAAACCGAACCTGCAAGAGCGGCCGCGCCATCTTGCGCTACGAATTCTGCAGCAGTCGCAGAAACGGCTAGATATCCCGACGCGAGGCCATCTGCCGAAGCACTGATGTCGCGGCTGTTGACGACATCAAGGATTACCTCATCGCCGCCGGCACGATACCCGGTTGCCGTTGCAAAGGTGTTGCTTCCTTCAGCACTATTCGAACGTGCAAAGCCGTTGGCGTCGATCAAACCGCTGTTGCGCAGACTGATCGTGGCAGCATCGCCATATGCTGATTGCACAACGCCCAAGGTCGTGCTGTCTGCAGAGGCTGATTCAATACCGTCAGCGGCTGCGGAACCTTTAGCGCTGATATCACCAGCGTTGACCAAGCTGACCTTGGCAGCATCACCGTTGGCGATTTGTGCCAAGGTAACGCCTTGATATTGCGCGCTAGCGATGATCCCATCAGCAAAAACCGTACCCTGTGATTTGAGGCTCGCGTTCTTTGCATTGCTTACAGTTGCCCCAGCATCAATACCGTATGCCGATTGGGCAACATTTACGATTGATCCGCTAGCATTTGCTGTGCCGACACCTTGGGCCGTTACAAGACCAAGCGAATTGATTTGACCGGTGTTCGCAAGCGATACGGTTGAACCAAGAGCCTGTTGGCTAACCAGTGCGCCGGGCAATTCGCTTTCGACAGACCCGATTGCACCAGATGCGCTTGCATTGCCATCACCATCTCCGCCACCATGCGCAGCGGCCAGCACAGTGCCCGAAATACGAGCGCTATTCGTGATCGTTGCCGTTGACTCTTCGCTTTCAACAAATTGGCCAATTCCGAAACCGATTTCGGCAGAAGCGTTGGCGCTGTCAGCGCGCGAAAGTGCAACCGCACGAATCTCGGCAGCATTAGAGTTGTTGAAGACAGCCGATGCAGTTCCGCCTGTTGCTTGCTGCATCACGCCAGCTTCAACTTGTGAACTGGCCTGCGATAGTTCGCCTCCAAGGGCAAGACTGTTGGCGCTTGCTGTCAGTTGACCGCTATTCGCACCGTCGATTGTTGCAATATCGCCTACTGCTTCTTGCGCAATCACCGCGCCAACGCGCGATGTAGCATTGCTGTCCTCTACGCCGGCCGACAAAGCGCTCGTCGTTGCAGCAATAGAGCCCGAGTTCGACGCAGAGGCCGTCGCTTCATTGCCGACAACCGTTTGCGATACAACGGCGACGACATTGGCTTCTGCGTTTGCCGTTTCGCCGGAGAAGCGATCATCTAAGACATAAGCGGCGCCATCAATGATGACAAACTGCTCAAGGAGTTGCTCGGGCGTCTGGCCACCGGGAACCAGTGTATTGGCACCAGCACCGCCAGCTTGCGCATTTGCGCTGGCCTGCATCGTGCCAGACTGAGCAAACTGCGCGCGGGCAACCTCTGCCGTGGCGTTCTGCAATACGCCGCCGGCATCAACCGTGCTGTTAGCACGCGAAACACCGTTCGCAACCGCACTGCCTTCAGCTACCACATTGCCTGCCGAAGCAAAGCTGACCGTTGCTGTGTCCACGCCAACAGCGCTTTGGATAAGTCCTGCCGCAGCCCCGCGTGCGCGGGCATTATCAGCGCTGGCATTCGCGCTGCTTTCAGCGGAAAGAATGCTTCCCGCAGCACCGCTGTAGCTTGCAGCAGCTTCGTTACCCTCGGATACCTGCACTACCGAAAGCGTGCTTGCGCCTGCTCGAGCGCGATTGACGCCTGTTGCGTTAGCTTCCGACGCGAATTCCAGCGTGCCCGCATTGTTGATCGTGGCAGTCGACCCGATCGCAACTTGCGACACGCCTGCCAACGGCCCGACTGCGGGTTCTTCTTCGTGATCATCATGGCTAGATTCGTCATAGCTATCGCTATTGTCGGATTTAGAGCCCGATTTCTCGTCACTATGATCGTGATCCGAACCTGAGTCATTATCATGGCTCTTGTCATCATGAACTTCAAATTTCAGATGTTCATCGATGAGGGCGCCAAATGCCGGTAGTGGCAATTGCGAACCATTCAGCGGCAATCCGATGGCGGCCTTCGCCACCGCGCGATCCTGAGCGCCTTCCGAGTCAGCATCCCCCGAGGTTGCTTGCGCAAGCGCATGACCTTCGATTGATCCCGTGTTGTTAAGCGTAGCGCTCGATTGCGAGCTTTCAACGTGTTGACCAACAGCTTGGCCGGTGAACGCTGTCGCTCGTGCTGTCTTGCCTGCCGACGCGGTTGCATCTGCATCAACGTGAACGGTTCCGCTATTGACGATTGTTGCCGAACCAGTGTCACCTGCAACAACGTTTTGGGCAATGCCCTGGAACACAACTGCACCAGCATCTGCACGGACGGAGCCGCTCGCATCTGACCGGGCAACAAGGTTCACGTTAGCTTTATTTTCTACCGTGGCGCTTGCCGTTGCTTCACCGACAACGTCTTGCGAAATGCCACGCATTATTGCGGCAAGTCCTGCTGCACGTTCGGTGCCTTGCACGCTTGCCGAAGCATTGGCTTCAAACAGTCCGTCATTCTTGACCAGCGCAGAAGCATCAACGCCCCATGCACGCTGATCAACGGGTTTGCCCAGAATGGCAATGGCGTTGCCGCTTTGCGCAGGATTGCCTTCGGTCGGGTCGGTTGGAGCAAGCGAAGCTTCAGCCGAAAAGTTTATCATGGCAGTTTGTGCGTTGGTCAGTGAGACCGAACCGTTACCGCCCTCGTAGGCATCGGCATGCTGCTCCGTACCACTGCCCACCACAGCAATCGCAGCATGTTCTGCATTGCCATCGCCACGGGCCGGGAGTGCAAATGCGCCTGTGGCGCTGCTGTTCACCGAAAACGCGTTGTTATTGGTGATCGAAAGGTCAACCGACCGTCCTTCATCAACATCTACGTCTTGGCGGACACCGTAGGCGATCTTGCTGGACGCCAGAACATCTTTGCGCGGCTTCTCGCTACTGGCGAGCGAAGCTGCCTGGATGGTGGTGTCGCCATCGTTAATCAGGACGGCCCCGCCATTTCCATACTCAACTTCAACTTTCTGACGTATCGCGCCGCCGTCTTCGCCGTTTACACGATTGACCGCAGCTTCCGCCACGCCGCGCTCAGAAACAACATCAGCACCAAATACATTCACGATTCCCTGTGGAATGCGCAATGTGCTTACATAGTCGGCACCTTTGGCCTTTGACTTGGCGATGATGCCCGAAACATTGCCAGCGTCACCGGCGAAAACTGGCGTTACGGCTAATGCAAGTACCGATGTGCTTGCTGCAAAAAGCCTGCGCGAACGTGAATTTATCATCTTACCCCCTGGTACGGCCCAACGATGCCCAAGAATCGTCAGGCCGCGGAATTCAGGTTTGCCTCTTACCCCCCCCCGAAACACAAGGAATTAATCATAATGCCACATCGCATGATCAGATTAGACATGTAATATATCACTTTGGGCTATGAGCTTTGTTATCATGGAGGAAATTTGATGCTGATCTGGCAGCGATCAGCCAATTACATTGGATTTAGAGCGCCTTGCGTCTGATCTTGGTCTTCGTTATCGCAACAGTAAGTCCGCTGGGGACCTGCCTTTGGTCGATTTGCGCCTTGGGATGCTCAGATAGATCGACATATTCCTGCGCCATCTTTCCTTGTAATCGGCCAAAATTGGCTTCGGCACGGTCTTGCAGATTGGTCGAAATGAACTCTGTGTGCTGGCATGGCGTCAGCACCACCCATCCGGTTAGGCAAACGCTCAACTGGAAAAATGGTATGCGATACGTTCTACAAAAATTGCGCAAACCATATTGCCGAAAGGACTCCCTTTTGTCACTCGATTGCATGTGAGGCCTTGGTAGCGTTTTCATCACCAGCATTTAGGTAATTTTTACGTTCTGATCCAATATCTTGAACTACTATGGGAGCAACCCCACGTCGCCACAAACCGATGCTCACCGGCAAATTTGCCTTGACCAGCCCGAAAAATGATAAATGATAACATGTCGAATTTATCATAGCGCGTCATTACAGCGCGCGAACGGTTTTTGGAGGATAGCTTGATCCGCTCACTCTTAGTAATTACAGGAGCTTTCACGCTCGCTGCCTGCACGGGTTCCAGCAAGGAGGCAGATGCCGCCAAGCAAGAAGGCTCGGGCAAGATCACTGAATTGCGGACGATCGACTACAATTGCGCTGCGACCGAAGCGCAAGATGCCGCTCCGTTTGATACAGTCAATCGCATTAGCCTTGATCTTGTTAACAACAGGATTGATATGTTTTCGAAAGACAGAGTTTGGCAATTTCATGGTGTCGAAAATAGCGAAGCCGAACGGCATTCGATCAGTATCGCGTTTATCGGAAAAAATGTGGCCGCATGGGGTCTCGACAAAAGCAATCCGTTCACCTTCTTTTTTGACAGGGGCGGCAAAAAAGTCGTTTTCAGCCTGATCTCGAATGGCAAAGTACAAGCGGTGTCTTATTCTTGCTAACAATTTTTGACACCTACCACAGCGCTTTCATTCCGAAAATCAAGCGCTAGTGGAAATCGCGCTGAATACCGGCGCTAATCCCGGGAGTTAACACGACAGTTAAACCAGCCTCTTAATCAGTTTGGCGGTTCATATGCTGCTGGAGTGCCGAAGCGTAAGCGGAGGCGTTACCGCTCGACATTACCCCTCTCTGCTTTGGCAACGCCCCCACATTCACGCCGCTATTTGCAAAACCGGGGAGTTCAAGCTCGGCCAAAAGCGAGATGATGCTTTGCTCGATATCGGTCCGGCGCCTGCCAACACCGGGTATGAGGTTTAGATCGAGATACGTTAGCCCATAAGAGAGAAGATCCCTGAAACCAATCCGCTCAGCCAATCCGTTCCCCACACGGAAGTTCATCTCTGTGGCCATGAGCGACAAGGCCTCGCTGGCCTGATGTTCAAGCCTGCGATCCGTTGTGCGGGATCTGTTTTTCAAAACGAGCCAATCGAATACCGGTTGGCTATGGGCCAGTAATTCAGCTCTGATTTCGCTGACCAGGCATCCAAAATTCCCCATCCGGGTAAGCTGGCGGGTTACAGGGTGGGTTTGCCCCAAGGCGTTAAGATCAAAAGTCGAACTTCCAACAGGCGTGACCAGAGTATTTGCGATCGCAATAGCGTGGCGTGCCGTTGTCGAGTCTGCGCCTGGTAAATCGATCACAATAAAATCGGTTCCTGATCCGATCCTGGCTATCTCCTGATCCAGAAGTGGTCCGCTTTGCCTCTCCAACACAAGATGGCGTGCTGATGGAAGGCCGACGTTCAGGGCTCTGTCCGTACCCGCACGAACATTCAGCGTATGCGAAAGCGAGCACTGGCGGCGATCCAGGTCAATCGCGAGGACGCGGGCGCCTGAATACGCAAGAGCCACTGCGGTGTGGAACGCGAGCGTGGATTTACCAACCCCGCCCTTTTCATTGGCAAAGACGACGATATGGGCACCGGGTCGGCGGCGGGTCATTGCCTGTTTGACGATGACCGAAGCAACAGGAGGGGCGCTTGATCCCTCCAAAGCAGGATCGTGGCGTGCCAACATTCCGTTCAAAACCGGCGCGGTTTGATCCATCGAGCCATCCCCATCATGATTTTACACGCTACTACCTTCACCATTCCGCATCTACATCCAACATCAAAATCACATCCTCGATGTTTTGTGTAAAAATTATCATATTTTAATCAAAAAATAAACGTTGCATATCGCACTAAATCTGAAGATCGAGCCGCAAGACCGTTCCCCAAATCCATGGCCTTCGACGCGTTCATGAGCACCGCCTAAACACCATATCAGCTCACTTAGGCTCAGGACTCATTGATTGAGCCAGAAGATGACGGTTGCGGCGATGCAGA
>NZ_LJHY01000020.1 GCF_001295795.1 Novosphingobium sp. AAP83
ATTGAATCAATCAATCGTTCCCACCGCAAGTGATTTAATAGGTCCTGAGCCTAGGCAAGGGCTTGCCAAAACGGCCTGCCCGCGCCAATCAGCGCCGATGCGTATTGCCCTGTTTGAGCCGGAAATCCCCGGCAATGTTGGTGCTGTTCTGCGCCTTGCGGCCTGTCTTGGGGCAGATGTTGACCTTATCGAACCGCTGGGGTTCGCGTGGGAGGACCGCCGGGTTCGCAGGGCTGCAATGGACTACATCGACCACGTAAACTTTACCCGCCATGCTGATTTTGCGGCATTCAAGGCTGCTATCGGCTCGCGCCGGCTGGTATTGTTCACCACCAAAAGCAAACGATCATCCTACGCCTTTGAATATGCGGCTGACGATGTGCTGTTGTTTGGAAAAGAGAGCGCAGGCGTGCCGGCATCAGTGGCAGATGCCTGTCAGGAGCGAGTGTGCATTCCGATGCGGCCTCAGGTCCGCTCGATGAATCTTGCCACTGCTACGGCCCTCGCGCTGGGTGAGGCTTTGCGGCAAACGGCAAGCTTACCGGGGTAAGCTACCACACGCGGGCCATTGTTTTCGCGCAGACCGCAGCGCATCAAAGCGAGCCTGTGCGAACCTGGTGGCCAGTCGCCATGGCTTTCAAAATAGAATTGCGGGTGCGCCAGGGCTTCTCGTAGCCAAAAGTCGATCTCGATCGTTTACAGCAGCACATGGCGGGCCAGTTATCTTTAGAGATCCCGTTGTGGTCGTGCCACTTTAAGGACGACATGCTCCTGCTGTTTACGGAAGCTGCCTTTTATGCTGACATCTCGGAATCCGATGGGATTGCTTTTGCGCAACCTTAAACAGCGCGCCATTCTTTGCGAGGAAGATCAGCAGGCGGTCCTTGATCTTCCCGTTGTTATTAAGGCGCTGTCTGCAAATGATTATGTCATCCGCGAAGGCGAAGATGTAGACTGTTGTGAAGTGCTGGTTTCGGGTTTTGCATTCCGGCAGCTTTTGACTGGTGATGGTCAGCGCCAGATTTTGGCAATCCATATTCCTGGCGATGCACTGGATTTTCAAAACCTGTTTCTGGATGTCGCCGATCACAGCGTGCAAATGCTTACTGCAGGGCCAGTTGCCTTTGTCCCGCGTGCGGCAATCCAAAGATTGTTTCACAAGCGCTCCCGTTTTGCGCAAGCCGTGTTTATCAATGTGCTGGTAGACGCTGCGATTTTTCGGGAATGGGTGCTCAATCTGGGGCGACGTGATGCGCGAAGCCGGATGGCGCACATCATTTGCGAATTCATGTTGCGCTGCGAAATGATGCAATTCAACGATCCCGACAATCGCGACCTGCCGATGACTCAGGAGCAGCTTGCCGACGCGACTGGCCTAAGTGCGGTCCACGCCAATCGCGTATTGCGCGATCTTGCGTCCGAAAATCTTATTCAACCGCATCGCGGCCATATCTCGATCCCCGATTGGCGCAAGCTGCGCGCGATTGCCGATTTCAATGAGCGGTATCTGCATCTCTCGCAGCAGACGTTGAGCAACGATATATGAGTGCAGCGATAGGCGTTGGATGTGCTGCAATCCCTGCACGGCCGCAAAAAACAGGGTTTGTGCGGGCAGGGCAATCATTTCTTTTGAGGCCCTAACACGCGGGGCAGGGCAGTGCCCAGAACGCTAAGCATTTCGGGCGCATAAGCGGAACTGTTCGCTTCGAACTCGGCCTGCGTAATGCGCTGATCGCCTTGCGCGCCGAACAACACGATCTCATCATCGAGGCGGATGCGGTCTTGCGATCCGGTGACGTCGACCATCAGCGTGTTCATCGTTACGCGCCCGACAATCGGGAAGCGCTTGCCACCGATCAGCACTTCGCTGCGGTTGCGGTTATCGGCGGGAAACTCTGGCCGGTTGGAGTGGCTGAACCCGCGCCGGAAGCCATCGGAATAGCCCAGCGGAATATTCGCCAGCCAGCTTTCGCGTTCGAGCCGGAAGGTGCGGTCATAATTCACAGTCTGCCCCGCCGGATAGCGGTTGACCGCCGCAACGCGTGATTTGATGGTCATCGTCTGGATAAAGCGGTCGGTCTTGTATGATCCCGGATCGCCATAGATCGCGCCGCCGATGCGCACCATATCGAGCCGCGTTTCTGGATGTTTGAGTGCGGCAAAGGTGTTGGAGGTGTGGCGCAACAGATTGGCTTGCGGCAAGCCTTGGGCTTGCAGCCATGCCAGATCTTCGTGGAAGTGGCGCAACTGGCCCAGAATGTCGTCGGCTTCTTCACTGGGGTAATGGGTCATCACGCCGCGAATGGTGAGGCCTTCGAGCCCCAGCAGCGTCCGCGCATCGGCTTTGCCATAGTCGGTTGAAAGTTCCACCCCGTTGCGCGACATGCCGCTCGCGTTGAGCGCAAGCTGGACGGGCAGGGCGCGCTTCTTTGAGCGTTTGCGCCACATCTGCTGTAGCCGCAGCGCGGCATCCGGATTAGCCACCAGTTCTTCTACGCCAAAGGCGAAGGCGTCTTCCATCTCGTCGGGCGTTGCTGTGCGAATGCGGTACAGCCTGCTGCGATAGCCCAAAGCCCGCGCCACGCGCGCCTCGTCGTTCGAAGTGATGGCAACATCGGTTACGCGCTTGGCGATGATCGAAGGGATCAGGAGCGCGATGCCATTGCCATAAGCGTCGGCCTTCATCACCGCGCAAAGCCGCGCCGGACCGACCCAGTCACGCACCGCGTCGATATTGGCCTCGAACGCTGCGGCATCAATCTCGATCCAGCCATTGCGCCGTGCTGCTTTGGCAAGTGTGAGGCCGGAATTGTTGGCGCTCAGCACCGGAGCGGCCAGCGCTTGCCCGGCCGTCACACCGGCCAGTGCTGCGCCGCCGGTGAGGAACGCGCGGCGTTGCATCAATAGATGCCTCGGCGAATGATCTGGCCGGGATAGACGCCGGTCGGCTTACCCTTGTCGGCCACGACCACGCCATTGACCATGACCATCGCTACGCCCTCGGCCAAGGCTCCCGGTACCTCTACCGTGGCGTTATCGGTAATGCGGTTAGGATCGAACAAGACAAGATCGGCCTTGTAGCCTTTGCGGATGGTGCCGCGTCCGGCGATGCCGAGTTGCTCGGCGGTTTGTGCGGTCATCTTGCGGATCGCTTGCGCCATGGTCAGCCTCTTCTGTTCGCGCACATAGAGCCGCAGCACTTTGGCAAAAGCCCCCGCGCCACGCGGATGGCGCGATCCGATCATGCCATCGGAACAGAGTACGCTGTGTTCCCACGCAAAGAAATCGGCGACATCGCGGGTGTCCATTGCGGTGCCGATTACCGCCTCAGCGCGGCCCTTTTCCGGATTGGCGAGTTTCCACGCCTCTGCGGTCTGGATAAGCGAGAGATAGGTCTTGGCCGGTTCCTCGCCGCGCGCTGCAGCGATCTGCGCGATGGTCTTGCCCACCAGCGCCGGGTCTGGTGCATAGAAGCCAAGTAGCATGCCCTCGGGCGTGGTAAGGTGTGTCAGTGCGAAACGCGCCGCTTCAACGTCGGTGAAATCGCGCTTGGGGAACAGCACGGTCAGCGTCGATTGCCAATATTCGTAGGGGTAGACGTCGGCAGTCACCTTGATACCCCGGGCGCGGGCGGCATCCAGCTTGGCGATGACGCCCTTGGCGGTGCCCCAGCGATCCACCACGCCCTGCTTGAGGTGCGAGACTTGTACCGGAATGCCCGTCTTCTCGCCAAGGTCGAGCAGTTCGTCGAGCGCGGCATCGAAGGTTATATCTTCGTTGCGCATGTGGCTGATGTAGCGCCCGCCAAGGTTCGCTGCGGTCTGGGTGAGCGCGAGCAGTTCGGCATGATCGGAGTAAATGCCGGGATCGTATTCGAGGCCGGTTGAGAGGCCCAATGATCCCGCCTTGATATCTGCCGCCAGAAGCCCTTGCATGGCGGAAACTTCGGCTGGCGTGGCGATACGTTTGAAATCAACCCCCATCACTTTGTCGCGCAAGTATCCGTGGCCGGTATAGGAGCCGAGGTTGATCGCGGGCGTGCGTGCGGCAAATTTGGCGGCAATATCGGAAAAGGCGGCGGCACTTTCGCCATCCTGCCCGATCACGATCGAGGTGACGCCTTGCGCCAGCAGCGGCGGCATCGCACGATCGGCATAATCGCCGCGATCATGATGGCTGTGCGCATCGATAAAACCGGGGGATAGCACCAGGCCTTTGCCATCGATCACTGTTTCACCCTTGCGTGCGCGCAGAGCGCCAACGGCCACGATCACGTCTTTATCGATGCGGACAGACACGTTCTGCGCAGGCGCCCCAGTGCCGTCATAGACCGCTGCGCCGGTGATCAGCGTAGATGCTGCTGCCGGATGCGCCAGCGCGAAGGCCGCTGTGCAGATCGTGAGCCAAGTGGCAGCGCGTTTGGAGTTTGATGTATCCAAGACCTGTCCTCCCCTTTCCGCGCAAGGTTGGGACAGGTCATTGTATTATAGCAAGTGTGGTAGTGGCCTTTTGGCCGCTTAAGGCACTGATAAAATTGGAACAATTTTTGTTGCATGAAGCCGCATTCTGGCTTGCTATTCGTCCCGCACGGCAATGGCGATGATCTCTATCGCCTCAACTTTGCCAGCAAAGTCAACCAGTTCACCCACTTCGGCATCAAGCAGCGCGCGGCTTAGCGGTGCAGAGAACGAGATCAGGCCGCTGGCGGGATCAGCTTCGTCATCGCCGACGATGGTGACTTCGCGCAGCTTGCCACCTAGCCGGATGCTGACCGTCGTGCCGAACGCAACCACGCGGCCATCGGGGCAGTCCACGAGTTGTGCGGTCGATTGCCGGGTTCCCCAATAGCGCAATTCGCGCCGCGCCTTTTTGATCGCTTCTTCATCCGTGATAGCGGGCAATTGCGCTTCGAGTTCGGCCAGCCTGGCGCGGATCAGCGCCAGCCCGCGCGGCGTGACCAGATTAGGCCCCGGCGGGATCGGCAGCTCGAACTTCGGCTCCATATGTTCGTCATCGCCTTCGCGGCGAAACGCGACACTCATTGATTGAAACTCCATTTCACAGCTAGCCAGATCAACTGTCCCGGCGAGAGATGCAACCGCAACTTTATGCAGACTTTACGCAAAGCTATGCAAATCCGCATGGCAACTTAACGCACAAAGCGCGCAATCGGCGGTCCGCTTCCTTGAGGACAGGTCCATTGAAACACGATTCCAGCACCGATCTCGCCGCCAAACCATTCCGCTCAGCCATTGCAGCGCTTACGCTTGGGGCCATTGGTGTGGTCTATGGCGATGCAATCCTAACGCCAGCGCTCTCAGTGCTATAGGCGGTGGAGGGGCTCCATACCCGCGTTTGAAGTGATGGGGGTGCCTGCCATTACTTTGGGCGCTTTGGCCGCTTGCCTATCCAGCTTGGCTGCCTGTCCTTCGTGTGGCCTGCATTGACGCTCAATTATCTGGGGCAGGGTGCATTGGCGCTCAAGGCGATGGCGGCGGCCTATGGCATCGCGGTGACCGGAACGATGGTTGTGACTACTTGCCTTGCATTCGTCATCGCGTGGCGCAGGTGGCACTGGAACCCTGTTTGGGCGACTGTGCTGATCGCGCCGCTTCTTGCGCTCGACGTGTTCTTTTTCGGCGCGAACATCCTGCGCGTGATGGAGGGCGGCTGGGTGCCGCTACTGGCGGCGGCGCTTGTCGGGGGCGAAGGCGGTGATCGCACCAATGGCAGCGGCTTGGGCCTTGCCATCGTGCGCGGTTTTGCCGAAGCGATGGGTATGATGGTGACCATCGCAACCGCGCCATCGGGCGGGGCCAGTTTCATCCTTGCCATGCCCGTCACGAAGGCACCGCGATGAGCCGTATCTTGTGTATCGATGATGAAGCCGCGGTTCTGGCGCGCGGCGGATATCATGCGGTTGGCGCAAGCGATGGCCGATCAGCGCTGGTCCTGCTGGGGCAAGGCGGGATCGATGCGGTTCTGCTCGATCTTGGACTGCCCGATCGCGAAGGGCTGGAACTGCTCGGCGCGATCCGGGGCATAGCCGATATTCCGGTGATCGTGGTTTCTGCGCGTCGCCGTACGGTCGCTCGGCCGCAAAATCGATGTCGACCCCTCGCAACAGCAATTGATCTGCAACGAGCCGGGGATCGGTTACCGGTTTGGGAATGACGCGGATGCGGGGTAGCGCTGGTCAAAGGGCGAGCAAATCCGGCCCCCGGCGAAGTTGGCATTCCGCCGCCTTGCGGCGGGGGCTGACCGGTCCTGCTACTTATAGTCTAACCAATCAGCGGTGATCTCGCCCCTATGCCCCTCCGGCGCTAGCACGGTGCGCAGGGCTTCCAGCAAAGGCGGCACCCTTTCTGTGAAAGCATAGGGCGGGTTGATGATAAAAAGGCCCGCGCCGTTATAGATGCCGGGTTGATCGCTATCGTAAAGCCAATGCTCGATGAGCAGGAATTTCGGGATGCCCAGTTTGCGCAACTGATGTTTCCATTGTGCATGCGTGGAGCGCTCCTTCAGCGGATACCAGATCACCATCACGCCATGCGCCCATTTGCGGTGAGCGGCGGCGAGGGTGGCTGTGATGCGGGCGCGTTCGTCCGTCTGTTCATAAGGCGGGTCGACCACTACTACGCCGCGTGGCGTTTTGGTCGGCAGCATCGCCAGCCAAAGCTCATAGGCGTCGCGCTCGTGCACGGCAGCGGATGTGCCGCGAATCACGCCGCGCAGCGTATAGGCGTCGTCTGGATGCTTTTCGTTAAGGATCAGGAAATCCTGCGGCCGCAGAAGCTGCGCCAGAATCTGCGGCGAGCCTGGGTAGAGGCGCGGCCTGGCCCCGATATCTGATGTCTGCCCCGCATTCACCGCCTGAACCACGGCGCGGTAGTCGTCCAGCAGGGGGCTCGAGTCGGTAAAGGCCCGCAACACGCCATGTGTGGCCTCGCCGGTGCGCCCGGCCTCCTCGCCATCAAGGTCGTACAGCCCGCAGCCAGCATGGGTGTCGATCAGGGTCAGCGCGCTCTCTTTGAGTTGCAAGGCGCGCACGAGGGCGATCAGCAGGCTGTGCTTCACGACATCGGCGCTATTGCCGGCATGGAAGGAATGACGATAATTCATTGTAATTCAAAATCCCGAGGGTCTGTCATCATACGAGATGACGGGCGCGGAGCCCGCGTGCGAGTCGATTGAAGGAATCAATTGCGCGTTCGTAAAGAGTCCGGCGGAAACCTTCAAAGCACTTGTGGACCAAGCCTCAAGCCCGCGTAAGCGCGGGCCATCTGTTAACCATCGCGAGAGTGCCTTACATTAGAAGCGCTCCAGCATCATCTGTCATTGCCATTGGCGCTGCCACGTGCTTGGAGGCTGCATCCTATCCCGATCGATAACATCGCGTGCCCATGAAAGCCCTTGCCAACCCGTTATGATCGATCCTGACACCCTTCTTGCAGACCTTGGCTGGACATCGTTTTTCAGTGCGCAAGTGACGCTGGAGGAGGCACAAACTTGCCAGCCGGTGCGCGTTATGGCGGTTCATCGCGGCGAGATTGCGGTGGCGGGCGACGGAATCGATGCGCAGATTTCGTCGCGTTTGCCGGTTTCGCATGGCGAGGAAGACCGGCCGACGGTGGGCGATTGGTTGCTGATTGATCGCGAAACCCTTGAGCCGCAGCGCGTGCTTACGCGCATCAACTTGTTTAAGCGGCCCGCGCCCGGCGATGACCGGCGGTTGCAGTTGATCGCGGCCAATGTCGATACGCTATTCATTGTCGCATCGTGCAATCAGGATTTCAGCGTTGCCCGGCTTGAGCGTTATCTTGTGCTTTGCCGCGAAGTGGATGTCACGCCGGTGCTGGTGCTGACCAAGATTGATCTGACCGACGATCTTGATAGCTACATCGCGCGGGCACATCGCCTGCAACCGGGCCTTGCGGTCGAGACGGTGAATGCGCGTGATCCGGCCAGCGTGGCGCATTTGACCGCGCGTTGCGGTAGGGGAGAGACGGTAGCGCTGCTGGGCTCATCCGGTGTGGGAAAATCGACGCTGGTCAACACCATGCGCGGTTCTGACAGCATTCTGACGCAAGCCGTTCGTGAACAGGACGGCAAAGGCCGCCACACCACCACGGTGCGCCAGATGCACCGGCTGGAGCAGGGCGGCTGGTTGATGGACACGCCGGGAATGCGCGAATTCCAGCTTTCCGACGCTGCTACCGGCCTTGCCGAAGTGTTCGATGATATCGTCGCGCTTACGCTCGAATGCCGCTTTACCAATTGCACGCATGAGGCTGAACCCGGCTGTGCGGTGCGGGCGGCGATCAACGACGGGTCGCTTGATACAGCGCGATTGGGCCGCTGGCGCAAGCTGTCGAGCGAAGATCAGGACAATACCGGCACAATGGCCGAGCGGCGGATCCGCCCGGCCAAATCCGGCAAAAGGAAGTAACGATGGCCGACCTTTATCTCAAAGCGCTGGAAGCCGAGCGCAAAAGCCTGTGGGCTGCCTGCCGCCTTAAGGGCCTGCCCAAGGGCACGCCCGAACGCTTGCGCATCGAAGAGCTGGATATGCTGCTGGCTGAACACAAGGCCAAGAAGGCCGGGCCTGCGAAGTAGCCTTGGCGGTTACTTTACGTAGCGGGCAAACAGTTGCAGCACGGCGGCGTAGTAGTCGGATGCCAGAACCTCGGGCTGGGGCTGGCCAAGCGCGAGCGCTTTGATCGCTTCGCCACCGACAGACAGGCCATAAGGCGCGACTTCTCCCGATTGCAGATCGATCCATGCCGGGATCGGCTGGCCTGACGTGGCCAACGATTGCCACCATGCGATGATTGGTTCGGACAAGGTCTTGCGGTGCCCGGCTTCGGCGTAAAGCGGGATGCGGATGGCATCGAAGCCGAAGCGGGGCGGTTTGTCGATCGCTGGCATCCAGGTGCCGGTCGGATCAACCTGAAGCCAATCTGCTGGCAGACCGAACGGCCCGAAGCGCGCGCGGGACATGATCCGCATGCCATCATTGATTACCGCCGCCCACGCTGCCGCACCATCAACCGCGCGGAAGTGATCAAGCGCAGGCCAGATGTAATATGAGGGGTTAATCACCACGCGCTCGGCTTCGACAAAACCGACAAGCCCCGGGAGTAGCAACTGTTCGCCATTGCGTTGAACAATCAGGCGTGAACGGATCGCTCGGCGGATTGCCTTGGAGCGCGCGGCATAGCTGTTATTGCGCCATTTCTTGGCACCAAGCGAAAGCGCCCAAGCAATCAGCATATCGCCATCGGTGGCATTGTTCCGGTCGGGTATCGGATTGAATTCGCGCGAATCATAGCGCCACGCATGGAGCGCCATGTCATCGCGGCCCAACGTATCCTGCGTCCATTCTGCCAGCGCATCGAAAGTGGCTTCGTCACTGTTGATCGCGGCCAGCAGCAAGCCATAGCCTTGCCCTTCGCTATGGCTGATGTTGCCGTTGCCATTATCGATCACGCGACCTGAAGGCAAAATGAAGCGCTCACGAAACTGCGCCCAGAAACCATCGCCTGTCTTGGCTTTGCTTTCGGGTACTTTTGCGCAGGCTACAGTCAAAATGGACACCAGGCCAAGGCCGAAGCTTCGGCGATTAACTGCCATGACGGATTTCAATCATGTGTTTGACCCATTTTGCGGTAGTCTTTGTCTTTTCGCTGCTGCCAAGCCGCCGGAAACATGCATCAAACGTTCCGCGCACCAATTCGGCCACATAGGGCAAGGCCTCGGCTTCAATCACATCATCGGGCAAATGACCGGGATCATGATGCACGACGATGGCAGTGGCATCAGCCGCCATGCGCGAACGCCCGATGCCAAGTTCGCGCCACAGCATATTCACCTGGTCTTCGAGTTCCGTCAGGCTTGCGGCATCGTTCAGGTAAACACGCGTCGCCAACCGCTGGCCTAGGGCGAAAACGAAGCTTTGGATTTGTGGAACAGGGGCCACATCTGAAAGCTCTGCCACCACTTGCGCCAGAAGGATCGGAACGCCGTGTACGCTTAGGGAAGATGACGTTGCGGTAAGCGGCATCGGATTTAATTCGTTCCCCCGATAGATTGGCGAATCCCGATTGTTGAACGGAATTCGTCAAAGTTTCCGAATGTATTGAACGAGGTGTTGCCGCCAATCTCGGTGGTGGGTGAAATCCGGTAGTAGGCAGAACCGCCTGCTGTAATGGCAAAGCCGGTGCGGCTGAGGCTATCATAACGTGACCGCACATCGGTGTTGAGGAGCTTGAACGCGTCAAGCTGCGCCTGCAAGCCGGGTTCCGAGGGGTAGAGCGCGGTGTCTTCCTGCTTGAAGCTTTGGAAACCGGGGGTAATGTTGGCCTTCACATCCAGCTTGTCGGTTTCTAGTGTGTAGTTGATGGGGAAGCCGATGCTGACAAAGTTCTGTGGGCTGAAATAACCGCCGTGACCATAGGTGAAGTGATTCTGGTTGTTGTCATAAGTTTGGTAATTGGCGTTGATGCCGCCGGTCAATTGCGAATGTTCGCCCTTGAACAAACGCAGGTAGCCGCCAAAGTTTGCTTCAAATGACGAGTTGTTGGGAACAATGCGACCGCGATAGCGGCTATAGGCAAGCTCGCCATACACACCATTGCCTTCGCTGTCATAAGAGCCTGCCACACCACCACCGGTGCGCATCACCCCGCCCCAGCGCTCACCCGAAACGGGATCGCGCGTGCCTGCGTAAGAGATAACGGAATCGGTGACCGGTTTTTTCTCGACCCACACCTTTGCGGTCAGATTCGGCGTTATGCGTGGCGTCAACGCAGCACGGAAGGCAAGCTTGGTGCGCCCCATGTTTATGGGCGTTGTGCCAACTTCAGCCTGTACCAGATCATTTTCATAACCGGCTGATAATGCAACTCCCGATGCTTGCTGGGTTGCAGCTTGCACCAACGGTGAAGGCACCCTGTTAACGATCGAGCGCGCTTCGATCGTTGCGTTGCGGCCAAAGCGAGCAAGGCCCGAGCCTTCGGGGCGCCCGGCATCAATCATAACTGCCTCGGCACGCACTTTTGCGCGGCCTCCAAGCAGGCCGGTCGAGAGCTCTGCCGTACCCTTGATTTCGCTGAATTGGCTAAGGCCCGTTTCGCCCTTGCGCTGGCGATAGGCTGTTTGCAAATCCACCCTAGGCCCAGAATTTTTGGTGAGCGCGCGGATATCGGATTCAATACCGGCCATGATGGGGTCAGCGGATCCGCCCATTGGCATCGAACCATAATTGCGGCTGGTGCTGCTGGGGAATGGTGATGGTACAGGCTGATACTGTGCTGCGGCAAATTGGTTCTGCGACGGGCTATAGGACGGGGCAGGATTGCCCCACCCACCTTGGTCCCGTGCCGGGGCAGGATTGTCCCAGCCGCTTTGCGACGGCGCGGGAGAGGGATTGTCCCAGCCGCTTTGCGACGGCGCGGGAGAGGGATTGTCCCATCCACTTTGCGCGCGGGCAGGGACGGGATTGTCCCATCCGCTTTGTGACCGCGCAGGGGCAGGGCTATCCCAATTGCCTTGCGAACGGGTTTGGGTGGCAACCGGGTTGTCCCATCCATTCGCAGACATGGGTTGAAGCCTCGCTCTGGCGGGCTGATCAAAGTTTGCCATGCCAACCGCCGGAAGCTGCGTGCCATTTCCCAGTGCGAACGGATTTATCCGTGCCGGTGCCGGCGGCGTAGACATGGCTTGTGTGCGGAACGGGTTGCCATCGTTGGGGACATTGCCGGCCGCGAACGGATTACCACCTTGTTGCACGCTTGAGGCGCCAGCGTTCTGTTGGGTATAAAGCGACCGTGCTTGTTTCAGCAGCCGTACCGAAGCGCCCTTATCGCCGCGTTGTTCGGCAACGCGTGCCAACGTTAGACGAACTTGATAATCATCAGGCCATGCCTCGATTGCCTTGTCGCTGGCGCGGGCAGACAAAGCGCGGTCGCCTGCCGCTTGGGCGGTTTCAGCAAGCCCGATCAACGCACCCCGGTTGCGCGGTTCGCGCGCTAGTACGAGTTGGAACGATTGTGCCGCGCGGGCAGGCATTCTGCCGCTTTGGTACAGGCGTGCAATAGCGGAAAGGACTTCCACATCATCGGGCATCGACGCCCAGGCCGTTTGCAACAAGTCAAAAGCAGGCGCAAATTGACCGGCAAGGCGCATCCGTTCAGCCTGAGAAACAGCAAGTCCGGCAGACATTCTGGCCAAGGCCCGCTGTCCTTCGGCTGAACTGTTGCCCAGCGGAGCCGCCTTTTGCAAGGCTTTGCGCGCCAGATCTTCGCGTCCGGTTTTGGCCAAGACGCGAACGACTGCATCGTATCCCGCAAGATCGGTAATTTCACCGTTCAAGGCATTGGCGGCCATGCTGGATGCAGCGGCAGTATCGTTCAGATCAAACAGCGCGTCTGCCACTTGGGCACGGCGAGCAGCTGGCAGGGTAGACATCGCGCCAATTTGCCGCAGAGCCGAAATCGCACCGGCCTTCTGCCCGACATCGGCCATGGCCTTGGCCCGTTGGATTGCGCTCTCGGTCTTGATGCTGATCGCAAAAGTTTGCATCGCAGGGGTGCGCTGGCCTTCCGGGATACGGTCAATCAGGGCTGAAGCCGCGAGCGCATTGCCAAGGTCCTGATGAACAAGTGCGGCTGCGTAAATTGCGTCGGTCGAGGTAGCCTGCGACAACGAGGCGATGAGCGATTCTGCTTCGACGCGCCGACCTTTACGGATCATGAAGCGCGCAAATTCATAACGGATCCATGGATCGTTGCTGTCGATCAACAGGCCGTTGTGGAACTCTTGCTCAGCCATGAAATCATCGCCTTGCGCCGCAGCAGCAAGCGCACGTCCACGGGCAGCACGGCTGCGCAAACGCGATTCATTATCGGCTCCACCGTCCCCTGCCTGGCTGTAAAGATCAGCCGCGTCGGCAAACCTGCCTTGCTTTTCGTAGATTTCCGCCAACGCTTCCAGAGCTGGTTGCGGCTCTTCATAATTCATCCGTACGACGTCTTCGGCAATTGCTTGCGCTTTGTCGGTCATGCCAGCGTTAAGCGCACGTCGCGCATCTTCGACGCCGGCAAAGAAGCGCGATGTGGTGAGCGCCTCGGCCCAGCGAGATGCGCCGGGCTGGCGTGATGCTCGTTCGAGCAGATCGCGCGCTTCGGAAAACCGGCTTTGGCGCAACCTTACAATGCCCAATCCGCCCAATGCATCGCCATCGTTGCGATTAGACGTCAGCGCTCGTTCGAAGCGGTTGGCCGCTGTGTCGATATCGCCAGCATCCAAGGCCGAAAAGCCGGCAACGCGCACGGTTCCTGCGGTTGAGGCCGGTGTTGCCTTGGGCCGCCGGGCTTCAGCTTGGCGTTTCGGAGCAGGGGCGGCAACCTTTTGGCGGACGACTGGTGCCTTGGCCACCGGTGCCGACTGTTGTCCAAATGCAGGCTTTGGCAACTGTTTTGGTGCAGGCTTTGGGGCCGCCTGTTTTGCTTCCACACTTTTTGGATCAAGCGCCCGGGCACGACGCAGGGCTTGGTCCGCAAGGTCGTTGCGCCCTTTGGATCGCCAGTATTTGGCTTGCTCGATCAATGCCTTGACGCCAGGAACTTCAGCTGCCGCAGTACCTGGTTGAGCCATGGTGCCCAGCAGGCACAAGATCAGGCTGCGCTGCAAAAGGTCGGATTTGCGCGTCATTTAGGTTCACCTTTATCGCCAATGGCAGCCAATCGGGCACGAGCCTGACGGCGGAAGAAGAGGAAGGCGGGCCCAGTCAGCCCCAAAGCGAGGATCAGCGTTGACAAAGCCATCAGGAAGGGGCGTTGACTGAACCAGTATGCGACCTTCATCCAGACGGGCAGCGAGCCCACCCAATAGGTTGGCCCGATCGCAAAGCTGACCATACCTTCGCCCGATACGACCGCAAGATCGCCTTGAATCTGTGCGTTGATCTTGGCGTCGGCCATGCCATCAACCAGCTTTGGCAATTCGACCGTGTCTTCGGCAAGAAGCGCCACAACCGTGCGCTCTTTTCCATAAGGAGAACGGAAGCTGACAAAGCCGCTGAAGCCGCGCGCGCTTCGGACCACGCTTTCAATGTCCGCTTTGTCGGCTTGCGGACGGTTATTGAGCAGCGCGCCGACATATTGCATCGGGCTTTTCTGCGCGACTTGCAGGGCATCACCTTCATAACGCAGTGGTGCTGGTGCAAACAGTTCTTCGGACCCGGCAAGGTTGGTACTGCCAATCACCAAGATGTCCTGATCCTCAAGGCGTGAAGCTTCTGCACGGTCCGTAATGGTAATGCCTGTTGTGGCAACGCCGGTGGAATCGCCAAACCGACCCATCAGCGTCAGGAATGCTTCAATCGCAGCGGGCGTTGGATCACTGGCCATGATTACCGTTGTCTCAGCCAGATCAGGCCTGATTGTGAACGGATATCCAGCGCTGGCAAAGGGGGCCAGATCCGGCATTTCGATGCCATGATAGGCTGCTGTCAGATCAATCTTTGAATCTGGCAAAACTGCAACGCGCACGTTATCAGGTAGCATGCCGGTACACTTCTGCTTGTCCGCAACAATCAGGTTGTAATCGAACACCAGTTCGTTCTGCCCGAACAGACTGTAGCGCGGCATGACCACGCTTGCCGTGTTGTCCGAACTGTTCACGCCGCTCTTGCCAAAAATCCCGCTCCACCAGCTACCGGTGACGGGCAAAGACTTGAGGTATTGCCCGTTCATCGAGACATCGAGGCGCGAGGCATCGCGATCAAGCCAACTGGCCACGGGATAGCGATACTGCAAATCGACTTCGCCGCCTTGACGCGGCCAGAAGAACAGGTCTGGTGCGACGCGGAAGCGCACGGTCAGCGGGCCGGGCGGCAGGCCCATGCCTTGCAGTGCATAAGGTTCAACCAGCTCGCCGACTTTCATCGCGCGATCTGTTGAAAGCCAGCGCGGCGCACCATAGCGCGGCCAAGTGGGAATTCGCGCACCCTCAAAGCTCATCCTTGGGCCGCCAAACAGGCCTTTACCGGTGGCAATAGCAGCAGCGGCAAGCCGCAATTCCGTGTCGTCACGGCCCATGATTACGAGCAGCTTGCCAAACCGGTCAGTCGGGTTGACGATGACCGCGGCTGATGGTCCGGTTACGGCAAGGCCAAGTTCCGGCATGGCATCGCCCCGATTGAGAAAGACCACCGCGTTGCCGGTGGGTACGGCACCAAATGAAGGCTTGAACGCATAGCCGCGATAGCTGGCAAGGCTACCAAGCCATGAAGCGATGGATGCTGCGGCTTCGAGTTCGCCGCGATGGGGCTGACCGGGAAATACGAATGGCACTTTCAGGGCCGTATTGATGCCCTTTTCAAAGAATGGCGCGGGCAGGCGGGCGAGATCCGGGGTGTTCGGCAGGGGTTGGAGGGTCAGGTCAAGCCATGAACGTGTATTGCTGATGTTGGCCCAGAGCAGGCTATGGAACGGATCCTCGCAATCGCGTGCATAATGCCCGATCAAGCGCAAGTTGAGCTGGTTGTCTCCGGGCAGAAACAACGCAGGGTTGACCGGTACTGTGATCCGCTGGCCGCCCGAGTTCTGCGGCAGAAGCTGGACAACTTGCACGACTTCGCCGTTGACAATGATCACCAATTGGCTGCGGTCACCCAGCAAGGCTGGTGACCATGCCGTTTGCAAGGTGATCGATGCGGCGCTGACAACCTGATCCTGACGGACACCGAACGGTATGCTGATTTCGCCGCGGGTACCCTGCAAACGAATGGCGTTGCGGATGCGCAAGTCTTTGAAAGTGAGGCGTTCGGACCGCTGATCTGAAGCCGTAGCGGCAGCCAGTTCTGGCGCTGTTGCTGCGGGAGTTGTTACAGGGGCGGCAAGTGCGAACTGTGGCGCCAAGGCATAACCCAATGCCAGCAGCCCGAACGCCAGACCCGCAGCCTTCAGCAGTTTGGATGCCGCAGGCGCAGCCGGTGCCACCGGCTTTGCGGGTTGGGCGCTTTTTTGAACAACTGCGGCTTTTTCAAATCGGCGTTCGGCAAAATTGAGGCCAAGTGCCCGCTTAATCGTCAAGATATCAATCAAGATTATGTCCCAGAACGAACGCAGGCCCGAGACGCGTTCGGGCGCATAGCTGCGCTGCCACGCGTCAGCCCGGCCCATGATAACACGCACGATCTGGCGCGCGGCGACATGCTCAAGCTTGTGGAATTGCACTGCAACCATATCGCCCTGCCGCCGGATCTGGTCGACCGGGATTGCGAGGTTTTCGGTCCCTGTCGACAACACGATATGGCGGGCAATTGTATCCGGAGAAGCCGCACCCGCCGGGATGCGGATCGCGGCCCCGCCCATCGAGATATTGGTGGTTACGCCATAGGCCACATGACCCGAGGCAAAGTGGACCGTCACAGGAAGTGCTGCATCCACACGGATTTCCTTGCGCGCCTGGCGCGATTCACGCGCCACGGACACTGCGGTGGTCAGCAGGATCAAGCTGAAGGTTGCCCAAGCCAGGTTCAACGCGAGCGTATCGAGCTGCACATTGAAGTAGCTTTGGAAGAACAGGTACTTGGACACTGCCAGCAAGATTCCGCCCACGATCAGGCTGATCGTAATCAGGTGCGGCTTGACGATGGCCCAGTCAAAAAACGTCTTGTCGAGCAATTCGCCCTTATCGGTTACGTTGAACTTGCCCTTGCGCGGCTGGAACCAGGTTTTCACCGTGGGGGCAACCAGATGGAACGCAAGAATAGTCTCGTAGATTTCCCCCCAATATGGCCGCCGCCATCCGGATTGTTGACGTTCTGCGGCCACTTGCGAGCAGAACAAATGCGGCATCGCATAAGCAAAAATGAGCGTGGCCGATGCCTGGATGATGTTCTGGCCGAAGATAAGATATGCCAATGGGCTGGTCAAAAATACGATGCGCGGCAGCGGGAACTGGAAGTGCAGCATCGCGTTTAAATAGCAAAGGCGCTGCTGCCATTTGAGGCCCTTGCCCATCAGCGGGTTGTCGATCCGCATGATTTGCGTCATCCCGCGGGCCCAGCGGATACGCTGGCCGATGTGAACAACAAGGCGTTCTGTGGCAAGGCCTGCCGAAAGGCGTGTTGAGATATAGGCGGTGTTCCACCCCATGCGTTGAAGTTTCAGCGCGGTGTGGGCGTCTTCCGTCACCGTTTCACCGGCAAAGCCATTGGTTTGCGCGAGTGCCTCGGCGCGAATGACTGCGCAACTGCCGCAGAAGAACGTGGCATTCCACAGATCGTTGCCATCTTGAACCGGATTGTAGAACAGATCGCCCTCGCCCGGCATGTGACGGGCCGAGGCAATGTTGCGCTGCACTGGATCGGGAGAATAGAAAAAGTGCGGTGTTTGCATCAGAGCAAGGGCCGGGTCCTTCTGGAACCAGCCAACACTGAGTTGCAGGAATGACCGCACAGGGACGTGGTCGCAATCGAAGATAGCGATCAATTCGCCATCGGTTTGCTTCATCGCGGCGTTCAGATTGCCAGCTTTTGCGTGGAGGTTATTGTCACGTGTGATGTAACCGCAGCCCGCTTCACGCGCAAAAGCGCGGAAATCCGCGCGCCGTCCGTCATCAAGGATGAACACCCGGAACCTATCGACCGGGTAATCCATATCCATCGCCGCATAGACCGTGTTTCGGACGATCTCCAGGCTTTCGTTGTAAGTCGGAACATAGACATCAACGGTTGGCCAGGTGTCTGGCTCGCCTTCTATTTCGACCACCGGTCGCTCAAGCGGCCAACTTGTTTGCAAGAAGCCCAGCAGCAGTAGCACCCATGCGTACATTTCAGCCAGATACAGCCCTGATCCGAACACAAACTCGGGCAGGGTATTGAACGATAGCGTCTGGGTGGTGCGCCAGAACATATAGCGCGTCGACGTCAGGATCGACAAAATGCCGAGCGTCAGAATCATCTTACGCGATTTTGTGCGGGCCAACAATACGGTGCCAAAGATCGTGCCACCGGCCATTAACCATTGCTGGGTGAGGTCGAGCGGAACGCCAATCACCACGACTGCGGCAAATACCAAAGCCACCAGTGAGAGCACGGTCTGTGCGCGTTTTAAAAGACCATTCATGCAGCGTGGCTAGCCTTGTGCGGTGCTTCGCGAGTGACGGAGGTTTCGGCGCCTCCAACCGGCACGAGACCGGCGATCAGAACGCCTAGCGCACTGATATCGTGCAGCGCGGCGCTGACCGGTGCATGGCGCACCAGCGGATGGATCATGGCGGCGGATTCAACAACCGCTTCGTCGCTGCGAATAGTGGCGAGCAGTTTATCACCAAGCAGTTCGCGCACAAACACGGCGGCGTGACGCGCCAGTTTGCGCGTATCGTCGGCCTTGTTCAGCACGAAACGCGTGTTTGGCCCGGCGGCGTCGAGCGCCTCGGGCAGGCTAACCAGGCATTCGCCCGAAGGCGCAAGCACCAACATATCAAGCACGGCGTACGGGCGGAGCTGTTCAAACAGGGTCATATCCGACGATCCTGCATCGGCAATGAACAACATGTTATCATCGAAGCTTATTTCGCCCGACGCCAAACCATAAGCGAGATCGCCCCGGTCTGCTATCGTATAGGCATCGCGAAGCGTAACCCCGTGCACAACGGCATCGTTTGGCTGACCTTCATCTAGTGCTGGCAGGCGATCTGTCGGCTCCAGACCGAAGTGCAAAGCCATGGTGCTGCGTGCGGCCATATCAAGGACGGTCACAGGCACACCGGACTGGGCAAGGCCTATGGCGAGATTGGCAACGAGGCTTGTTGTTCCAACGCCGCCCCGCAGGCCTTGAACAAGCATCAAGGGCATCAGAGCGTTCCCTTGCTGACCGCAGTGGATATCCGGGCAAGCAGGCTGCGCACGTCTTGCGGATCCTGTGGCGCGGCGCGCGCGGGCGCAGCTTGTTGCTGTCCGCCATATTTGCGCGAAAGCGCAGCGGCCAAGGGCAGGGGTTGATGCGCGCGCGGTTCCGGTTCAGGTTCGCGTGCCGTTACAACAACGCTGCCGATAACGGTCTGTTGCACGCGGGGATCGCGCAGAATGGCCTCGAACACTGGCCATGTCTCGACCTCGGTGAAACGATCACCAAAATCGTGATACTGGAAATCGGTTTTGCCAAGACGGTCGAAGAGAGTCTTTACATCAGCGCGCATCGAGTATCTGCCCTTAGTAGAATGCCGTAATACCTCACATAAATTGGTTAACAAATCCAAAATGTATCAGCGGCGGCCTCAAAGGGCGTATGGTACGAATTGTCAGGGGTTTTTGGGCACTGCGGCGGACTGGGTACGGTTTGTGTGGGAGCATGCCGTTGAAAAAATCACAAAATTTAAATTAATAAATTCAGATCATTACGGTATTCCGAGGCGATCCTTGGCAAGGCGTTGCAAATAGCCAGCGTTGTAGGAGGGATAAGGCTGGGCCGCTGAAATTTTTCCCCAAAAAAATGTGTTAGGCGCCAGTCCAAGCGAAAAAATTGTTAAATTTTGGCGTTTTCGAGGGCGAAGCGGGTGTGTGTACTTGCCGACCGGAGGATAATCGCGAGCTATCCTCGGATGCAGAGCCCGAGATACGCGGGATACCACGTTCCTTGCAGTTGTTCGCTTGCGCAACAGGTGAATCAAACAAGTTTGGAGATGGTTTGATGTTGCGTGACAGCCGTAGACCCAAAAAAGGGCGCGTAACCCGAATTGGGAGCCCTTCCTTGTTTAGACTTCGTTTCGAATCAGAAGCTGAACTGGGCCGAGATGAAGAAGTCGCGACCAAGCACATCAAACGTGCCCGGATAAGTGTTGGCCGACTAAGCGTTGAAAGCGATCACTGGCGGTGCCTTGTTGAACAGGTTGTTGATGCTGCGTTCTTACGTCTCTCACGACCATTTAGACTCGGCTGCGCGTGACGATATTGCTTCACCAGCTAATCCGTAAACGCGTAACACTATTGCCGCGCCAAGTATTTTGACAGAAAGTGGTTAGGTCAAACGTGGCAATTCTAGTTGGCTTAGCTTGTGTCAGCAGAAACTCTGATTCCGGGCCTAAACCGGCAGAGCATCAAACGCCGCAGTCAGCCTTGATGATGTGCTTTGAAACGGCAAGGTCCCATGCCAGACATAGCTCGGGAAAATTGTCAGCTTCCCGGCCGACGGCCTTACCACCCGGCGGGCCACCAGCGACAGTCCCAGGCCAGCATCTGGCGAACCGAATGTTAGCGAACCGGCATCGCCATCTGCATCCATCTCGGGTGGTAGCGCGACATAAAAGGCCGAGCTGAGCCAGCCTTGAGGGTGGATATGGTTGACGTGGTGGCCCAAGCCCTGAAGCCGCACCGACCAACTGCCCGCCAGCCGCGCTTTGCCGGTGAGACGGCCCAGGAACGGGTGCCCCGCCTGATGCGACAGGCCTGCCAGGCAGCCCTCCAACGTCGTCCCCAGTGAATCGCGCAGAGCGAGCAGGACTGGATCTGTTGTGGCAAATAGTTCGCCGCGTGTCTGGGTGCCGCCGCGCAATGTTTGTTCCGGGGGTGCATTAAGCGTCGTATGGCGTTGCTCTAACACTGACTTGAGATCGCTCAGAAACGTCGTTAGGTTGCTCCAGCCAGTCGGGACTACGAGATCCCTGGTCATTACCAATTTGTCATAATCGATCAGCCAGCTTTCGCGTGTATCGTTCTTGAGCCTCCAGATAATGCTCAACAGGCTCCATGCTGTCTGGTCCAGCGGGGTTGCGCGACTGACCGCGAGTGCCGCAGTTTCAGCCTCGTCCAGTTCACCATTTCGCAAAGCCAGCCACGCCCGGTGATTGGCCAGCGCTGTTTCACCGGGGAAGCGCACCTGCTCCGTCCGAACCTCGACCAATGCCTCGCTATAGCGTTCCTGTAGCCGCAGCGCTGTAAGCCGCGCCAGTCGCCATTCTGCTGTCGGCCCAAACTTCTGTTCCGCCTCGGTTGCCCAAGCCAACAGCGTTGCGCCGTCATTGATGCCGCGCGCCGCCGCCAAGGCAGCGCGCCATACCTGCGCCGGAGCATCATCGGCTAGCACGGCCCTGAAAACATCGAGCGCCGCAGATCGCTGGCCCAGTTGCGGCAGCAGGAAGGCGTGTGAGGTGAGGGCCTCGGTGTGGTGTGGCCAGCGCGTCGCAACAGCGCGATAGGCGGCCTCTGCCTCTTCCATGCGTCCGGCATCGGCCAATAGATCTGCACGTGTCGTGGCCAGTTGGGGATCGTCGGCAGAACCGAGCGCCGCCAAAGCAGCCGTGAAATCGCCTTGTTGTCCCAACGCTTTGGCCAGTCGCAATACAGCGGCCAGATCGCTGGGCGCCTGTTTCACGGCCTTCATCAAGGCCGCCCTTGCCCTTGGGCAGTCGCCCTGCGCTTGGGCCAAGGCACCGGCGGCGGCAAGCACGCGCGGTGTGTCAGGTGCCAGTGCCTCTGCTCTGGCCAGCGCCTTGGCGGCCTCGGACAGATCACCGCGCTCCTGTCTTAACAAGGCAAGATTGAGCCAAGCCTCGCCATGATCCGGGGCCATTTCAACGGCGCTTTCCAGCGCGGCAATTGCTTCAGCACCAAGACCCTGCCGTGACAGGAACAGGGCGTAACTGTTCTTGTAAACGGGATTGCGCGGCGCACGTTCGATGGCAGCCACGAACAGCGGCTCAACATCTGTTGTACGGCCTAGACCCTCGCATGCCAACGCTGCCAGATAGAACGCATCGGGATGCTGCTGAGCCGCTGGCGAGAGCCGCGCCAGCGATGCACCTGCCTGCGCTGGCTGGCCGGCTTTGAGGAAGGAGAGTGCCTGTTGGCACAGGCTCATGTCGGTCGCGTTCATCATTTAGCCCGTAGCCTTGCCACACTCGCATCCCGTTGCAAGAGGCAAAGCAGAAGTCCTCCTGACGGCCTGTCAAGACCTTCTACTGCTGGACAAGCAAAGGCCGACCAGCCAAAAGAAAGCATGACGACTGTCGCACACTTGGCCGCTGATCCGCTCTGGTTTCCGTGGCGATTTGATGAAGCCGCCGACGGTTTCCGTTTTCGCCACCTCAGCCGTAAAGATCACGCCTCTGCTACCTTTCTGACAGAAGAGTATCTGGGTAGCGCACCGGAAACATTCATGGCGCGCAATGCCCTGTCGAACTCGACACGTGCCCCGGTCCATTTCATCTTTCATTCGGCCTTCTGTCTTTCGTCCGTGCTCGCCCGTGCCTTCGATCTACCCGGCCTTGCTATGGGGCTGAAGGAGCCGATGGTGCTTAACGACTTGGCTGGCTGGCAGATGCGCGGTGCCACTGGCCCCCAATTGGCGCAAGCGATGGACGCCAGCCTGAAGTTGCTTGCTCGACCGTTTGGCCCGGGCGAGAGCATTGTGGTCAAGCCCAGCAACATTACTAATGCGCTCATCGCCGGGATGCTCCAACTGAGTCCGCAATCCCATGCCCTGCTGCTGCACGCGCCTTTGCGCGTCTATCTCGGCTCGATTGCACGCAAAGGGCTTGAGGGGCGGTTGTGGGTGCGTGATCTTCTCGTCAAGCAACTGGGCCAAGGACTGCATGATATCGGTTTCGGCGCGCAGGACTATCTGGCGCAATCCGATCTGCAAGTGGCCGCTATGGGCTGGTTGGTGCAACAGCAGTTGTTTGGACGACTGGCAGTGCGGCTTGAAGGCCGGGTGCGGACACTAAACAGCGATCTGGTAACCGCGCGGTCTGCTGATGTAATGGCGGCGCTTGGCAGTCTGTTCGGCGTTGGCCTTGATGCGCAGGCCGTGGTGGCAGGTCCGGCCTTTACCCGCCACAGCAAGCACGGCACCGCATTTGGCGCCGAAGCCCGCGAACGCGAGCGGGCTACCGAGGATGTCCATGCCGACGAAATCGGCAAAGTCGCAATCTGGACAGAGAAGGTCGCGGAATCGCAGGGGATTCCGCTTGACCTGCCCAATCCGCTTATTCGCTGAATTCAGGATACTCGGCACGCAACAAGTCTGCCAACTCGCCCACGTGTGCAGCGTAATTGCGCCAGCGCCCGCGCGACCGGGCGTGGACAGGCTGGCGCACTTGCCAGACGCTCGCCGTGCGTATGATCTGTGCGTCGCTTTGTTCAGCCTTGCCTGAAAGGCCAACCGCCTGCGCGATGTCGGCGATCACGGCCTCGGGCTGCTCTACCAGTGCTTCATAGCGCACGGGGATGATGTCCTCGCCAAAGCAGACCTGCCAGTGCGCCATCAGGCGGCGATACTGCCGGTAATAGTGCAGCATGTCATCGAAATCGTTGGCGTAGGTGAGGTTGTCGGCAAAGGGCAGGAAGTACATCGACAGGAAATTGTCGATCGGATTGCGCATTACATGCACGATCTTCGCTGCCGGGAACGCGCGCTTGATCAGCCCGAGATAGAGGAAGTTATCCATCCGCTTGTCGGTAAAGACGCTGGTACCGCCCAGTACACCTTGCGCAAAGCTGGCGTATTCCGCGCGGAAGCGAGCGGCTGCATCGGCGACCGTTGCAGGTTGGATATCGCCGCCATATTGCGTCATGAACCATGGCGTATAGGCAAGCTCGCCTCCCATGGTGACACCTGCGTGGCGGTTCAGGAGGGTTTCCAGCAGGGTTGAGCCCGACCGGAACAGGCCGCAGATAAAGATCGGCGATGCCGTCATCTCGGCGGCGGGCAGTGGCTCTTCCGGAAACAGCGCAATCATCGCATCGATCTGCGCGGTTACATCGGACTGTCGGTGGGCAAGCCGGGTTGACTGCTTCTGCAATTGGTTTGCGTCCAATGCATGGGAAAAGGCCTCATCATAGCGGCCAAGAGCATCGAGGGCATTGGCCGCAGAAAACGACAATTCGATCAGGTCATCATGCGTGGTGGCCAGCGCCGCCGCCTGCTCCACGCGCGCCAATCCTTCGGCAGCATGTCCGGAAAAAACCTCAATACCGGCGATGCGGGCATGGGCGCGGCCAAGACCCGGCGCGTGGCGCAGTGCCGATTCATAAGCAGCACGCGCAGCATCGGCGTTGCCCACATCTTCTTCCAACTGGCCCAGGTTTTGCCAAGCCAGCACGAATGCGGGTTGCAAGGAAAGCGCAGTGTTCAAGCTGGCGCGGGCACCAGCGACATCGTGAAACACTTCGGCCTTCACCGCCGCCATGTTCAGATGCGCCTGTTCCGGTTCGGTGATACCGGCATCAATCGCGCGCTGATAGGCGTGCAACGCCGCTGCTGGCTGCAACATCTGACGCAAGCAAAATCCGAGATTGAACCACGCATCGGTGTCGTCCGGGTGTTGCTCAACCCAAGCCTGAAGCAGCTGGGCAGCATCAGTGAAGCGATGTTCGGTAAGGGCCTGGCCAATCATCTCGGGGGAAAGTGTGGGTTCGTTCATCGCGGAGCCTCTTTCATGGCTTGGCGCAAAAGAAAAGGGGGCGAGCTCGCGCCCACCCCCTTTTTTATCTGCTCTTCCGAAAAGATCAGAAGCGCATGCCGACGGTGACAGTGAAGCGGCGACCCAGTGCGTCATAAGTTGACGGATAGGTGTTGCCGCTGTTCTGGGCGGTGGTGCCCAGGGTTGCGCCGACGATTGGTGGCTTACGGTCGAACAGGTTGGCGACAAGGAGATCCAGCGTGAACGTCTCCATGATCTTGAAGCCTGCCGACAGATCAAAGTAGCTGAAAGCGCTGATCTGGTTGAAATCAAGCTTCTCACCAACAAGCACACCGCTGCCAGTGATGGTGCCATTGAACGCCTTACGTGTTTCGAACAAGCGACGTTCGTATTCAACGCCGCTCATGTAACGCCACAGCAATGAAACGTTGACGTCGCCATCAAAGTCCAGCGTGGTGCGCAAGTTATGTGCCCACTTTGGCTGGATTGCGCCGCAGTTTACCGAGTACTGGCCTACGCATTCGCGGTTGACTGAGCTCGGGGTCGCCTGGAAGTAGTTGTCGATGGTGTAGGTACCATTAAGGTTCATCAACAACTGCGCAAAGCCTATATCGGTCGCATAGGCGGCCGTGAAATCGATACCGCTGGTATCGATACGTCCGAGGTTCGACAATGGTGTAGGCAGGCCGAAGGTGGTGCCGGCCGGGCCAGACAGACGGCCATTCACCGGGTTGCGACGAATGTTGCTGCAGGCAGCGGTTGCAGCCGAAGCGGCAGTCACGTTCTGGAAGCACGCATTGATCACGTCCGATGGGGTTGGTGCCGAAACAGCGCCAGCAACCTTCACGTTGAAGTAATCAACAGTCATGCTGAAGCCTGACAGGAAGGTTGGAGCAAACACAGCACCAATGGTGAAGGTGTCTGCTACTTCAGGGCTCAGGAGCGGGTTGCCGCCGCCGGTGGATTGGGCTTGGCCTGCTGCTGGATCCTGGATCGAACCGGCGGCAATCTGGGCTGCCGAAGCACCCTGCGCAATGCAGACTGCGCTGAGGTTGGCATTACCCTGTGCTTTCGTGCCCGAGCATGGGTCGATCGCAAGATTGGTGAGGCCCGTTACCGACGGGGCGAAGAGTTCGCCAATGTTCGGTGCACGAACCGCGCGCTGATAACCGCCGCGTAGTTTCAAGCCATCGGTGGGCTCCCAGTTCGCGCCAACCTTCCAGGTAGTGGTGTCGAACGATGGATCGCCTGCTGCATCAACCTTGTACTTCGATTGACGGATACCGGCTTCGAGCGACAGGTTGTTGAAGAACGGCTTGTCTTCGACCAGTGGCACGTTAACTTCGGCAAAGCCTTCAGTCACGTTGTAGCCGCCTACGAAGGGCAGCACAGCGCCGCCGCCACCACCGAGTTCGCCCGGAACCTGGCTCAGGTTATCCGGAGTACGGCGGAAGCTGTAGTTACGGTATTCGCCACCAGCAGCGAAGTTGATCGGTGTCGAAGCGCCCGGCGATGAGATGCCGAGGTCGCCGTTAACGACGCCGCGTACCTGGCTAAGTCCGGTATCAACCGCAACGGTCGAAACGCCTTGGATGAAGCTGACCATCGCAGGCGTGATCGAGCCTTCGCCGCCAAACAGGTTCAACGGAACGCAGCCACCGGAAGTGGTACGGCAGGTCGTTGTGTTATCAGCCAGCAGAGCTTGATTAACGCGGGATTTCAGCGTGTAGCCGCTCAGCGTTTGGGTCTGGTTCGATTCACCGCGTGCAGCGCTGACGTCGAAGTTGATGGTCTTGCCACGCAGACCTACTTTGACGTCGAACATCGTGGTCACAAACTTGCTGACGCGCGGACCAACTTCAACGGTGCGGCGATATACAGCCGGGAGTTTAAATTCAGCGGTAGAACCGGCAGAGCAGTCAATGGCAGGGTTTGCGGCGCAGATTGCGGCGCGTTGACCAGCCGAGATGAACGGGTTGTTGATGTTGGTGGTCAGTTCTTCGCCGAAGATACCCGATGGCGCGATGATCGTGCTGACGGTGTTCTTCGAGAACATGCCGCGGCCATAAGCTTCAATGTTGTCGGCAATCTCGTACTTCGCCTGGCCCAAAAGGTTGTAGCGTTCGAATGGGGTCTGGAAGATATTGAACGGCGCAAAGTTGAAACCGTCGGGATCCGGCGTAACAAAACCGGTGCCGTTCGCGTTGTTTTGCAGATAGTTGGTATCGCAGATGTCATCAAGGCAGAACGAGGTAGGCGTGCCGGTCGGCGAGCCACCGGCAGCGCGGCCGTTGAACGAGTTGATCTGGAAGAGCGAGAAATCGCGATCGCCCTGATAGACCGGATCGGTCTTCTGGTATCCCATGCTGATGACAGCGTTGCCGCGGCCTTCGGCGAAGTCACCGCCCATGGTCACGTCGACGCGGAAAGCGTTGCCATCGCCACGCTCGGTCAGGCCATAGGATGCGCGTGCATCAAGACCGCTGAAGTTGGACTTGGTGACGAAGTTAACGACGCCCGAAACAGCGTCAGCACCGTAGGTAGTTGAGGCACCGCCGGTGAGGATGTCAACGCGGCTGACAAGGGCCAGCGGCACGTTATTAAGGTCGAAAGTGCCGCCTGAACCCGATGGTACGATGCGGTCACCGTCGATCAAGGCCAAGTTGCGCTGGCTGCCGAGGCCACGAAGGTTGACGGTAGCTGCACCGCCGTTGCCGTTGTTAACGGCCGAGCCGATACCTGGAACTACGCCTGGCAGATCGCGAATGAGCTGTTCCGCATTGTTGATCTGGCGGGTGGCGATTTCTTTTTCACCAACCACGTTCACCGGGCTGGACAGCACAAGGTTCGGGTTCTTGAGCAAGCTGCCCGTGACCACGATGGTTTGGGGTTCGCCAGCGGCATCGTCAGCAGCTTCTTCAGCTGCCGAGGCCTGCTGCGCGAAAGCTGGCTGGCTGGCCAGAAGCGCGATGGAGACGAGGGCGGAGCTGCCAAAAAGCGCCCGCCGCTTCAGAGTGTTAGTCCTCACGTGTTTATCCTTCTTCTCAAAAAGTGTCTATGCGATGGGCCGCTGTTCACAGCTAGGCGTCGCAATCCACCATTCCTTGGGTGCTGGCTGTTCGACCGGAGCCGGAAAGCGCATTTAAGCTTTTGGTTAAAGCCTGAGGTCGTACCTGTTGTAACTATTGTGCTAAGTCAAATGCGCTTGGGTGCACTGCGTTATAACGCGGGGGAAGTGTTGCAATGTTGCAACAAACTTGTGATCCGTTTGCCACCTGTCTCGCATTTGGGGGTTTTCATGAATTTTTCGGCCGAGGCGGCCTGAAGCTTTAGGCCGCCGAGAAGCCGCTCGGCCCCTGTCCATGCGCGTCCAGTTCCCGCATCCAGCGCCCGATCAGTTCCCGCTCACCCGCACTGATGAATGGATTCCATGTATCGATGATCAGAAGGGCGCGTAGTTCGCTCGTGGGATTGATCGCTTCGTGTTCGATCGTGTCATCAAACACGAACGCCTCGCCCTCAATCCATGTCCGCTCTTCGTTACCAACGCGAAAGGTGCAGCCCTGCGGAACGATCAGCGGCAGGTGAACAATCGAACGGATGTTGGTTGCACCGGTGTGCGGCGGAATGGCAGTGTCGGGCTTAAGCAGGGAGAAGAAGGCCACCGGTCCGCGTCCCGGCAAATCAAAGAGAGGAAGCGTTTCGAGCAGCGCCGCCGTTTGCGGGCAGTGTTCGCGCATGGCAGGGTTGGGCACGCCATGTTCGATAAAAAAGGTCGCGGCCCAAGCGTCGCTGTGATTGAGCTCGCCCCATTGGTTCACCGGCGCGCCGCGCGGATAGCGGACATAGGGCGCAAAGCCGTCACCACCTTTGGTCAGCAGCGCCTTAAGCTCCTCGCGGATAACCGGGGTGGCCGCTTCCAGTTGTGGTAGCCAAGGGAACAGGCCGCGATCAAAGAACTGGATGGCAGGCAGATAGGGGTAATTGAGAACCAGGGGTTGGTGAACATAGGCACGACGACGGCCCAGTTGCAGATCAACCGCATGGCGAAACCGCTCGGCCTCGGCTGGTGGGGCTGCTGCATCTGCTTCTGCCTGCACCGCATCCAGCCGTTTGGCCAGATTGGCCGTATCGCTTGCTACCGCTGCCCGCGCATGAGCCAGTCCGGTCTGAAAACCGGGACCGCCAGCGGTATCGCCTTCGGGCACGGCGGCCAGTAAGCGCTTGAAATCTGCGAGTGCGGCAACCGCAAAGCCCTGAGTCTCGGCCAGCTTGCCACGCGAAAGCAGCGCGTGCGGCATGTAGGGATCGCAATCCAGCGCGGCGTTTAACGCCTCCAGTTGCTCCGCTGCGTTACCGGCCAAAGCGTGTGCATTGGCAAGATTGTAGTGCAGAATAGCCTCAGCCGGATCTGCCGCAACCGCCGCAGCAAATGCCTTGATCGCTCGTGCGGCGTCTCCTTGACGCAGCGCTATCATGCCTTGCTGGTTGAGTGTGGCTGGGTCATTGGTCATGAAGGCATCCGGGCATGTGGGTGTTTTATGCGCCATAGAGTCAATCTGCGGCTCTGGCCAGCGACCGAAGTATGGGGTCGGGAACCGGATGAGGTGGGCGCGTTTTGCAGAGCAACGCCAAAAGCTGGACCTTCGCTCACGCAGGCCAGTCCGGCTTCTTCGTGGCCGGTATCACTGAAGCAGGCGCGTTGCAGGGCGGGCGCAGTTGCATTAACCGGAGGCCATGTTAAGACTTATGCCGAATGGATGACCGTAGTGCAGATATTGCAGTGCTCGGTGGAGGGCTCGCCGGAGGTTTGATCGCGCTGGCGCTAGCCAGATTGCGGCCCGAACTTCGCGTGCTCGTTATAGAGCGCGGTGACCGGCTTGGTGGCAATCACGTTTGGTCATTTTTTGCGACAGATTTGCCCGAAGGCGGAACCGCGCTGGTTGAACCTTTGATCGCGGCACGGTGGGATGATTACGAGGTGCGTTTTCCGCGCGGTCGCCGTCAATTGCGCACGCCCTATCACAGCATCACAAGCGAGCGGCTGGATGCAGCCGTGCGCACCGCACTGCCAATAGACGCGGTGTTATGCGGCTGCGAAATTGCCGATGTAACAGCCAACCGGATCACGCTTGGCGATGGGCGCACGATTGAAGCCGGCGCGGTGATTGATGCGCGGGGCTCGGCAGGCCTTCCACATATGGCGGGTGGCTGGCAGAAATTCCTTGGCCAATTGATCCGCACCACGACGCCGCATGGGCTGGAACGCCCCATCGTGATGGATGGCACAGTGGCGCAGCATGATGGCTATCGCTTTGTCTATTGCCTGCCGTTTTCGGCAAACGAAGTCTTTGTTGAAGATACCTATTATGCCGATGGGCCAGAGGTGGACGCGCCGCTGCTGCGTGAGCGGATCGCCGCTTATTGCGCCGATGCAGGATGGCAAGTGGCCGAGGTTCTGGGCGAGGAAAGCGGTTGCCTGCCGGTGGTGGGCAGCGGCGATTGGGAAGCGTTTCGTGCCGAGCATGAAATGCCCGATGTTGCTCTGGCAGGCGTGCGCGCCGGTTTGCTGCACCCGCTGACCGGCTATTCCTTCCCGCTGGCGCTGGCCTTTGCGCTCGATCTGGCGCAGCAGAAGGATGTTTCAGGCGGTGCTCTGGCGGTGTGGAGCCGAGGCTGGGCAGGGCAGCATTGGCGTGCGGGCGGTTTCTACCGCATGCTGACTAAGATGCTTTTTGCAACGGCCGCGCCCCATTTGCGCTTTGTTGTGCTGCAACGGTTTTACCGCTTGAATGCAGCGTTGATCGAGCGCTTCTACGCCGGAAAATCGACGCTGGCAGACCGGGTGCGCGTGCTGACCGGCAAGCCGCCAGTGCCGTTCTTCAAGGCCATCGGCACGGTGCTGGGTGAGCCTGCGCTAAATCCGCTGACTCTGCCCGAACGCCCGCCCCAAACCGGCGCGCCACGCTGATCGCGGGTTAGTCGAGGGTCAGAAGCCTTCGCCGACAGGAATACTGACAGTCCTGCGGTTTCCTGCCCAATCCGCCAACATACGCGCAGCCGCGATGCGCCCTGACATTGTGGCCATCGGGATGCCGGGGCCGGGGTGTACACTTCCGCCTGCCAGATAAAGCCCCGGCACTTTGCCCGATGCCCCGGCGCGGGCGAAACTTCCCATCATGCCATGATTTGCACGACCATAGAGCGCACCGCCGCTCGCGGGAAACAGCGCCTCAAACCCGGTCGGCGTTGTCACGGTCGGATCATCGCCGGGCTCAATCTTCAACCCGCATGCTTCCATCAAGCCAAAGGCCTTCGCAGTCAGATCGGCAATCGCGGCTTGATCAAGCGGTGCGCGGTCACCGTCGGCGGGGGCATTGATAAGCGCCAGCATACGTTCGGGTGTCCCCTCCGGATGGGCAGTGCCTTCGCCCCTGTCTTGCGCGCAAAGATAGACCGTGGGCGCAGACGTTATCCGGCGATCCCGAAAGATGGATTTGAACTCGTCGGCGTAATCTTCGGCAAAGAACACATTGTGGTGCGCCAGATCAAACCCTGTCGTGCGGCCTGAAAGGCACCATGTGACCGCCGAGAGCGACCGCGCAGCAGGCGATGTGGCAGGGACTGGGCGTTCCTCGGCGGTCAGGGCCGAAATGTCGCCATTATAGACCACGGCATCGGCGTCCAGCCGCTCGCCATTGTCGAGAAGCACGCCCGCAACGCGGCCATTTTCGATCACTATCCGGTCCATCTGCACGCCAAAGCGGAACTGCGCGCCCTGCCGCTGCGCCAAGCTCTGGATCGCCTGGGCAACCCGGTGTGTCCCGCCATTGACCAGCCAGACGCCGTTCTGTTCGACATGCGCGATCAGCATCAGGGTGGCAGGGGCTGACCACGGCGATGCACCGACATAAGTGGCATAACGGCCAAACAACTGGCGCAGGCGCGGGTCCTTGAAATGATCGCCAAGCGCGCTCCACAAAGTGCGCATCGGCATCGTGCGCCACAAATCGGGCATGCGCGCCAAGCCCAACCGGGCCACCAGACCGGGCACCGACGGGCGCTCTGATGCGATGAAATCCTTTGCCAACGTGGTGTAGATATCTTTGCCGCGCGCGCAGAAGGCCAGATAACCGCGCGCTTCCTCTGCCCCGGCAAAGGTACCGATTGCGTCGGCAGACTGCGCAATGTCGGCAAACAGATCCAGCGTTCCACCACTGCGCCATGCGTGACGCGCC
Source organism: Novosphingobium sp. AAP83 (assembly GCF_001295795.1). Taxonomy (GTDB): domain Bacteria; phylum Pseudomonadota; class Alphaproteobacteria; order Sphingomonadales; family Sphingomonadaceae; genus Novosphingobium. The sequence goes on from NZ_LJHY01000020.1 coordinate 31,671, forward strand.
AAGGTGGTGGCAGCGATCAAATCAAGATGGTCGCCCAACCGTTCGCCCGCATCGGCAAAAAGTCCTTCAAAAATCCATCGCATCGTAAACACCGTCGGTCCGGCATCCACCGGCCTGCCGCCTGCCATGATTTGGCGCATTTTGCCGCCGCAAGTCTGCGCCCGCTCGATTACGGTGACGGCAAGGCCGGCGCGTGCCAGATCAGCCGCAGCCGCCAGCCCGCCCATGCCAGCCCCGACCACCACAACGCGGCGTGTTGCTAGTGCCATGGCCGGTCAGTCCGCATCGGCGGTTTGGCGTTGGCGTAGCAGCCGGAACACGCCCAGTCCTGCCTGCTTGTCGATGCGCATCCGGTGGAAGATCAGGATCACCAGACCCACGCTAAGCGGTATGGCCCACATCGCCGGTTGTAACGCCAGCGAGGGTGCCAGTCGCACCGCGCCAAAGGCCAGAAACGCGGTGTAAACCGAGATACCGGCACCCACCAGCGCCTTGACATGTTCCTTGAGCCAATCGACCGGAGAGGGATTGCGTGCATAAAGGAACACCAGATTGGTGATGCCCGTGGCCATGCCTACCACGGCAATGGCCATCATCAGTGGCTGATTGATTTGCGCGCCTTCCCATGCACAGACTACCGCTGCGATCATCACTGCATATTGCAGGCCGACATTGAGCCGGGTGCGGTTGGCAGCCACATCGCGGCGGTTGATCACGCAAAGCCAACCATACCACGCCAGATTGATCGTCAGGATGGCGTTGTGCAGCATCATCCAGCCGAACATGCCGCGGACAAATCCGGAATCGAAGTTGCCGACGAGGTGAGGGTGGACGCCCATCGGATTGGCCAGCGTAAACAGGCTCATCAGCACCGCAACGCATCCGGTGAACAAGATCGTGCGGGTAAAAACGCGGCCCCACTTGCGGTGATTGACGCTGCCCTTGCGACCGATCACGGGAACCCAGAACGCCACAGCGCCTGTCGCACCGGCCACGATGTGCGCGGCAATCAGGCATTGGAACAAGAACAGATCCACAGCGCGTACTCCCTCTTTGAGTGTCTATTGCACTGGACAATTGTAGTGTAAAGTTTAGTTGAATGAGGGGAAGCCGATGGATGATCTTTTGACCCAAATTGCACCCCTTCAAAAAAACCGCCGCAAGCAGGCCGGAGCGTCGCCGCGCGCCTTTGTGCCGCCACGCCCGAAGGCCAGCGCTGCCGTGCTGGCTCTATTGCGCGTGGCAGTGCGCGGCGATGGCGATTTGCTCAGTTTATTGCCCGCAAATGCCTATCGTACCGAGGTTGGCCCGCTGGGCTATTCGCGCCGCCAGATCCTGATCGTCAACCGGCCCGATCAGGTGCGCCGGGTGCTCTCTGATCCTGAAGGTATCTTCCCCAAGAGCGATCTGATGGTGGATGCTTTGGCACCGCTGATCGGGGATTCGATCTTCGTCTCATCGGGCGATACATGGCGTCGGCAGCGCCGGATGATCGATCCGGCTTTCACCATGATGCGGGTCAATCGTGCCTTTCCGGCGATGGAGGAGGGCGCGCAAGCCTGCGAGGATATGCTGGACCGGCATGCAAGTGGGCAAACCGCCTTGTCGCTCGATCTGACGATGAGCCATCTGACAGCGGACATCATCTGCCGCACCGTGTTCAGCACCGGCCTTGAAACGCAGGCCGCGCATGATGTGTTCGATGCCTTCACGATCTTCGAACACAGTGTGGCGCAAGTCGAAATCCGCCGCCTGATCATGGACCCGGCATGGACCAAGGTGCCGCAAAGCGAGAGCGTGCTGGCTGCCTGCAACACGATCCGCCGCCATCTGGGTGATTTGCTCGACACCCATCTGGGGCCGAATGGCGGACGGTTTGACGATATCGCCGCTGCCGTTGTCGCTGCGCGTGACGACTTCACCCAAACCGCCTTCACCCGCGAGGAGTTGATCGACCAGCTTGGTGTGCTGTTTCTGGCAGGCCACGAAACCAGCGCCAGCGCGCTGACATGGGCCTTTTATCTGATGGCCATGCAGCCCGCGCTGGTCGCCCGCGCCCGCGCTGAAATCCATGCTTTGGCAGGCAGTTCGCAGCCGATCACGTTCGAAATGACGAAGCAGTTGCCCACAATCCGCAACATCTTTCGCGAAACCTTGCGCCTTTACCCGCCCATCACCTTTCTGCCGCGCGTTGCCACCGAGGCGACCATGATTGGTGAACGCAAAGTGCGGCGCGGCGCTCTGGTGATGGTCGCGCCGTGGGTGCTGCACCGCCATGCGCGCTATTGGCGCGATCCGCATCGCTTTGATCCCGACCGCTTCCTGCCCGAACGCGAGGCAGAGCTCACGCCGGGTGCCTATATACCCTTCGGCCTTGGCCCGAGGGTATGCGCAGGCGCAGCCTTTGCGCAGGCCGAAGCCGTGCTGTTGATCGCGCGCCTGTTCCGGCGCTTCGATTTCGAGATCATCAAACCCCAAGCCGTGCGCCCGGCCGCCCGGTTGACCACGCGCCCGGCCCAGCAGATCATGGTGCGCGTAAGCCACGTGGCATCATGACCACCGTTTTGCTGACGCTGGGACGCCTGCCAAAGGCGCTCGATCTGGCAAGAGGCTTCAGCCGTGCCGGATGCAGGGTACTGGTTGCCGATCCGTTTGGCTGGACGTTGACGGGAGCCTCGCGCCATGTCGCGCGCGAATTCGCCGTGCCGCCCCCGCACGCGGGCAAGGCAGCATATCATGCCGCCATCGCGCAGATCGTTGCAGATGAGCATGTCGATCTGGTCGTGCCGGTGTCCGAAGAGACCATGCATGTGGCCCATGCGCGCGAACGCTTCGATCCCCGCGTGCGTGTGTTCACAATGCCGCCAGAGCGGGTGTTGGCGCTGCATGACAAAGCCGGGTTCGTTGAGGCAGCGCGCGCGCAAGGCCTTGGAGTGCCCGAAACGCACGCGCTCGGCACGCAGGAGGCCCGCGCACTGGCGCAGGGCGGCGATGTGGTGGTCAAGCCAGTGTTTTCCTGCTCGGGGCGCGGCGTGCGGATCGTGGCGAAAGGTGCCGTTCTGCCCGAGGCTGACCCCGCCATTCCGGCTATCGTCCAGCGCTTTATCGCAGGGCAGGAGTTTAGCAGTTGCACCATTGCCCGCGATGGCCGCGCGGTTGCCACGATGGTCTATCGGGGCAGGGTTATGGCAGGCTCTGTCGCGATCAGCTTTGAACGTGTGGAAAGTCCCGCGATTAGCGCCTGGATCGAGACGTTCGTAACCGCATCGGGCTGGAGCGGGTTCATCGCGTTCGATTTCATCGTCGATGCAGCGGGCAAGGTGTGGGGTATCGAATGCAACCCCCGCGCCACCAGCGGCCTCCATTTCTGGGAAGCCGAGGATATCGCCCGCGCCGTTCTTGACCCGGCGGGGGATGCAACTGTGCGGATACGACCGCAGCGGCAATTGCAGCAGTTTTACGCCTGCCTGACCGAAGCCCAATTGGCCATGTTCCGCCGCCGTGGGTTTAAAGACCAACTCGCCCGATTGTTCACGACGCGCGATGTCAGTTGGGATGCGACCGATCCTTGGCCGTTCCTCAGCATGATGTTCACCTCATGGCCGATCCTGCGCATGGCTATGGCTGAGCGTGTACCCTTTGGGGAAGTCGCCACGCGCGACGTGGGTTGGTACGCAGATGGGGCACCGTAGCGCGGGTCTGTCCAGATGAAAACCGTTCAAGCCGCCTGCGACTCGGTGGGCCAACATGCATGGTTGGCGATGGATATCAGATTGAGCGTTGGCAATGCCCACTGCTGCGTTATGGTATTCATTGCTTAAGCGAAGTTTATATTATTGAATTTACGAGATATTATGGAAAGGTCGGTCTTGTTTCACCAGTTTTACGCTCCATAAAATCAGAATAATTGGACAATTGCATATGTCCAATAAATTGGACATAGTTGAGGCAGGATCAACAAGAGGTTGAGCGAAGTGCCATTGCCGTGCGGACGGTCCTCTTTCGTCCGCGATTTGGCGTTGGCACCGCGATGGCTGAAGCGGAGAACGGGATATGGGTACACGCTATGCTCAACGCGATTTCGCCGCCGGAACATTCCGACGTGCGCCTGCGGGCCCTGCCGAGCTGACACGCGAGCCCGTTTCGCTTGACGGGTGGAGCCCGCTTTGGACGGGCCTTGCCCGTGTCGGCGGTTTGCTGGAACCTGCGCCCCAGCCTGCAACCGATCCGTGGATGTTGTTGCGCGGACGCGATGAGCCATACGCCCGCTGCCCGACCAGCCGCCGCATGGTAGCCGAAGGGCCGCGCTTTAATTGTGCGGTGCCGCCGGGGGGCTACGCCTGGTGGTACATTGACGCCACCAGCGCAGACGGCGCATATGGCCTGACCGTGATCGCCTTTGTCGGCAGCGTGTTCTCGCCATATTACAAGCTGAGCGGGCGGCATAATCCCGACAACCATTGCGCCATCAATATATCGCTCAACGGCCCCCGCGGATCGGCTTGGGCGATGACCGAGCGTACCGCGCGTGACGTTGATCGCGCCAAACACCATTTCTCCGTTGGCCCCAGCGCAATGCGCTGGGATGGTGAAACGCTCGTTATCGATATTGCCGAGGTCTCTTCCCCTCTTCCTTATAAGGTGCGCGGTACGATCCGGGTCCGCCCTGAAATGATCGGCAGCACCGCTTTTTCACTTGATCCCGAAGGCCGCCACCGTTGGCATCCGGTGGCTCCACGCGCACATGTCGAGGTCTCGATGACAGACCCCGGCCTGCGCTGGTCGGGCGCAGGCTATTTCGATTCCAATTTTGGCGATGAAGCGTTGGAAGACGGGTTTAACGATTGGCATTGGTCGCGCGCGCATTTGCGCAATGATGTGGCGGTGCTTTATGAAGGTAAGCGCCGCGATGGCACGCCGTTTGATCTGGCGCTGCGTCTGGATCGGATGGGCAACTGGCACGATATCGAGCAGCCCGCACCAGTCCGTTTGCCCCGCAGCGCATGGATGATTGAACGCCTTACACGGGCTGATCGGGGATTTATCCCGCGCGTAGCAAAAACCTGGGTTGATGCCCCGTTCTATGCGCGGTCAAAGCTTTCGACGCGGCTGTTTGGCGAGAATGTCGAAGCGGTACACGAAAGCCTGTCGCTCAACCGGTTCCGGTCAACGATTGTGCAGGGAATGCTTCCCTTCCGCATGCCCCGCGCGATCTGGAGATAGTCGCCTCAAGCGATTGAGGCGATGGTGCCGGCTAGAGGATTCGAACCCCTGGCCCCCTGATTACAAATCAGGTGCTCTACCAACTGAGCTAAGCCGGCCCGCGTCGTGGATTCGCCTCTAGCGTCAGATTGCCCCGAAGGTCCAGCCCTCAGTGCGTGCTATTTTTGAAGAAAGTTCCGCTGGTGCCCATAAATGTGCATCGCGGGCCGCAATACGCAGCCATGCGGCGGTGATAACTGCGTCGCAGCTATGGTCGTCAAGCGGTCCGGTGATGCCTGAAGCGGTGCAGCCCAGCGTCGCCAGCGCGGTGTCCAGTTCGCGGGCATCGCGCATTTTTGATCGTCCTGCGCTGCGTCCCGCTGCCATCGCGGCAATCGTCGTATAGATCTCGCAGACCACTGGTCCGCGCGGGGGCAGGGGATCAACAGGCCAGACTGACACGCTTTTGCCCAACTGGTGCAGCAAGCGCATTCCCGTAAGGCTCGATTTTCCGACTTGCGCTGCACCAACAAGATTGAAGTTCGAATAAGGCCTGCACCCCATCCGCCGTTGTGCCAGTTCCGACACGCGAAAACGCCCCTGACCGCCACCAAACTGCGCGCCCTCGCGCCCGCCGTGGCGGCGGTAATGCGCCGAGGCTTGCGGATGATCGACAAAGGCGTTGACCGACAAGTGCGGCTCGTCTGCGCAAATCCGGTCAACCAAGGCCCAGAGCGCCCGTGCATCTGCCGGGCTTTGCGTCCAGCCGGGAAAGAATGCGGCCTTATCGGCAAAGGGTAGCGATATCCCCAGATCCATGCCGACCAGCGCATCGCCGGGCAATTCGTCGCGCAGCCAATCCAGCACTTCGTGTCGCGACCAGCGATGGCGGGGGCGGATCAGCCGCGGCGCATCGTGGCCCCGCCCGGCCATTGCCACGGCAATGCCTTTTTGCCGTTCCCCCGCAGCGCCTGACCAGTCAATCGCTACGAAATGCCCGAACCGGTTGGGGGTCATGGTTGCGCCCGCTCGCGCCGTTTGCGGTCCCACCATTCGAGCCGCCGCGCCACTTCGCGTTCAAACCCGCGTTCGACCGGGCGATAGTAGGTTTGCGGGGCCAAACCATCGGGCCAGTAATCCGCGCCGGAAAACCCATCGGGCGCATCGTGATCGTAGGCATAATCCGCGCCATAGCCGATGTCCTTCATCAGCTTGGTTGGTGCGTTGAGGATATTGGGGGGCGGGGCGAGCGAGCCGGTTTCGCGCGCCGATTTCCACGCGGCCTTGTGCGCGGTGTAGGCGGCGTTCGATTTGGGTGCTGTGGCGATGTAGAGCAGCGCCTGCACAATCGCCAATTCGCCTTCGGGGCTGCCCAGAAACTCGTAGGCATCTTTGGCCGCGAGGCATTGCACCAGCGCTTGCGGATCAGCCAGGCCAATGTCCTCGACCGCCATGCGCACCAGCCGCCGCAGCAGGTAAAGCGGCTCTTCGCCCGCCACCAGCATGCGTGCGAGGTAATAGAGCGCCGCCTGAGGGTCTGATCCGCGCACGCTTTTGTGCAGCGCCGATATCAGATTGTAGTGCCCGTCGCGGTCCTTGTCATACACCGCCACGCGTCGCATCAGGAACTTGCCGAGGCCTTCGGGATCGAGTGGCGCGGGCAGCGATACATCGAACAGCGTCTCTGCCTGATTGAGCAGGAAACGCCCATCGCCATCGGCAGACGCGATCAGCGCCTCACGCGCGGGCGGGGTGAGCGGCAACCGCAACCCAGTGGCATCTTCGGCCCTTGCCAGCAGTTTGCCCAGTGCCGCGGCATCGAGCCGGTGCAAGATCAACACTTGCGCGCGCGACAGGATGGCGGCGTTGAGTGCAAAGCTGGGATTCTCTGTCGTCGCGCCGACCAGCGTGATCGTGCCGTTTTCGACCACCGGCAGGAAGCCGTCCTGCTGCGCGCGGTTGAAGCGGTGGATTTCATCGACAAATAGCAGTGTACGGCGCCCAGTCAGCGTCATTGCTTCGGCCTCGGCAAACACTTTCTTCAAGTCGGCAACGCCTGAGAAAACAGCGCTGATCGCCACATAGCGCATGCCAACAGCCTCGGCGAGCAAACGGGCGATGCTGGTCTTGCCCGTGCCCGGTGGCCCCCACAAGATCATCGAGTTCAGTTTGCTGGCAGCCACCATTCGGCCAATCGCGCCATCTTGCCCGGTCAAGTGATCCTGCCCGATCACTTGCGACAATTCGTGCGGGCGCAACCGGTCCGCCAGCGGAGCGTCCGTGCTGGCCGATGGGGGCGGGCGGTCTTGAGGTTGCGGGGCGAAAAGGTCGGCCATCTCAGCTAAGGTAAAGCGTTGCAAAAAAAATTGCACCTGCCTCTTGCAAAGATCATAATAAGATATATCTTAGAGCCATCAAAAAGGCAAAGGATATAAAATGCGATTTGAACATAGCCGCCATGAGCGCGGCTGCAATAGAAGCGGCCTTGAACGGCGTGCAGCAAAAATGATGGCGATGATGGGTGGCCGCTTTGGCGGTGACGGCCCGTTTGGCGAAAGTGGACCGTTTGGCGGTCGAGGCGGTCGAGGCGATCGAGGCGGTCATGGCGGCGGTGGGGGTAGAGGCCGCCGCGGCCCACGCATGTTTGCAGGCGGAGAATTGCGCCTGCTCCTGCTTCACCTTGTCAGCGAACAACCACGCCATGGGTATGATTTGATCCGCGCGGTTGGCGATTTGGCGGGCGGCGAATATGCACCTAGTCCCGGTGTTGTCTATCCCACGCTTGCCTTGCTGGTTGATGAAGGGCTTCTTGTTGAAGAAGCGGACGCAGGGCCGCGCAAGGCCTTTGCGGCGACCGATGCAGGCCGCAGCGAACTTGCCACAAGGTCTGACGAGATCGCCACAATCGTCGCGCGGCTTAAGGCTGTGGGTGATCAGCGCGAACGTTCTGAGAGCCCGCCGGTGCGCCGCGCGATGGGCAATCTGCACGCGGTCTTGCGCAACCGCGCGATGGCCGAGGGCTTTGCCACCGAAACCGCGCACGCCATCGCCGATATCCTCGACGAGGCCGCGCGCCGTATCGAGCGGCTCTAACCCCTGCGGCCTAACCCTTCCGGCGGTGTGCCTTTTGGCGCACCAGCCGCAGGTAAGTATCGGCGACGGCCTGATTGATCCGGTCCCACGAAAATTCGAGGCTGCGCTCTTCACCTGCCGCGCCATGGCGCGCGCGCAGGGAGGGGTCCTCGACGTAAGAGCGCAGCGCTTCGGCGAACTGGCGGACCGCGCCGGGCGCGATCAGGCGGCCTGATACGCCATCATCGACAAGGCTCTGGCTGCCGGTTGCGGCTGCGGCCACCACCGGTACGCCGCAGGCCATGGCTTCGAGCGTGACATTGCCGAAGGTTTCGGTGACCGAGGGGTTGAACAAGACGTCCATGCTGGCGACCGCGCGGCCAAGGTCTGCGCCGCCCTGAAAGCCGACGAACACCGCTTCGGGCAGGCGCGCGGTGAACCAGTCATGCGCGGGGCCTTCGCCGATGACCATGACCTTGAATTTCACGCCCTTGCGCTGGAGCTGATCGATCGAATCGGAAAAGACATCGAGCCCCTTTTCCATGACCAGACGGCCCAGGAACCCGATCGCCACGTCATCATCGGCGATGCCGTGTTCGCGCCGCCATTCAAGGCTGCGCGCGGCGGGGTTGAACACATCGCGATCCACCCCGCGCGACCAGATATCGATATCGTAATTCATCCGCTGATCGCGCAGCACTTGCGCCATCGATTCCGACGGGGCGACCAGCGCATCGCAGCGGCGATAGAACCGGCGCATCAGCGCTTCGACCACGGGTTCCATCCACGCCATGTTGTAATAGCGGAAATAGGTTTCGAAGCGGGTGTGGACCGAGGCGAGGATCGGCAGCTTGCGCCCGCGCGCCCACGATACCGCGCGGTGCGCCACCACATCGGGCGACGAGACGTGGACCACGTGCGGATCGAACGCGGCCAGATCGCGCCGCACGCGGGGGGAAAGCGAGAGCGGGAAGCGGTATTCGGCGCGGCCCGGAATGGCGAACGAGGGCACGCCGACCAGCGTTCCGGTGGCCGCAAACGCCGGATTTTCCACCTTGGGCGCATAGACCCGCACATCCGCACCCTGCCGCAGCATATAGCCGACCAGCCGGTTCAGCGCCTGATTGGCGCCATCGCGCACATAATTGTAGTTCCCGCTGAACAGGGCCACGCGCAGGCCCGAAAGGTCGGTCGGGTAGGCGGCAGGAGGGATCGCTTCGCTCATGCCGGTGCCCATAGCCCCGTTTGCACAGGTTGGCGAGAGACAGCAACAATCCGGCCATAACAAACCGCCCCGCGCCGCAATTCGCCGCCCGAACGCGAAGGGGGTTTACACAGTTTACACTGTTCAGGAGAAAAACCCGATCCGATCAGTTGAGCGGAATTAATCGCTCTTGTCGATTGAAGCAGTGCGGGTTGCGGGCGTTCCATGGCGGGCACGTTACGGCAGGCGGGGGTGTGTAGGACAGGGGAATTTTGGGATGCATCCTGTCCCGTCTCTCGGGGGCAAGCCCGCGATGACGACGAGGGGATGAACCGTCCCAAAAGCTGCGCTATTATGAAGCCACACGCATCGGGGAGACGCACTGGGCATCTGCCGTATCGCCGCTCATTTGCTGGCAAGCGTCTCGTTATGGCGGGCAAAGGCGGCGCGCAGTTTGGCGTTGGGTGCGGGCGGACGGTCAAGTGCGGCAAAGAAGGCCTCACGATCGACCGGCGCGAGCATGGTATGCTCATGCGCCGCAATCGTATCCATCGCCGCTTTATAGGCCGCGTTCAACGTGAAGACGGAATCATCTACCCCCGCAAGCGCCGCAGCTTTCTGGATAGCATCCTTGATGCGCGGCTTGGTCCGGAACGACATGCGCTCGGTGCTGCGTTCATCGATGGCGCCTGAGGCGTCGTTGTGGGCCAGCATGTGTTGCTCCTTGCGGGGATTTTGTGCGCCATTGTGGCGTCCATGGCAAGGGCAGTGCGGTTTGGTGTTTGGGGGTTTTCGCACCTGCCCCCGTAATTCAGTTAGTTAAGTATAGTGCCCCCGGAAATTCTCTGTCCCCGGAACTTCTGTAGCACCGTATTTTTGTAATTCGACGATTCTATAGACCCACCAATTTCGCAGAAATTCAATCTTGCTGCCTTTAAGAAGATCAGTTAGCTCTATCGCGGAGGAATTATTATGCCTGCAGCGGTTGACGAAAAAACTGCAACGACATTTTCAGCAATTGTCGATGCCATCGAAGAATTTCAAGAAAAGAATGAGACTGTCTGGTATCGGGGCTGTGGTCGGCCAGAGTTCAAATTACTACCCACCCTTTATCGTCATCCAGAGACAAATACACAGTCCGAACTGCTAGAAGTGGAAAGACGAATTTCGATTATTTTTTCCCAAAAATCCCCACCATTCGTTCCACACCAGTTTAATAATGTTTGGGACCAAATGTTTTTCATGCAGCATTATGGTGTCCCCACGCGCCTTTTAGATTGGACAGAAAGCCCATTTATAGCGTTGTATTTCGCATTGATGTCAAATAATAAGTTAGACTTCAGAGACCCTCAGAGCGATGCTATTATTTGGCTACTCAACCCATCAGCTTGGAACAAAGCGTCTCTTAGCGATATCGGATTTACCGGCGGTATAATTGACGCTAGCCAGCCACAGATTAAGGCTTTTAGTCCGGAAACTGACTTGGCCGAGCGAAAAAATATCCCAGTTATGATATACGGAACTCACAATAGTTCACGAATTGTAGCGCAACGTGGTATGTTTGCACTCTTTGGAAAGTGCCAAGACCCGATGGAAGATCAATACAAAGGCGCACCATTTGTAGATGGAACGATGAGTAAAATAGTAATACCTAAAGATTCCATATTCGATGTGCGCAATTCTATTTTACGCAAAGGTATAACGGAGTCGGCAGTATTCCCTGACCTTCATGGACTTTCCATGGAAATCACCAGGTCATTTGGATTTTAGGAAAAAGCAAATGGGTCAGTTACGTATATCTCCTCACAAGTCGATGACATTGATTTGGTGGTGGAAGAACAGAGACAAAATTGATTTTGGACCTTCTTATCAGAGGAGAGGCCGACTTTGGTCTTCACGGGACAAAGCGTATTTAATTGATACCATTATCAACGGATTTGACGTCCCTAAGCTTTATATTGCAGATTTTCAGTTTGGACAGTCACAACTGAACTCCGCTAAAATGCCTTACGCCATAATAGATGGAAAACAAAGGCTCGAAGCTGTATTCGATTTTTTTGAAAATAAAATAACATTGAATGATGATTTTATTTACAAAAAAGAAACATCATTTAACTTAGGCAAATTAAGTTATCGCGATTTGCAAAGTCGTTATCCGCGGATTGCGGACGAATTTGACAACGCTTCTTTAGATTTTATGAGTGTTTTTTCGGATGATGAAGAGGATATCCATGAGATATTTATTCGCCTGAACAAATCTAAGCCTCTAACCGGAGCCGAGGTGCGAAATGCGATACCTGGTCCCGTATCCGAGATTATTCGCGCCCTATCCATGCACGAATTCTTTACAGAGACAATTAATTTTGGCGTTGGTCGAGCGGGTGATCGAAATGCCGCAGCAAAGGTATTATACTTTGAATTTCACCACAAACCTATGCCTACTAAAAAAACAGATCTGGATAGGTTTGCAAAAATCAGAGACCCAAAAGCGGAACTTGAACTAGCAGGTCGTAGAGCAATTGATACTCTGAGCGCCATGAATGAAGTCTTTATCCCTCGAGATAGACTTTTATCATCTGCCGGACAGCTGCCAGTGTACTACTGGCTTGTCAGGTCGATAAGGCCTGAGTTCCACCGTCACACTCGAGAATTTTTACTTTGGTTTGAGGATTCTAGAAAGAAGAATCGTGACAGGCAAAAAGGTAGAAGCGGCGCTCTTGATCTTGACCAAAGGCTTTCGAGATATGACACCTTAAACCGCAGCACTAACGATTTACAGAGCCATAACGGACGCATAGACCTCTTGAAAGATCATTTTGTTGATTGGATTAATGCGTTCATCCTTGGACCCGTAAGGACGCCTCGTACCGCATTTCGAAAAGACCAAATTTTTATAGAGTGAGAATCGGAATTACAGCGACGGGTGCGATAACCCCTAAATCAAAGTGATAGGTCGTTGGTGTTTTAGGTTGTCAAACGCGGGCGTCGTAATCCCACCCCCGGCCCCTCCCGCAGGCGAGAGGGGGGAAGTGAAAAAGGGCGGCCATTTCTGACCGCCCTTTGTGTTTGCTTATGCCGCTTCTTTCTTGCGGCCTGCCTTCTTGCGCTCGTTCGGGTCGAGGATGGCTTTGCGCAGGCGGATGGACTTGGGCGTCACTTCCACCATTTCATCGTCGTCGATGTAGGCGATGGCTTGTTCCAGCGTCATCACCTTGGGTGGGGTGAGGCGGATGGCGTCGTCCTTGCCGGTTGAACGGAAGTTCGTGAGCTGCTTGGACTTCATCGGGTTGACTTCAAGGTCATCAGGCTTGGCGTTTTCGCCGATGATCATGCCTTCATACAAAGGTGTGCCGACGCCGACGAACAGGATGCCGCGCTCTTCCAATGGGCCGAGCGCATAGGCGTTGGCTTCGCCCGCGCCGTTCGAGATCAGCACGCCGTTCTTGCGGCCTTCGATCTTGCCCTTGTGGGTGCCGTACTTTTCAAACAGGCGGTTCATGATGCCGGTGCCGCGCGTGTCCGAAAGGAATTCACCGTGGTAGCCGATGAGGCCGCGTGACGGGGCCGAGAAGGTGATGCGGGTTTTGCCGCCGCCCGATGGGCGCATGTCGGTCATTTCACCCTTACGCGTGGCCATCTTTTCAACGACGGTGCCAGCGTATTCATCGTCCACGTCGATCACGACGGTTTCGTATGGTTCGGTGCGCTTGCCGTTCTCGTCTTCACCATAGAGCACGCGGGGACGGCTGATGCCGAGTTCGAAGCCTTCGCGGCGCATCGTTTCGATCAACACGCCAAGCTGCAATTCGCCGCGACCGGCAACTTCGAAGCTGTCCTTGTCGCTGCTTTCGGTAACCTTGATCGCGACGTTGGATTCGGCTTCGCGGGCCAGACGGTCACGGATCATGCGGCTGGTCACCTTGGTGCCTTCGCGGCCCGCCATCGGCGAATCGTTCACGGCAAAGCGCATCGACAGCGTTGGCGGATCGATCGGCTGGGCGTGCAGCGGTTCAGAGACGCTGGTATCGCAGATGGTGTTTGAAACGGTGGCGGTGGTGAGCCCTGCGATGGAGATGATGTCTCCGGCAACGGCTTCATCGGTGGGGACGCGTTCAAGGCCACGGAAGGTCATGATCTTGGAGGCGCGGCCGGTTTCCACCACGTTGCCATCGTTATCGAGCGCGTGGATCGCCTGGTTGGTTTTCACAGACCCCGAGAAGACCAGACCGGTGAGGATGCGGCCGAGGAAGTTATCGCGATCGAGCAGGGTCACGAGGAATTTGAACGGACCATCGGGATCAGCCGAAGGGGCTGGCACGTGATCAACGATCTTCTGGAACAGCGGGGTGAGCGTGCCTTCGCGCGCCAGCGGATCATCGCTGGCATAGCCATTGCGGCCCGAGGCGAAGAGGACGGGGAATTCAAGCTGTTCGTCATTGGCATCAAGGCTGACGAAAAGGTCGAACACTTCGTCGAGCACTTCTTGCGTGCGTTCATCTTGCCGATCGATCTTGTTGACGACGACGATGGGCTTGAGGCCCAATGCCAGCGCCTTGCCGGTGACGAACTTGGTCTGCGGCATGGCGCCTTCAGAGCTATCGACCAGCAGGATCACGCCGTCGACCATCGAGAGGATGCGTTCCACTTCGCCACCAAAGTCGGCGTGGCCGGGGGTGTCGACGATGTTGATGCGGGTGCCTTCCCATTCGACCGAGGTGCACTTGGCCAGAATGGTGATCCCGCGTTCCTTTTCGAGGTCGTTGGAATCCATCGCCCGCTCTTCAATGCGCTGGTTATCGCGGAAGGTGCCGGACTGGCGGAAAAGCTGGTCGACAAGGGTGGTTTTGCCGTGGTCGACGTGGGCGATGATCGCGATATTACGCTGTTGGGCGGACATGAATTGGCTTTCGGTTTGGAATCGCTCAGAGCTCGGCACAAGCGAGGCCCGCTCCGATCTTCGGCGCGCGCTTATACTTTATTGTGCGTTGCGGCAAGCACGCTGATGCGAAAAGGCGTTGCCGGTGAAATGTGACTCTTTTGCAACAGTGGGGGATAATGCACGGAAAATCACCATTTTTGGGGTGCGGCGGATTGTTCCCCGCAGTTGGCGGGTTTAATGGTGCGGTTAGGGATTTTGGATGTCCATCCGTTTGATGTGTCTAAGCCGCAAAGGCAGGCGTTTTGTGTCAGCCGGAAAATGAAAAGGAAAACAAGGCAATGAAGTCAAACTTCGCTGGTCGCACCGGACGCGCTGCTCTTATGTTTGGTGCCTGCGGCCTCGCCATGACGATCGCCACAACCGCCCATGCGCAAAGCGCGGCTGAGGAACAGGCGCAGCCTGCGACTGATCGGGCAGTGCCCGAGCCGGCCTATGGCGAAATCATCGTGACCGCTTCGAAGCGCGAGCAGACGCTGCAAGACGTGCCGATTGCGGTTTCGGTGACCAGTGCAGCAGCCATTGAGCGTGCGCAGATTCGCGATATCAAGGACTTGTCCTCGCTGGTGCCGTCGCTGCGCGTGAACCAGCTGCAAAGCTCGGCCAACACCAACTTCTATATTCGCGGCTTCGGCAATGGCGCAAACAACGCCGGGATCGAGCCATCGGTGGGTCTGTTTGTGGACGGCGTGTACCGCTCGCGCTCGGCATCGATGATCGCCGATTTGCCCGACGTGCAGCGCGTGGAAGTGCTGAAGGGGCCGCAATCGACGCTGTTCGGCAAGAACGCCAGCGCGGGCGTGATCTCGCTCGTCACGCAAAAGCCGCAGTTCGAACTGGGCGGCAATGTTGAAGCGAGCTACGGCAACTTCAATGCGCTGGTGCTGAAAGGCGTGATTACCGGCCCTATTTCGGAAACCATCGCGGCCAGCATCGCCGGCGGATTGAACAAGCGCGACGGCTTTGTTGACGATCTGGGCGCGGGCATTCAGGAAAACGAGCGCAACCGCTGGTTCGCGCGCGGGCAGATCCTGATCGAGCCCAGCAGCGCGCTTTCGGTGCGTTTGATCGGCGATTATGCCAAGATCGATGAAAACTGCTGCGCGGTGGTGAACATCCGCCAATCGGCCGCAACCGGTGCGATCAAGGCGATCGGCGCGGGGCGGACGGTTGTGAACGACCCTGCGGCCAAGTTTAACGATGTGATCTATAACAACTTCGCATCGACCAACGACATCACGAACTGGGGCTTTTCGGGCCAGATCGACTATGAACTGGGTCCGGTGAACCTGACCTCGATCACGGCCTATCGCCGCACGGATGCGATCACCAATCAGGATTCGGATTTCACCGCAGTGGATCTGCTGGGCCGCAACTTCCAGAACCTGCGGTTGAACACCTTTACGCAGGAATTGCGCGCCGCCACCAATTGGGATGGTCCGGTCAACCTGCTGCTGGGTGGTTTCTACTTCAATGAATCGGTCAACCAGACCAACGAAATCAGCTGGGGCGCAAACGCGCGTTCTTATGCCAACCTGCTGATCCAAGGCGCGAGCGGTTGCGCCTCAGCAAACCCGCGCTGCACTAACGCTGCAGCACTCGAAGCCCAGTTATCGCCGCTGGTGGGCCGCAATCTGGCGGGCACATTCTTTGGCAACGGGCAGGGCCTTGATGAAAGCTATCGCCTGAAGAACGAGGCCTATTCGGTATTCGGGCAGGTCGACTTCGAGATCACCGATGGGCTGACACTTACGGGCGGTCTGAACTATACCCATGATACCAAGCGCTTCTCGACCAATACCACTTCGAACGACGTGTTTGCGGGGCTTGATTTCGTTGCGCTTGCGCGGGCCGGGGGTATTGCGCAAGGATTGATCGGGCGCGGGGTCAATCCTGCCGATCAGGCTGCCGTAGGGGCATTCGCCAGCGCGCCGGCAACCGCACCGATTTTCCAGGCGATTGTTGCAGGCGCGACAGCGGCTTCGACCAACCCTGCGCTTAACCCGCTGCTGGGCCTGACGCCGCTGCAATTCTTCCCACCGTTCCAGAACGTGCCAAACGCTGTGGAAGCGGGCCGGGTTAGCGATGGCGACCTAAGCTATATCGCGCGTCTGGCTTGGGAAGTGACCGATACGGTCAACGTCTATGCCACTTACGCCACGGGTTATAAGGCTGCCTCGGTCAACCTTTCGCGCGATAGCCGCCCGACTGGAGCCGATCTGATCTCGCTGCGGCAACGCAACCTTGCCGTTAACAACCTTAGCCAGGGAAGCCGCTTTGCCGCGCCGGAAGATGCCACGCTTTACGAATTCGGCATGAAGGGCAACTGGGGCGTTGCTTCGGCCAACTTTGCAGTGTTCCAGCAATCGATCCAGGGCTTCCAATCGAACCTGTTCACCGGCACCGGCTTCTTCCTGGCCAATGCAGGCAAACAATCGGTGTTCGGGATCGAATTTGACGGATCGGTTCGCCCGACCGACGACCTGACACTGTCTGTCGCCATGACCTATCTCGATCCCAAATTTGATAGCTTCTTGCTGTCAGCGTTTGGTGACCTGAGCGGGTCCACGCCTGCGGGCGTTTCGCCGCTGTCGACAACGCTTGCGCTGGATTACAACAAGCCGCTGGCCAATGGTGACCGGGTGATCGTACACCTTGATTACCACTACGAAGCGCCGTTCAATCTGGTCGAAGGCCTGCCCGGCCTTGTGGTGCGCAATCCCGATGGATCGCGCGATGTTAGCCTTGCACTGGCAGCGGCCCGCGAATTCCGTCAGGATATCAACGATATGAACGCATCGTTGACATATGCGTTTGAAAACGGCCTGTCGTTGACGGTATGGGGACGCAACCTGCTGAATGACCGCACGCTGATGCAGATCTTCGATAGCCCTGCGCAGGTCGGTTCGCTGTCCGGCTATCCCAACCAGCCACGCACGTATGGTGTTGCTGCACGGTTTGTGTTCTGATCCAGCCGGGTCATATTTGCTGACGAAGAAGGGGGCTTTGCGGCCCCCTTTTTTGTTTCAACAGCGATGGTGACGGTCGATACTTGCAGGCGAGCGTAATTCGTGGTCATTTTCGCACGCTGCGCGACAGCGCGGGACGCAAATGGGGGAATGACGATGGAATGGATGTTGATGCCGTACAAACGCTATGCCGATTTTTCGGGGCGATCACAGCGCAAGGAATATTGGATGTTTATCCTGTTCAATTTCCTTCTGGCAATGCTTTGCGTGATGTTGATGCTGGCAGGCGGCATGACAATGGATGAAAGCGGCCAGTCCGAACCCGGTCCGCTGTTTTGGGTGGGTGTGTTGGCTCTGGCGGTATTCGTGTTGGGCAGCATCATCCCGTCTATTGCCGTTCAGGTGCGTCGTTTCCACGATCAGGACAAATCGGGCTGGATGGTTCTGCTTGGCTTTATTCCCTATGTGGGCGGGCTGATCGTATTCATCTTCATGTGCCTTGATGGAACGCGCGGCCCCAATCGCTTTGGCAACGATCCCAAAGATCCCACAAATGCCGACGTTTTTGCCTGAAATTCTGTTGGAGCGCGACAAGGTGTCGCGCTCCACAACTCGAAAGCGCCATCATGAACTGGATGACCCTGTCATACCGCCGCTATGCAGAGTTTGGCGGGCGTTCGCGTCGCAAGGAATATTGGGGCTTTGCACTGTTCTATTTCCTTGTGATGGTGCTGCTGAACATCGTTTTCGGAACCAACGATGTTGAACGCGGCAATGGGGCGTTTGTTTATGGCAGCCGTCTGGTCGGATCAGGGGGCTGGATCAGCGGTTTGTTCTGGCTGGTGAGCGTGGTGCCGGGGTTGGCTGTTTCGGTGCGGCGTTTGCACGATCAGGACCGGTCCGGCTGGTTGCTTTTACTGTGGCTGATCCCGCTGTTCGGCTGGTTTGCGCTGTTTGTGTTGATGTGTCTGGACGGCACGCGTGGGACCAACCGGTTTGGCGCTGATCCGAAGAATCCATCGCCGGTGGATGTTTTTCGCTGAGGGGGTGAGGGGAGCGCGCCCATCGGATAAAAGGTTAGGCCCACCCCCGAAAGGCCCACCCCCGACCCCTCCCGTAAACGGGAGGGGGGAAGAAGGGGCGGCTCCCGTAAACGGGAGGGGGGAAGAAAAAGGGTGGCTTCCGTGAACGGGTTATTATTTTGCCACCGCAGCTTTTAGCGCTGTTGCCACCGTTGTTTGCGTGGCCGCGACGATCCGTTCGATGCCTTGGGCATTGGGGTGCACGTTGTCATCCAGCATCAGCGCCTTGTTTCCCAGCACCGGTTGCAGGAAGAACGGCACCAGACCGGTTTTATGTTTCTTGGCAAGTTCGGGCCAGATCACATTGAATTTTGAGGCATAATCCTCACCAAGATTGGGCGCGGCCAACATTCCTGTCAGCACAACGGGAATCTGGCGTTTGTCAAATTCGTTCAGGATCGCATCAAGGTTGGCGCGTGTTTCGGCAGGGGGCAACCCGCGCAGCATATCGTTGCCGCCCAACCCCACCAGCGCGAGGGCAGGCTTCACCGGCTGGTTGTCGAGCGTGAACACCAGACGCTGCAATGCCGCTGCGGTGGTATCGCCTGAAACGCCCGCATTGACCAAGCGCGCCGGCGTTCCCGCTGCGAGCAAAGCGGCCTCCAGCCGTGGCGGATAGCCTTCGCCCGGATTGAGCTGGTATCCGGCATACAAACTGTCGCCGAACGCAAGGATTACTGGCGCATTGGCTGGTACCGGCGCTGCGGATTGCGATGCCATAGGCGCGGGGTCAGGCGCTTTTTCGGCAGAGCATCCCACAATCAAAAAGGCGGCGACCAAAGAGGTGTAGCGCATTGTAACTCCTGCGGCGCGTCCCCAAGTGTCGGTTGCGCCCTGCAACCAATCTATGCCACCTGAGGCTTGTGACAAGAACCCACCCCCAACTAATCGCGGCCAAGGCCCTTACGCTCTCGCTCGGCAATGGCGAGGCGCGGGTTGAAATCCTGCGCGGCATCGATTTGTCGGTGAACGCGGGCGAGACGCTGGCGCTGCTCGGTCCGTCCGGCTCGGGCAAGTCGTCGCTGCTCGCGATCCTTTCGGGGCTTGAGCGGGCCAGCGGCGGCACGCTGTGCGTGGCGGGAGCAGATTTCACCGCACTTGACGAGGACGGCCTTGCCGCCGCGCGGCGCGGACGTATCGGGATCGTGTTGCAAGCCTTTCACTTGCTCCCCACGATGACTGCGCTGGAAAATGTCGCAACGCCACTGGAGTTGGCTGGTATGCCAGATGCCATGGCGCGGGCAGAGGCTGAACTGGTCGCGGTCGGGCTCGGCCACCGCCTGCACCATTATCCGGCGCAGCTTTCGGGAGGTGAACAGCAGCGCGTTGCCATTGCCCGCGCGCTGGCGCCCAAACCCGCCATTCTTTTTGCCGATGAACCCACCGGCAACCTTGATAACACCAATGGCGCGGCTGTGGCCGATCTGCTGTTTGCCCGTGCGGGTGAAGCGGGCGCAACCTTTATCATGGTGACGCATGACGAGGTGCTGGCGGCACGCTGCGGACGGATCGTGCGCTTGGCCGATGGACGCATCATATCGGATAGCGCCGCGTGAACCTGTCATGGCGGGCGGCTTGGAGCCTTGCGCGGCGCGGGCTTGATTGGCGCTTCAAGGGCCTGCGGCTGCTGCTCGTCTGCCTTGTGCTGGGCACTGCCGCGCTTTCCGCCATCGGCACGCTGACCGGCGCGATCGAGCGGGAATTGCAAACGCGCGGGCGCGAAATGCTTGGCGCAGATCTGGAGTTTACGCTGGCGGCGCGGCAGCCATCTGCCGATGAGCGCACGAGCATTGCCGCGATGGGCGAGGTGTCCGAAGGCGCGCGATTGCAGGCTATGGCGGTGCGGGTTGGCGGGCCACCCTCTTCTGACGCGGCGGGGGCTACCAACGCCACGCCTGTCGAACTGAAAGCCGTGGACGACCGGTGGCCGCTTTACGGGCGCTTCACCCTTGCCGATGGAACCGCAGCCGGTGCGCCACAGGGCCTTTCGGCATGGATCGCGCCGGGCGTGGCGGACCGCCTGGACGTCAAAGTTGGCGATAGAATTCAGGTCGGTAAGGCCGTGCTTACTGTCGGCGGGGTGATCGGTGGTGAGCCGGACCGGCTCGCCGAAGGGTTCGCGCTCGGCCCCACGATCATCATCAGCAAGGCAGCGTTGGCGGCCTCGGCGCTGGTGCAGCCCGGATCAATGGTGCGCACCAAGCTGCGCGTGAAGCTTCCGGCCAGCGCCGATCCCGTGGCCTTGGGTGAGGGCATTAAGGCCAAGTATCCGCTGGCAGGGTATGAAGTGCGCACGCGCGAAAAGGCCTCGCCCAGCCTTGATCGCTTCGTATCGCGCATGGGCCAGTTCCTTGTGCTGGTGGCGCTGGCGGCCTTGGCGATTGCGGGCATCGGTATCGGCAACGGGGTGAATTCCTACCTCGAAGCGCGCCGCAACAGCATCGCCACGCTCAAGATCCTTGGTGCATCCAGTGGCGATATCGCGCGCATTTTCCTGTTGCAGCTTGCCGCCGCCTCTTCGCTGGCGATCGTTGGCGGCTTGGCGGTTGGCATCTCGGTCACGCCGCTGCTCGGCCAAGCGCTGAAAGGCTTGCTGCCGATTGAGCCCGGGCTGGTGATCGATGCCCGCGCGCTTGCCATTGCGGCGGCTTATGGTGCGCTGATATCGCTGACCTTTGCTGCGCCGCCGCTGGTGCGTGCGCGCGATTTTCCGGCGATGGCGTTGATGCGGGCGCGGGTGAATCCGCTGGCCTCGCAGTGGCGCGCGGTACTCCTGCCAGTGGGCCTTGGCCTTGCCGGGATTGCCGCGCTGGCGATTTGTACCGCGCCGCAGCCGCTGCTGGCGGCGGGGTTTTTGGGCGGCGCTGCTGCGCTTTTCGTGTTGCTGACATTGCTGGGTAAGGGCCTGACTGCTCTTGCCGCGCGATTGCCCCGGCCCAAGGGCGCAATCGCGCGCATGGCTCTGGCCAACCTCCACCGGCCCGGCGCGCAGACCTCTGCGCTGGTTGTCGCATTGGGCTTTGGTCTTGCCTCTTTCGTGCTGCTAGCGGGCGTGCAGACCAGCCTTGATGGCAATATCGTCAGCCGCGTGCCGAACCGCGCGCCCGATTACTTCGTGCTCGATGTGCCGCGTGACCGGATGGACGCGTTCACCGCCGTGGTGAAACGGGCCGCGCCCGCTGCCGATATCCGCACCGTGGCGGCCCTGCGCGGCTCTATCGTTGCCTATGGACCGGCATCGGCGATGACCCGCGTGGCGGACCTCAAGCAGATACCCGACAACGCATGGCCGCTGCGCGGGGATCGCGGGCTGACCTATGCCGATACCTTGCCCGAAGGCAATGTGCTGACCCAAGGCGCGTGGTGGACGCCCGGCTACACCGGCGAACCGCTCGTTTCGGTTGATGACGATTTGCGCACCGTGCTCGGCCTGAAACTGGGCGACCGGATTGCGGTTTCGATCCTTGGCGTTGAACGTAGCGCCACAATCGCCTCGTTCCGCCAGATCAACTGGGAGAACATGGGCTTCAATTATGTGCTGGTGTTCAGCCCCAATGCCATCGCCGATGCCCCGCACAACCTTGCCGCCACGGTAAGCCTGCCCGCCACCGCCAAAACCCCGCAAGTGCGCCGCGCGATCCTGTCAGGGTTGGTCAAGGCCCTGCCGTCAAGCTCGGTGGTTGAAATCGGGCCGGTGCTGGGACAGGCGCGGGAAATTCTTTCGCAAATGGGCACGGCGATCCTTGCTGCGGCCAGTGTGGCGATCCTTGCGGGTATGGCCGTGCTGGCAGGCGCGATTGCGGCGGCGCGTGAACGCAAGACGTATGACAACACGATCCTGCGCGTGCTGGGAGCAAGCCGTCGCCAATTGCTTGTGCTGTTGCTGGCCGAATACGGCTTGCTTTCCGCACTGCTGGCAGGCGTTGCCTTGTTGCTGGGCACCGGCGTTGCGTGGGGGGTGATCGTGCTGCTGTTCGAGTTCGATTGGCTGCCCGATTGGCCGCGCATCCTTGGCGTGCTGGGCGGCGGCGTGGCGCTGGTGATGGGACTGGCGATTATAGGCTCGGTTGGCTTGTTGCGGACAAGGCCTGCGCAAGTGCTGCGCGAGCTGTAGGCAAGGATTTAGACCGCTACCCCTTCGCGCACGGTCCACACTGCGCTGGCATCGGCGATTTCGGCGAAGGGGGCGATTTCGGTGCCGGTCATCCACACTTGCGCGCCCGATTGGGCGAGGCGTTCAAACAGGGCGGTGCGGCGGATCGGGTCGAGGTGCGCGGCGATTTCATCGAGCAGGAGCAGGCGCGGCCGTTCGCCTGCGGTCAGGCCAGCATGGGCAAGGACGATGGCGATCAGCATAGCCTTTTGTTCGCCGGTCGAGCAATCGGCGGCAGGCGCGTTCTTGGCGGCGAGCGTGACGGCCAGATCATCGCGGTGCGGTCCGGTGAGCGAGCGGCCTGCTGCGCGATCACGGCGGCGGCCTTCGCGCAAGCTGGCGCGCAAGGCTTCGGGGTTCAGCGGTACTTCGCTGGCATAGTGGAGCAGGGGCCGTGCGAAGGGGTGTTCGGGCACGGTTTCGAGGATCAGGCTGAGGTCTGATACCAGCGCGGCGCGCGATGACGCGAGTGCTGCGCCGCTGTCGGCCATTTGCGCCTCGATGCCATCCAGCCACACCGGATCGGGTTCAGACGCTTCGCCAAGCAGGCGGTTGCGTTCGCGCAGCGCGGTTTCATAGCGGGTGGCAGTGCGGGCGTGGCCGGGATCACGGGCGAGCACGAGGCGATCAAGGAAGCGCCGCCGCGAGCCTGCGCTTTCGGCAAAAAGGCGGTCCATCGCAGGGGTAAGCCAGGTGATCGAGAGCCATTCGCCAAGCCGCGCGGCGGGGCCTTCTGCGCCGTTGATGCGCACGATGCGACGGTTCGGGGTTTGCGGATCGGTGGCGGTGCCGATCTGGACCGCGCCGTCTTCTATTTCAGCCGCTACGGCAAAACCGCCACTGCCGTTGCGTCCGGCCATTTCCGCCGGTTGCGCGCGGCGGAGGCCGCGTCCGGGGGCAAGCAGGCTGATCGCTTCGAGCACGTTGGTCTTGCCCGCGCCGTTTTCCCCCACCAGCACGTTGAATGCGCGCATACCTTCGAGCCGCGTGGCGGCATGATTGCGAAAATCGCGCAAGGTGAGGCGGGTGAGCGACATAGGAGCGACGCGTTAGGGGGTTTTGCGGTTTGGTGCAAAGCCTACCCCCGCTCCATCAACCCGTGCTTTTTCATGCAGTGGCGCAACTGGTCGTAGCTGAGGCCGAGGGCTTTTGCGGTTTGGCGCTGGTTATAGCGGTTGCGGGCGAGGTGGTGTTCGATGATCGTGCGTTCGTGGGCTTCGACGGCGGCGCGCAGATCGTTGACGCCATCGAGATCGGGCGCGGGCGCAGGGGAACTGCGTGCGGGGGCGGTGTCCACCGCCTCAGCCGCGCGGGGCGGCGAAATAGGCTTCCACGCGCTTTCGAAGGGATCAAACTGGACGCTGGCGATGGCGTTGGTCCAATCATCCCAGCGATAAACCGCGCGTTCGACCACGTTGCGCAATTCGCGCACGTTGCCGGGCCAGAGGTATTCCTCAAGCGCCTTTTGTGTTTGCGGAGCAAAGCCGGGCCATGTGTCCCACTGCAATTCTGCGGCCATGCGCCGTCCGAAATAATCGGCAAGCACGGCCACATCGCCTTCGCGCACACGCAACGGGGGCAGGGTGATCACTTCAAAGCTGAGCCGATCCAGCAAATCGGGGCGGAAGCGGCCCTGTTCAGCCATCTTGGGCAGGTCTTCGTTGGTGGCGGCCACGATGCGCACATCAACGCGCACCGGCTTGCTGGAACCGATGCGGGTGACTTCGCCGTATTCCACCGCGCGCAGCAGGCGTTCTTGTGCGCCCATTGATAGTGTGCCGAGTTCGTCAAGGAACAGCGTGCCCTTGTCAGCCTCTTCAAACCTGCCGGTGCGGGCGCGGGTGGCACCGGTGAAAGCGCCGGCTTCGTGCCCGAACAACTCAGCCTCGATCAGCGTTTCGGGCAAGGCCGCGCAATTCATCGTGATCAGCGGTTCTGACCAGCGTGGGGACAGGCGGTGGAGGCGTTCGGCGATCAGTTCCTTGCCGGTCCCGCGTTCGCCAATCACCAGCACAGGGCGGCGCATCGGCGCGGCGCGGCTGGCACGTTCGACCGCGTCAAGGAACGCGCCCGATTGCCCCATGAATTGAACTTCCCGATCCATTGCCAATGAATAGCGATAAATCCCAAGGTTTGGCAATATATCCTAGGTTAAGGGAAAGGCTTATGCGCAAATTTGCCGATAAACCGGCACTTCGGCGGTTTGGCACACCCTTTGCTATAACATTAACAATCCCGGCTGAGAGGCCGAAACACCCGCCGAAAGGTTCGCAAGATGTACACCGCCCACTTCTTTTCCACCCAGCTTGGACGCGCCAGCCTTGCCAGCATTGGTGCGATCGTTGTTCTGTGCGTCTTTGCGCTGACCCAGCAAGTCGATGCCGTGCCCAGCGTGATGGCATCGACAGCGGCCATTACCGGTGAACTTGCATGAGCGATGATCTGAGCCCGCCCCGGGCCGAGGGGCGGCGCATCACCCGCCTTGATGCGGAAATGGAGCGCCTTCGCACAAATCCCGGCACAAATGATCGCGCCCGCCCTGCTTTTTCTGGCCCCGCTTTTTCGTCATCATCTTTCAACACCGGAGTAAACCTGATGGGCATCTTTTCGCGGACCCGCGACATCATTGCCGCCAATTTCAACGATTTGTTGGAAAAGGCTGACGATCCTTCGAAGATGATCCGCATGATCATCATGGAAATGGAAGAAACGCTGGTCGAAGTTCGCGCTTCTGCGGCGCGCACCATTGCCGATCAGAAGGAAATGGGCCGCCATGTGGCCAAGCTGGACCGGCTTCAGGCCGATTGGTCGGAAAAGGCGCAATTGGCGCTTTCGAAAGACCGCGAAGATCTGGCCCGCGCGGCCTTGGTGGAAAAGAAGAAGGCTGCTGATATGGCGGTGCAGCTTCAGGCCGAAATCGGCGTGCTGGATGATGCGATGCGCGCTTATGAAATCGACATCGAAAAGCTGCAAACCCGCCTGCGCGAAGCCCGCAGCCGCCAGACCGCGATTGCCGCGCGCCTTGAAAGCGCCGAAAACCGCGTCCGTCTGCGCACGTTGCTGGCCAGCGAGCGGGTGGACGAGGCGATGGCACGGTTCGACCAGCTTGAACGCCGCGTCGATTATGCCGAAGGCCGCGCCGATGCGCTGGGCCTTGCTGAAAGCAGCAAGCCCGGTCTGGCCGATGAAATTGCCGCTTTGGCAGGGCAGGACAAGATCGACGAAGAGCTTGATGCGATGAAGCGCATGCTGGGCAAGGAAGGCTGAGTCATGGAAGAGTTGATTCCGCTGACGGCAGTTCTGGCCATCTTTGTGGGCCTGCCGTGGATGATCCTGCATTACATCACCAAGTGGAAAACGGGGGCCACCCTGACCAATGGCGATGAAGCTTTGCTGGAGGAACTGTACCAGCTCGCCCGCCGCCTTGATGATCGCATGGATACGGTCGAGCGTCTGGTCGCTGCGGACAACCCGGAGTTTAAGCCGGCCCGCATCATGCATGACCGCGAAACCGACAACCAGAAGCTGCGCGAACTGGACCGCATGTTCGCCGAACAGGGAAGGACTTCGAAGTGAATAGCCCCCGTACCCGTTTTTATCGTGACAAGGTCAACGGCAAGGTGATGGGCGTTTGCGCCGGAATTGCCGACTACACCGGGGTTGACGCGCTGTGGATACGGCTTGGCTTTCTTGTTCTGGCCTTTTCGATGGGGTGGCCGTTTTTCGCCTATTTCGTGCTCGGCTTTCTGACCGACAAGAAACCCGGCAATCTTTACAGCGACCGGCAAGAACAAAAGTTCTGGCAGGGCGTGCGCCAATCGCCAGCCCGCACCGCCCGCGAAGTGCGCGCCAGCTTCCGTGATATCGACCGCCGTCTGGCCGAAGTTGAAAACTATTACGTCAACAGCAACCCGCGCCTTTCGGCAGAGATCGAAAAGCTGCGCTGATATAAATTCACTAGGGGACTAAAATCATGGGACCGGCAGAACTGGGCACGCTTATTCCGATCGTTGCCTTGTGCATTCCGATTGTAGCCATCTGGACCAAACACCGCCAAAAAATCGCCGAGATGCAGATCAATGCAACGGCGGAATTGAGCGCTGAAAAAGCGGCGCAATATGCCCAGCACACCCGCGATCTTGAAGAGCGTGTGCGGGTGCTTGAGCGGATCGTGACCGACAAGGGTTTCGACACCGCCGCCCAGATCGAAGCGCTGCGCCGTGATAGTGCCGCGCTTGAAGACCGGAGGGTGTGATGGCAATCGAGAACCTTGCACAGATCACGAACCTTGCGCCGCTTATCGGGACGGTGACCGTGGCCGGGGTGGCGGGTTGGGTGATTACCACCTGGATGCGGGTGCGCCATGGCTATCCGCTGGACGGGGCTTGGGGGCAGGCGGTTTATCCCAAGACGTCGAGCGCGGAACTGGAGCGGATCAAGCTGCTCAGCCAGGAAAACGCGCAGCTTCGCGCTGAACTCGGCTCGGTCAAGGACCGGCTGGCGAATGTCGAGCGGATCGTGACCGATAGCGGCTTTGGCCTGACCCAGCAGATCGAGGCGCTGCGCCTTCAGGGTGAGGGTAGGCCGCAATGAACTGGGGCGGACCGGACTTTGTTCTGGGGATCATCGCGATCTCTACCGTCGGCTGGCTGATCAACAACTGGATCCGCGCGCGCCATGGCTATGCTTTGGAAGACGAATGGGGCGGCAAGACTGACCGCGCTGACGATAAAGCAGTGGTCCAATTGCGCGAGGAAAACGCGCGTTTGCATCAGCAGCTTGAGGCGACGCACAAGCGGCTGGCCAATGTTGAGGCTATCGTTACCGACCGGGGATTTGATTTGGCAGTGCAAATCGATGCGCTGCGTGATGCGGGCGACAGGAGGGCACAATGAACGAGAGTATAGTCCTAACGCTGGTGTTTATGGTGATCGTGCTGCCCATCGTGCTGGGCATTGGATCGGACATCTACAAGCGCCGCCTTGCTTTCCGCGAACGCGAGCTTGAGCTGTTTTCCAAACAGACCGCCGAGAAAGCCGCGCAATATGCCGCGCAGGCTGAACGGCTTGAGCAACGGGTGCGCGTGCTCGAACGCATCGCCACCGAAAACAACACCGACCTTGCGCTCCAGATCGAGAATCTGCGCGATATGAAGGTCAACTGAGGGACCGCTGCAATGTCATTCTGGAGTGCCATGGTTGCCATCGTTGCCATCATTGCCTGGGCCAACATCCGCATGAACAAGGACAAGCATCGCGGGAGTGGCATAAACGTGGTCGATCATGACCCGGCCCATACCGCCAGCCTTGAACGCGAAGTTGCCGAGATGCGCAAACGGCTTGAAGTGCTGGAGCGCATTGCCACCGAGGATGGCGAAACCCGCCGCCTCTCGCGCGAGATTGAATCGCTGCGCGAGAAATAATCCTCAACCCCTTGAGGGAGTTGCCGATATGACTTCCGATATTGTCTTGGCTTTATCCGCACTCACCGGCCTTGCCATGATCGCTATGGCGGCGTTGCGCGGGTGGGATGGCTGGCTGGCGTTGAAACGCCTTGAACTCGAGCGCTATGAAACCGGCGATGCCGCCAGCCTGATCGACCTTGCCGATATGCGCGAACGCTTGCGCAAACTTGAAGCCATCGCCGCAGGAGTGGATTTATGAGCAAGCACAGAGATGGCGCCGCCAAAGCCGGGATCGGGCTTGGCAGCGCGATTGCGGTGGCGATTTCTTGGAGCCTGCACAAATCCATCGTGTGGGCTGCGATTCACGGCATTTTGTCGTGGCTATACGTGCTGTACTTTGCGCTGATGCGGCCGGGCGGACTTTCGGGCTGATGCCCCTTATCCGCGATGGACGAAGGGCGGGCGTATCGCTAAATGCGAATGATGCGCAGCCTTGATGATATCCTTGAAGAGTATGAGTTCCTTGACGGTGACGAGCGGTATCGCTTGCTGATCGAACTGGGGCGGGAACTGGAAGACATGCCCGACGCCCTGAAAACCGAGGCGACGCTGGTGCGCGGTTGTTCGGCCAGCGTGTGGGTTTATCCAACGCCGGGTAAGGGCGACACCTTGCATTTTCTCGCCGACAGCAATGCGGCGATCACCAAGGGGATCGTGGCGTTGGTGCTTTCTGCCGTGCAAGCTAAACCCGCTGCTGAAGTGGCCGCGACCGATATTGCCGAAGCGCTGGGGCCATTCGACCTCAAGAAGCAATTGTCTTCAAACCGGACGCAGGGCGTGCCCAACATGATCGCGCTGGTGCGTGAACATGCAGCGCGGCTGGCGGCAACGGCCTGAGCCGCTTGCGCCGCCATCTCTATCTTGCGGGCGGTGTGATCTCGGTCGCGTTGGGGGCAATAGGCGCGTTTCTGCCGGTTTTGCCTACCGTGCCATTCCTGTTGTTTGCCACATTCTGCTTTGCCCGGTCTAATCCGGCCTGGGAACAGCGCTTGCTCGATCACCCGCGCTATGGCCCGCCTTTGCACCAATGGCGCACACGCCGCGCGATTTCGCGCAAGGGCAAACAGGGCGCATTGCTGGCGATGGCGGCTGGCGTAGTACTGACCGCAGTGACGGCTGGCTGGCCGTGGGTACTGATACCCGCAGTGACGATGGGAACTGTCGGGGTGTGGATCTGGACGCGGGCGGAATAAGTTAGGAAGCGCATCCCGGCAATGCAGCCAGATCGGCTTTGGCCTGTTCGACCGAGATTATCGCGTTGTATGTCGGCCGTTGTAATGGCTTAAATCGCGTATCCCCGGACAAATCCCATGCCGGGGACAGCCATTCATTTTTGACGAGCCTAACCCCGCTAATCGGAACCGAAAGCATCTGTAATATTTGCGGGTCATTCATATTGACGCGCAAATTTTTGATCATTTCGGCATGCGGGAAAGGGGCACCGTGAACGGCATTGAGATAGGCCGTCGATTGGTTATTTGTGATGAGATTGGCTACGGGATATCGTCCCTCCTTCGAAGGCATAGACGAAATCCACGGCGCAGTGGGCGCATCTGGCCAGCCAATCACGATGTTATTGGCGATAGTGGCGGAGTTAACGCCATACATGCTGATTCCGTGGGCGATGGTAGGTCTGACGAAGTTGCATTCCACTTTAACGTCAACCCACTTGCCGTCGAAGATGTTTATACCCTGCAAACGCTTTGAATGGCGTGCCGACGTATCGGATAGGCAAACATTGTGTTCAATCAGTACCGGTCCGAAAGTGGGATTGTGCGGCGTTGATTGTCCTTGCATGCAATCAGGGTGCAAT
This sequence comes from Novosphingobium sp. AAP83, assembly GCF_001295795.1. Taxonomy (GTDB): domain Bacteria; phylum Pseudomonadota; class Alphaproteobacteria; order Sphingomonadales; family Sphingomonadaceae; genus Novosphingobium. The sequence continues at coordinate 61,566 of NZ_LJHY01000020.1, forward strand.
GCATCCCCTGTCGGCCAATGATCACGTATCACATTGTTTCGAATGACAATATCGTTTCCTGAAAAATCAATGCCATCAACGGAATAATCATGAATTTCATTATTGCTGACGAGGGCTTTGGTTACATGATACAAAGAGACGCCAATATGGACGTCGTGAACTTTGCTCTTGTCGATGTTCAAACAATCGCCGAACATCAGGAATCCATTGTTTGAATTCTTTGCCCATTGTTCGGGTGTTAAATTTGCAATGCTGTCTTGTCCGCCCACGCGCAAACCAGAAAACGAGATGCCGTTTGATCGCCGCGCTCTTGGTTCAGGGCGCATGTTTACAAGGTGTCTCGTCCCGGTGGCCCAAGCTTTCGAGCTTACTTCGAAATCTTTGAAGGCAAAGTGCGCAGTGCCTTCCATCAGGATTTGTGAAAAGCGCGCATTGGCCCCGGGCGCACCAGAAATGGTGATCGGAGCACGGTTTATAATGCCTCTAAGATTGAGAGGGCCGTAGTCCCCTGTCGCCAACAAAATGGTGTCGCCGTCACCAACAATGCTATCGGGATTATCATATATACGAGCAGTGGGCTGTGTTCCCAGAATGCGCGCGATCCAATATTGATATATGGGGGTTTCAGCAAACTGCGAACCAACCAACTTGGCATCGATAATGCGCTGCAGGTTACGCCAAGGACGCTCAACCGATCCATTGCCAGCATCGGTTCCACGAATGGGGTCAACGTAAAACGTGCGGGATGACGCAACAGGTGCGCTTTTCAAACAAGGAGGAGAAACAAGATCAGGCGATCTCCGATATAAATTTCCAAATAAAGAGTATCCAAAGCCAAGCAAAGACAGAATGATAACGCCAAGCAGAACTAGCTTTGACGTGGGTCTTTGCAATGGCATGGCATCACCCCTCAACCGCCTCGCGCAGCACCGCTATGCCTTGTTCGCGCTGTGCCCGCAGTTCTTTTTTCAGCACCGCAGGATCGCGCGCGAAGATGAAGCCGAAGCTGACGCCGCCTTCTTTGCCGATGGTAGCGTGGTGCAGCTTGTGGGCCTGGACCAGGCGCTTGGCATAGCCGCGTTTGGGCACATAGCGGAACCAGCGCTGGTGGATCAGGCCATCGTGAATGGCGGTGTAGATTATGCCGTAGATGAGCACGCCGATGCCGATGAACGTGGCGGGCCACCATGCCAATGCGCCAGCGATGACCGGGCTGCCCCACATGAACGCGGAGATCGAAATGGCCGCGCCAAACACGGCGTAAAGATCGTTCTTTTCAAGAAAGTTATCGTGCGGTTCGTGGTGATCGCGGTGCCAGCCCCAGCCAAAGCCGTGCATGATGTACTTGTGACTGCTCCAGGCAACGAATTCCATGGCGAGCACGGTGGCGATAATGATGAGCAAGGCGGCGAGGATTTGCATCTGGTCCCCATACACTGGCGAAACGCGCCCCGCGACATATTCTTACACTTTGCCCGAAAGTCGCGACGTGTTGTTTTTCTGCCGTTCAGGCAAGGGAGCGCAGTTTGTCTTCAACGCAAACAAGGAGCAGACATCATGCGCAAGACTATTATCGCACTCGCCCTTTCAACCATGATCGCCGGGGTTGCCGCACCGGCGATGGCACGCGACAACGATCGCTATCCCGGCAATAATCGCGCCGAGGCATCGTACCTGACGCCCGCACGCAATGCCGAAATCCGGCGCGACATCAACCAGCTCGATAACCGGATCCAGCGGGCGCAAGCCAACCACCGCCTTTCGCCGCGCGAAGCCCAAGGCCTGCGCCGCGACGCACGCGACATCAAGCAGACCTATAACCGCTATGCCAATCGGGGCCTCAGCGTTTCGGAATACCGCACGCTGGAGCGCCGCATCGCTGTGGTTAACGCGCGCTTGCAGATCGACAAGCGCGACCGCGATGGCCGCAGAGGCTAATGGCGCGGCTAAAGTAAGGCGTAAGCGTAACAAAATTACGCCCGAACAGTGGTCAGCCCGTCCTTTCCTGCTTGAATTGCGGGAAGGGCGGGCCTAACCGCTGGCATCATGTCAAACAAAGCCCGCACCCTCTACCAGAAGATTTGGGACGCCCACGTTGTTGAACAGCGCGATGATGGCACTGCCCTGATCTATATTGACCGTCACCTCGTGCATGAAGTGACCAGCCCGCAGGCGTTTGAAGCCCTGCGTGTGGCAGGCCGCAAGGTGCGCCGCCCCGATCTGACGTTGGCAGTGCCCGATCACAACCTGCCCACGACCGCACGCCGCACCGCCGATGGCGCGCGTGTGCCCATCGCCGATGTTGAATCGGCACTGCAATTGGAAGCGCTTGAACGCAATGCGCCCGAATTCGGCATCCGCTATATCGGTGATGCCGATGACGAGCAGGGCATTGTCCATGTGGTTGGGCCAGAGCAGGGCTTTTCCTTGCCGGGCGCAACCATTGTGTGCGGCGATAGCCACACCGCCTGCCACGGTGGGCTGGGCGCGTTGGCATTCGGCATTGGCACCAGCGAGGTCGAGCATGTGCTGGCCACGCAAACGCTGCTGCTGAAGCAATCCAAAACGATGGAAGTGCGCGTTGAAGGGCAATTGCTGCCGGGCGTGACGGCCAAAGACGTGGTGCTGCACATTACCGGCGTGCTCGGCGCAGCGGGCGGCACCGGGTCGGTGATCGAGTATACCGGATCGGTCATCCGCGATCTTTCGATCGAGGGCCGACTGACGATTTCGAACATGGCGATTGAACACGGCGCGCGAGCGGGCCTGTGCGCGCCCGATGGCAAGACTTTCGCTTACCTCGAAGGCCGTCCTTATGCACCCAAGGGTGCCGATTGGGACAAAGCCGTGGCATGGTGGACCAGCCTTGCTACCGATGCGGGCGCGAAATACGACAAGGTCGTGGTGATTGATGCAGCCGATATCGCACCGTCGGTCACCTGGGGAACCAGCCCCGAGGATGTCTTGCCGATTACCGGCATTATCCCTGCGCCTGAAAGCTTTGCCGATCCTTCCAAGCAAGCCGCGGCGCGCGCCAGCCTTGATTATATGGGGCTGACACCGGGACAGCTGCTGGAAGACGTGGAAGTGCAGAACATCTTTATCGGTTCGTGCACCAATAGCCGCATCGAAGACATGCGCGCCGCTGCTGCGATCCTGAAGGGGCGTCAAAAGGCCGATAATGTGAAGTGGGCGATTGTTGTTCCCGGATCAGGCCTTGTAAAGAAGCAGGCCGAAGCCGAAGGGCTGGACCGTATCTTTGTGGACGCGGGCTTTGAATGGCGTGAACCCGGCTGTTCGGCATGCCTTGGCATGAACCCTGATAAAGTGCCCGCAGGCGAACGCTGCGCTTCAACATCGAACCGCAACTTCGTCGGTCGCCAAGGCCCCGGTGCGCGCACGCATCTGGTCAGCCCCGCGATGGCCGCAGCGGCAGCCGTTACGGGCCGGTTGACCGATGTGCGCAAGCTGATGGCCTGACGCGCCGATGGCAGGCCTTCCGATCGCGGCGCTCCAGCTTGCAGGGTTCTTGATGGCCCACGCATTCTGGAGCGTTTCGGACCTGCCGCCGGGAGGACAGTACCAGCCGCAATCGCTGTGCATGCGCAGCGATGGCAATCGTGCGCTAAGCACGTTTGAGGGTGCCACGCCGCTGGAGCAGGACGCCAAGGCCAAGGCGTTTATCACTGGCGGCGCAGGCCAATGGCCCGATTGTGCGATTGCAAGGCAAGTGCGCGTGAACACGCCCACGGGCGAGGTGGATGCCTTGGTAATCGACGTTGTTCAGTATGGCGGCAATGTGATGACGGTGGTGCAGGCCTTCCGCCCCGGCCCGAAAGACTTCCGCTTACTTGGCGATGAATTGATGATGGGCGACAATGGCCCATTACCGCCATTGCCCGCCGCGCAGGCCGCTGCTGCGATGCGCGAAGGCGCGGTGGATCATCTCGCGCTGGGCGACAAGTGGAGCCAGTGGGAAGCAGGTCGCGATCCGATCAGCCCGCTGGTGCAGCGCTGAACGCGCGCAAGGCGTCTTTCGCGCCGGTTGTTGATGGCAATACCCGCGTTCTGATCTTGGGAAGCTTGCCGGGCGAGGCAAGCCTGGCGGTGGGGCGCTATTACGCCAATCCGCGCAACCAGTTCTGGCGGCTGGTCGGCGGGGTGATCGCGGGTGATCTGCCCAGTCAGGATTATCATGCTCGCCTTTCAGCCCTGCTTGGTCACGGCATCGGATTGTGGGACGCGATTGGCTCGGCCACACGTATGGGCAGCCTTGATACGGCGATCCGCGATGTGAAGGCCAATGCCCTTGCAGACCTTGCAATGGCCCTTCCACAATTGCGCGCGGTGGCCTTCAACGGTGCCAAAGCGGCAGCGATTGGCGCACCGCAATTGGCCGGTATGGAGGCGGTTGAACTGGTGCGGTTGCCATCAAGCAGCCCTGCCCATGCGGCGCTTTCGTTTAATGAAAAGCTGGCGCAATGGCTAAGTCTGCGAAAATTCCTGCTCTGATCCTTGCAATTTGATGACATTGGGCCAATTTAAAGTCGGCCATACCAAGGAGCAAAAGCTGTGAGCAAGAAAACCGACTGGACTGGCAAAGCTGCCATGGCGGGCGCGGCGATTGGCTCGGCAGCGCTTGCGGCAGCTTTGCTATATGCCTCGCGCCGCAAGGAGCGCGCCGAAAGCACCGGGCCCAAAACCCCGCCGGTAGACGTGCCCGAGACGGATTGATTGACTTGCATCGATCATCGCTGAAGCTATAGCGGCGGCATGGAACCGGTGAACCAGATTGATGGACGGGCTATCCCGTTCGGCCGCAAGAACGTCGACACAGACGTGATCATCCCTGCCAAGTGGCTCAAGACGATTACGCGTCAGGGCCTTGGGCGCGGTGCGTTTGAGGCACTGCGCGAAGACCCGGACAATATCTTTGACAGCGCCGAATTTTCCGGCTCGCCGATCCTGATTGCGGGCGACAATTTCGGCTGCGGTTCCAGCCGCGAACATGCGGCTTGGGCCTTGCTGGATCTGGGGATCAAGGCGGTGATCGCGCCTTCGTTTTCCGACATTTTCTCGGGCAATGCGTTCAAGAACGGCATCCTGACCGTGGTTTTGCCGCAAGAAGCCATCGACCGCTTGATGGAAGTAGCGCAGACCGATCCGGTGATGATCGATCTGGAAACGCAAACCGTGTCCACTCCGTTTCAGGACCGCTATTCGTTCGAAATCGATGCGTTTCGCAAGAACTGCCTGCTGGGCGGCCTTGATGAAGTGGGGCTGACGATGGCGCGCAATGATGCGATTTCCACGCACGAGGCCAGAATGCGCGACCAGTTGCCCTTTCTTGCGCGCGGCACCGATGCCGTAGCGGCAGCTTAAGCGCTCAATTAAAACACTTTCCAAGCCGCGCAAAACTTGCTTCCTTAAAGCATCAAGCGGATTGATTCCGCATAAGGCTTTGGGAGACAATGCAATGAAGGCACTGCGCACTCACGCTGCGGGCGGCCCGGAAACACTGGTGCTGGATGATCTGCCCGATCCTGTGGCAGGGGTAGGCCAAGTTCTGGTGCGCGTGCACGCGTGCTCGATCAACTTTCCCGATACGCTGATGATCCGCGATCTGTACCAGTTCAAGCCGGAGCGCCCTTATGCCCCCGGCAGCGAACTGGCAGGCACGATCGAGGCATTGGGTGAAGGCGTTTCAGGCTGGTCGGTGGGGGATCGCGTAATTGCGATGATCGGCCACGGCGGCCTTGCGGAAAAAGTCATCGCGCCTGCCAGTAGCCTGTTTGCACTGCCCGATGACGTTGACTTTGCCACCGGTGCATCGCTGCTGATGACTTATGGCACGACCATCCACGGGTTGAAGGATCGCGGTCATATCGCGGCGGGCGATGTGGTGCTGGTGCTGGGCGCGGCGGGCGGCGTGGGGCTTTCGGCGGTCGAGCTTGCCAAAGCCTATGGCGCGCGCGTGATCGCGGGTGTTTCGAGCGAGGAAAAGGCCGCTGTGGCACGCGCCGCAGGGGCCGATGAAGTGGTCGTCTATGGCCGCGCGCCATTTGACAAAGCGCAATCGAAGGAACTTGCCGAAGCGTTCAAAAAGGCCTGCGGGCCAACGGGCGCGGATATTGTCTATGATATCGTGGGCGGTGATTACTCGGAACCCGCAGTGCGTGCGATTGCTTGGGAAGGGCGCTTTCTGGTGGTGGGTTTCCCGGCGGGCATTGCCAAGCTGCCGTTGAACCTTACGTTGCTGAAAGCCTGCGACGTTTGCGGCGTGTTCTGGGGCGCGTTCATTGCCAGAGAACCTGCTAGGTTCAAGGCGCAAGTGGCTGAATTGTTTGAACTGCTTAAGGCGGGGAAGATCAACCCGCGCGTATCATCGCGCTTTGCGCTGGAACAGGGCAGTGATGCGATTGCGATGCTGGAGGACCGCAAGGCAATGGGCAAAGTCGTGGTTGAAATGATCGGTTGATGCTTGTGCGGGCGGGGGGGCGTGTCTACGCCGCATCCGCCCGATAGGCTGGCAAGCCCAACCGCCACCAGATCGCCGCGCCGCGCAGTCCAAATCCTGCCAGTGCGGCGACGGGCCAGACGAGCCCGCTCGATAGTCCCAGCGCCATCCCGCCTGCGCACAGCACTGATGAAAGTGCGGCTGCCGTCACGTAAAGCTCCGGCCGCATCAGGATCGAAGGGCATCCGGCCAGCACATCGCGGATAATCCCGCCAGCGCAGCCGGTGAGCACGCCCATCAGGACGGCGGGAACGGGGGGCACGCCAAACGCCAGCGCCTTGGCCGTGCCGATCACCGCATAAGCGCCAAGGCCTGCGGCATCGGCCCATTCAAGCACCGGTTTGTCCCACCATGTGCGCGGTGTGAACCAGCTCAACAGTGCAATGCTAAGGCATACCGGCGCAACCCATGGATCGCGCACCCAGAACACCGGCGCACCGATCAGCAGATCGCGCACCGATCCACCGCCAACGCCCGTGATCAGCGCAAAGAACGCCATCGTGACGAATGTCTGCCGCAGCTTGGCGGCGAGCAGCGAACCGCTCAGCGCGAAGACGGCGATGCCTGCAAGATCAAGCAGTTGGGGAATAGCTGGCGTCATCGCTGGCCCATGGCGGCTTGGCGCAATGCGGGCAAGAGCGCGCGTTGCATCGAAAACAGCGCCATGTCATTGCCGCAATAGCCCGTGATCAGGCCGGACTGCGGCTCGACCAGCACTTCGGCGTACCAGCGCGTGTTCGACCCGTTGTGCCACAAACTGCCATCGGAGCCTGCGATCCAGCCGAGTGCCGAGGTGCTGCCAAAGCGAGGGGTGTGCAGTTGCGCCCAGCTTTCCGGGCGCAACAGCGGCGCGCGGTCACGGTGCGCGCGCAGATAGGTGACAAGATCGCCCGGCGCCATGTGCAGCCCGCCTGCCGGAGCCATCACGGCGGGATTGTCGGCCCAAACATGTTCGCCGTCTTCGTGGCCGCGCGGCTGATCGATCAGGTCAGGTGATCCCGGCGGGCCGAACCCCGCGCTGGTCAGGCCCAGTGGTCCCAGCACTTCGCGTTGCATCAGCGTTTCATAAGATAGGCCGGTTGCTTCCTCCAGCATGTGCGCGGCAAGCACATAGCCGGCGTTGGAATAGGCATAGCCGCTGCGGGCAGGGCCGATGGGGCGCATGTCCAGCGCCATTTCCGCATAGCTGCGACGGTTGGCGCGAGCGTCGGCCTCGATCATCGGCATGGCGAACAAGGAGCGCAAGGGGATGTCCTTGGCAAGGCCCGCGTGGTGGCTGAGCAATTCGATCGAGGTCAGGCTGCGTTGGCGGCGCGGCACATCGGGCAGGACATCGCTGATGGGCGTATCCCAGCCGATCACGCCTGCTTCGACCATGCGGGCAAACAGGGTGGCGGTGAGTGATTTGGTGATTGATCCCAGATGCCACTTGTCTTGCGGCGTGACGGGCGAGGGGTGTCCGGCCGCCCGAAAGCCATCAGCGAGCACCACGGGTGGCGCATATCCCGCCTGCCACAGCACCGCCATTCCCGGTGTGTCGAGTGCGCGGCGGATGGCTGCCAGTGACGCAGGCGACATGGGCCGCGAAAGCAGATTACCCAAACCGCCGGTCGTTCCTTGCGCGGCCACACTTGCGGGCAGGAGCCCGCAAGCGGCAAGCGCGGAAACGACAAGGCGGCGGGTGATCCGCACGAGGGCTGGCTTATTCGCCGAGCAGCGCCTCAAGCCGGGCCTTCAATGCACCAATGCGCTCTGCGGCATCGGTAAAGGTCTTCATCTCTTCCCGGCGCGTATTGCCGCGCGCTTCCTTGGCCGCTTCGAGATAGCCTTCCATATCGGCTTCCAGCGCGTCGATCAGGATCTCGGTTTCATCTTCGGTCAGGGTAAGCTTGATCGACATCGGGGATGTTCCTTCATTTCTACAAGCTTTGCGATTAGGCCAAGTCCGCGCGCTTGCCCACCCCTTGCGCAGCAATTCGTTGTGTAGCCCGCATTGCGCATAGTGCCAGACCAAAGCCGATGATCGGAGCAGCGCCGCCGCCGATCAGGGGTGATGGATAGGGGGCGATCATGGATGCAATAGTACATCCGGCCCAAAATCCGGCAAGCGCCCGGCCTTGCGTTTGCGCGCTTAAGGCTATGCCAAGCATGGCGATTTGTCCTGCCAGCAATACCAAAAACCAGCCTGTGGACGCCCCCCATGCTTGCGCGATTACCCTTTCGACAAACGCGACGGGTGCAGGTTGCGGGCGGTCAAACATAACACCAGCCAGTAAAGCTGCAATGGCTATCCCCAATGCAAAGCGCTTTGCTTTGTTCGCTGGTGCGAATACGGTTGCGCCCAGCAGGGAAAGTGTCATGGCGAGATCCGGCTGGAAAAGTGTGGCGAACAACGCCAGCGCCAATGCCGCCAATCGCAGGATGACCGGCAACAGCGGCAGGGTTACGATAAACAGCGGTAGGAACATCATCCCGCTATGCAAATGAAGCGGCCCTAGCGCGAACCAGCGCCGCACGTTGTCCACTTCGGTCCCGGCGATGGCTGTCAGCACCATGACACTTGCGCAAAGCAGCGCGGTTGCAGGCGTGTGCAGAAATCGTCCCGGCAGTGCTATGATAACCAGCGCAATAGTGAGTGCGGCAAGATTGGTGGCGACCAGCCGCAGCGGTGCGTCTGCAACGATCATCCACGCCAGCCCTGCCAAGACTGGCAAGACCAGTGCCAAAACCGAAAGGGCCGCCCGCTTTTGTGCAGACAGCCCTTGGGTTGTGTTTGGCATAGATGCGCGGATCACATATGGATCGGTTTGCCCGTCACTGCCATGGCCGCTTCTTTCAGCGCTTCTGCATGCGTCGGGTGGGCGTGGCAGGTATAGGCGATGTCTTCTGATGTTGCGCCGAATTCCATCGCTTGCGTGGCTTGCGCGATCATCGTGCCGGCCACCGATGCGATGCACCAGACGCCCAGAACGCGGTCGGTCTTGGCGTCGGCGATGACTTTTACAAAGCCGTCGGGTTCGTGGTTGGTCTTGGCGCGGCTGTTGGCCAGCATCGGGAACTTGCCGACCTTGATTTCGCCTTTTTCGCGCGCTGCTTCCTCGGTCAGGCCAACGCCTGCGAATTCGGGGAAGGTATAGACCACGCCGGGGATCAGATCGTGGTTCACGATGCCGGTCAGGCCAGCAATATTTTCAGCCACGGCAATGCCTTCGTCCTCGGCCTTGTGCGCCAGCATCGGGCCGGGGATCACATCGCCCACCGCCCAGACGCCATCGACCTTTGTGGCAAAATCATGATCGGTTTCGATCTGGCCGCGCGCGTTGACGGCAAGGCCGATCTTGTCGAGGCCGAGGCCTTCGACATTGGGGCGGCGGCCAATCGCTACCAGAACGCAATCGGCCTCGATGGTTGAGGCATCGCCACCCTTTGAAGGCTCGACCGTCAGCGTCGCGGTTTTGCCGCTGACGGAGACGCCGGTCACCTTGGTGGAAAGCTTCAGGTCCATGCCTTGCTTCTTGAAGATTTTGGCGGCTTCCTTGCGCACATCGCCATCCATGCCGGGTAGCAATTGATCGAGGAATTCAACGACCGTCACTTTCGCGCCCAGACGGCGCCATACCGAGCCGAGCTCCAGCCCGATCACGCCGCCGCCGATCACAACCATGTGTTCGGGCACGCGATCCAGCGCCAATCCGCCGGTGCTATCCACGATCACGCCTGCGTCGTTGTCGACGGTTACGCCGGGCAGGGGAGTGACGCTCGAACCGGTGGCGATCACGATGTTCTTGGCGGTGACCTTTTGGCCAGCGATGGTGACCGTGTGCGCATCATCAAATGCGGCATAGCCCTTGAGCCAGGTGACCTTGTTCTTCTTGAACAGAAACTCGATGCCGCCGGTCAATTGCTTGACCGAATCCAGTTTCTGCGCCTGCATCGCGGTAAGGTCGAGCGTGACCGGGCCGGTCTTGATGCCGTAAGTGTTGAACGTGCCGTTCACTGCCTCGTCGAACTTCTCCGATCCGTGCAGCAGCGCCTTGGACGGAATGCAACCGACGTTGAGGCAGGTTCCGCCCAGCGTTTCGCGTCCGTCGGCGCAGGCTGTTTTCAGGCCCAGTTGTGCCGCGCGGATGGCCGCAACGTAACCGCCAGGACCGGCACCGATGACAAGCACGTCGTAGTCGTATTCAGCCATTGTTCGGCCTCCGTTGCGCGATGATGCTTCGATAAGCTCAGCATGAGCGGCCTTGGACTCAATTCAAGAAACACGACACCCGCTCATCCTGAGCTTGTCGAAGGGTGCCGCGATGCATCAAATCACAAATCGATCAGCAACCGGGTTGGATCCTCGATCGCTTCCTTGATCGTCTTGAGCGCCGTCACAGCCTCGCGCCCGTCAATGATGCGGTGGTCATAAGACAGCGCGATGTACATCATCGGGCGGATCACGATTTCACCATTGCGGACAACCGGACGGTCTTCGATGCGATGCAGGCCCAGCACGGCGGACTGCGGCGGGTTGATGATCGGGGTGGACATCAGGCCACCGAACACGCCGCCGTTGGAAATGGTGAAGGTGCCACCCTTCATGTCTTCCATCGTCAACGATCCATCGCGCGCCTTCTTGCCGTAATCGGCAATCGACTTTTCGATGGCGGCAAAGCTGAGCTTATCGACATCGCGCACCACGGGCACGACCAGACCGTTCGGAGCTGAAACTGCCACCGAGATATCGACGTAATCGAAATAGACGATCTCATCGCCCTGCATCTGCGCGTTGACGGCAGGGATGTCCTTGAGCGCCAGCACCGAAGCCTTGGCGAAGAACGACATCAGGCCAAGCTTCACGCCGTGCTTCTTTTCGAACACGTCCTTGTATCGGCCACGCGCTTCCATCACCGCGCCCATGTCCACGTCGTTGAACGTGGTGAGCATGGCGGCGGTTTCTTGCGCACTTTTCAGGCGCTTGGCGATGGTCTGGCGCATGCGCGTCATCTTCACGCGCTCTTCATTGCGGCCGGCCACGGGAGCGGTGGCAACTGGCGAAGCGGCGACAGGGGCCGATGCGACAGGCGCTGGTGCTGCCTGTTTGGCCTGGGCTGCGGCTGTGACGTCTTCCTTGGTCAGGCGGCCGTCTTTGCCGGTGCCTTTGACGCTTGAAGGATCAATGCCATATTCCAGCACCGCGCGGCGCACAGCGGGCGAGAGCACAGCGGCATCGCCACTTGCTGCTTCAGCCAAAGCCGGAGCCGCAGCGGCAGGTGCCTGAGCTGCTGGGGCCGGTGCCGGTGATGGTGCCGGTGATGGTGCCGGTGCGGCAGCAACGGCGCTGCCGCTTGCTTCAATCAGCGCCAGCAATGCGCCGACAGAGACAGTATCGCCTTCGTTGGCGACGAGCGCGCCCATGACACCAGCGGATGGCGATGGCACTTCAACCGCAACCTTGTCAGTCTCTAGGCTGACAATCGGCTCATCCAGAGCGACCGCTTCACCCGGCTTCTTAAGCCACTGGCCAACGGTTGCTTCGCTGACGCTTTCACCCAGCGTTGGAACCTTAACTTCAATCGACATAATGCAATTCCTTGGGGAGAAGGAAAATCAGGAAAATCAGGATTTCTTCTGGCGACGGATTTCACCGCGCACCGAAAGGCCCAATGCATCGGCAACCAGTGCGCCTTGTTCGCTGGCATGGCGGCTGGCGAGGCCCGTTGCAGGCGATGCCGAGGCTTGGCGTCCGGCATAACGCGCGCGGGCGACTTTGCATTTGGCTGCCTTCAGCGATTCCTCGATCAGCGGTTCGACAAAGAACCACGAACCGTTGTTCCGGGGCTCTTCCTGACACCACACGACGTGTTCAAGGTTGGGCATGCGCGCCAGACGGATCGCCAGCGGATCACCCGGGAAGGGATAAAGCTGTTCCAGACGGATCACTTGCGTATCAGTAATCCCGGCTGAATTGCGCGCTTCCATAAGGTCGTAAGAGACTTTGCCCGAACACAGCACGACGCGCTTGGTATCAGTATCTGCCGCACCGTTGGTGTCCGACAGGATGCGCATGAAGTGCCCGTCGCCGATAAAATCAGACGCGAGCGACTTTGCCAGCGGGTGGCGCAGCAGGCTCTTGGGCGTCATGATGATCAGCGGCTTGCGGAACGGACGGTGCATCTGCCGGCGCAGCACGTGGAAGTAGTTGGCCGGTGTGCTGATGTTGCACACTTGGATGTTATCTTCGGCGCAAAGCTGGAGATAACGCTCCATCCGGGCCGAGGAATGCTCTGGCCCCTGGCCTTCGTACCCGTGCGGCAGCAGCATGACGAGGCCGTTGGCGCGCAGCCACTTGGCTTCGGATGCGGCGATGTACTGATCGATCACGATCTGTGCACCGTTGGCGAAATCGCCGAACTGCGCTTCCCATAGGACAAGGCTTTTGGGGTCGGCGCTGGCATAGCCATATTCGAAGCCGAGCACGCCATATTCCGAAAGCGTGCTGTCGAGCACTTCGAAGCTGCCGTGGGGCAGGGTGGTCAGCGGAACGTACTTGCGCTCGTCGGTTTGATCGACCCAGACGGCATGGCGCTGGCTGAACGTGCCGCGACCGCAGTCCTGACCCGACAAGCGAACGCCATAGCCTTCCATGACGAGGCTGCCGAAGGCCAATGCTTCACCGGTTGCCCAGTCAAAGCCCTGTCCGGTGGTGAACATCTCACGCTTGGCATCGATCACGCGGCCCAGCGTTTTGTGCACCGTCAGATCATCGGGCACCGCCGTCAGCGTACGGCCAAGGCTATCGAACATCTTCTGATCGATGCCGGTGGGCACGTTGCGGCGCGCGGTTACCGGATCGGCAGGCTTGTTCAGCCCGGACCAGCGCCCGCCAAACCAGTCAGCCTCGTTGGCCTTGTAGCCCTTCGATGCTTCGAATTCGGTTTCCAGCGTGGCGGTGAAGTGGTTCTCGATCTCGCCCTTGTAGTTGGCATCGATCACGCCCTGCCACACCAGACGCTTGGCATAGACGTCGCTCACCGGCGGGTGCTGGCGGATCTTGGCATACATCAGCGGCTGCGTGAACGAAGGCTCGTCGCCCTCGTTGTGGCCAAAGCGGCGATAGCACCACATGTCGATCACGATATCGCGGCCGAACTTCTGGCGATAATCGATCGCCAGTTTGCAGGCGAAAGTCACGGCTTCGGGATCATCGCCGTTGACGTGCAGGATCGGCGCCTGAACGCCCTTGGCCACATCAGAGGGATAGGGCGATCCGCGCGAGAATTGCGGGCTGGTGGTGAAGCCGATCTGGTTATTGATGATGAAGTGGATGCAACCGCCGGTGTTGTAACCCTTAACGCCCGAAAGGCCGAAGCACTCCCATACGATGCCTTGCCCGGCAAAGGCCGCATCGCCGTGGATCAGGATAGGCAGGACCTGCTTGTGGCGGGCATCGGGGCCGACATCATCGCCGATATCGTCTCGGAACACCTGCTGCGCGCGGACTTTGCCGAGCACGATAGGGTCCACCGTTTCAAGGTGCGACGGGTTGGGCACGAGGCTCATATGCACCTTGATGCCATCAAATTCGCGGTCGGTGCTGGTGCCGAGGTGATACTTCACATCGCCCGATCCGCCCACGTCCTGCGGGTTGGCCGTGCCGCCCGAGAATTCGTGGAAGATCACGCGGTAAGGCTTGGCCATCACATTGGCGAGCACGTTCAGGCGGCCACGGTGGGCCATGCCATAGACGATTTCGCGCACGCCGAGCTGGCCGCCGTACTTGATCAGCGCTTCCAATGCCGGGATCATCGATTCCCCGCCATCAAGGCCGAAGCGCTTGGTGCCGACGTACTTTTTGCCGAGGAACTTTTCGTACTGTTCGCCGCGCACAACGGCAGCAAGGATCGCCTTCTTGCCGTTGGGGGTGAAGTCGATGGTCTTGTCGCCACCTTCGATGCGGTCCTGAATGAAGCGGCGCTCTTCCACATCGGCGATGTGCATATATTCAAAGCCGACGTGGCCGCAGTAATTTGCGCGCAGAATCACGACCAGTTCGGTCAGTGTCGCCCATTCAAGGCCGAGTACGCCGCCGATATAGACCTTGCGGTTCATGTCGGCTGTGGTGAAGCCATGGTATTCGGGCGAGATATCGGCGGGCAGCTTTTGCCGGGCAAGGCCCAGCGGATCGAGATCGGCGGCCAGATGCCCGCGCACGCGATAAGTGCGGATCAGGGTCATCGCGCGGATCGAATCGAGCGCCGCCTGTTGCAAGGCGGCTTCGTCCAGCGGTGTTCCAGCCTTCTTGGCGGCCTTTTCGATGGCGGCTTTCATCGCCATCGGGTCCATAGCCTGGGTCAGATCGTCGCCTGCAAAGGCATCGTTTATCGGCCAGCGTTTGCTGGCCCACGAAGGACCGGGTTGCGGACCTTCCTGCGAGGGATCCACGTCGAATTCGTGCAATTCAGAACCCATTGTCAACTCCTGATCCCCCGGGGAGGTTGGGGGCTTCGGACAATCGCGCTTTCACCGACCGGCGAAAGAAACCTTACCCACGAGACCGTAATTCGATCCCGTTAAAATCCGGTGGCTGTCAGTAACATCCATGAGGATTAACCATAACAGCCGAGTTTTAAGCATCCGCCCGGCGGTCACCTACGTATGGTGGCCTATCCGGGCGGTAGCTTTTACGTGCAATCAGGCGAGCTCTTTGAGCACTTCAGCCAGCGTTTCGCCGAGCAGTGAAGGCGAGGCCGAAACCTTGATCCCTGCGGCTTCCATGGCTGCGATCTTGCTTTCTGCATCGCCCTTGCCGCCCGAAACGATCGCGCCGGCATGGCCCATGCGGCGGCCCGGAGGCGCCGTACGGCCAGCGATGAAGCCAGCCATAGGCTTCTTGCGGCCACGCTTTGCTTCGTCGATCAGGAACTGGGCTGCCATTTCTTCTGCATCGCCGCCGATTTCACCGATCATGATGATCGACTTGGTGGCTTCGTCAGCAAGGAACAGTTCGAGCACGTCGATGAAGTTGGTGCCGTTGACCGGATCGCCACCGATGCCGACAGCCGTGGTCTGGCCAAGGCCGATTGCGGTGGTCTGGAACACAGCTTCATACGTCAGCGTGCCCGAGCGAGAGACGACGCCCACGGTGCCTTCCTTGAAGATCGAACCCGGCATAATGCCGATCTTGCACTGGTTCGGCGTCAACACGCCGGGGCAGTTCGGACCGATCAGGCGGCTCTTGGAGCCTGCCAGCGCGCGCTTGACCTTGACCATGTCGAGCACGGGGATGCCTTCGGTGATGCAAACGATCAGTTCCATTTCGGCGTCAATCGCCTCAAGGATCGAATCGGCTGCGAACGGAGGCGGCACGTAGATGCACGATGCGGTGGCGCCGGTGGCGTGCTTGGCTTCGTGCACGGTGTTGAAGTTGGGCAGGCCGATATGCGTCGTGCCGCCCTTACCGGGGGTAACGCCGCCAACCATTTGCGTGCCATAGGCCAGCGCCTGTTCGGTGTGGAACGTGCCGGTTGCGCCAGTCATCCCTTGCGTGATGACCTTGGTATTCTTGTCGATGAGAATGGACATTAGAGTTCCTTTCCGGGGAGGCTCTTTAGATCAAAGGAGCGCGGAAACTTAAAGCGCCCCGTCCCTAAGGGGCAGGGCGCGCTATCAAATCACACGAGGCTGCTATCGATGCCCTTGCAGGCTTCCAGCAGTTCCTTGACCGCATCCACCGAAACCTGAAGGCCAGCCTTCGAAGCATCGTCGAGTTCGATCTCGATAACCTTCTCCACGCCGTTCGCGCCGATCAGCACGGGCACGCCCACGTAAAGGCCGTCAACGCCGTACTGGCCTTCGACGTAGGCGGCGCAAGGCAGGATGCGCTTCTGGTCAAACAGATAGGCTTCGGCCATCGCGATTCCTGATGCGGCAGGAGCGTAGAACGCCGAACCGGTCTTGAGCAGGCCGACGATTTCGCCGCCGCCCGAACGGGTGCGCTGCACGATTGCGTCGATGTTTTCCTGTGTGGACAGGCCCATCTTGACGAGGTCGGGCACAGGGATGCCGTTGACGGTGGAATACTGGGTGACCGGCACCATCGTATCGCCGTGGCCGCCGAGCACGAACGTGTTCACGTCGCGGATCGAAACGCCGAATTCCCAAGCAAGGAAAGTGGAGAAGCGTGCCGAATCGAGCACGCCTGCCATGCCGACAACCTTGTTGTGCGGAAGGCCGGAAAATTCGCGCAGCGCCCAGACCATCGCATCAAGCGGGTTGGTGATGCAGATGACGAAAGCGTCAGGTGCGTTGGCCGCAATGCCTTCGCCGACGGCCTTCATGACCTTGAGGTTGATGCCGAGCAGGTCATCGCGGCTCATGCCGGGCTTGCGGGCAACACCGGCGGTGACGATGATAACGTCTGCGCCTGCGATATCGGCATAATCGTTGGAACCGGTGATCTTGGCGTCGAAACCTTCGACCGGACCGCACTGCGACAGGTCAAGCGCCTTGCCCTGCGGAATGCCTTCAGCAACGTCGAACAAGACGATATCGCCCAGTTCCTTTTGGGCGGCGAGGTGGGCAAGCGTTCCACCGATATTGCCTGCGCCGATAAGCGCAATCTTCTTGCGTGCCATGCTTTACGGTCCTTTCCCGTTCACGGGGACAAGCATACAAGACATCCGGATTTGCCCGAGGTCGCCACGAATGACACGCCACGGTCAAACCGTCCCAGTCCTCCCCCATGCCCCGCGAGACAGGGGAGTGCTGACGTATGAATGTCGCACTAAGCGTGCGTGCAGATGATTGCAACCGCGAAAAACAGCTAGTTTCCGCCTTTTTGTGATAACTCTTCGCAATAGCGATACAGGTGTTCTATCGCATAGCAAAAAGGCCTCGGCGGTGATGCCGAGGCCTTGTTCAAGTAAGCCTTACCTTACGGCTTAGCTGCTCATACGGCGGGCGAAATCATTTGCCAGCCGACGATCCAGCGTGCGGCATACTTCAAGCCAGAACAGCGAGCGTTCATCATCGCCACCCTTGTCAGCGATCACGGCAGCGTCACAGGCGCGTGATGCGGCTGAAAATCCATGGGCGGCAAACATGCGCAAAGCGGTATCGAGTGTCTCGCTTTCTTCCGCCCAGATTCCGCACCAATCTTCGCAATTGTCATTTACCGCACGGACATGACGGCCACGGATCGTGCGCGACAGGCAGGGGGAAACAATGCCGTAACGGGGGGCAAATCGCACCATAAGTTGTCGTGTCTCCTTGACGGCACCCGGAATACATTTGGGCCGCCTTGCTCGCCAAAGCCTTTAAGCCAGAGCAAGCTAAGGTTTCGTTGGATGACAGGGTAAAGGAAGCGATAACCACTTGGTACGAAGCAACTTTGCGGTGAATTGATAAACTCCCGAGCTTCGCGTGTTTACCCGCCGGGCTGGGCGATCCAGCTGCCTGCGTTCTCGAATTCGGGCAGTACTGCGCCACTCCCGCTGATCGGGCTGTTGGCCGAACCAGCTTTAAACAGTGCCTCGCCGCCACGCTGCTGGATGGTGGTGCTATAGACGGGTGCAGGCAGAGACGCGCTGGCAGGCAATGCGCCAGCAGCGGCCACCTTGCCCTGTTCAAACGCGCGTTCCAGCGATAGCGGATCGGCCACATCGGCGGGCAGGGGCGTCCATGTGCGCGGATGCGGGGCAGCCACCGGTTCACCACCTGTATAGCGCGCGGTAAATGCGGCGGGCTTTCCGGCATTGCCTGCCCAGCGGTAGAACCGGTGCGCGCCAATCGTGCCAAGGAAAGTCAGGCTGGGTGCCCAATAGGGATGCACGGCTGTGGTGTGGTAATGCGTGGCAAGGCCTGCTGGCGCATAGACATAGCCCGACAGCGCATCGGATGCCACGCGCCTTGCGCGTTCCCAGAACGCCGCCATCGGTTTGCGCGCCATCGATCCGTCACAGGCAAAGCTGAACTGGCACGAAGGCCGCTCCGATCCTTGATAGACCACGCCGCAAACGGTGTTGGGCCATGCGGGATGCGCCACGCGGTTGAGCACCACTTGCGCGACTGCGCGTTGGCCCGCGTCAGGTTCGCTAGCGGCTTCATAGTAAATCGCGGCGGTCAGGCATTGCAGCGCGCGCCAGCGGTCTTCGCCCGTGCCGGTTGCCACAATGGGCCGCGCCATCGCACCGACGGGCACGTCTTCATCATCGCGGCGCGCATCCCACGCCGATTGCGCTTCGGTGGGGGCGACCAGTCCGGTCTCTTCGGCGGCCAGCCAATAGAACGCAGATCCGGGAAAACTCTCGCCAGATTTCTCGAACGGTTGCAGGCCTGCCATGCGTTCGCGTGCAGATGCGGCGGCCACCCCGCCGGGTTCGCCCCAGCCCACAGACCCGAGCAAGATCGCCATAAGTCCGAACATCGCGATGCCGGTTGCGCGCTGCCAAAGCAAGGAAGGCGCGCGCAACGCCCGCCGGATCGAGCGCATATCGCGGCGTTTAATCCGTGCCGCAAAATCACGCGGCCGCGCTTCTCCTGGCTGCGCCTGTAACGGATGAGCCTGTACCGGACGAACTTCTAGAGGACGTCCTTCAACCGGACGCATCCGATCAACCCGCGCTGGCGCGCAAGGCAGTTCGATTGGCCGGTAGGCTACTTCCAAGGGCATGATTGTGGCGCGAATCCTGATGTTCCTCGCTGTCCGCTAACCTCTTGCGTGGGCAACTGCACCTGCACTTTTCCGCCTGTCCCGATACGGCACGCCCCCCTTCCATCCGGTTAACCTGCCCAAAGGTGAAGGTTGGGTCTTGCACCGCACAATAGTTGCGGTTAGTCACGCGCTTGACGCCAACGGTGCCCGGTCAAACGGGCTAAGAGGGAAACCGGTGCAAATCCGGCGCTGCCCCCGCAACTGTAACCGGATAGCGTGTTGCCCAGTTATGCCACTGGTGCCGGATTCGATCCCGGCGCTGGGAAGGCGGGCAACATGCGATGACCCGGGAGCCAGGAAACCTGCCGATGGTAGTCGTTCCGCGGCCGGGCGGGGTGTATCGGGCGCATGCGACGAGGCGCGCCAATTTGGCCCAGCGCTCCTCTCGCCACGAACGGCAGTTCCGTTCGTGGCCGGGAGTCCGTCTTGTGAAGAAATACCTGCTTTCTGTTTCTGCTTTAGTGTTCGCCAGTCCCGCGTTTGCGCAGGCTGCCGATGAAGTCGTTATCGCCGATAGCATCCGCGCCGATGCCATTACCGTTATCGCCACTGGCAGCGAGGCGCGTGTCGATCAACTCGGTCAGCCGATCACCGTCATCACCGCCGACGAAATCCAGTCGATCCAAGGCCCTGACATCACCCGCGTGCTCGAACGCGTTCCCGGCCTGACCATCACCCGCAACGGCGGCCCTGGCAGCTTCACCGGCGTGCGTTTGCGCGGATCGGATGCCGAACAAGTCCTCGTCCTCGTCGATGGCGTGCGCGTGGAAGACGTCTCGGCCCCGTCGGGCGGCTTCGATTTCGGCACGCTGACTTCCGGCGGATTGGAGCGCATCGATGTGCTGCGCGGCTCGAACTCGGTCGTCTGGGGCAGCGCGGCCATCGGCGGCGTGATCGCGGTGCAATCGCGCGATCTGAACGGCGTTGAAGCCAGTGCCGAATATGGCGCGAACGAAAGCTACACCGCCGATGCCGCAGCGGGCCTCTCGTCAGACCTCGGCGCGCTGACGCTGAACGGCGGCTATACCCGCAACGACGGCATTTCCGCCGCCGCCACCGGCACCGAACCCGATGGCTTCCGCCAATGGCGCATCGGCGGGCGCGGGCGGTTGAATGTCACGCAAGACCTCGCGATTGTCGCCACCGCGCGCTATGCCGATTCCCGCACGGACATTGACGGTTTTGCCGCGCCAGCCTTCACATTCGGCGATACGCCCGAATTTCAGGACACCCGCCAAGCCTCGGGCCGCGTTGGTTTGCGCTACACATCGGACGTGCTCACCATCAATACCGGCTTTGCCCTGTCCGATACCAAGCGCGATTACTTCGATCCGACCTTCGGCACCGACCCTTCGTTCGGCTATGTCGCCCGCTCGGAACGCGCCGACCTTACCGGTCGCCTCAACCTGCCCGCCAGCTTCACGCTCGATTTCGGCGCGGACAGCGAATGGACGCGGTTTTCCAGCACGTTTGATGCCGAGGCCAAGGCCAACCTCACCAGCGGCCACGCGATGCTCGGCTGGACATCGGATCGCGCCAGCCTTGCCGCAGGTGTTCGCGTTGACGATCACAGCCGGTTCGGCACAGCATGGACGTTCGGGGCCAACGGCTCGTTCGAATTGACGCAGGATGTGCGCCTGCGCGCCTCCTATGGCGAAGGCTTCAAAGCGCCGACGCTGTACCAGTTGCTATCAGACTTCGGCAACAAGACGCTCGTGCCCGAACGCTCCAAGAGCTATGACGCTGGCCTTGAATGGGGCAGCCGCAGCGGCGCGCTTCATGCCTCGGCCACGGTGTTTCGCCGCGATAGCCGTAACCTGATCGCGTTCATTTCCTGTCGCGGGGTTACCTCGGCGATCTGTGTCAACCGCCGCAACGGTACTTATGACAACATCGGCTTTGCACGTGCGCAGGGTGCCGAATTCGAACTGGGTGCCCGCCCGTCTGACACTCTGCAATTGCAGGCGGTCTACACCTATCTTGAAACCGAAAACCGCACGCCGGGCAATGCCAACTTCCGCAAGGACCTCGCCCGCCGTCCTGCCCACGCGCTCACTGTTTCGGGCGACTGGACAACGCCTTTGGCAGGCCTCATTTTAGGGGCCGACTTGCGCATGGTCGGGGATAGCTTTGAAAATGCGGCAAACACCCGCCGTCTCGATGGCTATGCGCTCACCACCTTGCGTGCGAGCCTGCCTGTGACCGAAGCCGTCGAACTCTACGCCCGCGTCGAAAACCTGTTTGACGAAGGCTACCAGACCGTCGCCGATTACGGCACCTGGGGCCGCTCGGCCTTTATCGGCATCCGGGCACGCTATTGAGCCAGCGTTCAGCCTTTACGGCGAAACGCCCTCTTTTCCCCCTCCTCGTCAGAGGGGGGGGATTGGGGGTGGTGCTGGCCGCAGCAACCCTCCTCACCAGCTGTATCCCCCAATCCCGCGCCACCCCCGATCAGCCGCCGCAAGTGCGCCCCACCATCGTCAGCCTGAACCCGTGCACTGACGCAATTCTTGCCGAAGTGGCCGATCCTGCGCAAATCCTTGCCATATCGCACTATAGCAAGGACCCGCGCTCCTCCTCGATGGACGTAAAGGCCGCAAACCACCTGCCGTCCACACGCGGCACGGTCGAAGAAGTGCTGTCCTTGCGTCCCGATCTGGTGCTTGGCAGCACCTTCACCGATCCTGCCACCGTCATTGCCTATCACCGCTTGGGCCTGCATTTCGAGCCGCTCGGCATGGCGGCCACCATCGCCGATAGCCGCGCGCAGATCCGCCAGATTGCAGCGCTGACCGGCCATGCCGATCGCGGCGAAGCCCTTGTCGCGCGGATAGACGCAGCGCTTGCCGCAGCAGCACCGCCCGCCAACGTGCAGCCGATCCCCACGGTCGTTTGGCAATCGGGCGGTATGGTTCCCGGCGATGGTACATTGATCGCCGACGTCCTGCGCCATACCGGCTTCACCAACTTCGCCGCCGCGCGCGGGTTCGGGCAGGCGGACTTCCTGCCGCTCGAAAAGATGCTCGCCGATCCGCCCGGCCTGATCCTCGTGGCGGGGCAGAGCGCGGAAACTGGCCAAAATGGCGGCGATGACCGAGTCCTTTCCCATCCCGCGCTCAAAGCGCTGACCACCACGCATCGCGCCAGCCTGAACCCCAAACTGCTCTATTGCGGCGGCCCCACGATCATCACTGCGGCCCGGCAATTGGCAAAAGTCCGCCAAACAATCCACCCCGAACCGGGGAGGGGGACCATCCGCAGGATGGTGGAGGGGCATTCACGGTGATGACCAACCTCACCAGAGCCCTCATCCTAGCCCTTATCGCCGTCATTCCGCTCTCTCTGCTCGCGGGCCAAGTATGGATTGACCCGTTCGGCCCGCCCGTGCCCAACGCCACTGCCATCCTGATGGAATTGCGCCTGCCGCGCGCCGTGCTCGCGCTGGTGCTTGGCGCAGGCCTCGGCGCTGCGGGCGCTGCCATGCAAGGCTATTTGCGCAACCCGCTGGCAGACCCAGGCCTGTTCGGCATCGCGCCCGCCGCAGCCCTTGGCGCGGTACTCTCGTTCTATGCCGGGTTTGGCGCGCAGCCGCTTCTCCTCCCGCTTCTCGCGCTGATCGGCGCAGGCGGCGCGATGGGCTTGCTTGCGCTGATTGCCGGACGCAGCGGCGGAATTGCGCTGTTCACGCTGGCGGGCATGATGATCGCCAGCCTTGCGGGCGCGCTGACGAGCCTTGCCATCAGCCTCTCGCCCAATCCCTTTGCCTTGTCTGAAATCGTGACATGGCTGATGGGCGCGCTGGCAGATCGCGGCTGGCATGAAGTGCGGCTGGCCTTGCCGCTCACCGCGCTGGGCCTCGTCGCCCTGTGGCGCGCTGCCCCCAGCCTAGATGCGTTGACTCTGGGTGAAGACGCCGCTCGCTCATTGGGGGTTGAGCCGACCTATCTCCTCTGGCTGATGATCATTGGCGTCGGCCTGATTGTGGGCAGTGGTGTGGCGGTGGCGGGCATGATCGGCTTTGTCGGATTGATGGTGCCGCATTTCGTGCGCCCTTTCACCGATCAGCGCCCTTCAGCCACGCTCGTCCCCTCCGCGCTGGGTGGAGCATTGCTGTTGCTGATCGCCGATTGCCTGTGCCGCATCCTGCCGCTGGCGGGTGGAGAATTGCGCCTTGGCATTGCGCTAAGCCTTGCCGGAGCGCCGTTTTTCCTGCGGCTTTTGCTCAAGCTGCGGCGGGAACTGGCCTGATGCTCGAAGCGCTTGGCCTCATTATTGCGGGCCGTTTGAACGGCGTCACCGCGCAACTTCACCCCGGCCGCGTCACCGCGATCTGTGGCCCCAACGGTGCGGGAAAATCAACCTTGCTCAGCGCGCTGGCCGGTCTACTCGCTCCCGATAGCGGCATTGTCACGCTGTTGAGCAAACCGCTTGACCAGATTGCCCCGCAGGAACGCGCCTGCCGGATCGGGTATCTGCCGCAATCGGCGCAAGTGGCGTGGAACATCTCTGTTCGCACGTTGGCCGGCTTAGGGCGCATGCCCCATCGCACCAGTGCTGCCGAAAACGCCCGCGCGGTCGATGAAGCGCTCGGCCTGATGCAGCTTGAAGACCTTGCGGATCGGGCCTTGTCCGAATTGTCAGGCGGAGAACGCGCACGCGCTTTGATTGCCCGCGTTCTCGCCACGCAGCCGCACTGGATTTTGGCGGATGAGCCGCTGGCGGCGCTTGATTTGGCGCATCAGCAGGCGCTTGCGGCAAGATTGCAGACTTTGGCCGCGCAGGGGAGGGGCGTGGTTGTGGTAGTCCATGACCTGGCGCTGGCGATGAACCACGCAGACCATGTTATCGTTTTGGACAAGGGTCGTGTTGCAGCCACGGGCGCGCCTGAAAAAGCGCTGTCAGAGCACGTAATTGCCGACGTTTGGGGCCTGCAAACGCGGTGGTTGGGTGATCCGGGCCATCGTGCGTTGGCGTTATAAAGAGGCGGCTATGTCGTTTGCATAGACAGACCGCAGAGTACCCACCCCGCTGCGACCAATTTCGCCTATGGCTCAATAAGTCTCGCTCCCCTCCCGCTTGCGGGAGGGGCTGGGGGTGGGCTTACTACCTTCGCTTTATTCAAGAACGCTTGGGCGGTGGGCCCTTGCGGTGCGGCTTTCCTTCGGGGCGCTTGCCACCTTCCGGGCGGGGGCCACGCGGAAACTGGCGCGGACCGCCGGGGTGAGCACGGGGACCACCGGGATGGCTGCGCGGACCGCGTGGGCCATCGTTTGAATCCCCGCGACGGTTTTCACGCGCCTCTTCACGCGGACCATCGGGTGATGGTTCGATGTGAATGCCGTTTTCGTCCTCACCCTTGGGATCGGCGGTGCGGCGCACCGCGTCAGCGAACTTGTCGGCAATCGCGCGCGGCACCTGAAACCACGTTTCGTTGGGTGTGATGCGGATCGCGCCGATTTCCTGACGTGAAACGTGGCCACGGCGGCAAAGCGTTGGCAGGATCCAGCGTGGATCGGCGTTCTGGCGGCGGCCCACATCCATGCGGAACCAAACGGTGTCTTCAAAACCTTCGCGGTGCGTAGGCGGTGCGCGGCGGCCATCATCACTGCCGCCTGATGACAGCATTTCTTCAGCTTGCGGCATCGCGGCGCGGTGCGCGCGGACAAGAGCGGCAGCCAGTTCTTCGGGCGAGCGCTGTTCAAGCAGCACGCGGCCGATTTCCAGATCGTCCTCTTCCACTTCGACCGGCGCCAGAATCGTTTCCATCAAGCGCACGCGATCTTGCGCGCGGATCATTTCCAGCGATGGTACTTCGGCCCACTCGGCATTGATGCGCGCGCCGCGCAGCATCATTTCCACGCGGCGACGGCGCGGGAATGGCACGATGAGCACGGCAGTGCCCTTCTTGCCCGCACGGCCCGTGCGTCCCGAACGGTGCTGCAAAGTTTCGGCATCGCGCGGAATTTCCACGTGAACCACAAGGCTGAGCGAGGGCAGATCGATGCCGCGCGCAGCAACGTCGGTTGCCACACAAACGCGGGCGCGACGGTCGCGCAGGGCTTGCAGCGCGTTGTTGCGTTCCGATTGGCTGTGCTCACCTGAAAGCGCAACGGCGGTAAAGCCACGCTCGACCAGCGTGGCGTGCAGGCGGCGCACGTTATCGCGCGTGGCACAAAACAGCATCGCGGTTTCGGCTTCGTGGAAGCGCAGCAGGTTGACGACAGCGGCTTCGATTTCAGCCGGAGCCACCGCTACGGCACGATAGGCGATATCGCCATGCCCGCGATCTTCGCCAACCGTCGAAATACGCAGCGAATTGCGCTGATAACGCTTGGCCAGCGCCTCAATCGGCTTAGGCATTGTTGCCGAGAACAGCAGCGTACGGCGGCCCTCGGGCGTTGCGTCGAGCAGTTCTTCCAGATCTTCGCGGAAGCCCATGTCGAGCATCTCGTCGGCTTCATCGAGCACGACCGAACGCAAGGCCGAAAGGTCGAGTGCGCCACGTTCAAGGTGATCGCGTAAGCGGCCCGGTGTGCCGACTACGATATGCGCGCCGTGGCTAAGCGCGCGGCGTTCGCGCGATGCATCCATGCCGCCAACGCACGTGGCAATGCGCGCTTGGGTGGGGGCATAAAGCCACGTCAATTCGCGGCTTACTTGCAACGCCAATTCGCGGGTAGGCGCAATCACCAGCGCCAGTGGCGAAGTGGTATAGGCCATCTTCTCCTCGTCGCCGAGCAGTTCGTTGGCCATGGCTAGGCCGAACGCTACTGTCTTGCCCGAACCGGTCTGGGCCGAAACGATCATGTCACGGCCAATGGCTTCGGGCTGGCTTACCGAGGCCTGGACCGGGGTAAGCGCGGTATAGCCGTGGTCCTCTAGGGCCTTGGCGAGAGGGGCGGGCAAATTTTCAAATATCATAGGTCATCGCTTGTCTGGCCGCTTGAGCGGCACGTTCTGGTTGGGTCAGTCTGCCGGCTGTTTGCGCGCGGATTCATTGCGCGCATCGCTCTGGCCTCGATTTATCCCACAAGACTCTGGCGATGCAGTTGGCGCGGCCCTTACAGTGTGATTTCGGTTTTGGCTTGTCTTTTTTTCAAAATGCGGCGTCCGGTGTGGGTTCTTTTGATGGACCGGCTTGCTGAGCATCGCCGCTATGGCTAATTTGTTAGGTGAGCAAACAAAAGTAGGCGGGAGAGGTTATAGTGGCTGAACAGGCAGGTGTTCCCGACATTGAAGAGACTGCCCGCAAGGCACCAGCGCGCATCCGCTATCTGGCCGAGGGGGACTATGTAACGCGCCGCTATGTCAGCCAGGGTGCCGAGATGAATACCGGCGAATACGTCGATCATGATTGCGTCGTGCGCGATGGCATGCCGATCCGCGATCACTTTGCGCTTGATACGCACGGCTTCATGCTGGGCAAACACACCACGGCGATTCAGGACTTTCTTGATAAGCCTGCCGTTGATGCGTTGTATATGCGCGAAGTGGAGGAACTGGTGGCGAGGCTTTGCGGAGCGACGCGCGCCGCCGCCCAAGGCTGGATGATCCGCACTTCTGCCGATCTTTCGGCACGGGCCAAAGAGAAAGTCGAAGGCTATTCCCATAGCGGCGGCATCCAGCCACCAGCGGGCGAAGCGCATGTCGATTACAATGAATTGACCGGTCGTCGTTCAGCCGCCCGGGTCTATGCGGATCGTTTTCCCGATGGGCCGGGGTACAAGCGCTATATCTGCTTTTCGCTGTGGCGCACGTTTTCCCAAGGGCCGCAGGACTGGCCTTTGGCGGTGTGTGACGGGCGCACGGTGACGGACGAGGAAACAGCGTCAAACACCCTGTTTGTTGTCGATGAATTTCCGACAGGTGACGCGCTGACCGCGCCGGTCGAAGGCGAGGACCAGATGATCGCCGCCACCATCTTCCGCCATCGTGACCGCCACCGGTGGTGGTACTTCTCGAACATGGCGGCTGATGATGTCTTGCTATTCAAGTTTCAGGATAGCGATCATTCGGTCACATGGCGTTGTCCGCACACGGCTTTTCACGATACGAGTTTGCCCTATGCGCAAACCCGGATGAGCATCGAGGTGCGTTGCATCGCCTTCTTTGAATAGCCCAAAGGGGCAAACGGTTGACGTTCCCACGGTTTGCAGACAAGGGGCGAAAATGATCGATCCCCGCCACTTCCGTAACGTCCTTGGCACCTGGCCAACCGGCGTCTGTGTTATCACCGCCATTGATGCCGACGGGCAGCGGCATGGCTTGGTGGTAGGATCGTTCACCTCGATCTCGCTCGATCCCCCGCTTGTAGGCTTTTTCCCCGACAAGCGTTCGAGCACTTGGCCAAAGATTGCCGAAGCGGGCCGGTTCTGCGTAAACGTGCTGGGTGCGGATCAATTGAATTTGTGCAATCGCTTTGCTGCCCGTTCGGACGATAAGTTTGCCGATCTGGCGCATGGGGTAAGCCCGTCGGGCCAACCGTTGTTAGACAATGCGATCGCGTGGATGGACTGCACGGTTGAGCGGGTTGAAGATATCGGCGATCACTTGCTCGTTGTCGGCGCGGTGGAAGCGCTGGATCGGCGCGAGGATGGCTCGCCGCTGCTGTTCTTCCGTGGCAAGTACCATGACGTGGCTGATCTCCCAGGCGTTTGATGGGGCATCAACGCTAAAAATTGTTTGCATTTTTGACATCGGTCAACGTCGGGGTAGCGCAATCGCCATAGACAGGACTTCGACGCAGCGTGGAGCTTTTGCTCATTGGTACCCCCCGCTTCGCTGCGCCGATTTCTCCCCGACTCGGGCGGTCTTGCGAAAAGGCCGCCCCATTTTTTTGTCTTAACCGGCAAGCGATGGCCCGTTTGTGGTGATTGGCGCTTGTTTTGGCGGTTTCGCCAATTGCGGGGCAGGGCAGCCGGTGGTACCGTAAAGCCATGAGTTCATGCGATACCTGCGTTGTCCGCAACCGTGCGATCTGCTCCGGCCTTGATGATGCTGAGCTGGTTTCGCTTAACAATATGGGCCGTCGCCGCAATGTCACCGCTGGCGAACCGCTGATATGGGAAGATGATGATTCTCTGCTCGTCGCCAATGTTATCGAAGGCGTCCTGAAGCTGACCACCAGCACAGAAGATGGCCGCGAACAGATCGTTGGCGTGGCTTACCCATCGGATTTCATCGGACGCCCCTTCGGACAGACCAGCAGCGCCAGTGTTGTAGCTTTAACCGATGCGCGGGTTTGCGTGTTCTCGCGCAATGATTTTGATCGCTTCGCGCGCGAACACCCTGAACTCGAACACAAACTTCTCGAACGCACGCTGGCCGAACTGGACCGCACCCGTTCGTGGATGATGCTGCTGGGCCGCAAGAATGCGTCTGAAAAGATCGCCACGTTCCTGCTCGAAATGTCGGAACGGCTGGCTGACAGCACGTGCACGGCGGCAACAGGGCCAGCCAAACGCTTCTCGCTGCCCTTCTCGCGCCAGCAAGTGGCTGATCTGCTGGGGTTGACGATTGAAACGGTCAGCCGCCAGTTCACCAAACTGAAAAACGATGGCGTGGTTGAACTGCCATCACGGCGCGAGGTCGAAATCGTCAATCGCGGCGCGCTGCTCGCTCTGGCGGGTTGAGTCAGGCTTTGGCGCACGCGCTATAACAAAGCAGGTGCGGGCAGGGCGGTGAAGGGGTGATCCCAGAACCCCGGTACGATCCTGCCCGCTATCCCCGGGTCCTGCTGGCGTGGGGGAGAGCAGGACCCGGAGAAATTCACAACATCAGAAGCGGTAAGCCAAACCGGCGCTGATGACCCATGGATCAAGCGAATGCTTTGTGGTGAGCACTTCTGCATTGCCCGCAAAGAAATGCGCGGTCGTATCCATGAAGTACTTTTTGGCATCAAGGCTGAGCCCCAAGCCCTTGTCATTCAACGGAACATCTACGCCTGCTTGCAGGGCAAAGCCCAGATCGTTGGAAAAGCGCACTTTGGTAACGCCCAAAGGCACGATGCTGGAGCCGGGCTTTTCACCGAAATAGAGGAACATCGCAGGGCCAGCACCGACATAGGGCTTTAGGCCACCACCCATCGGCAGGTGATACTTGAGCGTTAGCGTAGCGGGCAGGACCAGCACGTGATCGACGATTTCCGTCGCCGCAGCCAGCGTGCCGGTGCCGCTGATATGGTGCTGGGTAAAGCAGCAGATCGTTTCAGCCGAAATGTTCGGCGTCACAAAGTACTCGACCGCGACCGTCGGCACATAGTTGTCGTTGGCCTTTGTATTCGCGCCGACCGTAAGGCCGAGAACGTCGGTTTTCACCGCAACAATCTTGCCATCAGGCAGTACGCCGGTGCCCAGCACTTTCACTTGCAGTTTGCCGTCTGCCGAACCAGCGAGAGCCGGAGCCGGAGCCAAAGCGGCAGCAGCAATCAAGGCGGGCAGGGCGGCAGTCATCAGCTTTTTCATTGGTCTTATCCTGTGCCCCGGCTGGTCTACCCCGCGTAGACCGTTGCTTTGTCCGGGGATCGTTCTTGCTGATGGACCGTTGCTAACCGTCCGACATTGACGAAACGCAAAAGTGTCAATTTTCAGCCTTGGGCCAAGGTATGAGACTGATTTCGTTTGAATTGATGTCGATCAATAATCCTTCGCTCCGACGGGTGTAGCGCGCCCTCAACATCACTCATGGAAGGAAGGCTCCATGGAAACAGCACTCTCTCGCTCGGGCTTATGGCTCATTGGGCTTCTCATGGCCGTCCTCGCCTGCGCTGCTGCAGTCGACACAGGCTTCGCTATCCATATGGGCATCGTGGGCTTTGCCTGTATCATCGGCCTCATCGTCACATTGCGCGGGGTGGACATAAACCGCGCCATCCTCGCACCCGATCAGGGGCGCTATGATGATGACGTTATCCGTTGGGGCGTTATCGCCACGGTATTCTGGGGCATGGCCGGGTTCCTGGCGGGCCTGATTATAGCATCGCAGCTCGCTTTGCCGGTGCTGAACCTCGGTCTTGAATGGACCGCGTTTGGCCGGTTGCGCCCTTTGCACACATCCGCTGTCATCTTTGCATTTGGAGGCAACGCGCTGATCGCCACGTCGTTTTACGTGGTGCAGCGCACTTGCCGGGCGAGGCTGGCCTTCCCCGGCCTCGCCCGTTTCGTGTTCTGGGGTTACCAGCTGTTCATCGTGCTGGCCGCCACGGGCTATTTGCTCGGGATCACACAGGGCAAGGAATATGCCGAGCCCGAATGGTACGTCGATATCTGGCTGACCATCGTGTGGGTCGCTTATCTTGCGGTCTTCGTCGGCACGATCGTCAAGCGCACCGAGCCGCACATCTATGTGGCGAACTGGTTCTACCTCGCTTTCATCATCACCGTTGCGATGCTGCACATCGTCAACAACCTCAACTGGCCTGTCAGCTTCGTTGGCAGCCGCAGCTTTCCGGTTTTCGCAGGCGTGCAAGGCGCGCTGGTGCAGTGGTGGTATGGCCATAACGCGGTCGGATTTTTCCTCACCGCAGGTTTCTTGGCGATGATGTACTATTTCGTGCCCAAACAGGCCGAACGTCCGATCTTCTCCTATCGCCTGTCGATCATCCACTTCTGGGCACTGATCTTCCTCTATATCTGGGCGGGCCCTCATCACCTTCACTACACCGCCTTGCCCGATTGGGCGCAAACGCTGGGCATGGTCTTCTCGGTCATGCTGTGGATGCCAAGCTGGGGCGGTATGATCAACGGTCTGATGACGCTGAACGGCGCATGGGACAAAGTCCGCACCGATCCGATCATCCGCATGATGGTGATGGCGCTGGCGTTCTACGGCATGAGCACGTTCGAAGGGCCGATGATGTCGATCAAGTCGGTCAACAGCCTCTCGCACTATACCGATTGGACCATCGGCCATGTGCATTCAGGCGCTCTGGGCTGGAACGGCATGATCACCTTTGCGTGCCTCTATTACATGGTGCCGCGCCTGTGGGGTAAACCGCGCCTTTACAGCCTGCGCATGGTCAACTGGCACTTCTGGTTGGCGACCGTGGGCATCGTTTTCTACGCCTCCTCGATGTGGGTGGCGGGCATCACGCAAGGCCTGATGTGGCGCGAATATGGCGCTGACGGATATCTGGTGAACAGCTTTGCCGAAACCGTCCTCGCCTTGAAGCCCATGTACTTCCTGCGCGCCTTTGGTGGTTTGCTTTACCTTGCTGGTGCTGTCGTGATGACGGTCAACGTCTGGCGCACCATTCTGGGCCACCAGCGCGGTGAAGCGCCGATGCGCGATGCCGCCTTCGATCCCGCAAAGGATCGTCCGATCATCGCTGCGCCTGTCGCCGCCTGAGCCAAAGCTTCCGGAGAAAATCCCATGACCACAATCGTGGAACGCCACAAGAAACTGGAACGCAATGTCACCCTGCTGGGCCTCGCCGCCTTTGCAGCGGTGACGGTGGGCGGCATCGTCGAGATCGCGCCGCTGTTCTGGATCGATAACACGATCGAGAAGGTCGACGGCATGCGTCCCTACACCCCGCTCGAACAAGCCGGACGCGACATTTATATCCGCGAAGGCTGCTACAATTGCCACAGCCAGATGATCCGTCCGTTCCGTGACGAGGTCGAACGCTACGGCCACTACAGCCTCGCGGCGGAATCAATGTACGACCATCCGTTCCAGTGGGGATCAAAGCGCACCGGGCCTGATCTGGCGCGTGTCGGCAACCGTTATTCGGATGAATGGCATGTCCAGCATCTGAAAGACCCGCGCACGCTGGTGCCGGAATCGATCATGCCGACATATGCGCATCTGGCAAAGCACGAGCTGAACGCGGGCGACATGACGGCGGAATTGCGCACGCTTTATCAAGTGGGCGTGCCCTATTCGCCAGACGACATCGCCAAGGCCAACGACGATCTGAAAGTTCAGGCCGAAGCCGATGGCGACGCCAGCGACCTCAAGAAGCGCTACCCCAAAGCGCAGGCCCGCGATTTCGATGGCGATCCAAAGCGCCTGACCGAGATGGATGCACTTGTCGCCTATCTCCAGATGCTGGGCACGCTGGTCGATGTGAATGCGCCTGCCGCGCAAGAAACGCTCGCCAAGGAGAAGGGCCGATGAGCGCGCACTCCACATACGACCTGCTGCGGCATCTGGCCGATAGCTGGGGTCTGCTGCTGATGACGGCAATCTTCCTTGGCCTGTGCGCATGGCCTTTCCGGCCCGGCGCACGGCCCATGAACCGCGATGCCGCCCATTCGATCTTTAAGGATGAGAGCGATGTCTAAACCACGCTTGGATGACGCAACCGGCGTCGAAACCGTTGGCCACGAATGGGATGGCATTGAAGAACTGAACAACCCGCTGCCGCGCTGGTGGTTGTGGTCGTTCTATGCCTGTATCGCGTTCGCGATTGGCTATGTCATTGCCTATCCGGCCATTCCGCTGCTCGACACAGCAACCGCAGGCACGTTCGGCTGGTCCAGCCGGGGCGATTTGCAAAAGGAAATGAAAGCAGAATCCGTGCGCACCGCAGGGATGATGTCGGAATTGAGCAAAGCCTCGATTGAACAGATCGCCACCGATCCCCGCCTGCGTCGCGCTGCGATTGATGGTGGACGCGCAGCGTTCAAGGTCAATTGTGTGCAATGCCACGGCAATGGCGCTGCGGGCAGCGTCGGCTATCCCAATCTGAATGACGATGACTGGCTGTGGGGCGGCGATGCAGCGGCGATCCACCAGACGCTGGTCAACGGCATTCGCCAGCCCGGTGATGACGCAACGCGGATGAGCATGATGCCGGCCTTCGGTCGCGACGGCATCCTCACCGCCCCACAAGTGCAAGATGCCGTCAGCTTTGTCCGCGTGATCTCCGGCAACGAAAAGCCAAGCGCTTCGGCACAGCGCGGCGCGGCAATCTTCACCGCCAATTGCGCAGTATGCCACGGCGCGAATGGAGAAGGCAGCCGCGCAGTTGGCGCACCGAAGCTTAGCGACGCGATCTGGCTCTATGGCGGCGATCGCAAAGCGCTGACGCAGACGCTGACCAATGCGCGCTATGGCGTGATGCCATCATGGGGCAACCGGCTTGATCCGGTGACCGTCAAGATGCTTGCCACTTACGTCCATTCGCTCGGCGGCGGTGAAGCAGCGCCCGCTCCTGACCCAGCCGCACCACCAGTCGCAGCGGCGCAATAAGCCCAAGACAGGACATATAGCCATGAACGCGCACGATCCCAAACTCAGCGCGGACCACGCAAACGAAATCGGCCACGAAACCAGCATGTACGAAAAGCGTAAAGCCGTTTTCCCCAAGGCCATCGACGGGGCTTTTCGGCGCTTCAAGTGGCTGGTCATGGCCGTGTGCCTGACAATCTACTGGGGCACTCCCTGGATCCGCTGGGATCGCGGGCCTTATGCCCCCGATCAAGCGGTGCTGATTGATCTGGCGCACCGCCGGTTCTTCATGTTCAACATCGAAATCTGGCCGCACGAGTTCTACTTTATAGCAGGCCTGCTGATCATGGCGGGGATCGGCCTGTTCCTCGTCACCAGCGTGGTCGGGCGCGCATGGTGCGGCTATGCCTGCCCGCAAACGGTCTGGACCGATCTGTTCCAGCACGTTGACCGCCTGATAGATGGGGATCGCAACGCCCAATTGCGTTTGCAAAAGGCCCCTTGGGGACCGGCAAAGATTGCGCGGCGCTCGCTCAAGTGGGGCATTTACCTCGGCATCAGCTTTGCCACGGGCGGCGCGTGGATTTTCTACTTCGCCGATGCGCCCACACTGCAATATGAATTCTGGACCGGCACTGCCGCTCCCGTCGCCTATGCCACCACCTTTGTGCTGACCATGACCACGTTCGTGCTGGGCGGTTTCCTGCGCGAACAAGTGTGCATCTACATGTGCCCATGGCCGCGCATCCAGACCGCGATGCTCGATGAAAAGTCGCTGCTCGTCACCTACAAGTATTGGCGCGGAGAGCCGCGCGGTTCGGTCAAAACGGCCTTGAAGGCAGCGACACCCTTGGGCGATTGCATCGATTGCCTGCAATGCGTGGCGGTGTGCCCCACCGGCATCGACATTCGCGAAGGCCCGCAGATTGGCTGCATCACTTGCGCGTTGTGCATTGACGCTTGCGATAAAGCGATGGCCGATGTTGGCCGTCCGCGCGGGCTGATCGATTACTGCACGCTGGATGATGCGACACGCGAGCAGCGCGGTGAAGAATCCGTACCCATTCTCAAGACAATCTTCCGCCCGCGCACTTTGGTTTATCTCGGCGTGTGGTCCGCCATCGGCCTCGCGCTCTTGTTCGCCCTGGGGCAACGCGAACGCATGGGCATCTCGGTCGCCAAGGATCGCAACCCGGAATACGTTACGCTGTCCGATGGCTCGGTCCGCAATGCCTACACGCTGAAGCTGCGTAACATGGAATCGCGCCCGCGCACCTATCGCATTGTCCTTCGCGGACTGCACAACGGGGCGATTTATACCGACGAGATGGATGTCGCTGCTGCACGCCGAGAACTGACCGTTGAAGTGCCTTCGGACACTACCAAGCCGGTGCGTGTTTATGCCCTCAACCCTCGTGGCAGCGCGCCCACCGAATTCGCATTCCTCCTTGCCGCCACCGACAAGGAAGGCGGCCATGACACCAGCGAAACCACCTTCACCACTGCACAAGGAAACGGCCAATGATCCCGCAACGCCGCATCTCCACCGCGACAGTTAAAGCCTTCACCGGCTGGCACATGGCAGTCATTCTCGTCAGCTTCTTTGCTGTCGTCGTCGGCGTTAACGTGCTCATGGCGCGCTTTGCGACGTCCACTTTCGGTGGTGTGGTGGTCGAGAACTCCTATGTCGCCAGCCAGCAATTCAACGGCTGGTTGAAAGAGGCTAGTGCCGAACAGGCGCTTGGCTGGAAGGGCGTTGTCACGCGCGATGGCGATGGTCGTGCGTCTCTCCGCCTGGTCGACAACACCGGGCAAACAATCACCGGCGCAAACGTCACTGCCGTGGCTGAACACCCGCTGGGCCAGCGTCCGGCCAAGGCATTGGTGCTGCATGAAACCGTGCCCGGCACATATGCCGCACCTTTGGAAGCAGGCCGTTGGCGTTTGCGCATCACGGTTGAAGCGCAGGCCAAGGCATGGCGCATGATGGGGGATGTGCAATGAGCGTCGTCGCCTTCAAACAGCCCGAAACGGCAGCGCCGATCCACACGATACTGGCGGTTCCAGCCATGCACTGCGCCGGATGCATGGGCAAAGTCGAGCGCGCGTTCGGCAAAGTCGAGGGCGTTCATTCCGCCCGCACCAACCTGACCGCGCGCAGCGTTGAGGTGATTCACGACGCCCAAGTGGAAATGCCCGCTCTCGTCGCCGCGCTCGCCGCCACCGGCTTTGAAGCGCAAGTGCGCGAGCCCGAGGCTGAGAGTGTTTCGGCGGTAAAGCCCCTGCTTGCCCCGCTGGGCGTGGCGGCTTTTGCCTGCATGAACGTGATGCTGATGTCAGTCAGCGTCTGGTCGGGCGCGGATGGCACGATGCGGTCGCTGTTCCACTGGGTTTCGGCGCTGATCGGCGTTCCCGCCATTGTCTATGCCGGACGCCCGTTCTTCACCTCGGCGCTGAAAGTGCTGCGCCATGGCAAGACCAACATGGACGTGCCGATCTCTATCGGCGTCACCATCGCCACCGGCCTGTCATTCTATGAAACGCTGACGGGCGGGGCCGAGGCATGGTTCGATGGCGTGCTGATGCTGCTGCTGTTCCTGCTGGCTGGCCGCGTGCTGGATGCGATGATGCGTGATCGCGCGCGTTCAGGCGTCGATGCGCTGTTGCGGCAGGCAGCAACTGGCGCGATGGTGATCGAGGCCGATGGGGCAACACGCTGGCTCGATGCCAAATCGCTTCGCCCCG
The DNA here is from genome assembly GCF_001295795.1 of Novosphingobium sp. AAP83. Lineage (GTDB taxonomy): Bacteria > Pseudomonadota > Alphaproteobacteria > Sphingomonadales > Sphingomonadaceae > Novosphingobium. The sequence continues at coordinate 97,703 of NZ_LJHY01000020.1, forward strand.
GCATGCTGATGCGCGTAGCTGCAGGCGAACGGCTGGCGGCAGACGGCGAAGTTCTGCGCGGCACCACCCGCTTCGATCAATCGCTGCTGACGGGCGAGAGCGAGCCAGTGCAGGCAGGCCCCGGAACGCTGGTCCATGCCGGCACGCTCAACGCCGATGTGCCGGTCGATGTGCGCGTCACCGCCACGGGCCAGGACACCGCGCTGTCGGAAATCGCCCGCCTGATGGAAGTGGCCGGGCAATCGCGCTCGAAATATGTGCGGATCGCGGATCGCGCTTCAAGGCTCTATGCGCCTGCGGTGCATACTCTGGCAGCGGTGACTTTTGCCGGATGGATGCTGGCCGGGGCAGGGGTCTACCACGCGCTCGTCATCGCCATCGCCGTGCTGATCATCACCTGCCCTTGCGCGCTCGGCCTTGCCGTGCCGGTGGCGCAAGTCGTGGCTGCCAGTGCGCTGATGAAGCGCGGCATATTGGTCAAAGACGGTTCCGCGCTGGAACGCATGGCCGAAATAGACCGCTTGCTGCTCGACAAGACCGGCACGCTGACCATAGGCCGTCCCGTTCCCGATGAAGTCACGCTGGGCGCATTGTCCTGTGCCGAAGCCTCGGTCGCGCTCGCGCTGGCCAGCCACAGTCGCCATCCCCTGTCGCAAGGGCTGGCGCAGGCACTTGGCGCGATGGGCGTGCGCGCGGCTGATCTTGAAGATGTGCGCGAAGAAGCAGGGCAGGGCGTCAGCGCGCGCTGGAACGGCATTGCCGTTGCGCTTGGCCGCCCCGCTTCCGCGCAAGGCATGGCCACCGCGCTGCGCATTGAAGGCGGGCCGGTTCGCGTCATCGCTTTTGCGGATCGCTTGCGCCCCGATGCGCAAGCCGCTCTGGCACAATTGGCCGCCATGGATGTGGAAACCTCGATCCTGTCAGGCGATTCCGTCTCTGCCGTGGGCACAATTGCGCGCATCACTGGCCTGACGGCGCAAGCCGCCGCTTCTCCTGCCGAAAAACAGGAGGCGATAGAGCGCCTGCAGAACGCCGGGCGCAAGGTGATGATGGCAGGCGATGGCCTCAACGATGGCCCCGCGCTCGCCGCAGCACACGCCTCCATCGCACCGGGCACGGCCAGCGATGTTGGACGTCAGGCGGCAGACATGGTGTTCACCTCAGAATCGCTGCTGGCGATCCCGCGCGCCATCCGCGTATCGCGCGCCACGATGCGCGTGGTGCGGCAGAACTTCGTGCTCGCCATCGGTTATAATGCCCTGGCGGTGCCGCTGGCCATCGCCGGTTACGTCACGCCGCTGGTGGCTGCCATTGCCATGTCGACCAGTTCGCTGATCGTCGTCGCCAATTCGCTGCGGCTGACAGGAGAAGCCCGATGAACGGCATTGCGATCATGCTGCCCATCGCCTTGGGCATGGGCCTGTTTGGCCTTGCCGCGTTCTTCTGGGCATTGAAGCGCGGACAATTCGGCGATCTGGACGGGGCAGCGGCACGGATCCTGATTGAAGAGGATGACGAGCCATGAGCCGCCTGCTCAAACTCCTCGCCCCGCTGGCAGTGATCCAGATAGCCAGTCCCGCGCCCGCGCAAGTCTCGTTTGTAATGGTGCCATCATGCGGCGGAACTGGCGGCATGGTGCCGATCCGCATCCCTGGAAAGAACGACGGGAACAATAATCAGCCCTGCTGCAAAATTTGTCATATCTCAATGCGCAAGCGTTTTGCCGCCGATAGCTGTTGCGATGATAGCGAGAGGGAAGACGAAGATGAGAACAGCGGGGAACGGGGCGATAACGATGTCGCCTGATAGTAAGGATCAGACCGAAACCTTTGCGGACTGGACGTATTACCCCGAACTGCTCGAAACTCCGGTGCCACGCTACACCAGCTATCCCACCGCCGCAGAGTTCGTTGACGCAAGCTTTGAAGAGCGCCAGCGCGCCGCATTGCAGGGGTTAAGCGGAACCGTCTCGCTCTATCTGCACATCCCGTATTGTCAGGAAATCTGCTGGTACTGCGGGTGCAATACAGGGGCCGCCAACAAGACCCAGCGCCTCGCCGCCTATCTTGAAGCGCTGCACCACGAAATCGAACTGGTTGCGCGCAATTTGCCTCCATCGGTCCGCATCGCGCGCATCGCCTTTGGCGGTGGCAGTCCCAATGCGATCAAGCCGACCGACTTTGTGCGGCTGGTTGACAAACTCACCCTGAACTTCCGCCTTTCAAGCCCTGTCATCTCTATCGAACTCGATCCGCGCAGCCTTGCGGCTGACTGGTTCATGGCCATCCGCGGGATCGGCGTGATCAAGGCAAGCCTCGGCGTCCAAACGCTCGACCCCACGATACAGGCCGCCATCGGGCGCGTGCAACCGCGCGAACATATCGAACGCGCGACCGAAGGCTTGCGCAAGGCGGGCGTGGATTCGATTAACTTCGATCTGATGTATGGCCTGCCGTTCCAGAACGATGCCGTGCTGGCTGAAACGCTGGACCAGTCCATCGCGATGGGCGCAGACCGCATCGCCCTGTTCGGCTATGCCCACGTGCCGCACATGATCCCGCGCCAGCAGCGCATTGATGCCAGCGAATTGCCCGATCAGCGCGCGCGCTTCCGCATGGCGGCGCAAGGCCACGCGCGGTTGACCGCTGCAGGCTATGATGCGGTCGGCTTTGATCACTTCGCGCTGCCGGGTGATGATCTGGCCATCGCGGCCAGAACCGGCACATTGCGCCGCAATTTCCAGGGCTTCACCGAAGACCAGTCTCCCGTCCTGATCGGGCTTGGCGCATCATCGATCAGCGAATTTCCCGAAGTCTTCGTGCAGAACGAAAAGAACGCCGGGCGTTATCGCATGCTGGTGGGGGCAGACCAGTTGACCGGTCGCAAGGGCGTGATGCGCAATGCCGATGACCGGCGGCGCGGAGCGATAATCACCGATCTGCTGTGCCGTGGCAAAGCCACCATCGATGGCGATCTGCTGGCCATCAACCGTGACCGGCTGGAGCCCTTCATCAAGCGCGGCCTTGCCCGGCTTGATGGCAATAACCTTGAACTGCTGGCGGGCAGTGCGCCTTATGCCCGTTCGGTTGCAGCAGTGTTTGATGCCTATCGCGGCGGGGAAAAGCAGTTCAGCTCTGCTATTTGACGCAAGAATAGCTATGCACTTAGCCTTAAGCAGGTGCACAATCGGTCCCACTCGCGTTAAGCCGACATTCCAATAGGAATGTGCGCAGAACAGCAGCGCGAGGGAGACGCCATGAAGCCGATTGAAACCATCATGCGCACAGCGCCGGTCATTCCGGTTCTGGTGGTCGAGGATGTGGCTCACGCGCTCCCCATCGCGCGCGCTTTGGTGAAGGGCGGTTTGCGCGTCCTCGAAGTCACCTTGCGCACCGCCGCTGCGCTTGATGTGATCCACGCGATGAAGGCTGTCGAAGGCGCCATTGTTGGCGCTGGCACCGTGACCAATCCCGACGAGCTCAAGGCCGCGATTGATGCAGGGGCGGAATTCATCGTCTCGCCGGGGCTGACTGACAATCTCGGCAAGGCCGCCGTGGCATCGGGCATCCCGTTCCTGCCGGGTACCGCATCTGCCGCAGATATCATGCGCGGGCTGGACTTGGGTCTCACGCACTTCAAATTCTTCCCGGCCGCAACATCAGGCGGGCTTCCCGCGTTGAAAGCCTTGGCTGGTCCTTTCCACCAATGCCGCTTCTGCCCCACCGGCGGCATTAGCGCCGCCACCGCGCCGGAATGGCTGGGCTTCGATCCGGTCTTGTGCGTTGGTGGCAGTTGGGTGGTTGGTAAGGGAACACCCGATGAGGTCGCGATTGAAGCTGCCGCGCGCGAAGCTTTCGCGTTGGGACGATAACAAATTTCAGGGAATCCAGCGGATATGAAAACGGTCGCAAAGCTCAGGGCACGGTTGCAAAAACTCCATGAGCGGACGGCCGAAACGCCGCTGTTCAATCCCGTCTTCCAGTTGAGCCATGAGTTGTCGCGGCTGCTCGAAGACGGCGGGCTGAACCTTGATGATCTCGACACGCTTGTGGCCGAAATGGAGTGCGAGGCGCTGCAAAGCCGCGCCGTGCGCCTGCGCCGGTTGATCGCGCCGACGGCGGTGGACGAGAACTTGATGCGCATCGCTGCTATAAACCCCGAAGAGGCTGGCTTTTTAGAATTTCGAACACGTTGGGAAAAGCCGCTGCTCCACGCGGTGTTTACTGCGCATCCCACATTTCTGCTGAACCCTGCGCAAGCCGATGCGGTTGCCACCGCTGCACTGCATGACGATCCGCAAGCCTCGACTGTATGCGCCGTGCCCTCGGCAGGCCTCAAGATCTCGCTGGAATTTGAACACGTCGAGGTTTGCGCCGCGATTGGACGTGCCGCTGCGGCGCGCGACAAGATCAACGCCTCGCTGTTGGCCCACGCGCGCCAGCGCTGGCCGGGCCGGTGGCTCGATTTCCGCCCGTTGCCGTTCCGATTTGCCACTTGGGTCGGTTATGACATGGATGGCCGTACCGATATCGGCTGGACCACCTCCATTGCGTTCCGCTTGCGCGAAAAGGCGCAGCGTCTCGCCAGTTACGCCACAGCCCTGCGCGCAATAGATGATGCTCACGGTTTGCTTGCCACGCTCGATACAGCGCAAGCCTATTCGGCGGAAATGGCCGACCTGTTCTCGTCCAATCTGGAAGCGCCAGAAGATCTGGCCGCCGCTGCCAATCGCCTGAGCGCCGATGATCCGGCCAAATTGCTCAGCCTTACGCCGTTGATCGAAGCGCTTGAAGCAGAAGCCAAAACGGCGGCAGAAGATAAGGCGATCCCGCTGGCCACGCTCGCCGCTGCGATGCGCGCCGATGGGCTTGGCATTGGCTGGATCCATTTCCGCGTCAACGCCTCGCAGCTTCACAACGCGCTGCGCCGCAGGATCGATCCCGAAGGCACGCTTGATCTCGGTAGCAAGAGCGCGCTGTCACGCTTGCGCGAACTGCTGGCCGAAGTGCAGCCGCTGCGCGTAAACTTCGCGGCGCTGGCGATTGAGACGAGCACGGCGATGCGCCAGTTCCTCGTCATGGCCAAGATGCTCCAGCACATCGATGCCGATGCGCCGATCCGCATGCTGATTGCCGAATGCGAACAGCCGCAAACCGTTCTGGCCGCACTTTATTTCGCCAAGTTGTTCGGCATCGATGGCAAAGTTGACGTCTCGCCGCTGTTTGAAACCGAAACCGCGCTCGAACACGGTGGTCGCTTCCTCGAAGCCTTGCTGGCCGAAGATTCCTATCGCGACTATGCCCGCGCGCGCGGTCGCGTATCGATCCAGACCGGCTTTTCCGATGCCGGACGCTTCATGGGCCAGCTTCCCGCAGCGCTGGCCATCGAACGCCTGCAAGGCCGCTTGGCCGAGGCGATGAAAAACAACGGTCTCACCGATGTTTCCGCGCTGATTTTCGATACGCACGGTGAATCTATGGGACGCGGTGCGCATCCTTCGGGCTTTGCGGACCGGCTCACATGGCCGCTGTCGAATTGGGCGCGTCGCCGCTTTGCGCGTGCCGGCATCACGCTCGAACCCGAAGCCAGCTTCCAGGGTGGCGACGGTTACCTGTTTTTCCGCAACGATGAACTGGCGCTGGCAACGCTCACCCGCATCGCCGAAGCAGAGGGCAAAGACCTCGATCTGACGGCCAAAGACCCGTTCTATGACCGCACCGACCTCAGCCTTGATTTTTACCGTTCGATCCGCCGGGTGCAGCGCGAACACCTTGAAAGCGCGACCTATTCCCGCGCTTTGACGGCGTTCGGCTTGGGGCTGTTAAAGTCCACCGGAAGCCGCGTTTCGCGCCGCCAGTCCGATGTGGGGGCTGATCGCACAATGAGCTTGCGCCAGATCCGCGCCATCCCGCACAACGCCATCCTTCAGCAAATCGGCTATCCGGTAAACGTCATCGCAGGCGCGGGCACGGCTGCGGGCGAAGAGATGGAATCCATCGCCGAACTGCTCGGCCGGTCTGACCGTGGCAACCAGTTGGTGCGCCTGTTGCGCGCGGCCAATGGCCTTGCCTCGATCAAAACGGTGGCGGCGCATGGCGAACTGTTCAATTCGGCCTATTGGGCCAGCCGCCCCTATCGTGGCACCGAAACCGCGTTGGAAACGGCCTGTCTTGCGCTGGCAGAATATCTGACCAAGGATGACCGCGCTGGCGTGTTCCGCCGCCTGACTTCGCGGTTGCGCGTCGATTGGATGAAGTTGCACCGCTTGCTCTCGCTGGTGCCGGGCCACCGGCAGGGCCGCGATCCGGTGCAGGATGCAGATCGCCGCAGCATCGGCCTGCTGCAATCGGTGCGCCTAGCGCTGCTGATGCACATGTTCATCCGCGCCGTCCAGGTCCCGCCTTTTGCGCGCTCGAACGATGTCAGCCGTGACGACGTGCTCGAAATGGTGCTGTCGCTCCGCGTTGACGACGCGCTGGCGCAATTGCGCCGCGCCTATCCGGTGATCGAACCCGAAATCACCGATTTCGCGGTGGACGAAGCCACCGATTACCCTGACCATCGCGGCGAAGACTACGGTGCCATCCGCGCCCGCTTCATTGACCCCATCGAACGCGCGCAAACGCTGAACATCCGCATTGCCGTGGCAATTGCGAACTACTTCGGCGCGCACGGGTAGGGATATTCCTCCTTCCCGTTTACGGGTGGGGCCGGGGTAAGTGTGTTAGATACATTAAGTTATTGCAGCGATGGCCCAAACTACCCCGGTCAACAGGAATACGCCCGCGATATCGAGCGCCAGTCCGGCCTTGATCATTGACCGCATCGTGCAATGCCCGGTCGCCCACGCTAGTGCGTTCGGCCCGGTTCCGGCGGGCAGCATGAAGCCCCACGTCGCGGCAAAGGCGGCGGGCAGGGCAAGCAGGATCGGGTCAGCACCCAATGCTGCCACCAACGCTGCGACCACGGGCATGATCCCGCTGGCCGCAGCGATATTGCTGGCAAATTCAGTAACGAGAATAACGAAGGCCACCAGCACCAGCGCCACCACAGGCAGCGGTACGTGTTGCAACGGCAGCAGCATCTTGCCCATCCACAGCGTCAGCCCGGATTCGGTCATGCCCATCGCCATGGCAAGCCCGCCGCCGAACATCAGCACAACGTCCCACGGCGCGCGGTTCGCCTCGGGCCATGTCAGCATCGCGCGGCCCGTGCCATCGGGGAGGATAAACAGGACAAGGCCGGCAATCGCGGCAATCGAACCATCGGTCAGCCCGTTTTTTGGGAAAAACCCTTCAAGCCACGGCTGCAAGACCCACGCGATAAACGCAAAGACCACGACCGGCAGCAATCGCCGTTCGGGCAGGGTCCAGCGCACCGAATGTTCGATAGCTTCGCGCGCGGCCACCGGATCGAAGCTGTCCTTGTCCAGACCTTGCACCCGCGCGATGATCCACGCCGCCAGCGGCACCGCCAGCAGCGCTATCGGCACGCCATACATCGCCCAGCCAAGGAAGGTGATCTGCGTGCCAAGCGTCTTTTCGATCAGCCCTGCGGCAATAGCATTGGTGGGCGTGCCGATCATCGTGGCAAGCCCGCCAAGCGATGCGGAAAAGGCGATGCCCATCGGCAATGCGCCCGCCATGCCTGCGGTTTCGCCTTTGCGCACGCCGCCTGCGCCCAGCATCGCCAGCGCCATCGGCATCATGATCAGCGTGGTCGATGTGTTGGAGATGAAGCTTGATAGCACCGCCGTTGCCGCCATCACGCCCAGCAGCAATTGCCCCGGCTTGGCCCCTGCAAATCCCATGATGAACAGTGCCAGGCGCCTGTGCAGCCCCGTGCGTTCAATCGCCAGCGCCAGAAACGCACCGCCGACAAACAGGAACATGATCGGTGAATAATAGGCCGACGCGGTCTTGTTGGCATCGGCCACACCCGTCAGCGGCAAGACGAGGAAGGGCAGAAATGCCGTGGCCGATAGCGGCAGCGCCTCGGTCATCCACCACGCCGCCATCCACCACACCAGCCCGGCCGCGCTCCACGCCGTATCAGGCATGCTCGCAGGCGGTGCGATCAACAGCGTCACCGCCATGCCCAAGGGGCCGGCAATCAATCCGATTATGCGCGCGTCGATCACGAAGATCAGGCTCCCCCTTATGTCCCTAAACATGGCCTAGCAGAGCCTGCGCCCAAAGGAAAAGGGCGCACCTTGCGGTACGCCCCATATCCTTCAGCGATTAGGCTCGCGTGCTTACTTTGGCGCAAGCACCATCAGCATCTGGCGGCCTTCCATACGCGGAAAGGCTTCGATCTTCGCGATTTCAGCGACATCATCCTGCACCTTGCGGAGAAGATTCATGCCGATTTGCTGGTGCGAAAGCTCACGCCCACGGAACCGCAGCGTGATCTTGACCTTGTCGCCATCCTCGATGAACCGCACCACGTTACGCATTTTCGTGTCGTAGTCATGGTCGTCGATTGCCGGACGCATCTTGATCTCTTTGATCTCCTGCGTCTTCTGGCTCTTGCGTGCAAGATTCGCCTTTTTCTGCGCCTCATATCGGAACTTGCCGACATCAAGGAACTTACAGACCGGCGGATCAGCCGTAGGCGATACTTCGACAAGGTCGAGGCCGACAGAGGCAGCCTGATCGATTGCTTCGCGGGTGTACATGACACCCAGGTTCTCGCCGTTTTCGTCAATCACGCGCACTTTGGGCACGTTGATCATCTGGTTAAAGCGAGGCCCGCTCTTGACGGGGGGCGCCATACTGCGCCGGGGTGGGGGAGCTATTGTGCTTTCTCCTGTAGTGGAAACAAAAAGTCGGTTGGCGCGCTCATATCACAAAGCACGCTTAGATAAAGGGCGCATTGCATCCGTTGTTCACGCAAATTGCGTCATGCCGCGCCCCGCCATAGCGCAAACCGTGCCAGACGGTCGCCCGCCGGAACGATGGCATCAATCGTGCGGGCAGGTTGCAAGGCCGCCAGAATGGCCGGGTCGCCCGCATCCATTCCGCCGGTCAAAGCGCCAAAAGCGGGCAGAATCAGGCGGTTTTCGCTTACCACGCCGCAGGGGCGGGCAATCGAGCGGCCCCGCACTTTCACCCGGAGTTTGGGATGAAAGTGGCCCGAAACCTCACACCCTTGCGTGCCCGTACGGGCGATATGGCGCATGGCAAGGCCGCGCGAAGAAAGTTCATCCACCACGGTTCCGCCGGGCGCGCGGGCGTCTTCATCGTGATTTCCGGTGATCCAGACCCAGTCTGTGGCGCGGGTGAGGGCATCCAGCATGCCCGCGGCATGGGGTTCCAGCCGCTCAACCCCCGCCGAGTCGTGAAACGAATCGCCCAGACAAAAGACACGGCGCGCGCCGGTTTCTTTTACCGCCCCGGCCAGCCGTTCCAAAGTTGCCCGGCTGTCATAAGGAGGCAGCATCTGGCCATGGCGGGCAAAGAAGCTGGCCTTCTCCAAATGCAAATCGGCCACCAGCAGCGCGTTTTCTTCCACCCAGAACAACGCTCTGGACGCGCCTAGCCGGAATTCCTGTTGTGCGAACGAAAAGGGAACCATTACGCCCCCTTGCCGGATGGCGTTTCCCTTGGCAAGTACCGTATCCATGAACGACTGGACCAATAACACCGCCCAAGCCCGCACATGGTTTGAATCGCTGCGGGACCGCATCTGTGCCGAATTCGAAACGATTGAGCGGGAGGCAGGGTCTGACGCCAGCTTTGCCTATACGCCGTGGAACCGTGAAGCCGATGGCGAAGCTGTCGCCAATGGCGGCGGCGGTGTGCAGGGCCTTATGAAGGGCAAGATCTTCGAAAAGGTCGGCGTCAACGTCTCGACCGTTCAAGGCGAATTTTCGCAGGAATTTGCCGGCACGATCAACGGTGCCAGCGCTGAAACGCCGGGCTTTACCGCCACCGGCATCAGCCTTGTCGCGCACATGGCGAACCCGCATGTGCCCGCCGTCCACATGAACACGCGCTTCCTCACCACCAGCAAGGCATGGTTCGGCGGTGGCGGCGATCTCAACCCGCCGATCCCCTATGAAGAAGATACGGCAGATTTCCACGCCAGCTACAAGGCGGCGTGTGACGCGCATGATCCCGAATACTATCCGCGCTTCAAAAAGTGGGCCGACGATTATTTCTACATCCCCCACCGCAAGGTCCATCGCGGTGTTGGCGGCATTTTCTACGATCACCTTGAATGCGCCGATCAGGCTGCGTTCGAGGCGAACTTCGCGTTCACCCGCGATGTCGGCGATGCTTTCCTCAACATCTTCCCCGCGCTGGTCCGCCGCCGCATGGGCATGGAATTCAACGCGGCTGAAAAGCTCCAGCAACTCGAATATCGCGGGCGCTATGCCGAATTTAACTTGGTATGGGATCGCGGCACGCTGTTCGGCCTGAAAACCGGCGGCAATATCGATGCCATCCTGATGAGCCTGCCGCCAGAAGCCGTCTGGACCTGATGCGATGAAAGTTGCAGGCGAGCCGCTGGGCGAGGGCTTTTTCAATGTCCGCGCAGGTGATCTTGCCTGCATCGTCACCGCGCTTGAAATGCTGGAACCGCCTGCTGATTTGCGCCGGTTAACGCCCGAGGATGACGTGCCGATCCAGCTTGTCCGCTGGAAAGACTGCACACCCGAAAAGTACCGCCTGCTTTACAAGCGCGTGGGCGGGCCGTGGTTGTGGTGGGCACGGCTTGTCAAGAATGACGCAGAACTTGCTGAAATTCTTTCGGATTCGCGCGTTCATCTTTTTGCCGTGGTGGATCGCGCCCGCGTCGAAGTCGGCATTGTCGAGCTTGATTTCCGGGTCGAAGGCGAATGCGAGATCGTGTTCTTCGGCCTTATCCCCGGTGCCACCGGCAAAGGCCTTGGCAAGTGGTTGATGCGCAAAGCCTTGCAGATGGCGTGGGGCAAAATGAACGGGGCCAAAGGTGTCAAGCGCGTCTGGCTGCATTCGTGCACCACCGATGATCCGCGCGCGGTGCCGTTCTATATGGCGCGCGGGTTCAAGCCCTTCGCCCGCTTTGTCGAAGTCTATCGCGATCCGCGCCTGTGCGGCCTCTATTCCGAAGATGCCGCGCCCAAAATTGCGCTGATTACCGGCTGACCGGTTCAGCTTCACCCCTGCGCCAGATCGCCCACATCAGTATGACGGAGGCAATCGGCATCAGGTTGATATCAAGGGGCAGGGCCGCTGCGCGCGTGGCGAGGGGGGCCAGCCACAACCCCACCACCATCAGCTTTTCCCAAGGCCGCCAGCCGGTGGCCCGCGCATCTCGGACCAGCCAGAACACCGGCAGTGCCAGAAACGGCAAGTCGTAGGCAAACAGGTAGGGCGATGCCAGCGCCGTCCCGGCCAGCAGCATGGCCCCTGCGGCCATTTCGTCCTGCGTCCGTTTCCAGAACCGGCAAACCACAAACAGCGTGGCCATGGCGAGCATGCTTTGGCCAACCAGTGCGGTAGCTGGATCAAAGTGATAACGGAGCGCCGCAAACAGGGTGCACATGCGCAAGAACAGCTCGCCCGGCTCTTGCGCTATCAGCACTTCATAAACGCGGACGGTTGCGGGATAGGCCCGCCACGTATCCGCCCCGAACACCAGCAATGATAGCACGCACAGGCCCAGCGCGGAGGCTCCGGCATAGACAAACGCCGTCCATTTGCGCCCCGCCGCCAGCCAGAACGGCACCAGCAGCGCCAAATGCGGTTTGATGATCAATGCTCCGAACAAGACGCCCGACAGCGCTTGCGAACGCCGCATGGCCAGCACCGCGCCGATCATCAGGGCGCTGGTCACAAAGCCATTCTGCGCATGGCTTCCGGCAAGATAGGCGGCGGGAAATGCCAGTATCGCAAGCGACGCATCGGGCAGGATCTTGCGCGCCACGGCAAACCACACCGCCCAGCCGATCACCGCCCATGCCACCAGCGCCCAGGCATAGGGCAGCAAACCCAGTGGCGCGGCTAGAAACAGATAGGGCGGCGGATTGACGAACACCGCGAATTGTCCGGTGCCGCTCGCCATTTGCGCGGCATGTTCGGTCGGCAGGTCATAGACCAGCGCAGGCGTGCCTGCCGCCAAAATCTTGCCCGCGCCCCAGAACGCCAGAAAATCGCTGCCGACATTGCCGGTGGCTTCCAGATAGACTTTGGCCAGCATCGGCACATAGGCCACCAGAACGATAAGCGCATAAGCGGCTACCCGCTGCCGGTCCAGAACTGTCAAACTGCGCAAGGCGGCAACCAGATCATGCAAACGAAAGACCGGCGCTGCGCTTTGTCCTAACGCTTGATCGGGGGTCATGGGCGGGGCAACTTTCGTCGTCTGTCGTGCGGCTCGTGCGCTACAATGCGCAGAACATGGCAAACAAAGCGTGAAGATGGGGGTAAAACGTCAAGATTGGCACAATCGGCGTGTTTACCCTTGCGGACTGCGGGCAGTTTCGCCCATCTTGCGAGCGAGATGCTCCGCCAATACGAACTTGTCGAACGCGTACTCGCTTATGATCCCGATGCGGATGAGGCGATGCTGAACCGCGCCTATGTGTTTACCGTCCAGAAACACGGCGCCCAAAAACGCGCCAGCGGCGATCCCTATTTCTCGCACCCTGTAGAAGTGGCGGGCCTGATGACCGAGCTCAAGCTCGATCAGGACACGATCATCACCGCGCTGCTCCACGACACTGTCGAAGATACGTTGACCACCGTCGCCGACATCGAACGCCTGTTCGGCCCCGATGTGGCGCGGCTGGTCGATGGCGTGACCAAGCTCTCGAAAATCGAAACGATGAGCGAGAACGAGCGCGCGGCGGAAAACCTGCGCAAATTCCTGCTGGCGATGAGCGAGGATTTGCGCGTTCTGCTCGTCAAATTGGCCGATCGTCTGCACAACATGCGCACGTTGCACTACATCCGCAGCGAAGAAAAGCGCCGCCGCATCTCGCGCGAAACCATGGAGATTTACGCTCCGCTGGCAGAGCGTGTGGGCATGTACGAATATATGCGCGAGATGCAGTTGCTTGCGTTCGAACAGATCGAACCCGAAGCTTATTCCACGATCACCGGGCGTCTGGCCGCGATCCGTAGCGAAGAGGGCGCGCAAGTTGATGCCATTGCGCTTGAAATCAAGAAAGTACTGGCAGGCGCCGGTATGCGGGTCGAGATTTCGGGTCGCGAAAAGCATCCCTATTCGATCTGGCGCAAAATGGCCGAACGCCACGTCTCGTTCGAACAGATCAGCGATATCATGGCCTTCCGCGTGATTACCGAGAACGAGGATGATTGCTATCGCGCGCAGGGGCTGCTGCACCGCGCCTGGCAAATGATCCCCGGACGCTTCAAGGATTATATCTCTACGCCAAAGATGAACGGCTATCGTTCGCTGCACACTTCTTTGATCTATTCCAATGCGATGCGCGTCGAAGTTCAGATCAAAACGCACGAAATGCACCGGCTGAACGAATATGGTCTCGCCGCGCATTGGTCCTATAAGCAGGGCGGCACGCAACCCGATGCCCAGATCGGCTGGGTGCGTGATCTGGTTGAAATTCTCGAAGCCAGCCACGACGCCGAAGAACTGCTCGAAAACACCAAGATGGCGATTTATCAGGATCGCATATTTGCCTTCACCCCCAAGGGCGCGCTGTTCCAGTTGCCCAAAGGTTCAACGCCGATTGACTTTGCTTTTGCTGTCCACACCAATCTTGGGGCTGCTGCTGTCGGGGCGAAAATCAATGGCCGTCACGTCCCTTTGCGCACCACGCTCGGCAATGGCGATGTGGTGGAAATCATCAAAAGCCGCAATTCCGAACCGCAGCTTTCTTGGCTCGGCTTTGTCGTCACCGGCAAGGCGCGCGCCGCCATCCGCCGCTTCGTCCGCCAGAAGGAGCGCGGCGATGTCGCAGCGATTGGTCGCAAGCTTTATGATGAAATCGCCGAACGACTGCCCAGCAAAATCGGCAAGAAGGCACTGGCCGATGCGGTCAAGCGTCTGAAAATGGCCACTGAAGAGGACTTCATGTTTGCCATCGGCTCCGCCAAGATTGATGACCGGCAAGTAATGGAGGCGCTCGTCCCCGGCAGTGCAGCCAACTTGCCGCAAGAAAACTGGCCCAGCCAGCAGCGGGCTATCGCCGTGCGCGGGTTGACGCCGGGCATGGCGTTCAAACTCGCCGATTGCTGCCACCCGGTTCCCGGAGACCGCATCGTCGGCCTGCGCCGCCCGGAAAAAGGTGTTGAAGTCCACGCGATTGATTGCTTGAAACTGGCCGACGGGATTGATGCCGATTGGATCGATCTGTCATGGGACTCGCGAACCGATGGCGCGATTGGCCGCTTGCGGGCAGAACTCTACAACCGCCCGGGCACGCTTGCCGAAATGGCCGGGATTTTTGCGCAAAATCACGCCAACGTCGTTAATCTTGAGATGACCCAGCGCGAAAAACCGTTCCACACCTATGAAGTCGATCTCGAAGTGCGCGATCTTGCACACCTCACCCGCATCGTCAGCGCGCTGCGCGCCAGCGACGCTGTCGCACAGGCTGAGCGGATTTAGACGAGCTCGACGCTCACAGACTGGGAATTCAGCAGCGCGCTGCCAAAGATCGTCAGGAACGATATGTCGGCAGCATCGCGGCCCACGCCGATTATCGCGATTTGCGCCGGATCGGCCATGCCGGTCGGGTCAACCAGATGCCAGCCGCCTTGCAGCCACACTTGCACCACCGCATGGAAATCCGGCGGAGTTACGCCCGGTGCATAAGCGCTGACGACGCGCGCCGGAATGCCGATCCCGCGCACCAGCGTCACCAGCAAATGCGCATAATCGCGGCACACGCCCTCGCGGCTGTGGAAGGTGTCAATCGCGGTTGTCCCGCCGTGGCTTGCGCCCGGCACATAGGATAAATGGCTTCCCATCCAGCGGCACGCGGCCTCCACCGCTGCGCCACCTGCAAGGTTGCCAAACATCTCGGTCGATGCCGCGTGCAGCGTATCCACCGGGCAGTACCGCGAAGGCAGCAAGTACTCGATGGTATCGGCAGGCAGCACCGTCAGGGCATCGGCAAACAGGTTTACCAGCGGAACGGTCCGGCGCGTAATCTCAACCTGCGCCTCATATCGCACCACCAGCGCGTCCTTGGGTGTCAGCCATGACCGCTCGCCAAGATTGCCGTGCGCAGCCACATGGAAAGCGCCGGGCAAGCCGCCCAGATCGTAGCTCTCAGACATCACGCGCTGATCATCCAGACGCGCCACCGCCACTTGCATCAGTACAGACGCAGGCTCTGGCAGCGAATAGTCCAGCGCGGCCACGATCTTCAAAACCTGGGGTGTCACAAGCATCAACCCTTAACCGGCTGCGCCCGGATTTGCTCCCAGCGTCAGGAAAATTGCAATGGAGAATGGAAAACAACGCTGTCAAAAAGGACCAGCGCACACCGTGGGGTGCAAAGCTGTTTAACAGCCGCACCAGCCTCTGCCTATCCTGCCAAAGTGTGCTCCTGCACATTCGGGCGCTTTTGCAGACCCGCCTTTGACGTTCTTTCGGAAATGGAGTAACCAAGCCCAACACTGACACAAGGCAACGTCCGATCCGGGCGTTTATGCCATCATATGTCATTGCGCTGCTGTTGACGCCAGGTTTCAAACCGCCTAAGCGCGCCTTTCACTCTAAACCGCGAAGGTTCATTGCAATCAAGGTGAAAGCCTTGTGATTGCGGGGATTTTCTCGATTGGCAGAGTGTTTTTCGCGATGAGATAGGGTCAGCGACGCGAGTCGTTTTCACCCTGTGGAGCAAAACGGAGAAGCAAGTGGCTCGTATTGCCGGGGTAAACATCCCCACAAATAAGCGCGTGATTATCGCGCTCACCTACATCCATGGTATCGGACCTCACAAGGCCAAGTTGATCGCTGACAAGCTGGGCATTGACCACAGCCGTCGTGTGCAAGACCTGTCGGATGCCGAAGTCCTGCAAATCCGCGAAACGATCGATGCCGATCATAACGTGGAAGGTGATCTTCGTCGCGAAGTTGCGATGAACATCAAGCGCCTGATGGACCTCGCCTGCTATCGTGGTCTGCGTCACCGTAAGGGCCTCCCGGTCCGCGGTCAGCGCACGCACACCAACGCCCGCACCCGCAAGGGTAAGGCCAAGCCGATCGCCGGCAAGAAGAAGTAAGACCTGCAAAGGCTTTCTTCCGACCCAGATTATCGAGGATAGAGATCAATGGCACGCGAACCACAGCGCATTAAGCGCCGCGAGCGTAAAAACATCACAAGCGGCGTTGCGCACGTAAACGCCAGCTTCAACAACACCATGGTGACCATCACCGACGCACAGGGCAACGCGATTTCGTGGTCCTCGGCTGGCATGATGGGCTTCAAGGGTAGCCGTAAGTCAACGCCGTACGCTGCACAGGTTGCTGCTGACGACGCTGGCAAGAAGGCTGCCGAACACGGCGTCCGCACGCTCGAAGTCGAGGTCAAAGGCCCCGGTTCGGGTCGTGAAAGCGCGCTTCGTGCACTGCAAGCGGTCGGTTTCACCATCACGGCCATCCGTGACGTGACCTCGATCCCGCACAACGGCGTTCGTCCTTCGAAGCGTCGTCGCGTCTAATTTGCCTTTGGTGGATGACAGCGCTGGTACCGGCGCTGTCATCCACCCAAAACCTCGACCGGATACGGATAATTCGTCCGATGTCCGGCACAGCCCGCACAAACCCCAGGGGAATTCCATGACTGTCAACATCAAGAACTGGCAGGAACTGAAGAAGCCCAACAATCTCGAGATCAAACCGGGCAACGATCCCAAGCGCCGCGTGACATTTGTCGCCGAACCGCTTGAGCGTGGCTTTGGTCTCACCCTCGGCAACGCACTTCGCCGCGTGTTGCTGTCATCGCTGCAGGGCGCAGCCGTTACCTCGATCAAGATCGAGAACGTCCTTCACGAATTCTCGTCGCTTGCCGGCGTGCGTGAAGATGTGACTGACATCGTTCTGAACGTGAAGCAGATCGCATTGAAGATGCAGGGCGAAGGCCCCAAGCGTCTCCAGCTTTCGGCAACCGGCCCGGGCGAAGTCAAGGCTGGCGACATTGCAGTTACCGGCGATATCGAAGTCCTCAACAAGGATCTCGTTATCTGCAACCTTGATGAAGGCGCAACCTTCAACATGGAACTGACGGTGGATACCGGCAAGGGCTATGTCCCTGCTGTTGCTAACCGGCCGGTCGATGCACCAATCGGTCTTATCCCGGTTGACTCGCTCTATTCGCCGGTCCGTCAGGTGTCCTACAAGGTCGATAACGCCCGCATCGGACAAGAGCTTGACTACGACAAGCTCAACCTCACCGTCGAAACCGATGGCACGGTAACTCCTGAAGACGCTGTGGCTTATGCCGCGCGCATCCTTCAGGACCAGTTGTCGCTGTTCGTCCACTTCGATGATCAGGTTCCTGTTGGCCACGTTCCTTCGGTCTCGGGCGGCATTGCCACCCATGCGCCTGAAGAAAGCGATGCCAACCAGCTCAACCGTTACCTTCTCAAGAAGGTTGACGAATTGGAGCTGTCAGTCCGCTCGGCCAACTGCCTCAAGAACGATAACATCATCTATATTGGCGATCTGGTCCAAAAGACCGAAGCCGAGATGCTGCGCACGCCGAACTTCGGCCGCAAGTCGCTCAACGAGATCAAGGAAGTTCTCTCCTCGATGGGTCTGCGCCTCGGCATGGACATCCCTGGCTGGCCGCCAGAAAACATCGAAGAAATGGCCAAGAAGCTCGAACAAGAGCTGCTGGGTTAATTACAAACGGGGCGTTCTTCGGGACGCCCCGATTTTCGGGTGATTTGGCGGCAACCCTTAACAGCCGCCTGGATCGGGGTACCTCGCACGGCCCCCCTACGAACTGAAGGAAATACCGATGCGTCATAAAATTGGCCAGCGTAAGCTGGGTCGTACCACGTCTCACCGTATGGCGATGCTCCGCAACATGGCGGCAGCTTTGATCAAGCATGAGCAGATCACCACGACCACGCCAAAGGCACGCGAACTGCGTCCTTACCTCGAAAAGCTGATCACGCTGGGCAAGAAGGGCGGCCTTTCAAACCGCCGTCTCGCCCACACCCGCTTGGGGGACGATACCCAGCTCACCAAGCTGTTCACCGTTCTGGCTGAACGCTATGCTGACCGTAACGGCGGCTACACCCGCATCATCAAGGCCGGCTACCGAGCTTCGGACGCCGCTCCGATTGCCGTGATCGAACTGGTTGACCGCGACACTTCGGCCAAGGGTCAGGACTCAGGTCCGGTATTGACCGCTGACGAAGACGAATACGAAGCCGCATAACAGCGCTTCGGTTCATACCGAATAAGAACAACGGGCGGGGCAGCAATGCCACCGCCCGTTTTTCATATGGGGGGGTGTTGTGCTGTGGCGTTGACCGCAAGCGCAAACCAAATAGATCCCGGCCTTCGCTGGGAAGACGCCAGAAACCACCCCAACCACGTCAGAGCTCACCCCAATCACATGCCATTCCGGCGAAGGCCGGCGCCTATGCGCTATCGCAATAGCACCACCTGACAGGACCAAAATGACCCTGTCCTACACCGGTGTGAAACCCTACACTCCCTGCCATGCAGCCACACAACGCCCCGCCAAACCTCTCCCGCATAGCCGCTTTTCCCGCTATCGCCGGGGCCTCACAAACTTTCTCTGAACAGTGTAAACTGTGTAAACCTGTTCAGGTTCGCTTGTGCGAATATGAATGGTTGCTAGTTTCTGCCGCAACCAGAATGACTCGTCCGAAAGCGCGCCCATGCCATCGATCCGCACCTTGCTTGCAGCGTCGGCTGCCACGCTTCTTGTCGCGCCAGCCTTTGCGCAGAGCGGGGACGCTGTGATGGACTATCCCGCTACAGAACGTGGCAGCGTGGTTGAAACGGCGTTCGGGCAGAAAGTGGCCGATCCCTATCGCTGGCTTGAGGCTGATGTGCGCGAGGACAAGAAGGTAGCCGCGTGGGTCGAGGCGCAAAGCCGCTTTACCGCCGGTTACCTTGCCAAGTTGCCAGAGCGTCCGGCTTTTGAAGCGCGGCTGAAAACGCTGTTCGATTTCGAACGCTTCGGCATCCCCGTCAAGGCAGGCAACCTCCTGTTCTTCCGCCACAATTCGGGCCTGCAAAACCAGTCGGTGCTTTATGTCCGCAATGCCGATGGCAGCGGTGAACGGCGTGTGCTGATCGATCCGAACACATGGGCCAAGGATGGCGCGACCGCGCTTGACGATTGGCAGCCTTCGAAGGACGGCACGCGGCTTGCCTATACCGTGCAGGATGGCGGATCAGATTGGCGTACCGTCAAATTCCTCGATGTCGCCACTGGCACCGTCCTGCCCGAAACGCTGGAGCACGTGAAGTTTTCGGCGCTGGCATGGGCGGGAAGCGGCGGCGTGGTCTATTCGCGCTTCCCCGCGCCCAAGGCGGGTGAGGCGTTTCAGGCGGTCAGTTCCAACCAGTCGGTGTGGTATCACCAGATCGGCACGGACCAGTCGGCGGACAAGCTGGTCTATGCCACGCCCGATAACCCGCGCCTCTATCACGCCGCCGCCGTCACCCATGATCAGCGCTGGATGGTCATCTCGACCAGCACCGGCAGCGAAAAGGGCAATGCGGTGGGCGTCGTGGCGCTCGGCAAGGGCGGTTGGACCGTGCGCCCGCTCGTCACGCTGCTCAAGGACGAATGGAGCCTGATTGACGGCATCGGCGATACCCTTTGGTTCATGACCAGCAAGGATGCACCGCGCAAACAGGTGGTTAGGGTTGACCTGTCCGGCGCGGAACCCGCGATCATGATCGTTGTACCGGAAGACGAAGCCGTGCTTGATGGCGCCAGCATCGTCGGTGATAAGCTGGTGCTCAATTATCTGCGCGATGTGAAGGCCGAACTGCGCCTTGCCAGCCTTGACGGCAAACCCGCCGGAACGCTGGCGCTGCCCGGCATTGGCAGCGTGGGCGGGGTGCAGGGTGAACCGGGGGACGCACAAGGCCACTTCGTGTTCAGCGGCTTCACCCAGCCTGCCACGGTCTACAGCTTCGATGCGGCCAACCCTGCCTCGACCAGTGTGTGGGAAGCGCCCAGGCTGACGTTCGATCCCGCGCGCTTCGAAACGCGGCAGGTGTTCTATCCTTCGAAGGACGGCACCAGAATTCCGATGTTCGTCGTCCGCCGCAAGGATTTGAGCGGTCCACTGCCGACGATCCTCTATGGCTATGGCGGCTTCAACATCTCGATCCTTCCGGCTTTCTCGGCGGCGCGCATGGCGTGGCTGGAGGCGGGTGGGGCCTATGCCGTGGCCAACATTCGCGGCGGCGGCGAATATGGCGAGGCGTGGCACCTTGGCGGCAAGGGCGCGACCAAGCAGAACGTGTTTGACGATTTCATCGCAGGCGGTGAATGGCTCAAGGCCAATGGCGTGACGGCCAAGGACGGGCTGGCGGTCGAGGGTGGCTCCAACGGCGGCCTGCTGGTGGGCGCGGTGGTCAACCAGCGGCCTGATCTGTTTTCCGCCGCACACCCCGCCGTCGGCGTGATGGACATGCTGCGCTTTGACAAGTTCACCGCGGGCCGCGAATGGGTGTTCGATTATGGCTTCCCCGAAAAGGAAGCCGATTGGCGGCGGCTGCGCTCCTATTCGCCCTATCACAACGTGCAAGCAGGCAAGGCCTATCCCGCGATCCTGACGACGACGGCAGACACTGATGACCGCGTGGTGCCCGGCCACAGCTTCAAATATGCCGCTGCCTTGCAAGCGGCGGACATCGGGCCAAAACCGCACCTGATCCGCATCGAAACGCGCGCAGGGCACGGCGCGGGAACGCCGGTTTCCAAGATGATTGAGGAATCCGCAGACGTTTACGCTTTCCTGGCGCACTGGACGGGTTTGAAACCCGAAGACTGACCTTCAATTCATCTCGCAGCACCCGTTTTAAGGTGCTATGAGAACGGCAATAATGATGTGGGAGCAGGTTCTGATAAGGCGACGCGCCATGGGCGCGATTGCGGTGCTGTCGCTACTGCTGGCAGCCACGCCACTGCGTGCTGAAAACGATGCGGAAATCAGGGCGGCATCGGTGTCGAGCGGCAGTGCATCGCCAGCGCCATCAACGCGCATGATTTTGCCGCGCAGCGCTTATCCCATAACCCGCAGCGAAGGTTTGGTAGAGCAACCTTTCGGTGAACGCGTAGCCGATCCTTTCCGTTGGCTCGAAGCTGATCCGGGAAAAGATGCCGATGTGGCCAAATGGATCACCCGTCAGAACGCGCTGTCCGCCGATTACCTCGGCAACCTGCCGGGCCGCGATCACTTTGCTGCGCGCATCCGCAGCTTGTTCGATTATGAACGCTATGGCCTGCCGCGCAAAGCCGGGAGCCGCTACTTCTATTTGCGCAATGCTGGCCTGCAAAACCAATCGGCATTGTGGGTGCGCAAGGGCGTGAACGGCGAACAGCGCATGCTGGTTGACCCCAACACCTGGAGCGCAGACGGATCGCTGGCATTGGCGCAGTGGGAGCCATCACCATCGGGCCGCTTCCTAGCCTTGGCCGAACAGGAAGCCGGGAGCGATTGGCGCACCTTGCGCGTGGTTGAGGTTGCTTCAGGCAAAATGCTGGACGAGCGGCTGTCATGGGCCAACGACACCGAAATCGCGTGGATTGGCGATGAGGGCTTCCTCTATTCGCGCTTTCCGGAACCCAAGGCGGGTGAAGATCCGCGCGCTCCCCGTTTCAACAAGGCGGTGTGGTATCACCGCGTCGGCACTGGGCAGAGCGAAGATCAGCAGGTCTTCGCAACGCCCGATCACCCCGAATGGAGCCACAAGGCGCAAGTCTCCAGCGATGGACGCTGGGCGGTGATCGTCAGCGAAGTCAGCACGGACAAGCGCAACGCGGTCCATCTGATCCAGTTGGAGGGGCGGCGGGGCGGTGTCTGGAAGGCGATGCCATTGGTGCCCGAAATCACCGATCATTGGCGCATGGTGGCCGGGATCGGCAACAAGCTGTGGTTCTTGACTGACCTTGGCGCTCCTGAATTCCATCTTGTCAGCATCGATCTGGCTCGGCCCAAGGCTGGCTGGAAAGTGGTGGTGCCGCAACGGGGCAACAAGCTTGAAGGCGCGCGGATGATCGGCGACCGCTTCTTGCTATCCTATTTGCAGGACGGGCAAAGCGTGGCGGTGATGACCGATAGTCGCGGGCGTCCGGGCAAGGCAATCACGTTGAACGGTATCGGCACCGCCAGTGGTTTTGGCGGGCGCCCCGGCGATCCTGAGACATTCTACCAGTTCAGCAGCTTTGCCACGCCGCCCGCGATTTATCGCATGGATTTGCGCACAGGCGCGGTGACGCCGTTTGCTGAACCGAAGATGACCTTCGATCCGGCAGATTTCGAGGTGGAGCAGCGCCGCTTTACATCGAAAGATGGTACGCAAGTTCCAATGTACGTGGTGCGCAAACGCTCTGCCGCCAAGGCCGGAACCGCGCTGCCGACGCTGCTTTACGGCTATGGTGGATTCGATATCTCGCTAACGCCGGGCTATTCGCCGGTGCGCATGGCGTGGCTGGAGGCAGGCGGCGCGTTCGCGCTGGCCAATATCCGCGGCGGGGGAGAATTCGGGCGCAATTGGCATAAGGCTGGCAGCGGCGAGAACAAACAGAACAGCTTTGATGATTTTATCGCGGCGGGCGAATACCTGATCCGCGAAGGCATTGCCGCGCAGGGGGCACTGGCCATTCAGGGCGCTTCTAACGGTGGCTTGCTGGTCGGCGCGGTGGTCAACCAGCGGCCCGATCTGTTCGCGGCGGCCAATCCTGATGTGGGCGTGATGGACATGCTGCGGTTTGACCGGTTCACCTCGGGCAGGTTCTGGGTCGACGATTATGGACGGCCCGACCGCGAGGCGGATTGGCGCACGTTGCGCGCCTATTCGCCTTATCACAATATCGTCGGTGGCAAATCCTACCCCGCCATTCTGGTGACGACCGCTGACAATGATGACCGTGTCGTTCCCGCGCACAGCTTCAAATATGTCGCGGCGCTGCAAGCGGCCCAGATCGGTGACCGGCCCCATCTGCTGCGTGTGGAGACGCGGGCAGGGCATGGCGCTGGCAAGCCGGTCGACAAAGTGATCAGTTCGGGCGCTGATGTGCTCTCGTTCCTCGCCTATTGGACCGGGCTTCACACCGAAGCGGACGCTCTCTAGCGCTGTTCATGTAATCAGCCATTTTTATGAATGATAGCTGTCGTGCCGGTTCAGCGTTCTATCAAGGCGAATCAGGCAAACCTTCACTTGTGGCGGGAATAGCCCTGCCAGATGGGAAGGACGAAACTCATGAAGACGTTTACCAAAGCCCTCGTCGGAACAGTCGCCGCCGCTGCGGTTGCGGTGTCTTCGGTAACCCCTGCCATGGCGCGCGATCATCGCGGTGGCATTGACGGAGGCGACATTATCGCAGGCGCGCTGGTGATTGGCGGCATTGCCGCAATCGCAGCGGCGGCGGGTAACAACAACCGTTGGGATGATGATCGCTTTGGCAATGGCTGGAACGATGGTCGTGGCCGCAACGGCTTTTACGGGCGGGACAACGTACGCGGCGCAATCGAACGCTGTGTGCGGACCGCCGAGCGGACGGCATCGCGCTATAGCTATGGCCGCGCCGATGTGACCGACATTCGCAATATCCGCGAAACGCGCTGGGGCTATGAAGTGCGGGGCCGCATTGCGGTCAACGCCAACGGACGCGATTGGCGCCGTGGTGATCGTGATTACGGGCGCGGTTGGAATGGCGACTATCGCGGTTGGAACAATTCCTTGCGCGGTTATGACGCGGGTTCATTCCGCTGCCGGGTGGAGCGCGGTCGGGTTGTCGACATCGACTATAGCGGCATTCGCGGCCTGTAATGGCGTTGGACGCGAGGCGGGCAAGGCAGTTCAGGTGTTTGAAAGCCTGAACCGCCTAGTCCTATAACCATCTTGGGCTGGGGTGACAGATATGATCGGCAAATTTGCAAAAGTGGCCATTGCGTTGGCGGGAATGGCAACGGCAATGTTGCCGCTTGCAACAGAGGCCCAGGCACGGCCCGGTTGGGGCGGCGGGCGGCATTGGCGCGGAGATCGCGGGATTGATGGCGGTGATGTACTGGCCGGGCTACTCATCCTCGGCGGGATCGCAGCGATTGCCAGCGCGGCCAGCAAATCGCAGAACCGCAACGCCAATCGTGATCAGGATTACCGTGATCCGGACAGCCGCGAACCGAACGCCCCGTATCGCGATGATGCGGTTCAAAGTGGTCCCGATGCGCGAAATGATTGGCGCCCCAATGGCGGGCCAGGTGGTTTTGCACCGCAAGTGACGCGCAACATGAATGACGCCGTAGAGCGCTGTGTCGATGAAGCATCACGCAGTGGCGAAGTCGATGAAGTTTTCGATGCCGCCCGCAATGGCGATGGCTATCGAATCGCTGGTGCATTTCGCAGTGGGGACCGCTTTTCTTGTGACATTTCGGGGCAGGGCGGGGTCCTGCTTGATATCCGGCGCGGCCAGCCATGATATGAATTTGTGTTGCAGGACCTGCAATTCTTTCGCAGGTCCCTTGCAGCGCGGGCGCGGGCTGACTATCGCCTATGGAAAGCCTCATTTGAAGGATTCACTGGCCCATGACCACTTTCGACGACCGCGAGAAGGCTTTTGAAGCCAAGTTCGCCCGTGACGAAGAAATGATGTTCCGCGTCCATGCCCGCCGCAATCGCCTTTTGGGTGTTTGGGCAGCTGAACGTATGGGTCTTGATGGAGCCGAGACCGAGGGATACGCCAAATCCGTTGTTCAGGCCGATTTCGAAGAGGCTGGTGACGAAGACGTGGTTCGCAAGCTGCTTGGCGATCTGACTTCCGCCGGTGTTGAAATTGACGAAGCGGAAATCCGTTTGGCGTTGGATGCCAAATCGGTCGAAGCGCGTCGGCAATTGATGGGTGAATCCTGATGGCGATGGCCGCTGACGAAATCTCAGCCATGATCCGCGCGGCCTTGCCCGACGCAGAAGTAGAGATTACCGATCTTGCCGGAGATGGTGACCATTACGCGGCGCGTGTCGTCTCACCAAGCTTTGCAGGCCTTTCCCGTGTAAAGCAGCACAAACTGGTTTACGAAGCGCTGGGTGGCCGCATGGGCGGCGTGCTTCATGCCTTGCAACTGACCACCGCCGTTCCCAATTGAGAGCGGCGCGAAAGGAACAAGATCCCCAATGTCTAGCACCACCGAAGAACGTATCGCCGAAATCGTCAACGGCAACGACGTCGTCCTGTTCATGAAGGGCTCACCGCTGTTTCCGCAGTGCGGTTTTTCCAGCAAGGCGATCGCCATCCTCGAGCATCTGGGCGTTGAATATGCCAGCGTCGATGTGTTGCAGGACATGGAAATCCGTGGTGGCATCAAGGCTTTTTCGGATTGGCCAACGATCCCCCAGCTTTATGTAAAGGGTGAATTTGTCGGCGGGTCCGATATCATGATGGAGATGTTCCAAGCGGGCGAACTCCAGACCTTGATGGAAGAGTCCGACGTAAAGTCGGCCTGATCTGAACCACGATGACTTGAATTGCATAAACGCGATCGACTTTGTGTCGGTCGCGTTTTTCGTTGCTGCCGTTTTGTCGGGAGGCCCGGGAGAGGCGGAGCCAGAAAGACCGGGGGGACTGGCTCCGCCTCGAGAAGATTAAACTCTTCGGGACAAGCAACAATAAGCACGATGCGTGCCAAACCTGCAAAAGCCTTTGAAATCGGGCCAGGCTTAAATGTTGTAACACGAGGTTTAACACTGATTGTAAAACAATCCGACATCCCATGCGGGCTTGGCAAGCGCCGTTCTTGGGGACATGGTAGCCGCTATGGAAACTTATGATCCTGAACAGGAATACGTGCTGGCCAATACAGTGCCTGCGGCAACAGTTGTCATTTACCGGCGAAATGCTGCCGGCGGGCCAGCCCAACTGTTGATGGTTGAGCGCAACGCCAGTTTGGCATTTGCTGGCGGGGCGACAGTTTTTCCCGGAGGAAAAATCGATCCTGCCGACTGCGAACTGGCAGCGAAGTTGGGTGGTGACCTTGATCTAGGCGCGGCGCGTGTCGCGGCTGTGCGTGAGACGCTTGAGGAAACCGGGCTTGTTGTGGGTATCGAAGGCACAGTTGACGGCATGATCGCCGCGCAGGCCCGCCAAATGTTGCTGGAAACAGGCGATCTTGCTCCGGTCCTTGACGCTTTTGGCTGGACATTGGCGCCGGACCGGTTGGTGCCGTTTGCGCGCTGGTGGCCACGGCACCGCACAGAACGGATTTTTGACACGCACTTTTTCCTGGCCGATCTGGGGACAGGCGCTGTTGATATTGAAGTGGACGCGACTGAAAACCGGCATCTGTTCTGGGCCAGTGCTGCCGAAGCGCTCGAACTTGCAGAACACGGCAAGATCAGAGTGATCTTTCCCACCCGTCGCAATCTTGAACGTCTGGCCTTGTTCGATACGTATGAGGCAGCTTGTGCCAATGCGGAAGTATTTCCGATTGACGTGATTAGCCCTTACGTTGAAATACGTAATGGAGAGCGTTGGTTGATGATCCCGGACGGGCTCGGCTATCCCGTTTTGGGCGAACCGATTGCGACTGCGCGCCGCGGCTAGGAGTTTGACCCAATGGCTATTGAGGTTGGGTTAAGGATTTGGTGTTTATACTTCATTCGAGGTGTCATCATGTCCCAGACGCAAGCCCAGCCGCAAACCCAGTCTCAGTCTTTTTCAGCAGAAATGAATGTTTCAAGCGCACTTTCGCTTGCGCCTGCGGGTAGACCAGCGGGAAATGGTCCGCGTGTGGCCAATCCGGTGGATGTGCCCATCGCATCCCCTGTACACTCGTTGCAGGACAAGCTGACCCGCTTCGACGAACTGGATGCAGGTTCGGAAGTGGCCTATTCTTTCAAGGCGCACAAAGCCCCGGCATGGGTGCGCATGGCATTGCCGGTGGCGCTTTCAATCGGACTATGGGCGGGTATCCTATACGCGGTCGGTTTGATCGGTTGACCCAGATTGGTCGAAAAGCGCTATAAGCATTCCATCTTTCTGCCTGCCTTTCGGGGCTGGCAAAAGCGCATTGGCAAGCGCTGCGTAATCGCCGCAATCGGATGATCCCGCAATCCGCTCCTGCAATGCCCGATAGTGTGAGAGCACTTGCTCGCCCATCGGTGTAAGCTTTGCCCCGCCACCTTTGGCGCTGCCGGGGCTGGTTTCGACCAATGCTTCACGCCAGCAGCGGTTCATCGCATCGGTCAGTAGCCAAGCCCGGCGGTAGCTCATGTCCATGGCGCGGGCAGCAGCCGAGATTGAGCCATGCAACGCGATCGCGCTCAGCAGATCGGCCTTGCCCGGCCCCATGGCGATTTCATTGCCGCAATAGAGCTGGATTTTCAGTTTTAGCCGCTGTTCCATGGCTTTGTGTGGCGGGCATCACGCAGTCTTGCAACTTGTTTCCCCGGCAACTAGCACCACGCGATGATTGCAACCGTAGACGCGTTCCACGCCATCGCCGTTAGCCGCCTCGCCCACGATCTGGAGGCGGCGGGGCAAAGCGTTATCCACATGGAGTTCGGCCAGCCTTCGACCGGAGCGCCCGCCCGTGCAATCGCACTTGCCCATACGGTGCTTGATAACGAAGCGATGGGATATTGGGAAAGTGTGCCGCTGAAGAGCCGGATCGCGCGCCATTATGCCGATAGCTACGGCGTGAAAGTGGACCCCGAACAAGTGATCCTGACGTGCGGGGCATCGCCTGCCTTTGTCATGGCGCTTTCGTGCCTGTTCCGTCCCGGTGCGCGGGTCGCTTTGGCGCGGCCGGGCTATGTTGCTTATCGCAACACGTTAAAGGCGATGTATCTTGAACCTGTCGAAATGGATTGCGGAGCCGACGCGCGCTTTCAGGTAACTGCGGCGGCGATCGATGCGCTGGATCCTGCGCCGGACGGGCTGATCATTGCCAGCCCCGCCAATCCCACCGGAACGATCATTGCAACCGACGAACTGGCAGCGATTGCCGAAGTTTGCCAGCGCAAGGGCATCCGTGTGGTGTCGGACGAGATTTATCACGGCCTTAGCTATGGCGCACGTGCGGCGTCGATGCTGGAATACTGGCCCCAAGCCGTGATTGTGAATTCGTTTTCCAAGTATTTCAGCATGGCTGGTTGGCGGCTGGGCTGGCTGGTGGTGCCGCCCGCATTGATTGCGCCGGCGCGCGCACGGATGGGCAGCATGTTCCTGACCCCGCCTGTTCTGGCACAAAAGGCAGGGCTGATCGCTTTTGAGTGCCGGGACGAATTGGAAGGGCATCTTGAAACATATGCCCGCAACCGCGCCATTTTGCTCGATGCCTTGCCGAAATTGGGGCTCGGCAATATCGCGCCGCCCGATGGGGCCTTCTATATCTATGCCGATGCCAGCGAATTTACGCAGGATAGTCTGGCATTTTGCACAGAACTTCTGCGCGATACCGGTGTTTGCATTGCGCCCGGGATCGATTTTGATCCGGTGAATGGCCATCGTTTCATCCGCTTTAGTTTCGCGGTTTCAACGCCCTTGATTGAAGAAGCGGTCCGCCGGATGACGCCGTGGTTTGCAAAACGGCGGGGGCTGTGGGCTGCGGGTTCTTTGTAAACGGCATCTGCAAATATTTTAACCAAATATCATAGGCTTGATAATTTGGTTAGCGAAAGTGAAACCTGATTTCCTGTTAAATTGTAAACCTGTCCTGATGCTTTTGGGGGTATGTGAAAAACGAAAGTTAGGTAACAAGTGAACGGGTGGCTCCATCGCCTTTATCTCAATTCGACAGGCAGCATTTTGCCGCTTGCCGCGATTGCTTTGCCAGTCATCTTGGCAATGGTGGGGAGCGGCCTCGATATGAGCCGCGTCTACAAAGCGCGCAACCGTTTGCAAACTGCCTGTGATGCCGGGACATTGGCTGGCCGCCGCGCAGTGACCAATGCTGGTTATGGTACCGATGAGATGGCCGTGGCCAGTGCCTATTTCAACACGAACTTTGTGCAAGGCGATGTTGGAGCAACTGGCACCACCTTCACGACAAGCTCGCCGGATGAGGGCAACTTCGTTTCTGGAGCTGCCAGGACATCGGTAAAGATGGCTGTGATGGGTGTCGCGGGCTTCGACTCTTTCGACATATCGGTAAGCTGTCAGGCGACCTTGGGTGTTGGCAACAGCGATATAACGATGGTTCTGGATACCACAGGCTCGATGGGAGCCACGCTTTCAGGTACATCGCAAACACGCATTCAGGCCTTGCGCGCCGCGATGAAGAACTTTTACGATACGCTGGCGATGGAAGCTTCCGGTTCCAACGCGCGCATCCGCTATTCCTTTGTGCCCTATAGCTCGTCAGTAAACGTGGGACGCTTGATCCACGACCGCAACCCGGATTTTCTGGCCGATCAATGGCCAATCCAATCGCGTGAGCCGGTGTTCCGGACAATTAACGAGCAGGTTTTTGTGGGCTGGAATGATCCGGTTTACACAAGTTCGGAAAACTATAGCGCGGAAATGTCTGGCCCCACATCGCCGTACAGCGCCGACAATTATTCCTCGCAAAGCAGTTGTAATTCGGCACGTCCTTCAGACACGGGGTGGTCGAACAACGGATCTTCGACCGAAAGCAGCAGCACGACCAGCAATGCGGCGCGGCAAGTTGTCACAACCACGACGACGCAGCCGCAACTTAGCACGCGATACACCTGTCAGCGGTTAAGCAGCAACGGGCGGCCATGGCGCATCTTTGCTTATTTTGTGACGCGCAATTTCCTGACCTATCGTTACGCAACATCCGAGGCCATTTTGGAAACGCGGACCCGTCAGGAATTCAGCAACTGGGCATACAAGCAAATCACCTTCAACACGGCCGATTACAAAAAGTTCCTGCCTACAACGGTAAACAACGGCACCAATGGTGCGCCGATCAGCTACTCTTGGAATGGTTGCATCGAAGAGCGGGACTCCGTTGCAACTGGCAGTGTGAGTTATTCCAGCTTGTTGGGCATGTCCCCGTCCGACGCTGAAGACTTGAATATCGACAAGCTGCCACAGGCGGGCGATCCGGCCACCAAGTGGGGACCGATGTGGCCGGAGTTGGCGTATCATCGCTTGAATTCGTCGAACGGGTTGACCAACCTTTCCGAAACGACACGCGGAACAAAGGCTCAATCGTTCTGTCCGCACAGAGCGCAGTTGCTTCAGGAAATGGAGCAATCCAGCTTTTACAGTTATGCTGATTCATTGATTGCTGCCGGTTCAACCTATCATGATCTTGGCATGTTGTGGGGGCTGCGGCTCAATTCGCCGGAAGGCCCTTGGCAAGAGCTGGTCAATACTGCGCCCAACAACGGGGCCAAAGTGGCTCGGCATATCATCTTCATGACCGACGGCATGATGGAGCCGAACTACGCTATCCAGTCAACTTACGGTATCGAATGGCATGACCGCCGGATCACCGATGATGGCTACAGCAATCAGGCTGCGCGCCACACAGCCCGTTTCCGGGCGCTGTGTGATGCTGCCAAGGCCAAAGGCCTTCGCGTCTGGGTTATTGCCTTTGCATCATCCCTTACCACCGATTTGAACTATTGCGCATCGAGCAACAGCTCATTTCTTGCGACCAATGCGACGCAGTTGAATACTGCGTTCCAGGATATCGCCAAGAGCGTTGGCGAGTTGCGGGTGTATCAATGATGCGCCCCGCTGGCATCAAATTCCGGATCAAGCAAGGCGCGGAGAAGCGCCACGATTTGCAGCCTGCGCTGTTGCGCGACTGTGCGGGAGCGACCGCATTGGAGTTTGCAATGATCGCTCCGGTGTTTCTGATGATCATTGCTGGCAGCCTGGATCTTGGCCAGATGGTCTATGCCAAATCGGTGCTGGATGGCGCGGTGGAAAAGGCGGCACGCGATTCCACCTTGGAGACAGTCAGCACCCAAGCCGCAGACAACATCGTTAAAAAGGCGGTATGGGAGATCCTTCCCGCTGCGAGGGTTTCTGCCACGCGCAAAAACTATTTTGATTTCAATAACGCCAATCGCGGCGAAGAACTCGATGACGTGAACGGTGATGGCGAATGTTCGCTGGGCGAGGCCTATACCGATCTTAACGGCAACGATGCGTGGGATGAAGATTTGGGGGATGAGGGCAATGGCGGCGCGAATGACGTGATCGTTTACACCGTGAATGTAACCTACGAACCTGTTTTTGCCATGCCCATGGTTCCGCTGGACTGGTCGACCAGAGAGATCAGCGCCACGGCGGTGAAGCGCAACCAGCCTTTTGGCAAGCAAAGCGGCAATTATTCAGCGCGGCCCAAAGTATGCTGAAACGCATCGCCCTTGCCGCCCATGGACGCGCATGGCGAAACCTGCTCGCCGACACTTCGGGTGTTGCCTTTGTCGAATTTGCGCTCGCTGCTCCGCTCATGCTGTCGGTCGCGTGCTACGGCATCGAACTGGCCCATTTCACCGCTGTTGACATGAAGATGAGCGAAGTTGCGCTATCGCTTGCTGACAACGCTTCGCGGATCGGCCAGACCGACAACGTCAATGTGACGCCGACCGTGAACGAGACCGACATCAAAGAGGTGATGCGCGGCGTGCAGGAACAATCTGCGGGATACAACTTCCAAACCCAGGGCAAAGTCATCTTGACGAGCCTTGAGCGCGATACCGCGACGGGCAAACAGGTCATCCGCTGGCAACGCTGCTATGGCAACCTTGCGCGCCAATCCGGCTATGGCAATGATAATGACCGTAATGGGTTGAATGGTGATGTGATCGCAGGCCTTGGCCATGGTCCAGTAAAGATCACTGCAAATGCCAATAGTGCCGTCATGTTTGTCGAGGTTTTTTACACCTATATAGGCCTGTTCGGCGATCTGTTCGTCAGCAATCGCACTTTGAAGAAAGAGGGTGCGTTTCTGGTTCGGGACAATCGCCGGTTGGGCGTTGATGTGAGCGGCGGCGGCATAATGCATGCTTGCGTTATGCCGTCATGAACATGCGCGCGCTGTCTTGTCGCTTTCATACAGTAATTCTAGAGTCTCCAAACTGTCCGTCTGCTGACGCATTACTCCCTTAGCGCCCTCTTATGGCCGGAATGGCCGATGACAGGGGGTCTGTTACATGATTCATCGTTTTTCGACCGGTTGCGCCATGGCAGCCTTAGCCATCGCGGCGTTCGGCGCAGTTCCAGCATTCGCGCAAAGTGCTCCAGCCGCCGATGCAGCGGTTGAATCCGATGCCGCCGAGGCCAATGATGTTATAATCGTGACAGGCGCTATCGCTGAATCTCAGGCCGCTTCGATCCGCGAGAAGCGGATTGCGATCAACTTGGTTGATGTGGCTGCCGCAGACGCTGTAGGCCGTTTTCCCGATCAGAACAGCGCCGCTGCTCTTTCGCGCCTGCCTGCTGTCGCGGTGCAACGTGATCAGGGGCAGGAGCGCTACATCCAGATCCGTGGCGCACCCAACCGTTGGACGTCGGTGATGATTGATGGCGTGCCGATGATCGGCGTGGACGAAGGCGGCGATACGCGCGCGTTCCGTTTTGACGCGGTGCCTGCGGTGATCTTGTCCTCGATGGTGATCAATAAGTCGCTGACGCCAGAAATTCCGGCAGACGCCATTGTGGCCAATGTCGATCTGCGCACATGGTCGCCACTGGAACGCAAGGGCCTGCATGTCGTTGGCGATCTTGGCTATGGTTTCATGAACTTGGGCAAGGGCGAACAGCGTCAAGCATCGCTGCGTGTCAGCTGGGCCAATGATGTGGTTGGCATCGTGCTGGGCGGATCACATTATCGGCGCAAGCAGATCACGGATAACCGTGAAGTTGGTGCATATGATGCACCTTCAGACGCGAATGACACGACCTTCGGCCCGACCGAAATTGACATCCGCCAGTATGAGATTGAACGCTGGAGCAATGGCCTGTTCGGCGGCGTTGAGTATGAACCCGTTGCTGGCCAGAAAATCTGGGCCAAGGCGATCTTCACCGAATTTAACGATGACGAACAGCGCAACCAATATGAATTGCGGCTTGATCGTGCAGCCAGCGGCACGCGCAATCTCGACAACGGCAATCTGGTTGGCGTGCCAATGCGTGGCTCGTTCAATTATGGCGAATACCGCAACCGCAACATGATTGGTGCCATCGGCGGCGATTATGCCACCGACAATGGCTTTACTGCGAACATTCGCCTCAACTACGCCCGCACCGAAAACACATCGTACCTGCCATTGGTGCAGGCGAGCACATCGGGTCTGAACTCACCGTCGTTGACGTATCAACGGTCGGACCCGCGCTTCCCCGTTGTGTCGCTGTTCAACACTGTGCAGGTCGGTGGACGGCCAGCCCGTGGCACCACGGCTTTGACGGCGTTCAACCAGACTTCGCTGAACAACGCCGGTTCGATCGCCATTGCCGCGCGCCAAGCGACCGTCTCTGACAGCTATACGGTGAAGCTTGATGTCAGCAAGAAGATGGATAGGCTAACGCTTTCGGCGGGCGGGCTTTATGCGGACCGTACGATTTCGGGCAACAATTTCTCGTTCTCCAACGTGGCTGCTATCGGCGCGCTGGGCAGCCGGGTAGGGCAGCCATTTGACGTAAACAGCTTTGTGACAAACCGTCCTTGGGTCACCGATTTCCCACTCGGCTTCACATTGAACTATATCGATAACCGGGCGATGCGCAGCGCGCTTGATAGTCTGTTGCCCGCCCTCACTGCGGCTGGGCTTTACAACCCAGACAATGATATTCCGGTTACTGACCGTTACCGCCAATTGGAAAAGACCATGGCCGGTTACGTCATGGCGTCGGCCGAGCTCGATAACTTGTTGCTGACCGGTGGCTTGCGCTTGGAACATTACCGCTTGATCAACAGCGGTACGGCGTTGATTGGCACAACCCAAACACCGATTTCGGTGAAGCAAAACCGCACGGATTTGTTCCCAAGCATCAATGCGCGCTTCTCGATGGGGGAAGATGTTGTCATGCGCCTTTCGGGCCAGCGCGGTGTTTCACGTCCTGCTTATGGTGCAATTCGGGTCGGCTCCTCGATCAACGACACAGCATCGCCGGGCACAATCACGGGCGGCAATCCGGGTCTGGAGGCCGAATATACTTGGGGCATTGACGGTAGCTTTGAATATTATCTGCCAGGTAACGGCTTGGTTTCCATCGCCGGTTTCCATCGCTGGGTCGACAATGTGTTCTACCAAAATGCTCAAGTGGTTGGCAGCAACGTGTTTGACACTCCGGGCAGGGACCGTTCAGGTTACTTGCTGACATCGACCTTTAACGGTCAAAACGGTACGCTTTATGGTGTTGAGATGACGTACCAGCAGCAGTTTACCTTCTTGCCTTCACCGATGGATGGGTTCGGCTTCCAAGGTAACCTTACCTTGCTGGACGGCCAGTTTGATACTCAAGTTGTGAATGGCGCACAGCAAAAGGGCGTCGATTTCCAAGGCCTGTCAGGCACAATCTGGAACGCCTCGCTCTACTATGAAAAGTATGGCTTCTCGGCCCGCGCCAGTTATCAATGGCGCTCTGACTGGCTTGACAGCCTGGGCGGATTTGGCAGCGGGGAATCGCGCAAGTCCTATGGCAACCTTGATGTGTCGTTGCGCTATCAGGTGACTGATAACTTCACTCTGTTTGCCGATGCTGCTAACCTTACCAATGAAACATATGTCGCCTATCAGGACACGTTAGAGCAGCCGACCGAGGTGGAGCGTATCGGTTCACGCTATCTGTTCGGCATGCGTTTTAACTTCTGACCGAAAACCAAGAGGAAGCCATCATGCGCACCATAATCGCCGCCACAGCATCGCTCCTCGTCATCGCTTCTGCCACCCCATCAGCAGCGATCGACCGGGCGGCGATTACGCGCATCGATGCCGGGCACATTGCCATCGAATGGAGCGATGCTGATCCGGTTACCATCTCGGCCTCAAGCGATCCGGCTGGTGCAGATGCGGCGGCCGAGGTGATTGCCAAGGCGGACCGGTCCCGCCGGATCGTATTGGCCGCGACCGCAGGGCAACGCCGTTATTACACTCTGCGCGATGGCGGTGATGGTTCGGTGCGGCGCGTGGCAGAGCGGGTTCTGCCGCTAGAGCAAGGATCGAACTTCCGCGATGTCGGTGGTTATGCCGGTGCGGATGGCAAGCAGGTTGTGTGGGGGCGGATATTCCGTTCCGGCGCGATGCCACTGCTGACCGAGGCCGATTACGCGACACTGGCCAATCTCAAGATCGTCACGATTGTCGATCTGCGCTCCACCGATGAACGGATGATTGCGCCAACGATGCTCGATGATCGGACCGATGCGACGTTCATCAGCAACGATTATTCGCTCAAGCCCCTGATGGCTGGGCTTGGCAAGAATGGCGGCGAATATATGTATTCGGGCATGGGGCTGATGATCAGTCCGCAGTTGAAAGCGATTTTTCGCTCTTTGATCAAGGCGGAAGGGCCGGTTCTTTACAATTGCTCTGCGGGGCAGGACCGCACGGGCATTGCTACGGCTCTGGTACTCAGCGCTTTGGGCGTTGATCGCAAGACCATCCTTGAGGACTATCATCTCTCCACAGAACTGCGCCGCCCGCAGTTTGAAATGCCTGCGCTTGATCCCGCAGACTGGCCGGGCAATCCGATTGTGCCCTACTATGTCGCATCGCTGAAAAAGCCCGGCGGGCCAAAGGCAGAGCCGCTTTACACAGCAAAGGGCGCATCGCATCTGGCGCAACTGTTCGAAGTGATTGATCGCGATTATGGCAGTGTAGAAGTCTATCTCGCCAAAGAACTGGGCGTGACGAAGGCGGAAATTTCGCGTTTGCGGGCGCTCTACCTGAATTGATGCGGCGTCCTTGCCTGTTTGCGATGGCGCTCTTGCCGCCAGAAGGTTAGACGCAAGGAGCGGCTGGGGCGTCCGTCCACTTGATCTGAGGGCAGACCGCTGGCTTGCAAGTAGTGCGGATCAATACAGCGCGCGGGGCGCGGTGTTGGCATCTGGTGTTGGACATTTTCGCTCCAACAATGTTCTGCGCAATCCGATAAACCCGAGAGCCGCAAAAATTCCCCTCAAACAATCCGTTGCCTTGCTCTTGCCGTGCTGGCGGCAAAGCGCAACCACTTCAAAGCTATCGACACAAAGTTTCCCTGAAGCGAGGGACAATCAAGGATGAGATCGTTCGCCTTCCCGTTCGCATTCAGCGCCGGCTACGATCAATCCAATATACTGCCAGAAAATCTCGCGGGCAGCGAGATCATCGCAAAGCCGTATCGCATCGAAGAGCTTGCCTATCGGCTGCGCGAGATGATGATGCAAGAGCGTCTGTAGTGAGTTCAGCGGCGGATTAATGATCAAAGTAACGTGTTGGTCTGCGCACAATGCGGGCTCTACAACGGATGAATTTTTCGACAAAAAACTTCGGGGGTCATGGCCGGTCTCCGTCAACACCAGTCTTCTGTAAACTTTCCGATGGTCTGCGAATGGAGGTTTCTGTCGCAACCAGCAGTTCGCGGATCGAGGCTCTAATAGCGGGAATTGGCTGACTGCCGACACCCCTTTGAAGTTATCGGGAATGGCGTGCTGCTAAAGTCGATTGCCCGTAACCCGGCATTCTAAAGACGGCCCGCCAACACATATCCCATTGTCCAGATCCATCCGTCGGCTAGATCTTGGTGCGCCCGCATGAAAGCGAAGGGCACTCAAATCATTGGGAAATCTTGGTGCATAGGGCTGCGTAAGCCACAAAATGCACCCAAATGGCGGAGAATAGCGAGAGACCGAAGAGGCAGCTGTCGACCGATCTAGCGGTTCAGATGCAATGCCGGGAACGTCGGTCTACGCCAATACCGGCCCCTGATTGAGAGCTTTTGGCACTTGAGGCACTTTTCTGCGGCGCATGCGACGAAAGCTTGAGTATAACCCCTGCAAATGCGAACGCATTTGAACACACAATGCCCGGGCCTGCGAAAACCAATGTCAGATTCAATCCAGTTTGCGCACCAGAATGCTGTCCCCGCGGACGATAAATCAACCCGCCCCAGCCTCTCATCTCCAGGAGCTTCGGCTAAGCGTCATGCTGCAACGGCGCGATGTGATGCCATGGTTGAACATGCCCGCGCACAGATCATGGCCGTCGGCGTAGATCGCTTCAACATCAACGAGGTCTTGCGGCAAGCAGGCGGATCCAAAGCCACGCTGGTCAAGTATTTTGGTGATCGAACCGGACTGATTGCCGCAGCGATCGGAGCCGAAGCGCGATCGGCCATGGCGGAGTTGGGATTTGGTACAGCGATTCCGCTCTCTATGCCGCTCGCAGAGGCACTCCAGCGCGTGCTTTGCGGCGTTTTGCAGTTTTATCTGCAACCCGGAGCCTTGTCGCTTTATCGCGCTGTAGTTGGCTCAGCCAGCAGTGACCCTCGCGGAGCCGCCGGATTTTATCATGAAGGCCATGCCGTCGTCGTCAGCTCGATTGCTCAGATTCTCGAGAATCGCAAAGGCCGGGACGTTCGCAGGAATATCGATAGCCTCGATGTTGCTGATCAGCTTGTTCACGCCATCCGCGCCGGATTGTACGAGCGCGCACTTATCGGACTGGATTCGCCCTCCACCGACGACGCAGCAATAAAATGTAGAATATCAGCAACGCTGGCGCTGGTTTTACCCGGATTGGCAATACACGGCTAACTTGACCTGCCTGACACCCCCATATATGTACCTTGGGTACACAAATAGGGGGAAGAGGATCAATGACCTGGTTGCAGTGCGCTTGGTATATGGCGGGATGGGCTGATGAAGTCGGTCAAGCCGGTCTTTCACGCCGCATTACGGACAAGCTGATATTTTTTTACCGCCTCGCTGATGGCAAGGTCGCGGCAATTCTGGATCGTTGCCCACACCGGTTCGCGCCCTTATCTAAGGGCACACGCGATGGTGACAATGTTGTTTGTGGGTATCACGGCCTGACGTTTTCGCCTGAAGGTCGGTGTGTACATAATCCTTTTGGCGAACGTATCCCCGCAGGGGCCGATATTCCTATTTTCGACGTTGCCGAAAAAGATGGCATTGTCTGGCTGTGGGGTGGCGTTGCCGGAACCTCAGATCCGGCTCTCCTCCCTGATTTCAGCTTCATCCCCAACACACCGTACAGCCGTTCCGTACGCGGCTACACGCTCCTGCATGCAAATTACGAATATGGGACCGACAACCTGCTTGATCTTTCCCATATCGAATTTGTCCATAAGGGCACTTTTGCAGGCCAAGGTGTCATTTTTGCCGGAGACCATTCTGTAAAGACAGATGGCGATACTCTGCATTCCAACTGGTGGATGCCGGATATTGCGCCTCCATCTGTGGCGCAAGCCATGTTCCCGCCCGAAGCCAAAGTCGATCATTGGCTCGATATGCGGTGGAATGCCCCGGCAACCATGCGGTTGAACATTGGCGTAACGCCGCATGGGGCTGATCGTCAGGCCGGATTTGAAGTGCCGCAAGCGCACATCCTGACCCCGGCGGACGAACATTCCAGCCACTACTTCTGGTCGTCCACGCGCTTTCACGATCTCGAGAACCCCGAAGCAGATGCCATGCTTCTGACGCTCTTCGGCGACGCCTTCGATGTCGAAGACAAGCCGATGATTGAGGCCGCTTACAACAACGTAAAGGGCAAAGACTTCTGGAAAGAAAAACCCGTCTCGCTCGGTATCGATCAAGGCGGGACACGCGCCCGGCGTGTTTTGGAGCGATTGATTGCTCAGGAGAATAATGCCGAGGCCTGAAAGCCTCAAAGCCATAACTGGGAGAGGATAAACGATGTCAAAACTGTTGCTAACAAGCTCCGTAATCGTATTGGCGGTTACGGCCACCCCTGCTGTTGCCCAAAATGTTGCGCAATCAGCCTCATCCGCGCAAACTGAAGATACAAGCAGTGAACTCAATGCTATTGTCGTCACAGCACGCCTTCGTCAGGAATCCTTGACCGAAGTGCCGATCGCGGTTTCTGTAGCTACCGCTGAACAGCTCGCACGCGACCAGATATACACCCTGAGCGATCTCAGCCGCATCACGCCGACACTCGAAGTCAGCGCCAGTTTCGGTGGCAACATTAATGGCGGTGCGGGCATCCGCGGAATTCGTACGCAAGCCTTCAACCCCAGCGTTTCGCCCTCGGTCGCACTCGTCGTCGATCAGGCGGCTGCCGGTAACGTCACATTCCCGATCCTGCATGATGTCGCACAGGTGGAAGTGTTGCGCGGTCCACAAGGAACGCTATTCGGCCAAGGTGCATCTGCGGGCGTGGTCAGCGTCACCACAAGAGCGCCCAAGCTTGGTGAGGTTCAGGCCAACTTCAATGTCGACTATGCCGATGACGGTACGGCCGGTTCCGAGAATACCGAAATCGTCATGCGCGGCGGGCTTAACGTGCCGCTGGGCACCAATGCCGCGCTGCGGGTGGCCGGGTTCTACCGGCAGGAAGTGGGCCTGCGCACCAACACCTTCCTCAACCTGGATGACAACCGGCGCGAATATGCCATTCGCGGGCGGCTGCGGTTCGAGCCTACTGACCGGCTGACGATCGATCTCATCGCCGACTATGGCAAGACAATCGAAGATGGCGTCAGCTTTTTCTCGCCGACCCTTGCGCCGCGCAGCACCGCGCCTACCGATGAACCGGGAGTGACCCTCGGCCAGGCTTCGCTTGCCGATCTCGCCGCATGTGGCGTTACGCGTGACCGGATCACGCCCCGCGGGCGGTTTTATTGCGAAGATGTCCAATCAGAGGAAAACAGCGCTGCACTCAGCCTGACAGCGGTGATCGGCTACAAGCTTTCCGACCGGCTCTCTGTCACTTCGGTATCGTCGTATCGTGATCTCAGGATCGACGTTTTCGGGCGCAATTTTTCGACGCGCGCTTTTGGACTTTCCGCACGCAATGAAAACCTGCAGGAAAACTACGACCAATTCAGCCAGGAACTGCGCTTCGCTTACGAGGGCAATGGCTTCGACGTGATTTTCGGCGGGTTCCTGAACCAATTCAGCTCGGCCCAGACCCCGCTCAACCCCGCGCTGCCCTTTGGCGTGACTGCACCGGGACAGCGGGTTGGCTTCAGCGTCTGCACTGGCGATGGCGGATTCTGTGTGGTTCCGGTCACCTTCGTGTCCGAAACGTCCGACAACCGTACTCTGGCCGGCTTTGCCGACGTGACGGTGGACCTGTCGGAACAGATTGAGGCGTTCGGCGGTCTGCGCATTACATCGTACAAGAACGACAGCACGTACGGCCTGAACAGTGTCACGCCTTCTGCATTCGGCAACATCAGCGAAAGCAACCTGTCGGGGCGTATTGGCTTCAGTTACAAGCCCAATTCCGATCTCAATATCTACACGTCCTATTCGCGCGGATACAAACCGTCGGCGCTTGGCTTTCCGGGCCAGCCTGGCGCGCCCTTCATTCCGCTCAATCCCGAAGAAAATTCGGCCTTCGAAATCGGTGCCAAAGGTAACCTAGGCGGGCTGCAACTGGCCGGTAACGTGTTCTACATGAATGTTGCGAATTTCCAGGGGCAGGAAAGCATCCTTGTCGGCGGTGAATTGATTTCGCAAATCCGTAACATAGGAGACATCGAATCCTACGGGTTTGAAGTGAGCGCGTTTGGCCAGTTGACCGAACGACTGTCGGTCAACGCCGGCTATCAGTTCAACCACGCAGTCTATCCGGAAGGCTTCATAGGCGACGACGGATCGGACCTCAGCCGTGAACAGCTGCTCAGCGCGCCGCGCCACAAATTCGTGCTCTCGGCCGACTACGTCCAGCCGATCAACGACAGGACCGAGGCATTTTTCAACACCAACATCATTTACAAAAGTGCCATCCGGCTCTCGAATCAGGATACCAACCGGTTCGTGTTTCCTGCTGGCGAGACGATCAACCTGCGCCTTGGTGTCAGGAATGTCGATGAACGCTGGACGGCTTCGCTGTTCGTGCGAAACCTTACCCAGAATCGCGAGCCGGCTTCCTACCTGCCAATCACTTTTGGCGGCCAGGATGATATCAGCGCGCGCGGCCGACCTGTTTCAGGCCTTACGACACGGGTCGTCGGCGCCTCTGTCGGTTTCGATTTCTGACCGGGCGAAAGTTTCGGAGGCTAACCAATAGCGCGTGAGTTTCGAGCCGCCGCCCTCATAGCCTTGGGGGTGCGCGGTTCGAAACTGGTGACCGACCGCCACTATCATCGGTTCTGGCAAATACAGCTCCCTGACAACCGATCAGGTCTCACTTTCGCATTTCGGTTTCAGAAAGCGGAACTTGAATAGCCGCCATTCGCAAAGCCAGCATAAAGTAGTGTCAGCTGCTGGCATTTTACGACGTTCCGAGATCAACCCGCAAATGGCGGAAAAGTCCCAATATTTGCCTTTCACTGTCCGATAGTTGCACCGAGATCTATCGCCTCGACGCTCACGCGAGGACGTTAGAAGCTGCAAATTTTTACGATGCCCAGCATATGGGGGTCGGGCAATAATGGAAGCGGCTGAATTTTAAAGTTTTTAAAATGGTGCGCCCGGCAGGACTCGAACCTGCTGCCTCAAGATTAGAAGTCTCGCGCTCTATCCAGATGAGCTACGGGCGCACGCGGATTTCCCTTAAGCATGCTTTTCGTTGGCTGCAAACCACGTTAGCAAGGGAGTCATGAACGATCCCCAAATTTCGCGTATCGACGGAGTCGACAGCGCCCGCCGCCATTTCCGGTATTTCGACTATGTGATGGCCGCATTTGTGGCGATCTTGCTGCTGTCGAACCTGATCGGCGCGGCCAAACTGGCGCAAGTCGGCGGGTTCACATTCGGGGCGGGTATTCTGTTTTTCCCGGTTTCCTATGTGATTGGCGATGTGTTGACCGAGGTTTACGGCTATTCCAACGCACGGCGGTGTGTCTGGATGGGCTTTTTTGCGCTGATCTTCATGGCCTTCATGAGCTTCATCGTGGTCGCCATGCCGCCCGCGCCGGGCTGGGAGGGCCAAGCCGCATATGAAAGCGTGTTCGGATCGACTTGGCGGATTGTGCTGGCCTCGGTAACCGCATTCTGGGCGGGCGAATTCGTCAATTCGTTCGTCCTTGCCAAAATGAAAATTTTGACGGCGGGCAAGCATCTGTGGTCGCGCACCATT
Source organism: Novosphingobium sp. AAP83 (assembly GCF_001295795.1). Classification (GTDB taxonomy): domain Bacteria; phylum Pseudomonadota; class Alphaproteobacteria; order Sphingomonadales; family Sphingomonadaceae; genus Novosphingobium. The sequence continues at coordinate 140,048 of NZ_LJHY01000020.1, forward strand.
GGCTCAACCGTGTTCGGGCAGGCGATTGATAGCTTGATCTTCTATCCCGTTGCCTTTCTTGGCATTTGGACGACAGATCAGGTCTTGACCGTGATGGCCACCAACTGGCTGATGAAAGTGGTGTGGGAAGCGGCGCTCACGCCGGTTACCTATGCCGTCGTCGGCTGGCTGAAGAAACGCGAAGGCACCGAGGTTTTCGATACCGGCACCGACTTCTCGCCCTTTGCCAAGGCTGGCTGAACCAAGCCGTCCAAGCCCCGCCGTTATCGGGCGGGGCCAAGGGGCAGGGCAGGCAGAAGCATCAATCCGCGATGAGGCCGATCAACAGGTAAACGATAATCGCCGAACCAAAACCGAGGATTGCGGCAAGGCCGAAAGCGACCCGCACCAGCGTCGTATCGATGCCGAAATAATTGGCGATCCCGGCGCAAACGCCCATGATTTTGCCACGGGTTTTATCGAGCCGAAAACCGCGTGTTTTTTCCATGGGGCGCACCGCCGAATCATCAAAACGAAGCTGTGACATCAGATCATCTCCTGCATGGCGGCGGGGGTGCCGGTTGGGGGTGGGGTGTGGACCGTGCCGGTAATAAGGGCGAGGCTAAGCGCAAATGCGGTGGCGGCAGCGGTGAGGCGTTGGGCGATGGTCGTCATGGGAAATGTCCTTGTGTCTGGATTGGTTTGAATGTGTTTTGAGGCCGATTGGCTCTTGCCCCGTTCATTGCACAGGCCGTGCCAAACTGTGGAAATGGCGCAAATTGGGCGTTTTCGGTTTTTCGGATCAAAAAATGCAGGTGCACAAATGCCGATTATTAGTGAAATTTACCAAAGGTTGGTTTGAAAAATATGCATGTCGGCATCATCGTCGATTGCGGCTTGCAAATTGCCGGAATCACGCGTAGTTGGCGCTCATCCCGACATTGTGAAAGCAAGGTCAGGCTGGAACCAGATGGTCCCGGCTCGGCACCGCTTTTGCCTTTGATCGGCCACTGGAGATTGCATGGCGGATATCGCGCGAATTACCGAGGTTATCGAACCCGAGGTCAAGGCACTCGGCTTTGATCTCGTGCGCGTGCGCTTGTTCAAGGGCGGCGAGATCGGTGATGAAGAGCATACGCTCCAGATTATGGCGGAACGCCCCGAAACCGGCCAGTTGGTAATCGAAGATTGCGCTGCGCTTTCGCGCCGTGTCTCTGACCGGTTCGATGAACTCGAAGATGCTGGTGAGAACCTGATTGTTGAGGCGTATCGCCTTGAAGTGTCATCGCCCGGTATTGATCGTCCGTTAACGCGCGTGAAGGATTATCTCGCGTGGGCGGGCCACGAAGTGCGCATTACGATGCTCAATCCGATCGAAGGCAACCGCAAGTCGCTCAACGGCGAATTGGTCGGCCTTGAAGATGATGTGGTCACGCTGGACGAACGCAAGTCCGGCCGCGTGAGCTTTCCGCTGGCCGATGTGCAATATGCCAAGCTTGTCCTGACCGACAAGCTCATCGCCGCTTCCCGCCCGCTGGATACCAGCGGTATTGACGAAGAAATTCTCGGCTTCGATGACGAGCCGGGTGAAATCCCAGAAGAACAGGAAGACTGACCCATGGCCAGTGCGATTTCCGCCAATCGTGCAGAACTGCTTGCAATCGCCAACGCGGTTGCCACCGAGAAGATGATCGACAAGTCGATCGTCATCGAGGCGATGGAAGAAGCAATTCAAAAGTCTGCGCGCAACCGTTACGGTGCCGAAAACGATATTCGCGCAAAGCTTGATCCGCGCACGGGCGATCTGCGCTTGTGGCGCGTGGTCGAAGTGGTGGAAGTGGTGGAAGACTACTTCAAGCAGGTCGATCTCAAGCAGGGTGAAAAGCTGCAACCGGGCGCGCAAGTTGGCGATTTTATCGTCGATCCGCTGCCGCCGGTTGATCTTGGCCGTATCGATGCGCAATCGGCAAAGCAGGTGATCTTCCAGAAGGTCCGCGATGCAGAACGTGACCGCCAGTATGACGAGTTCAAGGACCGCGCAGGCGAAGTTATCACCGGGGTGATCAAGTCGGTCGAGTTCGGCCACGTGATCGTCAACCTCGGTCGCGCCGAAGGCGTGATCCGCCGCGATCAGCAGATTCCGCGCGAAGTGCCGCGTGTTGGTGAACGCGTCCGCGCGCTGATCATGAAGGTTGAGCGACAGAACCGCGGTCCGCAGATTTTCCTTTCTCGCGCGCACCCCGAATTCATGAAAAAGCTGTTCGCGCAGGAAGTCCCCGAAATCTATGATGGCATCATCACCATTATGGCCGCCGCGCGCGATCCCGGCAGCCGCGCCAAGATCGGCGTGATCAGCCGCGATAGCAGCATCGATCCGGTCGGCGCCTGCGTCGGCATGAAAGGAAGCCGCGTTCAGGCCGTTGTGCAGGAATTGCAGGGCGAAAAGATCGACATCATCCCCTGGAGCGAAGACACCGCGACTTTCGTGGTCAACGCGCTTCAGCCAGCCACCGTCAGCCGCGTGGTGATCGATGAAGAAGAAAGCCGCATCGAAGTCGTCGTGCCTGACGATCAGCTTTCGCTCGCCATTGGCCGTCGCGGCCAGAACGTGCGCTTGGCCTCGTCGCTGACCGGTTCTGCGATCGACATCATGACCGAGGCGGAAGCTTCGGAAAAGCGCCAGAAGGAATTCGCCGAGCGCTCGAAGATGTTCGAAGAAGAGCTCGACGTTGATGAAACCTTGTCGCAATTGCTGGTAGCTGAAGGCTTCAGCGAGCTGGACGAAGTGGCCTACATCGATATCTCTGAACTCGCCGCCATCGAAGGCTTCGACGAAGAGCTCGGCCAGGAACTGCAAAGCCGTGCGACCGAAGCTATCGAGCGCCGCGAAGAAGCGCTGCGCACGCAGCGCCGTGATCTGGGCGTTGAAGATGCCTTGGCGGACATTCCGCACCTCACCGAAGCCATGCTGGTCACACTCGGCAAGGCAAGCATCAAGACGCTCGATGATCTGGCCGATCTTGCGACTGACGAACTTATCGCGAAGAAGCGCGTTGAGCAGCGCCGCCGCAACGACAAGGCCCCGCGTGAGCGGACCGAGCGGTCTGAGCGTACCGAAGACAAGGGCGGCGTCCTTGGCGAATATGGCCTGAGCGAAGAGCAGGGCAACGAAATCATCATGGCAGCCCGCGCCCACTGGTTCGACGAAGAACCACAAGCTGAGGAGGCCGCCCATGCGGAACCCTCACAATGAAGCGCTAAGCTCCGACATTGCTGATCGCATCCCGGCGGATAAGACTCCGCCGGAGCGCAAGTGCGTGCTGACCGGGCGTCATGATACGCGGGGGGACTTGATCCGCCTCGCGATCTCGCCCGATGGTGATGTGCTGCCCGATGTTCAGGCGCGTGCCCCCGGGCGCGGCGCCTGGATCGGTGTTTCTCGCGCAGACCTTGAAAAAGCCATTGCGAATAGCAAACTTAAGGGTGCGTTGGCGCGCGCGTTCAAGGGCGCGAAGCTCAGCATTTCCGATGACCTTGGCGAACGCACCGAATTGGCGCTGCGTCGCACGTTGACAGACCGGTTGGGCATCGAACTGCGCGCAGGCAACGTCCTGCTCGGAACTGAACGTATCGCCCAAGGTGCGCGTTCTGGCGCGGTGACGTTCCTCGGCCATGCATCCGATGCTGGCACCGACGGGCCAAACAAACTGGCGCAAGCGTGGCGTGTGGGCGAGGGGGCCGAGGGCTCAGGGCTTAAAGGCACAATCTTGCCGCTGGACCGAGCGGCGTTGTCTGTGGCATTGGGCCGCGACAACGTCGTACACTTGGCGCTTACTGATCCGATTGCGACCGAACGAGTCGCCGGGCCACTGAAGCGTTTGATGCACTTTCTCGGGCACGAGACCGATGATGCTGCGCTGCCGGATGACGGCATGGCGGCTGACGACGATATTGATACGAAGGGCGACTGAGTTAAATGAGCGATAGCGACAAAAAGCCTACTTTGGGCCGCAGGCCACTGGGCCTGAAGACCGCGGTAGAGGCTGGCGAGGTCAAGCAGACCTTTAGCCACGGCCGCACCAACAAAGTGGTGGTCGAAGTGAAGCGGCGCAAGCTGGTGGGCCGCCCGGGCGAAGCGGCACCCGTTGCCGCGCCTGTTGTCGCTGCGCCCGCGCCAGCTCCCGTCGCCGCGCCGCCACCTCCTCCGCCTCCCCCGCCGCCGCCCGCTGCCAGCCGCGAAACCCGGCAGGAAATGCAAACGCGTCTGCTGCGCGAAGCGGAAGAGGCGCGTCTTGCTTCGGCTGAGGCGAACAATCGCCGCGAACAGGAAGCCCGCCTGCGCGCTCTTGAAGAAGAGCGGCGCCGTAGCGAAGAAGCAGCGCGTCCTGCTGAGCCCGTGGTCGCAGCACCTGCGCCCGAGCCTGTTGTTGCGCCTGCGCCTCCAGCCGCACCTGAAGTGGCAACGGCCGAAGTCACCGCTCCTGCTCCTGCCCCAACGCCCGTGGCAGAGCCGGAAGTGGCCAAAGCACCTGAGCCCGCTGCCAAAGCTGCCGAAGAAGCGCCCAAGGCGGCTGAACCTGCCGCCATACCCGCTCCGCGCCGCTTTACCCCGGTTGCATCCACAGCACCCGCCAAGCGTCCAGAACCTGCGGCCAAAAAGCCTGCCGGTGCGCCGCGTGATCGCAAGGTCGAAGACCGTCGTGGCGGCAAGTTGACCGTAACCCGCGCGCTGAACGACGATGAAGGCGCACGCGCCCGCAGTCTCGCAGCGCTCAAGCGTGCGCGCGAAAAGGAAAAGCGCGCCCACTTTGCAGGCCAGTCACAGCCGCGCGAAAAGCAGGTGCGCGATGTTATCGTGCCTGACGCGATCACCGTGCAGGAATTGGCCAACCGTATGGCTGAAAAGGCCGCTGACCTGATCAAGGCCTTGTTCAAGATGGGCATGATGGTCACCATCAACCAGACCATCGATCAGGACACTGCCGAACTGCTCGTCACCGAATTCGGCCATAACATTGAGCGCGTTAGCGATAGCGATGCGGACATCGACACTACCACCGATGTTGATGACAATGAATCGCTCGCACCGCGTCCACCGGTCGTTGCGATCATGGGCCACGTCGATCACGGCAAGACCTCGCTGCTCGATGCCCTGCGCGGCACCGATGTGGTGCGCGGCGAAGCTGGCGGGATCACGCAGCATATCGGCGCATACCAGATCAAGACCAAGGGCGGTGATCACATCACCTTCCTTGATACGCCGGGCCATGAAGCCTTCACCGAAATGCGTATGCGCGGTGCCAATGTCACTGACATCGTCATCCTTGTGGTGGCGGGCGACGATGGCCTGATGCCGCAGACGATTGAGGCGATCAATCACACCAAGGCCGCTGGCGTGCCGATGATCGTTGCGATCACCAAGTCGGACAAGCCCGAATTCAACCCGCAGAAAATCCGCGAACGCTTGCTCGAACATGAAATCCTTGTGGAAGCCATGTCGGGTGACGTTCAGGACGTCGAGCTTTCGGCCAAGACCGGTGCGGGCCTTGATGAACTGATCGAGAAGATCCTGCTTCAGGCAGAATTGCTCGAACTGGGCGCAAACCCTGATCGTGCCGCCGATGCCACCGTGATCGAAGCCAAGCTTGATAAGGGCAAGGGGCCACTGGCCACCGTCCTGATCAATCGCGGCACGCTCAAGGTTGGCGATATCCTCGTGGTCGGCACGCAATCAGGCCGCGTTCGCGCAATGCTTGATGACAAGGGCCGTCAGATCAAGGAAGCCGGACCATCGCTCCCGGTCGAAGTGCTCGGCCTTGGCGGTGTGCCAATGGCTGGTGACACATTGACCGTGGTGGAAAGCGAAGCCCGTGCGCGTGAAGTGGCGGCCTACCGTCAGGAAATGGCAACCGCGAAGCGTACCGTGCAGGCTCCAGTCAACCTTGAAAACATGTTCTCTGCGCTCGCCACCAAGAACGCTGTGATCGAGTATGCACTGGTCGTGCGCGGTGATGTGCAGGGTTCGGTCGAAGCCATTGTCAACGCACTCAACAAGATCTCGACTGACGAGATCAAGGTGCGCATCCTGTCCTCAGGCGTGGGTGCGATCACCGAAAGCGACGTCAATCTGGCGCAGGCCAGCGGTGCGCCGATTGTCGGCTTCAACGTCCGGCCGAACGCCAAGGCGCGCGAACTGATCGAACGCAACAAAGTACGCATGAAGTACTTTGACGTGATCTATCAGCTCACCGACGATATCCGTTCGGAAATGGCCGGTGAACTCGGTCCCGAAGCCATCGAAACGGTCGTTGGCCGTGCCGAGGTCAAGGAAGTGTTCCCAGCGGGCAAGAAGGACAAGGCAGCAGGTCTGCTCGTTGTCGAAGGCGTCATCCGCAAGGGCCTTCATGCCCGTCTCACGCGCAACGATGTCATCGTCAGCCGCACCACCATTTCGTCGCTGCGTCGCTTCAAGGACGATGTGGCCGAAGTGCGCGGCGGTCTGGAATGCGGCGTTCTGCTGACCGACACGAACGACATCAAGGCTGGCGATCAGCTCGAAGTCTTCGAAGTCGAAATGCGCGACCGCACTTTGTAAGGTTCTGAAACCCTCGTCGTGCGGAAGCGCGACGGGGGCACTCCGCAACACCCTTTCCGGGGTCGCTACCAGCGACAGAAGGGAAGGTGATTTTTGTGGATGTAGATACAGTTGTGGTTCTGGTTCTCGGCGTGGCGACACTCGTGGTCGGTTTCGTCGGTCTGGTGATCAAGCTTATTGAGCTTAGTCGCAAGTAAACCGGTGAGGGGATGCTGTAGCAGCGGCATCCCCGATACCAAAAGAGCCCGGACGTAGCAGCGTCCGGGCTCCGGGTTGGTGAAATGGATATTTCAACCGTTGTGGTTCACCAACAATAACACTTTCGCCGGAAAATGCAAGAATGACCCGCTACGTCGCCCTGTTCGGTTCCATCAATGTCGGCGGCAATCGCTTGACGATGGCGGACTTGCGCCATGCGTTCGAGCGCGAAGGGCTGACCGGCCTCGAAACCGTGGTCGCCAGCGGCAATCTGCTGTTCGAATACGATGACCGCCCTCTGGATGGCCTCGAAGACTTGTTCGCCCACGTCATGCTCGACCGCTTCGATTTCGACAGCTTCGTCGCCGTCCGCAATCGCGAGGCTATGGCAGAGGCCATCGAAGGCAACCCCTTCACCGGCATCGGCGCGGACAATCTGGTGCACACCATGTTCCTCGGCACGCAGCCTGATCAATCCGCGTTCGATAAACTTGCCGCCGATCAGGCGATGCGCGGCATGGAAAAAATGGCCATCGGCAACCGCAGCATCTATATCGATTTTGCCAATGGCGTTGGCGAAAGCAAGCTGACCGGCGCTTTCATCGAACGCCGTCTCGGCACACGCGGCACCGCGCGCAACGTGCGCTCGATTGCCCGTATCTTAGCGAAAATGAGTTAGACTTGGCCAAACAGACCACCCCCGAAAGCCGTTCCGTCCGCCTGCTGAAAGTGGGCGAACAAGTGCGCCACATCCTGTCAGAACTGCTGATGCGGCAGGTCGTCCATGATGATGTACTGCGCTCCCACACGGTTTCGGTCACTGAAGTGCGCATGTCGCCCGATCTGCAACACGCCTCGGTATTCGTGAAGGCGCTTCTGGGTGAGGACGAGGAAATCGTGCTCAAAGCCTTGCGCACCAACACCGCGTTTTTCCAGCGCGAGGTGGCCCAGCGGCTGCGCCTGAAGTTCGCGCCCAAAGTGAAGTTTTTGCCCGATGAAAGCTTCGATATGGCCACCCGTATTGAATCCCTGCTGGCCGATCCAAAGGTCAAGCGCGATCTGGGCGAGGCTTAACGCGGCACCATTGCTGCGTTGATGGTGATCGTTACCGTCTTGGCCACGATAAAACGATAGGCGTTCATTCCGAACTCGGTGCGGTCAATCTTGGTTTGCGCTGTAAACTGGATGGGCTCTTTGCCCGTTGCTGCAGCGGGAGGCTTGGCAAAACTCACGCTAAGCAGAACCGGATGGGTGATATCCTTTGCCGTCAGACTTCCGCTGATCTGCGCGGTCACAGGTCCGGTCATTCTCAAACCGCGTCCGATGAAATGGACTTTCGGATGGTGTTCTACATCAAAGAAGTCCGGCCCGCGCAGCCGTTCCAGGGTGACAGAATCCCCAGCCTCCAAAGCTGTCGCATCCAGATCGACATTGAGTTGGATCGTGTCGAGGCGCTTGGGGGCCAGCACGATCCTGCCGCTCACTTTGGGGAAGCGCGCTGTCTTGCTCGCAATGCCAAAGAAACCTACGCGCGCGTTCACTCTGCTCAAGCTTGGATCGAGCGTATATTGCAGCTGGCCTACGATTGCAGGCGCCTGCGCGGACGCAGACAATGCTGGCAGAATGAGGAGCAGGACGCCCATCGCGGACATCACACGTCCTGTCATTGGTCGGTTCATGCGCTGCTCCACGTCGAATAATCGCTGACACCCTATGGCATTCCCGGGCAACGGCATTATGGCAATGAGGGTAATGGCCAAGCTCTACTTTTACTACGCCAGCATGAACGCAGGCAAATCAACCAACCTGCTCCAGGCGGAATTCAATTACCGCGAGCGGGGCATGGCGACGATGTTATGGACGGCATCGATTGATGATCGGGGCGGAGATCGGGCGATTGAAAGCCGCATCGGCCTTCACGCAGAGGCGTACCGGTTTGATCGCACAACAGATTTGTGGGAAAGCGTGCACTCCGCCAGTGCCGTAGAGCCGTTGTCTTGCGTGCTCGTCGATGAAGCGCAGTTCCTGTCGAAAGCGCAAGTCTGGCAATTGGCGCGCGTCGCGGACGAGGGTAGCATTCCGGTGCTGTGCTATGGCCTGCGCACCGATTTTCAGGGCGAATTGTTCGAAGGTGCCGGAGCCTTGCTCGGCATCGCGGACTCGCTCGTCGAACTCAAAGCCGTTTGCCATTGCGGCCGCAAGGCCACGATGAACTTGCGCGTGGATGAAAGCGGCGCAGCCGTTCGTGCCGGTGCGCAGACCGAGATTGGCGGAAACGACCGCTACGTTGCGCTCTGCCGAAAACATTTTAGCGAGGCTATGCAATGAACCCCGAAGGCATGATCTGGTCGATTGCCACAGTGGCGATCCCGATGATCCTTGCGATTGTCTTCCACGAAGTCGCGCATGGCTGGATGGCGCGCGCGCTGGGTGATCCCACGGCCGCCGATGCCAAGCGACTAAGCCTTAACCCGCTGCGCCATGTCGATCTGTTTGGCACAATCATCCTGCCGGGCCTTCTGAAACTGACAGGTGCTCCGGTGTTCGGTTGGGCCAAGCCGGTGCCGGTCGATTTCCGCCGCTTGCGCAATCCGCGTTGGGGCATGGTTGCGGTGGCAGCAGCGGGGCCGGGGGTGAACTTCATCCTTGCAGCAGTCGCCGCCATCGCGCTCGGGCTTCTGGTGCGGGCAACCGATGCTTCGGTAGAGCCGGGTTTGCCCGTGCTGTTCTTCGCCGATAACTTGCGCAATTTCCTGCTCGTCAACCTGTTCCTCGGCACGTTCAATCTGCTGCCGATCCCGCCGTTTGATGGCTCGCGCATCGTGATGGGCATCCTGCCCGCGCCACTCGCACACGCTTATGCCAAAGTGGAGCGCTATGGCCTGCTCGTCGTCTTCGCGATCCTCGTGATCCTGCCCTATATCTTCCCTCAACTTCGCCTGATCGAGCGCGTTGTTGGCCCGCCCGTCCAATGGATGGCCGAACACCTTGCACTACTGGCATCAACTGTCGCCGGTCCGGAGCCGATGTAACCCCGATGGTTGATGGCTGGATCATTCTCGATAAGCCGCTGGGGCTTGGATCAACCCAAGGCGTAGCGGCGGTAAAGCGCAACTTGCGGCAGGCGGGTTTTGGCAAAGTCAAAGTCGGCCACGGCGGCACGCTTGATCCGCTGGCCACCGGCGTCCTGCCCATCGGCATTGGCGAGGCGACGAAGCTCTGCGGGCGAATGCTTGATGCCAGCAAGGTCTACAGCTTTACCATCGGCTTTGGCGTCGAGACTGATACGCTCGATCTTGAAGGCAAAGTCATCGCGCAAAGCGAAGTGCGGCCTACGCTAAACAATCTCGAAGCCGCACTGGCCAGCTTCACCGGCCCCATCGAACAAGTGCCGCCTGCCTATTCCGCCCTGATGATCGACGGCGCACGCGCCTATGATCTGGCGCGGGCAGGGCAGGAATTCGAAATCAAGTCCCGCGCCGTCACGATCCATACACTCACCCTTGATGGTACCGAGGGTGAGGCAGGCGCGCTGCAATCAGCAACGCTCACCGCACACGTCTCCAAAGGCACTTATATCCGAAGCCTAGCGCGCGATATTGCCCGCAGCCTTGGCACCGTGGGCCATGTTACCATGCTGCGCCGTTTGCGGGCCGGGCCGTTTGATTTGGCCCAAGCGATTTCGCTGGACAAATTGAACGCGGTCGGCCAAGGCGCGACCCTTGAACACGTACTCTTGCCGTTAGAGGCAGGGCTGGTCGACATCCCGGCTCTTAACCTCGATCCCGAACAGGCAAGGGCGGTCCGTCAGGGCCGCGTTCTTGCGGGATTGCCCTTTGATGACGGGCTTTACTGGGGACGACTTGGCAATGTGCCTGTCGCGCTGGTTGAGCTTTCAGGCGGTAGCCTGACTGTCACCCGAGGTTTTAACATCGCCGATGTCGCGGAGTAAATTTATGTCGATTACCGCTGAAAAGAAGCAAGAAGTCATTGCCAACCACGCTCGCGCCGAAAACGATACCGGTTCGCCGGAAGTTCAGGTCGCGATCTTGACCAGCCGTATCCACAGTCTGACCGAGCATTTCAAGTCCAACCACAAGGACAATCACTCGCGTCGCGGCCTGCTGATGATGGTCAACAAGCGTCGTTCGCTACTTGATTATCTCAAGAAGAAAGATGTGCCGCGGTATAACGCACTCATCCAGAAGCTTGGTCTTCGTAAGTAAACACGCGGAGCGGCCCCTAGCGGGCCGCTTTTGCGTTTAGGGAGCATCGCGCGAAAAGTGGGAACCAGTTTTCGCTTTTCGCGATGCGACCAAGAAATTAGGCGTCTTCGCAATTCGGCAGGACGCCTTCGGGGCACGATAAGCGCCCCACACCGGACCGGGACGGGAAACCCCGGCAGCAAAAACCCGCGCGCAATTGGGCGGCGGGCTGAAGGAAGCTAAATGTTCGACGTCAAAACCGTATCGCTGGAATGGGGCGGCAAAACCCTCACTCTGGAAACCGGCCGTGTTGCCCGTCAGGCAAACGGCGCAGTCCTCGCCACCTATGGCGAAACTGTTGTGCTTTGCGCGGTTACCGCTGCAAAGTCTGTCAAGGAAGGCCAGGATTTCTTCCCGCTGACCGTCCACTATCAGGAAAAGTTCTCGGCAGCCGGCCGTATCCCCGGCGGCTTCTTCAAGCGTGAGCGCGGCGCGACAGAAAAGGAAACGCTGGTTTCCCGTCTGATCGACCGTCCGGTACGCCCGCTGTTCCCCGAAGGTTTCTACAACGAAATCAACGTAATTTGCCAAGTCCTCAGCTATGACGGTGAGACTGAGCCAGATGTCGTTGCGATGATCGCTGCCTCGGCTGCGCTGACCATCTCGGGTGTTCCGTTCATGGGCCCGATTGCTGCTGCGCGCGTCGGCTTCAAGGAAGGCGGATACCAGCTCAACCCATCATTCAGCCAAGTCGCTGAAGGCCGCCTCGACCTCGTCGTTGCTGCTACAGATTCTGCCGTGATGATGGTGGAATCCGAAGCCAAGGAACTGACCGAGGAAGAAATGCTCGGCGCAGTGATGTTTGCCCATGACGAAATCCGCAAGGTCGTCGGCGCAATCATCAGCCTGGCTGAAAAAGCTGCCAAGGAGCCTTGGGACGTTGATCTGTCGGACAACACCGCAGACATCAAGAAGAAGCTCAAGGACATCGTCGGCAAGGACGTTGCGGCCGCTTACAAGCTGACCGACAAATCGGCCCGCTCGAACGCGCTCAATGATGCCCGTGCAAAGGCGAAGGCTGCGTTCTCGGACGAAACCCCGCAGACGCAGATGGTTGCGATGAAGACCATGAAGAAGGTCGAAGCGGACATCGTTCGCGGCGCCATCCTCAAGGACGGCACCCGCATCGACGGTCGTACCACCACGCAGGTCCGCCCGATCGAAGCCATGGTCGGCTTCCTGCCACGCACGCACGGCTCTTCGCTGTTCACACGCGGTGAAACGCAGGCAATCTGCACCACCACGCTGGGCACCAAGGATGCGGAGCAGATGATCGACGGTCTTGATGGCCTGTCGTATCAGCGCTTCATGCTGCACTATAACTTCCCGCCCTATTCGGTTGGCGAAGTTGGACGTTTTGGCGCTCCGGGCCGTCGTGAAGTGGGCCATGGCAAGCTGGCATGGCGTGCGCTGCACCCTGTGCTGCCAACCAAGGACGAGTTCCCTTACACGATCCGCGTGTTGTCAGACATCACCGAGTCCAACGGCTCGTCGTCAATGGCAACCGTCTGCGGTGGCTGTCTGTCGATGATGGACGCAGGCGTTCCGATCGATCGTCCGGTTTCGGGCATCGCGATGGGTCTGATCCTTGAAGGCGACAAGTTCGCTGTTCTGTCCGACATTCTGGGTGACGAAGATCACCTCGGCGACATGGACTTCAAGGTTGCAGGGTCGGCCAACGGCATCACCACGATGCAGATGGACATCAAGATCGCGGGTATCACGCGCGAGATCATGGCCAAGGCGCTTGAACAGGCCAAGGAAGGCCGCGCGCACATCCTGGCCGAGATGACCAAGGCTTTGGGCGAAGCACGTACCGAACTTTCGGCACATGCTCCGCGCATTGAATCGCTGCAGATCGACAAGTCGAAGATCCGTGACATCATCGGCACCGGCGGCAAGGTGATCCGCGAGATCGTCGCCACCACCGGAGCCAAGGTCGACATTGATGATGAAGGCCTGATCAAGATTTCGTCGTCCGACACCGCCCAGATCGAGGCAGCCAAGGCCTGGATCCTCGGCATCGTGGAAGAAGCCGAAGTCGGCAAGATCTATGATGGCAAGGTCGTCAACATCGTCGATTTCGGCGCATTCGTAAACTTCATGGGCGGCAAGGACGGTCTCGTCCACGTTTCCGAAATGAAGAACGAGCGCGTCGAAAAGCCGCAGGATGTCGTCAAGGAAGGCCAGGCCGTAAAGGTCAAGGTTCTTGAAATCGATCCGCGCGGCAAGGTTCGCCTGTCGATGCGCGTTGTCGATCAGGAAACCGGTGCTGAACTGGAAGATACCCGTCCGGCACGTGAACCACGTGAACCACGCGGCGATCGTCCTGATCGTGGTGGCGGTGATCGTCGTGGCCCACGTGGCAACGACCGAGGCCCACGCGGCGGCGGTGATCGCGGTCCACGTCGCGAGGGCGGTGACCGTCCACGTCGTGACCGTGAAGATGGTCCAGCTCCTGACCACATGCCAGCATTCCTCAAGTCTGACGACTAAAGGCTTGCGCCAAAACTGAAAAAGGCCCGGTTCGAAAGAACCGGGCCTTTTTTGTGTCATGCGCCCCTCTTCGCCAGGCTTGCTACACCGGCAGCGAGCCATGCTCAGCGCAAAGCCGTTCTATCGCGGCAAGAAGTTCGCGCGGTTTGACAGGTTTGCTCAGTTGCATGCAATCTTGCGCAGCCACTTTGGCCAGTGTTTCGCTCGAAACATCGCCGCTCAGGATGATCGCAGGCAGAACGCTGGATAGCCGCTCGCGCAATTGCTGCACCAGTTCAAGGCCGGACGTTCCCCCCGGCAAGCTATAATCCGTAAGCAGGATTTCGGGGAGCATTGCGCCGCCCGCAACAATTTCGAGCGCCTCTGCCGCGCTCGTTGCGCTTTTCACCGAATGCCCTTCACCCTTGAGCAATTGCTCCAGCAATTCCAGAACATCAGGATCATCGTCAACCAGCAGGATCTTGCAGGGGCGCTGCTGCGCAACGCTTTCGGATTCCACCGTAGGCGCGCAATCTTCGGTCAATGGCGTGCCCGTCACAAGGTCAGCAATGGTCACTGTGAACACCGAACCTTTGTCCGGCTTTGACCGCACATCCACGTCATGCCCCAGCAGGCGGCCCAGCCGCTGAACGATGGAAAGGCCAAGGCCAAGTCCCAAGCTGCGTTCCCGCGCGACATTGTCGACCTGGTGAAATTCATCAAAGATGGCATGGAGTTGATCGGCCGCAATTCCGATCCCGGAGTCCCACACCTCGATGCGCAAACTGTTGCCCCGGCGGCGGCACCCGAGCAGGATCTTGCCCCGCAATGTATACTTGATCGCATTGCCCAAAAGGTTGCGGATCATTTGCGAAAGCAGCGCGGGATCGCTCTTGATGATCGCAGCGGAATCCAGAATATGCAGCGTAAGGTTGCGCGATTGGGCAAGGTGCGTAAACTCCTCGCGCAGGCTGTTAAGCACGCTGTTCACCGGAAATAGCACGTGCTCTGCCTCGACAATGCCTGCCTCGATCTGATTGATGTCAAGCAAGGCGTTGAGCATTCCCGACATCGACCCAATCGTTTGCTCCAATCGCGCCAGCAGACGCTTCGGTTTTTCCCCTTGCACAGATCTGGTCAGCAATTCTTGCAACAAGGTCAGCGATTGCAGCGGTTGCCGCAAATCGTGGCTCGCGGCTGAAAGAAAGCGTGATTTGGCCACATTGGCGCGCTCGGCTTCAAGTTTTGCTGTTTCCAGAGCTTTGGCTGTTATCTTGCGGTCGGTGATATCGGCAAAGGTGATCACCACACCTTCAACCTTGTCGTTGTGCGCGCGGTATGGGAAAATCCGGCGCGAATAGTAAATGTCATCCGGTGCTTCAATTTCGCGTTCGATCAAGGCTTCGTCGATCAGCACTTGGCGCGCATCTCGTATCAGCTCATAATCGGCGGCAATCGGCTGCAAATCTGCAAGCGGTCTGCCAATATCGCCTGCAATAATGCTAAACAGCGATTTGATCGCGGGTGTATAAAACCGGATCCTCAATTCCATATCAAGAAACAGAGTGCCCACGTTGGTGCTATACAAGACGTTCTGCAAATCGTCTGATGTCAGGCGCTGGCGCTCAAGCGTCTCCTGCAATTGGCTGTTCAGTGCCGTCAGTTCTTCGTTCAGCGATTGCAACTCCTCCTTGGATGTCAGCAATTCCTCGTTTGTCGATTGGAACTCTTCGTTGACCGATAGAGCCTCCTCGTTAATCGCCTTTTGCTCCTGGCTGGATCGCTCCTGATGCAGGATTGCCGTCTGCAATTCAGCGCGTGTCGCCTCCAGTTCCAGTTCAAGCTCGGCCACACGCGGCGCACTGCTCCGGCTTGCGGAAGATGCCTTGCCCGATGGCGCGGTGTGCTCTTCGATAAAACAGACGAGGATCAGGTCTTCATGATCCCCTTTCAAGGCCTGCACATCGATTCTGAACCAGATCGTCGCTCCATCATGGGTCAGGCGCGTTTTGCCGCCATCAACGCGCTTCTGCTTCGGCCCGATCGCATCAATTGCCAACCGCAGTTTGGTGCGCAACGCTGGTGTTGCCATGGCCAGAACATCCAGCGTGGCATAGCCGGATGGAATGCGCAGATAACGCTCGACTGGCCCCATCGAATAAACACAATGGCGGCTTTGATTGATCAGGATGGCTGTGGGAGCCAGTGTTGTCAGTACGCCCGTACGGCAGATATCGGCCAATGTGGTTTGCCGGATTAATGGCGTTATCCGGTCACTTGCGCCGATGGAAGGCAGGGTTTCACCAAAGCGCAAAGGATTCCGTGCGTCGGCGCTGCGGCTGCGGGCGATATGCCGGTAGATGCGCTCGGATTCCGCCACCGGCTCAAACCGGTCCTCGCTGTTGCCGATTGTCTCAGATGATCCCAGCACCAGCACGCCGCTTTCGCGCAAGGCAAAATGGAACAGCGATATGACCCGCGTTTGCGCCTCGTTGTTAAGATAGATAAGCAAATTCCGGCAGGAAATGAGATCGATCTTCGAAAACGGCGGATCGGACAGCAAATCCTGCACGGTAAACACCACATCGCCGCGCAAACTGGCTGTTACGCGGTATCCTGCATCGTCCTTGTTGAAATTGCGGGCCAGGCGTTTTGCTGAAACTGCGCTCGCAATGTCATGCGGATAAAATCCGTCACGCGCGGTGGCGATGGCATCGGCATCAACATCGGATGCAAAAACCTGCAACTTGATATTACGCCCGGACGCCTCAATGGCATCGCGACACGTCATCGCGATGGAATAGGCTTCCTCTCCGGTGCTGCATCCTGCAACCCAAACCCGCAGCGCTTGATGATCGGTCAGTCGTTCGATCAGTTCGGGAATAGCGCTCGCCTCCAGCGCCTCGAATACGCCGGGGTCACGGAAAAAACTGGTCACGTTGATCAGCAGATCCTTGACGAGCAAATCGCACTCGGCCGAATTGTCATTCAACAGTTCAAGGTAAGCGACAAGGTTGCTGCGCTCCAATGCCAGCAGCCCCATGCGGCGCTCTATGCGGCGTGCCATTGTGCCAGACTTATACTGCGTGAAATCGTGCGCGGTCCGGTCTTTCAACAGGGTAATGATTGCCGCAAGCGCGTTGGCCTGCTCCACGGGTTGTTCGCGGCTCGGGTCTGTTTTGCCTGACGGTGCTTCTTGCCGCCCAATCAATGCAGCAGGAATGTCCGCCAAGGCCAGGATCTGGTCGACAAGACCGGTGGCAATCGCTGCGCGCGGCATACCATCATATTCAGCTTCTTCGGGCAATTGTGCGATCACATGGCCGCCTGCCGCTTTCAGCGCTGCAAGGGCGCCACTGCCATCTGCGCCCGTTCCGGTAAGGACAATTGCCGTGGTTTGCGGGCCATGCATCTTGGCAAGTGATTTCAGCAAGCAGTCATATGGCAAACGCGTACCGTGCTGTGTTTGCTTGGGCGTAAGATGCAATACTCCTGCCCGAACCGAAAGAAACCGGCCCGGTGGAATGATGTAGACGTGATCGGGGCTAAGCTGGCCGCCATTGCAGGCTTCGATGATTGTCATCGCGCTGTGCTTTGCCAGCAGCTCGGCCATCATGCTTTTGTGGGTAGGGTCAAGGTGTTGGACGATGATGAAGGCCATGCCGGATGTCGCTGGCAAGCCATCCAGCAGCTTGGATGCCGCCTCAAGCCCGCCCGCCGACGCGCCGATGGCGATGATCGACATGGCTGCTTGCGCACTGCGCGCCGTCAGCGCGCTTGCAGAATTGGTCGCTATTGTAGGTCCTTGCCGGGGCGGTTTCGGCAAGGCTTTATTTCCGGACTGATCGGTTTTTCCTGCCATGGGGGCATCCGTACCACCCCTTGGCCCAGTTCTTGCACAAATACTTGAAGAAAAAACAGATTTATTAGCTTATTACGGGTTACGGGCAGACTTTACAGTGGATCATTACAGGACGTCCAGCCCTATCCGCCCTGCAGCGCCTTGCGAAACAGCCGCTGTACGAGCCACTGCTCAAGAATGCGTCCGATCACATAAAGCGCGGCAAACATCGCGGCAAAAACATAAGCAGACTTTGGCGAATGCTGTTTGTCTTCGCGCTTGGCAGCGCCATCCTTCTTGGGTGCTTCTGGAGCGGGCGCACCAAGGAACGTATCGAGCGGATGCAACTCGCGCACCACCGGCTCTTTCTTCTTTGCAGCCTTGGCTTTTTCCGCGGCTTCCATCGCGGGCTTGCGATATTCGCCAATCGCAATCGTGGCTTGGGCAAAAAACAGGAACAGCAGCGGCAAGCAGAAGCAGAACAACAAAGCCCGGCTCGACAGGCGATAGTGCAGCGCAGCACCTGCCACACCCTGTTCGATCTTCAGCACACCTGCATCAAACACCGACATCTTGTCTTGTGCGGGCTGGTCCTTCTTGCTGAAAGTCAGCGTATCACCCGTCCGTTCATGCGATGTCCCGTATTCGCGGAACAGCGGGTCCAGCCGGTTAAAGGCCTCGTCGCTCGATTGCAGGGGTTCAAGCGGAACGCTTCCCCTGACATTCCAGATCCAGTCGATGAAGCGAAAGTTCACACGGTGTCCGTTTGATGGTGTGGTGAGCGGCTGTTCAAACCCGGCAAAGTTGCGCGAAGTGGCCTGATCGGTCATTCCGCAGGCACTGCGTCGGACTGGCCGAAGCCATCATCACCGCTGCGGCTTTTGCCGTATTTGGCCTTCAATGATTTCCAGCCCTCGGTGAATGGAAACAGCATCTGCTCGCGCACCGTCATCCGGCGTCCGCCTTCCATCCCCAACAGCTCTGCCTCGCCATCGATGCAGGTGCCAAAGATCCGGTCGATGAAGATGTAGCTTCCGGCGTAATTGCTGCGTGTGGCTTCAAAGTCCTGCGAATGGTGCAGGCTGTGGTGCTCGGTCGTGTTAAACAGGAACCGCCACCAACGCGGGGTGTTGAAGCGCACGTTGATGTGCTGGTAAATCCCGATGGTCATGCCCAAAGCGCCTGCCAGAAGCGCTGCGCGGGGCAGGAAGTCGAAGAACCCGCCAATGCCAAGCCCGATCAGGAACAGCTCGATCGGATTGCCCACTGCGCCCTTGTTGATGTTCAACTGCGTGATGTAGTGGTGCACCGAATGCGGCAGCCACAACGGATACCAGTTGTGCATCCCGCGATGCATCCAGTACTGCCCGAAATCGAACATGATCGAGATCGCAAAGGCCTGCACCAGCAGCGGCAGTCCGGTAAACCACGAAAGTTTGTCCCAGTCATAACTGTTGCGCACGGCTTCAATCACCGCACCGCTACCGATAAAATTGTCCACCTGATCGAGGAGCGTATAGCCGAGCCCGACATAGAACAGGTCGGTCATCGCCTCTTTCCACGTCAACCGCCAGCTTTCGAAACGCGGGTTGACCCATTCCAGCGCCAGCAACAACGCCTTGAAGCCGATGCCGATCCAGATCGCGGTTGAGGCCTTGGCGATGGAATTTGGCGCGTAATACCAGAACGTTACCATCGCGAACAAAGCGAACGGCTGGAAATAGGTGAAGACGAATTGCTTGATCGGCCCGCCTTCGACCCGGGGGATGTTTTCCCAACCAATCGTCACCGGCGCTTGCGTGCCGATCAACCGGTTGCCTACGCGAACTCCGTCCATACGCTTGTTCTCGCGATATATGCCCCGTGTACTTCGGATTTGTCCGCTGCATTGAGAGGCTTAAGTTAATCAAAATGCTGATCTTATCGTGGTGAAATCTACCTCATCACGCCAGATAGCATTGCGAAATAGTTTCCATAGATATGATCTATGCCCTCACTCCGCACGCGGCGGCACAGTGACGATAATGAAGTGATCATGCACCTGCTGCTGGTCGGCGGTGTCGAGCTTGGCCGCCAAGCCCGCCTTCAATTCGGCAATCTGCTCCGGCCCCAGTTCCAGCGGATGTTCGTTCGGATGGGCGGCGGCTTCATGTTCGTAATCATGGCCCGGTGCGCGGCTCATCTCGATATGCGCGCCCAACGCCGCGCGGATCGGGTGCCGCGCCGCAAACGCTGCCAGCCGCTTCACGCTCGCACGGTTGTCGCCCATGAAATTGACCGGAACGTAAAGCCGGCCCGGATAAAGCGTATCGCCCGAAAGCAGAACTTTCAGCCTCGGATCATAGACCATGATCGCAGCAGCCTGATGCCCCGGTGTCGGCAGGATACGCAACACGCGCCCGCCCAGATCGAACCGGCCAATCTGTTCCGGCCACTTGGCGATGCCGAAAAACGCCGCAACATCTGCCGGTTTCAGCCCCACAACCGTGGTATTGGCACGCTCCTGAAAAGCCGCATCACCGGCAGTATGATCCCCATGGCTATGGCTATGCGCCACCACCAGCGGGATCGTCGTGCGCTTGTTTCTCACCAGCCAATCGTCGATCAACCGGTCCACCGCCTGCCGGATTTGCCCGTCTTGCGCCCCGCTATCGATCAGCAAAACCTTGTCGCGGCCAAACAGCAGATAGACAAACGGCGCTTCAAAATTCGTCTTCACCGATTGCCGGATCACGAACGTGTCATCATCCAAGGCCTGCACTTGCGTGGCAGGCTCGGCCCCGTTCGTGCCATCAATCCAGCGCTCGGCAAACATCTTTGGCGTCGCAGCATGCGCTGCATTTACGCCCAAACCACCGGCTGCCAAAAGCGCGAGGCTTAAAACGACTGGCCGAACTGGCCCAAACCGGCGTGTTAGTGATGCCATGTCGTTTTACCCTGCTTTTCAAAAAGGTGTAGCCGGTATCCTTCAAACGGTTCGGGGCGCCATCCCTTAGCCGGATGGCGCCCCGTCCCCTCCGTTAGCTCAGTATTTGATGCGTGCTTCAATGCCGACCGTGCGCGGATTGATCACGTTACGGCGATAGTACCGCAGTCGCACACCATCATTTAGGCCGACGCGTGAGCGGTCGTTCGAGACCGACGCCACGGCGTATGTATTGAACACGTTGTTGGCAAACAACGAGACCGAGTATTTGTCCGTTTCATAAGCGAACGATGTACGGTGCAGAACAAAGCCCGGCAGCTTGTCGCCAAACGCGCGGTCCCAACCAAGGCGGGTCACAACATCGCCGCGATAGGTGCCCGTCCAGTCAAAGACCAAGTTCCCGTCAGCAACTGGCGTGGTGTAGGTTACACCCAGGCTTCCACTGTTCCGGGTTGAACCAGGCAGGCGATCTCCCTTCAAAGCGCTCAACTGTATCGGACTGCTCGGGTAAGTGCCAGCAGGGCTGTTAACCGCGATGATGCCTGGCACATCCTCGGTCAGCCGAGCGTTGTTATAGGAATATGTGCCCTGGATCGAAAGCCCGTCGACAGGGCGCATCTGGAACGAAGCTTCCACGCCTTCCGACTTCGCCTTGCCGCCGTTCACCGTGATGCCAACGATACCATTGATCGTGGCCGAGGAGACTTGGATACCCTCCCAGTCAATCGTGTAGGCGTTGAGGTTCAGCGTCAATTTGCGATCAAACAATTGCGCACGAACACCAACTTCAAGGTTCTTAGTCGTGTCTGGACCAAACGACACTTCGTTTGGCAGGGCGCACACGTTCTGGAACGGAGGTGGCTTAAGCGGCAATACGCAAGGTGCCACGGTGTTCGGGCCGCCAATTCGATATCCTTTGCTGTATGTTGCATAGAGCATGATATCCGGCGTGAAGTTATAGGATGTGTTGAACTTCCAAACCCAACCGGAGTTTTTGTCGGCTCCACCCGCGGCCGGCAGATCATAGGGGCTTATGGGGTCGCCCAGCAATGGAGTCACTGCCCGGCCAGCGACGTCTATATCGTAGTTATAGTAACGGGCACCTGCGGTAACCTGCCATTCGGGAACGATCCTGAACGTGCCTTCGCCAAACACGGCCTTTTCGATCACCTTCGACCGGTTGAAGGATGCGTATTCGACTTCGTCGGGGTTCGTCGTGATGTCGACAAAAGGATGGTTCGGCAAGATTTCGCGATAATCGCGCTGGCTCTTCAACTCGTTGTAAAACCCGCCCAATACCCAGTTAAATGGCCCACCATGGCGCGAAACGAAGCGTATTTCCTGGTTGAACTGCTTTTGCGTCGATTGGCTTTCGTTGAAGCTCGAAAACGCGGGGAACAGTTCGTAATCATAGTCAAGGTCAAGCAACAGGTCGGTGTTGTCGCCTTGCGCGTCTCTGCGCACATCAGTGTAGGCCGTCGTGGCGACCAGATCGGCGATGCCTCCAAGATTGGCGTTGATTTCCATGCTGCCGAGGTGTGCACGGCGAGAAACCGGTTCGATAAAGCGCGAAGCGCTTTCATAACGGCCGGTGCCCAGCACACCGTTGCTGTTGTACTGTCCGCCGTCTGTCTTGGTTTCCTGATAGGCGTAAGTGAAGTTTACCTTCAGGTCTTCGCTGAACTGGACCAGCAACTGGTTGCGGCTGGAAAGCGTCTTTTCGAAGTTGAGATCATTGCGACGGGTCAGGTTGGCTGCATAAGCAGCGTCGGTTACACTAACCGAGCCGCTCGGTTGCGGCAGCGAAACGCCCGGTTCCTGCAATAGCAGCGTGTAATCGATAAAGCCCGGATCGAAGTAATAGCCGGTAGAGGTGCGGAACGCCACGTGATCCTTGATGATCGGGATCGAGATCACGCCATCTGCCTGAATGCCGACATCGCCGCTTTGGCTCTTGCCATAGAAGCGGCCATGCACTTCCATCTCGACAGCATCAAGGTTCGGACGATTGGGAATATTGCGGATCGCGCCGGCCAGCGTGCCAAGGCCATAAAGCGTGCCTTGTGGGCCAAGCAGCACTTCCACACGTGCAATGTCGAGCAACTTGAAATCGTAATACAGCGGCACTTCGCCAAGATAAACGCCCAAAGCGTTATCATAAGATGCACCGCCCGCGGTTGAGTCCGAAGCGTTCAGGCCGCGCAGCACGATCGAGCCGGTTGATCCAGGGCCAGTGTCGACAATAGTCAGGCCCGGCGTGAAGTCCCCGATATCGCGCACGTCATCCAGCCGCTGGCGATTGATCTGTTCGGTGCCAACCGCGCTGATGTTGATCGGCACGTCTTGCAGCGAAGTGGCGCGGCGGGTGGCGGTCACCACAATCTCGCCTGCGTTGCCATCATCTACCGCTTGCGGGGCCGTGTCTTGCGCGAAAGCCGGAGCAGCGCTCACACCCATCAGCATGGTTGCGCTCAGCAGCGTGTTTCGAAACAGTTTCATAGTCACTCCGACTCCCTTGAATGGTGAGCCTGTCGTTAAGTGACATCCTTCCCTGTGGTGCTCTAACCCTTGGCTGTTCAGCCGGGCTGGCACCTTGTCAGCCAGAATATTCCAGTCCCGCCAACGCTGGTGGCGTGGCGCATCATCTGACACTGCCGGTGGTCAGTGTCGTTGCCGTGAACCCGGAAAAGGTCGAAGAGCGAAAGCCTGCGGCCAGGTTGAATAACGTCGACCAAAACCGGCGAAGTATCCCCTGGAAATTCACTCGTGCAGGCCAGTTTTCGATCCACGAACCCTCACTGTAAAGTCTTGCTTAGTCCCTCATTCGCCGCATCGGTGGCGATGTGCTTTACGGTATGGATATTACACATTGCGTCAAGCGTAATAATTTCGCACCTGCTCACCAGAGGGTAAAAGTCATGTTGCACTGCAAAATTGGCGGAAACGCTAAGGTTTCGTAACGCGGTGGGATAGTGCGGGCAGGGGTCAGGTGTCTCACCGGGGGCTGCAAGGGATCAGAACTCTTGGGTCAATACGCCGATTTGCGAACATGGATTGTTTCGGCCAGAATTTACGCCGGTGTTGCTGGCGATATCGGCGCTGCTGCGCGCGAAAGCCCCGTAAAGATGCATCTTCTGTCCGATGCCATGCGCTGCGCTTTGCCTGAAACCCGACCTTCATGGGTATTACTTTTTTTATCCGTGGTAATAATTTTGATAGACAAGGGCGGTGCGTATGGTGATGCTGCAATGCGAAAGGGGATCGAATCATGATCAAGCTTGTTGGCAAATTCGGCACCGCAGTGCTGATGGCTGGAGCACTCATGCTGGCGGGCTGTTCGGCCTCACCAAGTCCTCAGGCCGAACCCAAGACAGAGTTCAATATCGGCTGGTCGATCTACGCCGGCTGGATGCCATGGCCTTATGCACAGCAGGCCGGGATCGTGAAAAAGTGGTCCGACAAATACGACATCAAGATCAATCTGGTGCAGGTCAATGATTACGTTGAATCGGTCAACCAGTATACCGCGGGCAAGTTCGATGGCGTCACCGTCACCAACATGGATGCGCTGACAATCCCTGCTGCTGGCGGCAAAGATACCAGCGCTATCATCGTCGGCGATTACTCGAATGGCAATGACGGCATCTTGCTGAAAGGCGCAAACTCGCTGGCAGCGATCAAGGGCAAACAGACCTATCTGGTCGAACTTTCAGTATCGCATTATCTGCTGGCGCGCGGGCTTGAATCGGTCGGCCTCAAATCAACCGACGTACCCACCGTCAACACCTCCGATGCTGATATCGTCGCCGCTTTTGGTGCCCCCGATGTCAGCGCCGCCGTCGCATGGAACCCGCAGCTTTCGGTGATGAAAGGGCAGGCGGGCGTCACGCAAGTGTTCAGCTCCGCCGATATTCCGGGCGAAATCCTCGATCTCATGGTCGTCGATACCGCCACACTCAAAGCCAATCCCAACCTGGGCAAAGCGCTGGCGGGCATCTGGTATGAAACCGTCGCGTTGATGCAGCAGCAAGACGCCAAGGGAGCAGAGGCGCGCGCGGCTATGGCCAAGCTTTCCGGCGCAACGCCCGAAATGTTCGACAGCCAGCTCAAAACGACGTTCCTCTACGCCGACCCCAAGGCTGCCGTTGCCGCCACCAACGCCCCCGAACTCGTCACCAAGATGACGCTCGTGCGCGATTTCAGCTTCTCGAAGGGCCTGTTCAAAGGCGCGGCATCGGCTGATGCGGTGGGGATCGGCTTCCCCGGTGGCAAAACACTGGGCGATCCCGCCCGCGTCACCCTGCGCTTCGACGATAGCTTCATGAAGCTCGCCGCCGATGGCAAACTCTGATCCGCGCAAGCCCACTGGCTTAGCTTAAGGTACGAACACAATCATGCGTTGGGTCAACCGTCACGTGCGCCGGAACAACAGCATTCTTCTGGGTGCTGTGCCGATCCTGCTGCTGGTGCTGCTCTACCTGTTCTTGGCGGCACAGCGCCATGCCGCAAACCCCATGGACAAGATCCTGCCGCTGCCCAACAGCATGGCGCAAGGCATGGCCACGCTCATGTTCCAGGCCGATCAGCTCAGCGGTCAGTTCGTGTTCTGGGTCGATACCATGGCCAGCCTGCAACGGCTCGGCCTCGGCCTCGGCATCGCCACGTTCACCGCGCTGGTGGTCGGCCTCGTGCTCGGCGTTCTGCCTCCGGTGCGCGCCACCTTCGGCCCGCTTGTCACCGGCATCGCTGTCATCCCGCCCATCGCATTGCTGCCAATCCTGTTCATCGCGCTGGGCCTTGGGGAAACCGCCAAAGTCGCGCTCATCGTGATCGGCATTGCGCCCGTCATGGTGCGCGATATCGCCGCCCACGTGGCCGCCTTGCCCACCGAACAGATCATCAAGGCGCAAACGCTCGGCGCCAGTTCGTGGCAGATCATGATCCGCGTTGCCCTGCCGCAAGCCATGCCCCGCCTCATCCAGACAGTGCGCCTCTCGCTCGGCCCGGCATGGGTGTTCCTGATCTCGGCCGAAGCGATCGCTTCGGACATCGGCCTTGGCTACCGCATCTTCCT
This sequence comes from Novosphingobium sp. AAP83, assembly GCF_001295795.1. Taxonomy (GTDB): domain Bacteria; phylum Pseudomonadota; class Alphaproteobacteria; order Sphingomonadales; family Sphingomonadaceae; genus Novosphingobium. The sequence continues at coordinate 165,401 of NZ_LJHY01000020.1, forward strand.
CGTCCGCCGCTATCTCTCGATGGACGTGATCATCCCCTACGTCGCGTGGATCGCGCTGCTCGCCATCATCATGGACGTCGCGCTCGCCAAACTTAGCAAACGCGCGTTCCCTTGGGCCCATGGAGCAAACCATTGAGCGCCATTCCCGCACCCATCCTCAGCTTGCAAAACGTCTGGGTCGAATATGGCGACAAGGTCGTTCTCGAAAAGGTCGATCTCGATATCGAGGCAGGCTCCTTCGTTTCGATCATCGGCCCCTCGGGCGCAGGCAAAAGTAGCCTGCTGCGCATCATCCTCGGCCAGGAACGCCCCACACGCGGCTCCATCATGCTCGATGGAGCGCCGCTCGCCCCCGAATGCGGTCCCGATCGCGGCGTGGTGTTCCAGCGCTATTCGGTGTTCCCGCACTTGTCCGCGCTGGGCAATGTGATGTTCGGCCTCGAATGCCAACAAGCGCCGCTCACCGCCCGCCTGTTCGGCTCCGCCCGCCGCGCCGCCATCGCAGAAGCCACGCAGATGCTCACAGCCGTCGGCCTCGGCGATTCCCTGCACCAATTTCCCGCGCAGCTATCGGGCGGCATGCAACAGCGCCTCGCCATCGCGCAGGCCCTGATCAAGCGCCCGCGCATCCTCCTGCTCGATGAACCCTTCGGCGCGCTCGATCCCGGCATCCGCGCCGATATGCACCTGCTGATCAAGCAATTGTGGCGCGATTATGCGCTCACGATCATCATAGTCACCCACGATATCCGCGAGGCGTTCAGCCTCGGCACCCGCGTCCTCGCGCTCGATAAACGCCGCCACGATCCCCACGCCCCGCACCGCTTCGGTGCCACGGCGGTCTACGATCTGACCCTGCGCAAAGATGCAGAACCCGAACCCAGCGAAGAGAGGGCCTGACGTGAGTACCGAACCCGCAAGCCTTGCCCGGCTCTCGATGAGCCTTCCGGGCGAACTGTTCCGCCAGCTCGATAACATGGTCGAAGAGCGCGGCCTGCCATCGCGTTCGCAATTGATCGCCGAATTGATCCGCCACGCGCTGGCCGAACACGAAGCCTATACCCGCCCCGAAGAGATGCTCGCCGGCACGGTCACCATCGTCTATCGCGGGGATCGCGGCCGCGTACGCCACCAGCTCGCCCAGACGCAGGCCGAATACCTCAAAGAGGTGATCTCCTCGCAGCACGTCTTTCTGGAAGATGATCAGTCGCTCGAAGTCCTGCTGGTCCAAGGCCCCGCCGTCCGCCTGAAGGCCCTGTGCGATGCGCTGCGCCGGGTGCGTGGCGTGCACCAGCTCCAGCTCGTCACCACCACCGCCCTGCTGCCGCCGCTTTATGAGCCGGACGCAGGCGATCTTAACGAAGGAGCCGCCGCATGAGCGCACCTCTCGCCGATCCTCTTGCCGCCCGCGATCATGCGCGCTCTATGGCAGGCACCGTGGTCGAAGCCATGCCGGTCCTGCCGCCCGTTGCCGCCGATCTGCCCGAAGGCACAGCGCCCGCCGATCTGGTGTGGGAAGAGACCATTGCCGCAGGCGGCTATGCCACCCGCCGCCTTTCGCGCGGCTCGCGCCTCCGCCTGATCGATCTCAAAGGCGATGCCTGCGCCTCGCTGCTCGTGTTCAACGCCGAAATGCCCACCGAACGCCTCAACGTGGCTGACACGGTGAAGGTCCAGTGGAACGCCTATCTCGGTCAGGGCAAGCTGCTCCTGTCCGATATGGGCCGCGTCATGATGAGCATGATCGAAGACACCGCAGCCACGCATGATGCCTTCTGCGGCACCTCGAATGCTGCAACCAATGCTGCAAAATATGGCGATGGCAGCAACAGCGGGGCTTATCCCAACGGGCGTGACCGCTTCCTGCTGGGCACTGCCAAACACGGCCTCCAGCGCCGCGATGTCCACCCTTGCGTCAACCTGTTCAAAGCCGCCAAGATCGCGGAAGACGGCGCAATCGTCCCGCAAATCGGCCCCTATGCCCCCGGTCGCCAAGTCGTTCTGCGCGCCGAGATGGATGTGATCGTGGTCATCGCCAATTGCCCCCACGTGCTTGATCCGCGCGATCAGTGGACGGTCACACCCCTGCGCGCCACCGCATGGCGCGGCCCCGTCACGGCAGAAGATGATCCCATCCGCACTGCCACGCCCGAAGGCCTGCGCGCCTTCTTGAACGTCGAAGACTATTTCCGCCGCTAAGAAGGAAGCTTTCCCATGAGCGTCGATCCCCATCTCGCCGAACTTGCCGGCACTGTTGTCCACGATGTTATCGTGCCCGCCCGCGCACCTTGGCTGCACCATATCGCCGCAGGCCAAACCCTGCGCATCGTCGATCTGGAAGGCAATCAGGCCGTCGATTTCCTGCTCTATGCCACGGCAGACGATGCCGAACGCTACAGCGCGCAAGATACCGTCGCCGCACAAGCCAACCTGTTCCTGCGCAAAGGCACGGTCCTGCGATCCAACGAAGGCCGCGCGATGATGACCATCGCGGCCACCTCGGTCGATTATCACGATACCATCGGCGGCGCATGTTCGTGTGAATCCAATACCTTGCGTTATGGTCATCACACCAAGTCCGAACATGCCTGCGTCGAGAATTTCCTCGAAGCCAACCTCACCGAAGGCCGGGGCAAGCGCGATATCGTCTCGAACATCAACTTCTTCATGAACGTGCCGGTCGAACCCGATGGCGCGCTTGGCATTGTTGACGGGATTTCCGCCCCCGGCCTCACCGTCGATCTCTTTGCCGAGATGGATGTCACCGTCGTCGTCTCCAATTGCCCGCAGATCAACAACCCCTGCAACGGCTTCAATCCCACCCCCGTCCGGATGATTGTCACCGCATGAGCTTTGATACTGTCCTGATCGCGAACCGTGGCGCCATCGCCACGCGCATCATCCGCACCTTGAAGGCTATGGGCCTGCGCTCCGTTGCGGTCTATTCCGAGGCTGACACGGATTCGCTCCACGTCTCGCAAGCTGACGAAGCCGTGTGCATCGGCCCGGCCCGCGCGACCGAGAGCTATCTCAACGTCGCTGCCATCCTTGATGCCGCGCGCAAAACCGGCGCGGGCGCAATCCATCCGGGCTACGGCTTCCTTGCCGAAAACGCCGAATTTGCCGAAGCCTGTGCCGAGGCCGGAATCGTGTTCATCGGCCCCACGCCTGAAAACATGCGCACTTTCGGCCTGAAGCACAGCGCGCGCGAACTGGCCGCCGCACATGGCGTGCCGTTGGCCCCGGGCACCAACCTGCTCACCGATGAAGATGAAGCAGCAAATGCTGCACAAGCCATCGGCTACCCGATCATGCTCAAAGCCACCGCTGGCGGCGGCGGCATCGGCATGCGCGTCTGCGAAGATGAAGCTTCGGTGCGCGAAGGTTTCGCCACGGTCGCGCGTCAGGGCCTTGGCAATTTTGGCGATGCGGGCGTTTTCCTTGAACGCTACATCCGCAGCGCGCGCCACATCGAAGTGCAGGTTTTCGGCGATGGCAAAGGCAAAGTCGTGGCGCTGGGCGAACGCGATTGCTCGCTGCAACGGCGCAACCAGAAAGTCGTCGAAGAAGCGCCCGCGCCCTTGCTTCCTGCAACGGTACGCGCGGATCTGATCGCCGCTGCCATCCGCTTGGGGCAGGCCGCAAAATACCGGTCCGCAGGCACGGTCGAATTCCTCTATGATTCCGAACGGCAGGAATTCTTCTTCCTTGAAATGAACACCCGCCTTCAGGTCGAACATGGCGTGACCGAAGAGGTCACGGGCATCGATCTGGTCGAATGGATGGTGCGCGGCGGGGCAGGGGAGTTCGGCTTCCTTGATACCGCACCCACCGAACCCCGTGGTCATTCGGTGCAGGTCCGGCTCTATGCTGAAGACCCCGCGCTCGATTATCGCCCCACCTCGGGCACGCTGACCGCTGTGGATTTCCCCGCCGATATCCGAGCCGAAACATGGTGCATGGCGGGTAGCACGGTCAGCGCGTGGTATGATCCGATGCTGGCCAAGCTGATCGTCCACGCCCCCACGCGCGATCTTGCGGTTCAGGCGATGCAAACAGCGCTCGATCAATCGCGCATCGATGGCATCGAAACCAATTTGCGCTGGTTGCGTGATGTGGTCCGCAGCCACGCTTTCACCAGTGGCGAGGTTTCCACCCGCGCACTGGCCGATATTGTCTATCAGCCGCGCAGCTTCCAGATCATCAGCGGCGGCACCGCCACCACCGTGCAGGATTGGCCGGGCCGCCAGCGTCTCTGGTCCATCGGTGTCCCACCATCCGGCCCGATGGACGATCAGTCGTTCCGCCTCGGCAACCGCCTGCTCGGCAATCCGGAAGGCACGGCGGGCCTCGAAGTCACGATCACCGGCCCCACACTCACCTTCAACACCGCCACCCGCATCTGCCTGACCGGGGCGGACTTTGGCGCAACGCTCGATGGCGTTCCCCTGTCGCGGGGCGTGGCGATTGATGTTGCCGCCGGTCAAACCCTCGCGCTTGGCCGTTTGGTCGGCGGCGGTTTGCGCGGCTATATCCTGTTCGCAGGCGGGCTCGATATCGCGCCCTATCTCGGCAGCCGCAGCACCTTTGAACTGGGGCAATTCGGCGGCCACGCCGCGCGCCGTCTGCTCGCGGGCGATACGATCCACCTCGCTGGTGATAGTGCAGAAACCGCGCTGTCATCGGCGGCACTTCCCGCCTTGTCCAATGAATGGGCCTTGCGTGTCCTTTATGGTCCGCACGGCGCACCCGATTTCTTCACCGATGAAGATGTCGATACTTTCGTCGCCGCAGAATGGCAGGTCCATTACAACAGCAACCGAACCGGCGTTCGCCTGATCGGTCCCAAGCCGCAATGGGCGCGCAAGGACGGTGGCGAGGCAGGGCTGCACCCCTCCAACATCCACGATAACCCATACGCCATCGGCGCGGTCGATTTCACCGGAGATATGCCGATCATCCTTGGCCCCGATGGCCCATCGCTCGGCGGTTTCGTCTGCCCGTTCGTGGTCATCGCGGCAGACCGCTGGAAAATCGGGCAACTCGCCCCCGGTGACAAGCTGCGCTTCGTGCCCGTCAACGCGGTCGATGCCGCTATGGCCGATACCTTCCAGCGCCGCTTGCTGGAAAGTGGCGAAGGCCACGGCACCGGTCCTGCGCGGCCCATCGAAACGCTCACCCCGATCCTTGGCGAAATCCCCGAAGGCCCGCAGCGCCCGCGCACGGTCTATCGCCAGCAGGGGGATCGCAATATCCTCGTCGAATACGGCCCGATCGTGCTCGACATCGAATTGCGCATCCGCGTCCAGGCCTTGATGACTGAACTCGAACGCCTCGCGCTGCCCGGCGTGATCGACATCGTTCCCGGCATCCGCTCGCTGCAATTCCACTTCGATGGCGTGACGATGACGCAAAGCGCGGCGCTCGCCACCTTGATTGCCGCTGAAGAACGGCTGGGCGATCTTGAAGATTTCACCACCCCCTCGCGCATCGTCCACCTGCCGCTAAGCTGGCGCGATCCGGCCACCATCGAAACCATCGAAAAGTACATGGGCGCAGTGCGCGATGATGCGCCGTGGTGCCCCGATAACATCGAATTCATCCGCCGCATCAATGGCCTTCCTGATGCAGCGGCGGTCGAAAACCTGATCTTCGAAGCCAACTACCTCGTCCTCGGCCTCGGCGATGTTTACCTTGGCGCACCGGTTGCCACCCCGGTCGATCCGCGCCACCGCCTCGTCACCACCAAATACAACCCCGCACGCACATGGACGCCACCCAATGTCGTCGGCATCGGCGGTGCCTACATGTGCATCTATGGCATGGAAGGCCCCGGCGGTTACCAGCTGTTCGGCCGCACGCTTCAGGTCTGGAACACCTATCGCCAGACCGACGCCTTCATCGAAGGCAAGCCGTGGCTGCTGCGCTTCTTTGATCAGATCCGCTTCTATCCGGTCAGCGCTGACGAACTTACCGAATGGCGGCGCGATTTCCCCACCGGACGCCGCTCGATCCGCATCGAACCCTCCGAATTCCGCCTCGCCGATTATCGCGCCTTTCTGGCAGACAACGCCGCGCAGATTTCCGGCTTCGAAGCCCACCGCCAAGCAGCCTTCGATGAAGAGCGCGCCGAATGGCAAAGGCGCGGCGAATTTGATCGCACCGATGCGGTTGAGGCCGAAGTGTTGGATGCCGGTGCGGTTGTCGTGCCCGACGGCGCAGACATGGTCGAAGCACCCTTCGGCGGCAGCGTCTGGAAGATGCTCGTCGGCGTCGGCGACGAAGTTCTGGCAGGGGAAACCATCGCCATCATCGAGGCAATGAAAATGGAATGCCGGGTTGAAAGTCCGGGGGCAGGGACGGTGTCTGCGCTCTACGCGCAAGAGCGCCAGGCTGTGCAGCCCGGAACACCGATTTTGGCATTGACGAGGCACACATGACCACATTTAGCCGCCAAAAAGCCACCATTATCTCGGAAGCTGTAAATAGCGGAAAAAGCAGCGCAATTACCGTCGCTGAAGACGTAATCGCGCGCCTTTCCGCTTATGATGCCATCCAGCCGCAAATCTGGATCAGCCGCGCCTCCGATGCCGATCTGCGCGCCGCAGCCCGCGCGATTGATGCCCGCGTGGCCGCTGGCGAAGTCCTGCCGCTGGCGGGCGTGCCCTTTGCGGTGAAGGACAATATCGACGTCCAAGGCTTTGAAACTACGGCAGGATGTCCCGCCTTCGCCTACCGTCCGGAAGCCTCCGCCACGGTCGTTGAACGCTTGCTCGCCGCGGGCGCGCTGTGCGTCGGCAAAACCAACCTAGATCAGTTCGCCACCGGCCTCAACGGCACCCGCAGCCCCCACGGAGCCCCGCGCAACGCCTACAATCTGGCCTACGTCAGCGGCGGCTCCAGCTCGGGCTCGGCCTCTGCCACCGCCGCCGGTCTTGTCGCCTTCGCACTGGGCACCGACACCGCCGGATCAGGCCGCGTTCCCGCTGCATTTCAACACCTTATCGGCTTCAAACCGACCAAGGGCAGGTGGAGCAACACCGGCCTCGTCCCCGCCTGCCGCACCCTCGATTGCATCACCGTCTTCACCGACGACACCGCCGATGCGCGCCTGATCGACGGTGTCGTCGCAGGCTATGATGCGTGCGATGCCTATTCCAAACCGCTGTCCGACCGCGCCATCGAACGCAAGACCATCGGCGTCCCGCGCCGCAATCAGCGCGTGTTTTTCGGCGATCTGGAATCCGAGTATCTCTTTGATCGTGCAATAGAAAAGCTCGGCCAACTCTACAATGTGGTAGAGATCGACTACGCCCCCCTGCAAGAAGCCGCCCAGCTTCTCTACAGCGGTCCGTGGGTGGCAGAACGCACCGCCGCGATGGCATCCATCCTCGCCAGCAATCCCGAAGCCGTCGATCCCACCGTGCGCGAGATCGTCGAGGTGGGTTTCGGGACCAGCGCCGTGGACCTGTTCAACGGCATCTACCGCCTCGCAGAGTTAAAGCGCCATGCCGACAACCTGTGGCAAACCATTGATATAATAGTATTTCCGACTGTCGGAACAACCTACCGCGTGGCCGAACTCCAGGCAGCCCCCATCGCGCTTAACAGCGCCTTCGGGTTCTACACCAACTTCGTCAATCTGTTGGATATGGCCGCTTTGGCCGTACCCGCCGGCACCCGCACCAACGCCACCGGCTTCGGCATAACCCTGATCGGCCCTGCCGACACCGACCGCGCCCTGCTCGATGCAGCAGACGCCTATCTCGCCGTGGCTGATACTCCATCCCCACCCCCGCTCGATCTGGAGGGCAAATTGCAGACTGTGAAACTGGCCGTTGTCGGCGCTCACCTCAAAGACATGCCGCTCCACTGGCAGCTCACCTCGCGTGACGCCACGTTCGTCGGCGCATTCGAAACCGCCCCGAATTACAGGCTTTACGCCATCGCCGACAGCGTCCCGCCCAAGCCCGCGCTGGTCTATAGTGCAGAAGGCGCGGCCATTGCGCTGGAGGTCTATGAACTCAGCATTGAAGCATTCGGCAGCTTCGTCGTCGAAGTCCCGCCGCCGCTGGCAATCGGCACTGTCACCTTGGCGGATGGCACGAGCGTCAAGGGCTTCGTCGCCGAACCGCGCGCTTTGACCGGCGCGAAGGACATCACCAGCCTTGGCGGTTGGCGTGCCTATATCGCGCAACTTGCCTGACGATTTCCCCGCCGCCTCTCCACCATCCGGACGAAAAGGGCATACGATGCAAAAGCTTAGAATTCTTGCCGCAGCACTGGCCGCCAGCATTTCATCGCTCCCCTCTGTCGCACTGGCGCATAAAGAGCAGGTGCTCGAAGCCCCCGGTTCCGCCGATTTTCTGGTGGTCGAAGGCGATAGCGTGTGGGTCACCAACATAGGGCGGGTAGAGCGCTGGTCACGCCAAGGCAAACTCGCCGAAGTCGCTATGACCCGCCCGTGCGGAGCCATGGCGATCACCGCCGGCAGCCTGTGGGTAGCCGATTGCAAGGAAAGCGCGCTCGTCCGCATCGATACGGCAACCTCACGGAAAATCGCGACAATCTCCACAGGCATTGCCAATCCCAAGGGCGAATTGAACGTCGTTGCCGGAGCAGGCTCGGTCTGGGTCGCCAGTGACCAGAAGGGCGTCGTGTCACGCATTGATCCGGCCACCAACAAAGTGATCGCGAAGATCAAGGTCAGCCTTGGTACGCATTATCTGGCTTTCGGCTTTGACTCAGTCTGGGCCGTCAGCAGCGAAAGCAAGACGATCCAGCGCATTGATCCAACTACCAATATGGTCGTCAAAACCACGGAGCTGGGCAAAGAGCCCGGCTTCACCGCCGTAGGTGTGGGGGGAGTATGGGTTCAGGAACAAGGCGATGGCACTGTGGCGCGGGTCGATCCTGCATCCGGCGAGGTGACCGGCCGGGTCAAAGTGGGCGAAGTGCTCAAGTGGGGTGATATCGACACCGGCGCTGGCCTAGTCTGGTTGCGGACCACCGAAGCGCAAACTTTTGTCGCGATTGATCCGGTCAGCATGACAGTCGTCAGCCGTTTGGGCAAAGCCGAGGGTAGTGGTGCGCTGCGCTACACCCCTTCAGGCATTTGGACATCTGCCCATGATGTAAAGACGATCACATGGTGGCCGGAACCGGTCTTGGCGCACGGCATGTGACCCGTCCGCGGCCCGCCAGATATGCGGGCCGCGGCAGGTCTGTTTTGGATCAGCGGGCCGAAGCGAGGCGGATGGCAGAGGCGCTACCAGCCTTGGCAAGGCGCGTTTCGATCTGCGCGCGGACATCGGCAGACACGGCGGCCCGGCATTCTTGTGCCTTGGCTTCAACCGAGAGGTGCAAACCCGATACGCGATCGCCGCAAACGGCGCGCGCTGCCTGATCGACCCGAATAGCGAGGCGTTGCTGGCCATCGGCCGTGGACAGATCAAGGCCCTGAAGGTTCAGGATTGCTTTGTCTTGTGCGAAAGGATTGGTGTTCGCGGTTGCGGCAGTAGCCGATGTTGCGAATGCGAAAGTGGCAAGCGCCACGAAAGCAGTTTTCAAGGTCATCTCCTGCGTAGAACGATTACGGCTCTACGGCCGCTGCGCCTTATATAGCCGCAGACGTTGAAACCTTCAATAAATTAGCTGAAATCAGAACTTTATTACTCTGACTTGGGCTAGTTATTACTTCACGCGGACGACCAGCATGGCAAGATCGGCATGGCCCATCATCCCAACCGGCAGTTTCGCCTCCTTTTTAGCGCCGTCCACAGCCACGGAAATTGTTCGCGCATAGGGTGCAGACAAGCGACGCACGGCTTCGACCGGCATGCGGACCCGCCAATGCCGACCGCCATAAGTCTTCACCGTTTGACCATTGATGGTCACCGGCGAATCAACTGCGCTTCTGCTGCCAGTGATGGCAAGACAGCTTTGTGCGCCGCATTCAACCAGCCGTGTTTGGGGTGCGTTTGTTGCGAGGGCGGGGGTGCCGCTGGCAAGGGCTATCGTTAGCGCCAGTGCGCGAAGTGTGGCCCGGCCCATCATGCTGCTGCCGATCCGCTTGGTGCTTCGGCACGGGCACGTGCAGCTTTCCACTTGGCGATTAGTGGCTGGAACGGAAAGGCCGTTTGTTCCCAGATTGTCAGCCGCTTCCGCTCGTCCTGGCCGACCAATACGCCTTCGCCTTCGCGATAGGTGCCGAAAATCCGGTCGAGCAGGATCAGCGAATTGCCATAGTTGCAGCGCGTCGCCTCATAATCGGTCGAGTGGTGCAGGCTGTGGTGGCGGATCGTGGTGAAGAAGAACGAATACCAGATCGGCGGATTGGACTTCACGTTAGCGTGAGCGAAGGTCGAAATCACATTAAGTGTATTGAGCCCGGCGAACAGCGCAGTCTTATCAAAATCGAACAAAGCCAACACGCTAAGGCTGATCAAGAACAATTCAATCGGATTGCCAACTGCGCCTTTGGCTGCGTTCAACTGGGTCAGGTGATGATGCGGCGCATGGGTCAGCCAGAACGGCGTCCAGTTGTGCATCAGCCGGTGCATCCAGTACTGCCCGAACTCCAGGATCACGATGACCATCGCCACTTGCGCCAGCCAAGGCACGGCTGCCATCCACTTGGTGCTGATGCCAAGCACGGCCTTTGCCGCGAGCAGGGGATCTTCGGCCAACGTCTGCGTTAGCCAGGCGATAACCGTGGAACTCAGCACGACGTAAAACAGGTCGGTGAAGAACTCTTGCCGGTTCATCCGCCAGCCAGCGTGCCGCTCGTGGACGAACTCCAGCAGCAGGACGACGACCACGATCAGGGAAGAGGTAAACAAAAGCGTCCAATTGCCGTCTACCAAAACTTTGCGCGCATAAGCCCAGAACACCAGCACCGCCGCAATCATTGCTGGCGGGAGCAGGTTGAAGACTTTGGACTTTAGACTCGTCGGCATGCGCAGGCTCCGTTCTTGTCCGGAAGTCTGGGTTGCAGCGCGTCATATGGGCAGGGGCAAATATGCAATGAAAGGCATAGATTTGAATTATGGCCTGCGTAAAGCCCGCACCCTGCGGAACACCTCGTCCCAGAACAACTGCGTTGCCGTATCGCGCGCCGGGTCCATCCGCGCGAGCAGGTAGATGTCATAGGATGGTTCAAATTCGGCCGTCAGCAAAGGCCAAAGCCTGCCTTTGGCCACCTCGCTTTCAGCCGCTAGCACAGGCAGAAATCCGATACCCACGCCCTGCGTGATCAAACGCCGCGCCTCGTTGATGTCCTCGGCCATCCCGCTCACTTTGCTGCCCAAACGATAGCGGCGGCGCAAATGGGTGATCAATTCGATCTCGTCTTCACCGGTCAGGACGAAGCCTTCGTCCTTCAACTCGTTCAAACGGCTGATGCGATGGCCGAAATAAGGACTGCTGCGCGAGCAATAGAGCTGTTGATGTTCCACCAGTAGCGGCTCGTACATCAGGCTGCCGCGCACATTGGCGTCGTAGCTCACGCCGATTTCCACGTCGCCTTGCTCCAGCGCGTCGAGCACTTGCCGCCATGGCGAAACGCGGATCTCGATGTGAATATCGGGATTTCGCCGGTGAAAACTGGCAATTGCCTCATCAAACTCGGGCGAAACCAGCCCCGACACGATCTGGATGCGGACAAACCCTTCGACGCGCTTGGTGGCTTGTGCGATCTGGTGCGGCATCATCCGCGCCGATTCCAGCATATCTTCGCACAAGGTCATCATTGCTTTGCCCGCCGATGTCATTTCGACACCGGTGGCTGTGCGATGCAGGAGTGTTGCGCCCACGTGATCTTCCAAACGTTTGAGCGCCGCGCTTATGCTGGGCTGCTGGCGGTTCAATTGCCGCGCCGCCGCTCCAATGCCGCCCGCGCGGACGATGTCCACAAACGTGCGCATCAGGTTCCAATCGACCCTGCTGGCAAACTTCTTATCGATCAATGGCACGCGATCACTCACGCCGATGTCATCCTTGCACTGGGCCGACTCTGGTGGGGCCGTTGAATTTGCACAGATAAACTGTGCGGAAGGATGGTCATAGATCAAATCAATGAAAAACATAAAAAGGGCGCGCCTATCGCTATGACCTTGCGCGCCTATAGCTCAAACCAACATGACAAAAGCACCGGTCCTCCCCGTCGTCGATATCACCCGGCTTGGCAGCAACCGTTTGGAGGACCGGATGGCGGTCGCCCAAGAGCTTGACCGTGCCTGCGCCGGGACGGGCTTCCTTTATGTCACAGGCGCGCAATTGGACGCCGCGTTGTTTGATCGGGTGGTGGCGCGCGCCAAAGCCTATTTTGCGCTGCCGCAGGAAGCCAAGATGCAAAGCTATATCGGCCTGTCGGAAAATCACAGTGGCTACGTGCCCGTGGGGGAGGAACAGTTCGGCGAGGGCAGTGACGACCTGAAAGAGGCCTACGACGTCAACCGCGACTATCCGTTCCCGCATGGACGCAACCCGCTCTTAGGGCCGAACATGTGGCCCGAGATGCCCGGGTTCCGCGATGACGTGCAGGCGTATTATCGCCACGTTACGCAAATCGGCGGCCTGCTGTTTCGCAGCTTTGCCTTGGCGCTTGGTCTGGCAGAAGACCATTTCGATGCGCTCACCAGCCATTCGCCCAGCCAGCTTCGCCTGATCCATTACCCGCACGATGCCAGTGTCCAAGACCGGCCAGGCTTAGGATCGCACACCGATTATGAATGCTTCACATTGCTGTTTGCCACCGCGCCGGGATTGCAGATCGTGGGCAAGCAGGGCGCGTGGATCGATGTGCCGCTGATCGAGGGCACGATGATCATGAACATTGGCGACATGATGGAGATTATGTCGAACGGGCGCTATGTCGCCACCCGTCACCGCGTTAAGAAAGTACAGCAAGAGCGCTATTCCTTCGCGCTGTTCCACGCCTGCAATTACGACCACGTCGTAGCGCCTGTCGTGCAGGGTGAAGCGCCGCGTTATGCGCCGCTCCAATGCGGCGAGCATTTATACAACCAGACCGCCCAGACTTTTGCCTACCTTAAACGCCGTATCGCAAGGGGCGAACTGGTTTTGAACCAAGCCATGCCGCTCGATTCCTTTGGCCAACGCTCTGTCGCTGCCACATGACGCTCGCCGAACTGTTAACCGCGCTTGCGCCGGTCAGCCTTGATGGCTTGGCATTTCCCCGGCGTTTGCTTGGCGCATTCCGCCGCAAGAGCATCACGTTCGCCAATGGCCTGACCGACGAGACGACCATCGTCTTTTGGTTCCAGTCCAAAACCTTCACGATTGATCTGCGCCTGCCCGATGGAGCGGAGACCGCTTTGCTCGACCGTCAAGGTTGGGTAGGGGACACAAGTTGGGACGCCGCCGCGCAACAGCTTTCGTGGACAATCAACCGCAGCTATCAACCGCGCAACCAATGGCCAGAACCAGCCACGCTCAACTTCATCGGCAATAGCGTGATCGAATTTGCTCCTTCAGGCGCTTATGTCGAGGATTGGCGGCAACAGTCCACCAGTGGACCGCTGCTTGGTCTGCGTCTGCTCAGCCTGTTCGATGAATCAACAGGGCAAACCCACGCGATGGATGGCGGCCTGATCATCGCAAGTAACCACGCGGCCTATGCGCAATCGCGCCTCCCGGCAGTCGACGCCGCGTTGAACGATAGCGGCGATCTTGCCAAAGCACTGGAAGACCGACGTGTAACGGAACAAGACATCGCCAGCTATGAAGTCTCGGTCGCCAGCAACGGCGACACTGTAACCCACAGCACCCAGCCCGAACGCGTCGGCCAACCCATCCTTGCCGGAGATTTCGGGATCGAACCCGACGGATCGGTTGCGCTTGCACAAACTATCGACGGATCACCTTGCCGTCTGCGCTTCGTTGTAGACCTCAACATTCCGGACTTTGTTTTTGATAATAGTACGCCAAGCACCGCCGAGGCGCTTGTATGGGCTGAATGCGAAAAGGCCCACCTGATGCGACACGCATGGATTGCGCGCTAAGATTGAGTATCCGTTCGTCGATCGTGATCAGGAGATCAGAAAACCGCCATCAAGCGCGCGCGCCTGACCGGTCACGAATTGGCCAGCCGGTGAGGCGAGGTGGAGCACAGCACTGACGACATCCTCAGCCGCGCCCATGCCCGGCATCAGCCTGCCGGGTTCCAACGCAGGCCCACCCATTCGCGCCATATCTGTCGGTGGCTCGCCAACCGGAACAGCCCTTGGCTGAGTGGCCCAAAGACTATGATAGTCTGGACCATGAAAGGGATAACAGATGCCATTCCAGAAGCACAAGCCGGAAGAGAGTATTGGCAAGCTGCGTGAAGTTGAGATCCTGCTGGCGCAGGGTGCGGCAATTCAAGCCCGAAGATGTCCTGGCGGCGTTGACGGACTTGTTCATCTCGCGTGGCCCGTCAGCGAATATACGGTCCGACAGTCGCAGCCAGTTTACCGCAAATGCCGTTCAGAAATTGCTCGGCCAGATCGGCGTGAAGACACAAAGTCAGGTGTTGGCGCGTTCCATGATCCAGTCAGCAGTGACCTGAGGTTGCGTAATCGGAAACATATGTCCGCCGTCGATCATCTTGAGCTCAGCGCCTTTGATCGCGGCAATGGTCGGCAGGCCATGTACTGAGGGATCCAGCAGGAGATCGCCTTTCGCGAACATGATCCCGACCGGAATGGACAGTTCGCCATATCGTGCGGCAATGCCCACCATCTCTCCCCGCGCCGCCTCAACATCGCGGCAAGCCGCAACGAAGGCTTCGGGACGAAGCGTCAGCGCCGCGCCGCCCCGCGTTTCGAAATCAGCAGGGACGGGTTCGGGGCCGAAAACCTGGGCATTGGCCGCATCCGCTCCAAGGCGACCTGCTGGTGCCGCCAGCGTCCATGCCAGCACCGAGCGGGCAATTGGCGAACGCAGATCAAGCGCCTTGAAGACTTGCGGGACGGCCTCGATGGGCTGGGTGAGCGGTGCGAGCAGTGCAAGGCCGCCAATCTTGCCGGGATGGCCGAGCGCCATTGCCAAGGCAACCGCACCACCGAGCGAATGACCAACCACCAACGGCCGGTCCAGCCCAAGCTGGTCTATTAGCTCGACAATCATCGCTGCCTGCGCAGCAAGACCGCCATGACCGTCACCTCGATAGGTCGAATATCCCGATCCCGGCCGGTCGACCAAGATGAGTCGATGGTGCGGCGATAGAAGCTCACTCAAGGCATAAGTAAAGTTGCGCAACTGACCGCCAAGCCCGTGTACCAGAACGATCGGCGCTCCTTCACCAATGGCGAGGTAGTGCAACCGGCCACCCTTTACATCGGCAAATTGCCCTTCGGGCGGCACCAGTTGTTCGGCACGCTTGCGGTTCCATGCGGTGAACGCAGCCAGCCCCGCGGTTGCGGCAAGTACGGTGGCGCCACTACCCATCATGGTATCGAGAAACCCCACCATTGATTCGCCATCCTTCCCATTGTCGAGGGCATGCCTCATCTCATGCCCATACCATTTCGGCAATTTCAGATCGCGACTCTCTGCGGCATAGACGGACGTTCACGCCGCTGCTGCCGCATACATTTAACTTTTCAATGCCAGCTTTCAGTCCCTAGCAGTTCACAACCTTCCGCCTCGGATCGTCCTCAGTTCAGTCGAGCAAAGGGGCATCTTCAATGGCCGAAATGAAGACGCAAAGCTGATCAACAGCTTATCGGACTGCCACAATGTCGCTTCATGGCAAAATTGCTGGCGCCCGCGGCGTTAGACATTCTTATCAATCAGCGACCCGCCTCGCTACAGACAGTAAGTCCTCGGCGCACAGCATACCCTCAAGCAAAAGCATGGCTCACTCGCACGCGATCTCGCGGCATAAACAGCGCGCGATTATAGCTACTGCCAAAATGCAGGTTCGAACCCCACCGCTAATAGTCGTGGGACACAGGTATCCGCCGGTGGCTAATCCCATAATCATCTGCGAGCGAACGAAATTTTGGCAAGGCGGCCCGATAGGGTAATGCGTGAAAGAGTGTGACACATTGGGCGAGGGGGTATAAATGAATCACGATCAAACAAGATATATATCTTCATTCATTATCGAATTTATAAGTGATTTTATATGCTATTGCAAAAAAAGAAGGGACTTTCTGCTAATGATCTTGCAATATTATGCTTGGTCGTGTCGCGAAGCACTCATGAATTGATACATGATTTATTTGTATCTAGAAATTATGGCAATGAAGATTTTGCACTTCCAACTAAATATAGATCGCCAGTCAGCGTAAAATTCATTCACACTCGTCTGGGAATGAGTCGGGAAACAACGAGACGAAATTTAGAAGATCTCGTGCGGCGAAATTTTATTCATAAAGTAAAAGGAGGTTACATTTTTCCCGCACAGGTCGGCGAAGATGACCTCACGAAGGATGTAAGGGGTTATTTAGTTCAGAGGCTGAGCGTATTGGAAAACCACGTCAAAAAGATGCCTGAATGATTTTGTGCGCCGTTGCCTGTGTGACCACCGAACCCCAGTTGCCCAAATTGGGCAAATTGGGTTGCCGCATCCGCCATACAACATAATTTCTAAGCAGTCATTTGTCATGATTGAGGGCTAGAATGAGTAATGTGTTGCCAAGGGGGACGAAACTGGGTGGATCGCGAACCTATCGCCCTAATCGGTTGAATGGTGCCGATGCAACACTCCCCAGCTCGGAATGTCAGAGACCCACACTATCTCAAGCATGCCCCAAGCAGGTTGTCATTGTTGACGATGACCACGACATTCTCGACGAAATATCTGAATTTCTTACCAGTTGTGGCCTTGTGACACATCCGCACGCCTCTCCGAATGACGCTATCTCGTTCATGAAGGCGCACGATTTCGATGTCTTATTGAGCGATATTGAAATGCCCGGGATGAGAGGCACGCAACTGGCGGCATGGCTCAACGACTGGCGTCCTGAAGTTCCCGTGATCTTGATCAGCGGCTTGAACCTCAAGCCCGCAGAGTTCCGCGATGGCTGGTCCTTTTTCCGCAAGCCTATCGATTTCGCTATCATTCAGAAGGCTATTGAGAACAGCGAATACCAAAGCTGCGATCCAACCGGTCCTACGTGGCATGCCCCTCCAGCAGCAAATGCAACACCAAAGCGTAGCTGACCACGATCAGTCGCGCCACACGACCATTCCGCAACCGGCGAAACACCGTGTACCCATCGCCTTAGGACAGCCAAAAACCCTGCGATAAGCTTTACGCCTTCTCGCGAAAGCTAACCACCTGTTATAGCTGTGAAAAATGGTAGCGGAGGAGGCTGTCGAATTATGCTCTAAAAATGGCTGATTTGAAGCGTTTTTTAAGCGCAGAATGCATTGATACCCCCAATGTTACCCTCACTAGGTTTGCTTTTTCCACTGGTTTAGTTTTGTGGCGTCAGAAGCGACCTCACTTTTGCGCGGATTCTCGAAAAGTCATGCCTAACGTTGCTGCAGCAGCGTCCATGCTTCAACACTAAAAGCATCCGCTAGCTTTTGAAGAACGTCAACGGTTGCCGCATACCGTGACCGCTCCAAGGCGCTGACATAAGTCCGGTCGATTCCTGCTGAATCCGCCAAATCTTCTTGCGACAAGCCAGCCTCCACACGGGCGGCACGTAAGTTAGCAGCCAAGATCTGACGCAACACCATCTTGAAGATGGCTGGCATGTGTTGCGTAGTTCGCAACGGAGTATCCGCAACGGTACGACTTCATTGTTCGCGGCGCTCGACATCGCCACCGATGCCGTCATCGGCAAGTGCTATAAACGCCATCGGGCGACCGAGTTCCTCGACTTCCTCAAGCGCATCGACGCCGCGATGCCCGACGGGCCGGACGTCCACCTCGTGATGGGCAACTATGCCACCCACAAGACGCCGAAAATTAAGGCCTGGCTGGCGCGCCGCTCGCACTGGCACGTCCACTTCACGCCGACTTCCGCTTCCTGGATCAATCAGGTTGAACGGTGGTTTGCAGAGTTGACCCGCAAGCAGTTGCAGCGCGGTGTCCATCGCTCTACTGCGGAACTCGAAGCTGACATCGCTGCCTTCATCAAGGAGCACAACGAAAACCCCAAACCCTACAAATGGGTCAAATCAGCCGACGACATCCTCGCCTCCGTCAGGCGCTTCTGCCAAAAGACAATGAGCCGAACTTCGGATTCACATGACTAGCGCCAAGGCGGTCGCCCTGTTATTGAGAAAGCCCAGTTTTTGGGTGGAGCCGCTGGAAAAATGACAAGAAAGGCGATTGCGCTCTGGCTGGCCGTAGTTTCATTTTTGGTTGCGCTTCCGGTCTTCGGTCAGGACAGAGCAGAGCTATCCAGATCGTTTTTTGTTGATGAGAGCCGAACAGCAACCATTACCGACGCAATGGATGCAGAATTTGTGCCATACGTCGGTTCGATTGCTAGGGGGTACTCGGATGCTGCACTTTGGATCAGACTGAGCATAGCAGGAAGCAACAGCCCTGAGGACTTGGCTATCGTCATAAAGCCAGCGTTTCTCCGCCGTATTGAGCTCTACGACCCTGCGATTAACGGCTTGCATGCGCCACCAGTGCTGAGTGGGCGCGATGCTTTAATAGAGGCCAATAACCATGTGGCTCTGGACAGTGGCTTTATCATTCCGTCATCCACACAGAAGCGTGACGTGTTCTTGCGCCTGACGACGACCACAACCTTGACCGCCGATGTTTTGGTTTTGCCAGCTGATCAGGCAACCAAGACTGGCTTTGTTCAAGGCAGCCTACTCGCCGTCTACATCGTATTTTTGCTGAGCTTTGGTGTGTGGGGTCTTATGGCATGGGCCATACGTCGCGACGCTCTGTACGGATTGTTTGCACTGCGCCAGCTCTTCTCATCAGCACACCTCTTCGTTTTCTTCGGATCGCTTCGCTTCTTCACTTCTAGCGTCTTCAGTCCTGATGCTCGCGATCTCATCTTCGTTGCTGTCGCCTGCACCGTCGCGTCGGTTTCTGGCATTTTTGATGTCCGATTGATTTCAGAATTCGGTGGTTCACGCCGATTAAAGCAGGCAATCTACACCATACTCTTTTTGCCACCAGTGATGTTAACCTTTGCTGCACTGGGTCATCCCCAGACAGCGTTGCAGGTTTCAGCCCTGCTTATAAACCTACAGTTCTTGCTATTGGTTACCCTGACATTTACGGCAAAGGGCTTCGGCATCAATAGGTTGGGACAACTGTCGTTGTGGCTGGTTCGTTGTGGCTATCTGGTCATGGCAACAGTCGTCGTTATTCCGATGCTGATGTATCTGGATATTCTGGGGACCAATGTTATCGTGTTTAATATTATTTTTTTGCATGCTATTATCTCGACAATCGTTCTGTTTGGCCTGCTGCTAATACGAAATCGGCAACGCGACTTTGCAGAGCAAGAAGCAAGGGTCCTGCTCAGTGTGAAAGAGGCTGAACTGCTCAAGGAAAGCAGCCGCCGTATGGAGAAAGAAAGCTTTCTGTCCATGCTCACACACGAACTGCGTAACCCGTTGAGCGTGATCCAGCTTCTGTCCAGCAGCGATAAGGCAACCGACCGGACCTTGCGACAAGCTGCAACCGACATGGCGGATGTGATCGCTCGGGTCGAACAAAGTGAGCGGATTGACGGCGGTCAGATACACGTAGAGCGGTCCCAGTTTGATCTGACTGAAATGGTCGCACAGGTTGTCCAATCTCACAAAGAACGAGACCGGGTGTCTTTCGAATATCCCGGCTCCCATATGGTGGCGTCTGATCTGGGCCTGATGGTGCATGTGTTGGAAAACCTTTTGGACAACGCCCTGAAATACAGTGCCAAAGACACAGAAGTGCGGGTTGCCGTGTCGGCAGAGGTTGCGGATGGCCACGCTGGCGTTGTCATTCGCGTTTCAAACCAGATTGGTGATGCTGGCGCACCAGATCCTGATCGCGTGTTCACCAAGTACTACCGGTCTAAACGTGCCCATCGAAAGCCGGGCTCTGGATTGGGCTTGTTTATTGTCGCACGTTGGGTTCAGGCGCTTGGTGGCAAGGTTGTGTTTGGGGTTTCAGAAACGACGGCTGGCGCACAAACGGTCACGTTTAGCGTGTGGGTGCCGAGATGAAATCATTACGTATCATGGTGATCGAAGATTACGACGCACTGCGGGAAACGATCTGTGCGGTGCTGCAAGCTGACGGTCATGAGACCTGCGGTGTGCCATCTGCGGAAGATGTGGATGACACTCCAGTCGGCTATGTGCCTGACCTCTATATCGTGGACATAAACCTGCCCGGCGAGAATGGCATCAGCTTGGCCAAGCGGATCAATCGCTCTCAGCCGGATGCTGGTATCGTCATTGTCTCAGCCCGAACAGCCTTAAGCGATCGGATTGACAGCTATAAATCTGGCGCAAATCTTTACCTGACCAAGCCCATACAGCTTGATGAGTTACGTGCCGTGGTTGGAGGCTTCGGGCAGCGTCTTGCCAACACCGAAGTGAAACACGGCGGTCACATCAGTCTGCGACCAAACAAGATGGACTTGGCGGGGCCAGCGAAGAAGGTGCGGTTGACACAGAGCGAAGTCGTGCTGCTGGCAGCATTCTCTCGCGCAGCGCAGCAGACGTTGGAACATTGGCAGGTGGAAGCGCATTTGGGAAATGGGGGAGACCTCACCAAAGGGAACCTTGAGGTGAGATTGGGACGACTGCGGAAAAAGCTGATCGCATGTGGTGCCGAGGCCCCTGCAATAAAATCCATTCGCGGCTTGGGATACCGGCTCTGCGAGACGGTAAGCATACTTAAGGAATAGTTTGTGATCTAGAGCGTTTTTCGATCATTCTGGGTGATATCCGCACGAGCTGAAGTAGATTGCGCATTCGTCGGGCTGGAAGATATCGACGAGTCTGCCGATCAGGTCCCAGAGGCCGCTGGCGGTTCGCTCACCGATGCCCGTTTGTAGCTCGACAGGTTGTCCATGATGACGACGTCACCGGGCCGCAGTTCTGGTATGAGCACCAGGGTGACATAGGCTTCGAACCAGTCGCCGTTGATCGGACCATTCAGCACCATCGGCGCGACCATGCCGGTCATCCTCGAGTCCAAGCCGATCTGGCGAGCGCCCGAAATGGCGGCTTAGCTTCGTGACGGCGTGCAAGTACGATCGTTGTGTCGACGGCGACAGGTTGCGCAGCATCATGTCGTCGATTGTACGGCGGCGCAGCGGGCTCACAGCTGTCGTGGCGGTATCAGCCATGGGATGGTCTCTTGGTCAGGGGGGTGGTCTTTAGTAACCAAACCTTCCCATCAGGAGGCCATTCCAGCCAATACGCTCTCCCCCCGCGCGTCAGCGGGTTCGTTCAATCGGCACGCGATTCAAAGCGGTCGAAAACCGCCCTATAAATACAATTCGACTTGCAGTGGGTGAATACCCTCCCGAAAGTGCACTCGGACAATCAGTTTTTTGCAGTTCTGCCCAGCGGAATGTATTTTTCCATTAATCTCATAGCTATAAAGTCAAAGGGCGCAGGTGCAGAGTGTTGGGTTTGTTTGGGTTTCTCATATGCACCCGTGATAACCGGTGCCACTTATCAATTGAAATCAAAAGTGCCGTACCTCTTCAGGTGCCTTGCCGCAGGTGCGAAACACGATGATTTCAGCTGATGTTAATTCGGAGCTATAGTACCATGCGCGTCTCGAAGCCAAAAGTTGGACAAAACGTCAACTCGCCGATCCCCGGCAAAAAAGTTGGACAAAACGTCAACGGAAAGGCCTCGAACGATCGGCTTGTTGGAACTGAATTTAACGATTCAATTTTCGGCGCAGCCGGTGACGATGTGATTAACGGTCTTGCTGGCGATGATGTGATCCGCGGTGGACTGGGCAATGATACATTGACGGGCGGTCTCGGGAACGACATTTTCACCTTCGAAAAGACCCGCGTAGAAAACGGTTTAGATACGATCACCGATCTCGGGTACAGCCGGGGTGGCAAGGGCCATGGTGGATCGGATATCCTTGATTTCTCGTCTGCGATCACAGTCAAAAAGATGACGCAAGCGATGATTGGCAACTACATCAAGGTGACAACCGACAAGGTTTTTGTCGACCTTGACGGCGCTGGGCCTGGAGGTTGGGTAGCTTGGGCCAACGTGCAAGGTCTGGCTGTTGGCGACAAGATAAACGTTCGCACGGCTGGATTTAATGGTTTTGTAACTGTTGGCGACGGCGCTGCGCCGGTTTTCGCTAAAGGACAGACGAGTTTCTCGTACAATGAGAACCAGTTGTCTGGTGCAACGGTTGCGACGGTTAATGGCTTTACCGACGATGTCGGTGTGACAGGGTACCGCTTCAGCAACAGCGGCGGAACGACTGGTACCGCGACGACGAGCGATGGTTGGTTTACCATTGGGACTGCCGGTGCCATCGCCATGACGAAATCTGGCGCAGCGTCGCAAGCAAACGATTTTGAAACGGGCGGTGCACAAACCCGAACATATTTTATCCAGGCGCGTGATGCGGCTGGCAATTGGTCGGCTGCGCAAAAAATCATACTGAGCGTGAACAACGTTGACGAGGTGGCGCCAACGATCACCAGCGCCGGCACGGCCACTGTCGATGATAACCTGGCGGCTGCCACGGTGGTATACCGCGCAGTAGCAACAGACACCGACTTCAACGCGCCCGATACCGCAGCAAGCATCACCTACAGCCTCAAGGCTGGCAACAACGACGACGCAGCGGCGTTCACG
>NZ_LJHY01000021.1 GCF_001295795.1 Novosphingobium sp. AAP83
GGGGGGGGGGGGGGGGGGGGGGGGGGGGCTCGCATGGCTGATCTGGACGCAATCCGCCGGGATAACCCACTGCCCGAAGTGGCGGGCAACATCATCGCGCTTAAACCAGCCGGACCGGAATGGATGGCGTGCTGCCCGTTCCATGCCGACCGGTCGCCAAGCTTCACCATCTTGGACAGTGGACACAGGTTCCATTGTTTCGGGTGCGGGGCATCGGGTGACGCGCTGGACTTTGTGCAGCGCGCCTATGGTGTGACGTTGCCCGAGGCGGCGCGAATGCTTGGCGCAGGTGACGTGCCCAAGCTGGAAATTTCAAGACACTGGCAAATTCCCGACACGTCAAAACGGCAAGATTACGGCAAGGCGGCGCTTGCGATCTGGCAACGTGCGCAACCGGCGGTTGGGACGCTTGCAGAGGCTTATCTGCGCTTTAGGGGCATCCTTCCCACCTATCCGCCCGATGTGCGATTCCTGGCCCTTCCCTGCGACGATTTCGGACCAATGCCCTGCCTTGTGCTGGCAGTGCGCAATGTGGGCGCGGAGGTTACGGGTATTCAGCGCATTTGGCTGGCCAGCGATGGCATGGGCAAGGCCGATGTGCCCAAACCCAAACGCTCGCTTGGCCATGTGAAGGGCGGGGCAATCCGTCTTGGCGATCTGGGCACGTCTAAAACGTTAACGGTGTGCGAAGGCCCCGAGGACGGGCTTTCGCTTATGGCGCTATTTGGCAGACCGGTTTGGGCATCGGGCGGCACGTCGTTTCTGCCCGCAATGCAGTTCCCGCCGAACGTGCAAAGCGTGGTTATTGGCGCAGATAATGACCCCGCAGGACGTGATGCGGCGCAACGTGCGGCGCATGCCTTTGCACAACGCGGGCTTACCGTTCGCATCATCCGGCCAATTGAACCGTTCAAAGACTTCAATGACGAATTGCGGGGGGGGCAGCCATGAACGCGCCTGCGAATATCAAAGACCGGCTGGAACAGGCCGAAACGATAACACCGGACCAGCCGCAACCGCTGTTGCGGGAATTGCCGGACGGGCTGCCCTACCCTGTGGACGCGCTCGGGCCGCTGCAAGGCGCGGTGGAAGCGGTGCAGCACATGACCCAAGCCCCGGTTGCGATACCTGCGCAATCGGCGCTGTCTATCGCTGCTCTGGCAGTTCAGGGCTTTGCCAACGTGGAAAACCGGTTCCGATCTGCCAAACAAACGCTAACACCGATTTTTTGCGCATTACGCGTGCGCGCGCGATGCTACGGGAATGGAACCTGTGGAGCGCACCGGCCTTAGCCTTTCCGAATCGTTCCCTTTCCGTTCACAAGGGCAGCATGGGAAGCAAACGGCTAGACGACATTGCAGCTTACCGGCGGCACGGTTACCGCTTGCAGGTTCAATGTGCAAATTGCGGGCATTCTACCATCCATGATCCTGAGACGCTGATAACACTCTGCCATCGGCGCGGCTGGTCGCGTTCAATACCGCAAATCGAACAACGCTTTCGCTGCAAGGAATGTGGAAACCGGAATGTGCGATGTGGCCCGGTTTCGGGATTAGGTGACCGCTAGCGTTCAGGGCCAGCCGCCCTAAGCCGCGACCTCTTTAAGGGTATTTTTAGGGGTATTTCCCAAACCCCTTAAATTTTCCAATGAAATCAAGGGGAACATGGCGGAGACGGAGGGATTCGAACCCTCGGTACCGGATTTACCAGTACGACGGTTTAGCAAACCGTTGGTTTCAGCCACTCACCCACGTCTCCGGATTGCAGTAGCGAGCGCGGCCTATAGCGGGGGTTGTGGGGGGCGGCAAGGGGGTCTTGGGGAATTTTGCGTGTAGGCCGTTTATCTTTTCAGAAGTAGCCTGTTCGTACCGTTTGACCGTGTTTTTGATTCGGCTCATCGCCGGTTCATTGTACAGACAGCACCCTTCGATTCAGGTGGGATCGGCGGCTCTGCGCCTTTGCCGCCGATCGGGACGGGGTTGATGGAAATGAGCACGATTCGAAACGGGATCAAGGTAATGGCCGCAGCAATGGCCTGCGCTTTAGCGTTGAGTGCGGTACCTGCATCTTCGCAAGTGCAGTCCATCGACCCTGATACGGCCATCGACAGTGATCTGGTGCCTTTGGCCAAGCCATCGTTCAGCGAAGTGGGGACGACCCCCGCCCTTCCGGCCGAGCCTCTGCCAACAACGCTCGAATCCGCACCAACCTCGCCAGCGGGCGAACTCCCGGCGGCTTCCGCGCCGACGCCAGTTACTCCGGCGGCGCCTTCTTCTGCGGCAGCAGGGCCAGCGGGCTCTGCCCAGCCCGCTACCGCCAGCTACCGCGAGGATGATCTGATCGGCGCTGCCGAGGGTGTTTTCGGCAAAGGTGCGTCGGGCCTCGCCGATCTGATCAAGGATTTGCTGAAGAAGCAGGGTGAGCCCAATGCCTACATTGTCGGACGCGAGGTGAGCGCCGCGCTTGTGGTGGGCTTGCGCTATGGATCGGGCACGTTGCGCCACAAGATCGAAGGTGACCGCCCCGTTTACTGGACCGGGCCATCGATCGGCTTCGATGCCGGTGCCAATGCGGCCAGCACGTTCGTGCTCGTCTATAATCTTTATGACAGCGAAGAACTTTACGCGCGTTTCCCGGCGGGGGAAGGGCAGGCTTATCTGGTCGGCGGTTTCCACGTCAGCTATTTGCGCAAGGGCGATAAGGTGCTGATTCCGGTGCGTTCGGGTGCGGGCCTGCGGCTTGGCATCAACGGCGGTTACATGAAGTTCTCGCGCAAGCAGCGCTGGCTGCCGTTCTGAAAAAAAGCACGGATAGACTCACCTTTAATTGCATTGCAGGGGTTGCCCATCGGGCGTTCCGGTTGCATGGAGCCGCCGCGTTTGAAGCCTCTTCCGCAAAGGATAGCCGGACCATGCTCGAAAACCTTGCCCCTCAGCCCGCCGATGCGCTGTTGGCGCTGATCAAGCTCCACAACGCCGATCCGCGTGAGACCAAGATTGACCTCGGCGTGGGCGTCTATCGCACGTCCGATGGTGCAACACCGGTGTTCAAGGCGATCAAGGCCGCAGAAGCCCGCCTCCTCGAAACGCAAAGCTCGAAGGCCTATCTCGGTCCTGAAGGCGATATGGGCTTTGTCCACGCGCTGATCCCTTATGTGTTCGGCAAGGACTTTGACCGGTCGAAGGTGGAAGGCATGCAGGCCCCCGGCGGCACCGGCGCGGTGCGGCTGGCGGTTGAAGTGGCCAAGCGTTCGGGTGTGAAGCGCGTGTGGATGGGCACGCCTTCGTGGCCCAACCATGCGCAGATCATCGCCGCTGTAGGGGTTGAGCTAAAGACCTTTGGCCACATGACCGCCGATGGCTTTGCCGATCTTGATGCGCTCAAGGCCGCGCTGGCCAGTGCAGAGCCGGGCGATGCGGTGCTGCTGCACGGCTGCTGCCATAACCCGACCGGCGTTGATTATACCGAAGCGCAGTGGGACGAGATCGCCGCGCTGGTGGTGGAACGCAATGTCCTGCCGATCCTCGACCTTGCCTATCAAGGCCTTGGCGCTGGCATGGAAGACGATGCCTATGGCTTGCGCAAAGTGCTGTCGGTCGTGCCCGAAGCGCTGGTGGCCTATTCGTGCGACAAGAACTTCGGCCTCTATCGTGACCGTGTTGGCGCGTTCTATGCCGTCACCGCTGATGCTACCGCGCTTGCCAATGCAATGGCCAATGGCGCCACGATTGCGCGCGCTTCGTGGTCGATGCCGCCAGATCATGGCGCGGCCGCGGTGCGTCTGATCCTTGAGGATGCAGAGCTGACCGCGATGTGGCTGGCCGAGCTTGACGATATGCGTGATCGCATGCGCTGGGTGCGTGATCGTCTGGCTGCGGCGCAACAGGTCGGCGCGGTTAACATGGCTCCGCTGGGCATTCAGAACGGCCTGTTCTCGATGCTGCCGCTAAACGGCGAACAGATCCTCGCGATTCGTGAAAAGCACGGCGTTTACATGGCCGGATCGGGCCGCATCAACATCGCCGGCCTGACCGATGGCAACATCGACCAGTTCATCGCCGCGCTGGGCGATGTGGCTGGCTAAGTAAAAGCGCTTCCCCCCTCCCGCGTGCGGGAGGGGGCGGGTTTTCCGTAAACCTCAAAAATCCGCAGCGCGTGATTTTGCACGGGCTCCGGCAAAGGCATCGTAGCGGAATTTCTCGAACGCCACACGCTGATCAAAGCCGGGGTCTTTGGGGTAGTCCTGATATTCGGCGATAATCTCGTCAAAGATCTCGCGCATTTCCTGCTTATGGTCGGGGTGCGAGAAGATGTGCAGGCGGTTCGCCCTCATCGCTTCGATCACCCGCGCGCCGATAACGTCAGGCTCCATGCCGAATTCGTGCACGCCCGCCAGCCGCTCGACAGCAGCGCTATCTACCGGCTTCATCGCGCCTTTCAGGGCATCGGGACGGATATCGTCGCTGGCATAGATATAGCTTTTGACAAGGCCGGGGCAGAGCACCGAAACGCCGATCTCGTATTGCAGCAGCGAGTAGTGCAGCGATTCCGAAAGGCCTCGGACGGCAAACTTGGTGGTGTTGTAAATTCCCGGCGTACCTGCGGCGAGGAATGCGGCCATTGAGGCGGTGTTGACGACGTGTCCGCCTTTTTGTTCACCGGCCTTCACGCGAGCGACCATACGCGGCACGAACGTCATCACGCCGTTGATTACGCCGTGCAGGTTTACGCCCATCAGCCAGTCCCAATCGTCGAACGAGCTTTCCTCGATCGGCTGGAACAAGTTGACCCCAGCATTGTTGCACAGGATCGAAACCGGGCCGAGTTTGGCCTCGACCTCGTCCGCCGCAGCCTTGAAACCGTCGCGGCTGGCGACGTCAAGCTGCACGCCCATCACTTCGCGATTGTCCAATGCGGCCAATGCCTTGTCGATGGAATCCTGCCGGATATCGGCAATGGCAACCTTGCACCCTTCGTTGAGCAACTGGCGGACAAGACCTATGCCGACGCCATTGGCTCCGCCGGTTACAAATGCGGTGCGTCCTGCAAAATCCTTCATGCGGCGTCTCCTGCGGTGCGGGCGGCTTGCAGTTTTTCCTGCCGCGCAATTTCCTGCGTGATGGCAGGGTTGCGGAACAGCATCGCGAAAGTTTCCTTGTATTCAGGGTTTTCGGGCAGATGCGTTTGCACCGCTGCGGTGGTGGCCTCGCCGCGTTCCTTCACCCCGGTCAGAAATTCCGAATGGGTCAGGATATAGAGTTCGTCGTTGAGGATACCTTCCAGCACGCGCTCCCCGACTTGTTCCTTGGTCTGGTACAAGTGCATGAAGTTGCCGCCTGCGGCGCGGCGCTTGTCAGCCTCTGCATATCCGGTCTCGGCCAGATCGGCGGGGCGCGTCTGGGCGGCATCGGCGATATTAGATTGCACCGCGCCGGGGCAGAACGCGGAACAAATCACGCCGCGCGCTTCGAATTCTGGGCGCATGCATTCCATCATCGATGTGACGGCGGCCTTGCCTGATGAATAGATCGTTGTTCCGCCCACCGGCACCAATGCCGACATCGATGCAGTACACACGATATGCCCGCCTTCGCCATGGGCGAGGATGCGTGGTAACATGGTGACGATGCCATTGATCGAGCCACCCAGATTGACGCCCATCACCCAGTCCCAATCCGCGAAAGTCGCCAGCTCGGTTGGGCCGACAACCGCGACGCCTGCGTTGTTCACAAGGATATGGATCTTGCCGAACTTGGCCTCTGTGGCATCGGCAGCTTCTGCAAATTGGGCGCGGTTCGTAACGTCAAGCTGCACCGCCAGCACGCGGTCACCGCCGTCCAGTTCGGCCACAGCGGAATCGAGGTGATCCTGCCGGATGTCGGCGATGGTCACGTTCATGCCCGCGCCCAGCAAGGCCTTGGCAATGCCAAGGCCGATGCCGCTGGCACCGCCGGTCACGAACGCCGTCTTTTCGGCCAAGTTCTGCATCAATCCTCTCCTCTGTCGGGTGCCCGTCAGCCACTTTTGCGGCTTCGAGAATCATTTTTCGCCTTTTCTATTCACCAGTCGGGAATTGTATGCAAGACTAACAATATCAGCACTGCAACAAGGCCACCTAAAAAGGGGCCGGAGCGGGACAAGAGGAGAGGGTATGGCAGGTGTCGTCATTGCGCCAGAGGTTCAGGCTGCGGCGAAAGCTGGGGCTGAGGCTGAGGCTGATGGACCCGGACAAGCAAATACCACAGCTGCCGAGCGGCAATGGCCGTCCACCGGCGCTGCTTATTGGGCGCTGTTCGTCATTATTCTGGCAACGTTCCTCAACTTCTTCGATGCCACAGTGTTCGGCATGTTGGCCCAGCGCATCAAGGTTGATTTCGGACTGTCCGA
This sequence comes from Novosphingobium sp. AAP83, assembly GCF_001295795.1. Lineage (GTDB taxonomy): Bacteria > Pseudomonadota > Alphaproteobacteria > Sphingomonadales > Sphingomonadaceae > Novosphingobium. The sequence continues at coordinate 6,388 of NZ_LJHY01000021.1, forward strand.
TGAGCAACTCGGCTTTCTGGGCGGTCCGGCCACGGTCATCTTCTTCGTGTTCGCGGGTATCCCATTGGCACGATTGGCCGATATCTATCCGCGCAAGTTCGTGCTGTCGGGTGGCATGGCGGCTACCGGGCTGGTCATGGCTTTTGGCGGCATGGCGCAAGGCTTTGCCCAATTCGTCGGCAGCCGGATGTTTCTGGGCGCAGGCGGTTCTGCCCATGCGCCTGCGGCCTATTCGATGATCGCCGATTACTTTCCGCCCAAGAAGATCACGCGCGCATTTTCGCTGTTGCAACTGGGATTTATCGGCGGGACAACCGTTGGCGTTCTGGCGGGCGGTAAGCTGATCGTCGCGCTGGCTGGCTGGCCTGATCAGACGGTATTGGGATTTCGCCTGTTCAACTGGCAATTGATCCTGTTGGGGCAGGCGGCGCTCGGCCTGATGGCAGCGGCGCTCTTGCTGACAGTGAAAGAGCCGCCGCGCCTGCTTCCCCCGGCCCAAACGGTGGCTGCAAATCCTGTGCGCTTAAGCCTTGCTCAGCGCATTCTGGCCTTCACCGGTCTTAACGCGGCAAAGGCGATCCACGCGCGCGGGCGGGTCTACTATCCGCTGTTCATCGGCCTTGCCTTGTCCGCGATTGAGACGTTCGGCCTCGCCTTCTGGCGGGTGCCGTTCATGATCCGCACTTATGGCTGGGACGAGGCGCAGATCGGCATGGTCATGGCGCCGATGCTGCTGGTCTCGCAATTGGCAGGCGTGTTTTTCGGCGGGTTCTTCGTGGAATGGCTGGCCAAGCGCTATGCCGATGCGAACGTGCGCGCCGCCACGATCCTGTTCGCGCTGGTCACCGTATGCGCCATCACCGCACCGATGATGCCAACCGGAGAAGCCAGCCTTGCAGTGATGGCGCTTGGCGGGATGTTCGGGCTTGCCGGAGCCGTGCCGCAGAACGCCGCCGTGCAGCGCATCGCACCCAATGAAATGCGCGGGCAGGTGACGGCGATCTACTTGTTCATGTTCACCTTCTTTGGCGCGATGGGAAGCTTTGTCGTCGGCTCGGTGGCCCAGCGCGTAGTCGGGGTGGAGGCGGACTTGTGGAAAGCGCTCGTCATCACTGCCAGCGTGCTTTTGCCGATTGCCACTTTGGCGATGTTCCTCGGCATGCGCCCCTATCGCGAAGAAGTGGCGCGGCTTGAGGCTGAGGGGCGGTAATTTTCAAAGCCCGTTGACAGGCACGCCGCTGTCGCGCAATTTGTTAGTAAGACAAACTAAAATGAATGGGAGCAGGACATGTCCGATACCAACCAGATTGTCGCGCTGGAAAGCCGCCTTGCCGATCTCGAAAAGCGCCTGACCGTACGCGAGGATGAACTCGACATCCGCAAGTTGCAGCACCTCTACGGCTACCTTATCGACAAGTGCATGTATAACGAGACGGTCGATCTATGGACCGATGATGGCGAAGTGCGGTTCTTTGGTGGCGTCTGGAAGGGTAAAGAGGGCGTGCGCCGCCTCTATGTCGAACGCTTCCAGTCACGCTTCACGTATGGCAACAATGGCCCGATCGATGGCTTCCTGCTCGATCATCCGCAGATGCAGGATATCATCAATATCCAGCCTGATGGCGTCACCGCCTTTGGTCGTGCGCGCTCTATGATGCAGGCGGGGCGGCACAAGGATTACGAAGGCGATGCACCGCACCTGAAAGCCCGCCAGTGGTGGGAAGGCGGCATTTACGAAAACACCTACAAGAAGGTGAACGGCGTCTGGCGCATGCACATCCTCAACTATATGCCCATCTGGCACGCCGACTTTGAGGGCGGTTGGGCCAATACGCCGCAGGAATATGTGCCATTCCCCAAGGTAACGTACCCCACCGATCCCACCGGCCCTGACGAACTGCTCGAAGGTCACTGGCTGTGGCCGATGCACAAGGTCAACGCATTCCACATGAAGCATCCTGTTACGGGTGAAGAAATGATTCCACAGCGCTGGCAGGGCGATATCGACCGCGAGAACGCTCGACGCTAAACAGGCACGCGCTAAACAGTTGCGAGCGGGGGCGTGTTTTCTCCCCGCTCCCGCTCGCAAACCTGATGGGAAAACGATGACTGCTTATCCTTCGCTGCACATGATTATCGATGGCCAACCTGTCGCAGGCGGCGGTCGTCGCACGCACGCGGTGGTAAACCCCGCAACGGGCGAGACGATTGGCGAATTGCCGCTGGCCGATGCCGCCGATCTGGAGCGTGCGCTGGAAGTGGCTGCGCAGGGCTTTCGCATCTGGCGCGATTCCACGCCGCAGCAACGCGCCGCCGTGCTGCAAGGTGCGGCGCGTCTGATGCTGGAACGTCAGGAAGACCTTGCCCGTATCGCCACGATGGAGGAGGGCAAGACGCTTCCTGAAGCGCGCATTGAAGTGCTGATGAATGTTGGCCTGTTCAATTTCTATGCCGGCGAAGTGTTCCGCAATTATGGCCGCACGCTGGTACGTCCGGCAGGGCAGCGCAGTACCGTGACACATGAGCCGGTCGGCCCGGTAGCGGCCTTCGCACCTTGGAATTTCCCGCTCGGCAATCCCGGGCGCAAGCTGGGTGCGCCGATTGCGGCGGGGTGTTCGGTCATCCTGAAGGCGGCTGAGGAAACGCCTGCATCGGCCTTGGGCGTGTTGCAGTGTCTGCTCGATGCTGGCCTGCCCAAACAAGTGGCGCAGGCGGTGTTTGGCGTGCCCGATGAAGTCAGCCGCCACCTGCTCGGCTCGCCTATAATCCGCAAGTTGTCGTTCACAGGTTCAACCGTGGTGGGCAAGCATCTGGTGAAGCTGGCGGCCGACAATATGCTGCGCACCACGATGGAATTGGGCGGACACGGTCCGGTACTGGTGTTCGCCGATGCCGATGTGGATGCCGCGCTCGATATGATGGCGGCGTCCAAGTATCGCAATGCAGGCCAGGTTTGCGTCAGCCCTACGCGCTTCATCGTTGAAGAAAGCGTATTTGACCGCTTCCGCGATGGCTTTGTGGAACGCGTGGGCCGGATCAAGGTGGGCAATGGCCTTGAAGATGGCGTGGTGATGGGGCCAATGGCCAATCCCCGCCGCCCCGAAGCGATGGACCGTCTGATTGGCGAGGCCAAGGCGCGTGGAGCAAAGCTGCACACCGGCGGACAGCGCATCGGCAATGCCGGGTATTTCTATGCGCCCACGGTGCTGTCTGAAATTCCGCTCGACGCTGCGATCATGAACGAAGAACCGTTCGGCCCGGTTGCGCTGATCAATCCGTTCAGCGGCGAAGAGGCGATGATCGCCGAGGCCAATCGCCTGCCCTATGGCCTTGCCGCTTATGCCTGGACGCAAGACGCCAAGCGCCAGAAGCGCCTCTCGCGCGAGATCGAGACGGGGATGATGGGTATGAACACCACCATGATCGGCGGCGCGGACTCGCCGTTTGGCGGGGTCAAATGGTCGGGGCATGGGGCAGAGGACGGGCCGGAAGGGATTATGGCCTGCATGGTCACCAAAGCCGTGCACGAAGGATAGTGCTTTTGTTGCAAGGGCGCATGGTGAAAGGCGAAGGCAATAGCTATGGCGCATGCGGCTTTCAGGCCAATTGCGCCAACCGATTCGGCGCGATCGGAGTTTTGCATGTTCCTATCGTCGTCTGTTTCGCGCACGCTGGCCAAAGGCCTTGGCACGGCTGCGCTGCTGGTTCTGGTATCGCAGACCCCTGCACAGGCAACCGAAACGGACGAGCAGATCTGGCTTGCGCAGTTCTCCACCTTCGCGGTCGGCAACAACTGGCTGGTTTTCACCGAAGCGCAAGCCCGCCAAACCGATGGGGTGAAACGGTTGAGCCAGATCATTTTGCGTCCGGCGGTAGGCTATCAGGTGAACGACACGGTGAGCGTTTACGCAGGCTATGCTTGGGTGCGCACAGAACCCAAAGGCCGCGCAGCCAATACCGAACACCGTGCTTATCAGCAACTCTCGTTGCGGTTGACCGGCAGCCCCGGCAAGGTGACAGTCGCCAGCCGCACGCGGCTGGAGCAGCGCTTTATCGTGGGCCGGTCCGATATGGGCTGGCGCATGCGCAATCTGGTGCGGCTCGATGTGCCGCTGGGCAAGGGCTACAGCGCGATTGTATCGGGCGAGCCCTTCGTCAATCTCGATACGACAACGTGGGGCCAGCGCGCCGGTTTCGACCAGATGCGCGGCTTTGCGGGCGTCGGCATTCCGGTGGCGCGCGGGGTTGCGTTGGAGGTTGGCTATGCCGGCCAATACGTCAACCGCTTTGGCGTGCCCGATCGCATGAATCACATTGGCAGCCTGTCGTTCAACATCCGGCGATAGTCCGGGGCAGGCTGCTCTTCCCGGGAAGGAAGCCTGCATGAACCAAGACCTCAAGACCGGTGGCGCGCACGGATACTTGCGCATCGCAACCGAAGAAGCTTTTGCCACGCGTGAATTGATCGACGCTTATCTGCGCATGATCCGCGATGGATCGGCAGACAAGGGCATGGTCTCGCTGTGGGGCTTCTATGCGCAATCGCCGTCCGAACGCGCGACGCTGATCATGGATCGTCTGCTCGATCTTGGTGATCGCCGCATTGCCGATATGGACGCCACCGGCATCGACAAGGCGATCCTTGCGCTCACATCCCCGGGCGTGCAGCCGCTGCTCGATACCGAGGAAGCCAAAGGCATCGCCACCCGCGCCAACGATTATCTCGCGCAGGCCTGCGAAAAGCATCCTGACCGCTTCATCGGCATGGGCGCGGTCGCGCCGCAAGATCCGGAATGGTCGGCACGCGAAATCCATCGCGGGGCCAAGGAACTGGGCTTCAAAGGCATCCAGATCAACAGCCATACGCAGGGCCGCTATCTCGATGAAGAGTTCTTTGATCCGATCTTTCGCGCCTTGGTTGAGGTCGATCAGCCGCTCTACATCCATCCCGCCACATCGCCGGATTCGATGATCGGGCCGATGCTCGATTCAGGGCTGGACGGCGCGATCTTCGGCTTTGGTGTGGAAACTGGCATGCATTTGCTGCGCCTGATCACCATCGGCATCTTCGATAAATATCCCACCCTGCAAATCATGGTCGGCCACATGGGCGAGGCTTTGCCATACTGGCTCTACCGGCTTGATTACATGCACCAGGCCGGCGTCCGCTCGCAGCGCTATGAACGGATGAAACCACTGAAAAAGACGATTGCGCAATATCTTAAGTCAAACGTGCTGGTCACCAATTCGGGTGTGGCGTGGGAGCCTGCGATCAAGTTCTGCCAGCAGGTCATGGGCGAAGACCGCGTGATGTACGCGATGGATTACCCCTATCAATATGTGCCGCAAGAGGTGCATGATATGGATGCGATGGACATGAGCGCGGAAACAAAGAAGAAGTTCTTCCAGACAAATGCCGAGCGCTGGTTCAAGCTTTGATCCGCGCCCGGAGGGAGAGCCAATGACCACCGAACCGCGCCGTAGTCTCGCCCCCGGAGCATGGTACGCGCTTGTTCTCGTGGCGCTGACCAATGCGATGAGCCTGCTCGACCGGCAGATTCTCGCCATTCTTGCGCCAGCGATCAAGGCGGACCTCAAGATTGGCGATGCCGAGATGGGGCTGCTCTATGGCACGGTGTTCGCGCTGTTCTATGCGCTGTTCTCGCTGCCGGTGGGGCGTTTGGCCGATGGCTGGGTGCGCACGCGACTGCTGGCGATCAGCCTGCTGTTCTGGTCTGCTGCCACGGGCCTTGCCGGACTTGCCAGCAGCTTTTCGATGCTGGCCCTCTCGCGCCTTGGCGTTGGTATTGGCGAGGCGGCGACGCAGCCTGCGGGCACATCGCTGATTTTCGATTTTTGGCCAAAGCACCGGCGCGGCTTTGTCATGTCGGTCACGGCATCTGCCATCGCGGTGGGGCTTGGCGGTTCGTTGGTTCTGGGCGGGGTCGCGGCGCATTGGTGGGATGCACACCACGCGGCAGGCGGTCTCAAAGGCTGGCAGTTCGCGTTTCTCGTTGCAGCGGCCCCCGGCTTCATTCTCGCCGCATTTCTGTGGAATCTGGCCGAACCTGAACGCGGGCAGATGGATGGCATCGCCACCGCGCCCGATCTGCATCCCTTCCGTGCGGCTTTCGCCTTGCTCGGCTCGGTCACCCCCGGCTTCCACTGGCTGGGCATGAAGGCCAGGGGCGCGAGTGCTGCGATGGTGCGTGGCAATCTGGCGGCGCTGGCCTTGATCACTGGCGCGGCGGCCTTCCTCACGGTCATCAGCAGCGTGATCAGCCCCAAGCCGGAGATGATGCTGGGCGGCGTTTCGCTCAATCCCCACGCGCTTCAATGGACCGTGATCGGCTTTGGTGCGTTCGTGATCATCAACCTGATGCAGGGGATGAAGCTGGGCGATGCGCAGGCGTTCCGTGTGATTACGCGCTCCCCCACACTGATGATGTGCATCGCGGTGGGCACGCTGCAATCGACGCTCAACTACGGGATGATGGCGTTCAACCCCAGCTTTCTGATCCGTACCTATGGCCTGAGCATGCAGGAAACCGCGCTGCAATTCGGGCTGCTCTCTGCCGCGATGGGCATAATCGGCCCGCTGGTGTGGGGGCCATTGTCCGACTGGCTGAACCAGCGCTTTCCCGGCGGTGGCCGCGCATGGGTGGCACTGTTTGCGATGGGCCTATCCCCCATCCTGTCGTTCTGGGTTTACTATGCGGGCGATCCGGGCAGCTTTTACACCCGCTTCCTGCTCTACAGCTTCATCCTGACCGGCTGGCTGCCGCCACTCTACGCGATCTTGTATGATCAAGTCTTGCCCCGGATGCGGGGGCTAACCGCCAGCCTCTACCTGCTGGTGATGACCATCCTCGGAATGGGCATCGGCCCTTATGTGGTAGGCCTGTTATCCGATGCAACAGGCAGTCTGCGCACCGCCATGCTCTCGATCAATGCCGTGGCGATCCCGATTGTTGTGCTGATGGTGCTGATCGCAAGGCGGGCAGAGCGCGATGAGGCGGCCCTGCTGGAGCGGGCGGGTTAGGCCCCTAAGTCACCCGCCAAACCCACAGTTTGATCCCCAGCGGATAGCGCGCGCCCGAACACACGAAGATTGACCGGTTCATCCAGTCATACTTGCCGACAGGCGCAATAAACTCTGGCACGGTCCGGAAGTAATACTCCGCCGGATCAACCTCCTGCCCCTTCGCAAGCCGCTGCATCACCTCGGGCGGGCCGTGGCGCAGCCCGCGATTGCGGATCTGGATCACCACACCATCATCGGTTTCCAGCGCATAGATTGCATCGGCCACCGTTACCCCATCGGGCCGCGTCAATTGCCAGTCCGCAGCGTTGCCGATCAGCTTGCCCTTGATCAGGGGCCCTTCCACGCGCCCGCCGCCGACGATCGGGATGATACGCCGTGTGCCATCGTATGTCTCGCCAATCGGCATCGGCGGCTCAAGCTCGCCAAGGGCTTCGTAAACGAATTCGAGGCCGGGTTGGATCATGCGGCAAGGTCCGCTTGGGCCAACCCGATCTGATCAGCATTCGCCCAATTGCCGTGCAGGCCAAAGCGCAGGCGGATCGGGATGTTCACCGTCGCCACCGGTCCCTTTTCGATATCCAGCGCATCGAAGATCAACAGATCGCTGCGCTGCTCTTCCAGCCGGTTGCACACTTGCACGATCCAACCATCTCCCTCGGGGGCATCGGCCGAGCGCGGCACAAAGCATGGCTCTTGCAGCGAAGACACCGGCCCGCACCACCAGTGCTGTTCGCGGCCGCTCTCGAAGTCTTTGAGGAAGAGGCAGTTCATCAACAACCCGCCCGCACTGCCGCCGCGCAATTCCACGGGGCGCTTCATGTCCATTTCAAGGAACCAGCCATAGCGGTTCTTCTGTCCGGCAAAGCGGTCATCGATGCGCGGGAATTCCGCTGCCGTGTCCGATAGCTTGACGATCTCGGCAAAGTCATCGCCATTGCTGGCCATGTCCACCACCCAATCGGTGGGATAGCTCATCGCCTCGCGCCCGTTGAACGGTGCGCCATGCACGTCTGGGAAGAACGGGAACATGTTGTTCTTGGCCTCGCAGGTCACGAAATGGACTTTTGTGCCTTCCTGCCATGCGTTGAGAACATGGGAGGCGAAGCAATTGTCCCGCGTGAACCAGCGGATATCGGCATCAGTAACGCCGTCGCGGCGCGGAATAATGCCCAGATGCACCGGCATCGTCGTATCAAAGCCGAAGTGGGGCATGCCCTTTTCCAGCCGTTCCCAACTGCCGATCGAAGGCACAATGTGGAGCACGAGGTAATCCTCGGTCATGCCGAAATCGTGCATCATGCAATAGTAGGGTGCCTTGAACCACACTTCGCGGATCAGCTCGCCGTCGGGGCCGATTTCCATATAGGTCACATCATCAGTGCACAGCCCGCTGGCGGCATAACCGATGGCGACCATGTTGCCGGTCCTGGGATCGATCTTGGGGTGCGCGGTAAAGGTCTGGCCGGTCATCTTGCCGCCGAACTTTTCAAAGCCGAACGTCTCCATCGTCGCCGGGTCCATGGTCAGTGCGGGGCCGTCTTCCTTCATCGCCCATAGCTTGCCGGCAAAGATGAAAGCGTTGGTATTGGCGGTTGATCGTACCTCGCCCTTCACGCTGTCATCGTCGGTCAAGGGGTTGCGATAATTGCCGAACAGGGCCTTTCCGGCCTCGTTTTCCAGCTTCCATTTGTCGGTCTTGGCCCAGCGCTGGCGGAAATCCACCTGGCCATCGTGGATGTGAAAACGGGTGATCATGCCATCGCCGTTGAAGGCGATATCGTCACCCATTCGGGGAGGAAACTGCGGGTCGGGCTGGACGCGATAGAAAGCGCCGTTTAACCCTTGGGGAATCGTGCCTTCGTGGGCCAGATCGGCGATGTCCGCCTCGATCCGCGAGGGCGTGTTGAAACCCGTGAAGCTTGGGGTGTCTGGAAATTGGGCCATGTCATCCTCCTTGCGATATTGTATGTATTGCTAACAATTACACAAGCCTATTCAGGGACAGGTCATTGATCAGAGACAAATTCACCGACGCGATCGCGCCGCTCGGTCATACTGATGTAGAGGCCATCGGTGCGATCAACGAGATTCTGGGCTTCCACATCCGTCTGGCGCACGGCGCATGCTTGCGTCATTTCACCGAAACCTTCACCGATCTTGATCTGACGCAGAAGCAGGTATCGGTATTGTGGCTGGTCGATGATCATCCTGGCATCGCGCAAACCGATCTGGCGCAGCGCCTGCGGATGGACCGTGCCACCACGATGGCGATCATTAATCGCTTGCAAGCCAAAGACTTCTTGCGGCGGGATCGTTCGGATAAGGACGGGCGCAAACAAGCGTTGCACCTCCAGCCAGAAGGCATCGAAATGCTCGCCAAAGCCAAACGCGCGATTGGCGAGCATGAGGCATGGGTCAAAAGCCGCTTCTCGGATAAGGAAGTGCGGCAATTGATCGAACTGCTTTCCAGAATCCATGAATAAGTTATAAGTCATAGCAATAAGCTTTCGGATGAGGATAAAGATCGCATGTCACAAACCCCGCGCGAGGTGATCGAGCAGACGCCGATGGGTGCTCACCAATGGATCGTGGTGGTCCTGATGGTGCTGTTGAACGCGCTTGATGGGTTTGACGTGCTGTCGAGCGCCTTTGCCGCGCCGGGGATCACCGCCGATTGGGGCATTGCCCGCCCGGCGCTGGGCGTGGTGCTTTCGGCCGAACTGCTCGGCATGGGCTTCGGTTCCGTGCTGCTGGGCGGGGCGGCAGACCGCTATGGCCGCAAATTCACGATGATTGCCTGCCTCGTCCTGATGGCGATTGGCATGTATCTGGCAAGCATTGCGGCGTCGGTTCAGCCGATGGTTGCCTACCGGTTCCTCACCGGCATCGGCATCGGCGGGATGCTCACTACGACGAACGCGGTGGTCGCCGAAAGCACCAACAGCCGTTGGCGCTCTGTCGCCATCGCTGTTTATGTGGCGGGCTATCCGCTGGGCGCGATTGTCGGCGGAATTGCGGCATCGGAATGGCTGCTACCTACCTATAGCTGGCACGCGGTGTTTCTGTTCGGCGCGGTGGTGACCGCAGTGTTGGTCCCGGTCATTCTGGTGCTGGTGCCCGAAACAGCGGCCTATCTGGCGACGAAGCGCGATCTGGCGGGCGTGAACCGCACGCTCGCCGCTTTCGGCAAGCCTGCCATCAGCGATCTGCCGGTGATCGTGGCGGGCACCGCCAAGCCGCGCGTGACCGATATCCTGTCCAACCCCAAACTGCGCCCGGTCACCCTGTTGTTATCGTTCGGCTACACATTCCACTGCATCACTTTCTATTATATCCTGAAGTTCGGTGTGCAGATCGTGTCCGATTATCCGCCGGGCTATCCTCCATCGCAGGCGGCCACGGTGCTGACCTATGCCAACGTCGGCGGGTTCATGGGCAGCGCGCTTTTCGGCTTTGTGATGGCGCGGCTGGGGGTCAGGTGGCCGACCGCGCTGATGTTGCTGATCGGCGCAATGATGGTGGCCTATTTCGGCACCGGGCGTGATACGCTGAAGGCGTGGCAAATGGCGACGATGATCGCCGGTTTCTTCACCAATGCGGCGATCAGCGGCTATTATGCGGCCTTTGCGCGTGGCTTCCCGGCTTATGCGCGGGCCACCGGCACAGGTTTCGCGCTGGGCGTTGGGCGGCTGGGCGCTGCGGGCAGTCCGTTGCTGGCGGGCACCCTGTTTGGCTGGTTGGGAGACGACCAACTGTTGACGGTGTCCATCATCATGGCGATGGGCTCGGTTGTCAGCCTCGCGCTGTTTCTGATGCTGCCCGAGCGCGATGGCGACGACGTGATGTCGGAAAAGCTTGCCGAGTAAGATCACTTCATCAACTAGCCGTTGCACCATTCGAAATCATGGCATGGGCTCGCTCGTCGCGGCGCTCTTGCTGCTGATGCTGCGCAAGGAACTCTAACGACACCTTTGTTGGTTCAGCAGTTGAGTGCAGAGCAATTTCATCCGAAGGTATCCCGGACATGATCCGGGGACCTTCGATGACCAAGCCGTTCGCTCTTCTCGCTTGTGCTGCTTTGCTTGTGGCTGCCGCGCCGCCCCGCAGTCCCGAGGCCATTGCTGATGCTGCATTGAAAGCCGCGCCGGTGTTCGATGGGCACAACGATGTGCCCGAACAATTGCGCGAACGCCGCAAGAACATCCTCGAAGGTTTCGACTTTCGCGACACGCGCAATACCGCCGATGCCAAAACCGGCCAAGCGGCGATGATGACAGACCTTTCCCGCATGAAAACGGGCAAAGTCGGTGCGCAATTCTGGTCGGTCTATGTCTCGGCGAACCTGCCCGAACCGCAGGCGGTGCAGGCCACGCTTGAGCAGATCGACGTCACGCGCCGCCTGATCGCGGCCTATCCCCAAGACCTGCAACTTTGCGTTGACAGTGCCTGCGTGATCGCCGCGCAAAAGGCGGGGCGTGTTGCATCACTGATCGGGATGGAAGGCGGGCACTCGATCGGCGGTTCGCTCGCCGTGCTGCGCCAGATGCATGCGCTGGGCGCTCGCTACATGACGCTCACCCACTTCAAGAACACAGCTTGGGCCGATAGCGGCACCGATGCGCCTGTCCATGACGGCCTGACCCCGTTCGGCGTCAAAGTGGTGCGCGAAATGCAGCGGCTGGGCGTGCTGGTTGATCTTGCGCACGTGAGCGAGGCGACAATGGCCGATGCTCTGGCGACCAACGGCCCGCCAGTGATCGTCAGCCATTCCAACGCCCGCGCGATCAATGGCCACGCGCGCAACATCTCCGATGCCACGCTCAGGCTGATCGGCGCGAACGGCGGGGTCGTGATGGTCAACTTCTATCCGGTCTATGTGGTGGAAGCAGCACGTGTCTGGGCGGCATCGCGCGATGCGGAACAGGCGCGGTTCAAGGCGCTCCATCGCGGTGATCCTGCCACAACCGATGCCGCGCTGGCCGCATGGGACAAGGCCAATCCGATGCCGCGCGGCAGTGTCAAGGACGTGGCCGATCATCTCGATCACATCGCAAAGCTGATCGGCGTAGATCACGTGGGCCTTGGCGGTGATCTCGACGGGGTTGAGGCAACGGTCGTCGGGCTGGAAGATGTATCGACATACCCCGCCCTGTTCGTCGAACTGGCGCGGCGCGGGTGGCCCCAAGCCGATCTGGAAAAGCTTTCCAGCCGCAACATCCTGCGCGTGATGAAGGCCGCCGAGGCTTATGCTACGGCGCACAAGGATGATCCGGCGCTCGAAAATGAAACATCGTTTTGACAAGTCAGGACAGGACTTGAGCGCGTCGCAATGCTGGGGCATCAGGTGGCAGTTGGCCGAAACCGGCCCGGACGGAGAGTATAGATGTTCACCCACACATTTCTTGGCACCAATAACGTCGATCAATCGCGCAGCTTCTATACCGCCGTGATGGCAGCACTTGGCCATACCACTGCAATTCCCTTGCCCAACGGCACCGCTTTTCCTTCGGCAGCCGGAACGCTGATTGTCGGCATCCCTGCCAACGGTGAACCGCACACGGTTTCCAACGGTTACACGCTGGGCTTCAAGTCAGACGATTCGTCGGTTGTTGATGCCTGGCACGCGGCTGGCGTGGCCAATGGCGGCACATGCGAAGGCGCACCGGGCGTCCGTTTGAATTCTCCCGGTCATCAATACGGGGCCTATCTGCGCGATCCCGATGGCAACAAGATCTGCGCTTTCGCCCCTAACCCCGGCGCCTGATTCCTGGCTTGTACGGCAATGGCGGGGGCATGACTTGCGCCCCGCCTGCGTCCTCCCCATATCCTAACCGATGGGGGCATCTGACAGCATCATATCGGGCACGATACCGCCGGGCGGTTTGCGGCTGGACAAGGCGCTTGCCGAAGCCAGCGGCCTTTCGCGCGAACGGGTGAAGGCGCTGCTGGGCGAAGGGCGCATTGCCATTGGCGGCGTGCGCGCGGCCAATGCCTCGGCCAAACCGCCCGAAGGCGTGGCCTTTACGATCACCATTCCCGAAGCAACGCCTGCCCATGCCGTGGCGCAGGACATCCCGCTGTCGGTGATTTACGAAGACGATGCGCTGATCGTGATCGATAAACCTGCTGGGCTGGTGGTCCATCCGGCGGCGGGCAATCTTGATGGCACGCTGGTCAACGCGCTGCTGCATCACTGCCGGGGCCAGCTTTCGGGCATTGGCGGGGTTGCCCGTCCCGGCATCGTCCACCGGATCGACAAGGACACCTCGGGCTTGCTCGTCGTCGCCAAAACCGACGTGGCGCATGAAGGGCTCGCCAAACAGTTTGCGGATCACTCCATCCTGCGCGCCTACAAGTGCCTCACCGCCGGTGCGCCGATGCCGCCTGCGGGCACGGTGCGCGGCGCGATTGGGCGTTCAACCCATGATCGCAAGAAAATGGCGCTGGTCGAGGAAGGACGGGGCAAGCACGCCGTCACACATTACAAGACGCTCGCGGCGCTGGATCATGCCGCGCTGGTCGAATGCCGGCTCGAAACCGGTAGGACGCATCAGGTCCGCGTTCATCTTGCGTCAATAGGTCATTCCTTATTGGGCGATCCTGTCTATGGACGCGCACCACCACGGCTTAGGCCGATCCTTTCGAGGCTCAACTTTCACCGCCAGGCGCTTCACGCCGCGGAATTGGGCTTCGTGCACCCTGTCAGTGGCGAAAACTTGCACTTCACCAGCACGACGCCCGTCGATATACGGGAACTTATCGTCGAACTCTGCGCTGAAGGGCAGGATACAAGAGTACTGGCGATGGTGTAAGAGCAATAGAGTGAACATCTGTTTTGGAGTCGTTTTCAAGAACACTCCACAATGTGTGGTCCCGCCGCCGGTCGCCCATCAGGGGGCCAGCTTTTGGGAACCGACGCGAAGAAAGGAAACGATCACGTGAGCAAGGAAAGAAACGCGCTGACCGTCCCTTCATTGGGCGGCGAAGCCAGCCTCAACCGCTACCTTTCGGAAATCCGGAAGTTCCCCGTGTTGAAGCCCGAGCAGGAATACATGCTCGCCAAGCGCTTTCAGGAACATGGCGATTCCGAAGCCGCAGCCCAATTGGTCACCAGCCATCTGCGGCTCGTGGCGAAAATCGCGATGGGCTATCGCGGCTATGGCTTGCCGGTCAGCGAACTGATTTCGGAAGGCAACATCGGCCTGATGCAGGGCGTCAAGAAGTTTGAGCCCGATCGCGGGTTCCGCTTGGCGACATATGCGATGTGGTGGATCAAGGCCTCGATGCAGGAGTTTATCCTGCGCAGTTGGAGCCTTGTGAAAATGGGCACCACGGCGGCCCAGAAAAAGCTGTTCTTCAACTTGCGCCGCATGAAGAAAAATCTTGAGGCTTTTGAAGACACCGATCTTCATCCTGACGATGTTCGCAAGATCGCAACCGATTTGGGCGTGCCCGAACAGGAAGTGATCAACATGAACCGCCGGATGATGATGGGCGGCGATGCCTCGCTCAATGTCTCGATGCGCGAAGATGGCGAAGGTAGCTGGCAGGACTGGCTGACCGATGACCGTCCGCTTCAGGACGAGACGGTCGCCGAAGCCGAAGAGGCCCATTACCGGCACGAAATGCTGGTCGAGGCGATGGACAGCCTTAACGAGCGCGAACGTCATATCCTGACTGACCGCCGTCTGGTGGACGAGCCCAAGACGCTGGAAGAGCTTTCACAGGTCTATAACGTCAGCCGCGAACGTGTCCGCCAGATCGAAGTACGCGCGTTTGAAAAATTACAAAAAGCGATCCAACGGATTGCCACGGAAAAGCATCTTCTTCCGGCGTGACTATCGGTACTTAAGTATCCGAATTGGATCAAAATAAACGGCCCGGCGCAAGTCGGGCCGTTTTGCGTTAACCACCCTTTGCTAACGAAGTGTTGCCGCATCTTGGTGTTTTGCATCACATTCTTCAGTAATTCCGGATGTTAAGGGGCGTGCCTAAGAGCGTTGGCTTGGCCAAACTCTTGCTGCCTTGTCTGAAATAGTTAACGGATGTTGACTCCGTTTCGGATGTAAGTCAGATTTCGAGCTGAAGACGAAATTGAATCCCGTTGCATCGGCGGGTTTCAAGGGGAAGGCGGTTGTCTGCTTTCCCGGGGATGTATTCCAGGGGGCACGGAATTGAAAAAGCCATTTTTTGCGACTCTTGTCGGCGTCGCCGCAATGGGTGTCTCTACTGCGTCAGCACAGGATGTTGGGGCACCTCTTTCTGCCTCTGTGCAGACCAGAGGCCAGTTGGAAACGCCTGTTGCCAGCCCGAAAGCGGCTGAAGCCACGGCGCGTGTCAGCTCCAGCGGTGTCGAGGCCGGTCCTTGCCCACTGGCCTCCAGCGATATCAGTGTCGCGATCACATCGGTTGAAATCACCGCGCCGGGCGGCGTGGCATTGCCCGGTGAAATTCTGCAATTGCTGGGCGGGATCACGCCTGCTGCGGGCAGCCAGCCGATTCGCCAAGTCTGCGGTATCCGTGACGAAGTTCAGTCCCGTTTGCGCATGTCGCGCTATGTCGCCAGCGTCCAGGTGCCTCAGCAACGAATCGATTCGGGCGTGCTGAAGCTCGAAGTGGTTTCCGGGCGAATTGTCGAAATGCGCGTGCGCGGCGATGTCGGCCCTTACGAAGAATTGCTGCAAAGCCGCATCGAAAAGCTTAAAGCGCTCGATCCCCTGAACGAGGCCGAGGCTGAGCGGATCTTGCTGCTCGCCAACGATATTCCCGGCCTCTCGGTCGAACTGGCGCTCAGCCCAGCCAGTGGCCGCCCCGGCGATCTGATCGGTGAACTTTCGGTCTCGGCCCGCCGGTTCTCGCTGCTGGCAAACGTCCAGAATTACAACGCGACATTTCTTGGCCGCGAAACCGGCCTGCTTCATGCCGAATTCTATGGCTTGCTGGGCGCAGGCGATGTCACCAGCCTGACCGGGCAAAGCACGTTTGATTTCAAGGAACAGCGCATCGCATCGCTGCGCCACGCGATGACGCTGAACAGCCAGGGTACCACCGTTGAACTGCGCGGCACATGGGCCGAAGCTCGTCCGGATATTCTGCGGCTCGATCAGCGGACTGTCTCGATTGTCGCAGGCCTTGGCATCTCGCATCCGCTGGTCCGCACGGTGACTGACCGTTTGAAGATCAGCGGCGGGTTTGAATATTCGCAGCAAACCGCAAGGGTCTTCCAGGTTTCGGGTGAATCCAGGCCGCTTTCGCGTGACCGTATCTCCACATTGTACATGCGCCTTGATGGTTCAACGGCCATGCTTGATGCCGCAGGCGAGCAAATTGCCGGTCTTACCGGCTCTTTGGAAGTGCGTCGCGGGATAGATGTTTTCAATGCCTCAAGGGCGAACGATATTGTGCCGGTGCGCGTGGGCGTTCCGCGCCTTGGTTCATTTTCCACATCGCGTTCGGATGGCACCTCGCTGGCCACGGTCGTGCGCGGTTCGGTCGAAGGTTTTACCAAGATCGGCCCTGTTTTCGAACTTTCGGGCAAGTTGAATGCGCAATGGGCCAATACTGCCCTGCTCAATTTCGATACTTATGCAATTGGTAACTTTACCATTGGCAGAGGGTATGATCCGGGCGCGAATACAGGCGACCGGGCAATCGGCTTCGTGTTCGAGCCACGCGCCAATTTCAAGATTGATGAAAAATTCAAAGGTCAGCTCTTTGCTTTCTACGAAGGCGTGAATCTCATGAACATCGGTCCGAACGCGGCCGAGCGTAACCGCTACATCGCTTCGCTGGGTGGTGGAACACGGCTGACCCTGTCGCAGGCCGTTCGACTCGACCTGACATATACCCACGCGCTTGACCGTCCCCTGCTTTCAGGCGGCGCGCTCTCAAGGCGGCCCAAAGACCGTTTGCTTGCGTCGTTGACCATCCAGTTTGTGCCGTTCGGCCTTTGAAATTAGCGGGAGACACTCCGATGAATGCAGCTCTAAACGGCACGCGTCGCGCTCTTCGCCTTGGCACCGGCCTTGCGACATGCGTTTCTTGCATTGTCTTTGCACAACAGGCCTTCGGGCAGGTGGTTTTGCCCAACGTCGCAGACGCGAGGGGCGCCACCGTGTCCCCCATCACGACCTCACCGGTCATGACGGTCAATGTGAACGGTGAATCCCGCGTTATTGATTGGCACTCGTTCAACGTAGGCACAGCCGGTGTCCCGAACTCGGGTACCGTGGACTTTGTTTCCCCGGGAACGACCACAAACCTGACCGTGGTCAATCGTGTCATTGGTACAACCAGCGGTGGGGTGACAACATTCACACCCTCGGCGATTCATGGCAAGATTACCTCGGCAGCCAACCTTGCGGTCTGGTTGATCAACCCGTCGGGCATCACCTTCGGGGCGGGCGGAACCTTCAATGGCGGCAGCCTTGTGCTGTCGACGCTGGACAGCCCGAGCATTGACCCCACTGGCGATTGGGGCGCAAGGTTCACCAACCGCGATGTCGTTCCAAATCCCCGAACTGTTAAGATCGATTTGCAGCCAGGCGCGGGCTCGTTGGTATCAAGCGGTTCGGTGTTGCTGCTGGGGGAAAACATCACGGTCGACAAAACGATCCGTGCCACCGGTGCCACTAGCAATGTGTTTATCGTTGCAGCAAGTGATGCCCGGATCAGGACAAATGCCGGAAGCCCTGTCTCATACCAGTTCTTGAAGGGCACACGTTTTGAAGGCGTAGAGGTTGTCGGCACAGCTTCGGTCGAGGGGCGTGGCATTGTTGTTGCTGCCTCGAATGGTTCTTCGCAGTTGAAAACACTGCTTAAAGTGGATTCCGGTGCGCAATTGTTGGCAACCGTAACCGGTGATGGCATTCAATTGCTCACGGCATCGCATCCGGTGACGGCGGGGGCCTCAGCCAACGCAAACATTGTCAGCGAAGGTCGGCTGCGCACAACCGGAACCGATGCCGACATCACTGTCACCTCAAATGCCAGCGCCACGGTTGATCGCATTGGTTCCAGCGGCGACGTTACAGTTCGCACTGGCAATGCTGCTAATCACACATTGACGGTTGGCGCGGTGCAGGCGGCAGGTAACATCAGTCTGCGTTCGACCGGGAACATGCGGCTTGGCACCGGTGGTAACCAGAATATCTTTGCCGGCGGATCTATTGCCATCAGTTCGGGTGCTGCGATCAATCGCGGTGGCGCAGATGGCGATAGGCTTGCCATCGGCTCTTTCCGTAATGCCACTGCGCCCGATGGCGCGCTGACGATCCGGTCCGTCGGCAACTTGAATCTGGGCGATGCCAGCCTTGCCGCAGGGTCGCGTGGCACCGCTGCCCTCTCGCTCGCCTCAACAGCCGGCAGCATCACGATCGGTTCTGCCTTGGCCAACCGGTTTACGGCTTCGGCGTTCAACAACTTTATCGCCAGCGGCGCCATCACGGTCAATGCGCAGACGCCGGCTACGGCGGGCGTTGCGCTGTCGATCTCGGCTGGTAACAGCACCGCGCCCAATGCAACGGCGGGTAACATCTCGCTGGCTACTGTCAGAACAACCGGTGCAGATCAGGATATCTCGATCCGGTCGAACGGCATAAGCGGTAATATCGCGGCAACGTCGATTACGGCCAACCGCAACCTGACCATCACCAGCGTAACAGGCCCTGGCTCCGGTTTGTCGGCAACAACACTGAAGGCACAGAACGGCTCGATCGCGGCCTCTGCGGCTGCGATCAGCCTTGCCAATGCGACGGCGGGACAATCGATCAGTTTGCGCTCTTCAGGTGCAATTGCGGTAACCGACGCACTGACGGCAGGCAACAACACGCTGCCGCTTGGCAACATCAGCGTTTCGGGTCTGCCCAGCGGGGCGGCCGCGTCGTTCAGCGCTGAAACCGTCAACGCCAAAACCGGCCTCGTTAATATCCAGGCGACGAGACAGACCATCGGCCAGTTGCTCTCGGGTCAGGGCGCAACGCTAACAAGCGTGAGCACTACCTCGGGCAGCATCACAAACCCCGGTGCCATTACGCTTGGCGCGGCCAACGTGGGCACAAACCTCACCGTTACCGCCGATGGCACGATTGCCCTGGGTACGGCAGCGGCGCAAACCATTCGTGCCAAAGACCGGGTCACCATTACGTCCAAGCTTGGCACAATCCGTCGCGGAGCCGGATCGGGTACACTCACCGTGGTGTCCGGCAGCGATGATCCAAGCGGGACGGATCCCTTGACGATCAAGGCGAATGGCGCAGTCAATCTCGGCAACGCAGCCTTGCTGGGGGGCCGCGCGATGACCGCACCTGTCTCGGTCCAATCGGAAACGGCCAGCATTGTTCTGGGCAGCGTACGCGCCAGCCGCTTTACAGGTCTGGCTGGGACAACGTTTGCGGCTACCGGGGCGATCTCGGCCACCAGCATGTCTGCTGCCACCGGCAATACCATCGCGATCACCGGTCCTAACGGCATTTCGCTAACGTCTGCCACTACGGGCGGAAACGGTGAGAACATCGTGTTGAACGCGGTAGCCGGCGCGGTCACCGCCGATTCCATCATCGCGCGCAACAACCTTACGATTGGCAGCGGCGCTGCGCCTGCAGAACGGATCACCGCCAATACACTGCGCGCCATAAACGGTTCGTTGAACGCCTTTGCCCGTTCGATGAGCCTTGGCACGGCGCGCGCTGGTACGTCGCTCGGCCTGCGGGCGGAAGGCCGCATCGTGATCACCGGTCTGGTCCGTGCCGAAACGAACCTTACCGTAGCCGGGCTCATGTCGCCCGATGCGCCGGATCTGTTCGATGCGCCCTCGGTCACCGCAGCCACCGGCTCGGTTGACATCAAGGCTGACCGTACTGACATCGACACCCTCGTCTCCGGCACCAATGCCAGCATCACCGGCGTCACCGCGCAACTCGGTTCGGTCAACGCTGGCACAGCCGCCCCGGCGGGTGGGACGCTCGGTAATCTGTTTGTCAAGACCAGCGGAACAACCACGCTTGGCAAACTGGCCAATCAGTCGATTACGGCGAAGGGCACGATCACGATCGATAGCGGTGGCAACATCGGCCAAGGCGCTGCCGCCACCGGCCTGACCATCACCGCCAACAACAATGGCGGGCGCGCCACCGCGCTGACGCTTCAAGCCGCAAATGCCATTTCGCTGGGTGATGCCACGCTGAACGGCGGCACCGCAGCGCTAAGGTCAGCCGTCACGCTGAGGTCGGGCACGGGGACGGCGATTGAAAAGGCCAATGCTGCGGCATTTACCGCCAATGCAGGCACAACCTTCCGGGCAGACGGTGCCATCGTCACAACCGAAAATGCCGCGATCACCGCTGGCGGTACCGTCACCTTGAACAATGTGACGGCCGGCGGCACGGGCCGTGACATCACGATCACCACACCGGGTGCGATTACCGCAGCCGCGCTCAAAGCATCGGGCGATGTAACCGTTGGCGGCGTGGTTCCAACATCGCCTCCTGCATCGTTCCGCGCCACTTCGGTTGAAGCAACCACCGGTGCCATCGACATCAAGGCGCGCGCAACCACCATCGAAACAGCCAAAGCCGCGACCAATTTCAGCGTCACCGGCACGACGGCGACGCTGGGAACTGTTACAGCGGGCAATGATGTTGCGATCACCGCGCCGGGCGTCATCAACGCAGGCACGCTGAAGGCGACGCGCAATGTTACGATTGCCGGCGGCACAACCGCCTCCTTCAATGCAGCAAACGTCCAAGCCACCACGGGCTCGATTGCTGTCACAGCCCGCGCAACCGACATCGCTGCGGTAGCATCCGGCCTCAACACCCGCGTCACCGGCACCACTGCCGATCTCGGCACGGTTACGGCGGGCACGGCCACCACGGTCGGCAACCTGACAGTCACAACCACAGACGACATCACGCTGGGCAAACTGGCCAACCAGCGCCAATCTGCCACTGGCGCGATCACGATTGAAAGCACCACCGGATCGATCCGTCAGGGCCAAACCGCCACAGGGTTGATTTTGACCGCAAACAGCAATGGGGCAGGTGCGGAAGCTTTGACCCTCAAAGCCGGTTCGGCCATTGCGCTTGGCGATGCCACGCTGAATGGCGGTCTGGCTAACGGCACACCAGCGCAAAAATCGACCGTCAGCCTGACGTCAGGCGGTGCGACGACAATCGGCAAGGCCAACGCTGGTGCATTCGCGGCCAATTCGCGCGGTATCTTCACCGCGAAAGGCGCCGTCACTGCTGCTGAGAATGCCACGATCGTCGGTGGCCGTTCTGTCAACGTGAACACTGTGACCGTCACCGGTGCAAATCGTGACATCACGATCACCACACCGGGCGCGATCACCGCCGGCACGCTCAAGGCCGCGCGCAATGTCACCATTGCAGGCGGTGCAACGGCTTTCAACGCAGCAAGCGTCGAGGCCACCACAGGTTCGATCAATGTCGAATCCCGCGCAACCGACATCGATGCGGCAGTGTCGGGCATCAATACGCGGATCACCGGTGCCACAGCAAAGCTCGGGTCGGTCACCGCTGGCAAGAGCTCGCCGGCAGGCGGCCTTAATGTTGAGACCACCGGCGATATCACGCTGGGTAAGCTCGCCAATCAAATCCAGACCGCCGCTGGCGCAGTGCTGATCGAAAGCACGGGAGGTTCCATCCGCCAAGGCGCGACCGGGCTGCGTCTGATCTCGAACAACAATGGCCGTGGGACCGAAGCGCTTACGCTGAAGGCGAAAGGCGCGATCGCTCTGGACAACGCCACTTTGCGCGGTGGTCGTTCGCAGCAATCCAATGTTACGCTGACTTCGGGCGGCAATATAGCTTTTGCCAACGCCTCGGGCGAGCGCGTTACGGCAACATCCACCAGAGGCAGCATCAACGCCTCGGGCGCAATCGCGGCGGACACGCTCGTTTCGCTCACCAGCAAAACCAGCACCACCATCGGTAGCGCCACGGGAAGCACCGTTACTGCCATCGCAGGCGAAGATTTCACCGCAAACAGTGCGATCAACGCCACCAACAATGTCAACCTTACCGCCAAGGGCAAAATCACCACGGTAGGCTTGGTCACGGCCGGAAATGCGGTCAGGCTCTCTTCGTCTGACGCAACAATCGGGGCTACCGTTTCGGCAAAGACCATTGACGTGACCAATACGGGCAGCACAGCACTGGTAATTGGTGGCAACGCTGAATCCGCAGCCAACAAGTTCACACTCAGCAGCCTTGAAACCGCTCGCTTGCGCGCGACCGAAACCCTGACGCTGGGTGCCGACGGATCAGACGACGTTGAACTGAAGCAAGTGGACCTCAGCACGCCGAAGACCGTGCGGGTTCTCGCCAATGGCAAGCGCATTGATGTCACCGGGCGCGTGTCCTTCGATAGCAACACCACGCTAAAGCTGGGCGGCGATGTCGCAACCGGAACCGGCAATGCCTCGATCATCCAGATTGCTTCGGAAAGCGGCGGGCAGATTGCCGGTGCTGACGGTCGGCTTGAACTGGGTGCAGGCAACATCCTGGTTGGTAACAAGACACTGATCGACCGGGTTACGTTGAAGGATCCTACAAGAGCAACTCCAAGATCCCAGAGTGAACAACTGGCCGAAGCCACACGAATGAACCGGCAAGCTAGCAGCCCGCTTTACGTGGGTGATGGAAACTTTGCGGTACTGGTTCGGGCTGGCACTATGAAAGTGAACTTCACTGGCTATGCCCTGTTCCAGAACACTGGGTCGGGCGAACTAGGCCAGGGCGTAAGCCTTGGCTCATCAGGCGGACGTGCTGTCGCGCTCGAATTGGTCAGCAAAAATCCTACGCCAGTGTTTGCACTGTTCGGTTCGATCAACGATGTGGTGTCCAATGCCACTGCGCTGCTCGGCAACCCGCCGCTGTCGCGCTATGACCAAGTTGCCCAGTCGCGCTTGAACGGTTGCGTCATCGGTGGTGGCAATTGCCTCTCGGTCCAGAACCTCACGCCATCGTTGACGGCAGTCGATAACATCCGGAACTCGATCTTCACGGTCAAGCCAGACTTCCAGGTGCCGTTCGATCCGCTGGTTGGTACCAACAACGACGCGCTGTTTGATGATGTCGGCTCAACCGGCCTTGGCGCATTACCGATGACCCCGATTGAATGCAGTGACCCAAGCGGCACGTGCTCTACGCAAAAGAAGGATGGCAAGTGATGAAGCGCGCGTTTCTGGCTTCGCTTTCTGTGATGGCGCTTGCGATGGGTGCCACACCGGTGGCTGCCAAATCGGGCGAATTGCCCGATCAGCTCGAACTGGGCCGCAACGGCGCAGGCAATCCTTGTGTGGCAACTCCGTTCTGGAAGGGTGATGCGTTCAAGGGCAGCTATACCTTCACGTGTCGCGGGGCCAGCGCCAACCGCTATCTGGGCGTCGTCCGCTCGGTGCGCACCGCCGATATCGCTGCGGTGAACAGCCTGCTCGATTGCGGGCCTGGCATGGCTGTCACGCTGCCATCGATTGGCGCGGCCACTGCGCGCCGATGCTTTGACAAGCTGCTCGGACAGGAAACCATCGAAACGCGCTTTTCGCGC
Organism: Novosphingobium sp. AAP83; assembly: GCF_001295795.1. Taxonomy (GTDB): domain Bacteria; phylum Pseudomonadota; class Alphaproteobacteria; order Sphingomonadales; family Sphingomonadaceae; genus Novosphingobium. The sequence continues at coordinate 30,002 of NZ_LJHY01000021.1, forward strand.
AGTGGCCGGATCTATTCGTCCAGCGCGCTGCCTTCGGCCCAAGGCCCTGCCGAAGAGGCGCTACGGTTCCTTTCCGGCGTATCAGCGCCCAATCAGGACCGCACCCGTAATACCGTCGCTGTGGTAGAACCGGGCGTGCTGGCCCCATCTCCTGCTGTGGCAACCTCCACCGCAGGCGCAGTGGCAAATGCCGAGGACGCATTGCAACAAGGCTTGCGCCTGGTTCGCCAGGGGCTTCACCTTGATGCTGCCCGCATCGTCAGCGATGCTCTGGCACGTCTGCCCGCAGATGCTGCGCCGGCCACCAAAATCGATTTGCTGCTTTTGGCCGGGCTTGCCGATTCCAACTTGCGGTTCTTTGATTCGGCCGAAGATTACTTTGCCCGCGCCAACATGATGCTGGCCGAGGCTGCCAGCATTCCGGGCGCTGATGTGCTGCAATTGAAGAGCCGCAATTACGGCGCCATGCACCTGATCAACAAGCGTGAATTCGGCGTCGCAATCACGGCACTCGACGCTGGCAGCACGGTTGCGGGCGCAGCCGATCAGCCATTGCTGGATGCCGCCAATGTTCGCGCTCTTAATGAAGCAGGCAAGGGGGCAGAGGCAGGATCGGCGCTCTCATCGGCATGGGATAACCGTGCCCGCACCCAGTTGGTGATCGATGCGCAGGCCGGTTGGGCGCGCAGTGTCGCCTTGCTGGCGCAAAGTCGACGTGATGATGCAAAGTCGGCGCTCGATTTTGCCGACCGCAGCCTTCTGGCCTTGCGGGCAGAGCCGATCCCGCAGCAGCAGTTGCTGTGGCTTGCCGCGCGGATAGAACGCCAGCGCGCGCGCCTACAATTGGGCGCAGATGATCGCACCGGTGCACTTGCATCGCTCGATAAGGCCATCGAATTCTTGCGCCTTGCCGAAGATGCAGGTGATAACGGCCCGGCATTGGCGCAAGTCCAACTTGAGCGCGCAGCCGTGCTTTCGCGCGGCGGTGGCTCGACCGAAGAAGTGCTCGCCCAGTTCGATGATGCGGTGTCCAGCCTGATTTCGGCAGGAGCCGATGTTGGCGGCTTGCCAGCGCAAACACGCAGCTACCTTGATGAACTGGTCAATGATGCGGCGCGGCGGCCGGAAGGCACTTCGGCAGAGCGTTTCTTCAGGGCTTTGCAAGCCGCTTCAACCCCGGCCATTGCCCGCCAGTTTGTGGAATTGCAGTCGTTAATCGCGGCCGACCCTGCGCTTGCGGCGAAAGTCCAGGACCGACAAGAAGTCGAGCGCGAAATCAACAAGCTGCGGTTTGAAATCGCCTCGGGCGTCGATGCCGCAAAGCGGACCGAACTTGAAGCACGCCGCACCGAACTCGAAAACCGGTCGCTTGCGTTGCAGAACGAATTGGCCGCCAACGACTCCTTCCGCCAGGTCATCGATACACCTGCTTCGGTTGGCGATGTTCGCACCGTTCTCAAGCCCGGCGAAGGTTACCTGAAGCTCAGCACCGTGGGGGGGTACATCTTCGGCGCGCTGATCGATGCATCGGGCACAAAGATCTACCGCGTTGCGCAGCCAGCAGTTGCCGTAGAAAAAGTGGTCAAAGCGGTGCGCGATACGGTGACCGGCGGGGGCGATAATGTACCGGTGTTTTCGGTGTCCGGTGCCAATTTGCTCTATAAATTGCTGATCGGTCCGGCATCCGACCGCGTTAACGGCTATTCGTCGCTGGTTATCGATGGTTCGGGCGTGCTCGATACCCTGCCTGCGGGTATTCTGGTAACCGACGATGCGTCCACGGCGGCCTTCGTGAAAACACGTCGCAACGATCAGTACAACTATAGCCAAGTCGGCTTTCTGGCACGCAAATTGTCACTTTCAACGGCGCTGTCTCCGCGTTCGCTGATTGTATCGCGCAATCTGGCTGCGTCCAAGGCGCCGCAACCCTTTATCGGGTTTGCGCAGCATCAACCGGTTGCGCTTGAAGCCAACTTCGGCGGCATGAAGGTCAGCATCGGCACCAACTGCGAAGTCGAACTTTCGCGCGTTGCCGAGATGAGCCGCATGATCACGCCGATTGATGCCTCCGAACTCAAGGAAGCCAGCGCAGCGCTCGGCGTACCCGGTGCACCAGCAGTTACCGGGGCGGCCTTTACCGATACAGCGGTGCGCAGCCGTGTCGATCTCGACCAGTTCCAAGTTCTGCACTTTGCAACGCACGGTCTGACCGAAGGTCAATGGGGTTGCGCCAAGGCTCCGCCTGCACTGGTGACCAGCGTGGGTGAGGCCAATTCCGATGGCATCCTGTCCTTGGATGAAGTGGCCATGCTGCGGCTTGATGCAAACCTTGTCGTGCTGACGGCGTGCAACACGTCTGCCGGTGTCAGCGGTCGCGGGCGTCAGGCTTCCGGGCAAGAGCAAGTGGGCGGATCGCTCGATGGTCTTGTGCGCGCATTCCTTGCTGCGCGCGCGCAGGCCGTGCTTTCCACTTATTGGCCCATCTCCGATGCCGGGGAAAGCGTCGAGCTGATCACCCGTTTCTATGGCAACGCGCGGACAGGCACGATTGGTGAGGCGCTGCAAAAGGCGCAAGTCTCGCTGATCACGAACCGCGCGACCTCGCACCCGTTCTATTGGGGGGCATTCGTGCTGATCGGCGATTCGCAAAAGCCCTTGCTGAACGGCGCGGCCAAGGTTGCAGCCGCACAGGGCGGGGCAAACGCACTGGCTGTCGCCGCACCATCGGGTCAGGCTACTTCGGCCGGCTCGCGCTGATAAACCGGTTTTGGCCCGGCCGTTGCGCCGGGCCAATCGTCGCGCGCTTGCTGTTTCGCGTGAATGTCCGCGCGATAGTTTTGTCTGGACAGGCGGTGTGATTGTGATTTTGCGCACGGCAATTGTGCCGCGCAGGAGCGACAAGGCACTATGAGCAGACCGGCTGCGCGCATCACTGATCCTCATGTCTGTCCGATGGTGACGGGGACAGTCCCCCACGTGGGCGGGCCGATCATGCCTCCTGCGGCGATCAATGTGCTGACGGGTAGCCTCCCGCAGGCGCGGATCGGCGACAAGGCTGTCTGTAATGGCCCGCTTGATGTCATCGCCTTGGGCTCCTTCACTGTCCTTGTCAGAGGCAATCCCGCCGCGCGGATGGGCGATATCACTGCCCATGGCGGAGTCATCGTCATGGGCATGCCAAACGTGCTGATCGGCGATGCAGGCAGCGCCGATCCTATGAGCGTGGCCAGTGCCCTGCTCAATTTGCCGCTCGGCTTTGAAGGCGATGGCACCGCCCAAACCGCGATGAAAAATGCGATGATCGCCGCCGCCAAAGACGCGATGCCGTTCTGCGAACAATGCGCCAAAGCGCTCGAGAAGATGGCCAATTGATGGGCGCGGCGTGGTATGCCGTGATCGATTGCGCGCATGACCCGCGCCTGATCGGTCTGGTGCAATCGTGCCGCGAGCATCTCTGCCTGTTCAAGGGTCGCAACCTCGATCCCGATATGCTGACCGCCGCCCCGTGGCTGGTCAAGATCGATCCGAGCGAGCCTTTGTTGGGCGTGTGGCAGCAGCATGGCCACGGAGCCAGTTGGGGCCTGATGGTGCTGTCAGACCTTCCGATTGAGCGGTTGCAGCGCCATTTCCGCCGGTTTCTTCAGGCCAAATTGCCCGATGGCATGATCGTGCTGTTCCGCTTTTATGACCCGCGCGTGTTCAACACTTATATCCGCGCCGCCACACGTGAAGAACGCGCACCGTGGTTTGATGGCATCGAGCAGTTTTCGGTCGAGGGTGCAGGCGGCACGGCCACACATCATTACCGGCTGCTGGACGGAGGGCTGTTTGATGGCGCAAACCGGATCGGCTGACCCTGTCGCTTCGGCGTTGTGGCAATGGGGTGTGATCGGCGCAAGCCTGTTGGCGGCATGGTCGTGGGTCTTGCTGATGGTCTATTTCGCGCCTGATCTGATCGGTGACGAACCGGGCAGCACGATCACAATCGGCTTTACGCTTCTGGTTTATGTGCCATTGCTGCCCATCGCTGTGATTGCCGGAATGCTGGCGCGGCACAAAGTGCTGCGCGGCGGACAAGCGCGCCCGAGCTGGACCGCCATCGGCATCGCCATTGGGGCAGGCGGGTTGACCGCAACTTTGGCGCTCAGTTGGCTCAACGGCGGACTCGTAGCAGGCGCAGGCATCACCGGCTTCACCGTGCTGGTGCTCGTCGCTATCGCGGTCACCATCGTGCAATCGGCGATGGAAGAGGTGCTGTTTCGCGGATGGTTGCAGCCCGCACTATCGGCGCAAACCGGCCCGGTGGCAGGCGTCGCCGTGGCCACGGTGCTGTTCACGGCCTTCCACCTCATTGGCGGTCCGCGCCAGCTTTTGTCGTTACTGGTCATCGCGCTGGCGGGGCTGTTGTTCGGCCTGCTGGCGCTACGCAGTGGCGGACTATGGGCACCGGTTGCCGCCCATGCAGCATGGAACGGCACGGAGAATTCGGTGTTCGGGCTTCTGCCCAATCCCGGAAACCCCAGCCTTGGTTCGCTCGTCGATTTTGACATGATCGGCAGCCCGCTGTGGGGCGGCAGCGAAGAAGGCCTTAATGCCAGTGTGGGCACCGCGATGGTGCTCTTGGCGCTGATCGTCCCCCTGCTGGTGCCACGTGCAACGCTGCGCGCCGCCGCACCGGCCCCTGGGGCTTAATTCGTGCCTTGCGCCCGCGCCGTATCGATCCGGTCGCGTTCCTTCATGAACGCCTGCAATGCCGCACCGTCAAGCCGTTTGCGGCTTGCCTCGTCGGTCGGAATGCTCAGCGGATCGATCCGCTCGCCATCGATGTGGACTTCGTAATGCAGATGCGGCCCCGTGGATCGGCCGGTGGTGCCCACATCGCCAATACGCTGCCCTTGCGTCACGCGGGTGCCCGCCGCGATGCCGGGCGCAAACACGTTCTGGTGCAAATAGTACGTCGCCCAACCGTTATCGTGGCGCAGGATCGTCAGGTTGCCGTTCGCGCCCTTCATCGCAGCAAATTCGATCGCACCATCCGCCGCTGCAAAGATCGGCGTGCCGATCGGGGCCGCAAAATCGGTGCCGCCATGCAGCTTGTTGTAATGCAACACCGGATGAAACCGCATCCCGAATTTCGATGTGATGCGCGCGCCGTCTACCGGGGTGCGCATCAGCCCGCGCTTGGTCGTCGCACCATTGCCATCGAACCAGCCGCTACCATCGTCTGCCGTCTGGAAACGGTACAAGGCAAGGCTTTTCTGCGCCGTCGTCAATTGCGCATAAAGCAGCTTGGGCTGGCCAATCGCCTCGCCCGCACCGTTGACTTCCTGATCATAAGCCACTTCGAACACGTCGCCGGGGCTCACTTCGGAAGCAAGGTTGAAGTCATAAGAAAAGGCGTTGATGAATTCAGGAATCAACGTGTCGATCAGTCCGGCAGAGACGGCGGAGGTGTAAAAGCTCTCGCTGTCAATCTCGCCGCGCAGCACTTCGATCTTGCGGGTAACGTCGGCGACCAGCGGGGTCACCGCATAAGTCCCGTCTTCGCCACGCGCCAGAATAACGCCAGACCCGTCAATCCGTGTGGCGCGCAATTGCTGCAACAAACCGCCGCCCGCCCCGCCGGGAATGATCACCAAAATCGCACGAATCTCGCTGCCGCTGGCCAGATGCGGTGCCGCCGCCGCAGCCGCAGCATTGGCATCAGCCGCGCTGACCCCCGCTTCGATCAGCGCGCCGACAAGTTGGCCCGGCCCTGCCAGATTAACCGCGCGCTCTTGCACATTGCTGCCCGTATCGCCTGCAACACCCGCGCTGGCCTGCGGAGCGCTGACAGGCCCGGTGCGGGTGAGCCACGCCGCCAATGCGGAACCTGCCAGAATGGCAGCAGACGCAGTCAAAGCCAGTGCGAAACGCCGGTCAAAGGCGGTGCGGCTGCGCCCTGTCGCTGGCTTGGCGGTATTTGGTATAGCACTGGCCGTCGCGGAGATAGGCGTACTGGCCTGGGCGTTATCGGGCGCACTAACGCTTTTCCAGAACGCACCGAAACTTTCGCTGCCCGAATCCGCTACATTGGCTGCGGATTTATTTTCAGACAGCCAAAGTTTTGGATTAAAAGAATTATTGTCCATTCGAATCAACCTTTAAGCCGGACAAGTTGCAGTGAAATAATCAAACGAAGCAATAACCAAGCTTTTGCTTAGCATGAAGCTGTGCTTTAAAGTAATATGCTGATTAGCGGGGGATCGAATGTCGTTCGGAAGTCGTGTCGCTTGGCGTGAAGGGCAGTTTCTTCGGCCACAACACTTCCAGCAAGCAGATCGTGCACTGCTGTGGCAGTTGCGGGTGCGGGCGGATTCGTTGCAGCCCTATGCCTGGGGGTTAACCGAGGTCGAGATAGACGAAGACCTTGCCGCGCTTGGCAAATTTGCACTGGTCCGCGCCAAAGGGGTGATGCCCGATGGCACACCATTTTCCATTCCCGATGATATGGCGCTGCCCGCGCTGGATATCCCTGGCGATACCCGCGATGCCGTGGTCTATCTCACGCTGCCCGCCGCACAGTCTGGCGCGCAGGAATTTGAAGAGGCCGATAGCGCAGGGCCGGATATCCGTTTTCTGGTGCAGGAAAGCGATATCGCCGATTGCTTTTCGAAAGACCGATCGCAAGAACCGATTGAGGTTGCGCAGCCCAATCTCCGGATGGGCGTCACCCGTGACCAGACCTATGGGCGCATCTTGTGCGGCCTTGGCCAAGTACGTGAAATGCAGGGCAAAAAGGTCATGTTTGATGACCGGTATATCCCGCCCATGCTCGATATCCGCGCCTCGCGCCCGTTGCGCAACGGCTTGATCGATATTCTGGGCCGGTGCGAACAGCGCGCCGATGAACTGGCCCTGCGCGCGGTTGAGGCGACCGACGGGGGGGCGGAAACTTTCGCCAGCTTCCTGTTGTTGCAAGCGCTGAATCGTTCGATCCCGGTGCTGCGTCATCTGGAATCGCTTCCTGTCGTCCACCCTGAGCGGATGTATCAGGAACTGGCCAGCATTGCCGGAGAAATCGCCACTTTGGTTAAGCCTGAGCGCAAGGCTCCGCCATTGCCGCCTTACGATCACGAAAACCTGCGCGCCACGTTCGAACCGTTGTTTGATCTGCTGCAATCGATGTTGTCGGCGGTGTTTGATCGTTCGGCCATCCAGTTGCCGCTCGAACCGATGGGACCGGGCGCGTGGACATCGACGATTACCGACCGCAATCTTTATCAGCACGGCTACTTCTATCTGGCGGTGCGCGCGGCGGCTTCAGTCGATGAAGTGCGCCAGATGTTCCCGGCGGTGGCCAAAATCGGCGCGGTTGAAAAGATGCGTCAGATCGTCGATTCTGCGCTTCCTGGCGTGCCGTTGCGACACACGCCAACTCCGCCTTCGCAATTACGCGTGCTGCCGGGCTTTGTCTATTTCGAACTCGATCGCGGCGTCGCCGATTGGCGCGATTTCGCCACGGCGACGGCGGTGGGGCTGCACGTTGCGGGTGATTGGCCGCAATTGCGGATGGAATTGTGGTGCGTGAAAAGGGCCGCACGATGAGCGCGTTGATCACAAATAGGGAGTGCGCGGTATGAGCGGGGACGGCTCCTCCGATAACGGCAATCGCACGGTTTTCCGGCCATCTCCGCTTTCCGGCATGCGCGGGGGCGGGGGTGTGCAACCGCAACCTTCACCGCTCACTCCGCCGCCACCTCCTGCGGGGGCAGGCGGGTGGGGCACGCCGCCTCCCATGGCGCAGCCTGCCCAGCCACCCGCTGCCGCGCCGGTCCAGCCCTCGCATGGCTTCGGTGCGCCGCCAGCCGGCTTTGGTGAACCGCCGCCATCTTTTGCTGCGCCCATGCAGCCCACATCGGGCGGGCGTCGGTTGAACGATGATGATGTGCCGGTTCCATCGCGCCCGCGTGAGACGCGCAGTCCGCTGGTGATTGAAGCCGGGCCGGTGCTGGCACTGGCGGCATCGGTGCGTTCAGGCCGCGCGCGGATTTCCCTGCCCGATTTCCACCGCGAAGCCACCGAAGCCGTCGCCGCTTATGACCGCGCGATTGGCGCAACCTATCCGCAGGAAACGCGGATGCGCGCGCGCTATGCCATTTGCGCCACGATTGATGATATCGCGCAGAACCTGCCGGGTGCAGGCAATGATGGTGCAGAATGGGCGCGACGCAGCCTTGTCGTCAGCTTTTTCCGGGAAAACATCGGCGGAGACAGGTTTTGGCAACTGGTCGATGATCTGCTTGCCCGCCCCGGCGAAAATGCCGAGATGATCGAACTTTACGCCGATTGCTTGGCCGCCGGATTTGAAGGGCGCTTCCGCGTGATGCCCGATGGCCGCACGCGGTTGCAGCAGATCCTCACCAACCTTTACGGCGCGCTCGAACATCCGCGCGCGCTGTCGCCAACCGAACTGGCACCGATGTGGCAAGGTGCCGCCGCGCCGCTGCGCAAGATCAGCCCGTGGAGCAAGATTTCGCTGGCTGCTGCCGTGGCGCTCGCAGTCTTGATCGGCCTCTATATCGTCATGCGGCTGTTGCTGATGACGGCGGGCTCTGATTCGTTGAAGGGTGCTCAAGCCCTTATGCCGAAAGAGAATTTGCGCCTGTCTCGCGTCGGTACCGCACCACCGCCGCCGGTGGAATCGGGCCAACTCGTGCGGTTGCGCCAGTTTCTTGAACCCGAAATCCGCCAAAATCTGGTGGTTGTTGAAGAAGATGGCAGCACTGTACGCGTGCGCACAACCGTCGGCCAATTGTTCCAATCGGGGTCCGATCAGCTTGAACCTTCGCGAGCCGAATTGTTCGAACGGATTGGCCGCGCGGTGGAAACCGAGCCCGGACAAGTCACGGTTGAGGGCCATTCGGACAGCGACCAGATCAGCGGCTTGGCCTTCCCCGATAACACCGCGCTTTCCCAAGCGCGCGCGCAAACCGTGGCGGGCATCCTCGGGTCGGCCCTGTCCAATCCGGGGCGCATTTCGGTTGAGGGTTATGGCGACAGCCGTTCCATTGCCGACAATGCCACACCCGAAGGCAAGGCGCTCAACCGCCGTGTCGAAATCGTCATTCCGCGTCAACGCTAGTCAGTCGGGGCTATCCTGGTGAAGAAGTTTCTCGGTAACTGGTGGGTCCTCAGTGGACTGATCGTGCTGTTGCTCGTGCTGGTGCTCTGCATCGGCCTTCCGATTTTTGTGCGGATGCTTTCGCCATGGTGGGTGCGGCTGCTCGTGCTGTCGGTGATCGTGGTGCCTTGGGGGCTGTTCGGCTGGTGGCGCACGCACAAAATGCGCAATGCCGCTGCCGCGATCGCGGCAGAGCTTTCTGCGCCCGCGCCCGGCGATGCTGAAGGCCAAGCAGTATCGGCCCGCATGGCTGAGGCGCTGGCATCGCTGCGCACCGGTGCGGGCAAGCGCCGCGATTATCTCTATAACCGCCCGTGGTATGTCATCATCGGTCCTCCCGGCGCTGGCAAAACCACCGCACTGCTCAATTCAGGCCTACGTTTTCCGCTGTCGGATCAATCGTTCAAGGGCGTTGGCGGCACGCGCAATCTGGATTTCTGGTTCGCTGATGAAGCGATCATGGTTGATACGGCGGGCCGCTATACCACGCAGGATTCCGATTCTGCCGCCGATGCCAAAGGCTGGACTAGCTTCCTCTCGCTGATGCGAAAGCACCGCCCGTTATCGCCGATCAACGGCGTAATCGTGGCAATTGGCGTCGATGAACTGTTGCAAGCAGACCGGGCAGGCCTCGATCGCCATGCCTCGCTGGTGCGCCGCCGCTTGACCGAAGTGCGCGCCTCGCTTGAGGTCTCGGTGCCGGTTTATCTGCTCTTGACCAAGGCCGATCTGATCGCGGGCTTCAGCGAGTTTTACGACGATCTCGATGTCGAAGGCCGCCGCGCGGTGCTCGGCGCAACTTTCCCGGTCGAGGTCAAACGCCCGTCCAGCGATGATCTTGTCGGCGCGTTCGATGCGGTGGTTTCGGCGCAGCAGGCGCGGCAGGCCAAGCGCCTGTTCGAAGAGGTTGACCAGACACGGCGCAGCCTGATCCTTGGCTTTCCGGCGCAATTGGGCGCGCTACGCACGCGGCTGGCGCGCTTTGTCGATGGTGCGTTTTTGTCGGGCGATCAGCCCGCCGGAACCCTGCGCGGCTTCTACTTGACCAGCGGTGTCCAACAAGGTGCCCCACTAGATCGCATTTTGTCTGGAATTGCAGAGAGTTATCAAAGTACAGTCCGTGCCACAGGTGGCTCTGCGCGCACGTACTTCATCAACAAACTCCTCACCGAAGTCGTCTTCGGCGAAGCCGGCCTGGTCGAAGCAGACCCTGCCGCCCGCCGCCGCCAGCAAGCCCGCACCACCGCCGGCATCATCGGCGTCGCCGCCGCCGCCGCTGTCGTCGTCGCGCTCTGGGGCGTCAGCTTCTGGCAGAACCGGTCGTTCCAATCCGCGCTCGGCCAATCCTCGGCCCAAGCCGCCACGCTATTGCAGCAAACCGGCGTCGATCTGGTCGAAGTGCGCGATACCGATCCTGATCTCGAACAAGCGCTGGCATCACTGCGCGCGCTGCGCAACCTGCCTCAAGGCTATGCCGAACAAGCTGCCGGAGAACCCGGCCTGTTCAAGCGCTTCGGCCTTTATCAAACCAGCCATTCCGATGCCGCTGTCGAAGCCTATCGCGCAGGCCTGCGCCGCATCCTCCTGCCGCGCCTGTTGCTGCGGCTGGAACAATATATCGGCACCAACGGCGCTGATCCGGTGGTGATCTACCAGCCGCTCAAGGTCTATCTGATGCTGGGCGGGCAGGGGCCATTGGATGTAGGCACCGTCAAATCGTGGATCGAGGGCGATTGGGCGAACGAGCAGTTCCCCGGCGCTGACCGTGCGCCGGTGCGCAAGGAAATGGGCGAACACCTCGCTGCGCTCCTGGAAGATCAAGGGCTGTCATCGGAATGGGCCGGCCGTAAAGCGCCACTCGACGGCACGACCATCGCCTCGGCCCGCGCGGCATTGCAAACGCTCAGCCTTGCTGACCGCGCCTATGCAGTGCTGCGCCAGAATGCGCTGGCGGGCACCGAACAGCCATGGCGGGCAAGCGCTGCGATATCATCAGGCGATGCGCAGGCTTTTGCCAATGGCGCAGATGTGATGCTGCTCGAAGTGCCCTATTTCTATACGCGAGAAGGCTATGAAAAAGCCTATCTGCCGGGGCTGATTACTGTGGCCAGTGATCTGCAAAAAGACTTGTGGGTACTGGGCGATGGCGCAGAAACCGCGGGCGTCCAAGCACAAGTTGAACAGATACGGCCCGGCGTCGCAGCGCTCTATGCCCGCGATTACGTTTCGGTATGGGAACGCGTGGCCACCCTGCCAACGCCCGGAAACCTGTTTGGCGATGCGGCGGTGCTGGGGGCGTTCGGCAAATCGCCATCGCCGCTCAAAGTGCTGCTGCTTGAACTGCGCAAGAACACCACCTTCGCAGGCGGTGCCAAGGCACTTGGCGATGCAGCGCAGGCCAAAGTGGATTCCTCGCGTTTTGGCAAACTGGCGCAAGCCGCTACGGCGACTGGTCCGCAAGTGGACGCCGCTACGACGATCACATCGCACTTCAAGCCGGTGCATGATTACGTCGGCGATGGCAAAGCACCCGCGCCGATTGATGATTTCGTTGCGGCCATCATAAAGGCGGGTGAGGCGATTACCTCGTCGCGGCTGGCAGGCGGCGGGATGGGCGCTGATGCGGTGCAGACGCAGATGGCAATGGCCTTGGGCGCGGTGGCAACCAACGCCGGAGCAGCTCCAGCGCAGTTGCAGAACTTCGTCGCCGCTGCCACCAGCGGTGGGTCTTCAGCCACGACAGCTGCGGCTCAGGGGGCGCTAAGCGATGCCTACGGGCAGTCCGTCTTTCCCGATTGCCAATTGACTACGCAAGACCGCTACCCTTTTGTTGGCACAGCCGTCGCGGATGCATCGCTGGCCGATGTCCAGCGCGTGTTCGGCCTGGGTGGCACGATGGACAGCTTTATTCAAAGCCGGATTATCCCGTTGCTGGATATGACCGGGCCGGTTTGGCGCTGGAATGCGCAGAACCCGCAAGCGGCCACGCTGAACCCGTCAACGCCTGAAGAGTTCGTAAAAGCGCGGCAATTGCGCGATGTTTTGGCAGGCGGGCTGAACGTCAAGATCGAGGCCAAGTCATTCGGCGCAGGCATTGATACCGTGGATATGGTGGTCGGCAACACGCGCTATACCTTTGAACGCGGATCGCTGGGCGCGCAAAAGCCGTTGGTATGGTCGGCGCAGGGCAACCTGCCGGTGGCATCGGTGGCACTGATGGCAGGCGGCCAGAAGGTTGGCGGTATTGAAACAGAAGGCCCTTGGGCACTGTTCCGCCTGCTCGATGCCGCGCGCAAGGAAAACGCGGGGCCATTGGCGGTGCTGGCGACATTCGGATCGGGTGCGCAGACCGCCGTGTTCAAGATCAGCCTGCCCAATGATCGCAACCCGTTCGGGCGGGGTGGGCTGTGGAGCTTCCGATGCCCGACCGCGCTTTGAGCAACTGGCTTTTCGGCAAGCTGCCCGCGCACGGCGATTTCGTTGCGCGCGGGATTGATGCGCCCACGCGTGACGCGCTCGATCTGTGGCTGACGGCAGAGATGGAGCGCGGACAGGCGGTGTGGGGTGACAGTTTTGCTGAGCGTTATGAGGCCGCACCGGTCTGGCACTTTGTTGATATGGATGCGGCGGGCTGCTGGACTGGCGGTATCTTGTGCGCCTCGACAGACCGGGTCGGGCGGCGGTTTCCGCTCATGTTTGCAGCGCCAGCAGTGGATTGTGAAAACGCGGCGGCGTTGTCAGCTGGATGCTTGACGTTTTTGGGCCAAGCCTTTGCGCAAGGGTGGGACGCAGATCAATTAGCCAACGCGCAAGTTGCCGCTGAGGCGCTGCCATGGAGCCCGACAGGTGCCACTTGGGCGCTGGTAGGTGAAGATGGGCCGTTGGTTGAGCTTATGGAAAATCGGCCGGTCGGGGTGATTGAGCGAATGCTGGAGATGGCTGCATGATCGTTGCGTTCCGCATCGAAGACAGGGCGCTAAGCCACGTAGGTAACGTGCGCAGCGAAAACGAAGACAGCCATTTTGCCGATGCAGGCGTGGGTGTGTGGCTGGTGACCGACGGAATGGGCGGGCATGCCAATGGCAAGCTGGCATCCGAAGCACTGGTGGCCGCCGTCGGCGCCGTGCGCGTGCCCGATGCGATGGACAGCGCGTGTGATGTGGTGGCCAACGCAATCCATTCGGCCAATACCGCGATCTTTGGCCATGCCACAGACCTTGGCGTGCGCATGGGTGCAACCGTGGTGGCGTTGGTGGTGCGCGGCGATGAATTTGCGGTACTATGGGCAGGCGATAGCCGCGCATATCTGTACCGCGATGGCCAATTAATCCAACTCACGCGTGATCACACGCAAGTTCAGGAAATGGTGGATCGCGGACTGCTCGATCCCGCCGATGCCGAAGATCATCCGATGAAGCACGTGCTATCACGCGCCGTGGGCGTGCAGGATACGTTGGAGATTGATGCGGTGCGCGACGTCGCGCAGACGCAAGACTTGTTCCTGCTGTGCAGCGATGGGCTTTACGGCGTGGTGGGCGAGGTGGAAATCGCGCGGATTTTGAGCGAGCGCGGCATTGGTGCAGCCGATGCTTTGGTTGAGGCCAGCCTTGCGGGGGGCGCACCGGATAACGTCACCGTTTCACTGGTAGGTTTGAGCGAGCCGACGCTCCTGATCCTGAACGGAGTGCCAGCGTGAGCAACAATAACGGATCGAATGGTGATGATGAACCGCGCACCATCTTCAATCCTGTGCCCCTGCCGGGACAGGCCCCTTCCTTCAGTGCGGTAGAGAATAGCGGCGATGGCCCCCCTACAGCTATGCCGACAAGCCCGGCGCCTTTCGCCGCGCCTCCCGCATTTGCCGACACAGCCTTTCCAAACACCACGTCATTCTCTGCTATTGCGGGGGAACCGCGCGAGGTGCGCGAAGGCGATGTGCTCAATCACTTGTACGAGGTGCGCCGCTTTATCGCGCGGGGCGGCATGGGCCAGGTGTTCGAAGGTGTGAACATCAACAATGATGAAGAGCGCGTTGCGATCAAAGTGATCCTGCCGCATCTGGCGCGTGATCCCAATGTGCTGGCGATGTTCCGAAAGGAGGCCCGCACGCTGACGCGGCTCAGCCATGCCGCGCTGGTGCAATACCGCACGCTGGCGATGGAACCGCAATTGGGCGTGTTCTATATCGTGACAGAGTATATCGACGGGCAGAATTTGTCCGATGTGCTCTCGACGATTGAGGCCACTCCGGCGCAGCTTTTGCAATTGATCCGCACACTGGCCGAGGGGCTTGCCGTGGCACACGCTCTGGGTGCCATCCACCGCGATATCTCGCCTGATAACATCATGCTCGAAGGCGGGCGGTTGGACCGCGCCAAAGTGATCGACTTTGGTATCGCCAAGGATCTCGATCCCGGCAGCCAGACGATTGTGGGCGATGGTTTTGCGGGCAAGCTCAATTATGTGGCGCCCGAGCAGCTTGGCGATTTTGGGCGCGAAGTGGGGCCGTGGAGCGATGTTTACAGCCTTGGCCTGACGATCCTTGCGATCATCAGCAAGCGCGATGTGAATATGGGCGGATCACCGGTCGATGCGGTGGATAAACGCCGCGCAGGGCCGGATTTATCGCAAGTGCCGCACGAACTGCGTCCCGTCATGGAAGGCATGCTGCGCGCCAATCCGGCTGACCGGCTGCGCACGATGGAAGATGTGTTGGCGGCGCTGGGCGATCGCGTTGGGAGCGCTACAGCGTTTCTGACTCCGCAACCGCAGCCGGTAGTACCGCCACCGCCTGTCGCTACGGCCAAACCTGTTCTCAAAACGAAGCCTGTGAAGGCTGCCGGTGAAGGCGGTGACAATCAGCGCAAGATGCTGATCGGTGCCGGGATTGCGGCCGCAGTCTTGCTGGTTGGCGGCATCGGCGTGATGATGTCATCGCAAGATGATCCTGCGCCCGAGGCGAGTGTTGCGGCGGTTGCCGCGCCTGCTGGTAATCCGTTGAAAGTGGCGCAGGCCGCGCTGGATGGCGGTCTGGCTAACGTCGGATGCTCTTGGCTCGATGTGAGCGACTTGCAAGTGCAGGGTAACGATGTGGCGCTGTCGGTGAAAGGCGTGGCAGGTCAGCCAGTTGAGGCGCAGAACGAGATCAGCAAACTGCTATCGGCCAAAGGCTTGCGCGCGGCATCGATTGATTTCAGCGATGTTGCACAAGTAAACGCCAATGTTTGCGGCCCGGTCGCTGCTTTTCGGCAAGTGCGCAGCAAAGGGCGCGCGCACCTTGCTACACCGCAAGCCAAGTGGGAACTGGCGAAGTATCCGGACGGCGATGAGAACGCAGGAAAAGTTGGAGCGCCTGTAATCATCGAGTTTGATTTCAACGGCGTTGACGGTGATATTGCAGTTGTGGGTGTTGACGAGAACGGAAAGCTGACTTTCGAACCTTTGTTCGACCGCAGCTATTTGGCAGAAAATGCCGTCCCGGCTGCTCCCGGGCAATATCGCTATCAAATCGATACATGGCACGCCGGGTGGAGCGGTATCTTCTTGCTTTGGGGCAAAGGGCCGTTCGATCAGCAATTGTTAAATGGCACTGCGGCTTCCCGCGGTAGCGATTGGCCTGCGCGGTTTATGGCTGAAGCGCGTGCGAAGGGATGGCAGGCCGATATGGTTTCGTACAAAACCGTGAACGAGCAGCCGGATTGATCACCGCCTACGCGAAATGTCTTCATAAGCGCGGCGGAATTCTTTGGAGAAGATCTCCATGAACGCCTCGTCCGAACCTTGGGCGACGCCGCTGAATTCGCGTTCATAGGCGTTCCACAGTGCGGCATCGCGCGCGCCGGGCAAGATGCGGGAGAGAATACCGCCTTGTTCGGCGCGGGACCGGATGGAACGCGGGCTGAACCGGTCGAGCGTGTGGCGGAGCGCGCCTTGCATAGCGCTGAGTGTGGCCATCTGGTGCGCTTGCAAATCTTTGAAGGCATCTTCGATTGCGCGTTCGCCATCCATGAACCCGCGTTGCGGATCGTTCAGAAGCTGTTCGAGCGCCTGTTCGGGCGTGCGCGCAAACTTCAGCGGATTGTTGCCATCGAATTCCAGGCTGGTTCCTTGTGCGCCAAGCTGGCTCTTGGCGCGCGCGCGCGCCTCAAGCATTACGACCATACCTGCGACAAGCCGGAGCAAAAGGCTTCCGGCTTTGCCCAGCGTTTGCGCCTCACCCGATTGCAGTTTTGCCAAGCTGAGGCCAGCGGATTGGGCCAGTGCGGCAAGCCCCGGACCATTCGCTGCTGGTTGTGCTGGCACGGGGGGCGGGCTTGGTATGTGTGCAACCGGTTGCGGTGCGGGTACGTGGGCAACAGGCACCGGCGCAGGTGGTGGCGCAGGTGGTGGCGCAGGGGTGAACGCAGGTGGCGGCGATGCAGCGGGGCCGCCAAAGCCGCCACGCGCCCAATCAACCACGTTCGATTCAGAAAACTTGCCCCAGATGTCATCTGCGGCAGGCGGCGGGGGTGGGGCTGCCGGGCTTGACCAATCGGATGCCGGCTTCAATGGGGTCGGAACAGGAACACCCCATCCTGCAGATTGAGCGGGATCAGCCACTGGCGGTGGAGCCGGTGGCGCGGATGCACCCCAGCCACTTGAAGATGCTGCCGGCGCGGGGGCAGATGGTGCGCCCCAAGCTGATACTGAAGGCGTTGCTGGCGGCCCCCATCCTCCTGATGCGCCTGACGTTGCGGCAGGTGCGGGCGCGGTTGGCGGCGCTGCCCAGTTTTGCGACATCGGGCCAGTGCCGGAAATGGCTGAACCTGTCGGGCGGGCATCCCAGCTTGAAGAAGAAGCAGGCGGGGCCGCATCATCATTGCCGCCTGTCCACCCTCGCCAATCGGCAGGAGCAGGGCTGGCATTTCGTTCTGCCGCCTGTGCCGCAGCCGCATCATCAAGCGATGCTACGATTTCGTACTGACCAACCCGGAAGACGTCGCCGGGTGAAATCAGGTGCGGACCGGCAAGCCGTGCAGGCTGGCCATCCAGAAAAGTGCCGTTGGTGCTGTGATCTATCAACTCGTAATTGCCGCCGGAAAAGCGGACTTCGCAATGGCGTGAAGAAACATGCAATGATGGATCGGGCAAACACCAATCCGTTGTTGCAGCACGACCAATTAATGCCCCGCGCTTGTCAATAACAAGCGACAGCGGCGATCCATTGTCGAGCCTATCGGCATTGCGGATGAATAAAGTTAACGGCACAAACGTGGATTATCGTCTTGGCATTGAAATGTCACCACATACCATCAACCCGGCATCAACATTTGACAGGTTCCAGATTTAAGCACCAGCAAGGACCGTTTCACCCAAGGCAAGTCCTGTGATGATAGCATTGTCAGGCTCTTCCAGTGCAAACGCAGCGGTTAGTACGGCGGCGGCCGCCAATTTGGCGCAAGTATCTGGCGGGGGCTGGATGGGCGGCAAATCTTCTTCGGAGATAGAACCACCAGACAGAAAAATGGTCTGGCAAATCAGCGACTGCGCGGATTCATCGTCAAGGCTGTCACCCAGTTCGGCGGCTGCGCGGCGCAATCCGTCTGAGGGGTTATCAATCCAGCGCAGCGCGGCAACCATGGCGGGGTCGGTGCGTGCGATCCCCATTTCAATCAGTGCGCGCACGGCCCACACCACACATTCATAACGTGGCATGGCATGGGCAATGAAGTTTACAGCATCGACCATTTCGCCCTCTTGGCGCAACTGCGCAAACCATGCTTCTGGCGAAACGCCCCGCGCTGCCTCGGGTACATTGCGCGGATTGACGTAGGCCGCGAGTTGGGCGGCGTCGGTCCATGTGGAGAGCTTCCAGTTGTCCATCGTCCGCCTCAATTGATTTTGACAAGGCTGCCCTTGGCAACAAGAATTCCCGATGCCTCAACATTCGTCATGGCCGCTTTCAGCTGTGCTTTGGCCGAAGCTTCCATTTTAAGCTGGGTCGTGGCGATTTTGATCGATGTGGGATCAATCGTAATTGTACTTCCGCCGCATTTCAGCGTGATCTTTTTTGCAGCAGTGATTTCGATCGTATCGCCCGAGGTGACCTTAATATTTTTGGTCACGTTCAGCGTATCGTTGGATTTGATATCAACCTTGCGGTCTTTGTTCACCGTGATTGTTTCGGTGCCCTTCACGTCTTCCTTGCGATTGGCCTCGATTAGGATTTCCTCGTTTTTGCCAACGCGTTCCTTGCGGTTTTTGCCCACGCTGATTTCCACATCGCGGCCCACTTTATGCGTTTCATTGTGCCGAACGCGCGTGTTCATATCGCGTTCGGCATGCATGAAGAATTCTTCTTTGCCGGTTGCGTCGTCAAAGCGCAGCTCGTTGGCTCCGGGTGCTTTGGTATCAAGCGCTTCTGTTTCGGGCAGTGAATCGCCGGTGGTCCGCTTATAGGTTTTGGTGCGCCAAAGCGCCTTTGTTTTGTGTTCCGGCAGCTTGTAAACCGGCATGTGGCTTGCGTTGAATACGCGGCCAACGATGATTGGCCGGTCCGGGTTGCCGTTGATGAAATCAACCAGGACCTCGTGTCCGATCCGGGGGATGACGATATTGCCAAGGCCCCCGGTTTGCGAAACACGGATCCAGCAGCTGGATTTATCATCCAGCTTGCCTTCGCGGTCCCAATGGAACTGCACCTTGATCCGGCCAAATTCATCGACATGGATTTCTTCGCCCGCCGGCCCTGTCACCACCGCCGTTTCGGGGCCACGTGCTGAAGGGCGCGGGGTGACGATGGGCGCGCGGAATGCCACATCGTGGGGTACCGTTGTGATCTCGACGAAAGTTTGCCCGCCGCCGCCGCCCGACCGGTGCTGCTCGGTGGCCAATGTCGTCCGGCACCGGATGATCAGGTAGCTCCGGTTGAAGCGATCAATCGGATGGCTTTTTACCTGCATCTGATATCCGGTTTCTATCCCGGCATATGTGGTGGTGCCATCATAGCGCAAACGCTGCGCACGGCGGCTTTCCAGCACGACGGTGCTCAGCGTTTGTCCGGCAGGTTCCTGATAATAACGGCCCGGCCAGTTATAAACCTCGATCTCGTCGAGCGGATGCGCGCTGCGCTCGGTCGCTTCGGCTTGGCGAGGGCGGGTAGGTTGCTTGAAATCATAATCGCGCATCGTAACGCGCGCTTCGCCGCCAGTCGTGGCACGCTCATGCCATGATTGGATGAAAATGCCGCTGCTTGCGCCGCGAACCGTCGAATCGACCAGCGCCGTAGAATCAGACAAGGGGTTGTAGGTAATCGGTCCAGCAGGCAGAGGCGCATGGCAGCCCGGCCTGTCGCAAATCACCATCGTATGGGCCGAAGATGTGTGGCTGTAATGGTAGTACAGCCCCTCTTCTTCCATGAGCCGCGAAACGAAATCAAAATCGCTCTCGCCATACTGCACGCAATAGGCCAGTTGCCGCGTCCCGCTGGACGCCTTCACCTCAAAAGCGATGCTGCATTCCGACAGAACCGACTTGATGATATCAATGACAGATTTGTTCTGGAATATCCGGTAATTGCAACCCTGATCGTGCAATTGTGCTGCTGGAGCCAATACGAGGCGATACACAAAACCTGCCCCGTTAATTTCTTCAACATATTCAGCATCGACGACAATGCCGTGGAAATGGCGAAGTACTTTTCCATCAAGCTTGCTTTCGATGGCTGCTGTCTTTCCCAAGTTGGGCAAAAGTTCTATTTCATCGAGAGATAGAACCTCAAGCGTAATTGCAAAGTGCTGGCTCAGCGCCTCAAAGGCGTCGAGTCGCACAAGCTTAAGTTGTTCGGTGCCGCTCCCTAGCCTAAGGGCAAGGGCGGTTTGCCGCGTTAGGCTATCGGCCAAATCAGTTCCCCTACTTGGCGGTCCCGGCAAAAAGCGCCGCACCTGCGCGAACTATTTGCTTTTTGTTGGTGATCATGTCTGTGACAGATATCACCGCACTCAAAGCATCAGATTGTTATGAAGACTCTATGAAGCCGATCAAGATGTTTCCGTAGTTTTTTTGAGGGGTTTTCGGGTTATATCTATAGATTGTGCCAAAGCGGCACTGATTCTTGACATATTGTCGGTCAATTGAATGACTTAAAGAAAATGTTTGCGGTAAAAAGCGATCACTTGTAAGTAAACGATCAGTTTATAATCTGAAGAAATTGGAAGTGCAGTCCCGGAAGATTCCGGTTTGGGCATTAACCTGCTAACTAAAGGTATAATATGATGTTCAAGTTGATCCTTTCGGGCGCTCTGTTCGCAGCCCCGGTAGTGGCATTCGCTCAAGCTGGGCCTGTTTCTGAAAAGTCGGCGAGCCAAATCGTTTGCGAGTTGATGAACGACTGTGAAGCCTTCAATCAGGAGCTTGCGACTGCCGAAAAGGGGGCGACGCGCGAGTTCGGTTTTATTCGCGCCAAAAAGGCCGCGAAACCTGCAGCAGGGGTGGCTGTTGAATATGCTGCGCCGAAAAAGCGTGCACCGGTGGCTGCCGGTAAGCGTCCCTCCTATGTCCCCGTGTCTTCGACAGTCGCTTCGTCCGCACGGCCAGGCCAGACAACGCTGCCGATCAACTTTGCGTCAGGCTCTGCCTCGATTTTGCCAAGCAGTCGCGCCCAGGCGCAACGCTTGGCTAGTGCTATCAAGCAAGTAGCTGCTGCGGGCACGCGCTTTGTTGTTGGCGGGCACACCGACGCGGTTGGCGGACGTGAGTACAACCTTGAATTGTCCAAGCGCCGTGCCGATGCTTTGGTCGATTTTCTCGTCAGCTCCGGAGTTGACCGTTCGCGCCTTCAGCCCGAGGGCTATGGTTTTGATAAGCCCCTGCCGGGCCTTGGCGCCAAAGCTGCGGCAAACCGCCGTGTCGAGATCGTGAAGGTCGACTAAGCATAAGATTGGGTGAAGATCAGGGCCAAATGGCATGACGCTTGATATCACTGCGCTGGTTGCGCCTCTTTCGGAAGAGGCGCCATCTGGCCCAGATCTTTCCTACGATAATCTGCGCGTCGATATTGACGGAAAGTTTGAACGCCCGATCAGCGATGATGGTGGTGAGTCGGATATCGATTGGGGTAAGGTAAATACCCAAATTCTGGAGCTAGCTGCCAAAACCCGCGATATCGGGCTGCCAGTCTATTTGATCAGATCGGCCGCGCTTTCGCGGCGGTTTGATTTGTTGGTGGATGCTGCGCAATGGCTGGCCCAATTGTTGGAAGAACGTTGGGCCGATGTTCATCCGCAACTTGATGAATATGGCTTCATTGGCCGCAAGGCACCGTGTGAATCTCTCACCCGCATTGGCGATTTTCTGGGACCGCTGGGCAAAGTTCCACTGATCGAACACGCTCGTTTCGGGCGTTTTACATTCAGCGATATAGAGCGTTTTGCCGAAAAGGGGGCTTCGGCTGAGGGCTATGGGGCATTTCGTGCCGCCATCGGTGTTTTGGACGCCGAACAGATTACCGCAATTGTTGAGCGTTTTGACGCTCTGCGTCAATCGTTCCGCCGTGTTGATGCCGTGCTTACTGCCAACGCAGAGGGTGACACGGCAACCAACTTCAAATCGACGCACGAAAAACTTGATGGTTATCGCAAGGCTTTATCGGCCGTTTTCCCAAGTGATGCGGATGCCGAAAATCCGGACGCTGCCGTCCCTGATAACGCTGACGAGGCTGCTTCAGGCGATGTTTCGCAGTTCGCAGTTGCGTCAGCAGCGGCGGCCTTCTCGGGTGCCATTCGCAATCGCGAGGATGTGGTGCGCGCGATTGATGCGATTTGCACATATTATAGGGCGATAGAGCCGGGTAGCCCAGTGCCGTTCCTGCTTCAGCGGGCGCGCGAATGGATCGGGCTCGATTTCATGACTGTGCTGGAAGATCTGGTCCCCGGCGGGGTCGAGGAGGCAACGCGGGTGCTGCGATCAAGGCGCGCGTCGGTTGCTGAAGAAGATTCCGGACCTGCGCCATGGAGTGGCCCATCGTCGCAAGCGGAATGGTAGCGGAAATAGTGATTTTGGGCACCGACGGCGTGGCCGGATAGGGTGCAGAAAAGCCGCAGAAGACTCAGGCCTCAAGGGGCGAATTTACCGGTGATGGAGGCGTAAATGGCAAAAAGTGGTCAGCGGTTTATCAAGGAAAACAGGGCGCCTCGTGTTCATATCGAATATGAGGTCGAAACTTTCGGTTCAAAACAGAAAGTTGAACTGCCATTCGTCATGGGCGTAATGTCTGATCTTTCCGGCAAAAGTCTGGTCGAAAAGAAAGAACTGAAAGACCGCGATTTTCTTGAGTTCGACATGGACAATTTTGAACAGCGCATGGCCGCTATTGCGCCACGTGCTGCGTTCAATGTCGACAATACCCTGACCGGTGAAGGCAAGCTTGCGGTAGACCTCACCTTCAAATCGATGGACGACTTTTCTCCTGGAGCCATTGCAAAGGCGGTCCCTGCGCTTGCGCAATTGCTTGAGGCGCGTGAGCAATTGAACGACCTGATGCTTTATATGGACGGCAAAGATGGCGCGCAGGACTTGCTCGACCAATTGCTCAAGGACCCCGCACTGATGAAGGCCATGTCCGCAGCGGGCAAGCCTCCGGCGAACGAGGGTGAAGCCTGACCGCTCCGCCGGTTGAGGCAGCGATTGGCTTAGTTGAATTTCCGACCACGACCTCTGGCCGTGGCAGGCACACAGGATGGCTTGAAATGGCGACGGAACAAGTACAAGGCGCAGGCGCAGCTACAGAAACGGAATTTGCGCCAAGCGATTTTGCAGCGCTTTTGCGCAAAGAGTTTAAGCCAAGCGACGATTCGCGCGCGAACCGGATTGAGCAGGCGGTTTCCACTTTGGCGCAGCAGGCATTGGCTGATGCGGGCGTTATTGGCGATGACGTGTTCAGCACGATGGATGCGTTGCGCGCGGCCCTTGATCGGAAGCTGACCGAACAAGTTAACCAGATCATCCACCATGCCGACTTTCAGGGCCTCGAAAGCGCGTGGCGCGGCCTGAATTATATGGTCATGAACACATCGACGAGCAGTAGCCTCAAGATCCGTGTGCTGAACGTAGGCAAGGATGAATGCCGCAAGATGTTCCGGCAGTATCGCGATGCTGCTTGGGACCAAAGCCCGCTGTTCAAGAAAGTCTACGAATCAGAATTTGGCCAGCTTGGTGGCCAGCCTTATGGGGCCTTTGTCTGCGATTATGCTTTTGATCATTCAGGTCCTGATCTGGATGTGATGAAGGGGCTTGCCAAGATTGGCGCCGCTGCTCATGCGCCTTTCATTACTGGCGCTGCGCCAGGCCTTATGGGCATGCAAAGCTGGACTGAACTTTCCAATCCGCGCGATCTCTCAAAGCTATTTGATGCCACCGATTACGCAGCTTGGCGATCGTTCCGCGATAGCCCTGACAGCCGCTATCTCGCGCTGGCAATGCCTCGCTTCCTGGGGCGTCCGGTCTATGGTGCAAAATCCGATCCGGTCGAGGAGTTCGCTTTCGAAGAGGACACCGGCGGTGACCATGACAAGCATCTTTGGGTCAATGCAGCCTATGCTATGGGCGTTCGCGTGACCGAAGCTTTCAGTACGTGGGGTTGGTGTAGCCGCATTCGTGGCGTTGAAAGCGGCGGAACGGTCGAAGGCCTGCCGATGGCAACTTTCCCGACCGACGATGGCGGTGTCGACATGAAGTGCCCCACCGAAATCGCCATTTCCGATCGCCGTGAAGCTGAGCTTTCAAAGGCTGGTCTGATGGCCATGATCCACCGCAAGGGCACGGATCAAGCCACCTTCATCGGTGCGCAGACAGTCAATAATCCAGCGACTTACGAAGATCCTGCGGCAACTGCCTCGGCCAATCTTTCAGCGCGTTTGCCATACATTTTCTCCAGTTGTCGCTTTGCCCATTACCTGAAGTGCATGGTGCGCGACTGGATTGGCGGGACTCGCACTGAACGGCAGATCCAGGAAGATTTGCAGCGTTGGATTGCCAACTATATCGACGGCCAACCCGATAGCTCTACCGAGGAAACCAAAGCACGTCTGCCGCTTAAAGATGCTCGCATCGAAGTTGTTCCAGACGAAGAAAATCCCGGTTACTACAAGGGTAAGTTCTTGTTTATTCCGCACTATCAGCTTGAAGGAATGGATGTTTCTTTAAGTATGGTTTCTAAATTGCCGAATTCAAACGGTTAGTGCGATTTGTCACAGAACGACTACACTTCTGGGCTTATGTTTTGATCGAATAGATAGTCAGGCCCAGCGTTTTCGAGCAATTCGGGATCGCACCCAGTACAGGCACTCATTAGGAGACGGATTGTGACTCCAGATATTTTTCTTAAGCTTGAAACCATCAAGGGTGAATCCAAAGACGACGCCCACAAGGGTGAAATTGACGTCGAAAGCTTCACTTTCGGTCTTCAAAATGGCGGTGCTTGGTCTGCAGGCGGCGGTGGCGGGGCCGGCAAGGTTGCGTTCCAAGACATCACCGTACACAAATTCGCCGATTCCTCCACGCCCGCTCTGATGCAGGCTTGCGCAAGCGGCCAGCATATCAAGAGCGGCGTGCTGACGGTCCGCAAAGCAGGCGGCAAGCAGGAAGAGTTCTACAAGATCTCGCTCACCAACATTCTGGTTTCGAGCGTGGTCAACACGGGTGCCAACGGTGGCAACCCCACTGAAGTGCTCAGCTTGAACTTCGAAGAAATCAAGTTTGATTACAAAGAGCAGGGTGAGGGCGGAACGCTTGGTGGAGTCGTCAAGTTCGGCTGGAATATCAAGCGTAACGTCAAAGTCTGATCGGGCTGGCGGGGGGGCGTCAAGATGGCTGATCCAGACGCCCTGCTGCGCAGTGGCGATGTCGATGCAGCGCGCTCAGCGCTTGTCGACATCGTCCGCGCGCGTCCGGCCGACGACAAGGCTCGAATGTTTCTTTTCCAATTGTTTTGCGTGCTCGGTGAATGGTCAAAGGCGCGCAAGCAACTCGAAATTTTGGCACAAGTTGCCGAAAATGCGCAGATGCTTCTGGTAACCTACAATCAGACTATCGACGCGGAACATATCCGCGCCGATGTCTTTGATGGCAAGGCGGCGATGCCCGTTTTGGTTGGCATGGGCGGCTGGGTTGATGGCGTTGCCCACGCCGTCACTTTGCAAATGCAAGGCAAGACTGAAGAGGCTGACGCTTTACGGGACGAGGCTTTCTCGCAGGCACCGGACACGCCGGGTGCTGTTGCCGGTCACCGTTTCGAATTCATCGCCGATGCAGATATGCAATTTGGCCCTACGTTTGAGGCGATCGTTGCGGGCCGCTACGGGCTCATTCCGTTCGAAGCGGTGCAGTCGATAACGTCGGACGGACCGCAAGACTTGCGCGATACTGTGTGGTTTCCGGTGCAGATCGCCTTGCGCTCGGGTCAGTCGATCGCCGCATTTCTGCCGGCACGCTATCCAGGATCACACGCATCTTCGTCCAATTCCATTCGCCTGGGGCGCGAAACGGATTGGATCGATCAGCCTTGGGGTCAGGCAGGTTTGGGGCAGCGGGTTTGGTCCCTTTCTGATGGAACCGATATCGGGCTGCTTGACCTGCGCAGCATCAGCTTCGATTAATGGCGCGCCCGCCCCGTCAGGCTGTATTGAATCCCACGCTGTTCGACAAGCTTGTGGCTGGTAACGAAATCGGCGGGATGCGCGGCAGCGAGATCGAAGCGGTTGAGGATAAGCGCGAAACGCTACGCTTCCTCACCGTACCCTCCCTCGAGCGCTTTAATGAAGCAGCGCTTTGCGCCACGGTGCGACGTGAACTGGGTTGGTTGTTTAACACCACCAACCTTGAAGCCAGCATCGATCTTGACCCGTTTCCGCAAGTCAAGACCAGTGTTTTGAATTACGGCGTGCCCGATCTGGCAGGCAAATCGCTGTCCAGCCGTGCTGTGTTGCGCCGCGCGCGCGAAATCCGCGACTCGATTCAGGCGTTTGAGCCGCGCATTGAACCATCCTCCCTCACCGTCGAGATTTCCGACGTCGTTGAGCGCGAGAATTCGCTGACCTTTGTGATCGAAGCGGATGTGCGTTCTGCTGTGCGTGCAGTGCCGATCAAGCTGCGTACCGATGTTGAGGCGGATTCATCTGCGGTAACGGTGCGGCAATAGCGCGATGGACCCGCGCCTTCTCCGCTTCTACAACGATGAATTGACGTATTTGCGGCAATCCGCGCGTGAATTCGGTGAGGAACATGAGACTGTCGCATCGCGGCTTGGCCTTAAAACGCCCAACGATCCCGACCCTTATGTTGAGCGTTTGCTTGAAGGCGTGGCCTATTTATCGGCCCGCGTTCAACTCAAACTGTCAGACCAGTACCCCGAATTCACGCAGCATTTGCTGGCGGCGGTGCAGCCGCACTATCTCGCGCCAGTGCCATCGATCTGCATTGCCGGGTTCGAGCCAAAGGAAGGTGACCCACTGCTCGCCGAAGGCTATGACGTGGCGCGCAAATCCGAGTTGGTGGCCATCTCTAGCGAACAAGGTGGTAGCCCTGTCACCTTCCGGACTGGCCACGCGGTTAAGCTCTATCCGCTGCGAATAACCGAAACAGAATATCTCAGTTCGCGCACGGCAGTGGCCAGTTTCGCTGCAAACACTGGCGTTCGGGCCGAAGCCGGTTTGCGGCTGCGCTTTGAAGGGGTGGGCAGCATCCCGCTGGAAAAGCTGGCGATTGAGGACCTGCCCATTTATCTGGATGGTTCCGGCACAATTCCCGGCGAACTATACCGGCAGATGATTGGCGATACTGTCGCCGTTCTGGCAAAATCGGCCGCATCGGCCTCGGCAGTTCCAGCCCAGCTTCCTTTGCCCGCGCAATTGGGTTTCGATAATGAAGACGCGCTACTTCCAGCAGAGGAGCGGTCTTTCCGTGGTTATCGGTTGCTGACCGAATACTTTGCCTGTCCAGAGCGCTTCCTTTTTACCGTGCTGAAGGGTTTGAAGCAGGCGTTTGCCCATGCGGATGGCCAAGCTGTTGACGTGGTGCTTTTGTTTAATCGCGCGGCACCATCGCTCGCAGGCGCACTGTCGCCCGCAAACTTCAGGCTGTTTGCCACGCCTGCAATCAACCTGTTCGAAAAGCAGCTCGGCCGCGTGCAAATGAACCCGGCCGATCACGAATTCCTTTTGATGCCAGACCGGACGCGCCCGCTCGATTTCGAGGTATGGCGCATCCTTGATATCGCAGCGCATATGCGCGATTCTACCGAGCCGCGCGCGGTGGCACCGCTCTATGCACTGGGTGCATTGCTCTATGATTGGCGCGACGCCCTGTTCTTCGTGCCACGGCTGAAGCTGCGCCGCCTATCAACGCGCGAACAGCGCCGGTTGCGGCGGGATGATTACACCGGCACCGAAACGTGGCTGTCATTGACTGCGGCAGGCAATCCTGAACGCATCGCCGATATCAAGGAACTGGCGGTTCGCGCGCTGGTGACCAACCGTGAACTTCCGCTCAAGCTGACGTTTCGGGGGACAGAACACTTCGTCCCGCCGGGCGGTCCCGTGCGCTCGGTCAGCGTGTTGCGCAATCCCAGCAAGCCGCGCGCGCCGTTGGGGCTAGACGACGCGGCATGGCGGATCATCGCGCACCTCACGCCCAACTACGCCTCGCTTGTGCCTGAGGACGGCACTGATCCGGCGATGCTGCGCGATCACTTGGCACTTTATGGCCCGCGTGATGATGCGGCGCTGCGGCGGCAGATTGACGGGATCATCTCAGTCGGCTCGCGCGCTGTGGTGCGCCGTGTGCCGGGACGCGGGGCGATGGCGGTGGCGCGCGGCAGCCGGGTCACACTCACTCTCGATGACGCCTCGTTTGAAAACGCCCGCCTGTTTCTCTTTTCCGCCGTCGTTGAGAGGTTTCTCAGCGAGTTTACTTCCGTCAACAGCTTTACCGAAACGATCGTCCGAACGCCGGGCGAAGGAACAATCATCTCATGGCCGCCGAGAATCGGACGCAAGCACACGATCTGATTGATTGGTCGGCGCAGGCCGTCGATCTGAAGCGCAGCGGGCTGTTTGCCGTGCTGCGCCGGGTCGAGGCGCAAGCGGCGGACAAGCCGCGCATTGGCACAGCGCGGCAAACTGCGGATTCGATTGTCGATCTGGTGCAAGAGCCGACGATGGGCTTCTCTGCACAGACCCTTGCCAAAGTGGATTTCCGCCATGGCCGACCTCGGCTTTCGGGCGAATGGCTGGGCTTGTTGGGGCCGATGGGGCCAATGCCGATCCATATGACCGAGTTTGCGGTTTATGAGCGGCGCTATGCCACAAAGCAGCCGTTCCTGGATTGGTTGAACACCATTTCGGGACGGATGCTCCAGTTGTTCTATCGGGCATGGGCTGAATCCCAGCCCGCAGCGCAAGCTGACCGTCCCGGCGATGATCGCTTTGCCGAGTGGCTTGGTGCTTTATCAGGGGCGAGTGAGGGGGCAGGTCCTGACAGCCGGTTCCATGCGCGCGCGCGCTTGCATTATGCAGCTGTTTTTGCCGGACCTCGCAGCGCGGTGGCAATCGAAGATGCGTTGGGCCATTTGCTGCGCCAGCCTGCCGCCGTCGTTGAATTCGTTCCGCGCTGGCGCGAACTGGAACGCGAAGACCGCACGAGATTAGGCCGCAGCTTTGCCACGCTCGGCCAAGACGCCGTGCTGGGCGGCAAGATATATAGTGCGTCTGATGCTTTTCGCGTGATCGTGCGCGCACCAAGCTATGCCGATTACCTCTCGCTTATGCCTGGCGGCACCCGCTTTGGCGTGGCTGCTGAAGCGATAGAGGCTTTCAAGCCATCGCATCTGGAATGGGATCTATGCGTCGAAATCGCCGATGATGATGCTCCGCCTGCTCGCCTTGATGGCCGCACCCGATTGGGTTGGAGCAGTTGGGTCAAGCCGCGCGGGTCAGCCATTGCTGCCATTGCGCGCCGCCGTCGCCGCCAGCCCGGTTCCGCCACAGGATCAGAGGCTGCGCGCGCGCTCGTACCTTCCAGTGGCCTGATCCGGGCCGACGCTCATTTACGCAAAACCAGTCTCAGGAAAAGGAAACCGGCAGGATGACCGAAATCAGCCGCAGCGCCCTGTTTGGGCGGCTTAACCAAACGGCTCTGAAGGGGATCGAAACCGCCACCGGCTTTTGCAAGATGCGCGGCAATCCCTATGTTGAGCTGGTGCATTGGGTCCACGTGCTGTTGCAGGACCCGCAAAACGATATCGCGGCGATCCGCACCGCGTTCGGCCTTGACGAGGAAAACCTTGCGCGACAGATCGTTAGCGCGCTCGATGCCCTGCCGCGTGGGGCTACGGCGATTTCCGATTTCTCGCCGCAGATTGAGGAGGCGATTGAAAAGGGCTGGCTTTATGCCTCGCTGCAATTCGGCGCTGGTCGCGTGCGCACAGGTCACTTGCTATACGGCATGCTGAAAACCGCCACGCTGAAGAACGCGCTATTCTCCATGAGCGGTGAATTCCGCAAGGTGCAGGTTGAGAAACTCGCGGCGGAATTCGAGAGCATTTGTGCCCCCAGCCATGAAACCACACAAGGCGCTGATCTTGGCGGTGGTGTAAGTGGCGATGATGCGGGCGCAGGTCCGGTTGGCGATGGCGAAGCGCTGGCCAAGTTCTCGGTCGACCTGACGCAGCAAGCGCGTGACGGCAAGATTGACCGCATCGTGGGCCGCGATAGCGAAATCCGCCAGTGCATTGATGTGCTGCTGCGTCGCCGCCAGAACAATCCGATCCTTGTGGGTGAGGCGGGCGTTGGCAAAACGGCTGTGGTCGAGGGTTTTGCCAAGCGCATCGTTGATGGCGATGTGCCGCCATCGCTGCGCGGTGTCACTTTGCGCAGCCTCGATATAGGGTTGATGCAGGCCGGTGCCAGCATGAAGGGTGAATTTGAAAAGCGCCTGCGCCAGGTGATTGACGAGGTTGAGGCCAGCCCCACCCCGATCGTGCTGTTCATCGATGAAGCCCACACGCTCATCGGCGCTGGCGGACAAGCCGGCACAGGCGATGCTGCCAACTTGCTTAAACCCGCTTTGGCGCGCGGCAATTTGCGCACTATCGCGGCGACCACTTACGCTGAATACCGTCAGTACTTTGAAAAAGACCCCGCACTGACCCGGCGTTTCCAGACGGTTGATGTGGGCGAACCTGAAACGAACAATGCCATCGCGATGATCCGCTCGGTCGCGCCGATGATGGAGAAGCATCACAATGTCGTCGTGCTGGATGATGCGGTCGAGGCGGCGGTCAAGCTCTCGCAACGCTATGTTCCGGCACGCCAATTGCCTGATAAGGCGGTAAGCTTGCTGGATACGGCCTGCGCGCGCGTTGCGGTTTCGCAGCACGCGACGCCTGCCCAGGTGGAGGACCGCAAACGCCGCCTTGAATTGCTTGAGGTGGAACGCGGCATCGTTGAACGCGAAGCGGCAGGGCAGTATAACAGCGGTGATCGCCTGCCCAAATTGCTCGAAGCTATTGCCGAGGCGACAGCCGCGCTGGAAGAGGTGAACGCCAAGTGGGAGCGCGAGAAGGAAGCGCTGACCGGCGTTGTAGCTGCGCGCGATGCGCTGACTGAAGCGCGTAAGGCTGCGGGTGACGGTGCGGTTGAGGGTGAGGATGCCTTGCAGGTCGCGTTGAAGACTGCGCTTGCCGCCATGGCTGAGGCGCATGGTGATGAGCCGATGGTGTTCGGCGTGGTGGATTCCGATGCCATCGCCGCCGTGGTGGGCGATTGGACCGGCATCCCGATGGGCCGCATGGTCAAGAACGAGATCGAAAGTGTGCTGACCATCGCCGATCAGCTGAAAAAGCGCGTGATCGGGCAGGATCATGCGATGGATTCCATCGCCAAGCGCATCCAGACGAGCCGTGCAAAGCTTGATAATCCGAACAAGCCCGTGGGCGTGTTCATGCTGTGCGGCCCATCGGGCGTCGGCAAAACCGAAACCGCTATGGTCCTTTCGGAACTGCTGTTCTCGGGCGACGACAGCCTGATCGTGATCAACATGAGCGAGTTTCAGGAGGCGCACACCGTCTCGACGCTCAAGGGTGCTCCTGCGGGCTATGTCGGCTTTGGCCAAGGCGGCGTGTTGACCGAGGCTGTGCGGCGGCGGCCCTATTCGGTGGTGCTGCTTGATGAGGTCGAAAAGGCGCACCCCGATGTCCATGAGATGTTCTTCCAGGTGTTCGACAAGGGCTTCATGAACGATGCCGAAGGCCGCTACATCGATTTCAAGAATACCCTGATCCTGCTGACCAGCAACGTCGGCACCGATCTCATCACATCGATGAGCGAGGACGAGGAAATGAAGCCCGATCCCGACGCACTGGCCACCGCCTTGCGCCCTGAATTGCTCAAGGTCTTCCCGCCCGCGCTGCTTGGCCGCCTGATCGTGCAACCCTACTATCCGCTCAGCCCCGCCATGCTCCAAGGCATCGTGCGCATCCAGCTGAACCGTATCGTAAAACGCATCGCCGAAAGCCACGGCATCACCTTCAATTACAGTCAGGACGTGGTCGACCTGATCGTGTCACGCTGCAACGAAGTCGCCAGCGGCGGCCGCCTGATCGATGCTATCTTGACCAACACCATGCTGCCCGATCTCTCGATCGAACTGCTGAACCGGCAGATGAGCGGCGAAGAGGTCAAGGTGATTGACGTCACCGTAGAGGGCGATGGTTTCGGTTATGCATTTGGGTGAGGGGGATTGGTGATGGACGAAGATTTCAGCGTTTTGACCAATGAGGACAAAGCAAGCGCTGCTTATGCGGTGTGTGTTGGTGGATGGGTTGCCGCTGGGCTTGTAGTCGGCAGTGCTGCTGGCGGTGTTGGCGCTCCTGTCGGCGCGGCAGCAGGTGTCGTGTGGTCAAAAATGACATGCCCTGCCATTATTCGCAAATACAAAACGCTTATCAAAAACAAGCAGATGAGTGATGGCAACTTTAGACCCTGATTCGGAAGTTTTTCAATTCCAGCAATATCTTGCGGTTCTGCGTGT
>NZ_LJHY01000022.1 GCF_001295795.1 Novosphingobium sp. AAP83
CCTTGCCACCAAGGCCGGTGGACGGCGTGGCGCGCTGGTCCAAAGTCTTGCGGAAACTCGTCGAGCTGATCACGATATTCGAGAA
Source organism: Novosphingobium sp. AAP83 (assembly GCF_001295795.1). Classification (GTDB taxonomy): domain Bacteria; phylum Pseudomonadota; class Alphaproteobacteria; order Sphingomonadales; family Sphingomonadaceae; genus Novosphingobium. The sequence goes on from NZ_LJHY01000022.1 coordinate 86, forward strand.
ATTGCGCGCCTGCACATAGGCCAACACATCAAACGCCCAGTCGCCCCGGCCCACCAGACGCAGCGAAGCGTCTTGCCCGGTTGATGATGTGTCGGCACCGGTAAACCGCAAGGTGCGGCGGTCCTCAAACACCAGTCCGCGTGCCTGAAGTTCGATATCGGGCGTGATCGGTGCAACCGCGCGCAAACCTGCCGACCACGCATCGAACGCGGCGCGGGCGCTGGCGGGCACGCGCTGGTTAACCGGCGTCGTCCAAAAGCCCTGGCCCCTATCCCAGCGCCCTGAGACAACCGCAAACCCTTCGCCCAGCTTTGGCGCCAGCGTTCCCGACAATTCGGTTTCGCCGCGATCATTGCCAGTCAAGCTGGCCTGCACGAGCCCGAGCTGGTCCGCATTGGCGCTGTCGAGTTCGACTATACCGGCAACTGCGCCCGCACCAAACGCACCCGCACCGCCACCGCGCGTCACGCGGGCAGCCGCAAGGCGTTCGGGGGCGATGGCGCTGAAAGGAATGTAGCCGAAAAACGGATCGGCCATGGGCACGCCATCCAACAGGATCAGGGTGCGGCTGGTGGCGTTGCCGCCCAAGGCGCGCAGCGTAACGCCTTGCGCCGACGGGTTTGACGCGCGGCTGTCGGACCGGCGGAATTGCTGAAAGCCGGCGGCTGAAGACAGAGCATCTTCAAGTCTGCCGGATGCTGCCTCCAGCAAGCGGTCGCGGTCAATGGTCTGGATGTTGTAGGCAGGCGCAGCGGGCGGCGCTTCCAAACCTGCTCCGATCACGACGATTTCCTGCGCTTGCACAGATGTCGGCACAACCATCGCCAACGCCGGGAGCATAAGTGCAGGAAGCGGCAAAGTCAGTGCCGCAACGGAAGCGATTCGCCGCATCAGAAAACTCCAAGGGGCCGCTGAAGCGCGGGGTGGAGTGGCCATAGTCCGCCCGTGGCGATTCGCTAATGCGAAAATGGCATGAGGTAAGCGCTTGTATTTGCCCGAAAGCGCGAAACCTGCCTGATTCCTGAATCTATCCGGAAGGCCGATATAAGTTTCCAAATTTATGACATCTGTACGAAAATGACATGCGGTAAATGACGTATCCCAAGTGCTGCGCTGCAAAATATGGTGACGTCAGAAACCGAACATGTGAGGAATCATGACTATCCAACGTCTTACCCAGGTTGAGTCCACCGTGGTCCACAAAATGGCTTCGGTCCTGCAAAGCCAAAAGCCGGAGGTTATTCAAAACCACTTCGGCATTGGCCTGAACACATGGGTGAAGCTGCGCGAAGGCAAGGCGATCCGCCATTCTGTTGCTGAGCGCCTGTTGCAGCGGTTGCAGCGCGATCAGGTTATCTGAGCCCTCCGTGGCGGCATCGCCGCGCTTGCTAATGCCCTCTGTTCGTTCGGGGGGTTGAGTTACATTCGTTTGCAGTGCACAATCGAGAAGCGCACCAATAACAACAACGGGCGCATGGGGTTTTTAAGATGGTCACTTGCGCAAAGGACCAAACAAGGTTGGTCTATCGTCTGAATCGGGTCCAAAGGTGAACCTTGGCCGAGTCAGCCACGCGCCTTTACGCGATAAGTCTATTGAGGCTAATCGCGCATCTAACATTGCACGTTTGGTGCAGTTTGGTCTGCCAACCATCGCATTTGGCACGTTTGCGCTCTTTATTCTCCACCTGTTCTTTCCCGGCGAAAGCTGGAGCGTTCACCTTGCCGCGTTCATCGGCCTTTGCCTGCTTGTCTCGGGCGGGGGCATTGCACTGCATCATAGATCCGCCGATCCGCAAATTGCCCTGCAATTGGCACGTGATCTTGAAGCCGCACAATCTGCCAGCGCCGCCAAAAGTCGCTATCTTGCCAATATAAGCCATGAAATCCGCTCACCGCTGAACGCGATTTACGGTTATGCGCAATTGATCGAACAAGAAGCTTCGGTTGATCCCAAAGACGCTGCCCGTGTCATCCGGCGCAGCGCCGAACATCTGACCAATCTGGTCGAAGGCCTGCTTGATATCGCTTCGGTTGAACAAGGTGTCGTCCGGATCGATAGCGCGGTCGTGCGCCTTGCCCCGCTGGTTGAGCAAGTGGCAGAGATGTTTCGCCCCCAGGCTGAGCAAAAAGGGCTGAGCTTCAGGTGTGAGTTGCCCGACCGCCTTCCCGAATTTGTCCGCATGGACACGCGCCGGGTGCGGCAGGTGCTGATCAATCTGGTGTCGAACGCGGTCAAGTTTACCGATCACGGTGAAGTCGTGCTCGCGCTCGATTGGTCCGGGCAGACCGCCACCTTCGAAGTGCGCGATACCGGACCCGGAATCCGCGAGGCGCAGCACGAGCAGGTCTTTGCGCCCTATGAACGCAGTGGCGATACCGCGCATGGCGGCAATTCCGGTGCAGGACTTGGTCTGGCGATTTCGCGTGCCATCGTGCAGATGCTGGGTGGCGATTTGCAGGTAGCAAGCGTGGCGGGGCAGGGCTCCAGTTTCAAACTGCGCCTGCTCATGCCGCCAGTTTCCGGTTTCGTTGAAAGCAAGGCAGGGGCCGTGCTGCGCCCTACGGGTTACACTGGCAAACGCCGCTCATTGCTGCTGGTGGATGATAACCCCGATCATTTGTCCCTGCTGCGCAACGCCTTGGGCGAACTCGGCTTTGATATCTCCTATGCTACCGACGGACATACAGCCTTAGCTATGGCCGAACGCGACCAGTTTGATGCCGTGATTCTCGATGTCAGCATGCCCGGCATTTCCGGCTGGGAAACAGCGGCACACATGCGGGCGGTGCATGGCCGCAGCATTTCCATTCTGATGCTTTCGGCCAATGCCGATGAACGGCACGGACTGGGCGGGCAAGCGCCGGACCATGACCATTTCCTGCTCAAGCCGATAGATTTGTCTGTGCTGATCGATGTGCTGGGGCGTTTGCTAACCGTTAACTGGACTTGGCCCAAGCAAGCACCTTGTATCGGACATGTATCGACACCGGAACCGATTACGCTGTCTGAAACGGCGCGTGCCCATATAGAGCAATTGAAATCGCTTGTACGGATCGGGCATGTACGCGCAATGGAAGATGAAATTCGCAACCTTGAGCGTGCAGCCCCGGATGCTGCCCCGCTGGTTGCCAAGCTTTACGACTGCCTTGACCGATTCGATCTAACCGGGCTCGGGCGGACGTTGGAGGATTTGTAGGATGAGTGGCGGCAGCGCACGGCGCGATACAGTCCTCGTCGTTGACGATAAACCCGATTCCCTGCGTTTCCTGACCGATACGTTGGAGGGGGCAGGGATCACCGTGCTTGTCGCCACTTCAGGCAATTCGGCGCTCGATCTGCTCGAACATGTCGTGCCCGATCTCATCCTGATGGATGCCGTTATGCCCGGCTTTGACGGTTTTGAAACAACCGCCCGGATCAAGGCGCGGCCCAATCTTGTCCATGTGCCCGTGATGTTCATGACCGGATTGACCGAAAACGAACATGTGATCGAAGGTTTTGAGGTTGGCGGCGTCGATTACTTGCGCAAACCGGTCAATGTCCACGAATTGCTGGCCCGTGTGCGCGTCCATATCGGCCATGCCCGCGCGATGCAGGCAGGAGCTGCCGGACTTGACGCAACGGGCCGTTTGATGATGGCCACCGATAATCGCGGCTTGCTGCTCTGGTGCACGCCGATGGCCGAACAGGCCATCAGCCGCGTCAGTCCCGATTGGAACCGCGAAAAGGGCGCGTTGCCAAGCATCTTGCGTGCCCCATTAGAACGCCTGTTGGGCCGCAGCAGCACCCCGCAAGGCGCATCGGCCAAAGTCGATCAGGGCGAAAACACGCTCGAACTGGTGATTATCGCGCAGTACCGCGAGAACGAAATCCTGATCCGCCTGAACGAGTTAAACCCCAAGGCCGATGTCACCAAACTCCAGCAGCGCTTGTCATTGACCGATCGCGAAGCCGAAGTGCTGCTTTGGATCAGCTATGGAAAATCCAACGGGATGATTTCCGAAGTGCTGCTGATCAGCCCGCGCACCGTGCAAAAGCACCTTGAGCGCATTTACGAAAAACTCGGCGTCGAAACACGCGCCGCCGCAGCAGCAATGGCCATCAAGGTCCTGGGCGGCTGAGTCGCAAAACCTGCGCACCTGCCTCAACGGGTAGGGGCCAAAGCCTTGGCCTGCGGCTTTTTGCCTGATCCGAAAAACAACCCAAAAAAGGGGCCGCTCCGTTGCCGGGCGGCCCTTGAAAGTTTGGGAGAGGATGCCTGAAAGGCCTGTCCTGATTGGGTCAGGACGGGTTTTTGTGCAAGTGTGAAACACAGGTCCTCAGTTGCAATAAATGCAATTCTGGCGACCTTTCCCAGCCGATCTCCCAATATTGTCTGTTTTGAGGTGCTCTCCAATCTTGGGTTGCGTGGCTCATAAGAGATTGCTATAAAACATAACATAAAGGGAGAGACGGAATGTTGTTTGAACGCATCAACCCGATGACTGGCGCAGTTGCTTCACAAGCAGAAGCTATGACAGCGACAGATATTCCAGCTATTGCCGCGCGCGCAGCGGCAGCATTTCCCACATGGGCCGCCATGGGGCCAAACGCCCGCCGCGCCGTGCTGATGAAAGCGGCCACCGCGCTTGAAGCCCGCGCCGATGCTTTTGTCGAAGCGATGATGGGGGAAATCGGCGCAACCAAAGGCTGGGCGCTGTTCAACCTCGGTCTTGCGGCCTCGATGGTGCGCGAAGCCGCTGCCCTTACCACACAGATTGCGGGCGAAGTGATCCCGTCGGACAAGCCCGGCTGCGTGTCCATGGCGCTGCGTGAACCCGTTGGCGTGATCCTTGGCATCGCCCCATGGAATGCGCCGATTATCCTTGGCGTCCGCGCTATTGCAGTGCCGCTGGCATGCGGCAACGCGGTGATCCTCAAAGCGTCGGAACAGTGCCCGCGCACCCATTCGCTGATCATCGAAGCCTTTGCCGATGCAGGCTTCCCCGAAGGTGTCGTCAACGTCGTCACCAACGCTCCCACCGATGCCCCAGAAGTCGTCGGTGCCCTGATTGATGCCAAGCCGGTAAAGCGCATCAACTTCACCGGCTCCACAGCCGTGGGCCGGATCATCGCCAAGCGCGCGGCCGAGCATCTCAAGCCCTGCCTTCTCGAACTGGGCGGCAAGGCCCCGCTTATCGTGCTTGAAGACGCTGATCTTGATGAAGCGGTCAAGGCCGCTGCTTTCGGTGCCTTCATGAACCAGGGCCAGATCTGCATGTCGACCGAGCGGATCATCGTCGTCCAGTCCGTCGCCGCCGATTTCGCCGCCCGCTTCAAGGCCAAAGTCGATATGCTCGCCGTTGGCGATCCGCGCGAAGGCAAAACGCCGCTGGGTGCTGTGGTGGATGCCAAGACCGTTGCCCATTGCCAAAGCCTCATCGCCGATGCGGTCGCCCATGGCGCGCAATTGTTGAATGGCGGTGAAACAACACACAACGTGCTCATGCCCGCCCACGTCGTCGATGGCGTCACGCAAGAGATGAAGCTGTTCCGCGATGAAAGCTTCGGCCCTGTTGTCGGCATTATCCATGCCCGCGATGAAGCCCATGCCATCGAACTGGCCAATGACACCGAATATGGCCTGTCAGCCGCTGTGTTCACGCGCGATGCTGCCCGTGGCCTGCGCGTTGCCCGCCAGATCCACTCCGGCATTTGCCACGTCAACGGCTCTACCGTTCACGATGAAGCGCAGATGCCCTTCGGCGGCACCGGCGCGTCCGGCTATGGCCGTTTCGGCGGCAAGGCCGGGATCGACAGCTTTACCGAGCTGCGCTGGATCACCATGGAAACCCAGCCCGGCCACTTCCCGATTTAACGATTATCCCAATAGGACAGACCATGACCGAACAGACAAAAATCGAGCGTTCCGAAGAAGATACCGTTGCCTTCACCGTTGAAAACGGCATCGCTTGGGTAAAGTTCAACCGCCCTGAAAAGCGCAATTGCATGAGCCCCAAGCTCAACCGCCGTATGAAGGTGGTGCTTGAACAGCTTGAATTCCGCGATGATGTCCGCGTGCTCGTTCTCACGGGTGAGGGCGATGCCTGGACCGCTGGTATGGACTTGAAAGAGTACTTCCGCGAAACCGAAGCGCAAGGCCTTGGCATGATCCGCCAATCGCAGCGCGAAAGCTACGGCTGGTTTGAGCGTCTGCGTTGGTATGAAAAGCCAACCGTGGCGATGATCAACGGCTGGTGCTTTGGCGGCGGCTACGGCCCGCTGTTCGGTTGCGATATCGCTATTGCTTCTGAAGATGCACAGTTCGGTCTTTCGGAAATCAATTGGGGCATCCTTCCCGGCGGTGGCGCTTCAAAGGTTGCGCAAGAACTTATGCCATTCCGCAAGGCCATGTATCATGCAATGATGGGCGAAAACCTGACCGGCAAGCAAGCCGAAGAGCAGGGCCTCGTGACCGAAGCAGTGCCTGCCGATCAGCTCAAGGCTCGTGTGCTTGAAATCTGTGAAGTGCTCAAAAAGAAGGATGGCCATGCGCTTCGTGCAACGAAGTTTGCCGTCCGCCGCATGGTTGACATGACCTATGACAACGGGCTGGAATACCAGATTCGTGCACAGGAAGCGCTCCACAGCTTTGGTGGCGCCGCCGCTCGCAAGGAAGCTACCCGCCAGTTCCTTGATGAAAAGAGCTTCAAGCCCGGTCTTGAGACTTTTGACACGAGCAAAGTCAGCGGCTGAGCTTCAGTCTGCAAAGCACGGCAAAAAGCCCCGGTCGCGCAAGCGGCCGGGGCTTTTGCTTTTGCACCGCCTCGCAAAAGTGGTTGCGTGCCAGCCACACTGCGGCCAGCGTGAGGAAAAGAGGAGTCGCCTGCATGATCAAGTTCTTCCGCGTAGCACTTGCCGCTTCGGTGGCAATCACAGCCCCTGCCATCGCCAAAGAGAAAACCTATCCCGTGGCTGAGGCGCAGACGCTTGATCTTGCGATGAAATCCATCGCCATCCGCTCGGTTCGCGGAGAAGGCAACCGTACCATTGATGTCGCCAGGCTCTTCGGCGATGCGCTGCTGGCGGCGGGCTGGAGCGCGGCTGATATCGAGATTACGCCGTTTGAAGACACGGCCTACATGATCGCAACATGGCAGGGCTCAAACCCGCAGCTCAAGCCGCTGGTCATCTCCGGCCACATCGATGTGGTCGAGGCCAAGCGCGAGGATTGGGAGCGTGATCCCTTCGTGCCCGTGGTGGAAAACGGCATCCTGTTCGGGCGCGGGGCCAGCGATATGAAGTTTGATGGCGCGCTGGCGCTGTCCACGCTGATCGAACTGCGGCGGCAGGGCTTCAAACCCAAGCGCACGATCATCATCGAGTTTTCCGGCGATGAAGAAACCACGATGGCAACCAGCAAGATCATCGCGGACAAGCTCAAGAACGCCGAACTGGTGATCAACGTCGATGGCGGCGGCGGCGCGTTGGACGAGGCCACCGGCAAGCCACGCTACTGGACCTGGCAAGGCGCGGAAAAGACATATGCCGATTACCGCTTGGAAGTCACAAATCCCGGTGGCCACAGCTCCGCACCGCGCGCCGATAACGCCATCGTCCAGTTGTCGCACGCCCTTGCCAAAGTGGGGGCCTATACTTTCAAGGCCGAACAGAACGATATCACCAAGGGCTATTTCGAAAAGGCCGCCGCCTTCACCGACAAGCCCGAAATTGCCGCCGCGATGCGCGCTTTTGCGGCCAATCCGGCGGATGCCACGGCCATCGCCACGCTGCGCGCCGATCCCTCGATGGTCGGCAAAGTCGGCACCACCTGTGTCCCCACGATGCTGGGCGGTGGCCACGCAGAAAACGCGCTGCCGCAGCGCGCCTTTGCCAACATCAATTGCCGCATTTTCCCCGGCCACTCCAAAGAAGCGATCATGGCCGAACTGGCAGCCGTGGTGAACGATCCGGCGGTCAAGATCAGCGATGTCACACAGGGCTCTGTCGCGTCGCCCGCATCGCCTTTGCGCACCGATTTGATGAGCGCCGTCACCAAAGCCATGGCCAAGGCCTATCCCGGCGTGCCGCTGATCCCGTCGCAGGCATCGGGCGCCTCGGACTCGATGTGGTTCCGCGCGGTCGGGGTGCCAAGCTATGGCCTCAGCCCGTCCTTCTCCAAGGATTCGGAAGACTTCTCGCACGGGCTGAATGAACGCACCCGCCTGTCCAACATCCGCCCCGGCATCACCTATTACCTTAGTTTGCTGACCGATCTGGCAAAGTGATCGCCCACGGGCCAGACGGTGTGACATTCTAGGAAGGGATCAAGCCATGCGTGTTGCGGTTCTTGCGCTTGCGGTGTTGCTGGCGGCTCCGGTGTCGGGGCAGGCTGGGGGGCAGGCGCTGCCAAAGGCCGTGCCTTCAGCCGGCACGCCGCGCGATTTTGCAGGCGCAATGGAAAAGCCTGATCCTGCGCTGGCATACCGCATCCTGTTCGATATCTCTGCCCCGCCCAAGGACAAGGCGCAGCCCCATCAGACGCTGCAACGCGCAGGTGCCATGCTCAATGCCATGGCCGCCAGTGGCGCAAGGCCCAAGGCGGGGGATATCGCCATCGTCGTCCACGGCCCGCCCGATACCATCCTGCTCAGCGATGCCGCGCACACCAAACGCTATGGCACGCCCAACCCGAACCGGGTCTTGCTGGAAGAACTGGCCAATGCGGGGGTGTCGATCCGCATTTGCGGCCAGTCCTATCTCGGCCACGGCTATGCCCGCGATGAACTGCACCCCGCCGTCCAGCTAGACCTCATGGCCATGATCACCATCGCCAATCTGATGGCGCGCGGCTACGGCGTCGTGCGCGACAACTAGGCCAGCACGTCGGTCACCGGCACATAGTCATAACCCAGTTCGCGCGCCACGGCTTCATAGGTCACTTTGCCTTCGTGGACGTTTAGCCCCGCAGCAAGGTTCTTGTCGGCCCGCAGCGCCGCTTGCCAGCCCATGTTGGCAATGCGCAGAGCGTGGGGCAGGGTGACGTTGTTCAGCGCATAAGTGCTGGTCCGCGCCACCGCGCCCGGCATATTGGCCACACAGTAATGCACCACGCCATCCACGATATAGGTCGGATCGGCGTGGGTTGTGGCATGGCTCGTTTCAAAGCAGCCGCCCTGATCAATCGCAACGTCCACCAGCACCGCACCCGGCTTCATCGTTTTTAACATATCGCGTGTCACCAGCTTGGGCGCGGCTGCTCCGGGAATCAGTACCGCACCGATGACAAGGTCGGCTTCGGCCACAAGGCTGGCGAGCGCGGCCTTGCCGGAGAACAGCGTCCGCGCGCGTCCTTCGAAGTGATTGTCGAGCCGTTCAAGCACGTCTGGATCGCGATCGAGGATCGTCACATCCGCGCCAAGCCCCACCGCCATCTGTGCAGCATTCACACCCACCACGCCGCCACCGATCACCACCACTTTGCCCGGTAAAACCCCCGGAACGCCACCCAATAGAACGCCGCGCCCGCCATTGGCCTTCTCCAACGCGGTTGCGCCTGCTTGTATGGCCATGCGCCCCGCCACCTGGCTCATCGGCTTCAACAAGGGTAGGGCATTGCCCGCGCCGGTCACGGTTTCATAGGCAATCGCGGTGACGCCGGACTTCACCAGATCGGCGGTCTGTTCGGGATCGGGCGCAAGGTGAAGATAGGTGTAAAGGATCTGCCCCTTGCGCAGCATCGCACGCTCAACCGCTTGGGGTTCCTTCACTTTCACGATCATTTCGCAGCCATTGAACACAGTCTTGGCGTCAGGCTGGATCACCGCACCAGCAGCCAGATAATCCGCATCGCTTCCGCCGATGCCAGTGCCAGCACCCGCCTCAACCCACACCTCATGCCCGTGCGCTACCAATTCGCGCGCGCTCTCCGGTGTCAGGCCGACGCGGTATTCGTGGTTCTTTATCTCACGGACAGTGCCTACTCGCATCGCGATACTCCTTGGGTTCATGCAATCACCTATGAACGCCAGAATATCTCGTTGTTTCCGGTAAAAATTGCCTATTCTCGGCTTGGGTTTCACTTTGCATGGTGATATTTATCGAGATATAGAGATTTTACGGGAATTTATTGCATGGATCGTGCCGACATCGCCTTGCTTGAAGCGCTCCAGTCCGACTCGGCGCTTTCCATCGCCGAACTGGCAGACAAAGTCGCGCTCTCTGCCTCGGCCTGCCACCGCCGGATCAAGGCGCTGGAGCAATCCGGCATTATCGCAGGCTACGGTGCTCGGCTTGATCCGCGCAAACTGGGTTTGGCGGTCGAAGTCTTCGTAGAAATCACGCTGACCAGCCAAAGCCGCGAGGCGATGGACCGGTTCGAACGCGCGGTCAGCGATTTTGACGATATCCTCGAATGCCACCTGATGTCGGGCACGGCGGACTATCTGTTGCGCGTGGCCGCGGCCGATCTTGGCCACTACGACAGCATCCACCGCGATTGCCTTGCGCGCTTGCCGGGCGTTTCCGCCATGCGATCCAGCTTCTCGCTCCGGCGTATCAAACAGATGCAGGGCTATCCTGTGCGGAGCTTGCCCGCCACCTGATTGGTGGCTGCCTTCTTGTCTCTAAAGGGGAATGCGTCATTTGACGTATGAAGCGCAAGGACGGGCAGGGCTAGCGTGCTAGCAACAAAAAGATTTCAAGCGTGCTTTTGCGCATTCAGGGTAATCACACGTGCAGCATCAAATGCCTTTCCCCAGGTCGGCTATGAATCTCAGGCTGCACCTGCACGCTGCGAACATTGCGGCCTCGGCCTGCGTTTTTGCGCACGTGGTTTCTGGATGACGCTTATCCCCCACCCATCACCGCGCACATTGCTCGCATCGGGTGAGACGGGCCGCGCTCTGCATGAGGCTGAGCGTGCCCTTGGCCAAAACCCCCGCGATGCCGAAGCGGCATTTGTAGCGGCGGTTGTGCATGTTGAATCTGGCAAGATTGGCGATGCTCTCGCATCCATTGCTGTGGCGGTTGCGGAACAGCCCGCCAATGCCGAATACCTTGCCCAACAAGCGCGCATCCTGATCACCGCCCGCCGTGAGGCTGAGGCGATGGCTGCGGCAAGGGCAGCGGTTGCCAGCGCCAGCACCGATCCTTTCGTGCTGGATACGATCGGCTGCGTATTCGCACGTCTCGGCGCGCATGACGAGGCGCTGCCTCTGTTTGAACGCGCCGTGGCCGCAGCGCCCGATGTTGTGGAATACCGCTTCAATCTTGCCAGCACCTTCGGCTTCTTTGGCAAAGTCGATGCAGCAGCAGAGCAGTACGAGGCGATTGTCGCGCGCCAGCCTGCCCATGGCCGCGCACATATCGGCCTTGCCGGATTGAAGCGTAAAGCCCTGCCAGAGCGTGTCGACCAGATTGAGGCAGCATTGCAGACGGGGCCAGACCCAGTCGATGCCGTCCGCCTACACTATGCAGCAGCAGCCGCGCTCGAAGATCTGGGGCGTGATGAAGAAGCGTTTTCCCATCTAGCGCGTGGGAACAAGGCCCATCGCGCGCGGCTCGATTACGATATTGCACAAGACGAAGCGCTGTTTGAAGCATTGCGGCACACTTTTGCACATGGGCTGCCGATGGTCAGCGACAGCACGCTTACCGACGCCCCGTTGTTCGTCGTCGGCTTGCCCCGTACCGGCACAACGCTGGTTGACCGGATACTCTCATCGCACCGCGAGGTTACCTCGGCAGGCGAACTTCAAGCCATGCCTCTGGCGGTCAAGCAACTGGCCAAAACCCGCTCGCGCCTTGTGCTGGATGAACCGACCATCACAGCGATGTCGGGCCTTTCTGTGCAAACCTTGGGGGAGCATTACCTTGCGCGTGCGCGCCAAAATACAGGCGCGCAATCCTTACGGTTTGTGGATAAGTTTCCGCTCAACTTTCTTTACATCGGCTGGATTATCGAAGCGCTGCCCAATGCCAACATCATCTGCTTGCGGCGCGGCGCGATGGACAGTGTCTGGAGCAATTACAAACACTTGTTTGCCACCGGCTCACCCTACTACCGCTGGTCCTATGATCTGATGGACACCGCACGCTACGTCCTGATGTTCCAGCGGATTATGGGGTTCTGGCGGCAGCGCTTTCCCGGTCGCATTCACGAGGTGAGCTACGAACAACTGGTCGGCGATCAGGAAGTGCAATCGCGCCGCATGCTGGCCCATTGTGGTCTGGCTTGGGACCCTGCCTGCCTTGAATTCCACCGCAACCAAGCCGCAGTCGCAACGCCCAGCGCGCAACAAGTGCGCCAGCCGATCAATGCGCGGGCAATTGGCCGGTGGCGCGCGCATCAGCACCAGCTTGGTGAAGTCATGGAATTCTTTATCTCCAACGGCATCCCGCTGGATTAGAACCAAAAAATAGGCCGCCAGCTCTAACGAACGGGCGGCCAAGTCTTCGCAGGTAACACGTGAAATCTTAACCGGCATCACGCCGGGCAAAATCCAGATTTGTTGAATAGGGTGTTATGCTGCCGACGGTATTAGCCAAATAGCGTATATCGGCTATATCAGGGTGCAGCCGCTGCCAGAATGCATTGTTCGGCCCAGCGTAATTCGTCCGGTGTATCGACATCTAGCGCAAGCGCCGGATCAAGCTCGATTGCAGGCGCATGACGCAACAAAGCGCCTGCACCCCGGTCTCCGGACAATTGCTTCAGCGCTGTAAAATGCTGCGCCCCGAATACCGCGGGCACCATCGCCAATCCGTCCACACGCGATGCCACAATATCGCCATCAAACGCCGCCAGCAGAGTTTGAAAATGTGCCGTGGGCACCAACGGCATATCGGCCAGAGCAATCAACACGGATGTTTCATCCCCTAGCGCCGCAACCCCGGTTGCAATTGAACGGGACAGCGGCCCATCAGCGGGGCTTACCATCACGCGCTCAAACCCCGGCAGATCGGGCGTTGTGGCAGAACAAACCGCTATAAACCGGGTGAACGGCAGTCCTGCAAGGCGATCAGCGGCATGGCGCGCAAGCGGTTTTCCAGCTAGAACTGCGTTTAACTTCCCACCGCCAAAGCGGGAGCCGCGCCCTGCACCCAGCAGGACCAGTGCCGTCATGCGCTTGCCGCAAGGCGCCTGCCGTCACACATTGGAGCGTGCCACCAGCGGCTCCCCCATCCAGTGTGACCATCGCGCCAGCGTGTTAAAATCGGCAACAATCTCGCCCAATATCGATAGCGCCAGCGTGGCCGGATCGCGCGTTGCCGGGATCAGGCCGATGTGGCCTCGGACATTTCCGATCTGCTCTGGCGGCACGTCCGCGTGCTCCAGCATTGCCAGCCGCGCTGCATGCGTGCGGCGGCTGCCGATTGCCCCCAGATAGAACGAAGGCAGCGCAAGCGCTTGCGGCAACAACTTCTCTTCCCAATCGCGGCCATGGAACAGGAACACAAAAGCCGTCCAGGGATCGCTCTGCGTGATGGGTAAGGTGTTGCGCGTGGCCAGAAATGTCGTCTCGATCCCCTCACGCAACAGGTCATCACACGTAGGCTGATCGGGGGTCAGTGCGTGCATTTTTACACCAAAGTGGGTGCCAAGACGTGCAAACGCGGTCAAATCTTCGCCTTGGCCAAGCGCATGGATTTGCAGCGATGGCCGATAGGTATGGTGCAGATTTTGGCCGTCCCATGCGCGGGGTGTTGGGTCAGGCACTGATACTACGCCGTCGCATTCAACGCTTAGACATGCCTCCTCACGCTGGGCCAGCTTGGCCAAAGCAGCGCTTATTGCAGAAGGGTCCGGTCGCGGGGTAAACAGCAGGTCGATGCCGCCCCCGCAGGGCAAACGCACATCGATGTAAGGCGATCCGACGCCGTAACGCACAACACGGCCCCAGCCATCGCCAAGGGTTTCAAGCGCTTCGGCGGCGACGGCGTCTTCAACACAGCCGCCAGAAAACGATCCAATGCGCCGTCCATCGGCGGCCACGGCCATTTGGGCACCAATCGCACGGGATGATCCGCCCTCGATTCCAATCAGTGTAACCAGCACTGTATCAACACGCTCGGCGCGGCGATCCGCGATAAACTGTAGAATGTCGGTCGGCGTTGTGGCGATCATTGCAAAAGCGCTATATCATCTCCAGTGGCAATCGGCGATGCCGTTTTCCGGTGATCGAATAAATGGCATTGGCCAGCGCGGGAATAACCGGGGGCAGGGCGGGTTCGCCAAGCCCGGTTGGCGGAAAGTCAGTCTTGACGAATTCGACCGCAATTTCACGCGGTACGCCATCCATCCGCATCAGTGCAAAATCACCAAAGTTTTCTGCCGTCACCACGCCTGTTTCCTGCACGATCTTCTGGCCCAGCATCGCCTGACCCAATCCTTCAATCGCGGAGCCTTGCACCTGATGCCGCGCATTGATCGGATTGATCACCTGGCTGCCGATGTCGCCTGCCACCCAGACTTTATCAACCTTCACCGCGCCGTCCGCTATGGTCACGTCCACCACTTCGGCAAAATAGCCCAGATGGCTGAAATAGAACCCGAAACCGCGCCCCGTTTCGCGTCCTTTCCAGCCGGCAGACTTGCAAACGGCATCAATCACCCCGCGCGCCCTACCGGTATGGAACGGCACCCGCCCGCCCGGGATCTCGCGCGATGCTCCCAATGTGCGGCGCATCAATTCGGGCAAATCCAGTCCTGCCGCTTCTGCCACTTCATCAAGGAAGCCTTGGAACACAAACGCCATCGCGTTGGATGTCGGTGCGCGTAGCCAGCCTGTGGCAAGATTGGTCGCCATATAGCTGACGCCATAATCCACGTTTGGCACGACAGGCCCTGGAAACTCTGTTGCAGCCATCTCGGCGGCGCGGATCGGCTTGCCATCCTTGGCAAAGGTGACGAAGTGGTCTTTGAGCGCCACAATTGCGCCACTGGCATCCAGCCCTGCGCTAAACCGGTGCCAGCCTGCGGGCCGGTAAAAGTCATGGCGGAAATCGTCCGTCCGGTCATACAGCACTTTGACCGGCTTGCCCGGCAATGCCTTGGCGGCTTGTCCGGCAATCGCCATGAAATCGTGCAGCAATCGCCGACCGAACCCGCCCCCGATCCGCGTCAGGTGGATCGTCATATCTTCAGGCGCGATCCCGCAAACGCGCGCAGTTTCGGCCCTGCCATTGCCCGGTGACTGGCTTGGCGCCCACATCTCCAGCTTGCCGTCCTTGAACAGCGCGGTGCAATTTTGTGGCTCCAGCGTGGCATGGGCAAGGAAGGGATATTCGTAATCCGCTTTCACCACTTTGGCCGCATTGGCCAGCGCTGCATCGGCATCGCCTGCCTTGAACAGGCTGGTTTGCGGCGCATGGGCGAGCAGTCCTGCCGCGTCCTTCTCATATCCGGCAGTTGAAAAACCACGGACAGCGCTATCGTCCCATGTCACCGCCAGCTTCTCGCGCGCCTTGCTGGCCTTCCACCAGCTATCGGCCACGATCAGTACGGTATCGCTCTTGCCCAAAGGCACATAGCCGCTGTTGACTGCTACCACGGCGATCACGCCCGGAATTGCCTTCACCGCAGCATCATCAATCGCAACGACAGTGCCGCCGTGCGAAGGGCATTTTACCACCGCCGCATGAACAAGGCCGGGAAGGCGCATGTCTATGCCAAACAGCGGCTCACCCTTGATGATCTTGGGCACATCAACGCCTACCTTGGATTGACCGATGATCGAAAAGGCAGTCGGGTCTTTCAGTGCCACTTTGGCAAGATCGGGCGGGGTTTCCGCAGACGCCGCCTTTGCCAGTGAGGCATAAGTCAGGCTCTTGCCGCTCATTTTGTGCAGCACCGCGCCGCGTGCGGTCGATAGCGTCGCCGCATCAACGCCCCATTGCTTGGCTGCCGCCGCAATCAACATCGCACGCGCTGCCGCACCCACTTGCCGCATCGGCAGCCAGTTGCGCGGTGTAGCCGAGCTGCCGCCTGCGGTTTGGATCCCGTAAACCTTTTCGTCCGCGTCGGTCTGCTCGATGATCACCTGCTCCCAAGCGAGGTCCAGTTCCTCGGCAATCAGCATCGGCAGCATGACCTTTACGCCTTGGCCGATCTCGGGGTTCTTTGCGCCAATAGTCACGCTGTTGTCGGCATTGATCCGCACAAAGGCATTGAGCACATCGGGCTGCGCTCCAGGGGCAGATGCACCCAACACGACAGAAGCATCCAGCGTCAGCACCGCTCCGCCCGCCAGTGAGGCGACCATGAACGAACGGCGGTTCAAGATGGCAGCTTTGCTCATGCCATCTGCTCCCCGCTTGGCTGGCCCGCATCGACAATCTCCGCAGGCAGCCCGGCCGCGTGGCGGATTGCCGCCCGAATGCGCAGATAGGTGGCACAACGGCAGATGTTCCCGCTCATCCAGCCATCGATATCGTCGGCGGTCGGCTTGGGGTTTTGCTTCAGCAACGCAGTGGCCGACATGATCTGCCCCGCCTGGCAATAGCCGCATTGCGGCACGTCCAGCGCCGCCCATGCTGCGCTTACGCGCTTGCCGATGGCATTGGCGGCGATCCCCTCAATCGTTGTCACCACTTTGCCGGCTGCATCGGCAATCAGCGTCTGGCAAGACCGCACGGCTTCACCATCAAGGTGAACCGTGCACGCACCACACAGCCCTGCGCCGCAACCAAACTTGGTTCCGGGCATATCCAGATCCTCGCGCAGCACCCACAGCAAAGGCTTGTCGGTTTCGGCTTCAACCACGCGCTTGCGGCCATTTACGGTGAGGGCAATACTCATCGACCTATGTCCTTGAATGTCGGTAAGAAGTTTGACGGCTAAGGCTGATAAATGATGGTTATGCGCCAAAGCTTTAAGCGAATTTTGAACAGACAGCTCCCCTTTGGTCAAGCGCCTTGTTGATCGGTTTTGAAAGCCTGGAACCGTAACAACTTGGTGATTGATGGTCATTGCGGTTGGCGCAGACGAAACTCTGGTGTTATGCGCAAACCATGGCCTCTGCCCGCTCTGAACACAGCGTAACCGAAATGCCCTCCGCGCCCCGCCCGGGAACCTATGTGCGTGGTGCCGAAACGGTTGATGCCATTATCAAAGCGGCCTTGCGGGTTTTGATCGATGAGGGGGCAGGGGCCTTCACCATCCGCCGCATTGCTGCGGAATGCGGCATGAAAGTCGGCAACGTCAGCTACCATTTCCCCAAAAAGGAACTGCTGATCCAGACCCTGCTGGATGATATCATTGGCAACTACGATAAAGTGCTGGCCCGCACCGTGCGCCAACCGGGACTTGATGCTGCGGAACGGCTGCGCCTGATCGTGGTTCTATGCCTTGATGACATTGGCGGAAAACGTACAACCCGCCTGTTCACCGAATTGTGGGCGCTGGCCAATCACAATGAATTCGTCGCAGATCGTGTCCGCCTGTTTTATAGCAGCGTGCATAACACTATCGCGGAATATGTGGCGGAATTGAACCCCGCACTCAGCCTTGATGAAGTGCGCTCTGTCGCAATTTACATCAGCGCATCGATGGAGGGGGCAACGCCCTTCCTTGGCTATGAAAAGCCATGGGCGCACCACATGCGCGCTTTCACAGCCATCGCCGCCCATGCGTTGGTGCAGCTTGCGCAAACCATTACATCGCGCGAAATTGCGGGGCTGGCGGATCGCCCGTGATCGCTGCTGGCGAATGCTCTGTCGGCTTGATTTCTTGCAATTGCGAAAAGGAACTTGACCGAATCTGGACATGCGTCAAAACTTTGGCAATCATTCAAGGGGGCCATGATGGAGCCGGTGCGCAGCAAATTGGCGGTTATGCTTTTGGCAGGCCTCGCCGCAGTATCGCCAGCGCTTGCCGAATCAGTCGTTACAGAGGCTGAAGAGGCGACGATCAACACGCTTGAACCGCCCAAAACCGGCTGGTTCTTTGTCAAAGGCGGTTGGGGCACCGCCGGGTCAAGCATTTTCGATTCCGCCACCGGCAAGATGATTGGCATGATCGCCACTGGCCGCGATTCCGATATGGCCATCGATCCTGCGGGCAAGGTTTACTATGTTGCCGAAACGATCTGGACCAAGGGCAATCGCGGCACGCGGCAAGATCTGGTTGCGGTATACGATGCCAAAACGCTCAAGCTGCTGACAGAAATCCCCACACCGGGCCGTCTGATCATCGGCGGGTTGAAAACCAACTTCGTCCTCAGCGATGATGGCAAAACCGCTTATGATTACAATTTCGATCCGGCCTCATCGGTCAACGTGATCGATCTGGTAAAGCGCAAGTTCGTCCGCGCTATCGAATTGCCCGGCTGTGCCAACCTCATTCCCAATCCCGGCGTCGGCTTTTCCGCGCTCTGCGCTGACGGCACATTGGCGACGGTTGCGGTGAAGGGCGCTGCTCAAGAGATCACGCGCACCGAACCGTTCTTCGATGCGGCGGTCGATCCTATCTTTGCCAACTTTGCCTATGATCGCAAAAGGAAGCAGGCGGTGTTCCTGAGCTATACCGGCATGGTCCGCACCGCAGCAATCAGCGCTGCGCCCGCAGTCAGCGAGCCTTTTTCGATCCAGCAAGCCGCGGGCCTGCGTGCCGCCGATACCAAGCCATTGGACATCGCATGGTATCCTGGCGGTTCGCAACTCATGGCGCTGCACCGCCCCACGTCCACGCTCTATGTGCTGATGCATATGGGTGAATACTGGACTCACAAGCAGGGCGGGGATGAAATCTGGGCGCTCGATCTGGCCAGCAAAAAGGTCACCAAACGCATCCCGTTGAAAGACCCGGTGAACAACATCGAAATCTCGCAGGATGATGCTGCGCTGATCATGGTTACTGATCGCGACAACAATGGCAAAGTGATCGATGCCAAAACCGGCGAGGTCAAGCACACCATCGAAAATGCGGGCGGTGGCCACATCACTGTCGTGGAGCCGATGTGAGCCCGCTTGGCGCATCTGCCATTGCCATAACCGGCGGTGCGGCGGCGATAGGTGTCGGCCTCGTGTTCATCACGGCAGGCCTTGCCAAGCTGCGCAGCCGACACCTGTTTCCCGGCGTCGTTGCGAATTACCGGTTGCTGCCCGAAGTGCTCGTCGCCCCGGTTGCCTTAGCCCTGCCGTGGATGGAACTTGCCATTGGCCTTGGCCTGATGGCAGGCTTCGGTTTGTTGGCAGCACCCGCCATCGCATTGCTGCTGGCATTTGCCGCCGCCATGGCAATCAACCTTGGACGGGGCCGTGCGCACATTGATTGCGGCTGTGGTAGGACAGACTTGCGACACCCCCTCAACCGGTCGCTGGTAATCCGTAACCTAGCCCTGGCCTTGTTGCTCGTCCCCACGCTTGTCCAAACACCGCTATTTGCCTCTGCCGAATGGCTGATCGCACTGGCTGGTGGTCTGGCGCTCTATCTGATGTCGCACCTCGTCAACGCCCTTGCGGCGCTTGCCACCGGTCCACTCGCCACCATGGAAAGGAATTTGCGATGATGACCGCTCTCATCGTCAGCCAGATCATCTCGTGGCTGGTCATTTTGGGTCTGGTCCTGATGCTGCTCGCGCTCGCCCGTCAGGTCGGCGTGCTGCATATGCGGGTTGCGCCGGCAGGCGCGCTTACCGCCAGCGGGGGTGCAGCGGTCGTCGGTAGCAAAGCGCCAGCCGTTCCAGCGCAAACGCTTGATGGGAGTAACGTGATCGTTGGCGGCGAGGCCAAGTCGGTGCCGCTGCGCCTGCTCATGTTCGTCTCGGCCACATGCCCGCTGTGCAAAGGCCTGATTCCGGCAGCGCGTTCTTTCGCGAAAGACGAACGCCTCGATCTCACCTTTGTGGGCGATGACGATCCTTCGGCCCAACGCGCGATGATCGCCCAGCATGGCCTCGAAAGCTATCGCTTCATCAATGGCCCCGAAGTCGGCCAAGCCTTCGAAGTCGGGAAGTTGCCCTATGCCGTGCTGCTCGACAGCGAAGGCACGATCCTTTCGAAGGGCCTCGTCAACAGCCGTGAACATCTCGAAAGCCTTGTGATTGCGCATGAAATGGGCATCGCTTCGGTGCAGGACTATATCTCGCAGCTTAAAGTTCAGGCAGCCTGAGCGCCAAAAGATCGTGAATAGGGGGCATTTGCATGAAGACGTTTAATCCCGACGCGATTGGTGAAAAGCTGCTGCGGCGCTTTGCCGGGCGCACGTCGCGCCGCAGCATCATCTCGCGCCTCGGCGTTGCCCTTGTCGCTGCGCCGCTCTTCCCGGTCCTGCCCGTCAGCCGCGCTGAAGCCGCCAAGCCTGATCGCACGCCCGAAGCCAAGACCGCCTTTGCGCGCAACGCCCAGACCAAGGACGATACCAAATGCGATTACTGGCGCTATTGCGCGATTGATGGCTCGCTCTGCACATGTTGCGGCGGCGGGGTTCACACATGCCCTCCCGGCACCGAACCGTCACCCGTGTCCTGGGTCGGCTCGTGTATCAATCCCGAAGATGGCAAGGCCTATATGATCGCCTATCGTGATTGCTGCGGCAAGCCTTCCTGCGGCCAGTGCGGTTGCGATAACACGGACCGTGAAACGCAAGTCTATCTGCCGCAGCTTAACAATAACGTGATCTGGTGCTTCGGTACAAGCAGCATGGAATACCATTGCTCCACCGCGATCATGATCGGCGCGGCATAGGGCTCCGCAATGCGGTGGATTGTTCTTGCAGGTGTAACCGCAGCGCTCGCCGCGCTGTCGCCCACGCTTGCTGCCACAGATGAACCGCTTGCAGCAACCGTGGCGCAAGGCCTGTCTGCAATCACCGATCCCGAACTGGCCAAGGCCGATTACGTTGAACATTGCGCCGGATGCCACGGTGTGCAGGGCCTGTCCGCCCCTGCCAAGTTGCCCGAACTGCGCGGGCGGGTGGGCTATATGATGTGCACGCCTGCCACCCGCGCCTATCTCTTGCGCCTGCCCAACATCGCCAAAAGCCGGTTGAGCGATAATCAGCAATTGGCCGATATGCTGAACTTCATGGTCTTCGGCATCGGCGGGCAAAGCGTGCTGCCCGGCACCAAGCCGTTCACCGCCCACGAAGTCGGTTTCGAACGCCAGTTCGCGCTCACCTCGGCCTCGCTTGTTGCCGAACGCAAACGCCATGTGGAAACATCAATCCGGCAATGCGGTGCCCCCGCCAGCTTCCGCGACTTTTACCAGCCGCGCTGATTAGAGCCAGATGACATAAGATTGCACCGTCGTGACGGAGCCGATTTTGATCCAGCGCGAGAAACGAGGAGGGAGCCATGTTGTCGCATAGTGACCGACGAGTGACGCCGCGATGGATCAAAAGCGGCCCGCCGCTTTGCGGTTGCGTCAGGAAGCCCCCCGGACAGCGTGACGTTGCTTGTTCGGGCAACCAGCCCGACCAGCGCAACGCTCCTTGCCGGGAAGCTTCCTGACGCAATCCCGGCGGTGCAATCTTATGTCATCTGGCTCTCACGCGGCGCCAATCCGGCCGTCAGGAAATCAACCAGTCCCACCGCAATTTCCGATGGCGCTTGCGGCCCGTCAGGGCGGTGCCAGCGCGATGGGCCGTTCAGCGCGCTGGCCAAAGTCAACGCGGCAAATTTGGGGTCGCAAACAGCAATCGATCCGTCCGCCACGCCGTCTTCCACCAGTTCCTGCATCGTTGCATGGATGCGCCGTTTTAACAGCCGGATCGCCTCGCGCGCTTCGGTGGAAAGCGTTTCGTTTGCCGTGAGGATATTGCAGCGGCCAAAGTCCTCCATGTTCACTTCAGCATAGCTAATCAGAAACGCGCGCAACCGGTCGATCCCGAGGCCCAGTCCGGCGCGCGCATCGGCTGCGGCGGCCAGCAACTGGTCCATGCCGATGGTCAGGCACTCCACCAGCACTTGTTCTTTGTTGCCAAGGTAATGGTAGATCGTCGGCTTCGAAACGCCCAAACTTGCGGCCACATCATCCAGCGATGTTGCGTGATAGCCGCGCGCATTGAACATCCGCACCGCCGCCGTCAGCACAGCCATACGCTTTGCCTCGCGTTCCTCACGCCGCTCTTGCGGTGATTTGAACGGCGATTTCACGGTCACAATGTCCGTCGTCATTGCGTTTTGCCCATTGCCATTGCCAGTTTGAATAGTTGCTCGTTCTCAAACTAACGTGTTTGCTGCATTGACACTATACCCGAACCATCAATACCTACCCACGAGTAGAAAAAATCTGGTTTGATGTCGAATCGCTTTGCGGCTCGGCGGCTTTGGCTGGCATGATCAAATGCCAGACAAAAAGAATACTGCGCTGATTGCGTAACAGGAGAATGCGAATGACAACGGGCATCGGCATGGACGCCGCATTGGAAATTGCTGACCGGGTTGAGCGTTTTGTCCGCGATGTTGTCATCCCTTATGAATCCGATCCGCGCCGCGATGATCACGGTGCTCCGCTCGATGAAATGGTACACGAAATGCGCGCCCTTGCCCGCGAAGCCGGAGTGCTCACGCCGCATATCCTTCCCGACGGGCGGCACCTCAACCAGCGCGAAACCGCGGTCGTCCTCATCCGCTCGGGTCTTTCGCCGCTCGGTATGCTGGCCTGCAACACGCAAGCGCCTGACGAAGGCAACATGTACCTCCTCGGCAAAGTGGGCAGCCCAGAACTCAAGGATCGCTTTCTCAAGCAACTCGTTTCGGGCGAATCCCGCTCTGCTTTCTTCATGACCGAACCTGCCAGCGAAGGCGGCGCCGGGTCTGATCCTTCGATGATGCAAACCATCTGCAAGCGCGATGGCAACCACTGGGTGATCAATGGCCGCAAGGCCTTCATCACCGGTGCCAAGGGTGCGAAAGTCGGCATCATCATGGCCAAGGATGAACAGGGCGGGGCCTGCATGTTCCTCGTTGATTTGCCCGATCCTGCGATCCGTATCGAACGCGTGCCTAATACCATCGATAGCAACATGCCAGGCAGCCATGCCGTCATCGCCATTGAAAACTTGCGCGTACCGGCAGACCAGATGCTGGGCGAACCCGGAGAAGGCTTCAAGTATGCGCAAATCCGCCTTAGCCCTGCGCGCCTGTCGCACTGCATGCGCTGGCTTGGCGGCTGCATCCGCTCGCAGGAAATCGCCACGGATTATGTGTGCAAGCGCATGGCCTTTGGCAAACACCTGATCGACCACGAAGGCGTTGGCTTCATGCTCGCCGAAAACATGATCGATCTCAAGCAGGCTGAACTGATGATCGATTGGTGCGCCGACGTGCTGGATACCGGCTCATTGGGCACGGTCGAAAGCTCGATGGCCAAAGTCGCTGTGTCCGAAGCCTTGATGCGGGTGGCCGATAAGTGCGTGCAGGTCATGGGCGGCACCGGCGTTACTTCGGATACCATCGTTGAACAGATGTTCCGCGAAGTGCGCGCCTTCCGCATCTATGATGGCCCCACTGAAGTCCATAAGTGGAGCCTTGCCAAGAAGATCCGCCGAGATTGGCGGCATGCGCAAGAGGTGACGGCATGAGCACTACTGCACAGGACGCCAATGCCGGGACCACGCCGGTGCGCGAAGGCTACAGCTTCGATGAAGCCGCCCTTTCCGCCTGGATGACGCAGCACGTCGAAGATTTTGCCGGGCCGCTCAGCGTCGAACAGTTCAAGGGCGGGCAGTCCAACCCCACCTATAAGCTGATCACGCCCGCCCGCAGCTATGTTCTGCGGCGCAAACCGCCGGGGCAGATCCTCAAAGGCGCGCACGCGGTTGAGCGCGAGGCGCAAGTCCTCACTGCGCTCGGCGCTGCGGGTTTTCCTGTCGCCAAGGTCTATGGCCTGTGCACCGATGATGCCGTGCTTGGCAGTTGGTTCTACGTCATGGAAATGGTCGAGGGCCGCATTTTCTGGAACGCTTCCTTCCCGGAAGTGTCGCGTGAAGATCGCCCTGCCTATTTTGATGCGATGAACGCAACCATCGCGCAGTTGCACGCGATTGATCCCGTCGCCGTTGGTTTGGGCGATTATGGCAAGCCCGGTAATTACTTCGCCCGTCAGGTCGGGCGCTGGTCACGCCAGTACCTCGAAGATGAATTGGCCGGGCGTGATCCGAACATGGATGCGCTGGTCGAATGGCTGCCGACCGCCATTCCCGAAGGCGATGAAACCAGCGTGGTCCACGGCGATTTCCGCTGCGACAACATGATTTTCCATCCCACCGAACCACGGGTCATCGCCGTGCTGGATTGGGAACTGTCAACGCTTGGCCATCCCTTGGCCGATTTTGCATATCACGCGATGATGTACCACATGCCGCCTAACATCGTTGCTGGCCTTGAAGGCGTTGATTTTGCTGCGCTCAACATTCCGCCCGAAGCGGAATATGTGGCCGCCTATTGCCGCCGCACCGGGCGTGAAAGCATCGCCTCATGGGATTTTTATGTTGCGTTCAATTATTTCCGGCTCGCCGCGATCTTTCATGGAATCAAAGGGCGGTATCTGCGCGGAACGGCGGCATCGGCCAGCGCCAAGGATCGCGCAGAGGCATTTCCCGTGCTCGCACGGCTCGCCCGTGAAGCCATGGAGCGTTGCCGGTAGAACCGCTGTCGGTTCGGGACTGCCGCAGCGCGGAACTGGTCGGGTTTGGAATGTTTAAACCGCGTCCATTCGGGTTCGGTCCATCCGGCCTATGGTTAATTTTGGCCTGTTGCGATTTCGACTAATGAACGCTTACCAAATCCGAATCATTCCACGATTTGCCCGCCGCTGCTCGCTCTGCATACTGTTCCATTGAACTGATTTCTGTGCTTTTTGCCAGTTGCGCCAAAATGAACGAATTTGGTAAAAAAATTTAACTAGAGCTGTTGTTGCATCGCAACTTGATATGTTTCTCTAACTGTCAGAACTGTAAGTATTTTGCGCAGAGCCTCACGACATGGCTCTTTTTATCGCACAAGGTTTGTTCATAAGCGGTGCATTCTTAGCTTTTGCTTGGCCATTGTGACGCTAAGCACGTGGGTGGTTGCTAACAAACCGGCATGCAACGGCCAATTGCTCGTGCAGATCGGACAGGACAAGGATTGAGGCTGTCGTCATGCAAACATCAGCAAGGTCGCTCGACGAAGTCTATGATTGCCTGAAGCTTGCCTTGGACGAGCTTGATATCCATGGTCAGGCCATGGCTGCCTTGCATCTTGCCATGGCGGTTGATTGTCTCAAAGACAGCATCACCGGAACCGCAAGCGATGAACAGTGGCAACAAGCAGATCATCCCCGATTGCGCTTGGTCGCGTCTTCTTAAGCTCTCGCTGAAAATGAAAAAGCGGGAGCGTTCAAGCCCCCGCTTTGCGGGCTAACGATTGCCGCCGATAAAATCGCCCAATTCGCCAAGGACCGATCCTTCGCCCCGGTTTTGCCCGCCGCGTGATCCTGCTGCTGCCAGCATCCGTCCGGCAAGGCGCGAGAAGGGGAGGGACTGGATCCATACTTTTCCCGGACCACGCAGCCGCGCGAAAAACAACCCTTCGCCGCCAAAGAGTACGCTGCGCACGCCCCCTGCCGTCACCAGATCAAAGTCCACCGATGGCGTATAGGCCGCAAGGCACCCCGTATCCACGTGCAGCTCCTCGCCCGCGCGCAATTCCCGCTCCACCACCGTGCCGCCCATCTGCACGAACACCCAGCCATCGCCTTCCAGCTTCTGCATGATAAAGCCTTCACCGCCGAATAATCCCGTCAGCACTTTGCGTTGAAACGCCACGCCGATCGAAACCCCGCGCGCCGCCGCAAGGAAGCTGTCTTTCTGGCAGATCAAGGTGCCGCCCATGTCCGAAAGCTTGACCGGCAGGATCGCGCCAGGGGTGGGCGATGCAAAGGCGACGCGCGCCTTGCCGTGTCCATTATGCGTGAATACGGTGGTGAACAGGCTTTCCCCTGTCACCAAACGCTTACCCGCGCCCAGCAGCTTGCCCATGAAGCCGCCGCCGCTATCGCCGCTGCCATCGCCAAACACGGTGGTCATGTCCACCGTCGCGTCTTTCCAAACCAGCGCTCCAGCTTCGGCCACCGCGCTTTCGCCCGGGTCAAGTTCGATTTCAAGGAACTGCAATTCCTGCCCTTTGATTTCAAAGTCGATATCATCGGCAATACTGGCACTGCGGTGGTGCGCCCACGGACTGTTAGACATGGCAAACGTCTCCCTAGAAATGCAACTGCCAACATAAGCGCAACCTGCGCCAATGCGAGCGTTCATATCTGGTATTCGTCGATGCCGGTATGTCGCTCGTCTTGGAAACCACACTGTCAAACGCTTCACAGCGCTCTAAACCAGTGTTGGGATGGCAAGCCTAACTGCGCAAAGCTGCAAAATAGAATTCGGAATAACTGCGCGCCCAACTTTCGGTTTCTTCGCGGTTAAACGCTTTCACGTTGCCCAAAAACCGTACGTGCCCGATCAGACCTTCCAGCCAGAACCGTGCAGCCAGCGAAACATCGTGAATAACAAGGACTTTATCCACAACCGCTTGGCGCAGTTCCATTTCGATATGGACCAAGGATTCCTCATACATGGCATGGCGATAATTGACCTCGTCCTTGCCGAATTCCTGATCGCACCAGTCAACCAGACGCTCCATCATCACGCCATCGGGCGAGATCAGGATTTCGACCACCGCAGCGGCCCGTTTGCAAAAGCTGTCGACCAGAGGAAGGCCGTCGCCGATCGCCATAATAGACATGCGGCGCTGATCCACTTTGAATTTCAGAAGGGCTGCAAGGAACTCTGCCTTGCCGGGAAAGCGATTGTAAATCGTTACTTTGCCGATGCGGGCGTGCCGCGCAACTCTATCATAGGTAAAATGTTCAAAGCCATGGGCAGCAAGAACCTCCCAGCCGGCCTCCAATATGCGCTCAGGCAAGCGCTGCGCTTCTTCAAGCGAAGGCCGTCCGCGCCGGCCGCTAATTTCTGCCGCTCTAGTAAGAGCGCCATCATCAATGGATGGTGATGCCGCTTCCTTGGGCAGAGTTTGGTTGAATGGCTCGTTGATCGTCACGGGCGGCTTCCTGATTGCCGTCGCGCGCGCATGCCTGCCATTGCTCTGCATGTTGCACCGGGCACGACATTTCGAGCCCCTCGCAATAGGCCTGCCAAAAGCGGCGGCCCGCATCCGATAACCAGCGCATCTTTCCCACTTCCTCGCCTTAAGGGCGTATTGTGGTTTGAGTTTGCCTTAGTATCGGGACAAGTCAATATACTATAAATTAGACGAAAACGGCTCATTCGCTCGGCTCCTGCGCCTGCCAGCCAAGGCCAAGCGCCTTTTCAACCGCCACGAAAGCCGTCGCCAGCTCGGCCTGTGAAGCGGCAGCCGCCATGGCCATTTGCAAGGATTGCCGCTCTGCGTTGAGCGTTTCAGTCCGGCCGATTGTCCCGGCAGCAAGCCGCTGCTGCTGTAATTGAACGTTTTTCTCCGCGCGCTGCGTGGCGTCAACGTGGCGTGCAAAGGCCACACGCGATGCGCCAAACCGCGCCAACGAACCCTCGGCATCTTGCAATGCAACGAGCACCGTTTGCTGATAAGTCGCTTCGGCTTCGGCGAATGCGCCCTTGGCCACATCCACCTGACGCGCGGCGCGGCCGCCATCAAAAATCGACCAATTAAGCCGGGGCAGGGCCAGTCCGACAATATTGCCCGGATCAAACACATCGCCAATGTTCTGTCCGCCAAGGCCCAGAATGCCAAGGAAGCTGATCTTGGGGAATCTGTTGGCGATCTGCACTCCCACATCGGCATTGGCAGCGGCCAGTTGCCGTTCTGCCGCGCGAATGTCTGGCCGGTTGCGCAACAGTGTGGCCGGATCGCCCACCGACACGTTTTCCGGGGGCAGCGGCACGGGCAGCGGCGATTGCAGCAAGACATCAAGCGCGCCCGGCTCTTTGCCGGTCAGAACCGAAAGCTGATCGATCAGCACAACGATTTCCGCGCCAGTCTTGGCCAACTCGGCTTCACTTGCAAACATCTGAGCTTCTGCGGCGTTCACAGGTTGGGCAGAGGCCGTGCCCGCTTGCAACCGCTCACGCGCAAGACTGGTCAGCACACTATCAATCCTGACCTGCCGACCTTGCAAGGTCTGCATCGCCTGCCGCGCGCGCAGCCCCACATAGGTCCGCGCGATTTCGGCAGAAAGGGTAACCCGCGCATCCGCAACGCTTGCTTCCGAAGCTTGTGCCCGCGCCGTCGCGGCCTCCACTTTACGCCGCTGGCCACCGAACAGGTCGATTTCCCACGCGGCATCAAAACCAAGGTTAAAGGCGTTGATCTCATTGCGCCCGCCATTGCTGCCGCCCAGCAGGTCGCCGGGCACATTGATGTAGGGTGCAGAAAGCGATGTGTTGATCGCCGGAAGCGCCGCGGTCTTGCTGGCCGCCAGCGAAGCGCGCGATTGGGCAACACGCGCATTGGCCGTCAGCAGCGTTGGCGAGCTGATGAGCGCATCGTTGATCAATTGGCTCAAGACCGGATCGCTCAAGCTTTCCCACCAGCGCGCGGCAGGGGCCTGCGCCATCGCGCCTGCCGCTCTTAGAAAGCGGTTCCTTGCGGCGGCTTGCGGGGCTGCATCGGGCGCGGCTGTATAGTTAGGGCCAACAGTTGTGCAGCCAGCGAGCAAACACGCGATCAGTGCCGTCCGGGCAGCAGCGCGGGTGAATTGGATACCGGTCATCAGTGCGCAGCCTTCGCATGGTAGCCCTTGGGAAGCGGGCGTAGAAACAGGACGAGCGGGACGACCGCCAGACAAGCAATCGTCAATGCCATGAAGTCATCGTTAAACGCCATGACCAGAGCATCGCGCGTGATCATCCCGTCCAGCGTGCGCATGGCAGCGGCGATTCCATCCGGCCCCCCGCCAAATGTCGCCGCTTGCTGGTTGACCCAGTCTTGCATTGTCGCATCATTGGCGCTCAACGCGCTATGGATGGTCCACCTGTGAAATTCGGTCCGTCCGTCCTGCAATGTGGCAAGGATCGCAAGGCCGATCGACCCGCCAAGGTTGCGCCCTGCATTGAACAAACCCGAAGCATCGCCCGCATCTTCGATGGGGACAGAGCTAATCGCGGCCTGATTGAGGAACATCATGCAAAACACGGTGCCAAGCCCGCGCAACAACTGCGTTAACACAAAATCGTCACCGCGCGCCTGAGCGGTCAGTGTCACATCCAGATAGCACGAAAATGCCAGCAGGATCATGCCAGTTCCTACGATCACGCGAAGGTCGACGCGCGATATCAGAAGCGGAAAAAGCGGCATCATCATCATCGCCGGAATCCCGGAAAGGAAGACGATTTTTCCGGCTTGCAGGGCGTTATAATCGGCCACACCAGCCAGAAACTGCGGGATTACATAAGCCGTGCCGAACATTACGCTGCCCAGTACCAGGGCAAGGGCGAACACTGCCGCGAACTCGCGTCTGCGCAACAAAGCCAGCTTTATAACAGGACGTTTGGCGTAAATCTGGCCGAGACCGATCAGGACAAATCCCAGCAGGGTCATTGCCGAAAGCTTCAGGATATAGGCAGATTCAAACCATTCCTCGCGATGCCCTTCTTCCAGAACCACGGTCATTCCACCAAGGCCCAGCACCATGCCGGTCACGCCCAGCCAATCGGCATTGACCAGCTCATCAAGTTTCATTTTGCTCTTGGGCAAGCCCAGCATAAGCAGGGTGATCAAGATGGCGCAGATCGGTACGTTGATGAAGAAGGCATAGTGCCAGCTGAAGTTTTCGGTCAACCATCCTCCGGCCAGCGGCCCCATCACCGGCCCCATGATCACCGTCAATCCGAAGATCGCCGTGCCGATCGGTTGTTGTGATTTTGGCAGGCGCGTTGCGATGATGGTCATGGCCGTGGGGATCATCGCGCCACCGGTGAAGCCTTGGCCCACCCGTCCGATAATCATCAGCGTCAGCGATGTCGAAATCCCGCAGACAATCGAAAAAAAGGTGAACAGCAGCGCTGCGATAATCAGGAAGCGGCGCAAACCGAACACGCGCTCCATCCAACCGGTCAGCGGTATGATGATGATTTCCGCCACCAGATAAGAGGTCGCCAGCCATGTTCCTTCTGTCGAAGACGCGCCAATCTCGCCTTGGATCGTTGGCAGCGAGGCGTTGACAATCGAAATGTCGAGCGTCGCCATCAACGATCCGATGGCCCCTGCCGCAACGCCCAGCCATGCCGATGCGCTGGCCTTTTCGGGTTGCGCAGGCCGGGGCGGCAAAGCGTCCATGCTGGCTGTGTGAGCCGTGCTCACTTGGCCACCTGTTCCTGTTCCTTGCGGATCGCATCAAGCGCAGGCTTGGCTGATCGCGTATCAACCTCCACCTGCAACGAAAGGCCTGGCACCAGCACCTTGCGTGATTCAGGCCCGGCATTCAGACGGATACGCACCGGCACGCGCTGGACAATCTTGGTGAAGTTGCCGGTCGCATTTTGTGGCGGGATCATCGAAAAATTGGCCCCGGTTCCCGGCGTGATGCTTTCTACCGTGCCATGGAAATCCACATCGGGCAGAGCATCCACTTTGATCGTCACCGGTTGTCCCGGGCGCATCAGGCCGATCTGGGTTTCCTTGAAGTTCGCCTCAACATACAGCGCTTGCGTCGGCACAATCGTCATCAATCGCTGGCCGGGCAGAACATACTGGCCCACCCGCACGGTCGAATTGCCGACGCGGCCTGCCAAAGGTGCGATGATACGCGTTGTTCCCAGATCATTGCCCGCAGCATCGCGCTGCGCCTGCGCAGCCTTGATTTGCGCCGCTGATTGCCCTGCTTGCGCCCGCGCTGTCACCACACGATCGCTTGCGGCTGATACCATCGCCTGCTTGGCCGACACGTCGGCAACGGCCTTGTCCCTGTTGGCAAGCAATTGGTCCAGCATCTGCCGAGGTTCCGCGCCGCTCGCTACCAAAGGCCTGAACCGCGAGACTTCGCCGGTAAGGTAGGTCAGATCGCGCTGGCTTGCTGCCAGCGCTGCTCGCGCTTGGGCCACAGCAGATTGCGCTTCGTTAATCGAAGCCAGCGTTGCTGCCTCGGTTGCCCGCGCTACCTCCACTTGGGCGCTGGCTTGCGCAAGCCGCGTTGAAAAGTCGCTTTGATCAATCTGCACCAGCAGCCCACCTGCGGGCACGGTTTGATTTTCGCCAATCGGTACGGCGCGAACATAGCCTGCCAGCTTCGAACTCACCGCCACGCCATCGGCTTTCACATAAGCGTCATCGGTTTCCTGTATGAAACGTCCAACAGTTTGATAGCCGTAAAGGGAGTAGGCCCCATAGGCCGCGCCGAGGGCCAAGGCACTCAAAACAACCCGTCCTATCAAACTTTTGCGTCCGTCGCCTGCATCGGAGGAGGATAGTGTTTCGGTGGAGGCAGCCATAAAATATCCCGTCACGCCTTAAATTGAACGAAATCGTTTCGTTGCATTTTGCCACTTGGTTCTTTCGTGGCGTTTTGACAAGTGCAGAAATCGCCAAATACGAAGCAAAAAATGCACTTCAACGGTAAAAGTGCCCGTATTTCCGAAACTTTTGCCGCCGCCTGAGCTTTACCCTTAAGGGTGCCTAATGGTCCGTTCACCCATGGATTTGATAGTAACCGCGCTATTGATCGAGTTAGTCAATCAAAGAGGGCGGAATTGCTCATTGGAAAAATCGATTCCAATGCACTACCTCTCCATCACACCAAGTTTCCCAACCGACCAATCAAAGGATTTGAACTTATGTCGATCGTCGGAACCAAGCTGCTTCCGTTCCAGGCCACTGCCTACCATCAAGGCGCATTCGTTGACGTTAGCGATGCAGACGTGGTCGGCAAGTGGGGCGTGTTCTTCTTCTACCCAGCCGACTTCACTTTCGTGTGCCCGACCGAACTCGAAGACCTCGCCAACATCTATGGCGAACTTCAGGGCCTCGGTGTCGAAGTGTACTCGGTGTCGACCGACACACACTTCAGCCACAAGGCGTGGCACGATAGCTCGCCAGCCGTTGGCAAGATCAATTATTACATGCTGGGTGATCAGAACCACACGATCTCGAACAACTTCGGCATTCTGCGCGAAGGCGTAGGCCTTGCTGATCGCGGCACTTTCGTGACCGATCCCGATGGCACGATCCAGCTCGTTGAAATCACGCCAGAAGGCGTGGGCCGCAACGCAGCCGAACTGCTCCGCAAGATCAAGGCTGCCAAGTTCTGGCGTGAAAATCCAGGTCAGGTTTGCCCAGCAAAGTGGGAAGAAGGCGGCGAAACGCTGGCACCTTCGTTCGACCTCGTCGGCAAGATCTGATCTGGAAGGGAAGGGGCGGGCCTCGTGGGGCCAACCCCTTCCAACTCTCCGGCCAATACTCCCGGCAGGGCTGCGCCGATAACGGGCAGCCCTCCGGCTCCACGATACTCAATATGCTCCGCTAAAGTACCCCGCGCGCCGACCATCCGGTGACGTGCGGCCCTGTATGCCCGAAAGGTTTGCTCCCATGCCCATACTCGACGCCCCCACCACCGCCCAGCTCAAGGCCTATCTCGCCAATCTGCGCCGTCCGGTCGAGCTGGTCGCAACCCTTGGCGACACGCCCAAGTCCGCAGAAATGCGCGCGCTTGTCGAAGAAGTCGCCGTGCTTTCGGACAAAGTCTCCGCCCGCTTCGATGGCACCGATGAACGCGCCCCCAGCTTCGCAATCCGCGCCGATGAAGGCCACGCCCAGGCCGTGTTCGCAGGCTTGCCGATGGGGCACGAATTCACCTCGCTCGTCCTTGCGCTGCTCCACGTCGGCGGCCATCCGCCCAAGGAAGACGCTGACCTGCTCGATCAGGTGCGGGGCCTCGAAGGCCCGCTGCACTTCGAAACCTTCTTCTCGCTGACCTGCCAGAACTGTCCTGATGTCGTGCAGGCGCTCAACATCATGGCCGCGCTCAACCCCAATATCACGCACGTCGCCATCGATGGCGCGCTGTATAAAGAAGAGGTCGAGCGCCGCCAGATCATGGCCGTGCCCAATGTGTTCCTCAACGGCCAGCCGTTCGGCTCGGGCCGCATGGACCTCGCGCAGATCGTCGCCAAACTCGATACCAACGCCACCTCGCGCGCTGCCGAAAAGATCGCAGCGAAGGACCCGTTCGAAGTGCTGATCATCGGCGGCGGCCCCGCTGGCGCTGCTGCTGCCATCTATGCCGCGCGCAAGGGCATCCGCACTGGTGTTGTGGCCGAACGCTTCGGCGGGCAAGTGCTCGATACGATGGGTATCGAAAACTTCATATCGGTCCAGCACACCGAAGGGCCAAAGCTCGTCGCCCAGTTGGAGCAGCACGTCAAGGAATACGAAGTTGACGTGATGAACCTGCAAAAGGCCACCGAACTCGTGCCTGCCGGTGCCGATGGGCTTCACGAAATCCGCCTCGAAAACGGCGCAAGCCTCAAGGCAAAAACACTAATCCTCTCTACTGGCGCCCGCTGGAGGCAGATGAACGCGCCGGGTGAAGACGAGTACCGCAACAAGGGCGTCGCCTATTGCCCGCACTGCGATGGCCCATTGTTCAAGGGCAAGCGCACCGCAGTGATCGGCGGCGGCAATTCTGGCGTCGAGGCTGCCATCGACCTTGCCGGGATCGTCGCGCACGTCACGCTGATCGAATTTGACAGCCAGTTGCGCGCCGATGCGGTTTTGCAGAAAAAGCTGCGCTCGCTGCCCAACGTCACCATCGTCACCTCGGCGCTCACCACGCAAGTGCTCGGCGATGGCGCGAAAGTCACTGGCCTGATCTACAAGGACCGCGAAACCGAAGAACTCCACACCGTCGAGCTCGAAGGCATCTTCGTGCAGATCGGCCTCGTCCCCAATACCGAATGGTTGAAGGGCGTGATCGAACTGTCTCCGCGTGGCGAGATCGAAGTCGATGCGCGCGGTGCCACCAGCCTGCCCGGCGTGTTTGCCGCAGGCGATGCCACAACTGTTCCCTACAAGCAGATCATCATCGCGATGGGGGATGGTTCAAAGGCCGGTCTGTCCGCTTTCGACCACCTGATCCGCAACTGACCCGTCCTGCCAGAACCAAAGACGGCGGCGTGGCACACAACTGCCACGCCGCCTTCGCCATAAGGTGGGGGAAATCGCACCCGTCCGGCCTTGCCGATTCTGCCCCGTTCCGCCACAGACGCCCTCGTGAGCGCAACCATAGTCATCGGTGCCGACCGGTCCGGCGCCCCTGTCAGGATCGACGTCGAAGAGCTATTGGCCACCCGCCTGCTGGTGCAGGGTAACAGCGGGTCGGGCAAGTCGCACTTGTTGCGCCGCCTGCTCGAACAAAGCGCCAGCATCGTCCAGCAGGTGGTGATCGATCCAGAGGGCGATTTCGTAACGCTAGCCGATGCCTTCGGTCATGTCGTGATCGATGGCTCGGCTTATGATGCCGCTGAAATCGCCAAGCTGGCCGCGCGCATCCGCAAACACCGTGCCTCGGTGATCCTCACCCTTGATGGCCTCGAACTCGAAGCGCAGATGCGCTGCGCTGCCGTCTTCCTGAATACCCTGTTCGATGCTCCGCGCGATGAATGGTATCCCGCGCTCGTCGTCGTCGATGAAGCGCAGATGTTCGCGCCCGCCGCTGCTGGCGATGTGTCCGACGAAGTGCGCCGCCTCAGCCTGTCGGCCATGACCAATCTCATGTGCCGTGGCCGCAAACGCGGTCTTGCCGGCGTCATTGCCACGCAGCGTCTCGCCAAGCTGGCCAAGAACGTCGCGGCAGAAGCCTCAAACTTCCTGATGGGCCGCACCTTCCTTGATATCGATATGGCGCGCGCCGCCGATCTTCTGGGGATGGAGCGAAAGCAGGCCGAACAGATCCGCGATCTCGAACGCGGCCATTTCCTCGGCCTCGGCCCCGCCATTGCCCGCCGCCCGATCGGCGTGCGCATTGCAGAAGTCGAAACCAGCGCGCGCAACGTGATTCATGGGTTGATGCCACTGCCCAACGCAGGCGGGGCAGCCATGGAATCGCTCTTGCTGTCAGAACCGCTGGCGATGGAGCCCATGCCCCGCGCGCCCGAACCCGAAGTTGTGCCGGTGGAAAGCGAGGAATTGCTAGGCCAGATTGCCGGGTTCGTCCCCGCAGGTGAGAACGTCGAACCGCCCGTGGAACCCAGCCTGTTCGCTGCCGAAGAAACCGCCGCCGACATCGCTGCGGTGCTGGCCGAAATGGCACTGGAACCGGACTGCACTTTCCAGCCCGCCGCCCAACTTTATCAAGACTTTACCGTGCGCTGCCGCATGTTGCGAATCCTGCCGGGAATGGACCTCAACGCCTTCCGCCGCCGCTTTGCGATGGCGGTTGCTGGCATTGCCGATGATGCGCAGCCGCAATGGGCTGATCTGCTCCACATTGCCCGCGAAGTGCCTGATGATCTGCTCGCCCCGTTCCTCGTGCTCGCTCGCGCAGCAGTTGAAGGAGCGCCGTGCCCTGATGATGAAACGCTCGCCACAATATATGGCACGCGCTCGTCAGGCCGTATCCGTCGCCTGCTCGAACATCTCGAAAAAAGCAATCTGATCGTCGTGCGCACCGATTATGGCGGTAGGCGCTCGGTCGGTATTCCGGCGTTGGGCCTCACCACCGCGCCGGTTGAGGCATAGGAGCACGGTTCCTCGGGCGCACGCGCTGCCTGTTAACAAACGCTTTGCAGAAAATCGATAGCATTACTAATGAACCATAAGACGCCCGTGCCAAAAAACACAGCGTCTTTGCCCTGAACCGGGGCCTTGATTGACTCGCGGTAAGAGGACCTTGCGTGGCTACGGCAGAGATTACCCGTCAATCGGTTGTTCCTGGATTAGACCTTGATGGCCTTGATTCCGTGCTCGGAATTCATGTCGGCACGGTCAATACGTTGTTCGTCACGCGTCTCGAAAGGTTCCTTGATCCTTTGCATGTCACGCCAAAACAGGTGGCGATCCTGTGGTTGGTGAATGCAAATCCGGGCGTCAAACAGACGGATTTATCCAAGTTTTTCCAGATCGAACGGCCAACCGTACACCAGTTTGTGCGCCAGTTGATCAAGAACGGGTTTCTGCTGAACGAACCGTCAAAACTGGACCGACGGGCAGGGGGGCTGTGGATTACGGACGAAGGCGGCGAAGTTCTAGCCAAGGCACGCAGCGCCATCTTCGCCCTTGAAGATTTTCTCACCTCCAGCCTCACCGCACGCGAAAAATCCGAACTTTTCCGGATATTGATGAAGCTCTATCTGCTTACCCCGATCAAAGATTGAAATATTCAGCGCTGCGAAAGCCGCGCCCATTTAAAAAGCTGATCATGTTCGAAGGATATACCGCTATGAAGCGCCTCGCTTTGCTCCCTGCGCTTGCTCTTGCCTGCGCCTCCAGCGCAATGGCCGAGCCTGCGGGAGACCCGGTGCGCGGCAAAACAGTCTTTGCGCGCTGTACGGCCTGCCATGATCTCAATACCGGCACCACGCGGCTTGGTCCTTCGCTCAAAGGTATCGTCGGGCGCACGTCGGGCACGATGCCCGGTTTCAATTATTCGGCAGCGATGAAGGATAAAGCCGTTGTGTGGTCGCCCAGCACGCTCGATGCCTATCTGGCCGCGCCTGCGAAAACCATTCCCGGTAATCGCATGGCGTTCCCGCCATTGGCCAATGTGCAAGACCGAGCAGACCTGATTGCGTTTCTTGGACAGTCGGCACGATAGAAAGCTCGCGTTTTGCCTCGTTCCGAATTCGATGTGTTAATTCTACCGGCCCTGTTGACTTTTCTGCGCGAGTATCCATTTTTTAACCATGCTATCGCAAAAGACGCGTTATACAATCCGGGCTTTGCAACATTTGGCCGGCACATGGGGCCAAGGATCAGTGCGGCTTGATGCGATTGCCGAAGCGCAAAACATTCCGCGCAAATTCCTGACCGTCATCCTGTCCGAAATGGCGCGTGAAGGCATCGTTGTTTCCCATCGCGGGCGTGACGGCGGTTATGAATTGGCCTTGCCTCCGGTCGATATCCGCTATGGCGATATCATTCGTCTCACACGCGGCAGTCTCGCGCTGGTGCCGTGCGCCAGCCGCAACGCGCATGAAACCTGCAACAATTGTCTGCCCGAAGCGGAATGCAAATTGCGGGGACTGATGCTGCTTTTGCGCGATGAAACCGCTGCTATCCTTGATCGCATTTCGCTTGCTGATCCCATTGAGATTGAAGCACCGTTTGCCATCGCCTGAACCATTAAATCACGAAAGCTGTGTCGCACTTGTGAACTTCACTTGGCGTTCAGGAACCGGCTGGCTATAGGGTCGGCATGACGTCTTCTGCTCAATCGCAATCCGGCCCCCGCCGCCCGCTGCGCTTCGCCATTCTTGCCGCTGCCACGGTCGCTATGGGACTGACCGCCGGCTGTGCAGGAGGCAAAGGCAAAAAGGACGTCGCTTACGTCGCGCGCGATGTTGATACACTTTATGTCGCCGCCAAAGACCGGCTTGATCGCGGCGATTCCAAGCAGGCCGCCGCCCTGTTTGACGAGGTTGAGCGTCAGCACCCATATTCGCCTTGGGCACGCCGCGCCCAGTTGATGAGCGCGTTCAGCTATTACGTCTCGCGTGATTATTCGAAGTCCGTGCAGTCGGCACAGCGCTTCCTGTCTATCCACCCAGGAAACAAAGACGCGCCTTATGCCTATTACCTGATTGCCTTGTGCTATTACGAGCAGATCAGCGACGTAACCCGCGACCAGAAGATCACGCAGCAAGCGTTGACCGCGATGAACGAACTGGTCCGTCGTTACCCAAACACCGATTACGCCGCCGATGCGCGCCTCAAGATCGATCTGATCAACGATCACCTTGCGGGCAAGGAAATGGAAATCGGACGCATGTATCAGCGCAGTGGCAAATGGCTTGCGGGCACGCTGCGCTTCAGCACTGTGGCCGAAAAATACCAGACCACCAGCCATGCACCCGAAGCGCTCTACCGCCTCGTCGAAAGCTATTTGTCGCTGGGCCTGCCAACAGAAGCGCAAAAAGCCGCTGCCGTGCTCGGCGCAAACTATCCCGGCAGCAAGTGGTACGAGCGCTCGTTCGATCTCATTAACAAGTACGCGCCGGGCACAACGGCCAGCTAAAAAACCCTGTTTACCCCTCCCTTAAGGGAGGGGCGAGGGAAGGGGTTACGCGATTTGTCTTGGCCGGAACAATCAGGCCACCTGCAACTGCCGTACAGGTTGAGCCACTTCGCTCACCGCTGCGATGAACTGGTCCGTCGCACGGTCCCAGTTATACGAAGCGCCATGAACTGCCGCGCCCAGCTTGTCGCACCGCAGAGCCTTCTGGATGGCCACGCCCAAATCTTCATCCAGCGCGCCGATCTTCATCGGCAAATCACCACCCGGACCGTAACCACCAGCGCCGATGATATCGAGCGGACCCGGTACGGGAAATCCGGCAACCGGCACGCCGCAAGCCAGCGCCTCAATCATCACCAGCCCGAAGGTATCAGTGCGGCTTGGAAAAACGAACACATCGGCTGAACAATAGGCCTGCGCCAGCGCCTCACCATGTAGCGCGCCCAAAAAGCGCACATCGGGATAGCGCGCCTTTAACCGCAACAAATCCGGCCCATCGCCCACCACAACTTTCGTGCCTGCAACGTCGGCATCCAGAAACGCCGTTAGGTTTTTCTCGATAGCCACGCGACCCACGCTCAGCAGCACCGGCCCGGCAGCGCCGGCCAATTCTAGCAAAGGGGCATGGCCGGGACGGAACAATTCGCGGTCAATCCCGCGCGTCCAGATACGTGTCTGGCCAATCCCTTGTGCCGCAAGTTCCCCCGCCAGCGTCGGCGTGGATACCAGAACCGCGCGGCTAGCATTGTGGAACCGGCGCATGACCGGCCAGAACATATCCGCGCTCAAACCCGTGCGCGCCGCCGCATAATCGGGAAAGCGCGTGTGGAAAGCGCTGGTAAACGGCACGCCGTTAGCCTTGCACCAGCTCCGCGCGCTCCAGCCAATCGGCCCTTCGGTTGATATGTGCACCACATCGGGCGCAAAATCGGCCAACGTGCGGCGGGTGCCAAAACGCGGGGCCATTGCCAGCCGGATTTCGCTATAGCCGGGCAGGGGCATCGTGCGGAATTGCCCTGGCGTCACCAGCTCCACCTCATGCCCGCGCGTGATCAGGCGCTCGACCGTGGCGGCCAGCGTGCGGACCACGCCGTTGACTTGCGGATGCCAGGCGTCCGTGCAGATCGCGATCCTCATGCGAATTCTTCCTCAAGCGCAGGAATAGGTGCAAGCACGGACTTTATAGCCGCCGCACGCCGCGTCTCCTCGGCCCAGTCGATGATCGACATCGCGCCGTCATGCTCTTCCACCAGCGCCGTGCAGCTTTCGACCCAGTCGCCGTCGTTGTAATAGGTCACATCGCCGATCTGGCGGATTTCGGCGCAATGGATGTGCCCGCACACCACCCCGTCCACGCCCATATCGCGTGCCGCGTGCGCCACAGCTTCTTCAAAATCACACACGAACTGGACCGCGTTCTTCACCCGCTTTTTCAGATAGGCCGATAGCGACCAGTACGGCATCTTGAACTGCCGCCGCACCGCATTGAACCACCCGTTCGCGCGCAGCAGCAGCGAATAGGCCTTGTCGCCTGCAAACGCGAGCCAGCGGGCATAAAGCACCACGCCGTCAAACCCGTCGCCATGCGTCACCAGCAAACGCCGCCCGTCTGCCGTCTCGTGGATGGCGTCCAGCGCCAATTCCACGCCGCCAAACTCCATCCCTGCATAAGGGCGCAGCATCTCGTCATGGTTGCCCGCAATCAGCACCACACGCGTGCCCCGGTGCGCCATCTTCAGAATGCGGCGGACCACCTCGTTGTGTGCGTCGGGCCAATACCAGCCCTTGCTCAAACGCCAGCCGTCCACAATGTCGCCCACCAGATAGAGCGTTTCGCATTCAATCGAGGCAAGGAAATCGAGCAGCAGCGTGGCATTGCAGCCCCGCGTGCCCAGATGGATGTCCGAAATCCACACCGTGCGCAGCTTGCGCTTGGGCCGGAACCCGCGCGGCTCAGGCATATCCAGCCACGCTGGAATCGAACCAAACAGATCTGCCGGGGACTTGAACGGGACGGAACCGCCCGATTTCGCGCGAGAAGCCATGAAGCGCACCTTTCATCAGTTCGTCACGCTTTGGCGGATTCGCGTTGCGGCTGTATGGCAGGGTGTCACGCAGGTGAAACAAGACAAGAACGTAACATGACATCGGCAGGTGACGAACCGCCAACAAGGCGCTAGAGAATCAACCGCAATGCTCACCAGCCTCTCGATCCGCAATGTCGTCCTCATCGAAGCGCTGGACTTGTCGTTCAGCGGTGGCCTCGGTGTGCTCACCGGAGAAACCGGCGCGGGCAAGTCGATCCTGCTCGATGCGCTTGGCCTCGTGCTGGGGGATCGCGCCGATAACGGCCTTGTGCGCGGCGGCGAAGATCAGGCCAGCGTTACCGCCACGTTTGAATTCAGCAAACTCCCCGATCCCATCCGCACCTCGCTGTCCGATGCCGAAGTCGATCTGGAACCGGGCGAACCGCTGATCGTCAAACGCCGGTTGAAGGCCGATGGCGGCTCCAAGGCCTTCATCAACGATCAACCCGTCGGCGTCGCGCTGCTGCGCGATATCGCCCGCAATCTGGTCGAACTCCACGGCCAGCATGATGATCGCGGCCTCGTCAACGCACGCGGCCACCGCGCCTTGCTCGATCGCTATGCCGGTGGCGATGTTGCCGCTGTCGAACAGGCGTGGGGCAAATGGCGCAAGGCCGAAGACGCGCTTGCCCAGGCCCGCGCCGCGATTAACAAAGCCGCCGAAGAACAAGACCTGCTGCTTGCCCACCTCACCGAACTCGCGGCCCTTGCCCCCGAAGCCGGTGAGGAAGACGAACTCGCCGGCCAGCGCGCCGATATGCAAAAGGGTGAACGCCTTTCGGGCGACCTGATCGAACTCCAACGCCTGTGGGAAGGCTCGGATTCCGCGCTTGCCGGTTTGCGCAGCGCTGCCCGCCGCCTAGATCGCATCGCCAGCGAACACCCGATGCTCGCCGAAGCACTCGAATCG
Organism: Novosphingobium sp. AAP83; assembly: GCF_001295795.1. Classification (GTDB taxonomy): domain Bacteria; phylum Pseudomonadota; class Alphaproteobacteria; order Sphingomonadales; family Sphingomonadaceae; genus Novosphingobium. The sequence continues at coordinate 41,229 of NZ_LJHY01000022.1, forward strand.
CTGGATCGCGCCGTGATCGAAGCAGGTGAGGCGGAGGATAAGCTCTCCCGCGCCGCCGAACTGCTCGCATTTGATCCGTCCTTGCTGGATCGCATCGAAACCCGCCTGTTCGAACTGCGCGCCGCCGCCCGCAAGCACAATTGCACAGCCGATCAACTGCCTGCCAAGATGATCGAACTGCGCGAAGCGCTCGATGCCATCGAAGGCGGCGAAGCGCAGATCGGCACGCTTGAACGCACCGCCCGCGAATCCGCGCTCGATTATCAGGCCAAAGCCGAAGCGCTCTCGGTCATCCGCGCCGAAGCCGCGCGCCGCCTCGATAGGGCCGTCGCGGCAGAACTTGCGCCGCTCAAGCTTGATTCCGCCAAATTCCACACCGCCGTCATCCGCCTGCCCGATGATCGCTGGGGCGCAGGCGGCATGGACGCAGTCGAATTCCTTATCTCGACAAACCCCGGTGCCGATTTCGCCCCGCTTGGCAAAATCGCATCGGGCGGCGAACTCTCGCGCTTCATCCTCGCGCTCAAAGTCGCACTGGCGGAAGAGGGCGGGGCCGCCACGATCATCTTTGACGAGATTGATCGCGGGGTCGGCGGCGCAGTCGCCAGCGCCATCGGCGAACGCCTTGCACGCCTCGCCTCTGCCGGCCAGCTCCTCGCTGTCACTCACAGCCCGCAAGTCGCCGCGCGCGGTGATCGTCACTACATGATCGCAAAATCCTCCCAAGGCACCGTCACCCGCACCTCGGTCGGCCTCCTCGATGCCGCCGCCCGCAAGGAAGAAATCGCGCGCATGCTCTCGGGCGCCGAAGTCACCGCCGAAGCTCGCGCTCAGGCAGATCGCCTGCTCGAACAGGCATGATTGGCAACCACCACCCCCCAACCCCCTCCTCTGAAGAGGAGGGGGAGCACAACAAAAAAGCCCCCTCCTCTTCAGAGGAGGGGGTTGGGGGTGGTGTTTCTTCTTCCCAAACCACTCGCCGCACCATGCTCCAGCGCGCCGCCAGAATGCGCCGCGAACCCACCGAGCCCGAACGCCGCCTATGGATGGTGCTGCGCGATAGCCGTCTGGGCGGCCACAAGTTTCGCAGGCAAGCGACCATCGAAGGCCGCATTGCCGATTGCTTCTGTCCCGCCAAAGGTCTGATTGTTGAAATCGATGGCGAAACCCATGATCGCGAACAGGACGAAATCAATGATCACCAATTGGCTCGGCGTACCGGTTTCCATACCGTGCGCTTCACCAATCACGATGTCATGACCAATTTGGAGGGCGTGCAGGTCGCGCTTTCGCTGGCGCTTGAGGCCCAAGCGGATCGTTGGGCGGGCAGCCGTCGCGGCACCACCCCCCAACCCCTTCCTCTAAAAAGGAGGGGGAGTTGAACTCCGCGCCTGAAGTTACCGAAGCCGAAGCCGCCAATGAATTGATGCGGCTTGCAAAGCAGATTGCGCGGGCCAACCGGCTTTATCACGCTGAAGACGCGCCCGAAATTTCCGATGCCGAATACGACGCGCTTGTCCGCCGCAATGCCGAACTCGAAGCCGCATTCCCGCACCTGATCCGCGCCGATAGCCCCAGCGCGCTTGTCGGCCACGAAGTCGCCGCCTCACCCTTGGGCAAAGTCGCGCATGAAGTGCGGATGATGAGCCTCGACAACGCCTTCACCGATGAGGAAGTCGGTGAATTCGTCGCCCGCGTCCGCCGCTTCCTTGCGCTTGGCGATGATGCCGAAGTCGCGATGACGGCAGAGGACAAGATCGACGGTCTGTCATGCTCGCTGCGCTATGAAAACGGCAAACTTGTCCGCGCCGCCACGCGCGGTGACGGGCAGGTGGGTGAAGACGTCACCGCCAATGTTGCGCACATCGCCGATATTCCGCAGGAATTGCGCTGGGGCCAGCACCACCCCCCAACCCCCTCCTCTGAAGAGGAGGGGGAGCAATTCGCGCTGTTCAAAGCCCCCTCCTCTTTAGAGGAGGGGGTTGGGGGTGGTGGCCCGACCGAACAACCTCCTGAAGTTCTCGAAATCCGCGGCGAGGTCTACATGGCCAAGTCCGATTTCCTCGCGCTTAACGCCGCGCAGGAAGCCAAGGGCGACAAGCTCTTCGCCAACCCGCGCAACGCCGCTGCCGGATCGCTGCGCCAGAAGGACGCCAGTGTAACCGCCGCGCGGCCCTTGCGCTTCCTCGCGCATGGTTGGGGTGCAGCCAGCGATGTGCCTGCCGCCAGCCAATACGAGATGATGCAGAAGATCGCGCGCTGGGGCGTTCCCGTCTCGCCGCTGCTGGTCCGCTGCACTTCCACGGCAGACCTGCTCGCCCACTATCGCAGCATCGGCCAGCAGCGCCCGAACCTGCCCTACGATATCGATGGCGTCGTCTATAAGGTTGACCGGCTCGATTGGCAGGAACGCTTGGGCTTCGTCGCCAAGGCACCGCGCTGGGGCATGGCGCACAAGTTTCCTGCCGAACGCGCCGAAACCACGCTTGAAGCTATCGACATCCAGGTGGGCCGCACCGGCAAACTCACACCCGTGGGCCGCTTGAAGCCGGTCCTCGTCGGCGGGGTGACCGTTACAAACGTCACGCTCCACAACCGCGATGAAATCGGTCGTCTGGGTCTGCGCGTCGGCGATCGGATCGTCCTGCAACGCGCAGGCGACGTCATCCCGCAAGTCGTCGAAAACCTCACCCGCGAAGAGCCTCGCGATCCCTACCACTTCCCCGACCATTGCCCCGAATGCGCATCCGAAGCCGTCGCCGAAGAAGGCGAAGTCGATGTCCGCTGCACCGCAGGCCTGATTTGCCCAGCCCAGCGCGTCGAACGCCTCAAACACTTCGTCGGCCGCCCTGCGCTCGATATCGAAGGGCTGGGGGAGAAGACCATCGTCGAATTCTACCAGCTTGGCTGGCTGAACAGCCCTGCCGACATCTTCCGGCTGCGAAAACGCCGATCCGACATCGTCGGGCGCGAAGGCTGGAAGGATAAGTCTGTGGACAACCTGTTGGCAGCCATCGAAGCCAAGCGCTCGCCCGATGCCGCCCGCCTCCTGTTCGGCCTCGGCATCCGCCACATCGGCGCGGTCACCGCGCGCGATCTGCTGAAGCGTTTCGTCACGCTCCCCGCGCTGCGCGCCGTGGCAGAAGCCACCCATTCCTCCCCCGACGGGGGAGGGGGACCAGCGCAGCTGGTGGAGGGGCACCCTCCAGCGGATGGCCTCCCTCCCCGGAGCGGGGAGGAAGCCATCGCCGAACTGCTGTCCATCGATGGCGTCGGACCAGTCGTGGTCGAAGCGCTCGCCGATTTCTTCCATGAACCGCACAATGTCGCAGTCTGGGAAGATCTCCTTTCGGAAGTCTCTCCGCCCGATTACATCGTCGAAACCAAGGCCAGCGCGGTGGCCGGAAAGATCGTGGTCTTCACCGGCAAACTCGAAACGATGAGCCGCGATGAAGCCAAGGCACAAGCCGAAGCCCTTGGCGCGCGCGCTGCCGGTTCGGTCTCGGCCAAAACCGGGCTCGTCGTCGCAGGTCCCGGCGCGGGCACCAAGCTCAAACAAGCCGCCGCACTTGGCATCGAAGTCATCGATGAGGCCGCTTGGGCCGAAATCGTCAAGAACGCAGGCTGACCCGTCATGGCATTTCACACCTGGTGGTTGTTCGTCGTCACCGTGTTCTTCATCTCGGGTTCGCCCGGGCCCAACATGCTCCATGTGATGACGCGCAGCGTCGAACTGGGTCTCGCACGGTCAACTTTGGCGATGGCGGGCTGCTTTATCGCGGTGGTCATGCTGCTTTCGGCCTCGGCCTTGGGCCTTGCCGCCTTGCTCGCGGCCTTGCCCGGTGCGTTTACAGTGCTGCGGGTGCTGGGCGCGGGCTATTTGCTTTGGCTGGGCTACAAATCGTGGACAGCCAAAGATGCTGCGGTTGATCTGGTTGACGGGCAGGGCGTCCCAGCGATTTCGAACGGGCGGATATTCCGCACCGCCTTCACCGTCGGCATATCCAACCCAAAAGCGCTGCTGTTTGCCGCTGCCTTTTTGCCCCAATTCATTGATTCATCGAAGCCGGAACTGCCGCAATTGGTTGTGATGATCCTGACGTTCGGCGTGATCGAAATCTCGTGGTTCTTCGTCTATGCACTTGGCGGCAGGTCGATCGCAAGCGCCCTCACGCGGCCCGCGCTCCGTACCTTGTTCAACCGCATCACCGGCGGCGTCTTTGTCGCCTTCGGTTTGGCGATGCTCGGCTCGCGGACATAAAAACAAAGCCGCATCAGGCGGTTGGGAGATTACCATGCTCGAAGACCTCGCCGCCATCGCCGCCGAAGCCGGAGCCATGCTCAAGGCGCGCGGCCAGAAAATCGCCGTGGTTGATGGCGCAACAGGCGGGCTGATCTCGGCCAGCCTGCTCGCGATGACCGGCGCTTCGGCTTATTTCCTCGGTGGCAGCGTGATCTATTCGATGAAGGGCCGCCGCATCGCCCTTGATCACGCGCCCGGATCACTGCGTGCGTTCACTTCGGCCACCGAAGCCTATGCCACCGAACAGGCACGGCTGATCCGCGCAAGGCTTGGCGCGGATTGGGGCATTGCCGAAACCGGCGCGGCGGGCGGCGGCAGCGCTCATCCGCTCGGCGTTGCCTCGGGCACCAGTGCTTTCGCGGTCGTCGGTCCTGACGGCATCGTTGCGTCGCGCCGGATCGAAACCGGCAGCAATGATCGCCTCGCCAATATGCAGGCCTTCACCGCAGGCGCGCTCACCTTGTTACGCGATACATTGGCCGATCACGGCTAAAACCGTTTTCCTACAGCCCATGCGATATGCTTGGGTGATGGGATGGAAATCAACCGCCTTTTCAGAACCTTGCCCCGCGCGATGCAGGCTTCTTGGGGGGCTGACAGTTTTCTCTCAGGACAGTGTAAACTGTGTAAACCTGTTCAGGTTGACCTTGGTCAACCTGAACAAAGCATCAGCGAATCGCCCGCCGCCGCAGCCACAAGATCGACCAGTCCCCACGCACCATCCGCGCGGCCAAACGGAACCCCGCCCGGCGATAGGCGGCCCGCACCGTCGCCTCCTGCGTTTCCAGCAAACCCGCCAGCAACACGCTGCCGCCCGGCACCACCGCGCCTGCAAAATCGGGAGCGAGTTCCACCAGCGGCCCGGCCAGAATATTGGCGATCAGCAAGTCATAGGGGCCAGCGGCTTCCAGCAGGGGATGGTCCATCCCCTCGGCGATCACCATCGCCAATTGCCCGCCGCCATCGCCCAGCGTCACGCCATTGTTGTCGGCATTTTCTGCCACCACCGGACCGCACACCGCATCAATATCGCTCGCCACTGCCCGCGATCTTGGCCACAAATGCAGCCCTGCAAACGCCAGCAGTCCCGTGCCCGTACCGATATCCGCCAGATTGCGCACCACCACGCCGCTGGCCTTCATGTGGCTCAACATCGCGAGGCATCCGGCGGTCGTCGCGTGCTGTCCGGTGCCAAACGCCTGACTGGCCGGGATCACGAAGTCGCGAACGCCCGCCTCATCCAGCGCCGGATAGTCAGGCGTATGAACATAGAACACACCCTCGCGGATCGGCTCAACGCCCTGCTGGCTCAGCGTCACCCAATCCTCGTCGGGCAATTGTTCCACCAACAGCGTCGGCACCATGCCCGCAAACAGGGCACCAATCGCCGCACGGTCGGCCTTGTTTGGCTTGCGGTCCAGCCAAGCTTCGAGCTGCCAATCGTCGGGCTTGTCCTCGGCAATCTCGCTGCCCGCGATCACGATGTCGTGGTCCCAATCCCACGCATCCTCATGCGCCACCAAAGCAGCCTGCACCACATCACGCGGGCCAAAAGCGGTTACTTTCCAGCTCATGGCAGCAGCGCCGCATCAAGCCGCGCGCGAGCAGATTTCACGATCACCCGGCAATCTTCCTTTTTAAACAGCGGTTCAATGCCCGCCATCCGCTGCGCCACCGCGCTGACGGCAGGGTGCGGGGTCAACACGATGCCGCAGTCCATCTTGTCGATCATGCCAAAGGTTGCGTTGAACATCGCCACCCGCTCGGGATGGTCTCTGAAGCGGTACGAGCCCAGTTGCAGCGCCGAGATACTATCAAGATACGTGAACTTCTGGCAGTCCGCGCCCGTGCAGCTTTGCCACGTCCAGCTTGTCGAACCCTCAGTATGCCCGGGCGTTGCCAGCATAGTCAGGCGCAGCGGTCCGGCATGCAGGGTCTGCCCGGCCTTCATCAAGCGGTCGGGTGTGACCGGATCGAAGCCGTGGATCTCCTGTACTTGCGGATCGGCGGGGCTAACCGTGCCGCTGCGAAAAATTGCCTCCGCCGCGTCACGCACCACAACTTCTGCACCGGTCGCCTCCTTCAGGAACGCCAGACCGCCCACGTGATCAAAGTGTTCGTGACTCGAAATGATCCAGCGCACGTCCTTGGGATCGAACCCTGCGGCCTTGATGTTCGCAAGGATTTGCGGCGCGGCTTCGCGGGTGGCGGAATCAATCAGCACATGGCCCTTGGGTGATGTCAGCAGCAGCACGGTGACGTTGCATGTGCCTACATACCAGACATTGCCAAAGACGCGGACCGGCGGGGCGGGATCGTCAAACGTCTCCTTGCCCTTGCACTGCTCGATAAAGCGCTGGCCCGCTGCCGGGTCGGCTGCTCGGGGGGCTGCAAGGACCGGAGTGGCGAAGATAAGTGCAAAGAATTGGGCGATGCTGCAAAACAGCAGTGGACGAATGGTCATGAGCGTTGTTTAGGGGGCAGCGCAAGCGTGCGCAACGGTGTGTCCTTATTTACATCTCTCTCGCGCTTGCACGGTCGATCATTTCGACTAATACGAATCGCATCCCGATCGCGGCTCATTCCGCTATCTATGTTGACTTCAAGGGGGTTTGTTCATGGCGCAGGCGCGCAAAGCACGGCCAATTTCGCCGCATCTCCAAATTTGGCGCTGGGGTCCGGCCATGCTGGTATCCATCCTGCACCGCGTAACCGGCAATGGTCTGGCCTTTGCAGGGCTTGGCCTGTTGCTGTGGTGGATCGGTGCGCTGGCGAGTGGGCCGGAAAGCTACCAGTCCTTCCTCGATTACACGTGGACCGGCGCAGGCGGCAGGCTTCAGGCTTTCACCGCAATCCTCGGGAAAGTTGTCCTGATCGGGCTGACATGGGCTTTCTTCCAGCACGCCGCTTCGGGTATCCGTCATCTCATCCTCGATATCGGAGCAGGGTACGAGCTGGAAACAAACGCGCGCTGGTCCGTCATCACGATTGTCTTTTCGGCAATTGCCACCATCGCTTTGTGGGCCTTCCTGCTGCTGCGCTAAGCGCCGGCGGGATTTGGCATTTTGAAAGAGGCATCACCTAATGGGTAACGGCACCTCAATTGGTCGCGTCCGGGGCCTTGGCTCCAGCCACCAAGGCACGCACCACTGGCTAACCTCACGCCTGACGGCTGTGGGCAATCTCGTTCTGATCACTTTCCTGATCGTCAGCCTCGCTTTGCTGCCAGACTATGCTTACGCCACTGTGCGGGGCTGGGTTGCGCGGCCACTGCCATCGATCGCGCTGATCCTGATCATGATCAACACCTTCACCCACGCACGTATGGGCGTTCAGGTCATGTTGGAGGATTATATCCACGGCGAAGGCGGCAAGATCGCTGCCTGGCTTCTGGTCAACATCGTACCGTTCGCTGGCGCCGCTTTCGGCGTGTTCTCGGTTCTTCGTATCGCCTTGGGAGGCGCATAAGTCATGGCTTCCAGTTCCACCCAGCCTTCCTACAAGATCATTGACCACACTTACGACACCGTCGTCGTCGGTGCGGGCGGATCAGGCCTGCGTGCCACGATGGGCTCGGCCCAGGCCGGCTTGCGCACCGCTTGCATCACCAAGGTTTTCCCAACGCGGTCGCACACCGTTGCCGCGCAAGGCGGCATTGCCGCTTCGCTCGGAAACAACAGCCCGGACCACTGGACCTGGCACATGTACGACACCGTCAAGGGGTCTGACTGGTTGGGCGACCAAGACGCGATTGAATACATGGTGCGCGAAGCACCTGCTGCGGTTTACGAACTTGAGCATGCAGGCGTTCCCTTCAGCCGCAACGCCGAAGGGACGATCTACCAGCGTCCGTTCGGCGGCCACATGCAGAACATGGGCGAAGGTCCGCCGGTACAGCGCACTTGCGCTGCGGCTGACCGTACCGGCCACGCCATGCTTCACGCACTCTACCAGCAGAGCCTGAAGTACGACGCGGATTTCTTCATCGAATACTTTGCCATCGATCTGATCATGGAAAACGGCGTGTGCCGTGGCGTGATTGCGCTCTGCATGGACGATGGTTCGATCCACCGCTTCCGTGGCCATGCTGTGGTGCTGGCTACAGGCGGTTATGGCCGTTCGTACTTTACTGCAACTTCGGCCCATACTTGCACCGGCGACGGTGGCGGCATGGTGCTGCGCGCCGGTTTGCCGCTGCAAGACATGGAATTCGTCCAATTCCACCCCACCGGCATCTACGGTGCAGGCGTTCTGATTACCGAAGGCGCGCGCGGCGAGGGTGGTTATCTGACCAACTCCGAAGGCGAACGCTTCATGGAGCGCTATGCCCCATCGGCAAAAGACCTTGCATCGCGTGACGTGGTGTCGCGTTCGATGGCTCTGGAAATCCGCGAAGGTCGCGGCGTTGGTCCGCACAAGGACCACATCTTCCTGCACCTCGATCATATCGACCAGAACGTGTTGGCCGAGCGTCTGCCGGGCATCACAGAGAGCGGCAAAATCTTTGCCGGTGTCGATCTGACCCGCCAGCCTTTGCCGGTGGTGCCGACCGTGCACTACAACATGGGCGGCATTCCGTGTAACTATCACGGCGAAGTCGTGACCATCGGTGCAGACGGCAACCCCGAAACGATCATTTCGGGCCTCTTCGCCGTTGGTGAAGCTGCTTGCGTTTCGGTCCACGGTGCGAACCGTCTGGGTTCGAACTCGCTGATCGATCTGGTCGTGTTTGGCCGCGCTACCGGCCTGCGTCTCAAGGAACTGATCAAGCCGGGCACAGCCCACGCCTCGCTTCCCAAGGACAGCGCTGATCTGGCGCTCGGTCGTCTCGATCACTTCCGCCATGCCAAGGGCGGCTCGCCCACCGCAGAAGTGCGCACCGAAATGCAGCGCACGATGTCGATGCATGCTGCAGTGTTCCGCACCGATGAGCTAATGGCAGAAGGCAAGATCAAGCTTGCTGATACTTATAAGCGCATGGAAGACATCAATGTTTCGGACAGCTCGCTGATCTGGAACACCGATCTGGTCGAAACGCTCGAACTCGACAACTTGATCAGCCAAGCTGCTGTGACGATGCATTCGGCCTATAACCGCAAGGAAAGTCGTGGTGCCCATGCGCACGAAGATTTCCCTGATCGCAACGATGCCGAATGGATGAAGCACACCGCAGCCTGGTTTGATGGCTGGGGCGGCAAGGGTGGAGAAATCAAGATCGATTACCGCCCGGTCCACGAATATACGCTGACCGACGACGTCGAGTACATCAAGCCCAAGAAGCGCGTGTACTGATTGCTCTAATCTGGTCCGGCAGGGCCAGGCTATCGCCGAACTTTCAAATTGCTTGCGCCGGGATCATGAATCCCGGCGCAATGCGTCTGTGGCGGCGTGATGCTTTGGCGAGGCGGTTCAGTTAATTGGCTGAACGACGGGCCGAGATTCGAACTTTACTGTTTTGCTCTTGGCTTTCTTTGCTGCTTTGGACCTGCGGTCTTTTAAAGTCTTGGCTGTTGGCTTGTCATCATCCGGCTTCTCAGCCTTGCCTTCTGATGCCACTGCATCACGCTGTGCCCATAGACTTTTTGCATCTGCGGGGCTGGCACTGCGCGCTGGATACTTGCATCCGCGTTGCTGCCCGATGCCTTTCAGAAACGCACGACGGGCAGAGCCTGCGTATATGGCTTCATCCCATTTGCGTTCATGCCCGCTTGCCCCGCTGAGTTCGCGGATGAGGCCGCCAAACGGAATGAGCGAGCGAATGACGGATTGGGCAGCGTTTCCAACGCTGACTTTTGCACCGCCATCATCGCGGGCGATATCGATATCGTCGCCCAAGACCGCATCAAGCTGCACGATCTCGCTTGTGATTGCGGGGCAACGTGTCATTCCCGCCAGGCTATAAGGCTTTTCACGAGACGTCACGAGGATTGCAGGTATTTCATCTTTTTTCAGGTTCAAGTCGCTGAGCGGTGTGGCGGCGACATCGCCTACAGACACTTGATCTTGCGTGATTGCTGTCTGCGCAGATGCAGGGACTGCAAAGACGCATGAGCAAGTAAGAAGTGTGAACCGAAGAGCTTTGGTGAATTTCATAAATGCCTCTTTACGTCGTAGAAGCTTTCTGAAGCCCTTCGGTTCCACAATAACGGCGATGACCTATTTGAATGTATCGCATTGATCTTCGTTGCCGGTTTCAATACCTGTTTTCAGCCATTGCATGCGTTGGGCCGCGCTGCCGTGGGTAAAGGCATCTTCAACCGGACGGCGACCGGCAGCTTTCATCAGGGTGTCATCACCAATCTGGTGTGCTGCACGCATACCTTCTTCGATATCGCCCGCTTCAATACGATCACGATTGCGACCTGCCCAAACGCCTGCATAGCAATCAGCCTGCAATTCCAGCGCGACGGAGAGGCGGTTCGCCTCGCTCGGGCTGCGCTGCTGCAATTGCCGCACCTGGGTGGAGGTGCCGAGCACGTTCTGGATATGGTGGCCATATTCGTGCGCCATCACATAGACTCGCGCAAAATCGCCGCCTGCGCCCATGCGCTGGTCCATTTCGGTAAAGAAGTCGGTGTCGATATAGATGCCGTTGTCGGCCGGGCAATAGAATGGCCCCATTGCACTTTGCGCCGCACCGCAGCCAGAATTGCCTGCTTGCGAATAGAACGTCAGCTTTGGCGGCTGGAAGGCGATGTTGGCTTGAGCGAACAAAGGTGTCCACGTTTTGTTGAGCGATGACAGCGCATTACAGCTTTCGCGGCTGAATTCGTTGACCGAGCAGCTTTCTTCCAGGGTAGAGCCGCCTTGCTGTGGCGCTGGTGCGTTGACCTGCGTCTGCTGCAATGTGCCCAGCATTTGCGCCGGGTCTACTCCGAAAACGAGAGCGGCAATCAGCGCTATGACGATCGAGCCGCACCCTAGTTTGCCGCCGCCACCCATCGGAAAGCGTCCACCACCACCGCGTTGGTCTTCAACGTTAATGGAGTTATCAAAATCGTCGAGCCGCATGCAATGCCCCTTCATTTACGTTTGCGACTGGACAAGCGCGGCTTAGCCCGCGATGCCAGAGATGTCTTGTTACGCAGAATAACTGGAGTACGCGAATGTTCCTGAACGGCAAATGTGCGCTCGTTACCGGCTCTACTTCAGGGATTGGCTTGGCCTATGCGCGAGCCTTGGCGGCAGAAGGCGCACATGTGGTGCTGAACGGCTTTGGTGATGCTGCGGAAATCGCAGAATTGTGTGAAGAATTGGCCACGACGAGCGGCGGTCGCGCGATCTATGCTCCGGCTGACCTGACGCGGCGCGAAGGCACCGAGGCGATGATGGCAGCAGCGCTGGCAGAGTTCGGCGCAATCGATATCCTGATCAACAATGCCGGAATGCAGCACGTTGCACCGGTTGAGGAGTTTCCGGTTGAGAAATGGGACGCGATTATCGCCTTGAACCTGACATCGGCGTTTGACGCTTGTCGCTTGGCGATTCCGGGCATGAAGGCCAAAGGTTGGGGGCGGATCATTTTTACCGCTTCGGCACATTCGCTCACTGCCTCTCCGTTCAAAGCGGCCTATGTATCGGCCAAGCACGGGGTTGCCGGGTTGGCCAAGACGCTTGCTTTGGAGCTGGCGACGCATGGCGTCACGGCCAATTGCATAAGTCCCGGCTATGTCTGGACGCCGCTGGTCGAGAACCAGATCCCCGATACCATGAAGGCGCGGGGGATGACGCGCGAGCAAGTGATCAACGATGTAATGCTCGTGCGCCAACCCACCAAGGAGTTTGTGCAGCCCGAAGACTTGGCCGCCTTGGCGTTGTTCCTGTGCCGTCATGAGGCACGGAATGTTACGGGGGCAAATTATAACATGGATGGCGGATGGGTGGCGGAATAAGGGTCCATCAGCCAATGATGTAAAGTTCTGTTCATGCCTGAAGGTCCATTGGGAACTTGCAAGGCAGTGAAGGTTTTGAGAACAAGGCATACAGTGAAACGTGTGGGGACGGTGATGAAGCGGGCAGGGGGCTTGCGCAATGCAGGGTTGGGGGCGCTGATTCTCGGCGCTCTTCTGCTTGTCGCTGCAAAACCTGCACCGAAAAAGCTGCCGCCGCTTGAAGCGTCGCTGAAAGCTCACGTCGAAATTCTGGCAAGCGATGAATTTCAGGGCCGCGAACCCGGCACCGAGGGTGAGACCAAAACCCTGCGTTATCTGGCGCGGCAGTGGTTTGATATCGGTATGGAAGCTGGCACCAATATTCCGGGCAACGGTTGGTTTGCGCCGGTTGATCTGGTTGAGCGCGAACCGGTGATCTCGCGCGCGAGCTTTTTGCGCGGGCGTAAGCTTTTGCCTTTGGCCGAAGACAGCGTGTTTGTTGTAACATCGGGCTTGCGCAGTCTGGTACAAAACGCGCCGCTTTTGTTTGTCGGTCACGCCACTTTTCCGTCCATGCCCCGGGCTGAACTGGCAGGTCGCATTGCGGTTATGCTCGATAGCGTTCCTGCCGGGACGGATCCGCAAAAGGTCGGAGACCGCGCCGGAGGGCTGCTTGATGCAGGCGCTTTGGCGGTCGTGACAGTGCTGGACGGTGAACGCGGCCTGGAAGATGTGATCGCACGGCGCAATCGTGCAGGCTATACCATTGCCGGAGAGAGGATCAGCGACGAAATCGAGGCATTTATGTCGGCTACCACAGCAGACATGCTGCTTGCCGGATCAGCGCATGGTAAAGTCGCCAAATTGCGCACTGATGCTGCGAGCGCGCGATTTGCTCCTTACGTGTTGGGCATTGACGCCACGTTTGAGGCGACCAGTCGGGAAACCCGGATTAGAACGCATAACCTGATTGGCCGCATTCCCGGCCGAAATCCCAACGCCGGAGCTGTTCTTATGATGGCGCATTGGGATCACTTCGGGCATTGTGCGCAAGCCCCTGCCGAAGACCTGATCTGCAACGGTGCGATTGACAATGCATCAGGCCTTGCCGTGGTAACCGAAGCTGCGCGGATATTGGCCAAAGGCCGCCAGATGGATCGCGATGTCTATATTGTCGCCACAACGGGTGAGGAGCTTGGCCTGCTGGGCGCATTCGCCTTTGCAGAAAATCCGCCGATTCCCCTCGACCGGATTGTGGCGGTTTTCAATGTCGACAGTACAGGTCTGGTGCCGAAAGGCAGTCCGGTTGGCATTGTCGGCAAAGGACTGACCCCGCTCGATCCGCTGATCGCTGAAGTGGTGCGCAAAACAAAGCGCAAGTTGGCGCCCGGCGATGGCCCCAATGCCTATATCAAACGGCAAGATAGCTGGGCACTGATGCAACATGATGTTCCAGCGGTGATGGTTAGCAGCAGTTATGGCGACATGGAGCGGATCGAACGTTTTATGGAAGATACCTATCACCGCCCGCTAGATCAGGCGGGTGGGAGCATCAATTACTCAGGCATGGCAGACGATGTTAGCTTGCAAGTAGAACTCGTTCGCGCATTTTCTGATGCAAAGCGCTATCCCGCGCGTGGTAAGGTGAGTCACCAAACCCCCTAGCCGAACTGCCATATCCTGTTTACATGGGCCGCCACGAATCCCCCGACTTAAAGAAGTGGCAACCCACATGGATATCCCTCTCGGCCTTACTTTCGATGACGTGCTGCTACGTCCCGCCGAGTCGGATTTGGTGCCTTCACAAGCCGACACGCGCACTAGGTTGACCAAGACCATCGGGCTGAACATTCCGGTGATCTCGTCTGCGATGGACACAGTGACTGAGGCTGACATGGCCATTGTCATGGCGCAGCTTGGCGGAATTGGCGTACTTCACCGCAACCTTTCAATTGAAGAACAGTGCGCTGCGGTGCGCGCGGTAAAGCGCTTTGAAAGCGGCATGGTCGTCAACCCGATCACCATTTCTCCTGACGCCACATTGGGTGAAGCCAATGCGATCATGCGCGCCAACAAGATCAGCGGCATTCCTGTGGTCGAAGCTTCAGGCAAGCTGGTTGGCATCCTGACCAACCGCGATGTGCGCTTTGCCGATAACCCGATGCAGCCCGTGCGTGAATTGATGACGCATGAGAACCTCGCAACAGTGCCCCTTGGGGCAAGCGGTGACGATGCTCGCCGCCTGTTGCACCAGCGCCGGATCGAGAAGTTGCTGGTGGTGGACGATGCCTTTCATTGCATTGGCCTGATCACGGTAAAGGACATAGAAAAGGCGGTCACTTTCCCGGATGCCACCAAGGACGCAACCGGTCGTCTGCGCGCGGCTGCGGCAACAACGACGGGTGAAAAGGGGCTTGAGCGGACCCGCGCGCTGATTGACGCCGAGTGCGACGTGATCATCATTGACACTGCGCATGGGCATAATCGTGACGTTGCGCGCGCTGTGGAGGCTGCCAAAAAGCTTTCAAGCACGATTCAGGTTATCGCTGGCAATGTCGCCACTGGCGAAGCTACGCGGTCTTTAATTGATGCTGGCGCCGATGGGATCAAGGTTGGCATCGGGCCGGGATCGATCTGCACGACGCGGATCGTTGCCGGTGTCGGCGTGCCACAGCTCACTGCAGTGATGGAGTGTGCCGAGGAAGCCGAAAAGTCGGGAGTGCCGGTAATCGCCGATGGCGGTCTGCGCACATCGGGCGATGCTGCAAAGGCTTTGGCAGCAGGCGCCAGCACGGTGATGATCGGATCGATGCTGGCGGGCACCGAAGAAGCGCCGGGCGAAACCTTCCTGTATCAGGGCCGAGCCTACAAGTCCTATCGCGGGATGGGTTCTGTCGGCGCGATGGCGCGCGGCAGTGCGGATCGCTATTTCCAGCAAGACATCAAGGACCAGATGAAGCTGGTGCCTGAAGGTATCGAAGGTCAGGTACCATTCAAGGGTCCGGCCAAGGATGTGGTTCACCAGTTGGTGGGCGGGATCAAGGCGGCGATGGGCTATACTGGCAGCGCCACGATCGAAGCCTTGCGCAAGCGCGCAAAGTTCGTTCGCATTACCAACGCCGGCCTGCGCGAAAGCCACGTTCACGACGTGACGATCACCCGCGAAGCGCCGAATTACAAGGCCGGTTGAGCATCGCCCGGTTGAGCATCACAAGGTGACGCCCCCGGCGCGCGTACAGGCAGCGATTGATATTCTCGATGCGGTGATTGATGCCGCGCGGGGGCAAGGCGCTTCGGCTGACCGGGTTGCGGCAGAATGGTTCCGGGCGCGGCGTTTTGTCGGATCCAAAGACCGTCGCGCCATCCGTGATCTGGTGTGGAACGCGATCAGGGCTTGTGGCGACGTGCCGATCAATGGCCGGGCGGCAATGCTGCGTCTGGCCAAGGGCGATGCCACACTCGCCGCTTTGTTTGACGGATCAAACTATGGCCCCGCAGCCTTCGCTGGCGATGAGCTGGTGGCCGATGCCGGTATCGCACCCGCTTGGCTGGTCGATCAGATGACTGCCTCCGGGCTGACCGGTGATGAACAGGCAGCGCTGTTGGGCCGGGCACCATTGGACTTGCGGGCAAATACGCTAAAAATCACACGCGACGAATTGCGCCTGCGTTTGCCCACGGAATCAGAACACACGGCAGCTCCAAATGCCTTGCGCCTTCCTTCGGGAACAGCCGCGGAAAGCTGGCCGGAGTTTGCCGAAGGCCTGTTCGAGATACAGGATAGCGGCAGCCAGATCGCGTGCATGGCACTGAACGTGCAACCGGGTGAGGCTGTGGTTGACTTGTGCGCAGGCGCGGGCGGCAAAACGCTTGGGCTGGGCGCAGCCATGCGCAACACCGGCCAATTGCTCGCCTGCGACATTGACCGGGCGCGGCTTGCCCGCTTGCCAGACCGCGCCGCGCGGGCTGGAGTGCTTGTCGAAAGCCGCTTGCTTGACCCGGGGCGTGAGCTTGGCGCGTTGGACGATTGGGTGGGCAAGGCTGACGCGGTGATGATCGATGCGCCCTGTTCGGGCACCGGCACTTGGCGTCGGAATCCTGAAGCGCGGTGGCGGTTAAATGCCAAGGCGCTGGCACGCTACCATGCGATGCAAGCCAATGTGCTGGATATGGGGGCAAAGCTTGTGCGGCCCGGCGGGCGGCTTACCTATGTGGTGTGTTCGCTGCTGGATGCCGAGGGGGCAGGGCGGGTCGATACCTTCCTAAATGCGAACCCTGATTGGGATAGCGGTCTGCCAGAGCTTCCTGCCGGTCGTCCGCATGGAAAAGGATGGCGGCTTACGCCCTTTCAAGAGGGTACTGACGGGTTTTTCTTCGCAACGCTCATTCGGCGTGTTAACTGACCGCTTATGCAGGCGGGTTCATTCAGCGGTAGTCGCCGGCTCAAGGAGTGCTTGATGCGTTACGCCCCCGTTGCAGTTGCCCTTTCGCTCGTCGTCGCCATGACCGGCAGCATGGGTTCTGCCAGGATTACGGTGATAAACCCGCATGCTGATGCCTTGATATCTGATGGGCGTATCGCTTTGGCCAAAGGCGATGTTGGCACCGCGACTGACAATTTTGAAGCGGCTCTGGCGATTGATCCTGCCAATCCTGCCCCTTTGATCGGCTTGGCCGAGGCATCGCGGCGCGATGGTATGCAGGGCAAGGCGATCCGGTATTACCGGCAGGCGCTGGAGCGCGATCCCAACAATGTCGTCGCCATTTCGGGTGAAGGCGGGGCTATGGTTGAAAAGGGCGCACTGGAAAAGGCGCGCCGCAATCTGATCAGGCTTGAAGGCTTGTGCGGCAAGGGCTGCGCTGAAACCGCAGATCTTGCCGCTGCTATTGCACGCGGTCCGGCACCACGCGTTGTCTCGGCCGAAGCCATCAAGCCCGAGCCGCAGGTTGAAAGCAACTAGCTCCCCGCGTCAAATCAGCTCACGAAATTCGTCGACAATCTGGCGGTAGACGCGCTTTTTGAACGGCACGATCAGGTCGGGCAACAGGTCCGGTTCCACCCAGCGCCACTCGTTGAATTCGGGATGCTCATGGGCATCGATACGGATGTCAGCGTCTTCGCCTGCAAAGCGCAGAAGCAGCCATTTCTGGCGCTGCCCGCGATATTTTCCGCCCCACAACCTGCCCAGCAGTTCGTCAGGTAGATCGTAGAAATGTTCTTCTCGGCTTTCGGCGATGATCGTAACGAGCTTAGGCGAAACGCCGGTTTCTTCGGCCAGTTCGCGCAAGGCGGCGGGGTGAAGGTCTTCCCCATCGTCAATCCCGCCCTGTGGCATTTGCCAGGCATCACCTTCTTTATTGTCGATCCGCTTGCCTACGAACACAAGGCCCGAGGCATTGACCAGCATGATTCCAACACAAGGGCGGTAAGGAAGCCCGGCGATTTGATCGTTCATTTTGACCTTTCCAGCAGCAGTCTGACCGCTGCAAAGATGGACTGCATGTCCGCCTGTCCACTTGGCACTGCTTTGCGCAACTGCGTGAAGCCGTGAATTGTTCCCTTCATTTCAAGGAACACGACCTCGGCACCTGCGCGTACCAGTTCTGATCCATAGATCCGCCCGCTATCGCGAATCGGATCCAAGCTTGCCGTTACGAGCACTGTTGGCGGCGTTTTCGTGTGATCGCCATAGAGTGGGTAGGCGCGTTTGTCGCCATTTACTGCGCGATAAGAATCGGAGAACCACGTCATGGTCTGCGCGTTGAGCAAGAAACCTTCCGCAAAATCGAGGAAGGACTTATGATCGGGCTTGTCGTCAGACAATGGATATATCGGCACTTGTAACATTACCGGAACAGCGGCGGGCTGTTCGGTCAGTGCTTGGGTGACGACGATGGCAAGGTTTCCGCCCGCCGAATCGCCCAAGGGGATCAGTCCGGTGATCTCCCTGCCCAGTTCGGCAGAGTTGGCGGCAATCCAACGCGCAGCAGCTTCGCAATCGTCGGGTGCAGCGGGGAAGGGGTGTTCGGGCGCAAGCCGATAATCAATCGCGATGACCGGCAGATCAAGCTCTGCTGCTATTTCGGTGCAGAGGCTGTGATGGCTATCAAGATCGCCAACCACGAAACCGCCTCCATGCATGAAGACAACCGCAGGCCCTGCGTCACGCCTATCGCGTGCATCATAGAGCCGCAGCGGGATATCGCCTGCAGGACCAGGGCAGGAAAGATCGCGAATTACGGCCAATTCTCGCGGTGGTTGTTCGGCAATCGCACCCATCGCGGCAAAGCTGGCACGCGCTACTTCAAGACTAAGCTCGCTCATCGCTGGGGCCGCGTTGGCATTGAGGAAAGCAAGGAATGCCTGCACATCGGGGCGCACAAAAGGCTTGGCTTGATCGGTCATGCTGGTTCCTGATCCCGTTAATGTGCGATTTGGGGAATCGCATTCACGTTGAAAAGATTAAGTCCGCAATTGAAACTTGACTAGTCTAGGTGCAACGATTCGACGCTTGTTGCCGATTTTTCTCCCCAAGGAGTTTTTCTTCTTTGCGATTGGATCGGGAGGGGCATAGGCGCTTCGAACATTGAAATGCGCTTATGCGCGTTCGGGCAATGCCGGCGCACGCAGCAGAGGAAGATATGGCGACAGTAGTTGATGGACCAGACTTGCTAACAGGCGGTAAGGAAGACCTTAGCCCAGAAGCAGTGGTTGTTCGTTTTGCCGGTGACTCAGGCGATGGCATGCAGTTGACCGGCGGGCAGTTTACGCTGTCCACCGCGCTTGCGGGCAATGATTTGGCGACCTTCCCCGATTTTCCGGCGGAAATCCGCGCGCCGCAGGGCACTTTGTTTGGCGTTTCGGCGTTCCAGATCAACTTCGGTTCGGCCGCGATTGATACCGCAGGCGATCAGCCCGATGTGCTCGTGGCGATGAACCCGGCGGCATTGAAGACCAATGTTGGCGCGCTCAAGGCCGGTGGCCTGATCATCGCGGACGCGGGCGAATTCAACAAGCGCAACCTTGAGAAAGCCAAGTACGATGTCAATCCCTTGGAAGACGGCAGCCTTGAGAACTGGCAACTGTTGGCTTTCGATATCTCGGCGATGACGTTGCAGGCGGTCAAGCCCTTCGGCCTTGGCAACAAGGAAGCGCTGCGTTGCAAGAACATGTGGACCCTGGGCCTTGCACTGTGGATGTTCGATCGTGACCGGCAGCCGCTGATCGATTGGCTCAATGCCAAGTTCGCCAAGAGCCCGGTGCTGGCGCAAGCCAATATCGCAGCGCTGAATGCGGGCCATGCTTATGGCGAAACGGCAGAACTCGTCGGACCGTTGAAGCAATATCACATTGCTCCGGCGGAAAGCGCACCGGGCCTCTATCGCACGGTGACTGGCGCAGAAGCGATCAGCCTCGGTCTGGTGGCGGGCGCGCAACTGGCCGAACTGCCGATGTTCTTCGGCGGCTATCCGATCACACCGGCCTCTGCGATCCTGCACAATCTGACCAAGCTGAAGGAATTCAGCGTCACCACGTTCCAGGCGGAAGACGAAATTGCCGCGATTGCCTCGGCTATCGGCGCAAGCTTTGCCGGTCATTTGGGCGTTACCTCCTCGTCCGGCCCCGGCATTGCGCTCAAGGGTGAGGCGATGGGTCTTGCGATCATGACCGAGCTTCCGCTTATCATCATCAATTCGCAGCGCGGCGGACCGTCGACCGGCCTGCCGACCAAGACCGAACAATCCGACCTTTATCAGGCGATCTATGGCCGCAACGGCGATGCGCCGATGCCTGTGATCGCCGCGCGTTCGGCGTCGGATTGCTTTGAAGTGGCAATCGAAGCCTGCCGCATCGCGGTGGAATACATGACACCGGTGATCGTGCTGACCGACGGCTATATCGCCAACGCGGCAGAGCCATGGAAGGTGCCTGATCCCGCCAGCTTCAAGCCGTTCCCGGCCAAGTTCCTGACCGAGAAGAATGGCCCCGATGGCGAATTGCTGCCGCTCGCTCGCGATGAAAAGGGCGCGCGTCCGTGGATCAAGCCGGGCACGCCGGGCCTTATGCACCGTATCGGCGGGATCGAGAAGAACCCCGGCACCGGCAACATCGACTATAGCCCAGCAAGCCACCAGACCATGACCGATGCCCGCAAGGCCAAGGTCGATGGCGTTGCCGCCAGCATTCCGGCCCAAGCGGTGGAACTGGGCGAAACCTCGGGCAAGCTTGTAGTTGTCGGATGGGGCAGCACTTATGGCCCGATCCATCAGGCGGTGCGCCGCGCGCGTCGCAAGGGTCAGGACGTGGCGCAAATCCACGTTCGCCACGTCTGGCCGATGCCATTGAACCTTGGCGAATTGCTCAAAGGCTATGACAAGGTGCTGGTGCCCGAAATGAACACCGGCCAGTTCAAGACCGTGCTGCGCGATCAGTTCCTGGTTGACGCACAGCCGCTTAACAAGACCAGCGGCCAACCCTTCACAATCGCGGAAATCGAAGCCGCGATCGATGAAGCTCTGGCTTAAGGGGATATCGACATGAACGACATGACACCCATCGCCAAGGTCCAGACTACACTGAAGGACTGGGAAACCGATCAGGAAGTACGCTGGTGCCCGGGTTGCGGCGATTACGCGATCCTCAAGGCCGTGCAGCGCACTTTGCCCGAGATCGGCGCTGATCCTTCGAACACCGTGTTCGTATCGGGTATCGGCTGCTCAAGCCGTTTTCCTTATTATATCGAAAGCTATGGCTTCCACACGATCCATGGTCGTGCGCCTGCTTTTGCCACGGGCGTCAAGTTGGCCAATCCCGATCTCGACGTCTGGATTGTGACCGGCGACGGCGACGGCATGTCGATCGGTGGCAATCACACGATGCACATCCTGCGTCGCAATGTGAATGTGCAGATACTGCTGTTCAACAACGAGATTTACGGTCTGACCAAGGGCCAGTTCTCCCCCACCAGCCGCGAAGGCACCAATAGCCCGACATCGCCACTGGGCTCGGTCGATCATCCGGCCAGCCCATGCGCTTTTGCGCTGGGCTCGGGCGCACGGTTCATCGCGCGCGCCTATGACGTGTCGAAGAACCTGAGCAGCGTGCTCAAGGCATCGCATGCGCACAAGGGCGCGGCGTTCGTGGAAATCTTTCAGAACTGCATCGTCTATAACAAGGACCGTTTCGACGATTTCGTGGCCAAGGGCGTCGCGGACCAGAACCAGCTGTGGGTCGAAGACGGCCAGCCCATGCTGTTCGGTAGCGAAAAATCCGGCGGGATCAAGGGCATCACGTTGGATATGGAATCGCTGAGCCTCAAGGTCGTCGATGTGGTAGATGGCGATTGGCAGGCTGCGGGCGTGATCGTCCACAACGCCAAGAACCGTGCCATTGCCCATATGCTAGTGGAAATGCCGTTCGGCCCGTTCCCGATGGCGCTGGGCGTAATCTATGATGATCCGCGTCCGACTTACGAAGGCGTGCTGCTTGATCAGGATGCCGAGTCTCGCGTTGGCAAGGAAGCCAACCTCGCCAAGTTGCTCGCCAAGGGCCAGACCTGGACGGTGGCCGGCACGGCAGCCGATCCGATTTGAGCTGAACCAACTGCACAACCGATGGGGATTGGCGTCTGGATAACCTGACACACACCCTCGTCGGTTGGGCGCTTGCCGAAACCGGCCTCAAGCACCGGACCCGCAAGGGTTTGGCTGCCTGTGTACTGGCGGCCAACTTGCCTGATATCGATGTGTTCTTCGGGTGGGTGCCATGGGCTCCGCTCGCCATGCATCGTGGTTTCACGCACGGTCTGGTGGGCGGGGTGTTGCTATTGCCCCCTTTTTTGGCCTTGCTTTTGTGGTTGCTGGACCGTTGGCAGCGTGCTCGGGGCAAGATAGCCAAGGACGCTCTGCCGATGCGCTTTGGCTGGTTGCTTGCCCTGTGCTGGCTTGGCGCGATCAGCCATCCGCTGCTTGATTTGCAAAACGTCTATGCCGTGCAACTTCTCTCACCAGCCAGCGAGCGCTGGTTCCACAGCGATGGCTTGTTCATCGTCTCGCCGTGGGTATTGGTGTTTCTGGGCATCGGAATATGGCGTTCGCGCAAACGCTCTGCCGGAAGGCCAGCCATTCTGGCACTCGCTGCGACGGTGCTGTTCGTTTTGGCAAACGTCGCCATTAGCGCCTTGGCATGGCGGGCGCCGTTGCTTGAAGTACCGCATGTGCAACCGGACCGCATCTTTGCATCGCCCGAACCGTTTGCGTTTTGGCGGCGGGATATGGTGTGGCGTGCGGACGGGGCGATTACCCAAGGCAGCTTCGATCCGTTGGTGAGCATGACGCGCGTGTCAGAATACGGAGAACCCGTTGCGGACAACATGAACGTGCCCGTGGTCCGGCGCGCAGCCATCGCCACACCGGAAGTTCGCGATTTCCTCGCGTGGTCGCAAATGCCGATGGCAAGCATTGCGCGCAAAGGCTGCGCGGTTACCGTCATCTTTGGTGATGCGCGGTTTTCAACGCCTGTAACGGCAGGCGGTTTTCAAGAATCGGTGCGCTTGCAGGACTGCTAAATGCCGGGTGTCAGGCGTGGCAAAGCCGGTTTGTGCAGAACAGCCGAGGCCATAAACGCCCAGCCTGCACCGCCCAGCCAACCCGCCAAAACATCGCTGGGATAGTGGACACCGAGCCAGACGCGGCTGAATGCGATTCCCCAGCTTAGCACAATCGCACTGCCAATCAGCGTCCAGCGCACACGCCGTTGCTGGCTTATCGCTGCAAACGTCAGCGCAATCGCGATATAGACGAGAGCGGAATTGAAACTGTGCCCGCTCGGGAAGCTGTGCCCGCTTGCTTGCGTGAGGTGCGGGACGATTGATGGGCGAGGGCGGCTCACGGCCAGCTTCAAAGCCGTGTTCAGCAACCAACCGCTGATGATCGTTCCGGCCAAAAGCACGGCCTCTTGTCGCATCCGTTGGAATAGCAGCGCGGTTATCGCCCCCAATCCCACCAGAATGCGTACCCAGACGCCGCCCAAGGCGGTAAGATCATGCATCCCCTCCACCAGTCCTTGTGGAGCAAGCTTGGCGCTATCCCGCCAGAGCAAAAGGCCATCGCGATCAAGACTTTCGCTCTGCCCGGTTGCAACAGCTACCGCCACTCCGGCAAAGCCGCTCCAGCATATCACAGCCGCAACAAGCGCATGCGCAGGCGATGTCCGCCAGTGATGCGCCCTTTGGGACAGGTGGTTATCGCAGCGGGAGTTCACCATTCGGTTAGCGGAACGAGTGTTGGCTTGAGGACGTTCCCTGTCAACAGGGCTGAATGCAACGGGACAACACATTTTGACTGAAATTGGCTCAGGCCCGTCCATCGTCTGGTACCGGCGCGATTTGCGCGTGACGGATCAGGCGGCTCTGGTGGCTGCGGCGGCGCAAGGGCCGGTCATCGCAGTCTATGTGCTCGATGATGAATTGGCCAGACACCACAAGATGGGGGCTGCGTCGCGTTGGTGGCTGCACCATAGCTTGTCGAGCCTTGATGCATCGTTGCAGAAGCTGGGCTCACGCCTGATCCTGCGCCGGGGCAAGTGCCATGAAGAATTGGCCGCGATTAGCCGCGATACAGGGGCGCAGACGGTCCACGCGCTGCACCACTATGAACCGTGGTGGCGCAATGCGGAACGCGCGGTGGCAAAGGCGATAAATTTGGTGTTGCATGATGGCAATTACCTTGCGCCTGCCGGAACCGTGCTGACCGGGGGCGGCGCACCGTACAAAATCTTCACCCCGTTCTGGAATGCACTGCGTGAACGGATGCCGCCAGCGCCTCCACTGCCTGCTCCTACCCATCTTGAAACGCCAGAGGTCTGGCCCGCCAGCGATGCTTTGGACGATTGGGACCTGCTGCAAACCACACCCGATTGGGCAGGCGGTTTCCGCGATGAATGGACGCCGGGCGAGGCAGGTGCGGTGGTCCGGCTCGAAGACTTTGCCGATCGCGCGGCACGCTATAACGAATGCCGCAACTTGCCATCGGTCGAGGGCACCTCGCGCCTTTCGCCCCATCTCCATTTCGGCGAAATCTCGCCAGCGATGATCTGGCCGCGCGTGGTGGACGCAGGCGGCTCGGTTGATGTATTCCTGAGTGAACTGGGCTGGCGCGATTATGCACAAAACGTGATCGTACAGTTTCCTGAATACGCCAAGCGCAACGCCCGCGAAGCCTACGACCGGCTGCCATGGCGGAATGATCCGCAAGGGTTGAAGGCGTGGCAGCGGGGCCGAACCGGCTACCCCATTGTAGACGCCGGAATGCGCGAATTGTGGCATACCGGATGGATGCACAACCGCGTGCGGATGATTGCCGCCAGCTTTCTGGTAAAGCACTTGCTGATCGATTGGCGTGAAGGCGAATGCTGGTTCTGGGATACGCTGGTTGATGCCGATTACGGCTCAAATGCGGTGAACTGGCAGTGGACGGCCGGAACCGGTGTTGATTCCAATATGTTCGTGCGGATCATGGCACCGCTCACGCAAAGCCCCAAGTTTGATGCGGCCGGTTATATCCGTCGCTGGGTGCCGGAATTGGCGCATCTGCCTGACGACAAAATTCATGATCCGGCCATTCCGCCGCGTGGCTATCCAGCAAAAATCGTCGCTCATACCGAGGCCAGGGCGCGGGCTTTGGCAGCGCATGACCAGATGAAGCGAGCATGATCTTGCGCATCGCTGCGCCGCACCGCATAGGCCACGCATGAATACTCAGACGCCAATCCGGGGTAGGCATCTGGTGGCTGGCGGACGGAACATGTCCGCCACTGGTCGCTGGATCGCAAAGCTGTTTGCCGGGTCCTTCAACACCGCGGTTGAGCGGATTGACCGGGGCATCGTCAACGGCACGATCCACGCAAAACTGCCGGATGGATCATCGCGCACCGTGGGCGGGCGGGGTGAGGGGCCGACTGCCCATATCCACCTGAAAAGCTGGCATGCGCTCGTGCGTCTGGCCACGGCAGGTTCCATCGGTTGGTATGAGGCGTGGGTTGCAGGGGAATGGGTCAGCCCCGATCCTGTGATGATTTTCGACTTGTTCATGCGCAACGCCGATACTTTGGGCGATACGGGTCGCGCCAAGGGGCCCTGGCGCTGGGCCGGGCGGCTGCTGAACATGGCACGGCGCAATTCCAAGGCACAAGCGCGCCGCAACATTGCCGCACACTACGACCTCGGCAATGATTTCTACCGCCTGTGGCTTGATCATACGATGAGCTATTCCAGCGCGCTTTGGCAAGGCCTGCCCGATGATGCGACCTTGGATCAGGCGCAGGCAAACAAGGTTGACCGGTTGGGCGCAAGGTTGGCGCTAAAACCCGGCAGCGACGTTCTGGAAATCGGCTGCGGTTGGGGTTTCTTAGCGCGGCGTTTGGCGCAAACATCGGGCGCGCGCGTAACTGGGATCAGCCTGTCGGACGAACAGCTGGATTGGGCGCGGCGTGAACTGGCGGCCTCGGGCCTTGCCGGGATCGATTATCGGCATCAGGATTATCGCGATGTTGAAGGGCAATTCGATGCGATCGCCAGTGTCGAGATGGTCGAAGCTGTGGGCCGGGAATACTGGCCGTCCTATTTCGATTGTCTGGCGCGTTGCCTGAAGCCCGGTGGCAGGGCGGCGCTGCAATATATATCTATCCGCGATGAGCTGTTCGACGCCTATGCCGCCAGCGCCGACTTCATCCAGGCCTATGTCTTCCCCGGAGGCCTGTTAATCAGTGAAAGCGAATTCAAGGCTCTCAGCGCAGAACGCGGACTAACCTGGGAAGACCAGTACGATTTCGGGCTGGATTATGCGCGAACGCTGAAGCTTTGGCGTCATACTCTTGATCAGGTGGTCAAGAGCGACACTCTGCCCGCAGGTTTTGATCGCAAATTTATCGATCTGTGGCGTTATTACCTGATGTACTGCGAAGGTGGGTTTCGCGGTGGCGGGATCAATGTGGCGCAAGTCACGCTTGTCAAACGCATCTGAACACCCCGTCGCCGCGAAAGCGGACGAGGATGTTATCGTGGACAATCGGGCTCAACAATTGCTCAAACGCGCAGCCGACCCGCCCGCTTTGCCACCACACCACTTCAGCCAATAACGACTCAAGACCGGGAAGGATCAGCCAGCAGCGGTTGCCCGGGTGCATTCGCTGTATCGAATTCGCGCAGAACCCGGCAAGCGCCAAATCGACGACCACGGTGTTGAAGCCGCGCTCGCCAGAGGGGCGCAAGATCGCCGGGATATGGACACGATGGCGCAAGGCACAACGATCCTCGAACGAGACTTGCCCGTAAGCGGTGGTGTTCCAATCCGTGTTGGTGGTGTTCATCGAACAACGCCCTTAATTCTATTGCTTTTTCTTGCGAGAGGATGCCCGCAAGGCTGGCTTGAGAATCGCGTAAGGACATTAATTCCGAATGACTAAGCTTGGTTAACCCGTTCGCGGTGCGGACTGCTAAACTGTTCACCAAGAAGGGTAACTATGCGCTCGGCGACAACCTCGGGCGCCTTGACACTCTCGGGACTTTCACCCGGATAGGCTTTGGCGCGCATCTTGGTGCGGGTGGCACCTGGATCAAGCACGGCAACGCGGATGGCCGATGTGTTGCGCACTTCCTGGCCATAGCAATCGAGCAGCACATCGAATGCGGCCTTGGACGATCCATAAGCGGCCCAATAGGGGCGCGGCGTTGCGCCAACGCTGCTGGTCACCCCGATCAAGCGCGCGTCTTTGCTTTTGCGCAACATGCCGTCAAAGCCTGCCAGCAGGGCCTGCGTTGCCAGCACATTCAGCGTCAGCGCGTTATTGAACTCGCGCGGATCGATCTGCCACACAGGAGTGAGTGTTGGGAAGGCAGCGGCGTTGATCACCATGATATCCAGCGCTTCCCAGCGGCCCGATATGGCCGTGGCAAGGCGCGCGATGCCATCGGCTTCGGCAAGATCAACCGGCGCGATCGTGGCGGTGCCACCGGCATCAAAAATCTCTTGCTCGATCTGCTCAAGATCTTTGGTTGCCCGCGCGACAAGGATCACGTGCGCCCCGGCTGCGGCGAGCGCCTTTGCGGTAGCAGCGCCGATGCCACGACTTGCGCCGGTAACCAGCGCCAATTGGCCTGCAAAGGGACCGATGCTGGTCATTTACCCGACCTTTTCGACCGTGAACGACAACTGGGCAGGATTGTCCCGCTCACCAAGGTCGGTCAGGCGCGTCGGGTATTCGCCGCTGAAGCAGGCGTCGCAGTATTGCGGGCAGGCATTGTTGCGCTGCGCTTCGCCCACTGCGCGATAAA
Organism: Novosphingobium sp. AAP83; assembly: GCF_001295795.1. Classification (GTDB taxonomy): domain Bacteria; phylum Pseudomonadota; class Alphaproteobacteria; order Sphingomonadales; family Sphingomonadaceae; genus Novosphingobium. The sequence goes on from NZ_LJHY01000022.1 coordinate 68,735, forward strand.
GGCCATCGATGGAAACGAAGGCAAGGCTATCGGCATGGATGAAATCAGCCATCGCTTGTACGTCCATGCGCGCGGCCAACAGCTTTGAGCGTTCTGGCGTATCAACGCCATAGAAGCACGAATGCTCGGTCGGCGGGCTGGCGATGCGCATGTGCACTTCGGCCGCACCTGCTTCGCGCATCATCTGCACGATCTTAAGGCTCGTGGTGCCACGCACGATCGAATCATCGATCAGCACAATCCGTTTGCCCGCAACCAGCGCGCGGTTTGCGTTATGTTTGCGTTTCACATCGGCATTGCGCGCGCCGTCCGACGGTTGGATGAAAGTGCGGCCAACATAGTGCGAACGGATAATGCCCAGCTCGAACGGGATGCCTGATTGCTGCGCATAGCCGATTGCTGCTGGTACGCCGCTGTCGGGCACGGGGATCACGATATCGGCATTGGCAGGGCTTTCAATCGCCAATTGCGCACCGATTTCCTTGCGCACCTGATAGACCGAGCGGCCACCCATGATCGAATCCGGGCGGCTGAAATAGACGTGTTCGAAAATGCACGGGCGCGCTTCTGGCTTGCCGAAGGGGCGGTGGCTGCTCAGATTGCCGTCAAGATCAACCTGGACAAGCTCGCCCGGCTCGATTTCGCGCAGGAAATCTGCGCCAACCACATCAAGCGCCACGGTTTCAGACGCGAACACCACCGCATCGCCCATCTTGCCCATCACCAAAGGGCGGATGCCCAATGGATCGCGACAGGCAATCATGCCTTCTGGCGTCATGCAGATCAGCGAATAGGCGCCTTCAACCAGTCGCAAGGCGTCTACGAAGCGGTCCAGCAAAGTGGGGTAGCGGCTTGTAGCGACAAGGTGGATGATCACCTCGGTATCGGACGTCGATTGGAAAATCGCGCCCTTGCGCACCAGATCGCGTTTCAGGAACATCGCGTTCGAGATGTTGCCGTTATGCGCAATGGCAAACCCGCCAGATGCCAGATCGGCAAACAAGGGCTGGACGTTGCGCAATCCTGCACCACCGGTGGTGGAATAGCGCACGTGGCCAGAGGCCATCGTTCCGGGCAATTCGGCAATCGCCGATCCGGTCGAGAAGTTCGCGGCAACATGGCCAATGCCTTTGCGCGAATAGAACTCTTGCCCGTCAAAGCTGGTTATGCCGACCGCTTCCTGCCCGCGATGCTGCAAGGCGTGCAGCCCGAGCGCGGCTGTCGCGGCAGCGTCACGTACGCCGAGTACGCCGAAGATGCCGCACTCTTCGCGCAGTTTGTCATCATCGGAATCGATGTCCCAAGGGGCTTGGTCGCGGAATTCGTTCTGTGAAATCATGGGTCCTCGTGGACTCGCGTGGGTGCGAAGGCACCGGCCAACTTCTGGCGCCCAAATGACGACCTTTGCTGCGGATAGCAAGTGCAAGCTGCGCAAGGTCGTGGGCAATATGGTGGCATAAAGCTTAACTGTAGCAAAATCGGGCGGCACGTCCCCCTTGCAACACGGGGTCCGGCTTGCTGTAGCGGGATAGAGACCGCCCTGGCGCAAATCGCAAGATATACGATAATTCCATGATTTAATTGTAAAATATCAAATCTTGGCGGTCACGTTAGGACCATGCGCCGGTTCCGGTTCCTTGCCTGCACCATCGGCGCTGCTCTTGCCTTTTCCCGTTTTGGCGGAGCTCGCGGTAATCTTTGCGCTGTTAAACCAAATCGCCATTGGCCAGCCCAGGCGAGTGCAGGCCATTGCTGTTTGCAGCGCAGCACCCTACATCTCAAAATGCTTCCAAGGCCAATCGTTTCCAAAAGGGCTGCTGCTTGATCCTCTCACCTTTTGAATGGACCATCGCCAAGCGCTACATGCTGCCGGGCAGAGGGGAAGCGTTTATTGCGCTGGTTGCCGGAATCAGTCTGGTGGCCGTCATGTTGGGCGTCGCCGCACTTGTCATCGTGATGAGCGTGATGAACGGTTTTCGCGCCGAACTTCTCGACAAGATCGTGGGGCTAAATGGCCATGCGATTATCCAAGCTTATGGCGGCAGGCTCGATAACTGGCAGGAAATCCTTAAAAAGGTTGAGCGGACAGAGGGCGTTACCCATGCCTCGCCGCTGATCGAACAGCCTTTGCTCGCCAGCTTCAATGGCCGGGTCGAGGCCATCCTTGTGCGCGGCAATACCGCTGGCGATATCAAAGACCTTGAAAGCAAACGCGTTGACGGCGTCATCGCCTCGCTGCGTCCAGGGGCAAACAATGTCGCGCTTGGTGCCCGATTGGCGCAGAACCTTGGCGCGCGGGTGGGGGACACGATCACGATCATCAACCCGCAGGGCCAATCCACCCCGTTCGGAACGGTGCCGCGTGAGATCGCCTATACCGTTTCAGCCTTGTTCGAGATCGGCATCTACGATTACGATCAGGCCTATGTCGTCATGCCAATCGTGGACGCACAGACATTGCTGCTCACCGGTGATGCGATCGGCATGATCGAAGTGACAACCAAAAACGCCGATACCGTGATGGACACGTTGGGTCCGCTCAAGCAGGAACTGGCAGGCCAAGCCGTTGTCACCGATTGGCGCACAATAAATGCCAGCCTGTTTGAAGCGCTGGCGGTTGAGCGGATTGCGATGTTCATCGTGCTATCGATCATCGTGCTGGTGGCAGTGTTCAACATCTTGTCGTCGCTGATCATGCTGGTGCGCGCCAAAACGCGCGACATTGCAATTTTGCGCACAATGGGCGCGACGCGAAAGTCGTTGCTCAAGGTGTTCGTGACGATCGGTTTTGTGATCGGTGCGCTCGGCACCCTTTCGGGCCTGCTTCTCGGCTTCGTCTTCCTGTTTTTCCGCCAACCCATCGTTAACGCCATCCAGTTTGTTACCGGGCAGAACTTATGGGACCCGTCGATCCGGTTCCTTACCGAACTGCCAAGCCGGTCAGACCCGGTTGAAATCGCCACGATCAGTGTGATGGCGCTGGTGTTCAGTTTCCTTGCCACGCTGTATCCGGCGTTTAAGGCTGCGAGCACAGACCCCGTTCAGGTGCTCCGCTATGAATAACCCCATCGTCCGCCTGCGCGAATTGCGCCGTTCGTTTAGCCAAGGCGGCGTCACGATTGACGTTCTGCGTGGTGTGAACCTTGAAATCCAACCGGGCGAGATTGTCGCGCTGGTCGGGCCTTCGGGGTCGGGCAAATCGACGATGCTTCAAGCCATTGGTCTGCTTGAAGGCGGGTTCTCCGGGCTGATCGAGATTGCCGGCACAGATGCATCAAAGCTGTCCGGCGATGATCGCACGGCGCTACGCCGCGATCATCTGGGTTTTGTCTATCAGTTTCATCACCTTCTGGCTGATTTCAACGCGCTGGAAAACGTGGTCTTGCCGCAACTTGTCGCCGGGACCGAGCGTTCCCAGGCAGATGTCCGGGCAACGGAATTGCTGGGCGCACTGGGCCTTGGCAAGCGGCTCGATCACCGTCCCAGCCAGCTTTCCGGCGGCGAGCAACAGCGTGTTGCCGTGGCGCGCGCGCTGGCCAATCGGCCCGAACTTGTGCTCGCGGATGAGCCGACCGGCAACCTTGATGAAGCAACAGCCGATCGCGTGCTGGAGGAGTTTCTCAAGCTGGTGCGCGGTGAGGGCAGCTCGGCCTTGATCGCAACGCATAATGAACGTTTGGCCTCGCGAATGGATCGTGTTGTGCGCTTGCACGAAGGTGTTTTGCGCGAGGCTTGAGGCACAATCGCGTTGCTCGCGTTCGCGCGCCGTGCAACGTTCGGTAGGCGACAGTCTTCAAGTTACAGGGGAAAAACATGTCCGCGCTTGATTGGAATGCCGAGGCCACGTTGCATGAGCGCGATGATGCCGGGTCAGAACTCCAGTACAATTTCAATGTGATCAAGAAGGCAAGTCTGCGCGATCTCGTCGCTGAAGTGGCAGCGATGACGGCTGATGAGCGCGCACGTTTGATCATCGACATGGCAGGCGGAAAATCGCTTAACGTCGGCGAGATTATGGAACTTGCCAAATCGGAAGGTTTGGTATGAGCAGTCCTCAAACCATCGCTGATTTCAAAGCGAAAAAACCCAATGGCGAGGTGATCGACCTCGCTGAAAAGGCGGGCAAGGTCCTGCTGGTAGTCAATACTGCCTCAAAATGCGGCTTCACCCCGCAGCATGACGGGCTGGAAGCGCTCTGGAAAAAGTACGGCGAGCGCGGCTTTGAAGTGCTGGCCTTTCCGTGCAACCAGTTTGGCGGACAGGAACCCGGTACCGCTGATGAAATCGAAAGCTTCTGCAAGGTCAACTTCGGCCTGAGCTTCCCGCTGATGGCCAAAATTGATGTCAACGGCACGGGCGCTGATCCGCTCTATGAATGGCTCAAGAAAGAAGCGCCCGGCGTGCTTGGCACCAAGGCGATAAAGTGGAACTTCACCAAGTTCCTGATCGGTCGCGATGGCAAAGTTGTCCGCCGCTATGCATCGACTGATAAGCCCGAGAGCATCGCGAAGGACATCGAAGCTCTGCTTTAATCGGGTATCTTGGCAGGGGAAAAACGGGTCGGGCCTCTCGTAAGAGAACGGTCTTTTGCTTACCCTGCCTGAATGCCTCATTCCGCCTTCGTCCCGCTCCGCGTTTTCTCGTCCTACACGATGCTCGATGGGGCGGTGGACCCCAAGGCCATTGCGAAGACGGCGGCAGATCGCGGGTTTCCCGGCGTGGCGATCACCGACAGGAATGGCCTCTACGGCTCGGTCGCTTTTGCCAAAGCGTGCAAGGAAATGGGCGTACAGCCGGTGATCGGCACGATGCTCGCGGTCGCTCGGCCCGAACGCGATGGCGCGGCCACAGGCTTTGGTACCACCCAGCCCACGATTGATTGGCTCGCGCTCTATGCGCAGGACGCCGTGGGCTATGATAACTTGTGCCACCTTGTTAGCCGCGCGCATCTTGATCGGCCGCTAGAGTTTGCGCCGCATGTGGCTTTGGACGACCTTTTTGGCCATTCCGATGGCTTATTGTGCCTGACCGCATCCGGCGAAGGCGCGCTTGTGCGGTTGTTTGGCGGTGAGCAGGAAAGTGCGGCCTTGGCTTATGCCGACCGGCTGCAAGAACTGTTCCCGAACCGCCTCTATATCGAAATCGCCCGCCGCAACGATCCGATTGAGGACGCCGCCGAAACGGCCCTGATCGACCTGGCCTATGCGCGCGATCTGCCCTTGGTCGCCACCAACCCCGCCTGCTTTTCCGAACGCGCTTTTTACGAAGCGCATGATGCCATGTTGTGCATCGCCAGTTCCACGCACGTCGATAGCACCGATCGCCCGCGTTCAAGCCGCGAGTGGTGGATCAAGCCGGCAGAAGTGATGGAGGAACTGTTCAAGGACCTGCCCGAAGCACTCGCCAATACGCTTATCGTTGCACAACGCTGCGCCGTCATGCCACCCAAGCGCAAGCCTATCCTGCCAAGCCTTGCAGGCGACCAGGAGGGTGAAGCGCGGATGTGCGGCGCTGACAGCCGCAAAGGCCTCGTGATGCGCCTAAAGCCTTATTACCCCGAGGTGGCGCACGAGGAACTTGATCGCCTGCTGTGTCTGGGGCCTGATGTTGAACCCGATGCAGCCGGCTACCATGAACTGGCGGCAGCAGGCGTTTGGGACGAAGTGCTCGGCTATCGCCAGCGCCTCGAATTCGAAGTCGGCATTATCAACCGCATGGGTTTTGGCGGGTACTTCCTCATCGTGGCCGATTTCATCAAGTGGGCCAAGGATCAGGGCATTCCGGTGGGGCCGGGGCGCGGGTCAGGTGCAGGCTCGCTGGTTGCGTGGGCGCTGACGATTACCGATCTTGATCCGATCAAGCTGGGCCTGCTTTTCGAGCGCTTCCTCAATCCCGAACGCGTTTCCATGCCAGACTTCGATATCGACTTTTGCGAAACGCGGCGCGGCGAAGTGATCCGCTATGTGCAGCAAAAATACGGGCAAGACCACGTCGCCCAGATCATCACCTTCGGCAAGCTGAAGGCTCGCGCGGTGCTGCGCGATACGGGCCGCATCCTGCAAATGAGTTACGGCCAGACTGACCGGCTGTGCAAGATGATACCCAACCATCCGACAGACCCTTGGCCGCTGCCACGCGCACTGAACGGCGTATTGGAACTGAAGCGCGAATACGACCGCGATCCCGAGGTCAAGCGCCTGATCGATCTGGCGATGCAGCTTGAAGGCCTGCCGCGCAACAGTTCCACCCACGCGGCCGGTGTGGTGATCGGGGACCGTCCTCTGGCGCAATTGGTGCCGCTTTACCGCGATCCGCGTTCGGATATGCCGGTCACGCAGTTTGACATGAAGCATGTCGAGGACGCAGGGCTGGTCAAGTTCGACTTCCTCGGCCTCAAAACACTATCGGTCCTGCGCAAGGCAGTGGACTTGCTCGGCAAGCGCCAGATCGAGATCGATTTGTCCGCGCTCGCATGGGATGATGAACAGACCTACAAACTGCTGCAATCGGGCGATACCGTTGGCGTGTTCCAGCTTGAATCCGAAGGTATGCGGCGCACGCTGGCGGCGGTAAAGCCCACCAACTTCGGAGACATTATTGCGCTCGTCTCGCTCTATCGTCCGGGTCCGATGGACAACATTCCACTGTTCGGACGCCGCAAAAACGGGCTTGAGGCGATTGAATATCCTCACGAAAAGCTGAGCGTGATCCTCGCGGAAACCTACGGGATTTTCGTCTATCAGGAACAGGTCATGCAGGCCGCGCAGATCCTTGCGGGCTATTCGCTGGGCGACGCCGACCTTCTGCGCCGCGCGATGGGCAAAAAAGACCAGAAGGAAATGGACGCGCAGCGTCAGCGGTTCGCCGATGGCTGCAAGACCGTTTCGGGCATCGAAAAAGGCAAAGCCAACGAACTGTTCGATTTGATCGACAAGTTCGCAGGATATGGTTTCAACAAATCACACGCTGCCGCCTATGCGCTGCTTGCCTATCAAACCGCGTGGCTGAAAACGCATTATCCGCACGAATTCTATGCCGCCTCAATGTGCTTCGATATGCACCAGTCGGAAAAGCTATCGATCTTTGTCGATGACATGCGCCGCAACAGTGTCGCGCTGGCCGGGCCTGACATCAACCACTCGGTTGCCGAATTCACGGTGGAGCGCACGCATGATGGCTACGCTGTGCGCTATGCCTTGGCTGGCCTGCGCAATGTCGGCGAAAAAGCGATGGAGCAGATCGTTGAAGAGCGCGAGACCAAGGGAACCTTCGTTTCGCTGGATGACCTGTTCCGCCGCATCCCGGCAGGGGCCATGAACCGGCGGCAGTTGGAAGCGCTGGCCGCAGGCGGCGCGCTCGATTGTCTGGAACCCAACCGCGCACAAGTCATCGCCAATGCCGAACTTCTTATGGCAGTGGCCGATGAAGCCTCACGCTCTCGCACATCGGGTCAGGGCGGTCTGTTCGGCGGCGATGATCATGCGGTGCCCTCCACGCGTCTTTCCGATTCCAAACCATGGTCGCGTTCAGATCAGATGACAGCCGAGCGCGAAAACTTCGGCTTCTACTTTGCGGCGCACCCAGTTGAGGAATATCGCGCCGTCGCATCGGCCAATGGTGCACGCACGTTTGGCAGCTTGATTGGCGGCACGGGGGAGGTGGCAGGACGCTCCGCCGCCGTGATGGCCGCGCTGGTCGAGAATGTGCAGAAGCGCAAGACGAAGAAGGGCAAGGACTTTGTCATGGCCGACTTCTCTGACAGTTCCGGCCTGTTTTCCGCTTCATGCTTTGAGGAAAGCCTTGTCGAACCGTTCCAGACCTGGGCAAAGGAGGGAACCTGCGTTCTGCTCAATGTTGAACTCGACAGGCCCAACCCGGACGAAGCCCCGCGCGTAACCGTGCGCGGCGCTCAGCCTTTGGCCTCTGTCACCAGCGCCTCGCGGATGCTTTTGAAGCTTGAGGTTACGCGTCCAGAGGCCATCGCCGAACTTGCCCTGCTGTTGCCGCGCAGCACCGATGCCAAGGGCGAAGTGCTCGCACGCCTCAAAACCGGCGGCCCGCGTGAACCATTGGTACGGCTTGGCAACAATTTTAAACTTGATAGCGATTTAATCGAACGATTGATTCCGATAGAAGGAATCGCCAATGTGGCGCTGAGCGCGAGGCCGGAAAGGTATCTGCGTTTGGTAGAATAAAAAACGGAGAGAGATGTGACTCAGCAGCTTGGCGCAATGCAGGACTGGAAGCTGCGTGTAACGCACCTGATCGATCACGCCGCGCGTGAACATGGGGACCGCGAGATTGTTAGCCGCTGGGCCGATGGTTCAGAAACACGCACCAACTGGGCGGGTATCCGGCACGACGCTTTGCGCATGACTCAGGCCTTGCGCCGGCTCGGCATCCAGCCTGGCGACCGGATTGCAACGCTGGCGATGAATCATTCACGCCATCTGGTCACATGGTATGGTGCGGTGGGAGCGGGCGGAATTCTCCACACGATCAACCCGCGCCTGTTTGATGACCAGCTTGATTACATCGTCAATCATGCTGAAGACCGCGTGATGCTGTTCGACAAAATCTGGGCACCGATTGTTGAGCGGATGAAGCCGCGTTGGCCGACGGTTGAACATTATATCTGCTTTGATAACAGCGAACCTGCGCTTCATTTCGAAGAATGGCTGTCCCCGGAAGATGGCCACACCGAATGGTCTGACGGCGATGAACGTGACGCCTGCATGCTCTGTTACACCAGCGGCACGACCGGCAATCCCAAGGGTGTCATTTACGAGCATCGCTCCACAATGCTGCACGCGTTAAGCGCCATCAGCCCGCCAGTGTTTGGGATGGATTGCCGTTCGGTGATGCTGCCTATTGTGCCAATGTTCCACGCGGCCAGTTGGGGGCTGCCATGGGCAGGGGCTGCTGCTGGGGCGAAGTTTGTCTACTCGGCGGTCAACGATGGTGCGGTGTTGTGCGATCTGATCGAGCGCGAAAAGGTTACCTGCTCTGCGGGTGTGCCAACCGTCTGGCTGGCCCTGTTCCAGCATATCGATGCCAATGGCGGAAAGCTCCCGGCGAGCCTTGAAACCGTGGTCTGCGGCGGATCGGCCATGCCGCGCACCATGATCGAACGCCTGATGCGGCAAGGTGTGCGCGTCGCCCATGCCTGGGGCATGACGGAAACTTCGCCCATCGGCACAACCGGTGCCGAAACGTGGAATTGGGACGAGCTGACTTTCGAGGAAAAAGTCACCATCAAATCTATGCAGGGACGCCCGCCATTCGGCGTCGAGATCCGTTGCGTCGATCTGGATGATCCTACCAAAGTCCTGCCGCGCGATGGTGTTACCGCCGGAGCCTTGCAAGTGCGCGGACCTTGGGTGGTCAAGCGCTATTTCAAAGCTGAAGATGACGCGGTGACGGCGGGGCAGTGGTTTGATACCGGTGATGTCGGCCTGATCTATCCCGATGGCACGCTTCATCTGACAGACCGTACAAAGGATGTGATCAAGTCCGGCGGCGAATGGATCAGTTCGGTGGCTTTAGAGAATGCAGCCATCGGGCACCCCGCCGTGAGCGAGGCAGCCGCAATCGGCGTGTTCCACCCGAAATGGGATGAGCGGCCGCTGTTGGTCGTCGTCAAAAAGCCCGGTGCAGACGTGTCCGGGGATGATTTGCGCGAGTTTCTGCTCGGTCATGTGGCCAAATGGTGGGTTCCTGACGCGGTCGTGTTTGTTGACCAGATCCCGCATACCGGCACCGGCAAGATCAGCAAAAAAGATCTGCGTGAACAGTTCTCCAGCTATGCCTGGGACGCAGGCGGATAAACATCGGCCGAATGGGAGGCGGGTCTATGCTGGCGAAACCCGGCCGAGATTTATCGCGCCCCTTCAAAGCACGGGAATTTTGGATTTACCGGGCCGCGAGATGCGCAGGGAAACAATTCTTAACATGTCATTCCGGACTCTTTTTTTTTGAAAGAAACCATATCGTTACCGGAGATTGAATAGCTTAACGCAGTATTGGCAGCTCAGTGATGGGGGTGGGTAGATCGAAGTTGGACCCAAAAGAAATCGACAGAAATCGACAACGAATTTAACGTCTCCACCGTAATAAAATGTTTCTCCCAAGTAACATGGTCGCCCATAATATAAAATAGTTAAGCGTTCGTCGTTATAACATAGCATTATATGGGCCAATACGGCTGTATATTTGGGTGATTCTGAAAATAGGGTCGCCGTTATTATGTTGGCATTGAATGATGATTTAGCGGTGTCCCGTCTACGAAAGATTTGGATCGAACTTGGTGAGCTGATTAACGCGGATAATTCCAACGTCTATGAGTCTTCTGAACGCTTTAAGGCATCGCGCAGATCAACCCCGCCAGCCTTTTTGTTCAGCGATGATGCAGCGCTCGTGCTTGCCAAAGGACTTTACCGGATTCGGCGCAAGCGGAATGAGTTTTTTTCAGAATCACTGTTTGCTGATCCCAGTTGGGACATCCTTTTGGAGCTTTTTGTACGCCGCTGCGAAGGCAAACCTATTAGGGTGAAGAGCGTTTGTATTGCTTCGGGGGTGCCAGCAACAACTGCACTGCGCTGGATCAGTTTATTGGTCAAAGAAGGGCTTGTGGAAAGAAAGAACGATTCGTTGGATTTACGAGTCCGTTGGATTAAATTGAGTGATCTAGGCTTCGAAAAAATGCATAAGCTTTTGCTTTCGTTAGTTGAGCAGAAGGAAGTCTCGTACGATTTTGGAAGTGATCGTAATGTCGCGCGAGAAGCGCGTTGATCGATGATCATCACGAGGACGTTCCCACGGAACAATCGCCGTGGCGGGATGCTGAACATTTGCCTCCCGTTATCGAGATCAATCGCGAATGGATTGCACGGGACGCGAAGTGGTCCGTCGAATTGGTCACATTGATTGCCATTTTTTGTGTCGGTTGCGCGTTTGCGATTCCCGCGTTTATCTAAAGTTTTTTGGCAAGAGCTGACCGTTCAAGTTTCGAGAAGCCTCGGCATCAGTTCGACAAAGTTGCAGGGCCGGTTGCGGCTATCCAACTGTTCCGCCAAAATGCCGTCCCAGCCATCTTTGACCGCCCCGTTCGACCCGGGCAGAGCAAAGATATAGGTGCCGCGGGCCACAACCGCGCAAGCCCGCGACTGAATGGTGCTGGTGCCGATGGTTTTGAAACTGAGCCAACGGAACAGTTCGCCAAAGCCGGGAATGTCGCGGGTTTTGACGCGTTCGAGCGCTTCAGGGGTCACATCGCGCCCGGTCAGGCCGGTGCCGCCAGTGATAATGACTGCATCAACCAGACGGTCGTCAATCCAGTTGTTCAGGCGGCTTGCGATACGGTCGGCATCGTCTTTTTCGATGGCACGCGTGGTCAGTTTATGGCCTGCCGCTTTGATCCGCTCCGCCAGAATATTGCCCGATGTATCATCAGCAGATGTGCGCGTATCCGATACCGTCAGCAACGCGATGTTGATCGGCTTGAAGGTCCGCGCAGGATCAATTGCCACGGGCAGCGATCCTGACGTTTTGCGCGCCTGCAAGGCCCGGAAACTTGGGCCACATGCCCTGCACAAGGCCAAGGCGGCTTTCTGATGGCCCACCGGCCTGCCGTTCATACATCCAGTAATTGCGCATTACGATCGAAACGTAACCGCGTGTTTCCCAATAGGGGATCGATTCCATCCACAACAGCGGATCGTTGCCGCCGCGGATTTCGGTGTTCCAACGCGAAACCGGCGTAGGCCCGGCATTATAAGCGGCCATGACTTTGGGCAGGAGGCCTTGCGTGGCATCGGAATAGTGCAATTGTTGAAGGTATTGCTGGCCGAACGCCAGGTTCACATCCGGCAAATCAAGCTGGCTGTCACGTCCTGCCATTTGCGGTTCAGCCCGTGCCATATCGCGGGCAGTGCCCGGGCGAAGCTGCATCAGGCCTTTGGCGCCGGCGGGACTGGTAACAGATGTGCGGAAATTTGATTCTTGCAGCGAATGGGCAAACAGCAACGCCGGATCCACCTTCCAGCCTGTTGTCGGAACCCATTTTGGTGCCGGAAACCGCGCTGCGGCATCGGGGCGTGCGCCGGTTGGCGCATTGTACGCCATCCACAATTGCGTTGATGGCAAGCCAAGATCACGCGCCAAACGCGAAAGCGGCGCGTATTGTCCGGGATCACCGATGCGGGCCTGATGGCGCAGAACCTCGTCGGCCAGCCCATCTTTGCCGATCTCGGCCAATTGCACAGCGGTGCGGATATTGGGAACGCTGCGCAGGTTTTGCCAATCGCTGGCTGAAAAGTCAGGTGCTGCAACCGGGCTGCTTTCGCGCATGCCCAAGGCTTCTTGCGCCATCATCCCGTAAAGCGTTTCGCCAAACCGGGCAGCGGATCGCATCGATGAGGCTACCAGTTCTGGTTTGCGGCAACGCATCGCTGCACGCGCCGCCCAATAATGCGCAGCAGAGGTCAGTTCATCGTTGTAAGAGCCGGTTGCGGTTCTGGTGAATGCGTCAGCCGCCGTGAGGCAATCGCCCAGACGCCAACTAGCCATTCCCACCGTCCAGTAAGCCTCGGCCACCCAAGGCCCGCTGCCTTCAGCCGCAGTCAGTGAAATAGCTCGAGCAGTGGCATCGTCATTCTCGATATAGAATGCCCAGCCGATTTTCTGCCGCCATTCTGCGCGAGCTTCGGGCGACAAATTGGCATCAACACCATCGAGCAGCACGCGGGCACCTACGGGGTCGTCCAGTTTGATGCGTTGCGTGATGGCCAAAGACACGCTTTCGGGCATCGTCCCGTCGGCAATTGAACGCGGGCGGATGCGTTTTGAAACCGATGGCAGCGAAACAAACCGCTGTGCTTGCGGCAATTCGGGAATGCCCAAGGCCCCGCGTTTCAAGGCTAGCCTGCCCAGTTGCTCTGCCCAAGGAAGGCTGGGGGCGGCATTCAACACTTCGGTGATGGGTACCAGTTCCGCCTTGGGCGACGTGGCGGCCAGAATAAACTGCGCGCGCGCCACAGGATGCAATGGCCCATCGGCGCGCTGCGAAAACAATGCCTGAACCTGCGCCCAGTCCTCCTGTTCAATAGCACCAAACAGCGTCTTGTAATAAGACCGCTCATCATAGCTGAGCAAAGACGGCACCGCAGTACGATCAGCCCGGCCACGGAAGTAATCAACCGCCGCGCTGTTGGCATAGGCAGGCAAAGCCGCCGTGGCGGCAATCGCAGTTGCTGCCAGCAGAAGTGTGCCCCGAAACGTACATCGTGCAGCGCGAGCCAGTTTCACTTTGATTCCGTCCCTGTCCAATTGAGCCAGCGGCCCCAGAAGCCCGCTTTCAAAGCGGGGCGTGCCAGCATGGCATCAAGATCCCAAGCCGACATCGCAACGATCTGTGAAGACTCTTGATTAATTGCGCGTAAACCGTGAGCCAAATTCGTTGGATCGTGTCCAAGAAGCGCCGAAACGCCCGTTGCGCCCAAGATTAGAAGCTTTTGCGGGGCGGCAAGCGCAATGTGGTGCAGTAATACGTCGCCCAATCCCGTGGCACGCAACGCTGCCCAATCCGGCATCGGCACATGCGCAGGCAGCGCTGATGCCAGATAAGTTTCCGTTCGGGCGATGCCCATTGCATCCAACATGGCATAAAGCAAACGACCGGCACGTCCGCTTAACAAAGCCTCTCCGTCATCTGGTGCAGGCATCGGCACCAAAATCATCAGCTTGGCGTTGGCTGCGCCAATCGGTGCCAATCGCGCAAGGCCAGCAGGGGCGAGCGGGCCCTCTGCAAGCCACCAGGGCGCAAATGCTTCTAGCGATTGTGGCCATCCTGAACGGTCAATCACCACCGGTGCAGGCGGCGAATCGCGTTCTGCCACCAGTTCTCGCAGAGGCTTCATCGGGGCAGGGGGCTGGGGATCAGACGGGCGATGGATTTGCGCCAGCCAGTCTTGCGGATCGTCGACAAACGTCCCGTCCACACCGGCATCACGCCACCAGTCCAACGCCGCCGCGAGGGCTTCGCTCCAGTTTGCGTGCTCTATGTCCGCGGCCTCGGTCAAACTGTCTTTCCTCATAGTCCGATTTGCGGTCTTGACCTTCACGATGGCCTCTTTCAAGGCATAAAGCGAATTTCAATGCGCAATTAGTCGGGAGTACGCGGGCATGAGCGAACGGGAATCGATGCCGTATGACGTGGTCATCGTGGGCGGTGGGCCGGCAGGCCTTGCCGCGTCGATCCGGCTGAAGCAGGCCAATCCGGAAATCGCTGTCTGCGTTCTGGAAAAGGGTTCCGAAATCGGCGCGCACATCCTTTCGGGCGCCGTGGTCGATCCCAAAGCCCTCGATGAACTCCTGCCCGAATGGCGCGAACAGGGCTGCCCAATGGCAGAAACCCCCGTCACCGATAACTGGCACTGGGTCCTGTCGAAAACCGGTAAGATGAGCATTCCGCACTGGCCCATGCCTGCATTCATGTCGAACCACGGCAATTACACCGGTAGCCTTGGCAATCTGTGTCGCTGGCTGTCCGAACAGGCGATGGAACTGGGCGTTGAAATCTTCCCCGGCTTTGCCGCTGCCGAAGTGCTGTTTGATGAAAACGGCGCTGTCATGGGTGTTGCCACCGGCGATATGGGCGTTGCCAAGGATGGATCGCACAAGAGTGATTACCAGCCCGGCATGGAGCTCCACGCCAAGTACACGCTGTTTGCCGAAGGCGCGCGCGGCAGCCTGACCAAGCGGTTGAAGGCTCACTTTGATCTGGAACGCGATTGCGAACCGCAAGTTTATGGCATCGGTATCAAGGAACTATGGGACATTGATCCCGAAAAGCATGTTCCGGGCCGCGTCCTTCACACGCAGGGTTGGCCGCTATCGGAATCCAATTCTTGGGGCGGTGGCTTCCTTTATCATCAGGCCAACAACCAAGTCGCCTTGGGCTTCGTCACCGCGCTCGATTACGCCAACCCCTACGTCTATCCGTTTGAGGAATTCCAGCGCTGGAAGCAGCACCCTGCCATCCGTGAGATCCTCGAAGGCGGTCGTCGCGTTTCGTATGGCGCGCGTGCGATCAACGAAGGCGGTTGGCAGTCGGTGCCGCGTCTGTCGTTCCCCGGCGGCGCGCTGATCGGGTGCTCGGCAGGTTTCGTCAACGTGCCGCGTATCAAGGGCAGCCACACCGCGATGAAAAGCGGCATGCTGGCGGCGGATTCGATTGTCGCTGCGATGGCCGCTGGCCGCGAAAAGGACGATATGGTCGAATACGACACTGCCGTTCGTGAAAGCTGGATCGCCACGGAACTCAAGAAGGTTCAAAACGCCCAGCCGCTTGTTGCCAAGTTCGGTGGTGAACTTGGTACCGTTTTGGCAGGCACCGATATGTGGCTGCGCACCATTGCCGGGTTTGGCATATGGAAGCCGATGAAGCACCACAAGGACGCCGAGGCCACGCAGCGCGCCGACCTTTACAAGCCGATCACATATCCCAAGCCAGATGGCACGATCACCTTCGATCGCCTTACCAGCGTGGCCTTTTCCTATACCAATCACGAGGAGGACCAACCGTGCCACCTCGTGCTCAAAGACCCGACGGTGCCAACGCGCATCAACCTGCCGATCTATGCAGGCCCCGAAGCGCGTTATTGCCCCGCAGGCGTCTATGAGTACATCGGTGTGGAAGAAGGCAATCCGCGCCTGCAAATCAACGCTCAGAACTGTGTCCACTGCAAAACCTGCGACATCAAGGACATGACCCAGAACATCGAATGGGTCACCCCCGAAGGCGGCGGCGGACCCAACTATCCGAACATGTAACAGTTCCTCCCCGAAACGGGGAGGGGAGGAATAGTGCGCGAAACGGCTTTTGCTAAGATCAACCTTGCGCTGCACGTGCGGCAGCGGCGGGATGATGGCTACCATGAACTCGAAACGCTGTTTGCGTTTGTGGATGGGGGCGATGAACTTGCCGCCGGGCCTGCATCGCGCGATGAACTGCGCGTAACCGGCGAGTTTGGCAGGGCGTTGGATGACCCATTCGGCAATATCGTCGCCAAGGCTTTGGCCGGTTTGCCGCATGGGGCGGGGTGGGCGGTCACCCTTGAAAAGAACTTGCCCGTCGCCGCAGGGCTGGGCGGCGGTTCCGCCGATGCGGGCGCGATCTTCCGTATGGTTGAACGTGAGTACGGCCTGCCACACGATTGGCGCGAAAAGGCCGCAAAGCTGGGCGCTGATGTTCCGGCCTGCGTCGAAAGCCGCGCGTGCATCGGGCGCGGCACGGGTACGGAACTTGAACCCATCGCCAATGATCTGGCGGGATGTCCCGTTCTATTGGTAAACCCGCGCATACCACTGGCCACCGGGCCGGTGTTCAAAGGCTGGGACGGCATAGATCGCGGCCTGCTCGAAGGCGACACCCTGCGCGAAATGACGCTTTCGGGCCGTAACGATCTGGAAGTGCCTGCTCTCGCATTGGTGCCACAAATCGCCGAAGTTCTGGCCACTTTGCGCCATACAAAACCATGGATCGCGCGCATGTCCGGCTCGGGCGCCACTTGCTTTGCGCTTTACGATACCGCCGCCCAACGTGATGCCGCACAGAAAGCCATGCCCCGCGAATGGTGGACATTGGCAGGAGCGTTGCGATGAGCGAGGCCTATCGCCTTATCGGGACCCCGCGCTTTGGCGGCATCCTCGTCGTCTCGGACCATGCCTCTAACCGCGTGCCGGATGACATTGACCTCGGTATCGCGCCCGAACTCCTTGATCAGCACATCGCTGTCGATATCGGCGTTAGCGCAATCGGCGAATTGATGGCCCGGCGCCCCGGCTTTGCGGCGTTTCAGGGCAACGTCAGCCGCCTCGTCTGCGATTTCAACCGCGATGAACATCTCCCCACGGTCGTTCCCATTGCCAGCGATGGCCATGCCATTTCCGGCAACGCACTTGATCACGCAGGCCACGAAGCGCGCCTTGCCCGGTTTTTCCGCCCCTATCACGCAGCGTTAGAGGCGCTGCTAGCCAACACCCCGCAAGCACTGATCCTGTCGCTCCACAGCTTTACCCCGCAATTGGCGTCGAGCGATGAGCCGCGCCCTTGGCATGTCGGCGTGCTTTATAACAATGACGACCGCGCCGCCGGCATCGCGATTCCGATGCTCGCAGCCGAAGGGCTCAACGTCGGCGATCAGCTTCCCTATTCCGGCAAACTGCTCAACGCGACGATGAACCGCCATGCCGAAGCAGATGGCCGCCCCTACCTCGGTATTGAAGTGCGGCAAGACCTGATCACAACCGCGCAAGGCCAAGCCGAATGGGCTGAGCGGTTGGCTCGCATCGCCAATCAAGTTGCGGTTGCAATTACCTAATGTTTTTGGGGCTTTTTCAACTGACACGAAGGTAATTTATCCTTCGACGGACGGGCGTGGCTGGGTTAGTTGCAAAGCGATTCGTCTATAAAACCTGATTCCTTGTCTGGAGTTTGCCCATGCCCGCCTATCGTTCACGCACCACCACCCATGGCCGCAACATGGCGGGCGCGCGCGGGTTATGGCGTGCAACCGGCATGAAAGATTCTGATTTCGGCAAACCGATCATTGCCGTGGTCAACAGCTTTACGCAGTTCGTGCCCGGACACGTCCACCTCAAAGATCTCGGCCAGTTGGTTGCGCGCGAGATTGAGGCTGCGGGCGGCGTTGCCAAGGAATTCAACACGATCGCCGTTGATGATGGCATCGCGATGGGTCACGATGGCATGCTCTATTCGCTACCCAGCCGTGATCTGATCGCCGATAGCGTCGAATACATGGTCAATGCCCATTGCGCCGATGCGATGGTCTGCATCTCCAACTGCGACAAGATCACGCCGGGCATGCTGATGGCCGCGCTGCGGATCAATATCCCCGTCGTGTTCGTCTCGGGCGGCCCGATGGAGGCCGGCAAGGTCGTCTTGAATGGCAAGGAAGTGGCGCTTGATCTGGTTGACGCCATGGTTGCTGCGGCTGACGAAAAGTATTCCGATGCAGAAGTCGATGCTATCGAACGCGCGGCTTGTCCTACCTGCGGTTCATGCTCGGGCATGTTTACTGCCAATTCGATGAACTGCCTCACCGAAGCGCTCGGCCTTTCCTTGCCGGGTAACGGGTCCACGCTGGCAACGCACGCGGATCGCAAGAACCTGTTCCTTGAAGCAGGCCGTCTGGTCGTCGATCTGTGTAAGCGTTACTATGAACAGGACGATGAAACCGCGCTGCCACGCACGATTGCGGGCTTTGAAGCGTTCGAAAACGCGGTCTGCCTTGATATCGCGATGGGCGGTTCCACCAACACCGTGCTCCACCTCCTTGCCGCAGCCCACGAAGCGGGCGTTAATTTCACCATGGCCGATATTGACCGGCTCAGCCGTCGCGTGCCTTGCTTGTCCAAGGTTGCTCCGGCCAAGTCCGATGTCCATATGGAAGACGTCCATCGCGCAGGCGGCATCTATGCCATCCTTGGCGAACTGGAGCGCGCTGGCCTGCTGCACACGCACCTGCCCACCGTCCACAGCCGCACTATGGGTGAGGCAATTGATTTGTGGGACATCAAGCGCACAACATCGCCTTCTGTGCAGGAATTCTTCCGCGCTGCGCCCGGCGGCGTGCCCACGCAAGTCGCCTTCTCGCAAAGTCGCCGCTGGAAGGAACTCGACCTTGACCGTGAAAGCGGCGTGATCCGGTCAGCCGAACATGCGTTCAGCAAGGATGGCGGCTTGGCCGTGTTGTTCGGCAACATCGCGCGCGATGGCTGCATCGTGAAGACCGCAGGCGTTGATGAAAAGATTCTCAAGTTCACCGGCCCTGCCAAAGTCTATGAAAGCCAGGATGCTGCTGTTACCGCTATCCTCACCGGACAGGTCGTTCCAGGCGACGTGGTCGTGATCCGTTACGAAGGCCCCAAAGGCGGGCCGGGCATGCAGGAAATGCTCTATCCCACCAGCTACCTGAAATCGAAGGGCCTTGGCGCTGTTTGCGCCTTGCTTACCGACGGGCGTTTTTCGGGCGGCACATCTGGCCTCTCCATTGGCCACGCTTCACCCGAAGCGGCTGAGGGCGGCGAGATCGGTCTGGTCGAACCGGGCGATATCATCGAAATCGATATCCCCAACCGCACCATTCATCTGGCGGTGTCGGACGAAGTGCTGGCAGCTCGCCGCGCGGCGCAAGAATTGCACGGGTGGAAGCCCGCCAAAGAGCGTCCGCGCAAGCTATCAACCGCTTTAAAAGCGTACGCGGCTATGACTACTAGCGCAGCACGCGGTGCGGTTCGTGATTTGTCGCAACTAAAGCTGGATTGAATCCTTGCGCAAAGGCCTTGCTCTTTCGTTTCTTGCCGCGCTAACAGCCTGTTCAGCCGGAGAAGAAACGCCAAAGGGCCGGGGTATTGATTGTGCCTTGGGCGGCTCTGACAAGTTTTTGCCCGAATGTTTTGTAAAAGATTCACGCGTTGGCGAACGCCGCTTCCTGACTGTGCGCAACAAGACTGGTGCGTTTCGCCGTTTAGAAATGGTGGATGACGGACGCGGTGTCATTGCCGCCGATGGCGCAGACGAAGCCGTGGCGAAATGGTCTGCCGAGGGTGTTCTCGAAGTTGCGGTGGGCGGTGATCGCTATCGCTTTCCCGCAAGGATGAAAAGTGATGCCCCGCAACCGTGAGCACGTATTAGGTCAAGTGCTCACGGTGGCGCAGATGCGCCACGCAGAAGATGAACTGATCAATGCCGGAATTTCTGTCGATGCCTTGATGCAAAAGGCAGGGCAGGGTGCGGGCGAATGGGTGCGTCGCATTGCCGCCGGTCGTGCCGTCACCGTGCTATGCGGCCCCGGCAACAACGGCGGCGATGGTTGGGTTATAGCCGAATATTTGCGAAGCCGCGCCACGCCTGTCAAAGTCATTGCCGCCCGCGAACCTGCCACTGATGCAGCGCGCACCGCCCACGCGCTCAATCACGGCGATGTCATTGCTGCCGATCCTGCAACCACCGGCGATGTGCTGGTCGATTGCCTTTTCGGCAGCGGCCTTACCCGCGCCTTGCCTGATGATCTTTGCGCCTTGCTCAGCGGCCTGGCCGCGCAGCATCCCCATCGCATTGCGATCGATCTGCCCAGCGGCATCGAAAGCGATAGCGGCCTTGTCCTGAACGAAGGCCTGCCACACTGGACGCACACCATCGCGCTTGGCGCGTGGAAGCATGCGCACTTGACCATGCCCGCCTGCCACACGATGGGCACGATGCGCTTGTTCGATATCGGTGTCGCGGCCCAATCTGGCGCAGCACATAAGCTGGCCAAGCCCGTAATTGCGCCACCCGCCGCCGATGCCCACAAGTACCTGCGCGGATTGCTTGGCATCGTCGGCGGTGCAATGCCGGGGGCAACCTTGCTTGCGGCAACAGCGGCCCAGCGCGCTGGTGCAGGCTATGTCAAACTGGTTGCAAATCCGGCACCCGTCCACACCGACCCGGCGCTGGTCGTCACAACAGACATCGACGCGCTGCTGTCTGACAAACGCATGGCCGCGTTGCTCATCGGACCGGGCCTTGGCCGTTCGGACGCATCCTCCCGATTGCTCACCCAAGCTCTGCACGCAGCCAAACCGACGGTCGTCGATGCCGATGCACTGGTGCTGCTGCGCGGCGCCATACTCAACGGCGTACCCTGCGTGCTCACCCCGCATGAAGGCGAAATGGCAGCTCTGGAGCGCACCTTTGCGCTTGCTGGCAAAGGCCTGCGACGTGATCGTGCGCTTGTGCTTGCGAAGGCCGCAAACGCGGTCGTTGTCCTCAAAGGCCCCGACACACTGATCGCGGCCCCCGATGGTACAGTGATCCTCAGCCCCCGCGCCTCGCCATGGCTCTCGGTCGCGGGGACCGGTGACGTTTTGGCCGGAACAATCGCCAGCCGTCTTGCCGTTCACGCTGACCCGTTGCGCGCGGCGCAAGAAGGTCTATGGCTCCACGGCGAAGCGGCCCGCCTGTGTGGTGCGGCCTTTACCCCCGGCGAACTGGCTCACGCCATCCGTTTTGCCCTGATCGAGTGCCTTCCATGACCCATCCCGGCCTGATTATCCGCATCGCCGCCAAAGGCGAAGGTGCCACTGCGGATGGCCGCTACGCCGAATTCGCTGCTCCTGGCGATGTGATCGAAGCTGACGGTAGCGTCACCAAAGGCCCCAACCACGTTGAGCCACCCTGCCGCCACTTCCCGGCCTGTGGCGGCTGCCAGTTGCAGCACTTGTCCGAAAGCGCACTGGCCGATTACGTTTATGATCGCGTCGCTGGCGCGGCCAAAGGGCAGGATATCGATCCGGCAAACGCCAGCGCTCCGCACGTATCCCCTGCCAGTAGCCGTCGCCGCGCCACGCTCCATGCGCAAGGTATCGGCAAGCGCGTTGTCATCGGTTTTCGCGAACAGGGCTCGCACAAGATCATCGACATGCGCGAATGCCATGTCCTTGCACCCGAAATGGTCACACTGCTCGGCCCCTTGCGCACACTGCTCGAAGGTTGGGGTGACCGTAAGCTTGGCGTTGATGTCGAACTGGCCATGTCAGACCAAGGCCTCTCGGTCGGTCTTAAAGGCCTCAAAGTCGAAGGTCTCAAGCGCACCGAAGCCCTGCTTGATTTTGCGCGTGACAACGGCCTTGCCCGTCTGACCATCGACAGCGGCTATGGCCCCGAAGGCACGTGGGAACCGGAACCTGTCACGATCACCCTGGGCGGAACCGCCGTGCCGCTGCCTCCCGGCGCATTCCTTCAGGCCACCCCCGATGGCGAGGAGGCTTTGGTCAGCGCCGCGCGCGAATGGCTGGGCGATGCCTCAACCGTGGCTGACCTGTTCTCGGGCCTCGGTACCTTCGCGTTCGCGTTGGCTGGCCCTGCCACCAAAGTCCTCGCGGTCGAAGCTGCGCGCGATACGCACCTTGCTTGCCAATCGGCAGCGCGCATGAACGGGCGCCCGGTCCATTGTCTGCACCGCGATCTGTTCCGCAATCCGCTGCGCGTTGAAGAACTGGACCGCTTCGCCGCTGTCTTGCTCGATCCGCCGCGCGCAGGCGCGCAAGAGCAAATCGATCAGATCGCGGCCAGCACGGTTGCGCGCGTGGTCTATATCAGTTGCAACCCGGCAAGCTGGGCGCGCGATGCGGTGCGGCTGATCAATGGCGGCTACAGGCTGGCAGAACTGCGCCCGGTTGGCCAGTTCCGCTGGTCGACCCACGTGGAACTGGCCAGCCTGTTCGTCCGCGATTAAGCCATCAGAATACCACGCGCGCAGCGTGATAGATTAGCGCCATCAGCGCGAGTGATGACAGTGCGAAGAGCAAGAAGCGCACCATGACTTTGTTCATGGTGGCCTGCACGATGGAATGCACCACGCGGATGCCGACATAGGCCCAGGCCACTTGCGCGCTCATCCCGTTGCCTTGTCCGGCGACGGCGAGGACAAGGCATGCTGCATAGAACAGCGTCGGTGCTTCATGCAGGTGATTGTAATTGTGGGCTTTCCATTGGATGTGCGCGGGCAGGATGTGATCAAGCGTCTTGGTCGGATCCTTGGCCAAGGCATCCGGATCAAGCCCTGCCGCCGTCATCGCAGGCAAGCGCGTGGCGTACATCCACAGCCACATGACCATGGTCCACGCCATCAACGCGACGGCCGGTTGCAGAATTGCTGCTGTTGTCATCGATTCTCTCCCGATTTATTGGTGTTTAAGCTTGCCCGAGCGTAGCGCTGAAGGCCCGGATCGCCAGCGCGATCAGGCAGAAGGTGGAAAGCAGAAACAGCGCAAACCGCACCGGCACGCGATTGACCGTCGCCTGCCAGACCGAATGGACCACACGGATTCCCACATAGCTCCACGCCAGCGCCACATCGAGCGAACCCGCGCCCAAGATCGCGAGGATCATCACGCTGGCGTAGAACAGCGTCGGCTGCTCCATCAGGTGTGCATAGTTGTGGGCTTTCCAGTTGATCTGATCGGGAATTACCCCTTCAAGATCCTGCCCGCGCCCGCCGGGCTTTGCACTGCCAAGCCCGCCAAGCTTTGAAAGAGCGGGAAGGCGCGATCCTGCCATCCAGAACAGCATCACCAACGACCACAGCACCAATGCGGCAGCCGGCATCAATATTGCGCTTTGCATCTAATATTCTCCCTCGACCCTGCACAGGAAATTGGGAGAAGGGAATTAGATTGTCAATCGCAACTTATTCATGCCCCAAGGCCTTCATTTGCGCAATGTGATGCGCCGATAATAGCCAAAGCGTCCGCGCAAAGTGCGCACGGTTAGCCCGTGTTCCTGCGCTATCGCAGCCGCAACCGTTCCCAAGTCTTCACGCGGACTAACATGGAACTTGGCCAACCATCCATGCATCAAACTGCGGGCTGGCCTTGGTAAACCGCCAAAATCGCCAAAATCCACAACGTGCAGCGATCCACCCGGCGCAAGTGAGCGCGCGGCCTGATCCAAAGCCTGCTGCCATTGCGGGATCATCGACAAAGCGTAAGAGATAAACACGCGATCAAACGTCGCCTGCCCGAACAGGGCTTCGGCGTCAAAGCTGGTCGCATCGCCGCGTGCCAGAACACAATCACCGCCCATCCGCTTGCGTGCAACGGATAGCATTTCGTCCGAGATATCGAGACCATGCATCCGCACACCGGGCCAAGATTGCGCCGCACAAGCCAGATTGCGCCCCGTGCCGCAGCCGATCTCCAGAACGCTCATTCCCGGCGCTGCTTCCAGATTTCGGATCAGCCCGTCCCGCCCGAACAGATAGTATTTGCGCGTGGCGTCATAAATGTACTTCTGGTTGCGATAAACCGCATCCATCAGCGCGCCATGGGCGGGTGTGGGGGAGGGCGAGGGGGCGAGCGAGGCCATCACACCAGCTCGTACAAGTGGACACCGCCATAAATCGATGACCGATCCTGCGCTGTGCTCTCAGCCGAAACCGCTTCATCATAACGCCAACGGGCCAAAATCTCGTCGTTTACACGGCCGGGCAACAGGCTTGGCTCTGCCGCCGTACGGAACAATACCCGCGATCCGGGACGGGCGGTGCGCGTAATCTCGCGCCACAGATCGTTCAATTGCACGTCCGTCATCCAGTCTTGCGCATCCAGCAGGACATAACGATCAAGCGAGGCATCGGCCAGTGATGACAAATGCTCGGTCAGGTTGGCATGGCGCACATCGATGCGGTTGGCGCGCTCGCGCACAACTTCCCAGTTCGCCTCTTGCAGATAAGGCGGCAGCGGGCATTCATTGCCCCGGCCATAACCGCGAGAGAACGCCTGCCATGCGAAGTAGTTGTCGCCCACGGGGAAATCGCAGGCCAGCTTGGCAAGGCGGCGGCGCAGTACTTCGGCCATTGGTTCATCGCCTGCCAGCGCATCAAACTGCGCGGGCGGAATGCCAAGGCCAAACAGCGATGCGGGTTGATCGGTCAACCACCGGACGAAGCGCTTGTCGAATACCGGCGACATTTCGCGCTCGAACACCTCGCGTTGTTCCTCCACCGTGCGGGCATCAAGGATCGTCGAAAGATCGATCCGGTAAAGCCGCGCCAGCAAATGCGCCACGCCGATGAAGTTGCCGAGCAATCCGCGCTTGTAGAAATTGCTCGAAAAACCGGCGATCCGCTGACGTCCGATCAGATCGCGGCCTTCCCAGTAGCGGCGCGTGGTTTCGTCCATCTGCGGCGCGATATGGGTCTTGTAGGCCGCGATGTTGACGGCACTGTCAGCTTCGGCAAAAAACCGGCGGAAGTGTGCGTAATCAGGCAGATAGCGCGCCGATCCGATCTTTAACTTGTTCAGCGCGATGTGTGCGGTGTTCAGATCAACCGCCGTAATTGCTTCGGGGTTGGCCGTCAGGTACGACAACACATTGCACCCGCCGCTGGCAATCGCGATCATCCGGCTGTCCGGTTTGATCTGCAAGGCTTCCATGTCCACGTCGGGGTCTTCCCAGATCTGCGCATAAACCAGTCCGCGAAATGCCAAAGCAAAAGCGTGGTCGAGCAGGCGGTTGGTCGCGCTCGCCCCACGGCGGACAACGGAACGCGTAATCGGATGCGAACGAGCGCGTTCGAGCATGGCAAACCCCGGTATGATTGAACCTTGGTCGCGCTTAGAACTGCCATGTTGCGGTTGTGTGTTGGGAATGCTGCGGTTGTAACACTGCTGTCTGACAAAGCGCGTTATCATACTGTGCGCCGCGCATGACAAATCAGACCATGTCTGAAAATGAAGGCCCTAAAATGTGGGGGTTGGGTTTGTCATGCTGATATCCTAAAGGCGCGTTATGAAATGCTCGCGCCGACATCCGCGCAGGGTCACGAAGGTTTGGAGATACAATGGCTAAAGTTCTCGTCATCGGCGCAGGCGGCGTCGGCTCGGTTGCGGTTCACAAGATGGCGATGAACGCCGGTATCTTCAGCGAAATCGCGCTGGCCAGCCGCACCAAATCCAAGTGCGACGCCATCGCCGCCTCGGTTAAGGAGCGCACCGGCGTCACCATCGACATCTACCAGATCGATGCAGATGACGTTGCCGCCACCACGGCGCTCCTGAACGAAGTCAAGCCTGTCCTCGTCGTCAACCTCGCGCTGCCCTATCAGGACTTGCACATCATGGACGCCTGCCTTGCCGCTGGCGTCAATTACATGGACACCGCGAATTACGAACCGATTGACGAGGCCAAGTTCGAATACAAGTGGCAGTGGGCCTATCAGGAGCGCTTCAAGGAAGCAGGCCTGATGGCGCTGCTGGGTTCGGGTTTCGACCCCGGTGTTACCAGCGTTTTCGCCACGTGGCTGCGCAAGCACAAGCTCGACACGATCCGCACGCTCGACATCCTTGATTGCAACGGCGGTGATCATGGCCAGCACTTTGCCACCAACTTCAATCCGGAAATCAACATCCGCGAAGTGACTGCGCCTGCGCGCCACTGGCTCAATGGCGAATGGATCGAAACGCCCGCGCTCACCATCCGCGAAACCTTCGATTTCGAAGCCGTCGGCCCCAAGAACATGTACCTGATGTACCACGAGGAACTCGAAAGCCTCGCGCATCACATCCCCGGAATCGAACGCATCCGCTTCTGGATGACCTTCGGCGATGCCTACATCACGCACCTCACCGTGCTGCAAAACGTCGGCATGACGCGGATCGATCCGGTGATGTACGAAGGCAAGGAAATCATCCCGCTCCAGTTCCTCAAAGCCGTCCTGCCCGAACCCGCCTCGCTGGGTGCCACCACCAAGGGCAAGACCAACATCGGCGACATCGCCACCGGCCTTAAGGATGGCGTGGAAAAGACCTTCTACATCTACAACATCTGCGATCACGAAGACGCCTTTGCCGAAACCGGCAACCAGGCCGTCAGCTACACCACCGGCGTCCCAGCGATGATCGGCGCAGCGCTGATGGTACAGGGCATCTGGAGCGGCACCGGCGTGTTCAACATCGAACAGCTCGATCCCGATCCCTACATGGACATGCTCAACCAGCACGGCCTGCCGTGGCAGGTCAAGGAACTGGCAGGCCCGCTGGCGTTTTGATTTTTTTGTTTCACGCAGAGGCGCGGAGAAGGAAGAAGAGACGCGGAGGGGCTGGTGCTTCCGATTGATGTTTTGAGTTCGATCGCCATTGAGGAGGCCATTGCCATCCATAAGGAGTTCGGTCCCGGCTTGTATGAGTCCGTCTACGAGTCAGTCCTCGCAAGACGGTTGAGGGGCCGGGGTCTGAATGTCGAACGTCAGGTTCAGGTTAAAGCTGTCTTCGACGGCGTCACCTACGATCCGGCGTTCAAGATCGACTTGCTGGTTGATGAGCGGTTGATCCTTGAGATCAAGGCTGTCGAACAGCTGAGCAAAGCCCACGCGAAACAGTTACTGACGTACCTTAGATTGCTTAAGCAGCCCGTTGGGCTGCTTCTCAATTTCTCCGAAGCCACCCTAAAAGACGGCATCCGCAGAGTGGTCAACGACTACAAACCTGACTAACTCTCCGCGTCTCATTTTCTTTCTCCGCGTCTCTGCGTGAACCAATCGAGGTGGCAATATGGAAACTAAAGCCGGCGATCCGGGCGCGTTTGCCCACTTTGACCTTAGCCGTGTCGATAGCCCCGCCTTCGTCGTGGACGAGGCGAAGCTGCGCGCCAATCTGGCAGTGCTGGCCGATGTGCGCGACCGTGCCGGGATCAAAGTCCTTGCTGCGATGAAGGCGTTTTCCATGTGGAAAGTCGCAGCCGTCATCGGCGAATACCTCGACGGTGTGTGCAGTTCCGGCTTGTGGGAATCACTGCTGGCGGCGGAACACTACAAGGGCGAAATCGCCACCTATTGCGCGGCCTACAAGGCTGAAGACCTGCCCGAAATTCTCCGGCTCTCCGATCATGTGATCTTCAATACCCCCGGCCAACACGCCCGTTTCAAGGGCGAGGTCGCAGCGGCCAAGGCGCGCGGCGATGTGTTTGATATCGGCCTGCGCGTAAACCCGCTCCATGCTGAAGGCGAAGTGCCGCGCTATGATCCATGCGCCCCGCATTCGCGCCTCGGCTTCCCCGTCGATCAGTTAGCGCCCGAGCACTTCGAAGGCGTCAACGGCATCCACTTCCACACTTTGTGCGAACAGGACTTCGAACCGCTCCAGCGCACGTGGGATGCCCTCCTGCCGCGAATCGAGCCTTACCTCGGCCAGCTCAAGTGGCTGAACTTCGGTGGCGGCCACCACATCACGCGGGCCGATTACCAGCGCGATGATCTCGTCGCCTTCCTCAAAGCGGTCAAAGCGCAAACCGGTTGCGAAATCTATCTCGAACCCGGTGAAGCCGTCGCGCTCGACGCGGGCATCCTCGTCGGCACCGTGCTCGATACGCACTGGAACGGCATGCAACTGGCCGTCACGGACATTTCGGCCACCTGCCACATGCCCGACGTAATCGAAGCGCCCTATCGTCCTGCCATGCTGGGCGAACTGCCCATCGACGAGTACGAAGACGCCGGAGACATTGGGGGCGATGGCGGGGCACCCGTCCGGCTTGGTGGTCCGTCATGCCTTGCAGGCGATGTGATCGGCGATTACCGCCTGCCGCAGGGAGCCGAACCCGGCACGCGCTTCGCGTTCCTCGATCAGGCGCACTATTCGATGGTCAAGACCACCACCTTCAACGGCGTGCCGCTGCCGTCGATCTGGCTGTGGGACAGCAGCACCGATGCCCTGCAAAAAGTGCGCGGCTTTACCTATCAGGACTTCCGCGACCGGCTTTCCTGAAAATCTGCGGCAATGATTCGGCAATCATCGACATGCCCTTAATGACGGGGGCCGTTCGTGAGGCCCGGAAGAACCCCTGAAAATGCTGCGATTTGGCTAGAAATATTTCATTTTTCTGACACGCATTTGCAGGGGGTCCTTTTTCACTTGATGTTCAGCGAGAGGGCTTTATTTACCCCCTCTCGCTGCCCCATGGGGACTTCCAAACCGCAAGGCAGCCTTGTTCAACGTTCCGTTTGGGGGTCCCTTGAGTTGCACATCTATCCTAACGCATTGGCTGTAGTTGGCGCCTCGGCGCCTGACCAACCTGCCATTCTGAACCGTTCGCATGCTGCCGCGCGCGCCGCCCGCTTCTTCGTCGAGAAGTTTCCGGGCAAGTCGCTCTATGCGGTAAAGGCCAATCCCTCGCCGGATTTGTTGCGTGTGCTGTGGGACTCGGGCGTGACGCATTACGACGTCGCCTCGATCGTGGAAGTGCGCCTTGTGCGCGAAACGCTTCCCGAAGCTACCCTGTGCTTCATGCATCCGGTCAAGTCCTCCAGCGCGATCCGTGCCGCCTATTACGATTATGGCGTGCGCGTTTTCAGCCTCGATTCGTTTGAAGAGCTGGAAAAGATCACCGAAGCGACCGATCAGGCAGAAGACCTTACGCTCTGCGTGCGTCTGCGCGTATCGTCGGAATATTCGGAACTCAGCCTCGCCTCAAAGTTCGGCTGCGATCTGACCAATGCCGCTGAATTGCTCCAGGCCACGCGTCAGGTGTCGGATTCGCTCGGTGTGTGCTTCCACGTCGGCAGCCAGTCGATGAGCCCTCACGCCTATGTCCAGGCGCTTGAGCGTGTGCGTGCGGCCATCGTCGACGCATCGGTTCTCGTTGACATCATCGATGTCGGCGGCGGCTTCCCGTCGATCTACCCCGGTATGGAACCGCCCCCGCTCGAAGATTACTTCGGCGTGATCGACCGTACCTATGAATCGCTGCCGGTGTCCTACTCGGCCGAACTGTGGTGCGAACCGGGCCGCGCGCTCTCGGCGGAATACAATTCAATGATCGTGCGCGTCGAACGCCGCCGTGGCACCGAACTCTATATCAACGACGGCGCTTACGGTGCGCTGTTCGATGCCGCCCATGTCGGCTGGCGCTTCCCTGTGCGCGTCCTGCGCAACGAAGTGGCCAACGACGGCGTAGAGATCGAAATGGAGCCCTTCAGCTTCTACGGCCCGACTTGCGACGATATGGACCACATGGACGGCCCGTTCGAACTTCCTTCGAACATCCGTGCAGGGGACTACATCGAAATCGGCATGCTCGGCGCATACGGAGCGGCCATGAAAACCGCCTTCAACGGCTTTGGCGCAACCGAAGTCTATGAAGTGGCGGACGAACCGATGTCGAGCCAGTACCGCGGTGACCGCCGCGATCCCCGCGTCTCGGACAACGTCGTATCACTGCGCTGATCGCCCAAACTGCGGTGTGAGTTGAAAAGGCCCCGCCGAAAGGTGGGGCCTTTTTTTGTTGGTGCGGCATTAGTCCACGGCAATTATGCAATCAAGTTTCCCATGGTTGACGCATTTTTGGCATTTTACTCAAATGAGTTTCTGCGGCTTCTACTTGGCCATACAATCGCGCCTGTGCTTCCAAATTAAGGTCGCTAGCAGCTCTGATCATTGCTGTCTGATGCCGAACTAGCGATATTATTAGGCCAAGTTGGGTGACAATTATTATTAGAAGTATCAAGGTCAGCCAAACCATTTTAGTTACTCCAATTGAGATTTTAGAGGATAAAATTTTTAGCGCATCCCAATCTTCTGTTGTAAGCAATACAAATTACAAATGAAAAAGCCCTCCCGGCAAGGGGAGGGCTCAATCTCACAAACCATCACAAACCCGCCTCAGGCAGCCTTGCGCAAGTCCAGTTCCATCCGCTGCCAGATTTCCACCAGCGCTGCTGTCAATTCGGTCATCATCGCATCCGAATGCGATGGCCCCGGCGTGAAGCGCAGACGCTCTGTGCCGCGTGGCACGGTTGGGTAATTGATCGGCTGCACGTAGACGCCGTATTCGGCCAGCAGGATATCGGCGATCTTCTTTGCACGCACCGGATCGCCCACCATCAGTGGTACGATATGCGTGGTCGATGGCATGACCGGCAGGCCCGCATCGGCAAAGGATTTCTTGAGGAACGCCGCCGAAGCCTGTTGCCCCTCACGCTCGACGCTCGATGATTTCAAGTGGCGCACCGAGGCCAAAACACCGGCGACCAGCACTGGCGAAAGCGATGTCGTGAAGATGAAGCCCGGCGCATAGGACCGGATCACGTCGATGATCCGCGTGTCAGCCGCGATATAGCCGCCCATCACGCCGAATGCCTTGCCCAGCGTGCCTTCGATAATGTCGATGCGGTGTGCCGCTTCATCGCGGTCGGTGATGCCACCACCGCGCGGGCCATACATGCCAACCGCATGAACTTCGTCGATATACGTCAGCGCATTGTACTTTTCGGCCAGATCGCAAATCGCATGGATCGGGGCCACATCGCCGTCCATCGAATAAACCGATTCAAACGCGACCAGCTTAGGCACGGCCGGATCGGTTTCTGCCAGCAATTCTTCCAGATGCTCAAGGTCGTTATGACGGAACACCTTCTTTTCCGCGCCTGAATTACGAATGCCCGCGATCATCGAGGCGTGGTTCAGTTCGTCCGAGAAGATCACGCAACCCGGCAGGATCTTGGCTAGCGTGGATAGCGTGGCATCGTTCGAGACATAACCGCTTGTGAACAGCAGCGCGCCATCCTTGCCATGCAGATCGGCAAGCTCTTCTTCAAGCTGGATGTGATAGTGCGTGTTGCCGCCGATGTTGCGCGTGCCGCCAGAGCCTGCGCCCACATTGTGCAGCGCTTCTTCCATCGCTTCGATCACTTTGGGGTGTTGGCCCATGGCAAGGTAATCGTTCGAGCACCATACCGTTATCGGCTTGGGACCATTATGACCCGCAAAGCAGCGCGCGTTGGGATATGCGCCCTTGTTGCGCAGGATGTCGATGAAGACGCGATAGCGGCCTTCCGAGTGCAAGCGCTCGATAGCCGAATCGAAAACCTGATCGTAATTCACCCCGACGCTCCTTCCTGCAACAAAGGCATGTTTACCCTTGAGGCCCGGTGGCGTGGGTCCACCGGATGTTTGCCATCTACGCCTGTTGAATCCGCATTGCCAGCATGATTTACCAGCAGTGTCCCAAAGGTCGTTCTATTGAGCTTTCGGTGCTGGCTGCGCTGCAACGGCCTTGGTGAAACCATCTTGAGCCGACGAATTGTGCAGGAATTGTGGGTCATGGGACGGGATGATCACCAAGGCCGGGTTCTGTTGGCGCAACAAGTTCAGGCCTTTCAGCCAGCCAATCGTTGCCACACGGTCTTCCTGCACCAGCCAGTCGCTCAGCAATCGTCCGCGCGGTACAGTCTTCACGATGTTGCTGGCCAGAGATCCCGTATCGCCTGCGAAGATATACTCACGCCCGTTTTGCAAGCCGACGTAAATCATCTGTGACCCCGCCGAATGCCCCGGTGTCTGGATCAGCACAACGCCCGGTGCAATGGCTTCAACTGCGGCCATCTTCCGTGGCGGGCCAAGACGCCCTGCATTTGCACGCCATAATGATGTCATCCCGCGCATCAAATCAGCCGAAACGATGGCCTTCTTCGCCACGGCATCGAACTTTTCATAATCCAGAAAACCGCCGACGTGATCGATGTGTTCGTGCGTGAACACGATCATTTTCGCATCATTCATCCACTTGCCCACTATTGCCGCAGCCATGGCATCGTATTGCTTGAAGCCCATCTGCTCGGCGTCGGTTTGTGATAGGCCGCTATCTATCACGATCCCGCCTTTAGGTGTTGCGATACGCCACACGATTACGCCGCTTTGCACCGTGCGTAGTCCTGTTCCGGCCGCCATCGCAGCGCCGGGCAAATCGCGCGTTGCTATTGTCAAATATTCCAGCCCGGTGGGCTTTTTGCCGCGCATAGCATCAGCCTGTTTGCGGATTTCATCCATGTCAAAAGTTCGGATTGGCGCATTTGCGGGGCCGGCGTTCACCAGCAGCCAGTAATATCCTGTTCCCAGCAGCAACAGCAAGATAATCAAGGCTTTGGAAAATCTGCTCATCAAATGGCCCCCCAATCGGCCGGGATATTCGCTGAAACGGTCCGTCAAAAAATCGCGACGTGCTCCAGCCCGTTTGCGGCAAGCGCAGGCCCGAGTTGGTCCAATTCGCTCCCACCCCGCGTGAACAGCGCAAAATCGGGCTGGTCACGCCGCCAGTCCTGCCCTTGCGTCAAATATGCCACGCGGCGGGCAATGCCGTCAGAGCCATCCACAAATGCAACGCCCGGGCCGAACGCCGCCCGCAATTCGTCCTCGATCAGCGGGAAGTGCGTGCAGGCCAGAACCACTGTATCGATTCGCTCGCCATCGGGCAGATTGCGCAGCGCAGCGGCGGCGCGGGCATAAACCGCCGGATCAACCGATTCGCCGCGAAGTTTTGCCTCGGCTGCGCTGACCAGCTCCGGTGCGCCGTGGCGCAACAGGCGCTTGTCGGCAGCAAACTCTGCCTCCAACCGGTCTACATAACCTTGCCGGATCGTGGCCGCTGTGCCTAGCAAGCCGATCACTCCGGTGCGCGTGATGGCGGCGGCAGGCTTTATCGCAGGGACGGTGCCGACAATCGGCACCTCCAGAACCTCACGCACTGAAGCCAGCGCAATGGTCGATGCAGTGTTGCAGGCAATGCATACCAGCCGTGGTCGGAACCGCTCGGTCAGCCGCCCCAAAAGCCCCGAAACCCGTGCTGCAATCTGCGCTTCAGTTTTCGAACCATAAGGCAAGCCCGCGTTGTCAGCCACATAGATCACAGGCGCTTGCGGCAAAAGCGCTCGCACTTTGCCCAGCACGGAAAGCCCGCCAACGCCTGAATCAAACAGCAGCAACGGCGCGGTTGGCTCGACCGTTCTGGTGGCTATCGCATCTGTACTTTGTCCGGTCATCGCGGGCCTTGTATCGGGAATGGCGGCAAAATGGAAAGTGGCCTCTTTCGCTTTTGTATATTGAGCGCCTATTAGCGTGCTGTGGAAACGCTTTTGCCTCTTGTCGTCGGCTATCTGCTGGGCTCCGTGCCCTTCGGCCTGATTCTCACCAGCCTTACCGGCGCGGGCGATTTGCGCGCGATCGGTTCGGGCAATATCGGCGCGACCAACGTCTTGCGCACCGGCAAAAAGGGGCTTGCGGCCGCCACCCTCCTGCTCGATCTGGGCAAGGGCCTGTGCACCGTCCTGCTCGCCCGCCATTTCTGGCCCGGAAACGAAGCGCTGGCCGCTGTCGCTGCGGTGCTCGGCCATTGCTTCCCGCTGTGGCTGAAGTTCAAGGGCGGGAAGGGTGTTGCTACGCTTATGGGCGTATCGCTTGGCTTGGCATGGCCGATTGGCCTTGCTTATGCGGTCACATGGCTCGGCGTGCTCGGCCTCAGCCGCATTTCCTCGCTCGGCGGGATGTGCGCCGCTGTCGTTGCGCCCATCGCTGCTGCGCTTTTGGGCCACACCCAATATGCGCTGGCGCTTGGCCTTCTGGCTCTGCTGGTATTGTTCCTCCACCGTGAAAACATCGCCCGCCTGCGCGCCGGCACCGAACCCAGGGTCGGCAGCAAGAAGTGACCGCCGTCGCCGCCACGCTCACCCGTGACGAGGCGTTTGCGCGCATCCGGCTGCTGCGTTCGCCCAACATCGGCCCGGTCAGCTTCAACCAGCTGCTCCGCCGCTTTGGCACCGCATCCGCCGCACTCGAAGCTTTGCCCGATCTCGCGGCAAGGGGAGGCGCGCCCTATCGCCCGGCAGCCATCGAACGCATCGAGGCCGAAGTCGCCGCCGTACGCTCCAACGGCGCACGCTACCTTTTCCACGATAGCCCTGATTACCCCGCCTTGCTTGCTGCACTTGAAAGCCCACCGCCGATTCTCACGGTTCGCGGCGATAGCGCGTTGCTATCCCGCCCATCCGTCGCGGTCGTCGGCGCGCGCAATGCTTCTGCCGCAGCGGTCAAACTCTCGCGTGATTTTGCCACGGCGCTGGCGGGCAGGGGATACGTCGTCGTCTCCGGCCTTGCGCGTGGGATCGATTCCGCCGCCCATCGCGGCGCGCTTGCCGGAATGGCCGATGGAGGCGGCACCATTGGCGTGATCGCCAGCGGCATCGACATTACCTACCCGCCAGAAAACACCGAGCTTCAGGAACACGTCGCCAGCCAAGGCCTGCTCATCGCCGAAATGCCCCCCGGCACCGAACCGCTGGCGCGCCACTTCCCGCACCGCAACCGCATCATCGCAGGCCTTGCCACCGGAACGCTGGTGGTCGAAGCCGCGCCAAGGTCCGGCTCACTGATCACCGCGCGCCTCGCCGCCGAATCCGGGCGCGAGGTCATGGCGATCCCCGGCTCCCCGCTCGACAGCCGCTCGCAAGGGTGCAACCAGTTGATCCGCGAAGGCGCGATCCTCGTCCAATCACCCGATGATGTGATCGAACTGCTCGCGGGTTTCGAAGGCCAAGCCCGCTCCAGCTTTCGCGAACCTTCCGAAACCTACGCCGCAGACATCACCGACGAACCCGCCGACATCGCCGGCCTGCTCGGCCTCGCGCCTGTTGCCGTAGACGAAATCATCCGCCAAAGCGGGTCCAGCGCCGGAGCGGTCCAGATGGCGCTGCTCGAATTGGAACTCGCGGGCCGCTTGCAACGCCACGCTGCGGGAAGGGTTAGCCTGGTGGCTTGATCAAAGCTTTAACCGTCAATGCCTATCCAGCGGCTTGACGAACGGCCCAAACCATCCCCACCATCGCACGCACGTACATGCACACGCACACGTAAGGACCGCTTTAAACCGTCATGCAGCTTGTCATCGTAGAATCTCCGGCCAAGGCCAAGACCATCGAGAAGTACCTTGGCCCCGGCTACAAGGTGCTCGCCTCCTATGGCCACATCCGCGATCTGCCGCCCAAGGATGGCTCTGTCCGTCCGGACGAGGATTTCGCGATGGACTGGGAATTGTATGGCGACAAAACTTCGCGCGTGAAGGCCATCACCGATGCCGCCAAAACCGCTGACCGTCTGATCCTGGCGACTGACCCTGACCGTGAGGGTGAGGCTATTTCGTGGCATGTCAGAGAGTTGCTGAAGAAGCGCAAGGTACTTCCCAAGGAAGTCGAACGCGTCACCTTCAACGCGATCACCAAGCAGACCGTGACCGATGCGATGAAGCGCCCGCGCGAACTCGATCAGGATCTGATCGATGCATACCTCGCGCGCCGCGCCTTGGATTACCTGTTCGGCTTCACGCTATCGCCCGTGCTCTGGCGCAAGCTGCCGGGCGCAAAGTCTGCTGGCCGCGTGCAGTCCGTTGCGCTGCGCCTGATTGTTGAGCGTGAGCGCGAAATCGAAGCATTCCGCAGCCAAGAATACTGGTCGGTTATCGCGCGACTCGAACATTTGGGCACCGAATTCTCGGCCCGCCTTGTCCGGTTCGAGGGCGAAAAGCTCGATAAGCTGACACTGGGCAATGAAGGCGCGGCGCTCAAGGCCAAGGCCTTGGTCGAATCCGCCACCTTCCGCGTAGACGAGGTGGAAACCAAGCCTACCCGCCGCAATCCCTATCCGCCGTTCACCACCTCCACCCTGCAACAGGAAGCCGCGCGCAAGCTCGGCTTCTCGGCCAGCCACACCATGCGCGTGGCGCAAACGCTGTATGAAGCGGGCGCGATCACTTACATGCGTACCGATGGCGTGCAGATGGACCCCAGCGCCATCTCCGAAGCACGCAAGGCGATCTCTGACCGTTATGACGGGCATTATCTGCCCGAAAAGCCGCGTCATTATGAAACCAAGGCCAAGAACGCGCAGGAAGCGCACGAGGCGATCCGCCCGACCGACTTCACCAAGGACCGCTATGGTTCGAGCGATGAGGCGAGGCTCTATGATCTGATCTACAAGCGCGCGATGGCCAGCCAGATGGCCTCGGCCAACATCGAACGCACCACCATCACGCTGCGCGATGGCACGGGCAAGCACGAGCTGCGCGCCACCGGGCAGGTCATCAAATTCCCGGGCTTCCTCGCGGTTTACGAAGAAGGCCGCGACCAGAAGCAGGATGGCGACGACGAGGAAAGCGGCCTGCTTCCGGCGATGAACAAGGGCGATACCCCCGCCAAGCGCGGGGTTGATGCCGCCCAGCATTTCACCCAGCCACCCCCGCGCTATTCCGAAGCCAGCTTGGTCAAGCGGCTCGAAGAACTCGGCATCGGCCGCCCGTCGACATATGCCGCAACGCTGCAAGTCCTCAAGGATCGCAATTACGTCCGCACCGAGAAAAACCGTTTCTTTGCAGAGGAATCGGGCAGACTTCTCACGGCGTTCCTCGAACGCTTCTTCCCGCGCTATGTGGCTTATGATTTCACCGCCGGGATGGAGGACGAACTCGATAACGTCTCGGGCGGGCGTGCGGCCTGGAAGATCGTACTTGCTGATTTCTGGCGCGATTTCAAACCCAAGTCTGATGAGGTCATGGAGAACAAGCCGAGCGAGGTCATGGCCGAGCTTGACGAATTCCTGTCAGATTACCTCTTCCCCCCACGCGAAGACGGCACCGATCCGCGCATTTGCCCCAAGTGCGCTGTAGGTCGCCTGTCGTTACGTGGCGGACGCTATGGCGCGTTCGTTGCCTGTTCAAATTACCCCGAGTGCAAATTCACCCGCAAATTCGCGCAACCCGGCGGCAGTGATGGCGATGGCGGCGATGATGACAGCGTGCTCGGTCAAGACCCTGTCACCGGCCTTGATGTTACCCGCAAATCCGGGCGCTTTGGCCCTTACGTCCAGTTGGGCGATGGCAAGGAGGCCAAGCGCGCCTCGATCCCCAAGGACATCGGTGAGCTTGATTTCGAATGGGCGTTGAAACTGCTCAGCCTGCCCCGCGAAGTTGGCAAGCATCCTGAGAGCGGCAACCCGATCACCGCCAGCATTGGCCGCTATGGCCCCTATCTTGCCCATGATGGCAAATATGCGCGGCTCAAGGCCACTGCCGAGGTGTTCGAAACCGGCATGAACGCCGCCGTCATGCTACTCGCCGCCGCTGCTGCCGGTGGCGGTCGCGGTGCGCGCGTGGCTGCCGAACCGCTCAACACTTTCGGCCCGCATCCCACCTCGGGCGGCGAGATCAAGCTGATGGCGGGCCGCTATGGTCCCTACGTCACCGATGGCACCACCAACGCAACCTTGCCGAAAGACAAGAAGCCCGAAGATCTGACGCTGGAAGAAGCCATCGTCCTGATCGACGAGCGCGCCGCCAAAGGACCGCCAAAGGGCAAGAAGGTCGTCAAAAAGAAGGCGGCACCGAAAAAGGCCGCAGCAGAAAAGGCTCCGGCCAAAACTGCTGCCAAAAAGCCTGCGGCCAAGAAAGCCCCGGCAAAAAAGCCCGCCGCAAAAAAGCCGAAAGCGGCTGCTGAATAGATGGTACGTAATGCGCTGCGGGAGCCCGAAAGGGCCCGCAGCGCGCTGCAAAGCTGATTAACGGGTCAGAAACGCCACCAGAGCGGCAGCAGCGGCCGCGTGTCCGGCCTTGTTGGGATGGACCGGAATCCCGTCGTCAGCAGGCGCGACGGCGCCATTGCTCCACGGCGTTTTCGAACAAGGCGCATGGCCTTTCGACAGGTTCGAAAACTTCAAGAGCTCGGCCCCTTCCTCGCGGGCGACTTGCGCGGTCATCGCGGCCAGACGCTTTGCCACGCTTTGGCTGAACGCCAGTCTTTCAGCTGAAACGGGCAGCTCTGCACATCCCGTTTTGGCTGGCAGAACGGTGATATAGTCCACAAACACGATCCGCGCTTTGGGCGCGCGGGCGCGAACCGTGCGCACGATCTCGCGCATCCGCAATTCGTCGCCCTTCCATTCGGCCTCGTCTGCGGCCCGCCATTTGGGGCAACGCGGTGCGGGCTTTTCCGCTCGCTCGCACAAGGCGGCAAAGATGTTGGTCATGAACCCGATATCATTGCCGCCAATCGTGATCGTCACCAGCCGCGTATCGGCATCGACACTATCGATCTGCGGCGGCACTTCATCCCACGCGCCCAGAACATGCTCGGTCTTGGCCCCGCCACACGTTGCATCCACCAGCTTCAGTTTGAGCCGCTGTGCAAGAAGGTTGGGATAATTGAGCGTTCCCCGCCCACACCGCTGCGGCGTGTCGGGTGTATTCGGCCCAACGCCCGGTCCGGAGGCAAACGAACTGCCCATAGCCACATAACGCGCGCCCTCGGGCAGGGCAGCAGGCTTGCTCCATGCAGGAGCCGCGATGAATGCCAAAACCAGACTGCCAACAAAGCCCGCCAATCTCATTTCACCCACTCCAAGCCGATTTCTTCATATATCTCACGGGCATCGGCCCAGCGTTCATCTACCTTCACATGCAGGAACAAGTGGACTTTCGTCTCCAGCAGTCCGGCCAGTTCCTTGCGGGAAGCTTCGCCGATGGCCTTTATCTTCGCGCCACCCTTGCCCAGCACAATCGGGCGCTGGCTTTCGCGGCTGATCACGATCTGCTGATGGATCTCGACCGATCCATCCTTGCGGTGGATATACTTTTCCGGGCGCACGGTGCTGTCATAGGGCAGTTCATCGTGAAGCTGGCGATACAATTGCTCGCGCGTGATTTCCGCCGCCATCAACCGCTCGCTGGCATCAGACACCTGATCTGCCGGATAATGCCACGCCGTTTCGGGCATCAGATCGGCCAAACGCTGCTTCAATTCGGGCACACCGTCACCGGTCAGCGCCGAGACGAAGAAGACCTCGTCAAACCCCACATCGGCCACCAGCGCCTCTGCCGTGATCAGCAGCGGTTCCTTGGCGGTCGAATCCACTTTGTTCAGCACCAGAATCTTGCGCTCTGGCCGGTCTTTCAGGCTGGCGATGATCGGGTCGAGGTAATCGCGCTTCTTCTTGCGGCCATCCACCACCAGCAGGATCGCATCGGCCTCTTGCGCGCCATCCCATGCCGCGCTCACCATCGCACGATCCAGCCTTCGTTTGGGCTCGAACAAGCCCGGCGTATCGGCCAGAATGATCTGCGTTTCGCCCGCCAAAGCAATACCCATCAGCCTTGCACGCGTCGTCTGCGCCTTGGCCGAAACAATCGCCACTTTCTGCCCCACCAGCGAATTGACGAGGGTCGATTTACCGGCATTAGGCGCGCCCAGCACAGCCACAAGGCCACATTTTTCGGTCATTTATGAATTCTCTATCGGTTATGTCGGGTGACTATAGGCCAAAAGGCCTTCAGGCATAAGCCTGCATGAAAGCGCGCGCGGCTGCCGTTTCGGCTTCCTGCTTGCTTGATCCGCGCGCAGTGCTTTGGCCTACGCCTTTGACTTCCACGGCAACGGTAAAGGTCGCCGAATGATCCGGTCCATCGCGCGAGACAAGCGTATAGACCGGCGGCTTACGGCGGTTGCCTGCTGCCCATTCCTGCAACGCGGCCTTGGGATGCTTGCGCTGGCCGGTGCCCGAAGCCATCGGCTTGTCCCACACCTTGCGCACGAAATCGCGCGCGGCATCGAAACCGCGTTCAACGAACAGCGCGCCGATCAGCGCCTCCATCACGTCGCCCAGAATGTTGTCGCTCTGCACGCCGCCATCATCGCGCGCCTGCTTGCCCAGCCGGATATGCCCCGGCACCGCAATCGTGCGCGCCACATCGGCACAAGTCTCGCGGCTGACCAGCGCGTTCAAACGCTGCGAGAGCTTGCCCTCGGCGGCATCGCTTTTCTCGTGCAGCCAATCGGCGATCACCAGCCCCAGCACCCGGTCGCCCAGAAACTCCAGCCGCTGGTAATCGCGCGCCTCTCCCATCGAGCCATGCGTCAGCGCATCGGCCCACAGATCGGCGCGGGCAGGGGCCTTGCCGGTCAGCTCCGCAATATAGGCGGCAGCCTCTGCTGAAAGCGTGCTCAGAACGTACCCCCGATGCGGTTCCAGCGCGCTGCGGTGAACCATGTCCACGGCAGGAACCAATTGGCGCTACCATCGGTTGACCACATCATGATAGTGGCTTTGCCGACAAGGTTCTTCTGGGGAACAAGCCCCACGCCGCCGCCCTTTGTCGCCGGAAAACGGCTATCGAGCGAATTGTCGCGATTGTCTCCCATCACGAACATGTAGCCCTCAGGCACGATTGTTGCCGCTGTATTGTCAGCGTTGATATCCTTGGGATCGTAAGTGACCGTCTGTCCGAAATCGAGCACGTTATAGGTTTTGCCATTGGGCAGCGTCTCGCGATACTGCGGATAGCTGCACACCGCTTTGCCTGCCTCGTCGGCAACCTCGAATTCCGACTGGAATTTGGGGCGGGCGCACTTCGTATTCGGGCTGACCGGGATAACAAAATCTTCAACGCGCTCTTTGGGCACAGCACGACCGTTCAGATAAAGCGTGCCATCAATCACCCGTACAGTATCGCCCGGAAGGCCGATCACACGCTTGATGTAATCCACGTCGTTGGTGGGGGGCGCTTTGAAAATCACTACATCACCGCGCTCAGGCTGGCTTGCCAGCAAGCGTCCGGGGACTAACGGCAAGCTAAACGGCAGCGAATATTTGCTGAACCCGTAAGGCCACTTGGCGGCGAGCAAGTAATCTCCGTTTTCAAGCCGTGGCAGCATCGATTCCGAAGGAATGTTGAATGGCGCGAAGATAAAGCTGCGGAAAATCGCCACCACCAGCACCAACTTGAGCAGGAAGACCGGAAAACTGTCCTCCTTCTCTTCCTTCTTCGCAGGCGGTGAGGGGGGCAGCGGCTGCGGTGAAGTGTCTGGCGAGGCGTCGGGCGTGTCGTTCATTATCGCGGTCATGTTGCCAGCAAGCCTCTTCGTCAAGTGTGTTGTTTGGATAATACAGTAAAGGAAATACGATTTTAAACCTTGATTGCCTATGAACAGCGGGTTGGCGATGGTCCGTAGAGCGGGCATAACGCCATTAACCATTCGCGCATGAAAGAGTATGACTATGACCACAGAGCAAGCCGAACCCTTGTGGACAGCGCTTGAAGGCCTGCCCCGGCCAACTTTGAAGGAGCTGTTTACCGATACCTCCAGGCTTGCCAATTACGCGACCGATCTTGACTTACCCGGCGGCCCGATCCGCTTCGATTGGTCCAAAACCCATCTCTCCGCCGAAGTTGAAGCGCAACTTGCCGCTATCGCCGCTGCCATGGACTTCGCAGGCCGCCGCCACGCGCTGATCGACGGCGAGAAGATAAACAACACCGAAGGCCGCGCGGCTGAGCACACGGCTGAACGCGGTATCGGCAAAGACAGCAGCGTTGAACAAGCCGCTGAATTCCACGCGCGCATGCAAATGCTGGTCGATGCGATTCACGAAGGCGCTTTGGGCGATGTCAAAAGCCTGATCCACATCGGCATCGGCGGCTCCGCCCTCGGCCCTGCCCTGGCAATCGATGCGCTTACCCGCAATGGTGCCAAAGTGGCGGTCCATGTTGTCTCGAACATTGATGGCTGCGCGTTGGAAGCGGCGATGAAGGCTTGCGATCCTGCAACCACGATGATTGCGCTCGCCTCCAAAACCTTCACCACTACCGAAACCATCACCAATGCGTTTAGCGCGCTCGACTGGTTGCGCGAAGGCGGCGTGTCCGATCCCTATGGCCGCGTGATCGCGCTTACCGCCGCGCCCGACAAAGCGGTTGAATGGGGCGTCGATGAAACCCGCATCCTGCCATTTTCCGAAACCGTCGGCGGGCGCTATTCGCTCTGGTCATCAATCGGTTTCCCCGTTGCCATCGCACTGGGTTGGCAGGGCTTTGCCGAATTCCTCGATGGTGCAGCAGCGATTGACCGCCACTTCATCGACGCAGAGATCGGCGAAAACGTCGTCGTCCGCGCCGCCTTTGCCGACCTTTATTACGCGCAAGTCCGTGGCTGCCAGACCCGCGCAGTGTTCGCCTATGATGAACGCCTCGCATTGCTGCCAAGCTATCTCCAGCAGCTTGAAATGGAATCCAATGGCAAGCGCGTCCATGCCGATGGCACCCCGCTACACCGCGCCAGCGCGCCGGTTACATGGGGCGGCGTGGGCACCGATGCGCAGCACGCAGTATTCCAGTTGCTCCATCAGGGCACGCATCTGATCCCGGTCGATTTCCTTGCTGTCAAAGCGCAAGGCCACGATCTTGATCCCGCGCACCACGAAATCCTGCTGTCCAATTGCTTCGCCCAGGGCGCGGCGCTGATGGCGGGCAAATCGTCGGAAGATGGCGCCCGCGCCTATCCCGGTGATCGCCCTTCGGCCACGATCCTGTGCGATGAGCTAAACCCCGCCACGCTCGGCGCGTTGATCGCCTTCCACGAACACCGCACGTTCGTTTCGGCGGCCATGCTCGGCATCAACCCGTTCGACCAGTTTGGCGTCGAACTGGGCAAGGCCATCGCCAAGCAGATCGAATCCGGTGGTGGCGAGGGCTTTGACCCGTCGACCGAAGCCCTGCTTCAAGCGGCGGGCATTGGCGGCTGAAGAATTGCACGCAAAGCCTCTGGTCTTGCGAAGGACCAGAGGCCATATGCGCATCCAATACAGGAGCGCATGATGGCTGAGCAGGAATTCGACTACGACCTTTTCGTGATCGGTGCAGGATCGGGTGGCGTGCGCGCCAGCCGGATCGCATCAAACCATGGTGCGCGCGTTGCGGTGGCCGAGGAATACCGCGTCGGCGGCACCTGCGTCATCCGTGGCTGCGTGCCCAAAAAGCTGTTGGTCTACGGCTCACACTTCGCCGAAGAGTTGCAGGACGCGGCCAATTATGGCTGGACGGTCGAGAAGATGACGTTCGATTGGCCGACGTTACGTGACGCTGTTTTGAAGGATGTTGATCGCCTCAACACCGCCTACACAACCACGCTCGAAAACAACAAGGTTGAACGTTTCCTCGAACGCGCCACCATCACCGGCCCCAACTCGGTCAAACTGGCTGACAGCGGGCGCGAAATTACCGCGAAGTACATCCTGATCGCCACTGGCGCATGGCCGGTGATGCCCGAATTCGCAGGCAGCGAACACTGCATCACCTCGAACGAGGTGTTCCATCTCGAAACTCTGCCCAAGCGCGTTGTCATCTCGGGCGCGGGCTATATCGCGATGGAATTTGCAGGCATTTTCAACGCGCTTGGCAGTAACGTAACGGTCGTCAACCGCAGCGAAACCCTGCTGCGCGGCTATGACGAATCCTTGCGTGACCGGCTGCTGCAAATCACCATGGCGCGCGGCATCCAGTACCGCTTTAACTGCCCGTTTGATCGCGTGGAAAAGCAGGAAGACGGCACGTTCCATGTATTCCTGCAAGGCCAGCCTGATCCGGTCATCGCCGATGTCGTGCTCGTCGCCACCGGCCGCCGCCCCAAGACCGATGGCCTCGGCCTCGAAGCTGCCGGGATTACGCTGGGCGAACGTGGTGAAATCCCGGTGGATGCCAACGCCAAAACCGTGTGCGACAGCATCTATGCAGTCGGTGACGTAACGGACCGCGTGCAGCTCACCCCCGTCGCCATCCGCGAGGGGCAAGCCTTTGCCGACCGCATTTTCGGGGGCAAGGAAACCACGCTCAATTACGATTGCATCCCCAGCGCGGTGTTCTCGCAACCGCCATTGGCAGGCGTCGGCATGACTGAGGCTGAAGCGCGCAAGGCGTTTGGTAGCAATATTCGCGTCTATTCATCGGATTTTCGCCCGATGAAAAACATTTTCGGCCACCGGCCTGAACGTGGACTTTACAAGATGATAGTCGATGCCACGACTGACAAGGTGCTCGGCATCCACATGATCGGCCCGGATTCACCCGAAATCCTC
Source organism: Novosphingobium sp. AAP83 (assembly GCF_001295795.1). GTDB lineage: Bacteria > Pseudomonadota > Alphaproteobacteria > Sphingomonadales > Sphingomonadaceae > Novosphingobium. The sequence goes on from NZ_LJHY01000022.1 coordinate 113,015, forward strand.
CAAGCCGCCGCCATCGCGGTCAAAGCAGGCCTGACCAAGGCTGATTTCGATGCGACCGTCGCTTTGCACCCATCGATGGCCGAAGAACTCGTCCTGATGCGCTGAAGCGGGCTTAGGGGGGATCAAATACCGGCGTTCCATTGATAGCCGGAATGATCCTCCCAATAGCCACCCTTACCGCCGTAAATGCCGTCCAATGAAGCAACAGCCTCGATCTTCATCACATACTTGGCCTGCTTATAGCCAAGCTGGCGTTCGGCGCGCAGCCTTATCGGCGCGCCATGCCCCACCGAAAGGGCCTGCCGGTTCATCGTATGCGCAAGAATCGTCTGCGGATGAAACGCCTCGACCATGTCGATGCTTTCATAGAACGGAATGCCCGAGAAATCGTCGGCACAATGAAACACCACATACTGCGCCTTCGCTGAAACTCCTGCATGACGCAAAAGTAGTCCCAGCGGTACGCCGGTCCATTCGCCAATTGCACTCCACCCTTCTACGCAATCATGGCGGGTAATCTGCGTGCGCTGCGGCGCGGCTTTCAATTGCGCCAAAGTCATCGCTAGTGGGCGCGTCACAAGCCCGGCAACCTCCAGTTCCCAATCGGCAAAGCCGTTCGTCATATGCGCGGCATAGTCAGCCGATGCGGGCAGACGATTGCCGTTCACCCTGAAGCGGGGCGACAAATCGGCGCGGGTGAACTCTTGCGCCAAAGCATTGCGGCCAGTCACCAGTTTCTGGCTGCTTAACGTCGCTTTCTCCCCCAGAGTCAGAACTTTACGCACCGTCGGCGAGGTTGTGATCCTGTCACAACCCGCCATCAGCAATCCCGTGGCCCCGGCTAATGCCGCGCGGCGTGTAATCAAGGTCATGGCCGGTCCTCCATGCGTTCGGCAGGCAGGCGATACCAGCCCGTCACCATTGATCGCAGTTCGTTGATCGGGCCTGCGAGCACCACCATGAAAAGATGAATGACGGTAAAAGCCGCAAACCCGCCAGCACACAAAAAGTGGATCGACCGCGCCGATTGCCGCCCGCCGAACAGATCAAGCAGCCACGGAAATGCTGCGTTGAGCATCGGTGACATCGTCAATCCGGTCAGCACCACCAATGGTATCAACCCAAAAATCACGCCCAGATAGGCGATTTTTTGCAGCGGGTTATAGGCCCTTGCAGCTTCGCCCTTCGGGAAACGCAGCCGCGCATGCTGTTTCAGGTCATGCCACAGATGGCCAAACTTGCGCTCATGCGGCTGCAACGCCAGATCGCGCGAAAGATGCTTCGATAAAATTGAATAGAGCAGATAGAGAACGGCTGAAATCACCAGAACCCACGCAAAAAAGAAGTGCCATTGCCGCCCTTCAGCCAAACTATAGTAATTCGGGATAGTCACCAGCGGCGGAAATGCACGGATTGAATTTTCGGTGAAACCCAAAAATCCGGTCGTGGGAATTTCAAGGCCAAGCAGATTGACAAAACCTTCCTGTCCACGCCGTCCGATGACCAGCCAGGGTTCATCAAAGTTCGCGCCATAGGCACCCCAGTAGAGCCGGGGATGTGCGTTGAAGATCGTCGCCCCGCTCATCAGCATCACGAAAATGCTCAAAGCGTTGATCCAGTGCCAGATCCGCACCGGCAGATGTGTGCGATAGACCAGCGGGCCGGGGGCAACGCTACTGGCATCGCGTAGCATTTCAACAGGCTCTGTCGCGTCCACGCCCGCCTCCCGGTATGATGGGATGCAAACACTGCCATGTTCGAGGCAAAGCGCAAGGTCCACCACACTCCGTCACATTCAGGTCCAAGGCGTCGCCGCCGGTTTGGCCTTTGATAAGGTGATCAGGTCCGCTCGCGAAAACGGACGTTCGCTCGCGGCGATAACGCATGATCGCGGCACAGGTCGCAAAGCTGCCCAAGCCGCCTTGCCGACAAAGCCGATCTTGCGCGCGTTACTAACGAAGATGCGTTGGTCCCAGGCCTGCTCGCCGCGCCGCGCCACTTCGCGCGCGATCTCGCCATAGATTCCCGCAGCGGCCAAAATCGCCCAGCGTTGCCGCCCCCTTAACCGCGCGGCACCAATCCGCGCGGAACATTCATGGATATGCGCTGTCCGGCACATCTTGCCGACAATCTGCGTCAACCCGGCTCGGTGCTGAGGCTCCATTTGCGCAGCCACCGGTATCCCTTGCTCTGCCAACCACTCTGCCGGAATGTAACAGCGCCCGGCGGCGGCATCTTCCGCAATGTCGCGCGCGATATTGGCCAATTGGAACGCAATGCCCAGATCACAGGCCCGATCAAGCGTATCGGCCTCTTCTGGCGGCACGCCCATAACCACCGCCATCATCACACCCACAGCGCCCGCCACGTGCCAGCAATAGCGCATCAGATCGGCTTCGTTCTGCGGCTGCCAGTCGGCGGCGTCCAGCGCGAAGCCTTCGATGACTGCCTCGGCCATATCCGGCGTCAGGCCTGTTTCCCGCGCCACAAGGCCCAGCGCATCAAACGCCGGATCGCCCGTTTCCTGTCCGGCAAAGGCGAATGCCGTCCGCTCGCGCACAATCTTCAAACGCTCTGCCGCTCCGCTCTGGTCGCCCAGCGCGCCGCCGTGGTCTTGGGCATCCACAATATCGTCGCAACGGCGGCACCAGGCATAGAGCAGCCACACCCGCTCGCGCGTTTCGCGGTCGAACAGGTGGCTGGCAATCGCAAAGCTTTTCGAGCCTTTGAGGATCGCCGTTCGGGCGTTACTAACGAGAGCGGCGCGGTGATCCAAAGTCATGATGCGCCCCATAGCTCAAAGGTCGTCAGCCTTCATCGCAAAAATGGGCACATGCGGTTCATGGGCTGCCATTCGCGCCAACAACAGGTCAAGCTCGGGCTCGGCCGTGATGATCCCGGCATGGGCTTCGCGGATAAAACCCACCTCAATCATGTGGCGATTAAAGGCCAGCAGGTGATCGAAAAACCCGAAAGCGTTAAGCAGCCCCACCGGCTTGGCGTGATAGCCCAACTGCGCCCAGCTGACCGCCTCCCACAATTCGTCCATCGTGCCCACGCCGCCGGGGATGGTCAGGAACCCGTCAGACAGGTCGGTAAACCGCTTCTTGCGTTCATGCATTCCCGAAACGACTTGCAGCTCGGTGCAGTCCTTGTTGGCAACCTCGCTGTTGACCAATCCTTCGGGGATCACCCCGATCACTTCGCCGCCCGCATCCAGCGCGCCATAAGCGACCGCGCCCATCAATCCCAGCCGTCCACCGCCGTACACTACACCAATGCCGCGTCGTGCCAGTTCCTGCCCGATCTCGCGGGCAAGCGTAACGTAACGATCATCAGCGGGTGTGGCCGATCCGCAATAGACGGCGATCCGTCTCACGAAAGGTCTTCCAGCATCAACCCCGCTGTTGCCTTGGCCGATCCCACAACGCCAGGAATACCAGCGCCCGGATGCGTGCCTGCGCCCACAAGATAGAAGTTCGAGATCGTATCATCACGATTGTGCGCGCGGAAATACGCGCTTTGAGTCAGCAACGGTTCAAGGCTGAAAGCGCTGCCCATATGAGCGTTCAAGTCGGCCTTGAAGTCGCTCGGCGCGTAACTGAACTTCGTTACGATACGGCTGTGGATGTCCGGAATCAGGCGGCGGCCCAATTCGTCCAGAATGCGCTTCTCCAAAATCGGCCCCACTTCGTCCCAGTCTACAGGCAGCTTGCCCATATTGGCCACCGGCACCAGCGCATAGAACGTGCTCATGCCTTCGGGGGCAACCGAAGGATCGGTCACAGTCGGGTGATGCAGATAGATCGAGAAGTCCTCTGGCAGAACGCCATGCTTGTAAATATCGTCGAGCAAGCCCTTATAACGTGGCCCGAACAGGATCATGTGATGCGGAATGCCCGGCCACGTGCCTTCGACACCGAAGTGCACCACAAACAGGCTCGGCGAATACTTCTTCTTCGATAGCGCCTTGGCGCGGCGCTTGGCGTGTTGATTGTCCGGCATCAGATCGCGATAGGAATGCATGATATCCGCATTTGATGCCACCGCATCAAATTGTCCGGACCAGCCGCTTTTCGTTTCAACGCCGGTTACCCGCGTGCCCAAAGTCGATACATGCGTGACCGGGTCACCCAGCCGCATTTCCCCGCCGATCCGCTGGAAGTGCGTGATCATGCCATTGACCAGCTGGTTGGTGCCGCCCTTGGCCCACCACACGCCGCCATTCTTCTCCAGTTTGTGGATCAGCGCATACATCGAACTGGTCGTCATCGGGTTGCCACCCACCAGCAAACTGTGGAAGCTGAAGGCCTCGCGCAGCTTTTCATTTTTGACATAGCTGGAAACCAGGGAATAGACCGAACGCCATGCCCGGTATCGGGCAATCGCCGGGAACGCCTTGATCATGCTGGCAAAGTCAAGAAACGGGACTGCACCCAGCTTCACATAGCCTTCCTCCAGCACGCCTGCGGAGTATTCCAGAAAGTCATCATAGCCCGCAACGTCCTCAGGGTTCAGCTTGGCGATTTCTGACTTCAAGCTCACGTCGTCGTTTGAATAATCAAAGTTTGTGCCATCGGGCCAGTTCAGCCGGTAGAACGGCATGACCGGCATCAGTTCGACATCGTCTTCCATCCGATGGCCTTTGAGCGCCCACAATTCATGCAGGCACGACGGATCGGTGATCACAGTTGGCCCTGCATCAAACGTGAAGCCATCCTTCTCCCACACGTAAGCCCGCCCGCCGGGACGGTCGCGCGCTTCGATCAAAGTGGTTTGCACACCGCCTGATTGGAGTCTGATGGCGAGGGCGAGGCCGCCAAATCCGGCGCCAATTACACATGCACGCTTCATGCGCGGTTTCCTGAAAAAGAGAGGGGTTGCGGCTTATTGCCGAGGCCAGTCAGCACGCCGATGGCCGTGCCGATGGGAATAGGTGGCTTGCCGACCAGAACGCGCGCCTTGTCAAAGGCTGTCATCCTGCCAGCGTTAAACCGCTCAATCAGGCGGTGGTCGAGGGTATAGAACCGTTCCAAAACGCGATGACGCTGCGCAGGTTTGACGCCTGCAAACAACATGGCCGAAAGTGCGCGCGGATATCTCCCGCGCCGCCAATGCTTGCGCGCCCAGCTTTCCGAAAATGCTGCCAGTCCCGCACCAGACATGTCGGTGTGCTGTGCAATCGCCAAGGCATAACGCGTTGCATCCGGCAAGTAACAGCGTGTTACAGCCTGAAACAATCCGGCGCGTTCACCAGCCCGCGCGATTGATCCTCCGGTCGAACGCCAGAACGCGTCAAAATCGCCACCAGCAATCACTGGCAACACGCCTTGCTCTTCCGACAGGATTTCAGCAATCTCCCAGCCGTGCGCAGCGGCATAATCGGCAATCCGCATGCGTAACGTTGCGATATCAAGCTGGGCATCGCCCGCGTAATAAGTATCCGCAATAAACACTTCATCCGGTCCGAACGGCAGGCAAGAGACAAAGCGATAATCATTGTATTGCGCAACTGTCACATCTTTCACCACCGGTGCGTCCAAGCCGTGCGGTGCAGCCAGCTTCAACCGTTGGCCCACGAATTTTTGCCATCCACCCGTCAGATGTTCCGGATTGGGAATGCCGCGCGCGTCAATCACCGCTTTTGCCTCGATCCGCATCCCGTTTGAAAGTGTTACGTTACGGGTGCTGCATGCCAGCGCACGAACGCCGGTGATCATGGCGTCCTGGCCAAGCTCTGCGCGCAAAACTGCGTCAAACCGATCAGACGTGATGGAATAATAGCTGGTTTTCAGACTGCGCTCGAATGCAGGGAATGTCACCGTATAGTCCGGCCAGGCCGCCACAACCATTCCATCCAGCAATTCGCGCCCGGCTTTGCCCACATCTGTGCCAAAAAACGACCAGACGTGGTTCCTGCCACGCAAATCGCTCTGCTCCACAACAACCAACGCAATATCCGGCCGCGCGCGTCGCAAAGCCAGCGCAACAAGCCCACCTGCAAGGCCGCCGCCAACGATTGCGATATCACACTGCCGTACTTTCATCGCGCTCAGGCTTAGGCCGATGCGCAGGCCTGTGCAACAGCGCCCTTGGTGGCAGCATCAATCCCGCGTGGTGCTCATGTGCAAACTGGCGCAACTTTGAACCGAAAATTATGGCTTTGTTTTCGATGGTAAGGCCGCAAAAGCACGGCTTAAACCGCATGTTCGGTCTGGTCGGTTCCAGCACTTGCGACACAGTGATGGTATTCCGCTTCTGGGGGAGGCGTTCTCCTCGTCAACAGGAGCAAGTATTATGGACGGTTATTCAGGTAAATCTCCGCTTTGGAGCGCAGATTGCCCGCCCACGCTGAGAAACGTCCCCTTTGGCACGATTGGAAAATGCTTCGTCGTCGCTGGCGACCTGGTCACCAGCAGAGCGCTTTTTGCTATGAACCCGTGGGAGGAACTGAAGAGATTCGACGGCAAACCGCGCATTCTGAATCCCTTCATCACCAACGAATATTTCGGGATCGATGCGCGTGACGGACGCTTTTTCCCCAACCCCGGCGGCGAAATCCGGCGCATCAGCGATATGGGCACCGAACAGTTCTGGGAGGCCGACATTTCGCAATGGAGCGAATGGCACCGCATTACCACGCCGATGACCGAAAGCTCTGACCGCAGCGTTGAGGTCACCGAAACCATCACAAACGAACTGTCCAGCCTCGAAACCTACTCGCGCGAAATTGCCGCCAGCGTTTCGGCAACGGCAAATTACAACGGCCTTGTCGCCTCGGCCTCGGTAACGGCAACCCTCTCGACCAGCTTTTCCGACAGCGTCAGCGAACAAAGAACGCTTACCACCAGCAAAAAATACAAAACCACCAAGCAATACAAAGCGCATTATGCCTATGTCGATTGGCACAAGTATGATGTCTATGAGGTGTCCTACCGGCATGACATCGTCGTTCCGGAAAAAGCGCCATTCACGTCAGACCAATTGAACGCCATCAATCCGGGCCGCCTGCGCTATGCGGTATTGTCGGCCATATGGAATGACAGTTGTCCGGTTGACGAATTGTTCAAGGGCTGATCCCGCTCCATGACCCGTCCTGTCCGGCAGTGCGATGTTCCCCAATTGGCAGGCATCGCACCGCTGGACCTCGCCCCATACCTCCGCTATGCACTGCCCACACCCCGGGGAGCCAGTGTTGGCTGAGAGGGGCAGGTCACGCTGCCCGACCCGTCGAACCTGAACCCGTTAGCACGGGCGGAGGGAGGGCCGGTCCGCTCAACCAGAGCTTGTCGAAGGACCCGCGCTCCCATTCCGTCCATTAAAGGATGAGCGTATGGCCGACATTAACTCCAAGCTCGAAATCGGCGTCACAACCGGCCCGATCCGGGGCAGCCGCAAGATCCACGTCGAAAGCATGCGCTTTCCTGACGTGCGTGTCGCCATGCGCGAAATCAGCCTTGAACCCAGCAGTGGTGAACCGCCTGTGCGGGTTTACGATACCTCCGGCCCGTTTACTGACACGAACGTCACCATTGATATCGCCACCGGCCTGCCACAGCTTCGCCGCGATTGGATCATGGCACGCGGCGATGTCGAGGATTACCAGGGCCGCGAAATCAAGCCGGAAGACAACGGCCTGAAAGGCCCTGATCGCTCAGCTGGCGTCCCCGCATTCCCCAACGTGGTCAAGCGTCCCTTGCGCGCCAAGGCCGGTGCCAACGTCAGCCAGATGCACTATGCCCGCAAAGGCATCATCACGCCCGAGATGGAATACGTCGCCATCCGCGAAAACCTTGGCCGCAAGCAGGCCAAGGAAGCGCTGATCCGCGATGGACAGGATTGGGGCGCATCGATCCCCGATTATGTCACGCCCGAATTCGTGCGCGATGAAGTCGCCCGTGGCCGCGCGATCATCCCCAACAACATCAACCACCCTGAATCCGAACCGATGGCCATCGGCCGCAACTTCCTCGTCAAGATCAACGCGAACATCGGCAACTCCGCCGTCGCGTCCGATGTCGCCAACGAAGTTGACAAGATGGTATGGTCGATCCGCTGGGGCGCCGATACCGTGATGGACCTTTCCACCGGTCGCAACATTCACGACACCCGCGAATGGATCATCCGCAACAGCCCCGTGCCGATCGGCACCGTGCCGATCTATCAGGCGCTCGAAAAGGTCGGCGGCGTCGCCGAAGACCTCACATGGGAAGTGTTCCGCGATACCCTGATCGAACAGGCCGAACAGGGCGTCGATTACTTCACCATCCACGCGGGCGTCCGCCTGCCCTACATTCCGCTTGCGGCCAAGCGGATGACCGGCATCGTCAGCCGTGGCGGATCGATCATGGCCAAGTGGTGCCTTGCGCATCACAAGGAATCGTTCCTCTATGAACGCTTCGATGAAATCACCGAGATCATGAAGGCCTATGACGTCGCCTACTCGCTCGGCGATGGCTTGCGTCCGGGCTCGATCTACGATGCCAACGATGAAGCGCAGTTCGCCGAACTCTACACCCTGGGCGAACTCACCAAGCGCGCCTGGGCCGAAGATGTCCAGGTCATGATCGAAGGCCCCGGCCACGTGCCGATGCACAAGATCAAGGAAAACATGACCAAGCAGATCGAAGCCTGCGGCGAAGCCCCGTTCTACACCTTGGGCCCCTTGGTTACCGACATCGCGCCCGGTTACGATCATATCACCAGCGGTATCGGCGCCGCCCAGATCGGGTGGTACGGCACCGCGATGCTCTGTTACGTAACGCCCAAGGAGCACCTCGGCCTGCCTGACCGCGACGATGTGAAAGTCGGCGTGATCACCTACAAGCTCGCCGCCCACGCCGCCGATCTCGCCAAGGGCCACCCCGCTGCGCAAGTCCGCGACGATGCGCTCAGCAAGGCCCGCTTCGAATTCCGCTGGCGCGACCAGTTCAACCTCTCGCTCGATCCCGAAACCGCCGAACAGTACCACGACCAGACATTGCCCGCAGAAGGCGCCAAAACCGCCCATTTCTGCTCAATGTGCGGCCCCAAGTTCTGCTCGATGAAGATCAGCCAGGAAGTCCGCGAATTCGCCGCCAAGCAGAACGCCGGCATCGAAACCTTCGTCGCGGCAGAAGCCGTTGTGAACGAGGCCGAAGCCGAAGCCGGCATGAAAGCCATGAGCGAAAAGTACCACGAAGGCGGCCGCGAACTCTACATCGGCGCAGGCAACCGCGAACACGACTAATTCCTCCCTGAAGGGGAGGGGACCCACAACCACCCCCAACAAAAAGCCCCCTCCTCTTCAGAGGAGGGGGTTGGGGGTGGTGGCTCTCCCCAAACACAACCCCAGCCCAAACAACACCCCAAAACCCGTCACCCCGCATGCGCTTGAGGATTCATCTATCCACCCGTTGTGCAGTTCACAGCGAAAGATGGATGTTGAACCAACGTTGCGCTCAAACGCAATCTACGTTATAACGCCCGTATGAACATGCCCGTCAAAATAACCAAAGTCGGCAATTCCGCCGGGATCATCCTGCCCAAGGAGCTGCTTGCGCGGCTCCGTGCGGGGGTGGGCGATACGCTCTACGTCACCGAGGCGCCCGACGGCATCCGGATCACCGCCGCTGATCCCGATTTTTCTGAAAAGATGACCGTGGCCGAACGCGTGATGCGTGAAGACCGCGACATCCTGCGTGAACTCGCAAAATAGCGCCATGCGCAATTCACTGCCAATGAAGCTTGCTGCGCAAGTGCAAAACCGGCTTCATTCCCTCCTTCGACAAGCTCAGGATGAGCGAGAAGGATTGAGGATGGGCCTGTGAGGCTTGAACCCGTCTGGCTTGATGCGCGTCTCGCGCTGGCCATCCATGATCGCCAATTGGCCGAACATGGTGGGCCTTCGGGTGTGCGCGATGAAGGCGCCCTTGAATCCGCGCTCAGCCGCGCCCGCAATCAATGGGAATATGGCGAGGATGATTTGTGCGCGCTCGCCGCTGCGCACGCCTTCGGCATCGCGCGCAATCACCCCTTCGCCGATGGCAACAAGCGCACCGCTTGGGTTCTGGCCCGCACATTCCTTGTGTTAAACAGCGTCGAAATTGCGTTTCAGGCGGGGCAGGCAGTTGCCACCGTCCAGTCCCTCGCCGCCGGAGAACTCACCGAGGCCGAGCTTGCCGACTGGTTCCGCCAGCACACGGTCCAGCGCTAAACCATCTTATCAAACAGGATCGCCGCCCACACCAGCAGCGTCAGCGCGCCGCCTGCGATGGTCCAGCGGATGGCGTGGCGCAGCAGGCGGGCTTGGGCGTCTATCGAATGGACGAAGCTGGCGAATAGGCGGTGGCGCAGCGCGGTGTCGCCCTCCAGCCCTTCGGCGTCAAATTCCTCGCCCAGCAACATCGCCCGCAACGCGAGAAAGCACGATACCACCAGCGGGACCAGACCAACCAGATTGGCCAGCACCAATCCGGCTTGCGTGGCTGCATCAACCGATAGCGGCGCGCCAGGGCTGGCGGAAATCGGGTGCGTGCCGATGGTGATCAACAGCGCGTTAAACCCCAGCATCGCGCCAAGCCGCACCGACAGATCAAGATCGCGGTTTTCCAGAAACTCAAGATCGGCGATAAACCCCGGATCGGGCGGGTCGCAGCGCATGGTTTGAAACGCGCGCAGGCGGGATCGGAACGAAATCAGGCTCATCACCGTCAAGATTAGCGCCATCTGCGGCCATTATGCAAGAATCCGCCTGCCAATCGCCGGGAACACCTGCCGCCCCCATCCATTGCGTTTAACACAACGGGCGTCATCCGCGCGCCCGCTCAATCAATGGAGTAGGTGCTATGAACAAAGCCCTGATGCTTTCCGCCCTCGCTGCGCTCACCGTGACCGGCGCATGCACCGATACCGGCTATGATCGCCCCGGCTATGCCAATACTGCTGGCGACCAGTGGGGCTATTACGATCAGGGCTATTATGCCCAGAACGGCAGCTACGATTATAACAATCCCGATCCGCGCTATGGCAACCGCTACGAGGCGGATCGCTATTATCGCAACAACGGGCGTTATCGCGAACGCCAGCTGTCGGAAAATGACCGCGTCTATCGTGGCCGCGACAACCGGTACTACTGCCGCCGTTCGGATGGCTCGACCGGATTGATCGTCGGCGGCCTTGGCGGCGCAGCGGCGGGCGCGATTATCGCACCGGGCGATAGCACTCTGCTCGGCGCAATCATTGGCGGGCTCGGCGGTGCCGTTGTCGGCTCGGCAATTGATAACGGCAACAAGAACAACCGCAATAATCGCAATAACGGCGGAACCGTCCGCTGCCGCTAAAACCCAACCCTAAATCCTCCCTCCCGTTTACGGGAGGGACCGCCTTAACACTCCCCTCCCGGTTGCGGGAGGGGCCGGGGGAGGGCATGTTGCGGCAACCCTCAGTTCTTCTTCATGTTATCCAGCCCGGCAACCACGCCGGTCTTTTGCGTCGGGTTCGAGGCATTGAGCTTCTTGGGCTTTTCCGCCTTGGGTTTGCGGACTTCCTTGCTCGACTTCTTTTGGCTCTTCGCCATTATAATTCTCCGGCGGACACTTGCCCACGCGCAGAGAGTACGCCTTTCCCCCGGCAATAGCGAACGCTAACGCGACAGCCGTCCCAGCACTTCGTCCAGCGCGGAAAGAAAGCGCGAACGGTCGGTTTTTGAAAACGGGGCAGGGCCACCCATGATATCGCCGCCTGCGCGCAAATCCGCCATGATCGCCCGCGTCGCAATCTGGCTGCCGATGGAACTGGTGGTAAAAGCTTTGCCCGCTGGCGAAAGCACACAGGCCCCCATTTTCAGGCAGCGGTCGGCCAGCAGGATGTCGGCGGTGATCACAACCGCCTTCGCATGGGCAGCATCGGCGATCCAGTCGTCCGCCGCATCAAATCCATCACTCACCACCACGCGCCGCACCAGTGGATGCACCGGCACGCGGAAGGGGGAATTGCTGACGACGGTGACCGGCACATTGCGGCGATAGGCGACCTTATAGATCTCCTCCTTGACCGGGCAGGCATCACCATCGACGAGGATGATCGAGGTGTGGGGGGCGGCATCGCTCATCCATCTGCGCATACCGCTGAAATCGGCGCGCGCCACCATGTTAAAGCGGGGCAGCGCGCTAGTTGCGCCCACTAACGCCCACTTTGTCCACCCAAACACCACATGAAACCACCAGTCTGCGGAATGATTAGGTAAAGGCTTTGGCCCGTGCTAATGCGCCGCTGCTGACGTTGAACACTCCAACGGACTTCGGCAGAAAATCTCTGTTTCTTCGTGCTTTACGGCTCGGATAAAGCGGCTTTTGACGACGACTTCCTTTCGATTGACGACCCGACGCACGGCCCGTGCGTGCTTTTGCGCCCGGGCAACCATCGTTCTCGAAAGGAACCGCTCATGCCAGTAGGCACCGTAAAATTCTTCAATACCGACAAGGGCTACGGCTTCATCCAGCCTGACAATGGCGGCACTGACAGCTTCGTGCACATCTCGGCCGTTCAGGCAGCCGGTATGGCAACTCTTGAGCGTGATCAACGCCTTACCTATGAAGTCGAAACCGGCCGCAATGGCAAGGCTTCGGCTGTCAATCTCGCTTCGGCCTGATCGACAATGCATTTCCGGCGGCTGAGCTTTTCGCTCGCCGCCGGGGACGCCCTTCTGCTAACGGCAGGCAATGTCTGCCGAAATTGCCATCCGCCTGCGCCGCGCCGAATTCAACCGCGCCATTGCCGCAGCAGATATCGCCGCAATCAGCGCGATCCTTTCCCCGGATGTGATCATGGTCACCGGCACCAACAGCGCTGTGGTGTCCGGACGCAAAGCGCAACTGCTTGCCTGGAAACGCGAATTTTCCGCAAAGCCGCGCATGGTCTATACCCGCACAACCAGTATAATCACCGCATCAGCAGTGGAGTCCATCGCCATGGAACATGGCCATTGGCAGGGCGTGCATGACGGACAAATCCCGCCAACAGCCTCAGGTGCCTACGCCGCAAAATGGCGCGAAGTGCGCGGCCTGTGGTTGCTTGTGGCAGAAATATTTGTCACGCTAAGCTGATGGCTAAGCTGCTATTCTAATGCAATTTCTTCCGGCTTTCTTGGCCTCGTACATGGCCCGGTCAGCCCGCGATAGAAGAGTGTCAAGTGTGTCTTCGGGAAGCATGAGCGCAAAGCCGATGCTTGCGGAGATTTGCACCGCCTGACCCTGTGTGATCAGGGGCATGCTATTGAGATGATGGCGCATTATATCCAGTTTAAGCATCCACATGTCTTCAGACAACGAAGTTTGTGATCCATCCAACTGACAGATCAGGCCGAACTCTTCACCGCCAATACGCGCAAGCCATGCGTCCTCGGGAGCGCTGTCACGCAGCAATTTGGCCGCGTGAACAAGCGCCTGGTCGCCAAAGGCATGTCCGAGGCGATCGTTGATGTGCTTGAAGTGGTCTAGGTCAATCATCGCTACGGCGAGCGGGCCGCGTTGAAGCCAAGACTCCGATATATTGATGAAAGCCCGGCGGTTGGGAAGCGAGGTTAAAGAATCTGTTTTTGACAATCGCTCCAGCAATCTGGTTTGCCGCTCGAGCCGCATCGTCAGCATGGCAACCCAGCCGTATGAAGCCGGTGCGACGATGAGCGGGATAGCGACGGCTGTGGCTATCGAGCTTGCGTAGTCAACGCTGCCGGACAATTGAAAACTTAGATGCGTTGACAGCACTGAGGCCGCAACCGATAGCAAAGTCACCAGCACGCCGGTGCAAAAAAGGCGAAATTTTGTTCGGCGTTCGTCTTGCCCATCCATCGGCGAATTCTAAGACGATTGTGATTAAGCGACTGCTAATAAATAATATTTTTTCTATCTAGGCAAACTGGTAGTGCGCCTTAGCTCCACCTAACGCGAAGTTAATCATATGCTGTAACCATGCAAACATGCTGATACGGCCAGACATCTCTTATACAATGACGCAGTGTTGGTACACGCGTTCACACATTCCCGTGGCCACCAGGCACCGGGATGAGCAGGGTACACTGTTCTCAAAATGCCGTCATTGTGGACGCCCCATTCGCTCACACGGTGGAAAATCCTGGACACTGGCCGATGGTATCGATCTTGATGAACTCGCATCGCAATCGCACATCCGCTACATATGTGTGACAAACACGTTCGAAGGCGAGGTCATCGCGCGTTACGTGCTTGAATCCGACCTCGATGACGAGGCCATCAAGGCACGCTGTGAAGCAGTGATCGACAAACACGGCGCACGAGAGCCGCTCAGCGGCCTGGACGTGCGCGTGTTAGGCGGTACCAAGCACTAATATCAGGTTCCAAGTCGCGGAAAAGGGCGCTCCCTTTCGAGAGCGCCCCTTAATCCTTACCGGTTCAGCGCGAGGCTGATGCGGCTAACGGGTTTTGCACTTACCTTGTGGTTGCGAACCGCAAATTCACGTGGGAAGCCCGTATTGCTACGCTTTCAATCAGCGAGCGTACCAGCCTTGCTGGCGATTGGCTTCACGTCTTTGACATCAAACGACACCGGACGACCGTTGAAACGACCCGTAACGGTGCGCTTGTTAACACGCAGTTCGAAAGGCACCTTGCCGGCATAGGCTGAACCTTTGAGCACCTTCACATCGCCCTGTTGTTCGGCGGTGTAGTCGTACTTCACGCCTTGATAGGTGAAGCTTCCTGCATCGGGTTCAGCGGCATTTGCAACAGCGGCCGGAGCGGTGAGAAGAAGAGCGGCTGCGGTGATAGCGAACGAAGAATTAAACATGGCAATGTCTCCTGCTAGATAAGGAAAGATTGCCTTCAGCACCCTTATCTTGTTGCATTGCAGCATATACGATGGGTGCGATGCGGCAATTGTAATTGGAGGCACTGCGGTTGTGAATTTTGCAACCGGCATAACTAAGTGTCAATTTATCAATAACTTGAACGATTGTTCGCCAAAAACATACCCTAAATTACGTAGTAACACATACGAATTCGGTGATGTGCACCTGCACACAATCAACGCTTGCGAACGAACTCTGCGCGCAACACGAGGCCTTTTATGCCCGGGTACTTGCAGTCGATCTCTTGTGAATCGCCGGTCAGGCGGATCGATTTGATCAACGTGCCTTGCTTCAGCGTTTGGCCTGCACCCTTCACATCAAGGTCTTTGATCAGGGTTACCTGATCGCCGTCCGCCAGAAGATTGCCAACCGCATCACGCACTTCAACCGTGTTGGCGACAGATTGCTTTGCCTGCAAATCAGCTGCGGTCATCCATTCACCACTGTCTTCGTCATAGACGTATTCTTCATCGTTGGTCATGGTAATCCCCGCTTTGTGGTATTGGCCGTGGCACCGCAGCAACGGAATGACCAGCAAAAGGTTTGGAGTGGAAGGTCTTGGATAAGGCAATCATCGAGCTGGGGCAGGAGCATCGGCAAAAGGCTGTGCACACGCTCAGCATGGCCTTTGCTCATGATCCCGCGATGGCATGGATGTTTCCCGATTCCGTTGTGCGGGCGCGTCGGTTGCCCCTGCTGATGGACTGGATGTTTGTCGATCATCTGCGCCATGGCATGGTTTTGGGAACACCGGGATGCGAGGCAGTTACGCTTTGGCGACCGCCAGGAACCGTGCATGATCATACAGCACTCACACCACTGTCCGCTTTGCGGTTCGTGCGCATGTTGGGGACAGCCGTACTAAGGGCAGATCGCATAGACAGGCGGATTGGCCACCATTTGCCAGCAGGGGAGCAACAGTTCTATTTGCGGATGGCTGCGGTCAGGGCGGATAGGCAAGGCCAGGGTTTGGGCGGGCTTGTGATCCGCGCGGGGCTTGAACACAGTGATAAGGCAGGATTACCCGCCGTGCTTGAGACCGCTACCCAAAGTAATGTCGGGCTCTATCGCGCGCTGGGATTTGATGTGATTTCCAACTGGAAAGTAGCACGTGACGGTCCGCAATTCTGGACGATGCAACGCGCCTCTACACGATAGCATCAAAGATCAGTTTGCCGCCAAGAAATACCATCAGCGCATAAATGATTGTGTAAAAACGCTCCGGACGCAGCAGTCGGACAATCCGCACAGAAACCAGCGTGGTGATGATGGCCAAGGGTGCCAGCAGCGCAGCTGAGACCAGAACATCGTGGCTGAATACGCCAAGCGCCATGTAACTTGGCACCTTTATCCAGTTTATCGCGGCAAACAGGATCGAATTGGTTCCGGCATAGGTAAGATGCGGCAGTTTGCGGGGCGTTACCCACATCTGGAAAGGCGGGCCTCCGGCATGGGCGATCTGGCTGGTAAAGCCGGTTGCCACGCCAAACAGGCCGCCAACCCACCCCGGCGAAGTTGACGCCGCCACCACACGCCCGCCGCGCTCGACCCATATGCGGTACAGGCCGAACAACAGCGTGACAGCACCAAGCACCCCCATCATCGGTTTTTCGTCAACACTGGCAGCGATGCTCCACCCGATCACGACGCCGATCACCGCGCCGGGCAGCATCCATGCAACGATCCATTTGTCCCACGAATGCCGGAAGGACCAGACGCTTACCGCATCTTGAATGATCAGGATGGGCAACAGGATTGCCGCGGCCACACTTGGCGGCAATACGAGCGCCGCGATCGGCGTACCCAAGGCCGCGAGCCCTGAAAACCCCCCTTTTGCCATCCCCACAAGGATGACAGCCAAGGCGCAGAAAGCCAGAGTTGCCGGGTCTGATAACAGCATCACGTTAGGGACGTTCTGTACGGAATGGCCAGTCGGTCACTCGCCCTGCCCAAAGTGACGCCCAGATGATCAGCGGCTGCGCAAACATCCGTGGCACATGATAGCCAAGCCCAAGCCCGCCATCCGGCTTTGCTAGGTCGATGATGAAATGATTGATGTTGGCCGGAAAAACGCAAGCGGCATAGAGCGCAAGGCCAACGGCTGCGGCACGGCGAATCTGCGGTGCAAACCATTGGGTCAAACCGATTGCACCAAGGACTTCGGCAATACCGGTCCACAGAACAACGGCTTGTGGAAAGGGGACCCATGTTGGCATTATTGCCAGAAACGGTGCGGGGGCAGCAATGTGAATGATGCCGGCGGCAAGATAGAAGATGGCCAGACCACAGAGCAGGGCTGTGCGGATCATGGTTTTGGCACAACCATGTAGTCCGCGCAGGGATATCGGACGCTATTCATAACGTGATGCTTGCTGCCATGAACAGCGTAAGTCAATCACCACAGGGCAGGGGCAAGTATGAGTTTTTCGCCGTTGCTTACCGTCCAACCCAGTCGCGCGATCACATCGTTGCTTTCACGTGCGGTGCGGCCTTTGGCCAGCGACCAGGTAACATGCCACACTTTGCCATCTGGCCGTGCAGTCGATCCCTCTATTGCAACAACCAAGGCTTCGACACCGGCACCGTCATCAGCGTGCCCGACGATGATTGCTTCGCCCGCGTGTGGTGGCGCTTTAGTACCGCTAACTGATAACGTGACGTGATCCGCGATTACATCGGCATAACGCGGCGGGTAGGTTTTCAACAGGGCGGCACGTTGTTCCCGATCAAGTTTCCACCCGATAGTCACACCAGCGCCGCCTTTGTTAAAGTTCAGATTAGGCAGGAGTGACAATCGCTCCTGTTACCCAGATGATGGTCAGCGCCACGATGGCGAGCGTCAAGCTGAGCCCAAGCACCCACCGTAAGACGTGACTGGTTTCGCCAGCACGGGCTTCATCTGTCGTGATACGGGTTTCTTTGCCTTGGCGTTCCATAGCGCGTCTCCTTGCATAGTTACGGTGCTTACCGGCTCTACGTTTGGAAGCGCGCCCTGTTCCGGCGCGGCCTGTTTACGGGCTTAAGGTGCTCTTGTTTAATCGCGCAAAAGTTCGTTGATTCCGGTCTTGCTGCGGGTTTGCGCATCAACCGTCTTGACGATCACGGCGCAATATAACGAAGGCCCTGTCGTGCCATCGGGCAGCGGCTTGCCTGGCAGCGCGCCGGGAACAACCACCGCATAAGGCGGCACGCGGCCGATGTGGATTTCTCCGGTCTGGCGATCAACAATCTTGGTCGAGGCACCAAGGTAAACCCCCATCGAAAGCACTGCGCCTTCGCCAACAATAACGCCTTCAGCCACTTCAGAACGCGCGCCGATGAATGCGCCGTCTTCGATGATCACAGGTCCGGCTTGCAAGGGCTCCAGCACGCCGCCAATGCCGGCACCGCCCGAGATATGCACGTTTTTGCCGATTTGCGCGCACGAACCAACCGTCGCCCAGGTATCAACCATGGTGCCTTCATCAACAAACGCACCGATGTTGACGAAGCTTGGCATCAGCACGACGCCCTTGGCGATATGCGCGCCTTTGCGGGCAACGGCCCCGGGAACTACGCGGAAACCGGCTTCGCGGAAGCGGGCATCGTCCCAGCCCTCGAACTTGGATGGCACCTTGTCAAAAGCAGGCGCACCGCCCGATCCGGCATCGATAATCACGTTATCGTTCAGGCGGAATGAAAGCAGAACCGCCTTTTTCAGCCACTGGTTGACCTGCCATTCACCGTTGATCTTTTGCGCCACACGCGCTTTGCCGCTTTCCAGCAATTCGAACACGGCCTCAACCGCTTCGCGCACGCTGTCGCTGGCAGGTGTTACATTGGCGCGGTCTTCCCAAGCAGCTTCGATGGCGGCTTCTAGGTGAGCGGTCATGGTGTATCTCCGTCGGGAATTTTCTGGGCAGCAGGTTCGGATTATAAATTAATTGCGCGCGCCGCCTAGCCCAACAGGGGGTGATCGGCAAGACTTGCCAACCAATTGTCGATATCCTCGATAGTCAGATCAATGGCAGCATCGTCCTTGGCACGATCACCCCATTCGGTCGCAGCATCAATCCATACAGTTTGCATGCCCAAGGCTTTGGCCGGCGCAAGGTTGCGGGCCATATCCTCAACGAACACCGCCGTTTCAGGGCGAATGCCGAATGCTTCGATCAGGCCTGAATAAGCGGATGGTTCGGGCTTCGGGCGATAGTTCATCGCGTGGATATCCCACATCCCATCGAAGCTGTCGGACAGGCCAAGCCCAGCCAGTACGCGGCCAGCATAGGCATCATCACCATTGGTGAAAACCAGCTTGCGGCCCGGCAGCGCCGCCAGCTTACCGGCTAGGCGCGGAGCTGTTGCGAGCGCGGCCATATCGATATCGTGCACGAAGTTGAGGAATTCGTAAGGATCAATCGCGTGGTAATGCAACAGTCCCGAAAGCGTGGTGCCATGATCATGAAAATAGAGTTTTTGCACACGATGCGCCTCGGTCGCATCGCAGCCGAGCAGGTTCTGGATGAATTCGCCCATCCGCACATCGATCTGGTCAAACAGGCGCGAGGATGAGGGGTAGAGCGTATTATCCAGATCAAAGATCCAGCAGTCCACGTTTGTGGGATCAAAGGCCATTGCCAATCCGCCTTCAGCGCTTTTGCGGAAGAGGGGGCGTGATGTGGCGCAGCTTCGCTCCATCACCATCTTCAAGTACATAGATTGACCCGTCCGGCGCCTGTTCAATCTCGCGGATGCGGTTGCCCAGATCAATGCGTTCCAGTTCGCGGATCTGTTTGCCCTCCATGCCCACACGGACAATGCCGCCCGCGCCTAGCGCCGCAATCAGGCCTTGCCCCTGCCATTTCGGGAAGGCGGTGCCGGTGTAGAAGATCATGTCGCCCGGTGCGATCACCGGCGTCCAATTGATCGACGGAGGTGTGAGGTCCGGGCGGGTGCCGTGGCGCGGGATCGACTTGCCGTCATAATGATCGCCGCCCGATACCAGCGGCCAACCATAATTCTTGGCAGGCTCAACCAGATTGATCTCGTCCCCACCGGCAGGCCCGTGTTCGATATCCCACAACCGGCCATCAGGCGAAAACGCGATACCCAGCAGGTTGCGATGGCCATAGGACCAGATTTGCGCAGCAACGCCGCCCTTGTCGGCAAAGGGATTGCCGGGGGCGGGCGTGCCATCGGGCAGCAAGCGCAGCACTTTGCCGAGATTGACGGTCAGGTCTTGTGCCGGCGTGAACTTTTGCCGATCGCCCGAGGTGACAAACAGGTATTTGCCATCGGGTGAAAACGCGATGCGGTGTGAATAGTGGCCACGACCGGTGACCTTGGGGAACTGCCGCCAGATGATCGACAACCCCTCAAGCGCGGGCGTTTCTCCCAATTTCAGTTTTGCGCGGGCGACAACTGCACCGCGAGTATCGTTGTCTCCTGACACAACCCAACTCAGGTAGACCATGCCAGTGGTGGCGTAATCGGGGGAGGCGACAACATCGCCGAAGCCCCCTTGGCCAGCGTAGGCAACTTGGGGAACGCCGCTGACGTCCACGGCAGATGCGGAACCTTCGCGCCAAAGCTTCAACGCGCCCTTTTTCTCGGTTATCAGCGCCATATCGGTGCCGGGCAGGAACGTCATCGCCCACGGCTCGCTGAATGTGGCAACGTCGGTGATAGTGAGGCCTGCTGCATCCGGCGTGACTGTCGCCGGGTCTTGCGCAGAAATAGGGGAGCCGCAGCTTGCGAGTAGCAGGGCGAGGGGCGATAGCGTTTTCAGGATCGGATTCGTCATGACCTCTTTAATGCCTCGCAAACCAACAAGTGCCAGTGTCTTTTCGGGCCACCCTGCAAACGGCGTGATTATCGGCGTTGACGAGGCGGGCCGCGGACCCTTGGCCGGACCGGTTGTGGCCGCTGCGGTCATCTTGTGCAAGCCGCGCCCTGCGGGCCTTGATGATTCCAAAAAGCTGTCCGCAGCCCGCCGCGCATTGCTTGAGGAAAAGATCAAACGCCGCTGCCGCTGGGCGGTGGGTGTGGTTGAGCCTGAAGAGATCGACCGGCTCAACATTTTTGGCGCAACAATGTTGGCGATGTCGCTGGCGGTGGCTGCATTGTGTGAACAATTGGCGGACGGTGAAGCTGTGGGCGAAGTGCTCATCGACGGCAATCTCACGCCGCAAGGCCGTCGCCCCGAATGGTGCTGGCCTGCGCGCGCCATTGTGGGGGGCGATGCGATTGAGCCATGTATTTCAGCAGCTTCAATCATTGCCAAAGAGCATCGTGACCGGATCATGCGGCAAGCAGCGCTTGACCATCCCCATTACGGGTGGGAGCGCAATGCCGGCTATGGCACGCCCGAACACCTTGCGGCATTGCGCCAACACGGCGTTACGCCGCTTCATCGGCGCAGTTTCGCTCCGGTGGCCCAATTAATGCTGTTGTGATGAAATAAATTTTGGTGTGAGTCCTGCGGGGCACACTACTACATGTTGAGTCCTCGGGTCATCGCAAGACTCTACATATCGATCCGGACTCCTTCCGTTCTCATTTTTAAACCCTTACGACTCGCCGAAATCCGGCGAGTCGTCGCTTGACGCGGGACTCCGAATGACTCACCAGTGCGGCTTATTCCAAAGTTTAGGGACACGTCATGGCAGTCGCACTCAAAGAACGCGCAAAAGCGCTTCGCGCCGCACCGGCAAAGGTGCTCAAGAGCGAGGTGGCGCTGCCGCTGAACCGCATTTTGCGCGGCGATTGCATCGAGGAAATGCGCAAGCTGCCCGATGGTTCGATCGACATGATCTTCGCAGACCCCCCTTATAACCTGCAATTGGGTGGCGATCTGGCGCGTCCTGATGGCAGTCATGTGGATGCCGTCACCAATGACTGGGACAAATTCTCCAGTTTTGCAGTCTATGACAAGTTTACCCGCGAATGGCTCGCCGAAGCACACCGCTTGCTCAAGGCCGATGGTTCGATCTGGGTGATCGGCAGCTATCACAACATTTTCCGCGTTGGTACGATCCTTCAGGATCTGGGCTTCTGGATCCTCAACGATATCATTTGGCGCAAAGCCAACCCGATGCCCAACTTCAAGGGCACCCGCTTTACCAATGCTCACGAAACGCTGATCTGGGCCTCGAAAAGCGAGAAGTCGAAGTACACATTCAATTATCGCGCGATGAAGACGCTGAACGACGAGTTGCAAATGCGCTCGGACTGGGTCTTGCCGATCTGTTCGGGGCCTGAACGCCTGCGTCGCAACGGCACCAAGGCGCACCCCACGCAAAAGCCCGAGGCCTTGCTCTATCGCGTGATGTTGGCCACGACCAACAAGGGCGACGTGGTGCTCGATCCGTTCTTCGGCACCGGCACGACGGGCGCTGTCGCGAAGCGTTTGGGTCGCGACTGGATCGGTTGCGAACGTGAATCCGACTATATCGAAGTTGCCGAAGAGCGCATCGCTTTGGCATTGCCGCTGGATGAAAGCGCGCTGGTTACGATGCAGTCCAAGCGCTCGGCGCCCAAAGTCGCGTTTGGTGCGCTGGTGGAAAGCGGATATCTAACGCCGGGGATGAAACTTTCGGCAAAGAAGGGCCAGATCAGCGCCATCGTACGGGCCGACGGCTCTCTGCAATCAGGTGCTGAAATCGGTTCCATTCATGGCCTTGGCGCAAAGCTGCAAGGCGCGCCATCGTGTAATGGCTGGACGTTCTGGCATGTCGAGCATGAAGGCGAGGTCAAGCCGATCGATGCTCTGCGCCAGTTGTATCTGCTCGCGGTTGAGGATTGAGCGTAGGTCATCGCAGCGGTAAGTGCGATTGATGCAAACCATCTACATCCGCCCCATCGCGCTGGTCGATAGCCCGCAGGCAGAGGAGGGCGAGGCGATCCGGCTTGGTGGCGGCATGGTTTATGCCAGCCGCTTTGCCTTGATCATACGCGATGGGGGCAAGGTCGTTTCGCGCGCACGCCTTGGTGCGGCAGAACTGCCATCGGCATTGGCCACCTTGCCCGCTGACTTGGCTGCAGAGGCGAGCACACAGTGGGACAACTTGCGCAAGGCGCATGGTCCGCTGGTCTGCGGCCCGCGCATGATCCGACTCGATCAGCCGCAAATCATGGGCATTCTCAACGTCACGCCAGATAGCTTTTCCGATGGCGGCAAGTTTCTCGATAAGCCCGATGCGGCGCTCGACCATGCGCATGCGATGCTTTCGGCCGGGGCAGGCATTATCGATGTGGGCGGAGAATCTACCCGTCCCGGCGCTGCGGCGGTGTGGGAAGGGGACGAGGTCAAGCGCGTCGTTCCGGTGATCGAACAACTGGCGGCAAGCGGTGCCGCCATATCGATTGATAGCCGCCGTTCGATGGTGATTGAGGCTGCACTGGCGGCAGGCGCGCATATCGTCAACGATGTGTCAGCCATGCGCCACGATCCGCGCACAGCCGAGATTGTGGCAAACAGCGGCGCGCCGGTGGTGTTGATGCATGCGCCGGGCGATGCGGGCGATCTTCATGCCGACGGTGAATATCGCGACGTTGTGCTAGATGTGTTCGATGCCCTGCGCGAACGCCGCGATGCGGCTTTGGCCGCTGGCATTGCGCGTGAAAAAATCCTGCTCGATCCCGGCATCGGCTTTGGCAAGTCGCTGGCGGAAAACCTTGCCCTGATCAACGCCTTGCCGCTGCTCCACGCGCTGGGTCAGCCGGTCTTCTTTGGCGCGAGCCGCAAGCGTTTGATAGGTGCGTTATCGAATGAGGTGCCCTCTCACCAGCGGATGCCGGGATCGGTCACGCTGGCGATCAAGGCGTGGCAGGCAGGCTGTCAGATCGTGCGCGTGCATGATGTGCACGAAACCGTGCAAGCCTTGCATGTCTGGCGCGGGCTTTGCGATGCCGCGCTGACCGATTTCAGCCAACTGGCCTAAAGCGAAACGCCGCCATCGCTTAGTAGGCAGGTGCCGGTGATCGTTGCCGCAGCGTCTGACAGCAAGAACCCGATTTGCGCGGCCACTTCATCGGCTCGGGCAAAGCGGCCAATCGGCGTTGCATCTTTCGCCATCGCGGCGAGCGCCTGATCCCTGCCGCCGTGCTGCTCGACCAAGGGTGCAAACCATTCGGCGCGGTCCCAGATGCCGGTGTCCACACCGCCCGGCGCAATCGCGTTTACGCGAACGCCAAACTTTGCCGCTTCAGCCGCTGCGACTTTGGCCAATTGGATCGTGGCGGCTTTTGAGGCTGAATAGGCTGCCGTGCCCGCCGCAACTTTGATGCCCGAGACAGAAGCCGTGATGACGACCGAACCGCTGCCCTGCCGCTTCATCGCCCGCAGCGCGGTGCGCAACGAAAGGAACGTTCCATCAAGGTTGACTGCCATCGTCTTGCGCCAGTTGGCGATATCCAGATCGACGATGTCATCGTTGCTGGCGATGCCTGCCTTGAGCACGGCATAATCAAGCCGGGGCAAGTCGCGTTCGAGCAGCTTCCATAGCGACGGATCGGCAATATCGCCGCCCAGTGCATTGACCTTGCAGGATAAGCCAAGCGCGCCAAGGCCACCGCGATCCATGTCGATCAGGATCAATTCGCCAATGCCGCACGCATCAAGCCAGCGCGCGGTTGCAGCGCCAATGCCTGAAGCCGCGCCTGTTACCAAGGCGACCTTGCCGCCGAATTCCGATTCACCTGACATCGGCCAAAATTAGCGTGTCAGGCGACGTTGTCGATGCCCAGTTCCGAAAGTTTGCGGTAAAGGGTGGACCGGCCAATCCCTAGGCGGCGCGCGACTTCTGTCATGCGGCCACGATAATGGCCTATGGCCAGACGGATAACGTCTGCTTCTATCTCTTCCAACGGGCGCAAATTGCCATCGGCGGAAAATAGCGTCACGCCTGCACCATCGGTAACGCTGGGTGCCCGGCGCGTGCCTTCGCCGATCAAGCTGGACAGGTTAGGGAAGTCTTGCGCGGTCAATGCCTCGCCTTCGCAAAACACCGCAGCGCGGAAGAGGGTGGTTTGCAACTGGCGGACGTTGCCCGGCCAATCATAAGCCGCGAGCAAGGCCAGCGCACCGTCGGTAATGCCCAGTGCACGTAAGCCTGGTTGTTCGCCAATGCGCGTGAGGAAATGCCTTGCCAGCGCAGGAATATCGCTGGAACGCTGGCGCAAGGCGGGCAGGAACACTTGGGTTTGCGTTAACAGCGCATGGAGATCGGCACGGAAATCACCCAGATCCACCAGATCGCGCAGGCCAGCGTTGGCGCAAGCGATCAAGCGCACCTCAACCCGGAAGGAATGGCGGGCACCGATAGGTTGGACATCGCCGCGTTCGAGAAACCGGACGATGCGCTCTTGCATCGATTCGGGCATCCGGTCGATTTCGTCGATCACCAAAGTGCCACCATCGGCATGTTGCAGGACGCCGATGTGACGTTCAAATGCGCCGGGGAAGGCCCCTTTTTCATGGCCAAACAGCAAAGATTCGATCTGGTTTGCAGCAATGCTGGCGATGTTGATCGTGCGCAGGCTCGTTTTTGCACGCGGGCTAGCGGCGTGCATGGCGCGAACCAGCATTTCCTTGCCGGTGCCGGTTTCGCCTTCGATCAGCACTGTGCCGTGCGTGCGCGCGGCTTTTGCTGAAACGGCAAGTGCTGCCCGGAAGGCTGGCGTTGCACCGATCATCGAATCGAAATCGAGTGTTGCGCCGATTTTTTCAGTGAGCGGCTGCAATTCGCAGGCATCGCTTTCGCGCGTGGTTGCGCTGCGCAAGGCTTGGAGCAGGCGTTCGGGCGCTACAGGCTTGATCAGATAGTCCGTAGCACCGGCGCGCATGGCCTCAACCGCCAGCAAGGGAGAGGCGCTGGTGGTGAGCATAAGGATAGGCAGGGCAGGGCGGCGGGCCTTCAGTTCTGCGATCAAAGAGCAGGCGTCATCACCCGGAACCCATTGATCCAGAACGATTGCGCCAAGTTGCATGCCTTGGCGAGTGCCCAGCGTAGCAATGGCGCTTTCCGAATCGCGCGCGATGATTGTGCGCCATCCTTCGCGTGATGCCAGCGCTGTAATCAGGCGACATTGCGCGGGTTCATCATCGATGAGCAAGAGAAGGCGTTGTTCAGGCTCCTGCATAAACTGGTCTATCCACTCCCCCCACACTTAAAACAGGAGCCAACCGATATACGCATAGGGTAAAGAGCCGATTAAGCACCAAGACGTTGTTACGGTCTTGAGCCAAAGGCGTGTGAGCGCTAGAGGGCGTTAAGCATGCCCGAATTGGGTCGGATTTTTGGGGAAGAAAATGGCTTCTGGAAACGATATCAAAGCTGCAACGGCAACGTACGAAGGTTTTGTGAACCTCGTAAAGTGGTCGACACCGGCCATTTGCATTCTGGTTCTCGTCGTCATCCTCGTGATCCAGTAACCAAACGGTGACAGGGGCAATAAAGATCGCCGTCCTACGGGAGCGTGCGGCAGGAGAGAGCCGGGTTTCGGCAACACCGGAAACGGTCAAAAAATTCATTGCCCTTGGGGCATCGGTCGCCGTGGAAAGCGGTGCAGGTGCGGGGGCTTCGATTGGCGATGATGATTATCGCGCGGTCGGAGCGCAGGTTGTCGCAACCGATGCCGCCAAAGATGCTGACATTGTGCTTGGCGTACAAGGGCCTGAAGCTGATTTACTCGCAGGCGTAAAGCCCGGCGCGTGGATCGTGGCGGGTCTTGATCCGTTCGGTCAGCGCGATCGGGTCGATGCCTATGCTGCCGCTGGCCTTGAAGCGCTGGCGATGGAATTCATGCCGCGCATCACGCGTGCTCAGTCGATGGACATCCTGTCGTCGCAATCGAACCTTGCTGGTTACAAAGCGGTGATCACTGCGGCCAATATCTATGGCCGAGCATTTCCGATGATGATGACAGCAGCCGGCACGGTCTCTGCGGCCAAGGCATTCGTTATGGGTGTTGGTGTTGCAGGACTTCAGGCTATTGCAACAGCGCGTCGCATGGGCGCGCAGGTTTCGGCAACCGATGTCCGTTCCGCTACAAAGGAACAGATCCAGTCGTTGGGTGCCAAGCCGATTTTCGTTGAAAGCGTGGCTGGTATCGAAGGCGAAGGCGCTGGCGGATACGCTACGGAAATGTCCGAAGAATACCAGAAAGCGCAGGCTGAACTGGTTTCCGCGCACATCGCCAAGCAGGATATCGTGATCACCACCGCACTGATCCCGGGCCGCGCTGCGCCGCGCCTCGTATCAGATGCGCAGATTGCCACGATGAAGCCGGGCTCGGTGATTTTCGATCTTGCCGTATCACAAGGCGGCAACGTCGAAGGTTCGGTTGCGGATCAGGTGGTCGAAAAGCACGGCGTCAAGATCGTCGGCTATTCGAATACCGCAGCGCATCTGGCGGCAGACGCTTCGGCGCTGTTCAGCCGCAACCTTTATAACTTCCTCTCGGCCTTCTGGGACAAGGAGCAGGGCAAACCTGTTCTTGATGAGGAAATCGGCAACGCCATCCGCCTGACACAGGGCGGCAAGGTCGTGAACGAACGACTGCTCGGCTGAGGGGGCCTGACATGGACTTTATCTCGATCCTGAGCATTTTTGTGCTCGCCTGCTTTGTCGGGTACTACGTCGTCTGGTCGGTGACCCCGGCGCTTCACACACCGCTCATGGCCGTTACTAACGCGATTTCTTCAGTGATCGTGGTGGGCGCGCTGGTTGCCTCGGCGGCTGCCGGTAGCCCTTCGGCCAAGTGGCTGGGCCTTGGCGCTGTGGTGCTGGCTTCGGTCAATATCTTTGGCGGGTTCGCCGTTACGGCACGCATGCTGGCGATGTACAAGAAGAAGGAGAAGAAGTGATGGAACACGTCGCTGTCTCCCCATGGGTCGCTTTGGCCTATCTCATCGCAGGCGTCCTTTTCATCCTCGCGCTGCGTGGGCTTTCCAGCCCTGCGACAAGCCGTGCGGGCAACCGCTACGGCATGATCGGCATGACCATCGCTGTGGTAACAACGCTGCTCACGCACTCCATCGCCAGCCTGCCTGAAATTCTTGTGGCCCTCGCCATTGGTGGCGGCATCGGCTTTGTCATCGCAAAGCGGATCGCGATGACCGACATGCCGCAACTGGTCGCGGCGTTCCACTCGCTGGTCGGTCTCGCGGCGGTTCTGGTGGGCCTTGCGGCCTATCTGAACCCCGAAGCTTTTGGTATCATGCTTCCGAATGGTCAGATCAATCCGGTCAGCCGGATCGAACTCGGCCTTGGCGTTGCGATTGGTGCGATTACCTTCTCGGGTTCGATCATCGCGTTCCTGAAGCTTGCCGGCAAGATGAGCGGATCGCCGATCCTTCTGCCGGGCCGCCATGTGCTGAACCTTGGCACCTTGCTGGCAATCATCGCGTTGACCGCATGGTTCACGCAGGACCAGTCGGTTTGGGTCATAGCCACGCTGACCGTGCTCGCTTTCATCATTGGATTCCTGCTGATCATCCCGATTGGCGGCGCGGATATGCCGGTGGTCGTCTCGATGCTCAACTCCTACTCGGGCTGGGCAGCGGCGGCGATGGGCTTCACGCTCCAGAACACCGCGATGATCGTGACCGGCGCGCTTGTCGGCTCATCAGGCGCGATCCTTTCCTACATCATGTGCAAGGCGATGAACCGCAGCTTCCTCTCGGTGATCGCAGGCGGCTTTGGCGCAGAAGCAGCGGCTTCGGATGGCACGGTGCGCGAACAGCGTCCGTGGAAGCGCGGCTCGGCTGAAGATGCTGCCTATATGATGAAGGAAGCCGAAAGCGTCATCATCATTCCGGGTTACGGCATGGCGGTCAGCCAAGCCCAGCACGCGCTGCGCGAAATGGGCGACCAGTTGAAAGCGCACGGCGTTAACGTAAAGTATGCGATCCACCCGGTCGCAGGGCGTATGCCGGGGCACATGAACGTGCTGCTGGCTGAAGCCAACGTGCCTTACGATGAAGTGTTCGAGCTCGAAGACATCAACAGCGAGTTCGCGCAAGCTGACGTTGCCTTTATCATCGGCGCGAACGACGTGGTCAATCCGGCTGCCAAGACAGACAAGTCCTCGCCGATCTACGGTATGCCCGTGTTCGACGTCGACAAGGCCAAGACGATCTTCTTCGTCAAGCGCTCGATGGGCGGAGTCGGCTATGCCGGTGTCGACAACGACGTGTTCTACATGGACCAGACGATGATGCTTCTGGCCGATGCCAAGAAGATGGTCGAAGATATCGTCAAGTCGTTGGGGCATTGATCAATATGCGGCAAGGCGCGCATGTGTTTCGTCAACAAGCTCGCGCCAAGCGGTCTTGTGGCGGGGCTGCGATCCTTGCCGCTGCTTCTCTGGCACTCGCATCATGCGCACCTGCCAAACTGGCGCAAGGGCGCGTGAAATCGGCGCTTGTTGAGGCTGGCCTGTCAGAAGCCAATGCGACTTGCATGGCTGACAGGATGACTGACAGGCTATCCATAGGCCAACTTCAACGGCTTCAGGCCTTGCAGGGGGCAAAACGCGGCTTGGCCGATTACGTCGCAACCGTGCGGCGTATCGGCGATGCCGAATTGCTCGGCGTGACAGCCAGCGCCGCTGCACTTTGCGCAACAGGCTTTGCACCGGAAAAGCGGTAAGCCCTAGACCTGTTCTGCCACCTTTCGTAAGGCGAGGGCCGGACAGCCCGGGGAGTATCGGACGTTGCGCAAAATCGGCCTTATCGGTGGCATGAGCTGGGTTTCGACCCGCACGTATTATGAAGACATCAACCAGCTGGTGCAGGCACGCAAAAGCACTTCTGCAAGTGCGCCGCTTCTGATTGAGAGTTTGGACTTCACCGATCTCATGCGTTTGTCGACGCCCGAACAATGGGCGCATGCAGCGCAAGTCCTGTGTGACAGCGCGCGCAGGCTTGAGCAGGCAGGCGCGATGGCACTGCTGATCGGGGCCAATTCGATGCACAAGATCTACGACACCGTGGCCGCTGCTGTTTCGGTGCCGGTGATCCATATTGCCGAAGTTGTCGGTGCAAAGATGAAAGCCGATGGCATCACGAGCGCCACTTTGCTGGGCACACGCAATGTGGTGATGGAAAGCTTCTATCGCAAACGTCTGGTCGCCCACGGTATCACCTTGCTACCGCCGGTTATCGAAGAGGTCGAAGAAGTTGACCGCATCATCTACGAAGAACTGATGCAAGGCAAAGCCACGCGCGCTGCCGAACGCACGCTTAAAACCATGCTCACCACGATGGGCAACCGGGGCGCACAAGCGGCAGTGCTGGGCTGCACCGAGCTCGACATGATCGTTGATGTCGATGCTAATGTGCTGCCAATTTACGATTGCACGCGGATTCATGCCGAAGCGGCGGTCGACTGGATGTTTGGCTGATCCGATGACAAGTGCAGGCCGGGCGCCTTACGCCAGCGATCCCTTGCGGTCGCGCGGGCGGGAGTTCGTCACTGATGGCGGATCTGCGCGAGGTCCTCGCAGCGATTTCCAGCGTGACCGTGACCGGATCATCCATTCCATCGCGTTCCGCCGCTTGCGCCACAAAACGCAAGTGTTCATCGCGCCAGATGGTGATCACTATCGCGTTCGCCTTACGCACAGCCTGGAAGTGGCGCAAATTGGACGCGTTATCGCGCGCGCGCTGGGGCTGGACGAGGACCTGACCGAGGCGCTGTGCCTTGCGCACGATATCGGCCATCCCCCGTTTGGCCATGCCGGCGAGGATGCGCTGGAAACGGCGATGGAGGGCGCGGGCGGGTTTGATCATAACGCCAACACCTTGCGCGTGTTGATGCGGCTCGAAAGCCCCTATTGCGGGCACGAGGGCCTGAACCTCTCCTGGGAAATGTTGGAAGGCCTTGCCAAACACAACGGCCCGATCCTGAAACCATCGTGGGCGCTGGCAGAGCTTGATCAGGCCTATCCCCTGGATTTGCCGACTTTCGCCTCTCTGGAAGCGCAAGTTGCCGCGATTTCCGACGATATTGCTTATGACAATCACGACATCGACGATGGCTTGCGTGCGGGGTTCCTGAGGCTTGATGACCTGATGGAACTGCCCTCGGTTGCCGATCAGTGGCGGCAGATCGAGCGGCGTTTTCCCGGTGCGCCGCAAGACCGGATGCTGCGCGAACTGGTGCGCGGCCAAATCGGGAGGATGGTCAACGATGTCATCGCTGAAACGCAATCGGGGATAACTGATACCGGCGTTACTACCGTTGAAGAGGTGCGGGCAGCCAACCGGCCACTCGCCACGTTCTCGGCCACGATGGGTGAGGAAGAGCGTGCGCTCAAGCAATTCATGTATTCCCGCTTGTATTTGCATGACGAACAACGCGCGACCGCAGATCGGGCGCGCGATGTGATCGCGGCCCTGTTCGCTGCCTATGCCGCTGACCCTGCGCTATTGCCCGAAAGCTGGCGCGCTACGCTGCCACAGGCTGAACCTGCGCGGACAAGGCACATCGCCGATTTCATCTCGGGCATGACCGATCGTTATGCGATTGACAGCTATGCCCGCTTGTTTGGCGAAACGCCCGAAGGGTTGCGCAATGTCTGACCAGACACGAGTGGTTCTGGTGGGGGCCACCGGCTTGATCGGGCGCGCGGTGATGACTGAGGCTATTCATCGGCCCAACATTCATCTGGTGGCCGTTGCACGGCGCGAGACACTTTTGCCAAAAGGCGCGCGGATGGAACTGTTGCTTTCCGATGCAGAGCATTGGCCCGACGCCATTGCCGCGGGACGCCCCTGGACCGTGATCATCGCACTGGGAACAACCATGAAGGCGGTGGGCGGCGACAAGATGGCTTTCCGCTCTGTCGATCATGATCTGGTCTTGGAATGTGCGGCTGCGGCAAAAGCTGCGGGCGCGCGCCAGTTGATCGTGGTTTCATCGGTGGGGGCGCAGTTTTCTTCAAAGAACTTCTATCTATCGGTCAAAGGCGAGGTCGAGGCCAAATTGGCCAAACTGCATTTTGATCGTCTCGACATCATCCGTCCGGGCTTGTTGCGTGGCCATCGGGAAGGTCCGCTTCGTCCGGTGGAGCGGCTTGCGATGATCTTCAGCCCTTTGCTGGATTTGCTGATGATCGGAGGCTGGCGCAAGTATCGTTCGGTCAGGGACAGCGAACTTGCGCGGGTCATTCTTAGTTTGGCCGGTAGCAAGCAGCACGGTCGCCATGTGTTCGAGCATGACGACTTCCGGCGCGTGCTTCATCGTCGATAAGGAGCGGGGATAAGGGTGGCGTGGCGAGGTTGACTTCACGCTGCACCGCAGCGAAAAGGCACCGTCGCTGATCGCGCGGGAGAGTTCTCTCGATTCGTTCAGAATCGGGAGACGCCGAAGGAGCAACCGCCCCGGAATCTCTCAGGCACATGGACCGCGTGGGTCGATAGCGACGCTCTGGAAAGTGCTACCTCTCTTAGAGGGGGGCCGCCGAAGGGGTAACCCCATCAAGCCCTTCTGGAGAGGAGGGTGGGGGAAAGCTCTCAGGTTTCCGTGACAGAGGGGGCGCCGAATGGCGTCTGAACTGTACGGGAAACTGATTTGTGAGCGACACATACGATATTGATCTGTCCGATGACCACGAAGGCGAGCCGCTTGGCCCGCTTTCGCTGCCACTGGATGATTGGCACCGCGCACGCGGTGGCCGCATGGTGGACTTTGCTGGGTACTGGATGCCGGTCCAGTTCGAAGGCATCATTGCCGAACATCTATGGACGC
Organism: Novosphingobium sp. AAP83; assembly: GCF_001295795.1. Taxonomy (GTDB): domain Bacteria; phylum Pseudomonadota; class Alphaproteobacteria; order Sphingomonadales; family Sphingomonadaceae; genus Novosphingobium. Next base: position 145,613 of record NZ_LJHY01000022.1, read on the forward strand.
GGACCAGTGCCGGGTTCTTTGATGTCTCGCACATGGGCCAGCTCTATGTTTCGGGCGAGGGTGTTGAAGCTGCACTTGAGGCTGTTCTGCCGATTGACCTTGCGACGCTGCCGGTGGGCGGGGTGCGCTATTCGCTGCTGCTGAATGATCAGGGCGGCATCCTTGATGACCTGATGGTAACGCGCTGGAGCACCGGCTTTTACCTTGTGGTCAATGGCGCGACCAAGTGGGACGATATCGCCCATTTGCGCGAGTTTCTGCCTGACGAAGTCACGCTCAATCATCTTGAAGACAGCGCGCTTTTCGCATTGCAAGGCCCAAAGGCTGCCGAGGCATTGGAGGGTTTGATCAGCGGGGAGCAGTCGCTTTCATCGCTGAGCTTCATGCGCGGCGCGGCCTTCAAGTTGGGCGAGATCGAGGCGTGGATCAGCCGCTCGGGCTATACCGGCGAGGACGGCTTCGAGATTTCCGTTCCTGCTGAGAATGCAGCTGAAATCGCCGATTTGGTTTGCGCGCAGCCGCAAGTAAAGCCCATAGGCCTTGGTGCGCGCGATAGCCTTCGACTTGAAGCAGGCCTTCCGCTTTACGGCCATGACATGACCGACTCGGTCGATCCGGTCAGTGCTGACTTGCTGTTTGGCATCAACAAACGCCGCCGCACCGAAGGCGGTTTTCCCGGGGCTGACACGATCCTGCCGCTAATCACCAATGGCGCGCCGACGCGGCGCGTCGGCCTGTTGATTGAAGGCCGGATGGCCGCACGCGAAGGCGCAATGGTCCTGCTTGGCGATACCGAGATCGGCACGGTTACGTCCGGTGGTTTTTCGCCAAGCCTCGAACGGCCCATCGCGATGGCCTTTGTTGCCACAGAGCATGCCGCACCCGGCACATCACTTTCCATCGACGTGCGGGGGCGCAAGCTTGCCGCCACTGTCGCGCCGATGCCTTTCGTTCCCCACTGTTATTACCGCAAAGGAGCCGCATGATGACCCGCTATTTCACCAAGGACCACGAATGGATCGCGGTTGAAGGCAGCGAAGCCACTGTTGGCATCACGCATTATGCCCAGAGCCAGTTGGGCGACATCACTTTCGTCGAAGTGCCCGCCATTCATGCCACGGTTGGCAAAGGCGATAGCGCTTCAGTAGTTGATAGCGTGAAGGCCGCATCGGACGTCTATGCGCCGGTTTCGGGCACAGTCACCGCCGTCAACGCTGCGCTCGAAGATCAGCCCGAACTGGTCAATTCCGAAGCCGAGGGCGAAGGCTGGCTGTGGAAGATGACTTTGTCCGACCCTGCCGAGCTTGCAGGATTGATGGACGAGGCTGCCTATCAGACATTCGTGGCGGAGCTTTGATCCGATGCGCTATCTTCCCCTGACCGACGCTGACCGGAGCGCTATGCTCGCGGTTATCGGCGCGGGCTCAATCGACGAATTGTTCGCCGATGTGCCCGAACAGGCGCGGCTGACTGCGCCAATTGCCGGATTGCCCAATCATGCCAGTGAAATGACCGTAGAGCGCCATATGGCGCGGCTATCGGCGAACAATGTCGCTGCGGGTTCAGTGCCGTTCTTCCTTGGCGCGGGCGCGTATCGCCATCACATTCCCGCAACGGTCGATCACATGATCCAGCGCGGCGAATTCCTGACGGCTTACACTCCGTATCAGCCGGAAATCGCGCAAGGCACGTTGCAGGTGCTGTTTGAATTCCAAACGCAAGTGGCGCGATTGTTCGGTACCGATATTGCTAACGCCTCGCTCTACGATGGTTCGACAGCGTGCTGGGAAGCGATTGCGATGGCAGGGCGCATCACGCGCCGCAACAAGGCCGTGCTTTCGGGCGGTCTCCACCCGCATTATGTTGAAACATCGCGCACGATGGCGAAGTTTACAGGCGACGTGCTTGACATCAGCAATCCGGAACTGGTTGCTGATCCCGATGATGATGCTGTGATCGCCAAGATTGATGGCGAAACGTCCTGCGTGGTGGTGCAATATCCTGATGTTCTAGGCCGTATTCCCGATCTGGCTGCTATTGCTGCGGCGGCGCAGGCCAAGGGTGCACTGCTGATTGCCGTGGTCACCGAACCGGTCGCGCTTGGTCTGCTTGAAAGTCCTGGCAGCCTTGGCGCGGATATCGTGGTAGGCGAAGGGCAGGCGATTGGCGTCGGCCTTCAGTTCGGCGGACCCTACCTTGGTCTGTTCGGTTGCCGCGAGAAGTTCGTGCGGCAAATTCCCGGACGCCTCTGCGGCGAAACGATTGATGCCGATGGCAAGCGCGGCTTCGTGCTGACGTTGTCCACCCGCGAACAGCATATTCGGCGTGAGAAGGCGACGAGCAACATTTGCACAAACTCCGGCCTATGTGCGCTGGCGTTCTCGGTCCACATGACGCTGCTTGGCGGGGCAGGGCTGGCCAATATGGCCAAGCTGAGCCACCTTCGCGCCAAGCAAACGGCAGAGCGTCTTGGCAAGGTGCCCGGTGTTGCCGTTGTGAACCGCCATTACTTCAACGAATTCGCAGTGACCCTGCCCAAGGATGCGCGGCAAGTGGTGCGTAATCTGGCGGACGCTCAAGTGCTTGGCGGTGTGTCGCTCGGGCGGCTTTATCCGCAAGTGGATACGCTGTCGGGCGGTCTGCTTATCGCTGCGACCGAATGCACGACCGAGGACGATATTGCGGCGCTGGCGACAGCGCTTGAGGAGGTGCTGGCATGAACGAGATCAACCCATCGGGCTGGCGTCCTGCTTTGGGCGCAGGCTCGGTACCGCGCGAGATCGAGACTTTTACGGGTAACCGCGCGTTGCAACTTGAGGAAGCGCTGCTGTTTGAAATCGGCGCGGCGGATCGTTCGGGCGTGGACTTTGATGACGTGCCGGACTTTGATCTTTCGGCACTTGGCCCCAATGCCCGCAAGGCTGCGCCTGACCTGCCGGGCCTGTCAGAGCCCGAAACGGTGCGGCACTACACGCGGCTTTCGCGCCAGAACTATGCGATTGATCTTGGCGTGTTTCCGCTGGGTTCCTGCACAATGAAACACAATCCGCGCCTCGATGAAAAGGTCGCGCGGATGCCGGGCTTTGCCGATGTTCATCCGTTGCAGCCGGTGCAGACCGTGCAAGGCGCGCTCTCGGCGATCAACGAATTGGCGGTCTGGCTCGTCAAGCTGACAGGCATGCATGGCGTGGCGATGACGCCCAAGGCGGGTGCGCATGGCGAATTGTGCGGGCTACTGTGCATTCGTGCTGCGCTTGAAGCTAAGGGCGATCCGCGCGAGGTAATCCTCGTGCCCGAGAGTGCGCACGGCACAAATCCGGCGACGGCGGCCTTCGCGGGCTATCGCGTGGAAAACATCCCTGCGACTGCTGATGGCCGCGTTGATGTGGCAGCACTCACCGCGCGGCTTGGGCCGGACGTGGCGGGGGTGATGATTACGAACCCTAACACCTGTGGTCTGTTCGAGCGTGATTTGAAGGTGATCGCCGATGCGGTCCATGCCGTTGGTGGATATGTCTATTGCGATGGTGCGAACTTCAACGCCATCGTTGGGCGCGTGCGTCCGGGCGATCTGGGCGTTGATGCGATGCACATCAATTTGCACAAGACGTTCTCCACGCCGCACGGTGGCGGTGGTCCGGGTTCGGGGCCGGTGGTCCTGTCCGAAGCGCTTGCGCCGTTCGGGCCATTGCCATTCACTTCACGCCAAGCCGATGGCTCGATCAAGCTGATCGAGGAGGAAGACGCGCATCTTGAGCACCCGCAGGCGTTCGGGCGGTTGTGCGCATTCCACGGCCAGATGGGGATGTATACACGCGCGCTTGCCTATATCCTCAGCCACGGGGCTGATGGCTTACGGCAAGTGTCGGGCGATGCTGTGCTGAACGCGAATTATGTTCTGCGCAGTCTTGACGATGTGCTTGATGCGCCGTTTGGTCCGGCAGGGCATTGCATGCACGAAGCGCTCTTTAGCGATGATGGCTTTGCCGATGGTTTCTCGACGCTCGATCTGGCTAAGGGCCTGATTGACGAGGGCTATCATCCGATGACCGTCTATTTCCCGCTGGTCGTGCACGGAGCGATGTTGATCGAGCCGACCGAAACCGAGAGCAAGGCCGGGCTGGACCAGTTCATCGGCGCTATGCGTTCGCTAGCCGAGCGGGCCGTTGCGGGTGACGAAATGCTCAAGAGCGCCCCGCATCTGGCACCACGCAGGCGGCTTGATGAAACTCTGGCAGCGCGCAAACCCAAGCTGGTTTACAAGGACGCTTGATACAATTCGGGCCGTCGTGGAAATGCCACGGCGGCCCGTTTTGGCTTAGTTGATGGCGTCTTCAGTGGTTTTTGAGACGGACTTGAGGTCATCGCCGGCACCCTTGACGGTGTTGCAGGCAGTTGCTCCCAGCAGCAGGCCGCCCAGCATCGTGGCCATTATAAGTTTGCGGATCATGGATTTCGCCTTTCGAAAAACGGGATGTGCAAGGCTGCGCATCATGAGTTCTACAAAGGTCTGAACGTCGGAGCGTACCGACGGTTCCGCTAAGACGCGATTGCTGCCGAGCGCGCTTTGCCAAGAACCCGCTCCCGCCATATAATCAGTAGACTTGCGCCGATGATTATCGGTGCGCCTAGCCAGGTTGTGGCGGGTGGTAACTGGTCGAAAATTAGCCAGCCCCAAGCGGTTGCCCACGCGAGCTGGATGTAATCCACTACGATTACGCTTGATACCGCGCCGTAGCGCAGCGAAGCCGTCAATGCGAGTTGGGCAAACAAGCCGGTGATTCCTATCCCTGCCAGCATCAGCCACTCTGTCAGATCATGCTGTACACCGCGCTGCAACAAGAACAGGCCGAGGAAGGGCGTGCATAGGGCGGAAAAGTAGAAGACCACAGTAATCGGCTCGTCGGTCTTGCCAAGATCGCGCAGTTGCACAGTGACCAAAGATACCATGAAGGCAGCGCCAATGCCGACTGCAAGGCCGAAAAGCGGTATGTGGTTGCTGTCTGGCCCGGCGATGATCAGCACACCCAGAAGCCCGGCGCCCACCGCAGACCAGCGCCACAAGCCGACCTTTTCCTTTAGCATCAGGACAGACAGCAGGACTGCAAACATGGGTGTCGTGAAGGCAAGAATGGTCGCCTCAGCCAAAGGTAGTAAGCGCACTACACCGAGCGTCAGAAACATTCCGCTACCGCCCAAGGCGGCGCGGCGTGCGTGAACCCAGGGGCGCTGGGTTTTAAGCCGGTGAATTTGCCCGCGCACAGCCAACCAGCCAAAAATTGCTATGGCCGGTATGAACTGCCGCCAGAACAGGGTTTCAGGCAGGGCAACGCCTCGCAAGCCCGTGAGCTTGACCAGCAAAAACATAACCGAAAAAATCAGTGTGGCAGCAAGACGCAGCGCGAGTGCGAACATAGGACGATCATGCATGGCCATCATTCAGGCCAATAGGCCAAGCCCTCTTGCGATCAAGTCCCTACTTGCCCATGTGCCGCGTTATGGAAGACTGGTTTGTGCACATCTGGCAGTATCACGCAGCTTTGGGGGCGATGGCCTTCGGCATTGCGCTTTGCGCCGTCCGGGGAGAGCGACGGCGTCTGCGCCGGACAAACCTCGACGCGGTTGGCTTTATGCCGTGGACAGTGATCTACCTGATAAGCTTCCTCGCCGCCATTATCCTGCTGGGACTGGCGGCGAGGGAGTGGTTTGCCGTTTAGAGGCAGGCTTCGAGATAGGCCTGATCGAAACCGAACTGACGAGCCTTCTCCAACGTATAGGGCCGCAGCCCGGATGGGCGGAATTCGCCGATGATCTTTCCATCTTCGGTTTCGTCAAGATATTCGAACTTGAAAAGCTCTTGCGTAACAATCACATCGCCTTCCATCCCGATCACTTCGGTGATGTTGGTGGTGCGGCGTGAACCATCACGCAGACGCTTGACCTGAACGATCAGGTCGACCGATTCCGCGATCTGGCGGCTTATCGCTTCTTTCGGGATCTTGATGTCACCCATCAGGATCATGTTTTCCATACGGCCAAGGCATTCGCGCGGAGAGTTGGCGTGAAGTGTACACATCGAGCCATCGTGGCCGGTGTTCATCGCCGCCAGCAGATCGAAGCATTCCGCGCCACGAATTTCGCCCAGGATGATGCGGTCAGGACGCATACGCAGAGCGTTCTTCACAAGATCGCCGATGGTAATCGCGCCTTGGCCTTCAAGGTTCGGCGGGCGGGTTTCCAAAGGCAGCCAGTGCGGCTGTTGCAGGCGAAGTTCGGCGGCGTCTTCGATGGTCAGCACGCGCTCGCCCGGATCGATCATCTTTGACAGGGCGTTGAGCATGGTCGTTTTGCCCGAGCCGGTACCGCCCGAGATAACGACATTCATCCGGCAGGCACCGGCGATCTTGAGCGCTGTAGCCATCTTGTCCGACATCGAGCCGAAATCACGCAACATATCGATCGTGATCGGCTTTTCGGAAAACTTACGAATGGAAATTGCGGTGCCACGCAGCGAAAGCGGCGGGACAATCACGTTGACGCGGCTGCCGTCTTTAAGGCGTGCGTCGGCCAGAGGCGTGGTCTGATCGACGCGGCGGCCAACCTGGTTGACGATGCGTTGGGCAATCTGGAACAAGTGGCTTTCATCGCGGAAACGGATCGGCGCGATTACCAGCTTGCCCTTCTTTTCGATATAAGTCTGCTCTGGCCCGTTGACCATGATATCGGTGATGTCCGGATCGTTGAGTAGTTCTTCCAGTGGACCAAAGCCCAGCAGTTCGTCGATCAGAACCTTTTCCAGCGCGAACTGTTCACGCCGGTTCAACGTGACCTTCAGTTCTGCCAGCACTTCCAGAATGATCGGCCGGAATTCTTCCGACAGCTCTTCCTTGGTCAGTGTTGCAGCAGCTTCAGGATCGACGCGTTCAAGCAGGCGCGGAAGCACCTGTTCCTTTATTTTGTGAACCGAGGCCTCAAAGCCCTCGGCCTGATAGTTGCCCTCGCTGACGCCATTGGCACGGTCCGCCAGACGGGTGAGGGCGTCCGCTTTCAGGGCTGCGCCGTTTACCGGTGTTTCCGAAGGATCGGGTGCTGGTAACGGAGGAAATTGATCACCGCCAATTGGCGGTGCGGGCTGGGCATGGGATGCGCCGCCGTCGCCACCTTGCATGGGCCGCGCAACACCAAAGGATTGGCGCACCCCTCCACTGGCAATGCCCGGAAGACCGTTCTTCCGCCCGAAAGCGCTCATCTAAATTACCCCGGTACGCTGTTAGGCAAGGCCAAACTGAGAGAGTTCCCCCAACCACCTATGCCGCTGATAGGCAGTAGTTACCTGCAAAACCTTCAGAGTTTCCTAACGTCGTTTGGTGACGGGGTGGAATGCACAGTGCTTTTCGCAAAAGGCCTTTGAAGTGGCATGGCGGCATGCAATTTGATTTGTAGCAGGGGCGGCCTCGGGAGTAGGGGGCGCAACCATGCAAAGGCACAGACTCAAGCAGTTTTTTCGGGAACCTGACATTGCGAGATAATCACAGATCTGCGCTTGCCTTCGCATTACTGGCGTTCGCTTTGCTTTCAGTCGGCGATGCGGTGGTCAAAAGTATGGCGGGGATGTGGCCCGGTACGGCAATTTCCGCGTTTCGCTATCTGCTTGGCGCTCTGGGACTTGGCACTGTGTTGTTGGCGCGTGAAGGGCGGGCGGGTTTTGCCTATCCCAAATTGCGCTGGCAGATTTTGCGCGGACTTAGCGTTTCTGTTTCTGCGGTTGCATTTTTCAGCGCAGTTCAACTTATGCCGATTGGCGAGGCCACTGCGATTTCCTTTACCAGTCCGATGATTACCGCACTCCTGGCGGCGGTGATGCTGAGGGAGCCTTTGCGGCGCGAGACATGGATCGCCAGCGGGATCGCGTTTGTGGGCGTGCTGATCATTCTCCGGCCGAATTTCGGGATTTTGGGCTGGGTGGCTTTGCTGCCTGTGCTATCGGCTACGGGCATGGCTTTTTTGATGATCGCGAACCGGAAAGTGGCAGGGACGGGCAGTGCTTTGGCCATGCAGTTCAATGTCGCTTCGATCGGCACAGTGTTTCTGCTGATGTCAACCTGCGCCGGACATTGGAGCGGCTTGCCGTTTTTTGCCGTGGAAGTTCCTTCCGCGATTGTTCTGGCAAAATGTGCGTTGATCGCGGTGACCGCGACGACTGCCCATGCGTGTTTGTTTATCGCAACAACCCGCGCGGACGCCGGCATGATTGCGCCGATGACCTATGTGCAATTGCTATTGGCAGGCGCGTTCGGTTGGGTGTTGTTTGGTGAACGACCCGATGCTTTGGCGGTCCTTGGTTCAGTTGTGATCGTGGGGGCCGGTCTCTATTTGTGGAAGAGCGGCAAGGCGCTGCCCGCGCCGACAGTTGTCGACTAAAGCCTTTTATGAAAACGCCGTTATTGCTCGCTTTTAAATCGATGCAATCGATTGTTGTTTTCCGATTGAGCTTGTGACATTATGCTTGCAAGGGTCAACAAAGCCCGGTGGGAGAGCCTGCGCATGAGTGTCCAACGTCCGCATCTTCCGCTGTCGCGGATTCTTGAGATGAACCTGGGATTCCTTGGGCTGCAATTCAGCTTTGGATTGCAGCAAGGCAACATGGGGCCGATCTACAGCTATCTCGGGGCAAATGAATCACAGTTGCCCATGTTGCAGCTTGCCGGACCGATTACCGGTCTGCTGGTACAGCCGATCATCGGCGCGTTAAGCGACCGAACAGACAGCAAGTGGGGGCGGCGGACACCTTATTTCCTGATCGGCGCGGTGCTGTGCACCCTTGGCCTTTTCTTCATGCCGCTCTCCAGCTCCATTCTGATGGCGATGTCGTTGCTGTGGATTTTGGATGCGGGCAACAACATTACGATGGAGCCATATCGCGCCTATGTTTCTGACCGGTTGAATCCGGACCAGCGGCAGGCGGGTTTCCTTTCGCAAAGCGCGTTTACGGGACTTGCGCAGATGCTGGCATTCCTGACGCCATCGTTACTCGTAGGCTTGGGCATGAGCCAGGATTGGGTAGACGATCACGGCATTCCCTTTACCGTGCGCGTGGTGTTCATGATCGGTGCGGTGCTGTCGCTTTCCACGATTGTATGGTCCGTGCTGCGCGTTCCGGAATTGCCGCTGACACTTGACGAACGCGCCCATATCGCAGTGCAGCCCAAAGGTGTTTTGGCAACCTTGCGCGAGATTGGCAGTGCGATTGTGGCGATGCCGGTGGCGATGCGCAAACTGGGCCTGATGAGCGTGTTCCAGTGGGCGGGCATGTCGGGCTACTGGACGTATGCGGTCTATTCGGTGAGCCGGACAGTCTATGGGACCAGTGATGTTCATAGCAGTGCCTTCCGCAGTGCCGTGCTGACCAACGGTGAAATCGCTGCGTTCTATAATGCGATTGCCTTTGTTACGGCGTTTTCAATGGTCCCGCTGGCCAGACGCATGGGTCCGGGGCCGCTTCACGCCCTGTGCCTGTTTGCAGGTGGTATAGGCATGTTTGCACTGCCCAATATCACCGACAAGGCGCTGCTGTTTCTGCCGGCAATCGGCATTGGTGTGGCGTGGGGAAGCATCATGGGCAACCCTTACGCGATCCTGAGCAACGCCATCCCGCCACAGCGTACAGGCGTTTACATGGGCATCTTCAATATGATGATAGTGATCCCGATGCTGCTGTTTGCCATCGTCATGAGCCGTCTGGACCTAGGCTTTGTGGCGCTTGGGTTTGACGCCTACAAACAAGTCCTTGGCGGCGATCCCCGCAACATGCTGATGTTCAGTGGTGTTTGTCTGGTCCTTGCCAGTTTCTCGGTTCTGTGGGTGCGCGAGGGCCGCGTTGGCGTAGTGCCAGTGGAGCCAGCCACAGCATAACTGTTGCGCTCGGCGCCTGATCTTCCGGTTTATAGTTTGAAAGTTCTCGATGTCTGATTTTTCTGTGCAAGCGCAATCGATTGCTGCAATGGCAATATGCCGCTGGGCACCCACACATTTTGCGGAACTGCCCAACATTCCATTGATTCGCGCGGCAGATGTGGTGCGGATTTTTCCCGATCTCGATCTTTGGGATTGCTGGCCACTGGCGCATGAGGATGGGCGCACGGTTGTTCACCAAGACAGGCAATGGTGGTTCTTCCTGAGCGCGCCGGTCTTTCCTGATCCGGTTGACCGTCACGCCCAGGCGCGTATCCGGCTGCTGTCGTTAGGCGATGATGGCTGGCGTGATCACGGCAATGCTTTTCCCGATGGATTGACGCCGGGAAGCCGCGAATGGGCGGGCTCAGCGATCTTGATGGATGATGGCCAGACGGTGCAGCATTTCATCACTGCCGCTGGCCGCCGTGATGAAACGGCACTGACCTTCGAACAACGCTTGTTTGTCTGTGAAGGGACTTTGGGTCTTCAAGGTCCGGGCGATTGGCAAAGCCCGCGCGAGATTTTTGTGGCCGATGGTGTGCGATATCTGCTGGATCGGCAGAACACGGGCAAGCCCGGGCAAATCAAAGGCTTCCGCGATCCGGCGTGGCTGCGCGATCCGGCGACGGGCAAGGCGCACATCCTGTTTACCGGGACTGCGTCATGGTCTGACCACACACACAATGGCAACATCGGCATAGCCATGCTGGTGGATGGGACATGGGTGCTCGGCGATCCTGTGGTTGAGGCTGTAGGCGTCAACAATGAATTGGAGCGGCCTCATGTCGTGGTGCGAGACGGGCGCTACTATCTGTTCTGGTCAACACAGCGGCAGGTCTTTGCGCCTGAAGCTGTAGCCGGGCCTAACGGTCTATATGGCGTAGTAGCCGGTGCGATGACCGGGCCGTGGCGTCCAATCAACGGTTCAGGGCTGGTTGTGGCAAACCCGGATTCAGAGCCGACGCAGAGCTATAGCTGGTGGGTTACCGGCGAGGGCGAAGTCTGGAGCTTCGTCGATTACTTCGCCATGGGCGGGCGCACAACGGAAGAGCATCCCGAATTGCTGCGCAGCAACTTTGGCGGAACGCCTGCGCCACGTTTCAATTTACGGTTTGACGGGGACCGCGTTACTATTGCGTAAATTAGGCGCTTTCGCGCACGATCAACTCAGGCATCATTACCTTGGATGGAGCATCTTCACCCGCCATACGGCGGTGCAGGTTATCAACCATAGCGCGCGCACCGGCAGCGATATCCTGCCGGACGGTGGTCAACTGCGGAACCATCCGTTCCGCAAGCGGTAGATCATCAAAGCCGGTCACTGCGATTTGATCAGGCACCGACCGGCCCCGTTCGTGCAACATGCGGATTGTGGTCATGGCGATGGTATCAGACGCGCATACGATGCCGTCTATCGTGGCGCCAAGGTCGTCAAGGTGCGTGGCGATCTGGCTCGCCATTTCGTCGCTTGCAAGATGCGTCGGAAAGGCTCGCATGGGTAGGCTGTGCGCATTGGCTACGGCTTGTGCGCCAGCCAGACGCTCGGCGATTTCCGGGCCATTGGTATCGCCAAAGAACGCCAGATTTTTGGCCCCGCGCGCAACCAGTCGTTCGGCTGCCAAACGTCCCCCCGCGATGTTGTCGACACCAACCGTGCATTGCATCTGGCCTTCGCGATGGCTACCCCAGACGACCAGCGGGCGATACTGCTCTGCCACGCGTTCGATCACATCGGTCTGGTTCGATTGGCCGATGACCAGCGCCCCGTCGAGCATCCCTGAATCAACGATGCGATCAAGCCATTCATCATCGCCGGGGATGACGCGCGAAAGCATCAGGTCATGGCCGCTTTCGGTCAATTCATCGGCAAGATAGCCGAACAGAGTCATGAAAAACGGGTCCGAGATATGCTGTCGACGTTCGTGGCCGAGAGGGATAACGACCCCAATCACTCCGGTTTTCTGGGTCCGCAGGCGGCGCGCCATCTGGTTTGGTCGGAAGCCGTGCTCGCGTGCCAGAGCCTGGATGCGTTCGCGCGTTTCTTTGTTGACCAGTTCTTTCCCGGCAAGGGCACGCGACACAGTGCCTGCTGAAACACCAGCCATGCGGGCCAGTTCAGCAATGTTCCGAATCTTCAAGCCATTTGGTCCAGTCGTCATGTTACGGATCGGGAAAGTGTCAGAGCATCCGGTATCAATGTCGCGCCGGTTGCTGATATATGCGCGGACATAAACGGTTTCCTCCCATTTATTGTTATACAATTGAAAAGTATAATAAATGTCAACTGCAATTACGGTTTATCAGCCGTTCAAGCTGCACTGTCACGCCTGTAAAGTGTTTTTACGATTCTGGACGCGGGATTGGCAAGTGGTCAAAGTCAGCATCTTGGCGAGTTTTTGACAAACAAATACCCCCGACATCGGCCATTGCGGGCCAATGCCGGGGGCAGATACTTCTCAGATATAAAACTTAGAAGGTGTAACGCACCGATGCCGAAATTGTGCGTCCGGTGATCGAACGGCCGATCGAGGTATCGTAAGCACCGTTACCATCGGTATCGAACAAACGGCTTTCGTCACCTTCGGTGAAGCCGGTCGTGTCGAACAGGTTGTTCGCGTTCACGGCAAGCGTCATCCGGTCAGTCACATCAAAGCTGACATAAGCGGTGACAACGTTGAACGCCGGCTGCACGAAGCGGTTTTCGAAATCGACGAATGTTTCCGACGTTCCGTTAACAGCGGCACCCAAGGTCAGACGGTCGATGAACGTGTACGAAGCACCGATGTTGTAGATCCAGTCAGCCTGACGGCGCGGGACCAGACCCGAACGTGCAGGAACCGAGAAGTCGGTGACGTTGCGCGCATTGGTCCAGGTGGCGTTGCCGAACAGGTTGAAGTTGCCCGAGCGCCAGTTGGCTTCCATTTCGACACCGTCGGATTTGACGATGTTGCCGGTTGCCTGATTGTTGGTGATCGAGAAGTTCCGCAGATTGGCTTCACCGTGGAAGTAGGTGAGGTAGAGTTCGAGACGGCCCGGGATCGAGTCCATCGTCTCACGCCACTTCAGGCCTGCTTCGAATTGCTTGGTGGTGTTGCGCAGCAGGCCGGGCTGGGTGATCTGGCCACCGGTGAAAGCACCAAACTGGCGATCAAAGTTCCAGGTCAGGCCCTTGCTGTAACGGGCAAAGAGCGCGAGATCATCGGTTGCACGATAGTTGGCACCGATCGAATAAGCCGTCCCGGAAAGCGCACCACCGATGTTGCCGCGTGTAGCGGGATCACTGATAGGCACGCCGCGCTCTGCCGGACCAATGGTGCCATCGCGATTGACGTCAACATTACGGGCCGAGTTGAACTGGGCAAATCCATCATAGCGCATGGTTTCACGACGGAGGCTGCCATCGAGGCTAAGATCGCCGAACGTGGCATTGAGGCCGCCATAGACGGCATCAACCTTGGCCGTCATGTCCCACAAGATGTTGCAGCATGCACCAAACGCGCCGTTGTAAGTGTAGACACCTGCTTCGGTTACGCCGGGTACATTAATGATCGCAGGATTGCCCTCGGTCGAGGTCAGCATGCGACCCCAGTGCCAACGCTGTTCGAAGTTCTGGCTCATCACGAAGTAGCCAGCGGTCGCGACGATTTCGCCGCCTTCCAGCGCGAACGACTTGGTTACGCGCAAGTCATTGGCGAAGTTGCCCATATCGTTCAGTTCGGTATCGAACAGTGCGATTTCGGTGATCAGATTGTTGCCGGTAAGGCCGGTGAGCGAGGCATTGGTGACGGCGCTTCCGGCGTTAGGACCGTTGAAGAATGTGGCCGATGCACCGCCGACACGGGCAAGCGTGTTTGTTGCTGTATCCACGGCATGTGTGAACGGTGCAATGAAGCGCCCACTGAAATCGGTATAGCGCAGCTTGTTGCTGATGGTCAGGCCTTCAGCGGCTTCGATTTCGAATTCTCCGCCAAAGGAACGGCCCTTGGTGTGGATGCCTTGGCGAAGATCGGTCGAGATCAGGTTGCCCGAACCATCAAGCACAGGAAAGCCGATCAGGTTGCCGCCGTGCAAGGTCTGGTTGGCAGCATCAAGGCCCGGAAGATTGTTGGTGAGCGAGCCGAGCACGCGGCCATAGTTGGCTGCGCCTGCGGCAACCGCTGCTACCGAACCCGGCACTTCGGTGATGCGCACAGGCTGCGGCATGAAGGTTGCGTCCTTCTTGTCGATCACTTGTGCGAACACGCGCAAGAAGCCTGATGTGAATTTCTTGGTTATGCTGGCGCGGAACTTGCCACCGTTCACGGCATTGAAGCCGGTATCGCGCACGTCACCACCGATCTGGTAGTGGCCTCCGACATGGAAATAGAGGTCTTCGGCAAGCGCCGAGCCATATTCCATGTCCACGCGGGAATCGTTGAAATCGATACCCTTGCTGAGTAGGATGCTTCCGCCTTCCTGTTCACCCGTGCGGCTGATCAAGTTGATGATCGCGCCGTTGCCGTTGGTGGTGAGGGTGGACGAACTGCCACCGCGTACGGATTCAATGCGGGCGAGCGTTGTATCGGTTTTGATGAAACCATCAGCCGGAGCAAAGTTGTGATCGCCAAAAAGCAACACGGGCAGCCCGTCTTCTTGCAGTGATACGAACTGTCCACCGCCGGTCAACATTGGCAGGCCGCGCACCGAGATGTTCGAGTTACCGCCACCGCCGGAAGATTCCGAACGGATGCCTGGAAGTTGGCGAAAGATTTCAGAAGTGCCGCGCGGTGATACTGCGGCAATGCTGTCAGCATTCAAGGCGCTAACCGAGATGCTAGTGTCCAGACGGTTGGTGGCCCGCGAAACGCCGGTAACGATGATTTCTTCAGATGCGGCGGCTTCAGTCGCCTGTTCGTCTGCGGCCTGCGCCCAAGCAGGGGCGGCCATTGCTGTCAGGCAGATTGCCGACACAGAGATAAGGCTATGGAATCGGGTCTTGGTCATGAATGTCTCTCCCTGCTGATTCTGCGTCGCCAATACGACTCTCGACGCGTCCAGTGTGACCTAGTTAGCGCATCTGCAATCGATTGCAATCAAAATTCAATCGATTGTTATGGCAATTTGCGTATGTTTTTCTGGTGTTGAGTGCTGACGGAAGGTCATTGATTTAGCTAGATTTAATTATGCGCCAGCCTCTTGGTCTTTGGCTAATATGCATTTATTTCAATCATTTAATAAATCAATCTCTGTGGCCGACCGAAACGCAGGCGATACAGGGCACAAGTTTGGTTCGTCGCGGTGTGGAATCTGCCTCACATCGTCCGCCGCCGGTGAGTTATTGACGATTCGCGGTTCCGGTTTGGTTGTCTTTCACCGCCATATTTCAACGATTGGTGGGCTTAAGGAGATGCGATCGCTTGGCAGCCCAATGCGATTGCGCCGGTTATGCCTGCATCGTCACCAAGGCCCGGTGTGACAACATAACTAACAAGGCCATCGTCGACGCGTGGGTGCTGCACATAGTGATTCAATTTACGCAAGGTTGCGGATCGCACTGCCTCAATCAGGCCGGGGGCTTTCATCACACCGCCGCCAAAGATCAACCGATCCGGCATATGCAGAAGGACCAATGTTGACGCCAGATGGGCAATGTAGCCCGCGATCAGCTGGATCGCTTGCGGATCATCCGCCAACTGGTCAAGGCTCCGGCCCCAGCGTTGTTCAATAGCAGGTCCGCTTGCGAGCCCCTCGATGCAATCACTATGATAGGGGCAGATGCCAGGAAAGGGATCGGTGTTGTGGTTGTGTGGTGGCAGGATATGCCCACTTTCGAAGTGCGAAATCCCCATCAATGAACGGCCGTCACGAATGATGCCGGTACCGACCCCAGTGCCGATAGTGGTATAGGCAACCGTGCGGCAGCCGCGTCCCGCGCCTGCCTGCCATTCACCGATAGCAGCGCCATTCACGTCGGTATCGACATTTATGGGTGCATTGAACTGCGCCAATGCATCGTGAAAGCGCGCGCCGGACCAACCCGGTTTGGGTGTGGTTGTGAAGGTCCCGTAGGCAGGAGAAGCGGGATCGATATCGATCGGTCCGAAGCTGGCAACGCCGAAGGCCGCAATTGGGCCATGGCGTTGTGATGCTTGCGTAAAAAAGGCGGCCATCGCAGGCCATGTCTCTACAGGCGTATTGGTGGGAAGGCGTGTGCGTTCAAGGATTTCGCCGTCGGGCGTGGCAAGTGCCAGCACGAACTTTGTGCCGCCAGCTTCGACAGCCCCTATCAGTCCCTGCATGGCCATGACTTTTCCTTTTTTGCTGCACTTTCACGCGGGGCACGTCGCAGAAACTCAGGCCGACTGCAATCGATGTGCATACGAATATAATTACGCTCACGCGGGCGAAGTCAGCACCCTTTGCTATCGCGCACAACATGTGTTGCTGGCAAGGCAAGGGACGATGCAGCCCTACTTTCCATCTTGTCGATGACACCAGCGCCAAACGTCCGGCGGGTTCATGTTGTTGCTCTATGGAAGTCGTATGCTTGATCGGGCTTGCTTGCAATTGCCTCGCACCGCGATACGCTAAGACATCAACATCACAATGTGCGTTGCAATTTCGTCGCGACTTCTTGCCCTCTGCAACATGCAAATGATCCCATGCCTTCTACGGAATTTATTCAATCATGACAGCGATAACCGAAGTGCCAGGGCAGCTTGATCCTTCTGCTGAATTGCCGTGGTGGCAAGGCGCCGCAATTTACCAGATTTACCCGCGCAGCTTTGGCGATTCCAACGGTGATGGCATTGGCGATTTGCCGGGAATTACCGCGCGGCTTGATCACGTCGCGCGACTTGGCGTGGATGCCATCTGGATATCGCCGTTCTTCAAATCGCCGATGAAAGATTTCGGCTATGACGTGGCCGACTATTGCGACGTCGATCCGATTTTCGGGACTTTGGCCGATTTTGATGCGCTGGTTCACCGCGCGCATGAATTTGGTATCAAGATTACCATTGATCAGGTCTTCGCACACACATCTGACGAGCATGATTGGTTTGTCGAAAGCCGCCAGAGCCGCGTCAATGCCAAGGCGGATTGGTATGTCTGGGCTGATCCCAAGCCCGATGGCTCACCGCCTTCAAACTGGCAATCGGTGTTCGGCGGCCCGGCATGGACGTGGGACGCGCGGCGGCGGCAGTACTATCTACACAACTTCCTTTCGAGCCAGCCCCAGATCAACGCACACAATCCCGCCGTGCAGGATGCGCTGCTGGCGGCGATGCGGTTCTGGCTGGATCGCGGGGTCGACGGGTTCCGTCTTGATGCCTTGAATTTCCTGATGCACGATCTGGACATGCGCGATAATCCGCCTGCGCCTGATGACGGGAGGCGCAAGACGCGGCCGTTCGATTTCCAGCTCAAGCTTTACAACCAGTCCCATCCCGACATCCTGAACTTTATCAAGCGTGTGCGTTCGGTGTGCGATGAATATGGCGCGATTTTCACCGTTGCCGAAGTGGGTGGCGACATCGCCGAAACCGAGATGAAAGCGTTTACGGCGGGGCAGGAGCACCTCAACAGCGCATATGGCTTCGATTTTCTCTATGCCGAAGCGCTGACACCGCAATTCGTGGCGCAAGCTGTGGCGAAATGGCCAGATGAACCAGGCCTTGGGTGGCCAAGCTGGGCTTTTGAAAACCACGATGCGCCGCGCGCGGTTTCACGCTGGTGCGCGCCGGAAAACCGCGAGGCCTTTGCCCGCGTCAAGGCAATGCTATTTGCATCGTTGCGGGGAAACATCATCGTCTATCAGGGCGAGGAATTGGGGCTGACCCAGGTCGATATTCCGTTTGAACAATTGCAGGACCCTGAAGCCATCGCGAATTGGCCGTTGACGTTATCACGCGATGGCGCACGTACGCCAATGCCTTGGCAGGCAGCAGAAGCCAAGGCGGGCTTTACGACTGGTGATCCATGGCTACCGCTGGGCGAAGAGAACATGTCGCGGGCGGTCGATCGGCAGGAAGCGGAGGCGGATTCACTATTGGACCTCACGGCGCAATTGCTGCGATTGCGGCGTTTTAATCCGGCACTGCGCATCGGTGATTTCACAGTGCTTTATGCTGATGATGAAGTGCTGGCGGTCAGGCGTACGGCGGAGCAACAGACTATCGTCGGCGTGTTTAATCTTTCAGCCGCGCCCGTTCCTTGGCCTGATGCGTTGGGGCTGGGTGGGCTTATCATGGCTTGCGTCAATCAGGCCAGCATTGGTGGTTTGCCGCCTTATGCAGGGCTATGGATCGAAGAATAGGCTATGCACGCAGCGCGCATAGCTATGCTGCATACTTATGCGTGCTGATCTGGGACCTTTATCTGTCTAGAGGCGGTGCTGCATGGGTCGGTGGCGCTGGCATTTGGACCGTTTGCTCTACGATGGGATTTCTCGCCAATGATCGAAAAAAGCTGTTCTGCGCTGCTGTTGTTCGGCGCAACGGGTGATCTATCGCGCCGCATGCTTTTGCCATCGCTTTATGCCTTGCATGAGGATGAGCTGATCGGCCCTGATCTGCGCATTGTAGGCACGGCGCGGTCCGAGCATGATGACGCAGAATTCCGGGAGTTTGCCCGCGCCGCGCTGGCAGAATTTCTGCCCGAAGACCGGCGCGATGATGCCAAGCTGGCCTCTTTCCTTGAACGGCTTGAATATCAGACGCTTGATGCCTCGAATGTCGATGGCTTTGGCGATCTTGCCGCTAAACTGGGCGATACATCCTGCGGGCTGTCGATCTTTCTTTCGACCGCTCCCTTCTTGTTCGAGCCGACAATCGAAGGGCTGCGGCGGGCCGGATTGACGCACGGCAATGTGCGTATCGGGCTGGAGAAGCCGCTGGGCAACAATCTGGCATCGTCAACACGGATCAATGATGCTGTCGCAGCGGCCTTTGCCGAGGAACAGATCTTCAGGATCGATCATTATCTTGGCAAGGAAACGGTCCAGAACCTGATGGCCTTGCGCTTTGCCAATATGATGTTTGAACCGCTGTGGAATTCCGGCGGCATCGATCATGTGCAAATCACGGTGAGCGAGACGGTTGGTCTTGAAGGCCGCAAGGGGTTTTACAACGATACCGGCGCGCTGCGTGATATGGTGCAAAACCACATGCTGCAATTGCTGGCGCTGACTGCGATGGAGCCGCCGGCCAGCCTTGATGCAACCTCGATCCGTGACGAGAAGGTCAAAGTCCTGCGCGCTCTGCGGCCCGTCAAAGCCGAAGAGATGGTGCGCGGGCAATACCGAACCGGGGCTGTAAAAGGCGCTGCAGTGACCGGCTATCAGGAGGATTTGGGCGAACAATCCGACACCGAAACCTTCGTGTCGATCAAGGCCCATGTCGATAACTGGCGCTGGACCGGCGTGCCGTTCTACTTGCGCACCGGCAAACGGTTGAGCGAACGCCGCAGCGAAATCGTGGTCGAATTCAAACCCGTGCCGCACAACCTGTTCGGGCAGCGTGGCGGCCGGTTGCCTGCCAACCGCCTTGTCATCCGTCTACAGCCAGAAGAATACGTGCGTTTGCAGGTCATGGCCAAAGAGCCGGGGCTGGACCGTGGGGGGATTACCCTGCGTGAGGTCAACCTTGACCTGTCGCTGACCACTGCCTTTGCCAAGGCCCGCCGCCGGATCGCTTATGAACGCCTGCTGCTCGATCTTATCGAAGGTGAGCAGACCTTGTTCGTGCGCCGCGATGAAGTGGAAGCGCAATGGCGCTGGGTCGATGGCATTCGCAAGGTTTGGGACGAAACCGGCCTTGAAGCAAAGCCTTATGCTGCCGGAAGTTGGGGGCCGAACGCTGCCATTGCCCTGACCGAACGGGATGGACGCAGTTGGAATGATTGATCCAACGCCTGCTTCGATAGCCTGGGCGCAGCCGGGCGATGCGGCAGCCGTGGCAGATCGCATCGCGCAAGTTATTACCGCACCGGGGCCGAAGCGTATTGCCTTTACCGGCGGGTCTACACCGATCAAGGTACTGACGCTGCTGAAAGACCGGCCGCTGGATTGGCCCAGTGTGACGATCGCCCTCACCGATGACCGGTGCGTTCCCGATGATCATCCCGCCAGCAACTTCGGCAAGATTGTCGCCGCGCTCGGTCACTCTGGCGCGGCGTTTGAACGGTTGCAGGAAGGCGCAACAGTCGCTCCGTTCGATCTGGTCTGGCTCGGCATGGGAGCGGACGGGCATGTAGCCTCGTTGTTTCCGCACATGCAGGCGCGGATCAGACCCGGTGCATCGGTGATTGCGACAACCCCGATTCCGCTACCGCCCGAAGCGCCGTTTGACCGGCTGACGTTGAATCAGGCAGCGCTAAAAGCAACCAAAGAGATCATTCTTGTGATTACCGGTGCAACAAAGAAGGCGCTGGTTGAACGTGTTCTTGCCGGTGACGATAGCTACCCCGTGGCTGAATTCCTGCGCGGATATGGTCCGCCTGTGACGATTTACTGGAGCGAATGATGCCGATGAACCCTACTGTCGCGCGCGTTACCCAGCGTATCATCGAACGCTCACGAACCACGCGCGCCGCCTATCTCGATCTGATCGAACGCTCACGCGATCAAGGCCTGAACCGACCGCAGCTTTCTTGCGGGAACTTGGCGCACGGATTTGCCGCGTCAGGGGATGATAAGGCACTGATCAAATCGGGCAAGGCGATGAACATCGGTATTGTCACCGCCTATAACGACATGCTTTCAGCGCATCAGCCTTATGGTCGCTACCCCGAACAGATCAAGATTTTCGCCCGCGAAGTTGGCGCAACCGCGCAAGTGGCAGGCGGCGTGCCTGCGATGTGTGACGGGGTGACGCAAGGGCAGGATTCAATGGAACTGTCGCTATTCAGCCGCGACGTGATCGCGATGGCAGCGGTGGTTGGCCTCAGCCATGCAATGTTCGAAGGCGCGCTGCTGCTGGGCATCTGCGACAAGATCGTGCCCGGCCTTCTGATCGGCTCGCTGCGATTTGGCCACTTGCCAACGATCCTCGTTCCGGCGGGTCCAATGCCGACCGGCCTTCCCAACAAGGAAAAAGTCCGCATCCGCCAGCTCTATGCCGAGGGCAAGGTTGGCCGCGAGGAATTGCTGGAAAGCGAGAGCGCCAGCTATCATTCGCCGGGAACGTGCACCTTCTATGGCACGGCCAATTCGAACCAGATGATGATGGAGATGATGGGGCTGCACATGCCCGGTTCCAGCTTCGTCCAGCCCGGCCAAAAGCTGCGGCAGGAATTGACGCGGGCTGCTGTGCACCGCGTTGCGCAAATTGGCTGGGACGGTGATGATTACCGCCCGCTGGGTCTGTGCGTCGATGAAAAGGCCATCGTCAATGCCATCGTCGGCCTGCTGGCAACCGGCGGTTCGACCAATCATGTGATTCACGTGCCCGCCATCGCGCGCGCTGCGGGCATCCAGATCGATTGGGACGATATGGACGATCTTTCGCGCGTCATCCCGCTGATCGCCAATGTCTATCCCAATGGTGCGGGCGATGTGAACGCGTTCGCGGCTGCTGGCGGTATGCCATATGTGATCCGTGAATTGATCGGAGCGGGGCTGGCCCATGCCGATATTCGCACGGTCTATGGCGCATCCCTTGCCGAAGGCGCGCAGGAACCGGTGATGGATGGTGATGCCTTGGCTTGGACGCCAGCGCCCGAAGTGTCTGGCGATGAAACCATGCTGCGCCCCGTAGCTGCACCGTTTCAGGCCGAAGGCGGGTTCCGCCTTCTCAAAGGCAATTTGGGACGCGGGACGATCAAGGTGAGCGCGGTCGATCCTTCCCGCTGGACAATTGAAGCGCCGTGCCGCGTTTTTACCGAACAGAACGATGTTCTGGCTGCGTTCAAGGCGGGCGAGCTGGAACGAGATGTCGTGGTGGTGGTGCGTTTTCAGGGGCCGGCTGCCAATGGGATGCCCGAACTGCACAAGCTGACGCCGCCGCTGGGCGTGTTGCAGGATCGCGGGTTCAAAGTGGCCTTGGTAACTGACGGGCGCATGTCTGGCGCGTCGGGGAAAGTTCCCGCTGCCATCCACGTCTCACCCGAAGCGGGGCATTGTGGCCCCTTGGCCAAGCTGCGCGATGGCGATGTGGTGCGGGTCTGTGCCAATACCGGCGTCTTGACCGCGCTGGTGCCCGACGAGGAATGGGCCGTGCGTGAAGAAGCCGTTGTATCGCATCAATCGCTCGGCGTAGGTCGCGAACTGTTCGCGCTAATGCGTCAGCACGCCGATCCTGCCGAGCGCGGCGGTTCGGCGATGTTGGCAGCAGCCGGGCTCTAATGATATTCGCGTAAATGCGCTTGAGGGGGATGGAATGCAGGTAGTTGCCGTCGATATAGGCGGAACCCATGCGCGGTTTGCGATTGCTGAAACCGGCGGCGGTCGCGTTGTTTCGCTGGGTGAGGCGGTAACGCTTAAAACCGCCGAACACGGCTCGTTACAACTTGCATGGGAGGAATTCGGGCGCATGGTGGGCGGTGCTTTGCCAAAAGCTGCCGCTATTGCTGTTGCGGGGCCAGTTGGCGGCGACATCATCAAGTTTACCAACA
Source organism: Novosphingobium sp. AAP83 (assembly GCF_001295795.1). Classification (GTDB taxonomy): domain Bacteria; phylum Pseudomonadota; class Alphaproteobacteria; order Sphingomonadales; family Sphingomonadaceae; genus Novosphingobium. The sequence goes on from NZ_LJHY01000022.1 coordinate 168,158, forward strand.
ATCCATGGATCATCCGTCCGGCGCTCATTCCGGAAAAACTTGGCGCGCATGAATATGTCGTCGTAAACGATTTCGCGGCGGTAGCCCATGCGGTTGCGCAGGCTGATCCATCCCATTTTGTGCACTTGAGCGGCCCTGATGAGGCGCTTCCCGCTAGGGGTGTGATCAGTGTGGTTGGCCCCGGGACAGGGCTTGGTGTCGCACAGTTGTGGCGCGATGGATCGGACTACAAAGTGCAGCCGACTGAAGGCGGCCACATCGATTTTGCACCGCTTGATACAATCGAGGACGCGATTCTGGCACGCTTGCGCCAACGCCATCGCCGCGTATCGGTAGAGCGGGTGGTGGCAGGGCCGGGCATTGTCGATATCTACGAAGCGCTCGCCCAAATGGACGGCAGGCCGTTTACGCCGCGCACTGACCGCGAATTATGGGAATTGGGCACTGCTGGCAGCGATAGTCTGGCAGCGGCAGCGGTTGATCGGTTCTGCCTTTCACTGGGTAGCGTTGCAGGTGATCTGGCATTGGCACATGGCGCGACGGGCGTTGTTATGGCGGGCGGCTTGGGATTGCGGATTAGAGATACGCTGGTCCGGTCGGGCTTTGCGGATCGTTTTTGTGCCAAGGGCCGGTTCGAGGCCCTTATGGCTGCAATCCCGGTTAAGCTGATCACCCATCCGCAGCCCGGGCTTTTTGGCGCGGCGGCAGCCTTCGCGCAGGCCTATCCGCAATGATTGTGCGCTGATCAATTAAAGAGCTTGCCTAGACGCCCAACCAATTTTCGATGGAATCATCTGCGCGCGCAGGTATGGCGGTGTGCTATTGATTTTTAGCCAGTCGATTAAGGAAGAGGGTGTTCAGGATGGAATATGAAACCATTGCGATTGAGCGGATCGGCAATGTCCTCAAGATTACGCTTAACCGCCCGGAACGACTCAATGCTTGCCCGCCCAACATGGCTGTCGAAATTGCGACTGCGGTAAGCAGCCTGAATGGCGCGCGGGCGGTTCTCATCACTGGCGCAGGGCGTGCGTTTTGTTCGGGTGCTGATCTTGCGGCAAAAGGCGAACGCTCAATCTCGGGTGGTGAGGGTTCGCATAGCGCGTTGACCCTATCGTATAACCCGATGATGCAGGCGTTAACCCGCCTGCCTGTTCCGATTGTCACCGCTGTAAATGGCCCTGCCGCAGGGATTGGCTGTTCGATTGCGTTGACCGGCGACTTTGTCCTCGCTGGTCGCAACGCCTATTTCCTTCAGGCTTTCGTGAACATCGGCCTTGTCCCCGATGGTGGCTCTTCGTGGACGCTGACCCGGTTGGTTGGCAAGGCACGCGCAACCGAGATGATGATGCTGGGCGAAAAGATCGGTGCGGAAAAGGCCGAAAACTGGGGTCTGATCTACAAGGCGGTAGATGATGCTGCCTTGCAGGAGGAGGCGCTGGCGCTGGCCACGCGTCTGGCCAATGGCCCAACCGTTGCGCTGGGCGTCATGCGGCAAAACCTGCTCAAGGCGCTAGAGGCTGATTATGCCAGCGCCTTGCAGATCGAAGCTGAAGGACAGCGCATTGCTGGCGATAGTGCGGATGCTGCTGAAGGTGGGGCCGCGTTCCTTGAAAAGCGCAAGGCTGTGTTTACCGGCACCTGATGCATTGAATTCCGCTGATCTCGGTCATGCTGCCTGAGGCAGGCCGGGATCAGCGGTTTTGCATTAGGTGCGCGCGAGTTCCTCATCAAGGAATGCCGAGACGTCATTCAGATCGACGTCGCTTGCGAGAAATGTCTTCCCAATTCCGCGCATCAGCAAGAATGGCAAGGTGCCTGCATCCATCTTCTTGTCATGGAGCATGTGGTCGGCAAGGCGACGTCCGTCGCAATCGAGAGCCAGTCCAGCGAGGGATGCGGGCAGGCCGACAGTGCCGATATGCGTCGCGATACGTTCTGCGTCCTGACCTGCCATAAGACCTTGCCGCGCCGAGAAACGTGCGGCCAGGACCATGCCAAGGGCCACGCCCTCACCGTGCAAAAGGCGGTCGGAAAAGCCGGTTTCTGCTTCGAGCGCGTGGCCGAAAGTGTGCCCCAGATTGAGCAAGGCGCGCACGCCTGCGGTTTCCTTTTCGTCGGCGGCAACGATCCGCGCTTTGGCTGAAACGCTGTGGGCGATGGCATATTCGCGGGCAGTTTGATCGCCCGCCAGAAGATCTAAGCCATTCAATTCGCACCATTCGAAGAACGCTGGATCATCGATCAGGCCATACTTGACGACCTCGGCGTAGCCTGCCCTGACTTCGCGCAAGGGGAGGGTGTCGAGGGCTAGAGGGTCGGCGAGGACTAGGGCGGGTTGGTGGAATGCGCCGACTAAGTTCTTGCCAGCGCTTGTATTTATCGCCGTTTTGCCGCCTACGCTGGAATCGACCTGGGCGAGGAGGGTGGTGGGGATCTGGATGAAGCCGCAGCCGCGTTTTACGATGGAGGCGGCAAAGCCCGTCAGGTCGCCGATGACGCCGCCGCCGAGTGCTATGATCTTGTCTTTGCGTTCTATTTCCTGCTCGAGCAGCCAGTCGATCACGCGGGAAAGATGCTCCCAACTCTTGGTGCTTTCACCTGCTGGCAGGACCAGCCAATCGCTGTGAAGCCCCGCAGACGCAAACGAATCCGAGACAATTTGGCGCCATTTGGTGGCAACATTGTGGTCAGTGATGACCAATACGTTGTTTTTGCGCAGGAAAGGACGGCAGTATTCGCCCGCGCGCGCAAGCACGCCAGCTTCGATGCGGACGTCGTAGGGAGCGCCGGCGATGGCGACGGGAATTACAGCCATTGATCGATTGCCCTGAGAATGCGCGACGCCGTGATCTGGTGCGGCTGCGTGGTGCTGATGACGTGGATCGGTGCCTGGGAATAGAACGGTTGGCGTTCATCGCGCAGGCGGGTGAGGATTTCGTGCGGATCACCGGTTTTCAAAAGCGGGCGATTGTCTTTGCGGCCCACCCGTTCGACCAATGTGGCGATGTCGCTATCGAGCCAGACGGCGATGGCCTTTTCCAGCACCAACGCGCGGGTGGAGGCATCGACAAAAGCACCGCCGCCGGTGGACAGCACTTTGCGATCTGTATGCTGCCCATCCCCCACCAGCCTTGCGATCACGCGGCGTTCACCATCACGGAAATAGGGTTCGCCATAGGTTGCGAATATTTCGGGGATGGGCATCTGCGCGGCGCGCTCAATCTCTTCATCGGCATCGACGAAGGGCAAGTGGAGCATGGTAGCCAACTTGCGGCCGATGGTGGTTTTGCCAACGCCCATCATGCCCACAAGCACCAAAGGACGATCAATCCGCCGTGCGATGCGGCCGATTTCCGGGGAACTGAGGGGGACACTATCAAGTTGCATTGCCGCCCTGCCTATACTTGCGCTAGTGCGCGTGGCAAGTATCGCATGTCGAGCCGGATTTGACAGCGGTCAGGGCAGCACTTGGGCCGCTGGGAGCGAAATGCGCGTGAACAGGATTATTGCCGTGGTTGGCGCACTGGCGTTTGCCGCAGTTGTTGTGATGGCATGGATCAAAGGTGGGGCGCAGCCGATGCGATGGATCGAACAACCGGTAAGCGCAGGAGCGACGACGCGATGAATCGCCGGCTTTTCTGGTTAAGTGGTGTGGCGGCGTTAGCTGCCATTTCGGGCACACTGGTGGCGCAAGAATCGCTGCTGCCGCCGGGGTTTGACAACCCGCCTGCGCCTGCGCGGCCTGCGCCGCAAAGATCATCCGCGCCCGCCCGCAACACGACGCCGACGGCAGTCCGTTCGACAACGCCGACCGCTACTGCCCGCTCCCTGACGACTACGCCAGCGGCAGTGGTAGCTTCCGCGCCGTCAAGCGCGCCATCAAGCACATCAACGCCGGTTGTTCAGGCCATCCCTGCGACCAACGCACCACAGGCGGGCGCGGGGGCGATTAGCAACAGCGATGAGGCGCTGCTGAAATCGATTGATCCGGCCCTGCTGGAAAAGCTCATCCAATCGGCCAAACCGAAGTTTGATATTCCCCCATCGGGCCGCCGCAGCCTTGAGATTGTGGGCTTTATCGATCAGGGTGAGGGCGGTTTTCCGGCGGTTTCGACGCATTATCTTAACGGTGCGTTTGTTGAAGGCGTGATCGGCAAGACGCGTGGCCGGTTTGTTTCGCGCTGGGGCCATATTCTGGCCCGCCGCGCGCTTTCCAGCCGTCTGGCGACACCTGTGGGGATGAATGGCGCAGACTGGGCCGCGATGCGCGCGCAATTGCTGCTGCGCATGGGCGAGGCCGATGCGGCCCGCGCAATGGTGCAATCGGTGGATAGCGGCAATTTTACCCGCGCGCTCGAAGATGCGGCGCTGGCAAGCTTTGTCGCAACGTCCGATCCGGTGGGAATCTGCCCGATCACCGCATTGACGGCGGCAGGCAGGCCCGGATGGGAGTGGGATCTTTCGCGCGCGATCTGTTCGTCGTTTTCGGACGAGGGATCATCGGGCATGGCCCAACTGGACCGCGCATTGCGGCGCGGCACCGGCAACAAGATCGACATTCTGCTGGCGCAAAAGTTTGCAGGGGCAGCCTTGAAGGCCCGTCGCGCGGTGAAGATCGAATGGGACGGGGTTGAGGCGCTGACGCCGTGGAGCATCGGCATGTCCTTTGCCACGGGCATCGAACCGCCCGAGAACCTGCGCCAGAGTGCAGGGGCTGCCTATTCGCTGATGGCGGTGCGCGCACCGATGCTGTCTTTGGCATCAAGAGCGGCAGCGGCCGACGTGGCGGCTGCGCGGGGTGTCTTGTCATCACAGGTGATGATCGATCTTTACAGCCAGCTTTATGCGGCGCGCACCGGCGGGGCTGAGGTGAATGAGTGGACGACGCGTTCCGAAACGCTTCGCACGGCTTACTTCGCCAAGGCCGCCGATGATCGCTTTGACGCTATCCGCAAGCTGTGGGGCGATGGCAGCGATGCGGATCGCGCCTATTCCGGATTGGTGCTGACGTCTTATGCCGCAGCGCGGCTTGCCCCTTCCAATGCTATGTCGGACAGCGCTGCGCCGCTGGTCGCTTCGATGTTGACCGCGGGACTGGATCGCAATGCGCTGAAATGGGCGCCTTTCCTTTCGATTGGCAGCGAGGGCTGGGGGCTGGTTGTGCTCGCCAATCCGGCACGTGCTACGCAAGTTAACGCGGAGGGTTTGACCGCTTTTGCCGATAACGATGATTCGGAAGAATCGTTGCGTTCGCAGTTTCTGGTTGCAGGCTTGATGGGCCTCGGGCGGGTTGATCCTGCTGCTGCGCGCAGTTTTGCCGAAAAGATGGAGATCGACCTCAACCGGCAAACGCGTTGGACGCGCGCGATTGATGCCGCTGCCGCATCCGGCAATCCGACACTGGTATCCTTGCTGGCGGCTTTTGGCATGCAGGCCGAACGCTGGGACCGGATGACGCCGCTGCATCTGTACCACATCGTGTCGGCGCTCAGGCAAGTTGGCCTTGAGGCCGAGGCACGGATGATTGCAGCCGAGGCGGTTTCCCGCGTGTGACGTGGTAAAGCCCGCCGCCGAGCCCGAGGTCGAGAGCTTCCTTGCGATGCTGGCGGCGCAGCGCGGAGCGGCGGCCAATACACTGTCGGCCTATCGCCGTGATCTGGCGGGAGCGGCACAGATAATCGGCAAGCTGGTGCAGGCAGGCCGTGAAGACATTGCCAAGCTGGCAACGGCATGGGTGGAGCTTGCGCCATCATCGCTGGCGCGCAAAGCATCGGCGTTGCGCCAGTTTTACGGGTTTCTGCTGGATGAAGGCTTGCGCGAGGATGACCCTTCATCAGCCCTGCCGCGCCCGCGTGCCCGGCGCACTTTGCCAAGGCTGTTGGGCCATGAAGCGGTGGGCGCGCTGTTTTTGACGGCTGAGGCAGACGGTGCAGCGGGCACGCCTGAGGGTTTGCGCATGCTGGCTTTGCTGGAATTGCTTTATGGTTCGGGCCTGCGCGCGACCGAACTGGTATCCTTGCCCATTGCTGCCGTGCCGCGCGATGCACCGTTTCTGACGATCACCGGCAAGGGCGGCGTGCAACGGATGGTGCCGGTATCGGCCCGGTCGGTGAAAGCATTGGCCGATTGGCTGGCGGTGCGAGGTAGGGGCGGGCGATTTGTTTTTCCCAGTCCCAAAGGCGGGCATTTATCACGCGTGCGGCTGTTTCAACTGCTGAAAGACCTGGCGCTGCGGGCAGGGCTTAATCCCGAAACCGTAAGTCCGCATGTGTTACGGCACGCTTTTGCCACGCATTTGTTGGAGGGTGGTGCCGATTTGCGCGTGCTGCAAACCCTGCTGGGCCATGCCGATATTGCGACGACGCAAATCTATACGCATGTGGATTCGGCGCGGCTTGTGGCCTTGGTGAACGAACGGCATCCTTTGGGAAAAGCGGCTAACAGTTGACCGAGCGCCCGCGTGCCCTTAGCGGGAAGCCCATGATTTCTTATCTCGAGTTCGAAAAGCCGGTCGCCGCGCTCGAAGCCCGTATTGCCGAACTGCGCCAGACGGCGCTGGGCGGCGATATTGATATTGGTTCCGAGATCCGCCGCCTTGAAAACAAGTCTGCCGAGCTGTTGGCCAGCACATATCGTGCGCTGACGCCGTGGCAGAAGACGCAAGTGGCACGCCATCCTGCGCGCCCGCACTTCAAGGATTATGTCGAGGCGATCTTTACCGATTTTCTGCCCTTGGGCGGGGACCGGCGGTTTGGCGAGGATCAGGCGATTGTGGGTGGCTTTGCCCAGCTGGGCAACCGGCGGGTGATGCTGATTGGCCATGAAAAGGGCCACGATACGCAAAGCCGCATCCGCCACAACTTTGGCATGGGCAAGCCTGAAGGCTATCGCAAGGCGATCCGCCTGATGGAAATGGCGAGCCGATTCGGCCTGCCGGTGGTGACGCTGGTCGATACATCGGGTGCGTTTCCCGGTGTGGAAGCCGAAGAACGCGGCCAGGCCGAAGCCATCGCCCGGTCGACCGAGGCGTGTCTGGCGCTGGGCGTTCCGATGGTGGCGACGATTGTTGGCGAAGGCGGATCGGGTGGCGCGGTGGCGCTGGCCAGTGCCGAACGCGTGCTGATGTTTGAGCACGCGATCTATTCGGTGATTTCGCCTGAAGGGTGCGCCTCGATTCTTTGGCGCACATCGGAAAAGGCAGCCGATGCCGCCGAAGCGATGAAGGTGACGGCGCAGGATTTGCTGGGCCTTGGCGTGATTGACCGGATCGTGCGTGAGCCTGTGGGCGGCGCGCATCGCGATCCGGCAGCGGCCTGTGCCACGTTGGGCGCTGCAATAACCGAAGAACTGGACGCACTGGCGGGCAAGTCTGCCGATCACTTGCGGCAGTTGCGGGCAGACAGGTTCTTGCGCATCGGTGCTTAACCACTAGCGTTTGGTCTCACTATTTGCGACAAACGGATGATATGTTCGGCACTGGTTAAGGTGCCGGCATTCACCTTCGCTTGCCCGGGTGGGAGAGACCGATGCCAGTAACTATCCGTTTACGTTCAGCAATTCTTTGCGTCACCGCGCTTTCGGCGCTTGCTGTGCCGGTTGTGGCTGGCCGAAATGGCAGCGCTGCAACAGCGCAAGGCGCGATTCAGGCGATCAGCGCGGCGGACCGCAAGCAGGGGGCAGAGGCGCATCCGCAATTGCTTCAGGAATTTGGCGGCGCGATGGCGGGGCCACAGGCCAATTACGTGCAGACCATCGGCAAGAATATCGCCGTGCAATCAGGCCTGAGCAATGCGCGCGGCGATTTTACCGTGACGCTGTTGAATTCGCCGGTGAACAACGCTTTTGCGGTGCCGGGCGGCTATATCTATGTGACGCGGCAACTGGCTGCATTGATGAACAACGAAGCCGAACTGGCGGGCGTACTGGGCCATGAAGTGGGCCATGTGGCCGCGCGCCATTCGGCCAAACGCCAAAGTGCGGCCACCCGCAATTCGGTGATCGGGGCCTTGGGTACACTGCTTTCGGGGGCGTTGCTGGGCAACGGGGCGTTGGGCCAGATCGGGCAGCGGATTTTCTCGACCGGAAGCCAGTTGCTGACGCTGAAGTATTCACGCGGGCAGGAAACCGAATCCGACAATCTTGGTATCACCTATTTGCAGCGCGCCGGATATGATCCCCGTGCGATGGGATCGGTTTTGCAAAGCCTTGCCAACCAGAACACGCTGGATGCCAGCATCAAGGGCACCGCGAATCAGGTTCCGGCATGGGCCAGCACGCACCCTGATCCGGCATCGCGGGTGCGCGCGGCGCTGACGCGGGCGGGAACGGGCGGCGGCATGACCAATCGCGATGCATTTCTGGCAGGGGTCAACGGGCTGGTCTATGGCGATGATCCCGAACAAGGCATTGTCGACGGATCAAAGTTTACCCATCCGGCGCTGCGCTTGGCTTTTGCCGCGCCCAACGGGTTTTATCTGGTGAATGGCACGCGTTCTGTTTCGATTTCGGGGCAGAGCGGGAAGGGGGAGTTTTCAACCGCGCCCTATAACGGAGACCTTTCGGCTTATATCAACACGGTGTTTTCAGGGCTTAGCGAGCAACAGATCCGCCCTGACTCGATCATGACGACGACAGTCAATGGCATCAAGGCGGCCTATGGCGCGACGCGTGCCACCAGCGGCAACGGGCAGGTCGACGTGATCGTGTTTGCCTATGAATGGGCTCCGCAGCAGGCTTTCCACTTCTCGACGATCAGCCAGGCAGGCCAAGCGCCGCAGTTTGATGCGATGTTCCGGTCCATTCGCCGGATCAGCGCGTCTGAGGCATCGGCGGTGCGCCCGCGCAAGCTTTCGGTGGTGACGGTTAAGGCAGGCGATACCGTGCAGAGCATGGCGGGCCGTATGGCCTATACCGACAAGCCGCTGGAGCGGTTTTTGGTGCTGAACGGACTGACGGCCTCCAGCAGGCTGTCAGCCGGGCAGAAGGTCAAGATCGTCGTTTATTGACGCACGAAAAGGGGTTGGCAATCGCTTGCCAACCCCTTTGTTGTAACGGTGGTGGAGCTATTACAGCTTGCCGTCTTGCGCTCTGACCATGTTGGTCGAGATCATGCCGAAGGTTGTGCTGAGCGAGTTGCCCAGCGAACCCATGGCGGTCATTGCGGCAACCGCAACGAGAGCCGCAATAAGGCCGTATTCAATTGCTGTGGCTCCATCTTCATTCTTCAGAACTTTCTGAAAGATTTTCATGATGGAATTCCTGTGTGCAAAGGGTTAATCTGTCTGAGGGGAGGGCCATGCGCGCCCAGCCCCTCAGGAGATCAACTAGCTCTTAGAGCTTGCCATCTTGTGCGTTGGTCATGTTGGTCGAAACCAGACCGAAGGTGGTGCTGAGCGAGTTGCCGAGCGAGCCCATGGCGGTCATTGCAGCAACAGCCACAAGCGCGGCGATCAGGCCGTATTCGATTGCAGTTGCGCCGTCTTCGTTTGCGAACAGGTCACGGAAAAGCTTCATGGGTAGTCTCCTAGAGTGTGTCTTCATCATCCCGGCCTGCTCAAGAAGTTTTCTACCAGAGCAGACGTTGGTAGTGTTACGTGCGCAATTCTAAAAATTGCGTTAAGCCGCTCACAACTTATTTTGCGTGTTTTTGTGAACCATGGTGTAAATGTTATTGAGCGACGGCGTGAATTTGCTGAGGCCGGTGGCTGCTGCCAGACCAATCAGGGCTGCCAGCAGGCCGTATTCAATTGCCGTTGCACCGCATTTATTGAGAATAAGCTTTTGAAATAGGGCCTTCATGACTTTTCCAATATCGCGGTAAAGCAACAATAAGTTACATTACCTAATAAACTATTGATGGACGTTTTGTTGATGAAGGAAGTGCCACCGTTCATGATTGTGGTTGCGTTGGCGATGATATCCCCCGCCGGCCAAGTACTTGTTCAGAAACGATCTCTAGACAAAGCCCACGGCGGATTGTGGGAGTTTCCCGGCGGAAAACTGGAGGCGGGTGAAGCGCCCGAGGCCGCACTTGTCCGTGAAATACGCGAAGAATTGGGCGTCGAGGTTGAAATAGCAGACCTTGCGCCACTTTCCTTTGCGAGCAATGCGCCCGGCCCTGGCCAAAAAGCGGTGCTTTTATTGTTATACACAACAAAGCGCTGGCGCGGCACACCGGTGGCGCTGGAGGCCGGCACGCATGTGGACTGGGTGTCTGCGGCAGAACTCCTTGCTTTGCCTATGCCCCCGCTCGACATACCATTGGCGCAGGCGTTGATTTCGATGATTGAAGGACCGGTCACTGAAGGGGTTGCCAAAGGGAAAAGACCAACCTAAAGGCGCGTCTCCACGCACCCGTAGCTCAGCTGGATAGAGCATCAGACTACGAATCTGAGGGCCGGACGTTCGAATCGTTCCGGGTGCACCACCCCCCTTTCGGGGCGGATGTGGGGAGATGATCGCACACATGTGGGATCGCGTTGAATGGTGGGCACCCGTAGCTCAGCTGGATAGAGCATCAGACTACGAATCTGAGGGCCGGACGTTCGAATCGTTCCGGGTGCACCATTTCCCCCCAATATCATCGCTGTATTCAGGTAAGCGCGAGATCGAACCAGGTCAAAGCCTGGCGGGTTTGGTGAAGCGTTGTCCAAGTGCAGAATGCCCCGCTTGGCCACGGTGGTTGGCGAGCGGATGGAAGGCAAGCCCGGTCAGGGTTGTGCGGGCGGTACTGCGCTGTTGCTGCGCAGACCGGCTGCGGCATCACGATAGGCACGGTCGGTTTCCAGATCGCGAACCGGGATGGAATCGATGCCAGAGAGGACCGAAGTGACCAATGGCACATCACCGCGCCAACGCTGGTTGCGGAAATTGCTTTCAGGATCATAGCGCTGGACATCGGGCAAGAGCAGCGGCGCTTCGAGGCGGCCCATAGCGGCGATCAGCGAGGCGCGCGCAACATATTCGTTGGCCATTGCGCCAACATAACTGGTGCGCACGTTCAGCAGATCGCGCGCGAGATCGAGCACATCCAGCGTGGTGCGGGCGCCTGCCTTTTCCTGGATGACCGCGCCATCATAGGCTTTGCGTGCGGCTTCTGTGGCGCTGCGGAAATGTTCTACGGATTGACCGGCGGCGTGCCAGCTGTTCCAGGCTTCGGCCACGGCCTGACGCGTGTCGCGCAAGGCTGCATCAAGCAGGCGCCAATCAGCGTCATTGGCTTGCTCTGCCGCCTCGATCCTTGCGCGGCGGTTGCCGCCATCGATCAGCGGAATGCCAACGACGATGGCTGAACGCAATTCGGTGGTGCGGCGAGTGTTGGAATAGGGCGTGACCGTGCCATAAGCGCCGCTGCTTTGCATAGTGACGTTGGGGTACTGTTCAGCACGGGCAGCGGCCAATTCGGCGCGTGAGGCTTTCTCGCGCGCACGCGCAGCGCGGATCAGCGGGCTTTCCTCCTCGGCCACGGCATAAGCTTCTTCAAGGGTAGCTACGCCCGGATCAAGCGGCGGCGGCGGGGCGAGGGTGCCTGCAAGCGCGCCAATGCTTTGCAGAAAGCGCGATTGGCTGACGCCGACCGAGCCTTGCGCGTTCAGCACCTGCGCGCGCGCGACGGCAACGCGGGTTTCCACTTGCTGAAGATCGGTCGAGGTGACTTCACGCACGCGGAAACGCGCCGTGTTAGCGGCCAATTGGCGATCCAGCAGGACGAGGTTTTCGGCTGTAATGTCTGCCACAGCGCGATCACGCGCGAGGAACAAATAGTCACGGATCGCCGCGAGCATCGTTTGGGCCTCGGTGAGCCTGAGCTGGTTGCGGCCCAGATCAATCTGCGCGAGCGCGGATTGTTCGGAAGCATAGCGGCGGCCAAAGCTGAATAGGGGTTGCGAGAAAACGAGTGCTGCGGTGGAGGCAAAACCGTCTACGCCGATGAAATTGCCGGTTTGCAACTGGGTGCGATCCCATGCGAACTGATGCCGTCCTTCGAGGCTGACTTGTGGCCCATAAGCCGAACGCGCGCCGGGATAGAGCGCATCGGTTGAGCGCAGGACTCCGCGTTGTGCGAGGAGGGTAGGGTTGCCTTCATAAGCCAGCGCCAAAGCTTCCTCCAGACGCGTGACCGGCTGCGGGGTGGCTTCATTGCGCGCAGATGTGGCATCCTGCGCATAGGCTGTTGAGCATACCGCCATGCACAGGGCAGCCATAACGAGGCGTGCTTTAATCATCGCGGAAAGCCCGGGCGAATTGATCGCGCAGCGGTTTGGTGATGTAGGAGATCATCATGCGATCGCCGGTTTCGATGAACACCTCGGCCGGCATTCCCGGCTTCAGCGCGAGTTCGGGGTTACGCTTCAGATCGGCTTGATCGATGGCAATGCGTGCAGGATAGTAGCTGGTGCGCGCTTCGGGATCGATAGTGCTGTCGGCTGCGACGAACACGACTTTGCCAATGATTTCGGGGGTTGCGGTGTTGCTGAAGGCGGTAAAGCGGATGCGCGCGGTCTGACCATCGCGCACACGGTCAATGTCCATAGGAGCAACCGCGGCTTCGACCAGCAGGGTATCGCTATCGGGGACAATTTCCATGATCACTTCGGCAGGACGAACGACGCCGCCGATCGTGTTGAAGGCCAGCTTGTCGACAACGCCATCATAAGGCGCGCGCACCAGACTGCGGTCTTGCGCATCACCTGCCGATACGCTGCGCACCTGCTGCTGGTTTAGCGTGGCATTGAGCTGGGCGAGTTGCGTTCCGGCTTCGGAACGGCGGGTTTCGCCCAACTGGATGATTTGCTGACGCGCCTCGGTAATACGGGCTTGGGCTTGGGCGATTTCAGCCTGCATCGCGCCGATATTGCCTTCGATATCGGCAGCGGTGCGTTCAAGCTGGTTCAAGCGGCTGATCGTGACAAGATCCTGATCCCACAATTCGCGCACGCCCTTCCGCTCGGGCTCTATCAGCACAGACTGTTTTTCGAGTGAGCGTATCTGCGAGCGCTGTGCGACGATCTGCTGGCTATATTGCGCGATGCGGGCGTTAAGCTGTGCCGCAAGGCCCGCTTGTTCGGATAGGCGGATGCGGAAAAGCTTTTCCTCTTCAGCCATGGCCTTGGCCGCAACAGCACTGCTGCGCGAAAGCTGGGCCGGAAATATGATCGCAGAAGCGCCAAGCCGTTCCGCTTCAAGCCGGGCGCGCTGGGCCAGCATCTGATCGACACTGAGGCTGGAGAACTGCGCATCAGCGCCGGTTACCCGATCATCGAAGCGCATGAGGATTTGGCCTTTCCGCACATGCTGGCCATTGCGCACGAGGATTTCGGCGATCACGCCGCCGTTGGGATGGGCGATGCGTTTGACATGCGATTCAACGCCGACTTGCCCGCTTGAAATGACTGCGCCACCGATGGGCACAAGCATTCCGGCCAGCACGAAGATGGCCAGCAGGACAGCAAAGGCAATCGTGACCGAGCGCAGCTTGCGTTCGACATCGGCATCCGGGTCATAGGCGGGATCTGAGATTGGTTCGAGAGCGGTTGAGCTTTGTTGCATGTCAGACGCCCTTTACCGGAGTGACATTGACCGTGTTGGCCGGAGCCAGTTTGGCAAGCACTTCAAGGGTTGGGCCGAACGCTGCGATCTGTCCATCACGCATGATCATTGCGTGGGTGGTGTGTTGCATGATGCTGGGGCGATGTGAGACGATGACCGCGATCCCGCCACGCTTGCGGATGGCCATGACCGCATGCTCAAGCGCTTCATCGCCTTCGGTATCAAGGTTGGAATTGGGTTCATCCAGCACGATCAGGAACGGATCACCATAGAGCGCGCGGGCAAGCCCGATGCGCTGCCGCTGACCGCCAGGAAGAGTGTCTCCGCCCGGCCCGACGGGGGTGTCATAACCCTGCGGCAGATGCGTGACGAGATCGTGCACGCCAGCATATCGGGCCGCCGCGATCACCGCTGCGGAGACGGATTGCGGATCGCTGTTGCGCCGGGAATCAAAGCGCGAGATGTTTTCGGCTACAGTACCCTCGAGCAGTTCTACCGATTGCGGCAGATAGCCCAAAAAGGGGCCGCGCGCGCTTTCGCTCCATTGATCGAGCGCGCCGCCGTCTAGTCGCACGTGTCCGCGAAGGGCCGGCCATATGCCAACCAGCGCTTTGCCAAGTGTGGATTTTCCCGCCCCACTTGGTCCGATAACGCCGCAGGCATCGCCCGCCTTCAGGGCAAAGCGCGCGCCGTTGACGATGGGCACTTGCGAGCCGGGAGCACCGACGAACAAGGCCTCTACCTCAAGCCGGCCAACCGGCGGGGGAAGGGTAGTGGCAACGCCTGAATTGGCGGGCACTTTTGCGAGCAATTCGGTTAACCGTTGCCAGCCATTGCGGGCGGCAATCATGTTTTTCCAGTTGCCGATGGCCTGATCGACCGGAGCCAATGCGCGGCCCGAAAGGATCGAGGCTGCGAAGATCACGCCGCCGCTAGCCTGATCGTTGATTACCAGAAGCGCACCAACTGTGAGGATGATCGATTGCAGCGCCAGACGCAGGATCTTGCTTAAGCCCGTAAACGCCGTGGCGGTGCGGTTAAGCGCGTTTTGCGTGGCGGTATAACGCTGGTTGATCGCTTCGAACCGTTCCTGCATCCGTTCGCGCATGCCCAACGCCGCCAAAAGTTCGACATGCCGTAAATTGGCATCTGCTGCGCTATTTCGCCGCGCCGCCAATTGCGCGACTTGCGCGGAAGGTTGGTTCATCGTGCGATTGGTGAGGATGGTCAGCGAAAAAATGATCCCGGCCCCGATGAGCGTGGTTACTCCAAGCCAGAAATGGAGGGCAAACAGGACTGCGATGAAGAATATGATCCACGGCAGGTCTATCAGGGTAGCAATCCCGCCCGAGAGGAAGGCCCGAATCTGTTCAAGATCGCGCATCGGGATAAGTCCATCGCCAAGCGAGCGGTTGCCATGGAGCCGAAGTTGCGAGATCGCATCCTGCACACGACGTGACAGGCGCCGGTCAAGCGCATTGGCGACGTCGGCCAGCATGCCCGCGCGCATGGCTTCGAAGTACCCCTGGAACAGGTAGACTGCGCCCAGCAAGATCAGCAAGCCAAACAGCGTAGGCGTGGATCGGCTTGGCAAAACAGAATCGTATACGAGCATCATGTAAAGCGAACCGCCCAGCAGCAGGACGTTAAGAACCGCGCTTGCAACAAACACTGCAATGAAAATGCGTTTATAAGCCGTGACAGCGTCCCACAGTTCGCCACTGCGCATTGGCCGGGTCAAAAACACTGAAATTCCTCTGTTTGGCGTTATCTGATGCCATTACGACAAATATCCAAGCGACGCTGCGGACGTATTTCGATTCGGCTTTATGTAAGTTAATGCTGCTAAACCAGATTGATGCATTTTGCCAAGGCGCTGCCGCTATTCAGGCAAGCAATACATTGGCCCGAAAGATAACAATTCATAGGGCCTGATCAAACGCAATGAGAGAACCTAGCATCTTATCTCACTGTCTTGCGATGTGCATTTAAAAACAAAATTCGCTTTAATACATATTGTTAAGGCAAAGAGTGACATCGCAGCGGACGGGGTGGTCCGTTTCATAATACCCGCAAGCTTTCCCCCCGCGTTATAAAGATGACAATTACTGTTTTCCCATTTTGTGCCTAGTGCGCATCCTTGCAAATGGTTAACCGCAACAATAAGAATATATACGTAAGGCGGTCCGGGCGCCCTTTGCGTTCGGTATAGAGAGCCGGTGAGGTTGCCAGTTGGTCTTAGGTCTGTTTGCTCTGTAAAAATGCGAATAATCGCGCTTTTATCCTGCGGCTTGTTTGAGAACCAAAGTTAATTGACTGGCAATCAACTGATCTTCCGCCTTGTATGGAGTGAAGATCTGATGATTGACGAAATTGGAACCCCGGGCGACGACTATCTTGTTGGTACCGAGGATGCCGATGTCATCGAAGGTCTGGATGGCCATGACGAGCTGGAAGGTTTTGGCGGTAACGACACGTTATACGGCGGTGGCGGCAACGATACGTTGAATGGTGGTCCCGGAACCGACCTTCTGGAAGGGGGAGACGGAGATGACACTTACTTTGTCGACAGCCCCGACGATCTTGTTCTCGAAAATAGCGGTGCGGGCACCGATACTGTCATATATTCGGGGACAAACCTTGGTTATGTCGCTGTAACGCTACCTGAAAACGTCGAAAATTATACGATTGACGGGGCCGAATATGGCTTCCTCTATGGCGGTGAGGACAATAACAGCCTCAACGTTGCCGCAAGTTTTTCGTACGAAGTGTATGGTCAGGGTGGCGATGATCTGATCTCTGCCGCCGGTTCTACCGGATTGGGATATGTTTCCGGTGGCGAGGGGCATGATGTCATCACCGGTTCGGCCACGTCGAGCGTGTCGGTCGACACTTACGGTTATGTCAACGTCCAGCGCGAAACGCTCTCGGGCGATGGCGGAAACGACACGCTTGTTGGTGGTGGCGGCTTTGATGCCATCTATGGTGGCGACGGCGACGATCATATCACAGGATCGGAAGGTTCGACCGACGCGATCTATGTTAGCTTAGGCTTGCCCCAAGATTCGCAGGATGATTTTCTGGTTGGCGGGTATGGCAATGATACCATCCTTGCGGGCGCCGGGAACGACTATCTGACCGGAGAAGACGGCGATGACTCGCTGCTGGGCGAAGATGGCCACGATCAGATCTACGCAGGGGCGGGGCAGGACACGGTCTATGGCGGGGCCGGTAATGATACGATCTCGGCGACCGACTATTATGATCTGGTGGCGGACACCCTTTATGGCGGTGCTGGCGATGACCTGATCAATACCCATGTTGGCGGGACAAAAGTCTATGGCGATGAAGGCCAGGACCGACTGAGCAGCTCCGGCAACGGGGCGGTTGAATGGTACGGCGGAGCAGGGGATGATTCCTTCATCCAGCAAGCCAACAACGAATCCATCGATACGATGACCGGCGGGGACGGTCGTGACCGTTACGTGCTGGACTACAGCTTTGGTGGTGTTGCGGACGTCATCACCGATTTCGCGACCGGCGATGCCAATGGCGGTGGGGATACGATCGATCTTTACAGTTTCCTGCAATCAGGGTCGTTCAACGGCTACCAATATGGCACCAACCCCTTTGAAACCGGCTATCTGCAACTGGTTCAGGATGGCGCAGATGTTCTGCTGCAATTCGATTACTACGCAAGCGGTGACAACTGGCAGACAATACTGCGCTTGCAGAATGTCGATCTTGCCAATTGGCAGATCCATAACCTGAGCCCTGCCTTCGTTCCGAATGGTCTGTCATTCCCGACAACCATAACAGGCACCGGTAACGATGACGTACTGCTGGGCACTGCGCAGGGCGATACGATCAACGCCGGTGGCGGGGCGGACCGCCTGGTGGGCGGATGGAGCAATGACACCCTTAACGGGGATGACGGCGATGACTTGCTACTTGGCGGCGAGGGTAGCGACACGCTGATTGGCGGCGCTGGCAATGATGTCTTCGGCGAGAACCCTGTGCCCTTTGGCGAAGTACGGGTAAACACTCCAACCAGCGCAGTTGGTGATGTTCGCGGTGGAATCTACCGCGCCCCAAGTGACCGCAGCGATTTCACCGATGACAAGGTCGATCAGATGACCGGCGGCGCCGGGGCTGATATCTATTATCTGGACCGGCCTGCCTCTTCTGACATTCATGATGTCATTACAGACTTCGATGTTTCGCAGGACGTCTTGAGCGTCGCACGGTTCTATCAGCAAGGGTATTGGTCGAGCGAAAGCAACCCGTTCGAGACCGGATCGCTGGAAGCGGTGCAAGACGGTGCCGACACGCTGATCAAACTTGGTGGTTATCAAACCATCGTGCGGTTGCAAAATGTGAACGTCAACACGCTCACGTCGGCAAATATAGACCTTGGCTATCAAATCGTTGGCGATCCCCAGACCATCACCGGAACGCGAAACGCGGACAATATCTATGGCAGTTTCGGGCCTGACACCGTCGAGGCTCTCGGCGGTTCGGACTTTGTTTTTGGGCGCGCGGCCAATGACTTTATCGAGGGCGGTCTTGGCGATGACCGCCTTTATGGCGAGAACGGTAATGACACGCTCCACGGCGGAGACGAAGGCGTCTATGTCAGCACCGATCCGGTTGATCTGGCAGGTTACTTCGGCCCCCTGACGAATGCATTGGTCAATGGTCTGGGCGGTGCGGCCGGGTTTGGTGAGGCCAACCTCGGGCGGTTTGATTTTCGCGCCAGCAACCTTTCGTTCCCGGCAAACTTCACGGCGGCCGATTGGCAATTTGCCGGAAACCAAAGCAGCAATTTCGAGATCCATCTTGATGGCTCGATCTATTTCAACGGATTGTCGATCAATCTGCTTCCGGCAAACCTTGATACACGCGCGACTACCATGACCGCCAGCCCCGGCGGAAACAGCACCGGCAGCAATCATGTCTGGTACGATTTCGATGCCGTCAACCAGACGATTACCATAACCTGGGATGATGTTGGCCGTAACACACAAGGCGTGGTGCCGGTTGCGGCGCAAGTCCAGATCAAGGCCTTGGGTGGCGGTGATTTTGACGTTGTCATGCGATACGAGGCCCAAGGCTTCGCACTTGGCACCCCGTCTATCTCGCTTGCAGGCGTGCCCTATTTTCTGTCCGGAAATACAAACCTGCCAACAAGGCTTGGTAACACCGGCACGCCCGGGGTTTGGGCTGTTCAGATCCGTGGCAGCGAACTGAATGGCTTTACCAGTAACGGTGACGGCAATGACACAATGGATGGTGGCAGCGGCAATGACCAGCTTTACGGCGGGACCGGGCGCGACGTTATCTATGGTGGCGAGGGAAGCGACAGCATTTACGGCGGAGAGGGTAACGATAGCCTCTACGACAACAGCGGCGCTGGGGACAACGCGCTGTTTGGTGGGGCTGGAGAAGATTACCTTGCAGCTTCGGGCGGGGCGACCACGCTGGATGGTGGCATCGGCAACGACACTCTCAGCTATTTTCTATATGGTGGCGATGCGGTTAGCGCGGGCGTGGCCGTGTTGCTTGGCGGCGATGGAAACGACAACATTGCCACGCAAGGGGGCAATATCGAGGTTGCCGGCGGTGCCGGAAACGATGTCATCACAACATATGGCGGCAGCGGCACTTTGGATGGGGGCGAAGGTGACGATACCTTCGAATATGTCGGCTATGGCAGTGGTCAGAGGACCTATACCGGCGGCACGGGCGCTGATGTTTACCGCTATAACGGGTTTGACTTTTCCAGCACGCCCGGTGGCGCGATTATCACAGACTTTGCCACCGGTGTTGGCGGAGACGTGCTCGATCTGAACTCAATTGGTAGTATTCCCAATTATACTTACGGTTCAAACCCGTTTGCCACAGGCCACATGCGGGTTGAACAGCAAGGCGACGATGTTGTCCTGCTTGGTGACTATGACGGTACCGATGGCACGGCGAACGGTTTCGTTGAACTGGTGCGGTTCCAGAACAGGTTGCTTGCCGATTTCGTGGCTGCCAACTTCGGCGGTTTCAATCCGGATATAGATAGCTCGCTGACGATCGTTGGCACCGATGATCCTGACCAGATTGAAGGCAGCGCGTCGGGAGACACTTTAAGCGGCCTCGGTGGTAACGATACGATCTATGGCGGGAACGGCGCTGATCTTATCGATGGCGGTGCCGGTGTGGATTACCTTGAAGGAGGTAGTGGCACCGACACCATCACGAGCGGTGCAGATGGCGCTACGGTCTATGGCGGTGAAGGTGACGATACGATCACCGGCAGCGATGACTACGACCAGATTTATGGCGGAAGCGGCGCAGACCAGATCACGGCCGGAGCAACCGGCGATTATGTTGATGGTGGTGCCGGTGATGACGTGATCAATGGCGAGGAAGGCGACGATACGCTTTCTGGCGATGCATACTATGGCGATGGCGCCAACGGCAGCGATACGATTGACGGTGGAGCCGGTAATGACAGCATCACGCTCGACAGTTACTATTATGGAGGGAGCGGCGGTAACGACGTTGCCACAGGTGGAGCAGGCAATGACACCTTCCAGCTCCGTCCCTTCTATGTCGACAGCTCGTATGACAGTGGTTCCGATCAGGTTGATGGCGGCGAAGGTGATGATACCTTCCAGCAAGTAAGCTCTGGTCTTGGCGTGGCCACCCTGACCGGCGGTACCGGTGCCGACACTTATCAGATCGGTACATATTTGGGCCATACCGACATCGACATCATCACCGATTTCGTTGCAGGCGAGGGCGGGGACCGGATCGACTTTGGAACCTTGCCTTTTTACAGCCTGGCCGGGGACGCCAATCCTTTCACCAACGGCTATTTGCGCTTTGTTCAAGATGGCACAGATGCGCTGTTCCAGTATGCATCTGGCGGAGCAGATTCAGAGGACGATTGGACTACTTTGCTGCGGCTGCAAGCCGTAGTTGCGACATCGCTGACCCGCGCCAACCTCGTCCAGAACTGGTCGCCCGATGGGACCGGCATCACGATCAATGATAGTGATGCGGGCAACAGCCTGATCGGCACAAACGATGACGACACCATTTCCGGCAATGGCGGCAATGATGTGGTTTACGGTGAGGGCGGCGATGACCAGATCGATGGCGGTGCAGCTTATGACACGCTTTATGGCGGAAGCGGCAACGACACCCTGAGCCTTGGCAATGACAGCAATGGCGGGGTGATCGGCGGCGGTGCTGGCAATGACGCACTGACCGGTAGCGAAGGCGGCGACGGGCTCTATGGCGATGGTGGCCATGATACGATCAATGCGAGAGGCGGCGATGACACGATCTATGCCGGACCCGGTAACGACACTGTATTCGGCGGTGAAGGGGCGGACTCCATCTATGGCCAGGGCGGCGCTGGCGATGTCCTTCATGGCGATGGTGGCGATGATTTCATCGAAAATGCGCAAGGCGAGATTTATGGCGGTCTTGGTGCAGACCAGCTTTACCTGACCGGTAGCGGTGGCGGCATCGCAGATGGTGGCGATGGCGACGATACCTTCACATGGGTCACGCGTGGTGGTGGCTTTGCAGATCGCTTCACCGGTGGAGCCGGTCGCGATACCTATCGGCCACACACGTATTCTTCGTCGAATACAGTGGACGTCATTACCGACTTTACCGGTGGTGCTGCGGGCGACATTCTCGATCTTGAGTATCTCGTCGCATCGCTGAGCAACTACACCAGCGGCACAAACCCGTTCGGCAGCGGCCACATGCGCTTTATCGCAGACGGCGCTGATACACTGTTGCAGATTGATCCCAATGGCGGCGGCAATAGCTGGAACACCGTGTTGCGGCTTGAAAATCTTGACCCTGCAACATTGGTACGGACCAATATTGCGCAGGCATTCTCGCCCAATGGCATTGATGGGCTGATCATCAACGATGGCGAAAGTGCGGCATCAATCTTCGGGTCAGCCGATGGCGATGTGATCAGCGGCAACGGCGGCAACGATGTGATCTATGCGGCTGCTGGCAACGACACGATCTATGGCGGCGAAGGCAACGACGGCGTTTATGGCGAGCAGGGCGATGACGCTCTGTTCGGCGGTTCTGGCAATGACACGTTCTCGGACACCGCTGGCGCGAACACCATGGATGGCGGTGAGGGCAACGATGTCTTCAACAATGTCGGCAGCGGAACGGGCATTGATACGCTGACCGGCGGCAGCGGGCGCGATAGCTATAACCTTGGCTGGACGCCGGGTGGCGCTGCTGACATCGTGACTGACTTTGCCACGGGCATCGGCGGGGATGTGCTCGACATCAGCTATGTCGGGGGGACTTATCTTGGCGGCAATAATCCGTTCCTGCGCGGATATTTGCGCCTGCAACAAGACGGCGCGGACACGCTGCTGCAATACAACGCAGACGGGATCGGCGATGATTGGCAGAACGTGCTGCGGCTTGAAGCGACCGACGCGGGCAGTTTCCTGTACGATAACTTTGCGCCGCAATACGGGCCTGATGGCAGCGGTGCGCTGATCATCGGTTTGGTATCGGCCGACACCCTGTTCGGGACTGTCAGCAACGACACGCTGGAGGGCCGCGAGGGCAACGACGGACTTTATAGCGGCGCTGGCAACGACACGATCTATGGCGGCGAAGGCAACGACGGCGTTTATGGCGAGCAGGGCGATGATGCGCTGTTCGGCGGTTCTGGCAATGACACGTTCTCGGACACCGCTGGCGCGAACATCATGGATGGCGGTGAGGGCAACGATGTCTTCAACAATGTCGGCAGCGGAACGGGCATTGATACGCTGACCGGCGGCAGCGGGCGCGATAGCTATTATCTGAGCTGGAACGTTGGCAATGCAACCGACACCATTACCGATTTTACTACAGGCCCGGGTGGCGACACGCTGCATTTGTCTGCGGTCCTGAGCCAGGCAGTTGGCTATTCTTCGGGCGATAACCCTTTCCTCACGGGTTATCTCGCGCTGGTGCAAGATGGCGCTGACGTGCAGCTTATGTTTGACCGCGATGGTGCGGGTGCCGGCGGCGCAGTGGCGTTGGTGCGCATGCTTGATGTGTCGGTGGGCGATTTTACGCTCGACAGCTTTGAGCCCAGTTTTTCGCCCGGTGGTGAAGGCGTGGTGTTGGAAGGCTCTTCGATTGGCGAAGTGTTCCACGGTTCGGCCTTGAACGACACCATATCGGGTCTTGGCGGTGCGGATGTGGTTTACGCCGGGTCCGGTGATGATGTGGTTGAGGGCGGGATTGGCCCGGATCAACTGTTTGGCGGGCAAGGTGACGACAGCCTTTATGGCGGCGAGGGCAACGATACGATTGTCGATGTGCTGGGCGCGACAATAGCTTCGGGTGGTGAAGGCAATGACACGATCACCGTTGCTGGCGGTGAAGCACATGGCGATGAGGGTGACGACATCATCAACGCCAACGGTCCCGGCAACTATTACGGTGATGCCGGGCGCGATACGCTTTCAGGCTTTGGCACACTATTTGGCGGGGACGATAACGACATTGTGACGGTGAGCGCCGATGGTGCAAGCGGTTACGGCGATGCGGGCGACGATGATCTGCGCGGCGGCAGCGGTGCGCAATCGCTCTTCGGCGGCGACGGGGTGGATGCAATCCGTGGCGGATCTGGAAATGATCTGTTGTCTGGTGGTGGCGGTGATGATGATCTGAACGGCGAGGCTGGTAACGACACGCTGGGCGGCGGTTCAGGATATGACTCCGCCCGCTATTTCGGCAATCGCGCTGACTTTACCGTTACCGACAACGGCAATGGCAGCTTTACTATCACTGATACCCGCCCCGGCGCACCGCTGGGCAGCGATACGCTGCAAGGCGTGGAAATGCTGGTGTTCGATGATCAGGAGCTGCCGTTGGCGACGTTCAGCGGTTACACTTGGTATGGATCAAGTGCGGATGACAGCGTGCCCGGTACGGCGCTGTATATGCAGGCAGGTGCGATCATTCCGGGCAGTGAACCGGGCTTCGACATATCCAACCCGGTTACCGATTATGATTTGATGGGCGATGACACGATCAACGCTGGTCCCGGCTTTGACCGGATCGGCGGCGGCGGCGGCAATGACACCGTGATCGGTGCTGGCGGGCCGGACGCGCTCTATGGCAATACCGGCAATGACACACTTTTCGGCGAAGAAGGTGATGACGACCTGTTCGGCGGATCTGGCCTCGACACGATTTTCGGCGGGGAAGAAGACGACGTCATCTCGGGTGGCTTGCACAACGACACGCTTTATGGCGGCAATAACAACGACACGATAACCGACTTCGATGGCACCAATCTGATCCACGGTGATGCAGGGGCAGATGTGCTCGCAGGCTCGGGTGATCTCTATGGCGGGCTTGGCAATGATAGCCTGAACGCGATCGGCAGGGCTTTTGGCGGCGACGGCGACGATGCGGTTACCGGTTCGGGCGAATTGCGCGGCGATGCAGGGAATGATTCCGTCAGCGGTTCGGGCTCGCTTTATGGCGATGCCGGAAACGATGTGCTGACCCCTTGGGGATCATCAACCGCCTTTGGCGGCGATGGCAATGACAGCTTTGGCCAAACCCCGCTGACAGAAGGCGATGCCACGTACTTTGGTGGCGCAGGCGATGATACCATCTCGATCAGCGCTGGCAGTGACATCGCCTTTGGTGACGCCGGGAACGATACGATCACTGCAAGCATGATCTCGGGCGATAATATCCTGAGCGGTGGTGCTGGTGAAGACCTGCTGACAGGTGGATCTGGTAACGACACCATTGATGGCGGCTCGAATGACGACGTTGCCGTATATGCCCGCACGCGGGGTGATTTCACCGTCACGCAGAATGGCGCTGGCGGCTATACCGTGATCGACAATTACGGCGGTGAAGGACAGGACGCGGTATTCGACGTCGAGACTTTGCGCTTTACGGACGTTGATTTCCAGATTGCCGCCGGAAACACGGGTCTGACGCTTGACGGGGATGCCGATGGCAACCTGATCAGCGGCACGCAGTTTGATGATATCGTCAATGGCGAAGGCGGCGATGACCAGATCGAAACCGGATCGGGCAATGACCGTATCTTTGGCGGGGCAGGCAATGACCAGATCGAGGCAGATGGCAGCGATGTGCCCGGCGTTGCGGGCGGTCCAGCCGGGATCGGCAATGATGTGGTTTCAGGCGGCGACGGCGATGACGTTATCGCTGCTGGCGCAGGCTACGATTACGTAAGTGGCGATGCTGGGAATGATACCATCGACGGCGGGGCTGGCGACGACCAGTTGTTTGGCAATGCGGGCGACGATGCGATCTATGGTGGCGCTGGCGCAGACCGGATCACGGATACACAAGGCACGAACGAGATTGAAGGCGGCGCAGGCGCTGACGTGATCACAGGCAGTGGCGTGGTGCGCGGCGGTGATGATGATGACATCATCATTGGTGATGGCCAGTTGTTCGGCGATGCCGGGAACGACACCTTATCGGGTTCAGGCCAACTGGATGGCGGGGATGGCAATGATGATATCGCCACTCTCTATTCGGTGGCCTATGGCGGCGAAGGCAATGACACGATCCGGGGCTGGACCGGGTACTACTTCAGCTCGGGCAGTGAAACGCTTTACGGCGGTGGCGGTGATGACGCGATTAACGGTGGCACGGGCGCTGATATCGTAGCCGGGGGTGCGGGTGATGATGACCTGATCGGGGCCGAGGGCAGCGACCAGATCTTTGGTGGCTCAGGCTATGACAAGGCCTATTTTGCAGCAAATATCGGCGCATATACGTTTACCGATAACGGCGCAGGGCAGTTCGAATATCTGAGCGCCTCGTTCCGCATTACCGGCAATGCCAATGGTACCGTAACCGTAACCGATCTGCGCGCCGGTTCACCGCTTGGTACAGACACGCTTTCGGGCATAGAGCTGTTCGTCTTCAATGATGAAGAACTGGCCAATCCTTATCCGACGACGCCCAACTTTGGCCTGAATCTGACGGGCACGCCGTTTGATGATATCCTGATCGGGGATTCGGGCAACGATACGATCACCGGCTTTGCTGGCAATGACCGTCTGTTTGGCGATGATGGCGATGACGTGCTTGTTGCAGGCATCGGCAACGATGTGCTGGATGGCGGTTCGGGCAATGACAGTTTGCGCGGCGATGAAGGAATCGACCACATCTATGCTGGCAGCGGCGCGGACACGATCTTTGGCGGCGCTGATGGCGATATCATCTTTGGTGGCCAAGGTTCCGACGTCATCTCGGGTGACGCTGGTGATGACCAGATCACCGACGAAATCGGCTACAACATCATCCACGGCAATGCCGGTAATGATTTTATCGTGGCTGATGGCGAAGTTTATGGCGATGCCGGAGCGGATAGCATCGGTCACTTCTACAACTATGCAGAAGGTTCGATTTACGGCGGGAGCGAAGATGATACGATCTTTGCCGCTGGCGTTCTAGCTTCAGGCGGAACGGGCAATGATACCATTTTGTCGGTTGCCGCGCTCACGCATGGTGATGAGGGCAATGACAGCATCAAGGGCAGCGGCGAATTGCATGGCGATGACGGTGATGACACCGTTATGGTCTATGCAGGGGCGACCGGATTTGGCGATGCCGGCGATGATTATCTGCGAGGCTCGACGCTGTTTGATAACTCCGTAGATGGCGGCCAGACATTCTATGGCGGGGACGGCAACGACACCATACGCGGTGATCTGATCGTACTTGGCACAGGCGCGGCTGTCGGCAACGGAGCTTATCCGTTCTCGCACAGTGGCGATGACACGATCGATGGTGGTGCGGATAGTGATACTGCGATCTATGCCGAGCGGCGCGATCGTTACACTGTGGTTCGCAATGCCGGGGGCGACCTCGAGGTTATCGCCAACTTCACTTCTGAAGGCACAGATACGCTCACCAGCATTGAAACGCTTGCGTTTGCTGACGGGTTCATCAGCGAAAGTGAGGCCGGACAGACCATCGCCGGGACCACCGGAGATGACACAACGGCGGGCACGCTGGCCGATGACGTGATTTCGGCTTTGACCGGTAATGACACCATCGCTGCGGGCACGGGCAACGACCATGTCTATGGTGGCGATGGCAACGATCTGATCGACGGCGCGCAGGGCAATGATGTGCTGTTGGGCGAGGGCGGTGCCGATACCATCGAGGGAGGCGCGGGTCTTGACCAGATCATCGGCGGGGCTGGCGACGATTCCCTTCTGGGCGGGGATGGCAACGATTATATCGCGGGCGGCGCTGGCGACGATCTGCTCGCAGGCGGCGCTGACAATGATGTGCTGATCGACGTTGAAGGCAACAACAGTCTCTATGGCGACGGCGGGCATGACACGCTGTTGGGCAATGGACTGCTCTTTGGCGGCGAAGGTGACGATAGCCTTTCCGGTAG
Organism: Novosphingobium sp. AAP83; assembly: GCF_001295795.1. Classification (GTDB taxonomy): domain Bacteria; phylum Pseudomonadota; class Alphaproteobacteria; order Sphingomonadales; family Sphingomonadaceae; genus Novosphingobium. The sequence goes on from NZ_LJHY01000022.1 coordinate 195,165, forward strand.
TGGCGATCTTTATGGCGGCGAAGGCGAAGACAGCCTGCACGGTTTTGGCAGACTGTACGGAGAGGGCGGCCATGACCGGTTGTCCGGCGGCTTTGAACTCTATGGCGGCGCAGGCGATGACAGTATCGTCGCGGAAGGCACGGCCATCGCTGACGGCGGGGATGGCGATGACTTCATCGTAGCCGATACCCAGAACGATGGTGATGGCACCTTTAGCGGCAACGCTGGCAACGACGCGCTTTATGGCGGGCTTGGCCAAGATGTGCTGAACGGGGACGACGGCAACGACACGCTTTATGGCGGGCAGGGCCATGACCGTTTGAGCGGAGGCAGCGGCGGTGACCAGTTCTATGGCGGCGGCGGCGGCGACAAGATCTATGGCGGCGGCCAGACCCAAGAGAGCCCTGATGTCGTTTTCTACAGCGGCAATCGCAATGATTACACGATCGTTACAGTGGGCGGCAAAACGACCGTAACCGACAATCGTCCGGATGCGCCCGACGGCGTCGACACGCTTTTCGGGATTTACGATGTCCGGTTCCTCGATGCCGATTATGTGACCGCGCCCAATTATGGCGTTGAAGTGAACGGCACCGAAGGCAACGATGTGATCAACGATCACAGCGCGCCCAATCCGCCGCTGATCAATCTGGGTTCGGGCGATGATATCGTGCGCGGCAATGGCGGCGATGACTTGATAGAGGGTCTTGCCGGAAGTGACACACTCTATGGCGGTGAGGGCAGTGATACCATCAGCGGCGGCACCGAGGCAGATGCGATCTTCGGCGATGCGGGAGACGATTTGCTCAATGGCAATGATGGTGACGACGAGCTGACCGGCGGCGCTGGTGCTGACGCTCTGTTTGGTGGGCAGGGCGAAGACGCGCTGTTCGGCGGCACGGAAAACGACAGCATTTATGGCGGCGGCGAGGATGACTTGCTGATCGGTGACGATGGCGACGACATGCTCGACGGAGGTACTGAAAACGACTCTCTGATCGGCATGTCTGGCAATGATACCCTTGTCGGCGGCAGTGGTGACGACACGCTGGATGGTGGCATTGGCAATGACGTTCTCACCGACGCATCGGGTGCAAATGTGCTCGATGGCGGCGAAGGCAACGACACGATTATCGGCAGTGGCGATCTCTATGGCGGGCTTGGTGATGACAGCTTGAACGGTGTCGGCGGCAGCCAGAGCCTTTATGGCGGTCAGGGCAGTGACAGCTACATGACCGGCGACGGCGATGACACCATCATTGATAGCGGCGATCCTGCCGATATTGACCGTGTTACCTATAGTGCGGCGCGCACAACCTTTACCGTGGCGCAAGATGTTGACGGTCTGCGCATCGTTGATAATCGCGGCACGGGCGGGAACGATCTGGTTCAGGGCGTGGAAGAGTTTGCATTCCAGGCCGCGTTGCTTGTCAATGCCTCGCTTGGCGCAGGCCGGGTAACGGATCTTTCGGGCTCGCTTGTTGATGAGACGGTGCTGGTCACAATTCCGTTCGAGCAGCGGGTCACCGATGGCGATGATATACTCGGCACGGGCACTGGCAATGATATCATTGACACCGGTGCGGGCAATGACCGCATTGACAGCTTTGAAGGCAATGACACCGTTCTGGCAGGCGAAGGTCATGACGTGGTCATGGCCGGAACCGGCAATGACTCGGTCGATGGCGGCGCAGGCGATGACCAGTTGTTTGGCGCAGACGGTAATGATGTCATTGATGGCGGCGCTGGCTTTGACGAAATCTTCGGCGGCTTCGGCACGGATTCACTTTATGGCGGTGATGACAACGACACCATTCGTGGCGGTAACAATGACGACGTGTTGTCTGGCGATGCCGGTGACGATGATTTGCGCGGAGAGCACGGCAATGACACGATCACAGGCGGAGCAGGCGCAGATGTGATCGTTGACGCAGAAGGCACTAACACGCTGGAAGGTGGTCTTGGCAACGATACGATCAGCGGCAGCGGCAGTCTTTACGGTGACGCAGACAACGACACGCTGTCGGGCAATGGCAACCTCTATGGCGGTGCAGGTTCTGACAACCTCAACGGATCGGGCCTGCTTGACGGGGGTGATGATGATGATGTGATCATCGGCAGCAGCGGCGCGGACACGATTGTTGGCGGCGCTGGCAACGACAACATTGCAACTGGTGGTGGCGCAGATGTTGTCGATGCAGGAACCGGTGATGATAACATCACAGGCGGCAACGGCACGCAAAGCGTCGATGGCGGAACCGGCAATGACGTGTTCCACATTGCCGGATTGCGCTCACAATTCACCGTTACGTACGATGGTGTCGGCGGCTATATCGTGGTCGACAACTTCCCCGAAAACGGTGATTTTGGCACCGATTATCTGGTGGGCGTCGAAGCCATCCAGTTCTCCGACCAGTTGTTTACACTGAGCCCTACGACAACAGGTGTGCTGTACAATGGCGACAACAATGCCAACACTTTCAACGGCGGTGTAGGCGTTGATATTGCCTATGGCGGTGGCGGCAATGACCGGCTGAATGGCAACGGCGGAAATGATCTGCTGTACGGGGATGGCGGAAACGACAGGCTCTTTGGCGGCGCGGACGATGACGCACTTGATGGCGGCGATGGCCTGGACTTCCTCGATGGCGGCGTTGGTGCCGACACGATGATCGGTGGTTCCGGCAATGACCGGTTCGTTGTCGATAACCTTGGCGATCAGGTGATCGAAGATGTGGGCGAGGGCTTCGACGGGGTTCAGGTAACTCTTTCCAGCTATACGCTGGGTGCCAATCTTGAGCATCTGACATTTATCGGGTCAGGTAATTTTGCAGGAACCGGAAACGCCGAGGCCAACACGCTCACCGGTGCTGCTGGCGACGACACGCTTGCTGGCGGTGATGGTGCCGACAAATTGTTTGGCAACGCGGGCGCAGATGCCCTGATAGGTGGTGCCGGAAATGACAGCCTTGATGGCGGAGCCGGTGCTGACACGTTGTCAGGTGGTCTTGGCAACGACCGCTACTTTGTCGATGATTCAGGTGACCAGGTGATCGAAGCTGCCGACGAAGGCATTGATATAGTGCAGGTCACGCTGTCGAGCTACACAATGGCGGCCAACCTTGAGCAACTGACGTATGTGGGAACAGGGAACTTCAATGGTATTGGCAATGCCGAGGCAAACACACTGACCGGCGCTTCCGGCAACGATACCCTCGCGGGTGGCGATGGTACCGACAGCTTGTTTGGCAGGGCTGGAGCTGATGTTCTGATTGGGGGCTCCGGTGCCGACTTGCTTGATGGCGGGGCGGGCGTTGACACGATGATCGGTGGCCTCGGCAATGACCGCTATATCGTGAACGACGAAGGCGATGAGGTCATGGAAGTCGTCGGCGAAGGCATTGATACGGTTCAGGTCACGCTTTCCAGCTACGTTCTGGGAGAGAATGTCGAGCAATTGATATTTACCGGCAGCGGCAACTTTAGCGGTGTCGGCAATGGTGAGGCAAACGCCCTGAACGGCGCTGCAGGCAACGACACGCTGGATGGCGGTGATGGCGCAGATAGGATTTTCGGCATGGCCGGAACTGATGTTCTGATCGGCGGTGTTGGTGACGATCTGCTCGATGGTGGTACAGGCAATGACATCATGACCGGCGGTCTTGGCAACGATCGCTATGTCGTTGACGATGCAGGCGATGCGGTAATCGAAGCCTTTGGTGCAGGCATTGATACCGTTCAGGTGACTTTGTCGAACTATACACTGGGAGAAAATCTGGAGCAGCTGACGTTTACGGGTACCGGCAGTTTCACCGGCACTGGCAATGGTGAGGCAAACACGATCATTGCGGCTGCCGGCAATGATAGGCTCGATGGCGGGGAAGGTGCGGACAAATTGTTTGGCCGGGCCGGAGCGGATATACTTTTCGGCGGTGGCGGCAACGACCTGCTTGATGGTGGTGCGGGCGTTGACACGATGACTGGCGGCCTGGGCAATGATCGCTACGCTATCGACGAGGTTGGCGATCAAGCGATCGAAGCGGCGAACGAAGGTATCGACACGTTGCAAGTCACGCTCGCCAGCTATGCCTTGGCGGCCAACATTGAAAATCTGACTTATATGGGGGCGGGCAATTTTACCGGCACTGGTAATGGTGAGGCCAATAGCCTGATCGGGGCGTCTGGCAATGACACGCTTGATGGCGGTGACGGGGCCGATAACCTCCTTGGGCGGGCCGGATCCGACGTGCTGATCGGCGGTGACGGTAACGATACCCTTGATGGCGGTAGCGGTGCCGACACTATGATCGGTGGCAAAGGCAACGACCGCTACGTGGTGGATGACGCTGGTGACCAGATCAACGAAGCTGCGGGCGAAGGCATTGATGCCGTTCTGGTTTCCCATGCCAGCTACACCATGGCAGCCAACCTTGAGCAGATGATCTATATCGGCACAGGGGATTTCGCCGGTGTCGGCAATGATGAGGCAAACGACCTGACAGGCGCTTCGGGCAACGACACGCTGAGTGGCGGCAACGGGGCAGACACTCTGTTTGGCAAGGACGGAGCGGACGTTCTGTACGGAGGTGCTGGAGCTGACCGGTTCATGTTCACTGCCCTTTCCGAGTTTAGCACCGGATCGCTGGACCGGATCGCAGACTTCTCTGTGGTTGAGGGGGATCGTATTCGCCTGGACTCAATTGATGCCAACAGTACGCGTGGCGGAAACCAGGCCTTTTTGTTCATTGGTTCCGGAGCCTTTACGGGGATTGCTGGCCAATTGCGTTACGACATCGTGGGCGCAAACTCGGTGGTTTATGGCGATGTTGATGGCAATGGCGTGGCAGACTTCCAGTTCCAAATTGATGGGCTGACGTCTCTTGCAGGTACAGAATTCATCCTCTGAATAAGGGACGCAGAAGACAATTTTAACGCCGGAGATGCCGTGCTTAGAAAGTTGATGGCTTGGCTTTTTGCCAACAGAGCAAACAATGACGAAGGCAGCGCGGGCGAGCCTGCGGCTTCACCGCCACAGGCGTCCCGCGCGGTCGACGTGGGTTGGGTATTGGAAACCGACAAGGCGCGGTTCATCTGGGCTGAACCACGCCGCATCCATCGCGCTGATCCGCCGCCGCGCCATGGCAAGTCGGTGAACTTCTGTCCGGGCGTGCTCGATCATGAAGCGCGTTTGTTCGAGATTACCTGCCCAATCGATTTGCGGCTGCGATTTGGCCGCAATGAAAAGGGCACGCCTGTTTTGATCAATGCCGATGGCGATAGATCGGCTATTCGCAACAAGCATCTTAACGCCATGCTTGCCATGGTCTCGGAAAAAGAGTGGCGACATCCTGACCGCCCTGTGATTCAAATTATCACACCTTACATTTTCCTCAGCGATGAACCCGTGTTCATGACGCAAATGCCGCCGTTCCTGCACTATCGCGCTGACCCCTGGCCGGGGGCGCTGATCGGCGGACGTTTGCCGATTCACATTTGGCAACGCCCGATGATGTGGGCGTTTGAATGGTACGATACGAAAAAGGATCTGGTGCTAAAGCGCGGTGAACCATGGTTTTATGCCCGCTTTGAAACGCACGATCCAACGCGTCCTTTGCGCCTGTTCGAGGCTGAGCGAACGCCAGAACTGGTTGAGCAAATCCAAGGCGCGAGTGCCGTTTCGAATTATGTGAAACAGACTTCGCAACTGTATAAAGTGGCGCAAGATCGCAGACCTGAGCGCCTGTTAGTGCGCAAAGCCCGCGCGAGAGCAGACGAGCCTCCCCCGGCCGAGCAATGCCAGCATAGTTTTGGTAATGCATCACTTTGATCCACGCAGAGGGAGAAGCCGCTTTTGCGACTGATCGCCCCTTGAAGGTCTTGAAAGGGTGTCTCGGCGAGTAATTCATATTGCTCATGCAAGAAATTAACCTTTTTGGTACAAAAAATTTGCATAGCTATTCGTGAAAGGTTCGTAACTGTTGAACAGCGTTGCGAACATATCCCTCTAGGCTATAGCAGCATCATGTGTTCCGGAATTTGCGGAACTTGAGGTGCCAGAAGAGGAAACCGAGACTTGGCAAAGCCCACAAGGCCCAGAGCCGCCCCCAGAGCTGCCACTGCATCCGCAAAATCAGTTGCCAGCAAAACCCATAGCCCAGCCGCCGAACCGGTTTTAGCTTCATCAGTTGCCGAGGAAGCCGATTTCGCTCTGCGTAGCTTGCAGCAGGCGCACGCCAATCACACCCGCTATGACGCTTCCGACGAAGAACTGATGAAGTTCTACGAGCAGATGGTGCTGATTCGCCGGTTTGAGGAAAAGGCAGGGCAACTTTACGGACTCGGCCTGATCGGTGGCTTCTGTCACTTGTACATCGGGCAGGAGGCTGTTGCCGTCGGTTTGCAGTCTGCGCTGCAAGAGGGCCACGATAGCGTGATCACGGGATATCGCGATCACGGCCATATGCTGGCCTATGGCATTGATCCCAAAGTGATCATGGCTGAACTGACCGGACGTGGCGCGGGCATTTCCCGGGGCAAGGGCGGTTCGATGCACATGTTCAGCACCGAACATAAGTTCTTTGGCGGGCATGGCATTGTTGGCGCGCAAGTGTCGTTGGGTGCAGGGCTCGCGTTCGCGCACAAGTATCGCGGAGATGGCGGTGTTTGCATGGCCTATTTCGGTGATGGTGCATCGAATCAGGGCCAAGTCTACGAGACCTTCAACATGGCCGCGCTATGGAAGTTGCCGATCATTTTCGTGGTCGAGAACAACGGTTATGCCATGGGCACGGCGGTGAAGCGTGGCTCGGCAGAGACACATTTCTATCGTCGTGGCACTGCGTTTCGTATTCCCGGCATGGACGTGAATGGCATGGACGTGCTCGAAGTGCGCCAAGCTGCCGAAGTGGCCTTGGAATATGTGCGGGGCGGCAATGGTCCGGTGCTGATGGAACTCAAGACTTATCGCTATCGCGGGCATTCAATGTCTGACCCGGCCAAGTATCGCAGCCGTGAAGAAGTACAGGACATGCGCGACAATCACGATCCGATCGAGGCGGCCAAGGCCGAATTGCTGAAGCGCGGCGTGACCGAAGAGAAGATCAAGGAAATCGACAAGCGTATCCGCCAGACCGTCGCCCACGCGGCGGATTTCGCCGAAACATCGCCCGAGCCTGATATGGCCGAGCTTTATACCGACGTTTTGGTGGGGAAGTATTGAGATGGCAATTGAACTGAAAATGCCGGCCCTCTCACCCACGATGGAAGAGGGCACACTGGCCAAGTGGCTGGTCAAAGCCGGTGACACGGTTAAATCCGGCGACATCATTGCCGAGATTGAAACTGATAAGGCGACGATGGAATTCGAAGCAGTGGATGAAGGTGTCGTTTCCGGCATACTGATCGCCGAGGGTACCGAGGGCGTGAAAGTGGGAACCGTAATCGCAACTTTGCAGGGCGATGATGAGGTCGCGGCGCCTGCGGCCGCAGTACCAGCTCCCGTTATGCAGGCACCAGAGCCTGTGGCGCCTTCACCTGCAAAGACAGCGGTTGCATCTGCGCCGGTGTCTGCGGCTGATCCTGAAGTGCCCGCTGGCACTGCCATGGTTGGCACAACGGTGCGCGAGGCTTTGCGTGATGCAATGGCCGAAGAAATGCGAGCGGATGATCGCATCTTCGTGATGGGTGAAGAAGTCGCCGAGTACCAAGGCGCGTATAAGGTGACGCAAGGCCTGCTTGACGAGTTTGGTCCGCGCCGGGTGATCGATACCCCGATTACCGAATATGGCTTTGCCGGGATCGGTACGGGCGCTGCAATGGGCGGATTGCGGCCGATCATCGAGTTCATGACGTTCAATTTCGCCATGCAGGCGATTGACCACATCATCAATTCGGCAGCGAAGACGAACTACATGTCGGGCGGGCAGATGCGTTGCCCTATTGTGTTTCGTGGTCCGAACGGGGCAGCAAGCCGCGTGGGGGCGCAGCATTCGCAGAACTTCGGGCCGTGGTATGCCAACGTACCCGGCCTGATTGTGATCGCGCCGTTTGATTCTGCTGATGCCAAGGGCTTGCTCAAGGCCGCGATCCGCAGCGAAGACCCTGTGGTGTTCCTTGAAAACGAGCTGGTCTATGGCCGGACGTTCGATGTGCCGCAGATGGATGACTTCGTGTTGCCTATCGGCAAGGCGCGGATCGTGCGCGAGGGCAAGGATGTGACGATCGTGTCATATTCGATTGGCGTCGGACTGGCGCTTGAAGCGGCGGCAACGCTGGCTGACGAAGGTATTGACGCCGAGGTTATCGATCTTCGCACATTGCGCCCGCTGGATAAGGCAACGGTGCTGGCTTCCCTGGCGAAGACGAACCGCATGGTTGTGGCCGAAGAAGGCTTCCCGGTGTGTTCCATCGCCTCTGAAATCATTGCGATTTGCATGGAAGAGGGCTTCGACCATCTTGATGCGCCCGTCTTGCGCGTGTGTAACGAAGATGTGCCACTGCCATATGCCGCGAACCTTGAAAAGGCGGCGCTGATTGATGCTAAGCGTGTGGCAGAGGCCGTGCGCAAAGTTTGCTATCGCTGAAAACTGGCCGGTGTGGCCTTAGCAACAAAGGGCGCGCGCAATGATTTGCGCGCGCCCTTTTTTATTTACTGTATTTATGAGACTGCAATTCCCGCATAACTTCCATTGAGGCTGGGTACAGGATATTTCTTTATGTTGGCCTTGCGGGAGCTGGCCGTGGTGCACGTGGCGGCGGCTTAACGGGCGTTGGTGTCATCGTTGGTGTGATGGTGGGGGTCGGCGTTGGCGTTGGCGTTGGCGTTGGCGTTGGAGTAGGCGTTGGCGCTGGATTTGAGCAGCCAAATAGCGCTAATGTGGAAGCGGGTAGGTTGTTTGCTATGAGCCATTGGCACAACGGTGACATTGTAGGTGTCGGCGTCGGTGTCGGCGTAGGTGTAGGCGTCGGCGTAGGTGTCGGTGTCGGTGTTGGAGTGATTGGCGTTACCGTACACGTTGAAACTGCATCAGGCGCGCTCGGATTGCGTTGGTAAATCTGGCTAATGTCGCGATCATCGCGCACATTAAACGCAGCAACGGCCCGGATCGCTTTGGCGGGTGCAAATGCTTTCGAAATCAGCGGCTGATAGTCGTATTCGATTTCAACGAAGATAACCGCATCACCCGCGCTTGCCGTGATTTCAGCCCCAGCAGGACCAAGCCCGGTCAGCGTCGTCGATTGCCCCGTGCCTGCCGGGCCGTATCGCGATGGAACGGCTTTACTGCCCTTGCAGCGTTGCCACAGGATGTATTGCTTGTTGGTGGTTCCCGGAACAACCTGGAGGCTGCTAATCGTAATCCGTCCGCGGCGCATGATATCAAGGCTGTTGGCCTGGACGTTGGCTCCTTCGAGCAGATCGTTGATATCACTTTCATAGATCTTCAGATCTTCAAGCATTGACGTATCGCCAATCCGCGAGCCGTTGTCGGCAATCTGCATGGCCAACTGGCTGATTTGCATGTTTACCATGGCAATGTTGCCCAGTTCGCCTCCCCACATGCCAAGGCCCAACAGCATCGGCAGGCCCAGCGCGAATTCCATCGCTGCCGTCCCCGAGACGTTGGTGCGCAATTGGCTGAGTTTGCGTGTCACTTTTGAAAACCGCTTGTTCATGTGCATGTCCCTGGCTTGGCACGGCTTCTTTGTGAATCGTAAGGCTGGTTGCGGAGCACGGTCTTGCCAACTTGCGTGATGTTTCGTGGCAATCCGGCCAGCGTAGCCATTGGGAAAGGACGTTTGTAGGTGACGGTAACGGTATAAAGCACCGCATCGCGCGCGCCACCTATCCCATTTGCACCCCGATCCTGATCCCACGTTCCGCTACCATTGGCATCCTCGAACGGTTCTCCGGCATCGCAGCGGCCGTTCCTGTTAACGTCCGTAAAGTCTTCAGGCAGGCCTACCTTTGAAAAGTTGGCATAGGATTTACGGCTGAATGTCACCGTCGCTTGGGGGACGACAGATCTGACCTGCTTGCGAACCGCATTATCCATCAAGCTCCAGCTGGCTTGCCCGCCTTCCACGGTGGACTTGCGTGCGGCCTGCTGGACAGCGCCTTGCAAAGTGGCATTTGCGTAAATCGAGAAGCCAATATCAAACATGCCCATGATGACCATGATCAGCATTGGTGCGATGAGGGCAAACTCGACAGCCGCTGCGCCATCTGTTTGCCGCACAACGCGGCGCAGAAGATAAGCCTGTTTCATTCCGAAAGCCTCAGTGAACCAATCGACTTGGAGATGGTGAGGAAAGCGGTTTGGAGTTCGCCAGCGTTTGAGGCGCTAAACGAGCGGCCCGGTCCGGCGCATTGAGACATGATCGGGTTAACCGTGGTGCCAAAGGCAATCAGCCAAACCGTGATGCGCTTCTTTTTTGCCTCTTCACAAGCAAATGCAAAACGCTTCTCCACTGTCTGCGTAAGGGTAAGCGCAGATCCTTCTCTCCAACGCCGTTGCGAAAGCGGTTCAAGACCATAGGCACCATAGCTGATATCGAAGGGCTCAGTCTGTCCGTCTGTCATGAAGATCAGGTGGCGGCTTGTAGGCTTGCTGGCAGAAGCATCAGCATTCTCAGAAGCGAACAACCCGGTTGGCGATAGCAGCCGTGCTGCCCAGAGCATGCCGATATCGTGATAGGTGTTGCCGGCCGCAGTCAGCCCATCAACATAACGGTTAAACTGATTGGTGTTCCACGTTTGCAGTTTTTCAACAGCCGTCGGGCATGGCGAGAAGCCGATGCTTGCAGGATGTAGAAACTCGGCATGTGTCGAGACTTCAGCGATTGACCAATGACCATTGTTATTCACATCCTTTGCACGGCCATAGACCATGCTGGAATACATGGGACGCCATTGCGTGCTTGTATCATTCGTTGGTACGAGATCGATATCGAGGTCTTTTGCGCGGCTCAGGTCGACGTTGCCATAATCCGATATTTCATATGTGGAACGCTCTTCCATGCAACCGGCAGTTTGTCCCTTCCAATTGTTGGTGGCAATTTGGACGTCTTTATACACCCATTGAGATGTTGTTGTGGTTACCGGATATCGAGTAACAGTATAGCGATCAACGTAGTTATTAGCATGCCATGTTTTTAACGTACAACTACTACCGGATAGACTATACCAATTGTATTTGCCATTCCTCGTCCGTGTCGTTTCGGTAACAACGCGGAAACCATTTGGATTGGTGACAGGAGTGCGGGAAATCTCACGATGAGACCAGGTTTCACTTGGGCTTTCCCATGGACCTGCAGGACACCACCAGTAACCCGGCGTACCACCTGAACTTCCAGATGAAGTTTGGCCTTCAGCAATTGGCCCTCCTCCTCCTCCTGGTTGTCCTGAGTGCCAAAATGCATTAATCACATGACCAACGGTCTCAGTACCAGAGCCTGAAACATAGACAGTATTGCTGTATTCATCAACATCCCGAACCGGCCCTTCTATTTCCGTCCATACTCGCGATGGATACGTCCATTGATTAACTACCCAGTCGTTTCTCAATATGCCTCCAACATTGACATTCGTAGAATAGGGTACAAACCCATAACGAATGCGACTTGTAGAGGACTTAGCAGTTTCCATTGTTGTGTAGAAATCCTTCACAACGGTTTTCATAATGCTAAGCCGGCTACCGTTGTCACCGGGGTTCGTGCCAGACATCGATCCGGTAACATCCAGCGCCAGCATAATGTCAGTGTTAGGCACACTTAGCTCGGCCTTGCATGTGGCGCGCAAAGAAATGTCCCGCTTGCCAAACATCTTCATCACATCGGTGGGCACGACCACGGTCGCAACGCCGCTGATGGATGAATCGCTTTCAATCGCAATCTGAAAATTGCGATTTTTGGTGTTGTAGAGCTTGTCTGGGAAGTTGACGTTGAAGAACCGGTTGGCCTTCGTTGTGATGGCCGCGCCATGCGCATTGACCGAGAAGTTTGGCGTTACCGCCAACTCCTTGCGTGCCGCCAAGGTTCCGGAGTCGCATGCTTGTTGCAACCGCGATTGGACCGAATACGCTCGCCCCATATCGAGGCCAGACCCGACTAAGGCAAACAGCGGCACCACCGCAAATGCCATGATCATCAAGGCATTGCCGCTGGTATCGCTGCGCAGCGATTTGATTGTGCGTTGCACCTTACGCAATATCGCTGGTGCCTTACGCTTACTGACGAGCCGGGATATGAGATTGTTGTGCATTGGACTGCACTAACGGCAAATGCGTAATACATTGGATAAGGTCTCTGGTTAACATCCAGTAAAAATAGGCAATCGAATGAGAGTTATCGCCACTGTTCAGATTAACATTTCGGTTGCATATTGGTGGGCGGGGATTTTGTAATTGATCGTATGGTTTTCATTTTTATAATGATAACAAATACTTAATTTTTCAGATAACGTTGTTCGTGCGGATAGGTTGTATTGGATTTGTTTTTTTAAAAATGAAGGAATATGAATGGTTTACATTCTTTCCTTTCCGATTAGGAGGCGCACCTTTACGGAACGGCGTCGCCGTTGCCCATCACTCCCAAGGTTGTTTGTTAATGCCCGACCCTGCGCCACACACCCCCGATGTTCTGGAACCGGTTGAGCGGCTCGCTTTGGCTTATGCTGATCGCCAGGCGCGCGTAGCGTGGGAAGCACTGCTTTTGTTGCAACATCGCCTTGAAGACGCGGCAAGGCCGGGACGGGATCCGCTGATGATCCAATTGCGTCTGGCATGGTGGCGTGATCGTCTGGCAGAGCCTGCTGAGCGCAGGCCCAAAGGTGAGCCGTTGCTGGTACGCCTGGCAGGATGGAGCGCCGAAGCGCCAGCGCTGATCGGCCTGGTCGACGGTTGGGAGGCCAAAGTTGTTGGCGAGGATGGTGGTGCGGCTTTGGCAGAAGCGACCATTGCCGCTTATGAGGCGCTAGGCCGACTGGTTGGCGAAAAGGATGCCAAGGCCGTGCGCGTCACAGCAGAGCGGCTGTTGCAACCCATTGCGTATCGTCAGACCTTGCCCAAACTCTCGCGCAGGATGCGACCTTTGTCGGTTCTGGGTGCGCATGCTGAGCGCGTGACGCAAGGCGAGGCGACGCGCCCTTGGGCAAGTTTTGCAGCATTGTTGCGGATCGGGCTGTTGGGACGGTAAAATCCTGCCAAAGCGGTACGATCTCTCGGTGCCGCAAGCCACGCTGAGGCGCTAGGTTCACTCCTCAACAGAGGAGAATTGGCCATGCTGCGCGGATTGCTGGGAGGGCTGGCAACACTTATGCTGGTGGCAGCTGGTGTGTTCTGGTGGCAAGGGCGTGCCGAAACAGGATTTGGAGCTGCCCCGGTATTGGCGGTGGAACAAGCGTCGGAGGCGGTGCCGGATGATTTGCCTTCGGCCGATGTCGATGGCCTGATGGGCGTCGCACCGCCCGAAGCCACCGAAGTGGGGCGCGAAACCAAGCGCTTCAATATGCTCGACAAAGACCGCGACAACCGGATCACCCGCAACGAAATGCTGGCTGCCCGCGCCAAGGATTTTCGCAAACTCGATAAAGACGGCAATAACTTGCTCACCTTTGAAGAGTGGGCACATACCACGGTCGATAAGTTCAAGTTCGCCGACGGGAATGGCGACTTGTGGCTGAGCCGTGAAGAGTTCGCAACGACTCGGCCCAAGCAGAAGCCCAAGCCGAAGTGTTCCTGCAAATAACGCGGTGCATCACATTTTATGGCAGGGTGGCAATCCATCCCGCCATATCGGCCTTGCCGCGTTCGGTATAAGCCTCTTTGCGCGACTTCTTTTTCACATCATGCAGCGGCGGGAATAGCCCGAAGTTGACGTTCATGGGCTGATAGGTCTCGGCCACTGCATCGCCGGTGATGTGCGAAAGCAGCGCGCCCAGTGCGGTTGTGGGCGGCGGCGGTGTCCAGTCGCGGCCAGCGATCTGCGCTGCGGTCATCAGGCCTGCAAGCATGCCGACCGAGGCGCTTTCGACGTAGCCTTCGCAACCTGTGATCTGCCCGGCAAATCGGATGTGCGGGGCAGAGTTGAGGCGCAATTGCCGGTCAAGCAGCGTTGGGGAGTTGAGGAAGGTATTGCGGTGCAAGCCGCCAAGCCTAGCGAACTCGGCGTTTTCGAGGCCCGGAATGGTGCGGAACACGCGGACCTGCTCTGCGTGTTTCAGCTTAGTCTGGAAGCCCACCATGTTCCAGATCGTGCCAAGCTTGTTGTCCTGCCGCAATTGGACCACGGCATAGGGCCAGCGCCCATTGGGGTGTTCGGGCGTGGCCCAATGCGGATTGTCTAGGCCAACGGGTTTCATCGGGCCAAAGCGCAGCGTTTCAACCCCGCGCGACGCCATGACTTCAACCGGCATGCAGCCGTCAAAATAGGGGGTGTTGGCCTCCCATTCCTTGAACTCGGTCTTCTCGCCCGCCAGCAATTCTTCGCGGAAGGCAAGGTACTGGTCCTTGGTCATCGGGCAGTTGATGTAATCCCGCCCGTCACCGCCCAATGCAAGCGAGGCTTCGGCGCCCTTGTCCCAGCGCGAGGCCATCCACGCCACGTCCATATTGATGGAATCGCGATAGACGATGGGCGCGATAGCATCAAAGAACGCGAGGCTGTCAGCACCGGTTGCCGCGCCGATGCTGGTGGCTAGGGAAGGGGCGGTGAGCGGCCCTGTCGCAACAATAGTCAGGCCATCTGAGGGCAGAACGTCGATGCGTTCACGCACGATCTCTAGCGTCGGTTGGGCGGCGAGCGCCGCTTCCACCGCTGCGGAGAATACATCACGATCCACCGCCAAGGCTGAGCCCGCAGGTACGCGGGCTTGTTCGGCTGCGGCCATGAGCAGGCTGCCGCAATTGCGCATTTCGTGGTGGAGCAGGCCGACCGCGTTTTTCTCGTGATCGTCGGAACGGAACGAATTGGAGCAGACCAGTTCTGCCAGACCATCGCTATTGTGCGCCGCCGTGGTATCACCGCCCCCGCGCATTTCGGATAGCCGCACGCGGATGCCACGCCGCGCCAATTGCCAGGCCGCTTCACTTCCGGCCATTCCGCCGCCGATGATGTGTACTTGATGCGTCATGGCTCTGCCCTTGGCATTGCAGCGGCGTTGCGGCAAGACCGTCCTATGGGTTGGAAGGAAGGGACCAAGTGCCGAAACGCGCGCTGATCGAGAAACGTCCTTGGCTGGTGGCAAGTCTTGTCGCGGGCGTCAGCTATTGGCTGGCGGCCAAGGGCCACGTTCCCGGCCTTTGGCTGATCTTGTGGAAAGGCGCTGGCGTGGCGCTGATGGCGGCATACGCATGGGCACATTATCCCTCGCGTGATGCCCACCTAATCGCCCTTGTCATGGCTCTTGGTGCTGTTGGCGATATGCTGCTTGAGGTGTTCTTTACCGCCGGAGCTGTGGCGTTCTTTCTGGGGCATTTGGCCGCGATTTTGCTCTACCTGCGGCATAGGCGGGAACACCCCACTGCAAGCCAAAAGGCCGCCGCTGTAGCAACTTTAATAGGCGTGCCGCTGATCTCATGGCAATTGACGCACGCGCCAGAGGTTGCGTTCTATGCGTTAAGTCTTGCCGGGATGGCTGCTTCAGCATGGTTGAGCAGTTTTCCCCGTTATCGCGTTGGTCTGGGGGCGATGATGTTTGTGGTGTCTGACTTGCTGATCTTTGCGGGCATGGGGCCGTTGGCGGGTAGTTCGGTGCCGGACATGCTGATCTGGCCGCTGTACTATTTCGGACAGTTTCTGATCTGCACGGGCGTTATCACCACGCTGCGGGGGCGGGGGGAGTTTGGTATTGCTCAGCCAATTCGTGATGCCCGCGAAGGATGAGGCCGATCAACCGGCCACTGGCGTCAAGACATTGCCGTCTGCATCACGCTCCAAAGGACCATAGGCCAACACTACGTTCAGCGGTAAATCCGTATAGATATGGGGGAACAACTGCCCGCCGCGCGAAGGCTCCCACTTTACCGCATCACCCAGTGCTTCGAGATCAACAGCCACGACATGCAGATCTCTCTGCCCTGCAAAGTGCTTGTCGACCGTTTCGGTCAATTGGGTGAGGGTCGACAAGTGGATATAGCCATCGGCCAGATCGATAGGCGCGCCTTTGAATAGCCTGGCGTCCTCTAGTTCCGCCATTTGGGGGCCGGTAAGCACTTTGTAGGCAACGGCGGGAAGATCGCTCATTCTGGAGCGTTCTCACCGCCATCAGTTTCGGGAATGCCCGCTTCGCCCTCAACCTCGTCACCTGCTTCGGTGTCTTCGGCAAGGCGGACCGCGCTGACAACGTGTTCGCTGCCGGCCACGCTAAACAGCCGCACGCCTGCCGAGCCACGGCCAATCACGCGCAACGAAGCCAAGGGCAGGCGGATTAGCTTGGCCTGATCGGTTACCAGCATAAGCTGATCGGCCTGAACGGCAGGGAAGCTGGCGACCACCGGCCCGTTGCGGGCGATGTTATCAATATTGGTGATGCCTTGGCCACCGCGACCGGTGCGGCGATATTCGAACGCCGAGGACAGCTTGCCATAGCCATTGGCGCAGACGGTAAGGATGAACTGCTCACGCTCCGCCATAACGGTGTAGCGCTCCTGATCGGCCATCTCGCCTTCCTTTTCACCCTTCCACGGGGCGAAGCGCAAGTATTCCTCACGCTCTTCAGGCGTGGCGCCGACGCGGTGGAGGATCGATAGCGAAATCACCTCGTCATCGCCCTTGAGCGTCATGCCGCGCACACCAGTGGAGGTGCGACTTGTGAATTCGCGCACTTCATCGCCGGCAAAGCGGATGGCCTTGCCCGCACGGGTGGCGAGCAGGACATCATCGCTGGCTTCGAGCAAGGCAACACCGATCAGGCGATCCACATTGGGCGCACCATCTTCATCGGCATCAAACTTCATTGCGAACTTGCCGTTCGACGGGATGTTGGCAAACGCGTCCATCGAGTTGCGGCGCACGTTGCCCTTGGCGGTAGCGAACACGACCGAGAGCTTGCCCCATTCGGCCTCATCCTCGGGCAGCGGCAGCACGGTTGCGATCGTCTCGTCCTTGTCGAGCGCCGGGAGCAGGTTGACCACCGGGCGACCGCGCGTGGTCGGCCCGCCTTCGGGCAAACGCCAGACCTTCAGGCGATAGACTTTGCCTGCGGTCGAGAAGAACAGCACCGGTGTGTGGGTGCTGGTGACGAACATCGTGCCGACAGCATCTTCTTCCTTGGTCGCCATGCCGCTGCGGCCTTTGCCGCCCCGGTTCTGCGCGCGGAAGGTGGAGAGCGGGGTGCGCTTGATATAGCCATCAAGCGTGATCGTGACGACCATGTCCTCACGTTCGATCAGGTCTTCGTCTTCGATGCCATCGGCGGCGGGCATGATTTCGGACACGCGCGGTGTGGCGTAGGCTTGGCGGACTTCGAGGAACTCCTCGCGCATCACGCCATAGAGCTTTACCCGGTCAGCCAGGATCGAGAGGAATTCGGTAATGGCAATGGCCAGTCCTTCCAGTTCCCCACCGATATCATCGCGGCCCAGCGCGGTAAGTCGGTGCAGGCGCAGTTCAAGGATAGCGCGAACCTGGGTTTCAGACAGGCGATAGGTGGCGGCATCGGCCACCCCGATGTCTTCGATAGCCTCAACCAATTTGATATAGGGCGCGATTTCACCCATCGGCCATTCGCGCGCAATCAGCGTTTCGCGGGCAGCGGCGGGGTTGGGCGAGCCACGAATGATCCGCACGACTTCATCGAGGTTGGTCACCGCGATGACGAGACCAAGCAAGATATGCGCGCGATCGCGCGCCTTGTTCAATTCAAACTTGGTGCGGCGGGTGATCACTTCTTCGCGGAAACGCACGAAGGTTTCGATGATGTCCTTGAGGTTCAGAACCTCGGGACGGCCACCACGGATCGCCAGCATGTTGGCCGGGAAGCTCGATTGCGCAGGCGTGTTGCGCCAGATCTGGTTGAGCACGACTTCGGGCGTGGCGTCGCGTTTGAGTTCGATGACCACACGCACACCTTCGCGGCTCGATTCGTCGCGGATGTCCGAGACGCCTTCGATGCGCTTGTCCTTGGCGGCTTCCGCCAGCTTTTCGACCAGACCGGATTTACCGACCTGATAGGGAATCGAGGTGAGCACGATAGCGCGGCGATCACCACGGGTTTCTTCAACCTTGTGGCGTGCGCGCATGATGATCGAACCGCGGCCCTCGTGGTACGCCTTGCGCGCGCCCGAAAGGCCGAGGATCAGCGGTGCTGTTGGGAAATCTGGCGCCGGGATGATCTGGATCAGCTCGTCGATCGTGATCAACGGGTTGTCCATATAGGCCAAGCAACCGTCGATCACTTCGCCAAGGTTGTGCGGCGGAATGTTGGTGGCCATGCCGACCGCGATGCCGCCAGCGCCATTGACCAACAGGTTGGGGAAGCGCGCGGGAAGGACTTGCGGTTCATGTTCCGAGCCATCGTAGTTCGGCGTGAAATCGACCGTGTCTTTTTCAATATCCGCCAGCAGCGAATCCGCCACTTTGGCCAAGCGCACTTCGGTGTAACGCATTGACGCCGGTGGATCGGGGTCCATCGAGCCAAAGTTGCCCTGACCATCGAGCAGCGGCAGGCGCATTGACCAGTCTTGCGTCATGCGCGCCAAAGCGTCGTAGATCGCGCTATCGCCATGCGGGTGATACTTGCCCATCGTATCGCCGACGATACGCGCCGATTTGCGATAGGCCTTGGTCGAGACGAAGCCGTTTTCGTGGCTGGTCCACAAGATGCGACGGTGAACCGGCTTCAAGCCATCGCGCACATCTGGCAGCGCACGGCTAACGATCACGCTCATCGCGTAATCGAGATAGCTGGTCTTCATTTCATCGACGATGTCGATCCGCTGGAATTCGCCTTCTGGCGCAGGGATTGGGGGGTCGATGATGGTGATATCGTCGCTCACTGTGGTGGCTTTTTCATTTTTGTTTCAAGGATGGGTCAAGGCTCTAGGCCAATTGACCGGTGATGACCAGCAACACAGGCAAGATGCCCCGGTTTTGGCACCGGTTTTCCACACTTGCGACGGATTGCCTGAATATTGGGGTGAGGAGCCATTCAATCACCGTTCAAACAGAAAAGGGTAGCGCTCACCCCGTTGCCAAGGTTAGAAATCCGCGCCACTAGCGGGTATAGCCAATGGTGAGAGGACCACGGATGCTCACGGCGCAAGGCAGGGTCGCCCCGCCGCTGCATCCGGTCGAACAGGAGACGATTTTTATGCGTGCTACTTTTGGGTTGATTGGCAAGACGGCGATGGCCCTCGTGCTCGCCACCAGCATCGGTGCAGGCGCGCTGACTGTGGGCTCCACGGCAGCGTTTGCAGCAGAAAAGAAGCCAAAGGAAGTTAAAGCGGCATACTCGAAAGAGTTTATTACAGCGGCAGGACCGATCCAGAAGACCGTGACCGCGCTTGATGAAGCCAAGAAGAAAGGCGCAACGCCGGAAGCCCAGAAGGCTTTGCTGGCCAGCGCAGGGGCTGAGCTAGCAGCAGCTGAAGCTACGATTTCGACACCACTTGACCGCATGGCCGCTGGTGGCTGGGCCGTGAGTATTGGTGGCGTTTTGAACGATATCGGCATGCGGCAGCGCGGCATGAAAAATATGCTCGACAGCGGGATGGTTCCCGAGGCTAGCGTGAACGATTATCAGTTCTACCTCGGCAACTTTGCCTATTCGAACAAGGATTTCCCGGTAGCGATTGCAGCGCTGACCACGGTCGTGCAGGCAAATTACAAGGACGATACCGCTGCGGAGCTTCTGGCTGACAGCTATTCCCAGCAAGGCCAGAATGCACAGGCGCTTGACGCGTTGCGCAACGCGCTGACAATGCGCAAGGCCGCTGGCGGCGTTGTGCCTGAAGCATGGTTCAAGCGCGCCAACGTGATCGCTTACAAGAACCGCCTTGGGCCGCAAGCCATCGAATGGTCAACGATGATGGTTGAAAATGATCCTACCGCACTCAATTGGTTGGGCGCAGCCCAACTCGTGCGGGAATTCGGCACCTTCACCAATCAGGAATCGCTCGATCTTGGCCGGTTGCTATTGCGTTCGGGCGGCTTTCAGAACGATCCGAAGTATGTCGAGCGCGAGTATATCGAATACATCGAAGCTGCCGACCCCCGCCGTTTCCCCGGCGAAGTGCTCAAGGTTGCTGAAATCGGGGTAAAGGCAGGCGTATTGCGCGCCAACGACCCGTTCGTGGCCGATGCTATGGCCCAATCAAAGGGCCGTATCGCAGCAGACAAGGCTTCACTGCCAGCGCTGGACCGTGAAGCACGTGCGGGCAAAGATGGCCGTAGCGCTGTAGCCATGGCAGATGCTTACCTTTCGTACGATGAACCAGCCAAGGCTGAGGAAATGTACAAGATGGCAATCGAGAAGGGCAATATCGACAAGGATCGCGCGCTAACCCGTCTTGGCATCGCACAGGTTGATCAGGACAAGTTCGCGGATGCAAAGGCTACCTTTGCGCAGGTTGGTGGCGCCCGTGGATCGCTCGCGCGGCTGTGGTCAGCATTTGCGACCACGCAAGCGCGTCCGTAATTCAAAGCCTATGTAACGGAAAGGGCGGCCTGTGCGGGCCGCCCTTTTTGTTCCTCGACGTTGCGGTTTTATCCAACCGACGCGAATTCGCCTGTTGTTTCATCAAGAATGTGCAGCAACCCGTCCGAAATAGCGAAATAAGCCCCACGCAAGCGGATTTTGCCGCTGGCTTCTTTGCTTTGCACGCATGGGAACGTACGCAAATTGGCGAGACTTGCCCGAACACCAGCCAATTCCATTTCACGTTCTGCTTTACTGCCAGTCGCGCCGTGCGTGTGAACGACTTGTTCGCGTGCATCGTCGAGCAGGGAGATCCAGTCCGCGATGAAACCACCGTGGCCGGGCTCAGTGCCTTTGAGGCTTTGGTTGAGCGCCGCTTTGCAGCCGCCGCACAGACCATGGCCCATGACGACGATTTCTTTGATCTTTAGCACTTGCACCGCAAATTCAAGCGCGGCTGAAACGCCATGATGACCGGGAGTTGTTTCGAAAGGGGGCACCATGGCTGCGACATTGCGCACCACAAAAATCTCGCCGGGATCGACATCGAAAATCTGGGCGGGATCAACCCTGCTATCAGAGCAGGCAATGATCATTGCCGACGGTTCTTGACCGGTGTTAAGTTCTGCCCAGCGTTCAAGCTTTGGATGCCACGCGTTTTCACGAAAGCGGTGGTATCCGGCAATCAGCCGATCGAGTTCTGCTGAGGTATTCAGGTCCATACCTTATGCTTATGGGTGTATCGATTGGGTCTTTCAAGTGAATGCAGTTGCGCCTATCTGTTCGTGATGAACGACTTAGCCAACTCACCGGCCATCCAGCCGCAGCGTCAACGCAAGCCTGACTGGATTCGCGTTAAAGCCCCCACCAGCAAAGGCTACGGCGAAACGCGCAATTTAATGCGCGAATTGGGTCTCAACACAGTGTGTGAAGAGGCTGCTTGCCCCAATATCGGTGAATGCTGGACAAAAAAGCACGCCACAGTGATGATTCTGGGCGATGTATGCACACGCGCCTGCGCATTCTGTAATGTGAAGACCGGCATGCCCCGCGCGGTTGACCCGCTGGAGCCGATGAACGTGGCTACAGCGGCAGCAAAGCTGGGCCTCACCCATATCGTGATCACCTCGGTTGACCGGGATGATTTGCCCGATGGCGGTGCTGGCCACTTTGTCAAAGTCATCAAGGCGCTGCGCGAAACCACGCCGGATACGACGATTGAGATTCTCACGCCCGATTTTCGGAACAAGATGGAAGCGGCGGTTGAAGCCATCGTCGATGCAGGGCCTGATGTTTACAATCACAATCTGGAAACTGTGCCGCGCCTTTATCCAACCATCCGCCCAGGCGCGCGATACTATGCCTCGCTGCGCCTGCTGGAACAGGTCAAACGCCACAATCCGCACATCTTCACCAAATCGGGCATCATGCTGGGCTTGGGCGAGCAGCGGCTTGAAGTGCATCAGGTGATGGACGACATGCGTTCGGCACAGATCGATTTCCTGACAATGGGGCAATATCTGCAACCGACCCCCAAGCACGCCAAAGTGATGGAGTTCGTCACGCCAAAGGCATTCGACGCTTTTGGCTCGATCGCGCGTGCCAAGGGCTTCTTGCAAGTTGCCGCTACGCCGCTCACCCGGTCGAGCTACCATGCAGGCGACGATTTCCGGCAAATGCGGGCGGCGCGCGAAGCGCAGCTTGCCAAAGCGGCATCCAAGGCCTGAGGCAAAGGACCGCTACTCTTGCCGCATATCGCTGAAACCCGTGAACTGCCGTGGTCGGCCGAACAGATGTACGATCTGGTTGCAGACGTGCGGCGCTATGCCGAATTTCTGCCGTGGGTTGTGGCAACGCGGATCAAGTCTGATGACGAGACGGTGATGATCGCCGATATGCTGGTTGGCTTCAGCGCATTGCGGGAAAAGTTTACGTCACGCGTGCTGAAAGACCGTAACCGGTCGATCAAGGTGGAATATCTTGAAGGCCCGTTAAAGAACCTTGCGAACGACTGGACCTTTACCCCCGCACAAGGCGGTGGGTGCCGCATCGATTTCTCAGTCGATTTCGCGTTTCGCAATGCGATCTTTGAAAAGCTGGCAGGGCAATACCTTGATAGCGCGTTTCGCAAAATGGTGGCGGCGTTCGAAAAGCGCGCGCTACAGCTTTACGGTAGCAGCAGTTCCAACGCCACCAGCGTTGCCTGATAGCGCACATCGGCCCGGGTTATCGCGTTTTCGAACAACTTGAGTTCTGCGTTTGTGGCCTCAGGATCTTCGCCGCGCTTGGCACAGGCAAACACCACAGTCCCGACAGGCTTTTGCTCAGAGCCACCATCCGGCCCGGCAACGCCGGTAATCGCAACGGCAACATCGGCACCCGATTTCTTCAGCGCACCTTGGGCCATCGACCACGCAACGGCTATGGAAACAGCGCCAAACGTATCAATAACATCCTCAGACACGCCAAGAAGCTGGACCTTGGCCTCGTTTGAATACGTGACAAACCCACGGTCAAGCACGGCGGAGCTGCCCGGCACTTCGGTCAACGCTGCGGCAACCAGACCGCCTGTACAGCTTTCTGCTACAGCCAGTTTGCGGCCAATGGCAGCGTTTTCCTCGATTACACGGCGCGCAAGGATGCCAATTTCGGCGGGAAGAATACTATCCATGATGTTAGTTTGCAGCCTTGCAAATCGGTAGAGACGCCGGCTTGCCGTTCTTCGGCTTGTCTGCGAGCACTACGACAAATGTGATCAGCTCCGCGGTGTTTTCGGCCGGAAGCGGGGAAAGGATACGTACGCCGCGTTCAATGGCGGTACACTGGGTAGGCTTTATTTCGCCGCCTACCAACTCGGAAACCATCGCCTCGACAAAAGGTTGCAGCGCGGCGTCTGGTAAGGCCTTCAAAGTCTCATTCATTGATGCATCTTTGGTACCGCCAAGCTTCAGAAAAGCGTTTTTGGCGATTGGCCAATTCGTGTCCTTCCGGGCAGAATACTGACCTGCAAATGCCGTTCCCCGTGTCGCGAAAAATCCGCTTGGTGATAGATGCGGTTTACACGCCTTCATGGTGCCAGTGATTACCGAGGGCAGGGCATAGCCCACCAGGCCGCTGACCTCTGTCTCTGTCAGGCAATTGTCTGCATTGGCAGCGGCATAAGCAATTTGACCCTGCACAAGAGCCACAGCAGCGCCAAGGATGAAGACTGTCCGGGATATTTCCATCACTCCACTCCTCGACGATCAATTTGCATATATCGTGACAACAGCCTGCGCTGCGATCCCTTCACCACGTCCCGTTAGCCCAAGGCGTTCGGTAGTCGTCGCCTTGACCGAGACAGCGCTCAAGTCAATCCCGAGAATCCGGGCAAGAGCATGGCGCATAGCCAACTTGTGTGGTCCGATCTTTGGCGCCTCGCAGATGATTGTGATGTCAACATTGGCAATGCCATAACCTGCCGAAGCGACAAGCTGGCCGGCATGGGCCAGAAACCGGTCTGACGATGCGCCCTTCCATTGCGGATCGGAGGGCGGGAAGTGATCGCCGATATCGCCTGCTGCAATCGCGCCAAGCAAAGCGTCGACCAGAGCGTGTATCGCAACGTCGGCATCGGAGTGGCCCGATAGTCCTTTGCTGTGTGGCACTTTGACGCCGCACAGCCACAAGTCTTCGCCTTCGACAAGCCGGTGGACATCAAAGCCCATACCGGTGCGGGGAGGGCGGTTCATGGGAGACTCCTGTAAATCGGCAGCGAATGTCACCTTGCGCAAGTTTTCATCGCCCGGGGTTAACCTGACCTGCATTCCGGCGGCGACCGCAACTTGCGCATCATCACCTGCATCGGGCCCGTCACTCCACGCGCGATGTGCGTTAAGGATTGCAGCGAAATTGAATCCCTGCGGGGTCTGTACGCGGTACAATTCATCGCGCGCCACGGTTTCAGCCCGGAAGCCTGAAGTTCCGCGCACCACGCTATCGACCACCGGCAGAACCGGGATAGCCGCAGCGTCCGTCTCAAGAGCCGCCAGAAGCCCGTCGATCACCGCGTGCGTCAGGAGCGGACGTGCCGCGTCATGAATAAGCACCACATCCGGTGCATCATGTTCGAGGGCTTCGAGCGCCAGTTTTACGGATGCCTGACGGGTTGCCCCGCCCTGCACGAATTGAACACCGGAAATGCCGCTCACACAAGCAGCTGCAACATCGTTCCAACCTTCGGGAATAGCGATGATGATGGGGGCAATGCCGGCCGCAGCCAAAGCCTCAACCGAATGGCGAACCAATGGTTTGCCGCGCCACATGACGAACTGTTTAGGCACATCGCCGCCAGTACGAAGGCCCTTGCCTGCCGCCACGACGACGGCTGCAACATGCGCGGCACCGGGATGTTTGGATATATCCATCTTGCGCGCCTCTACCAGCGCTTGGCCTTCAGGAGCAACAGTCTTGCTGTTTGTCTGGTGATGGATTAAACGGATGCCTGTTTTTTAGGCAGATTACCGTATGTCCGACGTTTCCGTTCCGCCGCAACTCAAGCCGATCAAAGTTGGCCCCGTCAATGTCGATTGGCCGGTGGTGCTGGCGCCGATGACGGGCGTGTCAGACTTGCCGTTCCGCACCATCGTGCGCCGCTTTGGCTCAGGGTTGAATGTAACCGAGATGATTGCCAGCCCGGCTGCGATCCGCGAAACGCGCCAATCGATCCAGAAAGCAGCATGGCACCCGACCGAAGAACCGGTGTCGATGCAGCTCGTCGGCTGCGATCCGGTGCAAATGGCAGAAGCGGCCAAGTTGTCTGAGGACAAGGGTGCGGCCATTATCGACATCAATATGGGCTGCCCGGTGCGCAAAGTCGTCAACGGCGATGCAGGTTCTGCACTGATGCGCGATATTCCGCTGGCCACACGACTGATCGAAGCCACCGTCAAAGCCGTGAGCGTGCCGGTCACCGTCAAGATGCGCATGGGATGGTGCCATGATAGCCTGAACGCGCCGGAACTGGCGCGGATTGCCGAAGATCTGGGCGCCAAAATGATCACTGTGCATGGGCGCACGCGCAATCAGTTGTACAAAGGCAATGCCGATTGGGCATTTGTGCGGCGGGTAAAAGAGGCTGTTTCGCTGCCGGTTTTGGTCAATGGTGACATTTGCACGATCGAGGATGTGGCCACTGCCATTGATCAAAGCGGAGCAGATGGTGTGATGATCGGGCGCGGATCTTACGGACGTCCGTGGTTGCTGGGGCAAATGATGCACTGGCTGCAAACCGGAGAGCGGTTGGCCGATCCGACTTTAGCCGAACAATATGCCCTTATTATCGAGCACTACCATGCAATGCAGGCGCATTACGGCACGGTGACCGGCGTAAACATGGCGCGTAAGCACCTTGGTTGGTACACCAAAGGCCTGCACGGCTCGGCTGATTTCCGCAACAAGGTGAACTTTATTGATGATCCGGATGCGGTCATCGCCAGCCTTGCCGATTTCTATGGCCGCGCCATCGAGCATCAACTTGCGCATGGTGTTGATACTTCAGCGGACCAGCGCGCAGCAGCATGATAACACCCCCGGATTGGCGCAAACAGGAACAGACACAAAAGCCCGATCCAAAGCGCGTTGTGGCCAGTCTGCCGCTGGCGTTGCTGCAACTGGACCCGGATCTGATCGTTGCTGCGGTTAATCCTGCGGCTGAGCAATTGATGGGGCAAGGCGCCCGCCGCCTGATTGGCAAATCGGTGGCAGAACTGTTTGAATTTGATGAGCCGCTGATCCTTGGCCGATTGGCTGAGGGCGAAGCGCAATTGTTTGCGCGCGGTGTTCGCGTCCAGATTCGCGGTCACGCGCCGCGTCGCTTCGATGTAATGACCAGCCCGGTCAATTATTGCCCGGGCTGGCAATTGCTGATGCTGCACGAAGGCGTCGGTGTGGAAGCTTTATCCGGCGATGGCCGGGGGGCTGGCGGGGGCGAAGGGATCGCCTTGCGCGCGCCAGAAGTGCTGGCACATGAAATCAAGAACCCCTTGGCCGGTATTCGGGGGGCCGCGCAGTTGCTCGACCGCAAGCTGTCCGAGCGTGACCGCGCGATGACCGGTTTGATCATGGCGGAGGTTGATCGCATCGCCAAACTTATCGATCAGATGCAATCGCTCTCGCGCCGCCGGATGGAGCCCGCGCAATCCTGCAATTTGCATGAAGCCGTCCGGCGTGCGCAGGCAGTAATTGCCGCAGGATCGCCTGAACCCGTGGCGATTGAAGAGGAGTTTGATCCCTCCCTCCCGCCAATCATGGCAAATCCCGATTCGCTGGTACAGGTGCTGCTCAATTTGATGAGCAACGGGCGCGAGGCCTGTCAGGGGCAGCCAGCGCCACGCATTGTAGTGCGCACACGCTTTGCCAGCGGGATCCTGCTGCACGCAGGACCGGGTGGTTTACCGCTGCGGTTGCCGATTGAAGTGCGGGTGTCAGACAATGGTCACGGCATTGACCCAGCCTTGCGCGATCATATCTTTGAACCTTTTGTGACGGGCAAGAAGTTTGGGCAAGGGCTGGGACTGGCGTTGGTTCAGAAGCTGGTCCGCGAAATGAACGGTCGCATCACCCATGATCGCGATGAAGTGGGCGGGTTAACCCACTTCCGCATTCATCTTCCGGTAGCTGGATCGGTTCCAACGCTATGAGAAAACGCGTCCTGCTAGTTGAGGATGACGCCTCGATTGCGCTGGTTATCACAGCAGCGCTTGAAGCTGAGGGCTTCAACGTTGATCGTTGCGATTCTATCGCCGGACGGGACCAGTTCCTTGCTAGCCATGCCTACAACTTGTTGCTAACCGATGTGATGCTGACAGACGGTGACGGGATAGAGACGATTGGCCGCGTGCGCGATGCCGATCCGGGCCTCCCGATCATTATCCTTTCGGCGCAGAACACTCTGGATACCGCGGTTCGCGCAAGCGACACCGGAGCGTTCGAGTACTTCCCCAAGCCTTTCGATCTTGAAGAGCTTATCCGAACTGTAACGCAGGCAATTGGCAAGGCTGAGGCCGAAGCGTTTGATGTACCACAAGACGTGCCACAAGGCTTGCCGCTGGTGGGACGCAGTCCGGCGATGCAGGCGGTCTACCGCATGATCACGCGCGTGTTGCGCAATGATCTGACCGTGCTCATTCTGGGGGAATCAGGCACGGGCAAAGAACTTGTTGCCGAGGCCATTCACGAGCTTGGCAATCGCCGCGCCGGTCCGTTTATTGCGGTGAACACTGCCGCGATCCCCAGCGAATTGATCGAAAGCGAATTGTTCGGCCACGAAAAGGGCGCTTTTACCGGGGCTGTGGCGCGCTCTATCGGCAAGTTTGAACAAGCTGGTGGCGGCACGCTGTTCCTTGATGAAATTGGTGATATGCCAATGCAGGCGCAAACCCGGCTGCTGCGTGCGCTGCAATCGGGCCAGGTCCGCCGCGTTGGCGGGCGTGACGAAATTACGCTCGATTGCAGGATTGTCGCTGCCACCAATCGTGATCTCCTGCCCATGATCGCCGCAGGCACTTTTCGCGAGGACTTGTATTACCGTATTGCGGTCGTGCCGATCGAATTGCCCCCGTTGCGCGAACGTGCTGACGATATCGAAGCTTTATCGCGCCATTTCCTGGCGCAGGCGGCGGCCGAAGGCCTCCCGCGTCGTCATTTGACCGAGGCCGGCGCAGAAATCCTTGCGCGCCAGCCTTGGCGCGGCAACGTGCGCGAACTGCGCAATTTCATCTATCGCCTGGCGCTGCTGGCACGCGATGAAATCATTGATGCCACTTCGATCGAGCCTTTGCTGGCACAGTCCGAAGGTGTAAGCGTTACGCGCCCTGCCGATCTGGCTATGTTCGATCCGGCAGATCTTGGTGCCGCGGTGGATTACTGGATCGACAAACATCAACCGGCACATGGTGAGTATTATGGCGCGGCACTGGCTGCGTTCGAACGGCCACTGTTCCTTAATGTGTTGAGCAAGACCGGCGGTAATCAATTGCGTGCAGCACAGATGCTTGGCATCAATCGCAACACCTTGCGCAAACGCCTGTCGGACCTCGGCATCTTTCCGGACGACTATCTGACCAAGGACTGATTTTCTTGGCCCAATCCTGTTTGTGCTGGGAGGCGGCTTTCCTCTTGCATTTCTGCAACAGGAGTGTTGTTATATAGCAACTATGCAGCGAGACGGCACTATCAAGGTTCGACGCATGCCACGCTGGTGGCGGCGGGTTCTTGTAAGCCTCCGTCGGGCCAATGTGCTGCTCCTGATTGAATTGGCAGCTTCTGCAATCTTCGCTTTGATGGTTGCGGTCAGTTGGCTGACCGTCACCGGGTCGAGCAACCAAGGGCAGATCCTGCCATCGCGGCTGACCTCAACCTTGCTGATTGGCACGATTGCCCCGGCGATGGCACTGCTCGTGCTTGGCGGACGCCGCCTTGCCATTCGCCGCGCCAGTCGCAGCTTGCTGGGGTCAACCGGACGCCTGCATGTCCGCCTTGTGTGGCTTTTCTCGCTCATCGCCGCTGTGCCCACTTTGCTTGTCGTGGTGTTTGCATCGATTCTGTTCCAGTCCGGTGTTGAATTCTGGTTTTCCGATAGCTCGCGCGGGATGCTGGAAAACGCCAACCAGCTCGCCCGAGGATACTATGAGGATAAGCTCCGCGACGTAGGCAACGAGACCGTCACCATGGCGGGAGACATCCGCGATTATCTCGATCAGGCCGCCATCACCTCGACAGAATTTGGGGAAGGCTATTCGTTTCAGGTCCTTAGCAGGCAATTGAATGAATCGGCTATTCTTGAACGCGCGCGCGATGGCTCATTACGCACCGCAGCGATTGTTGATCCGGAAAAATCGAACGACCGCCAACGTGTGTCCATGGCCGACCTAAAGCGACTTGATGCCGGCGAAACCGTCGTGGTCAACGCATCGGCGGAGCGGATTGATGCGGTAACCGCGGTCGATAAAAATCGCGGGATATATCTCTACGCTGCCCGCAATTCCAACGCCCTAGCCCTTGAGCAATGGGAACGCGCTCAGACCGTTCTCAAAGCCTACGATATGCTCACGACCCGCGCCCGCGCCTTGCAATTGCGCTTTAACATCGCGCTCTTCGTGATCAGTCTGGCACTTGTCGGACTTGCGGTCTGGGCAGCATTGCGCTTTGCCGACCGGCAAGTTGCACCTCTGGCCGAACTAGTATCGGCCGCGCGCAACATCGGCAGCGGCAATTTTGCGATGCGCGTTGCGCAAAACAGCGGCACAGATGAAATCGGCCTACTGGCCCGGGCGTTCAATCGCATGACGCAGCAACTTGAAGGTCAGACTCAGGCGCTAGTATCGGCCAATGCTCAGTTGGAGGTTCGCCGCGCCTTTATCGAGGCCGTGCTCGAATCGATTACCGCAGGGATTGTGTCGATTGGCCGCGACGGGACGATCCAGTTGATAAATTCCTCTGCCGCGCGCTTGCTGCTCGCGCCGGGGGCAGGTTCACCGATTGGGAAGCCGCTGGCGGAAGTCTCGCCTGTCTTTGCGCAATTGGTTGCCTCCGGCCAAGCCAACAATGTTATCCAGCATCCGTTGGCAAGCGACTTGCGCACGCTGGCCGTGCGGGTTGCAAAGGATAGCAATGGCTATGTCATTACCTTTGAAGACATTACCCGGCAGTTGCTTGATCAACGCCGCGCAGCCTGGTCGGATGTGGCCCGCCGGATCGCCCATGAAATCAAGAACCCGCTCACGCCGATCCAGCTCGCCACCGAACGCTTGCGCCGCCGCTATGGTCGCCAGATCGAGACTGATCCCGAGCTGTTCGAAGAATTGACCGCCACGATCATCAGGCAGGTCGGTGATCTGCGCAAAATGGTTGATGAGTTTTCATCTTTCGCGCGCCTGCCAAAGCCTGTTTTCCGTGCCGAGGATGCCAGCGATCTTGTGCGGCAATCGCTGTTCTTGCAAGAAGTTGCGCACACCCAGATTGCTTATAATTTCGACAGCGACGCTGCGCATTACCCCTTGCAATGTGATCGCCACCAATTTGGTCAATGCATGACCAACGTGCTTAAGAATGCCGTTGAGGCAATTGAGGCAAAAGCCAAATCTTCCGATGTGGATTATCGCGGGCAAATTGCTGTCATGCTTGCAGGCGATGATGAAACCGTGACGATTAACGTGACGGACAATGGCATCGGCCTTCCGGCAGAGCGAGACCGCATCCTCGAACCCTATATGACCACGCGCGAAAAGGGCACCGGCTTGGGCCTCGCCATTGTTCACAAAATTGTCGAGGAACATGGCGGCGAGATGGAATTCACCGCCAAAGCCGACGGCGGGACATGCGTTACTATGCGCTTTGCCCGCGATCCCCTTTTGAATTCAGCCACTACCGGCACCGAACAGGACTGACAGGACCCAACATGGCACTCGACATCCTCATCGTCGACGACGAACGCGACATCAGGGAACTGGTGGCAGGCGTGTTGAGCGACGAAGGCTATGGCTGCCGCACCGCAGCTGATAGCACATCGGCCCTAGCTGCGGTTGACGAACGTCGGCCTAGCCTCGTTCTGCTTGACGTATGGCTTCATGGTAGCCCGATGGACGGGCTAGAGGTTCTAGACGAAATCAAGCGACGCGAACCTGAATTGCCGGTCATCATCTTTTCAGGCCATGGCAACATTGATACGGCCGTTTCCGCAATCAGCCGTGGCGCAATGGATTTCCTCGAAAAGCCGTTCGAGGCCGAGCGGCTGTTGCTGCTGGTCGAGCGCGCCACTGAAACAGAACGCTTGCGCCGCGAGAATGCCCGGTTGCGCCAAGGCTTTGTCATGGCCGATGAATTCACCGGCAACAGCACGGCGATAAATCAGGTCCGCGCCACATTGAAACGCGTGGCCAATACGGGCAGCCGCCTTTTGATCACGGGTCCCGCTGGATCGGGCAAAGAGGTTGCCGCCCGTTTGCTCCATTCATGGAGCCCGCGTGCGCAAAACGCCTTTGTCACCGTCAATTCAGCCCGCATTACGCCTGAGCGTTTTGAGCAGGAGCTGTTCGGGGAGGAAATCGACGGCAAGCTGGTCCGCGCAGGGCTGCTAGAAATGGCGGACGGGGGCACTTTGTTCCTTGATGAGGTATCGGATATGCCTCCATCAAGCCAGGCCCGCATCTTGCGCGTGCTGACAGAGCAGGCCTTTGTCCGGGTTGGCGGGCATCGCCAATTGCGCGTGGATGTGCGGGTTGTCTCATCATCTTCGCGTCCGCTGGAAAAGGAAATTGCGGAACGGCGCTTTCGTGAGGACCTCTATTACCGACTCAATGTTGTGCCGGTCGCGATCCCTTCATTGACCGACCGGCGCGAGGATATTCCGCCGCTGGTTGACCACTTCTTCGCGCGCTATGCCAATGAGCAAGGCGTTACGCCGCCTGCGGTTACCCCTGAAGCGATGGCAGCGCTACAAAGTTACGATTGGCCTGGCAATGTGCGCCAATTGCGCAATGTGATAGAACGAACGATCATTCTGGCTCCGAGAGACAGGCTTTCCAGAATTGACGGTGACATGCTTCCATCCGAAATCGTCGCAACTCCGATAGGTGGAGAAACCGGCGGTTCGGCGCTGATGGGTGTGCCATTGCGGGAGGCGCGGGAGAACTTTGAGCGTGAGTATCTCAAGGTACAAATCCGGCGGTTTTCGGGCAATATATCCAAGACTGCCAGCTTCATAGGCATGGAACGCTCGGCCCTTCATCGTAAACTAAAACTGCTAGGAATGGCTGAGCGGCGGGAAGGCGAGGACGACGAATAGGAGTGGTAATACGCATTTATTCGGAACCAGCGGATATTTCCCATGTTTACCTGAGGCGAGTGGCAAACTACACTAAGCGCTTAACCCGGCAAAAGCAGTCCGAACTGTGACGGCCAGATCGCGAGGTCCTACCAAGGGGCTGAGCCAATAGAAAACGGAGTCAGAAGAAATGACCGGAAAGACACTCACCGCGCGCCCCAAACCAAAAGTCGAGGCTGCTCCTGAAGCCGACTTGCCATCACCCGCACCGGTAACCGCACCGACCGGAGGCAAGGGCCAAAATCTGCAAGACCTGTTCCTTAACCATCTGCGCAAGAACAAGACCCCGGTCACGATGTTCCTTGTCAAGGGTGTGAAGCTGCAAGGCATCGTAACATGGTTCGATAACTTCTCGATCCTGCTGCGCCGCGATGGCCAATCGCAACTGGTCTATAAGCACGCCATTTCCACCATCATGCCGGGCCAGCAGCTTTCGGTTGCCCACTTCCAGACCACCGGCGAGGAAAACAGCAAGAAAGCGCGTCTGCTGCAGGAAATCTTCCTTTCGAGCGTGCGCGATTCCGGCGTTCAAGTGACCATGTTCCTCGTCAACGGTGTGATGTTGCAGGGCAAAGTCGCATCTTACGATCTTTTCTGCATGCTGCTTGAGCGTGAGGGCTATGTCCAACTCGCTTATAAGCATGCCGTGTCAACAATTCAGCCCGCCGGTCACGTTGATCTGACTGGCGACTGGGATGGCGAGGATTCCTGAGCACTTTTGAATTTGGCAACAACACCGGTGAAGTCGCCGGTGAAGTAACCCGTGGCGCGCGCGCCGTCGTCGTCCTCCCCGATATAAAACAGCGGGGAGGCGGCTTTGGCGCTGATGCGGATATGCGGCTTGAAGAAGGGCAGGGCCTTGCCCGCGCGATCGGTATCGAAGTGGTGGATTCGTTCATCCTGCCGATCCGCGCGGTGCGTCCGGCAACGCTGTTCGGTGAAGGACAGGTTGAACGGATCGGTGTTGCTTGCAACATGGCCGATGCGGAACTCGTGATTGTTGATGGCGCGCTTTCAGCCATCCAGCAGCGCAACCTTGAGGACAAGCTCAAACGCAAAGTCATCGACCGCACCGGCCTGATCCTCGAAATCTTCGGGGAGCGCGCAGCCACGGCTGAAGGGCGTTTGCAAGTTGAACTTGCCCACCTTGATTATCAGGCCGGACGTCTTGTGCGGTCGTGGACCCACCTTGAGCGGCAGCGTGGGGGCTTCGGCTTCCTTGGCGGTCCGGGTGAAACCCAGATCGAGGCCGACCGCCGCCAGATCCGCAACCGCATGGCCCGGCTGCGCAAGGAACTTGAGCAAGTGCGGCGCACGCGCGGGTTACATCGTGAGCGGAGGCAGCGTGCTCCCTGGCCGGTTGTGGCATTGGTGGGATACACCAACGCCGGGAAATCGACCCTGTTCAACCGTTTGACAGGCGCGACCGTCATGGCCGAGGACTTGCTCTTTGCCACGCTTGACCCGACGATGCGTGCGATCCGGCTTCCGGGCGTGGACAAGGCGATCATGTCCGACACTGTCGGCTTCATCTCTGACCTGCCCACCCAACTTGTCGCCGCGTTCCGTGCAACGCTTGAAGAAGTGACTGGCGCTGATGTGATCGTGCATGTGCGCGATGTTGCCAATCCCGCCACGGCTGAGCAGAAGGCGGAGGTTGAGCAGATCCTTGTCGACCTTGGCATCAATGGGGAAGGGGGCACCATGATCCCGGTGATCGAGGTGTGGAACAAGTGGGACCTGCTTTCTTCCGAGGATCAGGCGGTGCGGCGCGATATCATCACGGCCAAGGTCGCAGATATGCCAATCGCGCCACTTTCGGCCCTGACGGGCGCGGGCGTCGAGGCGTTCCTCGACAAGTTGGGCGTGATGCTGACCGGTGGTGCGCAGACGCTGGAGTTGACGGTCCCGCTGGCAGACGGTCAACGCTTGGCGTGGCTGCATGCGCATGGTGATATTATCGACGAACAGCAAGTCGGCGATGAATCAGACGAACCGGCGATGCGGATCAAGGTCCGCCTGACACCGCGCGAGTTAGGGCGCTTTACCAGCCTCTGACCGCTTGACGGCCTGCCACAGGGCTTCCTGCTCATCGAGGCTGAGATTTGGGAACTTACCCTCGGCGAGGGCCTCCATCGCGCGGAAGCGGCGTTCGAACTTTGCGTTGGCGGCGCGCAGAGCGTCTTCGGGGGCGACACCGTATTTGCGGACGACGTTGACTGCTGCGAAGAGGAGATCGCCTGCCTCGTCGATCCGCTCGGCGTCAGTGGCAGCTTCGCGCAGTTCGATGATTTCTTCGGCGACTTTTTCGGCGGCGCTATCGGGATCGGGCCAGTCGAAACCCTGGCGGGCGGCGCGTTTCTGGAGCTTTTCGGCACGCATAAGGGCTGGCAGGGCGATGGCGACGCCATCGAGGGCACTGGTGGCGCCTTTGGCGGCGCGTTCGTTGGCTTTGGCGGTTTCCCAGCGGTCTTCGCGGGATTGGCCGTCGGGGTTTTGTTGATGAAACACATGCGGGTGACGGGTTTCCATCTTGTCCGAGATGGCGGCTGCAACATCATTAAAATCAAATAATTCAGACTCTTGCGCCATTTGCGCGTGAAATACGACCTGGAAGAGCAAATCGCCGAGTTCTTCCTTGAGCGCGGGCATGTCTTTGCGCTCTATCGCGTCGGCAACTTCGTAGGCTTCTTCGATTGTATAGGGGGCGATGGTGGCGAAGGTTTGCGCGCAGTCCCATTCGCAGCCGCGCTCTGGATTTCGCAAGGTGGCCATTATCGAAAGGAGTCTGTTGAGGGATGTCTCGCTCATCGCGCATTGCTCCGAACTTAGATGTGATAATAAGTATTATGTAAAATACCGGGCGATCATCAACCGATAACTGACGCCACCAAGGCCACTGCGACGAAAGCGAAAAGCCACAAGGCTGCCATGCGCAAACTGTCCGAAAGCCCGATTTGCCGACCGCGCAGGCCAGCGCCTACGAGGATCAAGGACGCTGCAATGCCGATCAACCTGACCACGTCATCGCCATTCATAGCGCAATCACCATGCCATCGAACGCTGGCTCTACATGGCTTGGCGTTTCTGCGGCTAAAGTTTGATAGTCCATCGACTTGTCGAGATGCGTCAAGACGCCCCGGCCAACACGCGCGGCTTCGATCAGTTCAAGCGACATATCAAGATGCGCATGGGTCGGATGCGGTTTGCGGCGCAGGCAATCGACAACCAACACGTCCACACGATCAAACAAAGCGACCATCTCGGCGGTAATCTCGCTGAAGTCTGTCGCGTAACCGATTGATTTACCGTCCTGATCGAACCTGAACGCGGTCGATTGTGCTGGACCGTGCGGCATTTGGCAATGATTGATGCCGATGCCGCAGATCATGCGGACACGATCAAGATTGTCCAGTTCGCAGATTGTGTGATAGCCGAATTGTCCTGCAAAAACATAGCCGAAGCGCTGGCGCAAGCGGCGCACGGTTTCGGATGCGGCATAGGCTGGTATCGGACCGGCGCGGCCATAGCGCAGCGGCCGCAGATCATCGATGCCGTGGCAGTGATCTGCGTGATCGTGGGTCCACAAGACGCCGTCCACGCTATCGATATCACAAGCGAGGAATTGCTGGCGCAAATCGGTGGGCGTATCAACCAGCAAACGGCTACCATCGCTGCCTTCGACCATGATCGAAACGCGGGTCCGGCGGTTCTTCGGTTCTGCCGGATCGCAATCGCCCCAATCGTTGCCGATGCGCGGAACGCCGGTGGACGTGCCCGAACCGAGGATTGTGACCTTCACAGTGGGACCTTCACAGTGCAGCCTTGCTAAACAGGCGGAAGAAGTTTGCGCCAGTGGTGTCGGCCAAGGCTTCCTTGGTGGTACCGCGCAAACCGGCGACGAACGCACATGTATCGGCCACAAAAGCCGGTTCACACGTTTTGCCGCGATGGGGCACTGGTGCGAGAAACGGGGCATCGGTTTCAACCAGCAGACGGTCATCAGGAAGCGTGGCAGCAACGGCCTGCAAGTCTTTGGCATTCTTGAAGGTTACGATGCCGGATATCGAGATGGACAGCCCCAATTCGAGCATGCGCTGGCCAAAAGCCGAAGACGCGGTGAAGCAGTGGATCAGCGCCGGGAAGGCCCCCTTCCCCATTTCATCCTCGATGATCCGGGTCGTATCGTCTTCGGCATCGCGGGTGTGGATGATCAGCGGCAATCCGGTTTCGCGCGCGACGCGGATGTGCACGCGAAACAGATCTTGCTGTACCTGCCGGTCGGAATGGTCATAGTAATAATCGAGGCCGGTTTCGCCGATCCCGATCACGCGCGGGTGACTTGCGGCTTCGAGCAGTGCAGCCTCACCCAGATCGGCGTGGGCATCGGCTTCATGGGGGTGAATACCGATGCTGGCCCAGACATCGCTTTCACGCTCTGCCGTGGCGACGATAGCGGCCCATTCGCTTTGCCGGGTCGAGATGTTGAGAAACCCGCGCACACCGGTTTCCCGCGCACGGTCAAGCACTTGGGCCTGATCTTCGATCAAACCCTTGTAATTGAGGTGGCAGTGGGAATCGATCAGCATCATGGTTATGCAGCATCCTCTGGCAGTTCGAGCCGTGGGAAGGCTGGAACCGGTGCCCCGAGCTTTTCGCCCGTGGCCACGCGCGCCATATACCAATCGGCACCAGTCAACGCGGCATAGCTGCGTTCATCAGCCGGAATTCCCAATTGGTCCAGTACCTTGGAGGCCGATGTGGGCACGACAGGTGCGATGGCAATCGTCAGATCACGGATCGCCATGAACAAGGTGAGCAGCACGGCGCGCATGCGATCGGGATCGGTCTTGCGCAGTGTCCACGGGGCTTGTTCATCGACATAGGCATTGCAAGCAAACACGCCGCGCATCCAAGCATCTATGCCGCCAGAGAAGTTCATTGCGGCAAATTCGCGCGGCAATTCATCGCGGCATGCGGCAAACACCGTGGCGAGCAGGACATCATCGGCTTCTGCGCTGGAAAAAGTCTCAAGTGTTCCGTCCATGTTCTTGAAAATCATGGAAAGAACGCGTTGAACAAGGTTGCCGTAGCTGTTGGCCAATTCGGCGTTGCAGCGTGTTACGATAGCTTCGGGCGAATAGGAACCGTCCTGCCCGAAGGCCACTTCGCGCATCAGGAAGTAGCGCAGCGGATCAACGCCGAAACGCTCAGCCAATTCAAGCGGATCGGTAACATTGCCCAGCGACTTGGATTCTTTCTGCCCGCGATTGAGCAGAAAGCCATGGCCGAACACCTGACGCGGCAGAGCCAGGCCCGCGCTCATCAAAATGGCGGGCCAATAGACGGTGTGGAACCGCACAATGTCTTTGCCGATCAGATGGATATTGGCAGGCCAATAGTTTGCAAAATCACCGGTTTCATCAGGGAAGCCAAGGCCTGTGATATAGTTCGTCAGCGCATCGACCCAGACATACATGACGTGGCCATCGCTCCCGGGCACTTTCACGCCCCAATCAAAGCTGGTGCGCGACACGGAAAGATCACGCAAACCGCCTTCGACAAAGCGCAGGACTTCATTGCGACGCCCATCGGGCTGGATAAAATCGGGCTGTTCAGCATAGAGCTTCAGCAAGGGTTCTGCATATTTCGACAAGCGGAAGAACCAGCTTTCCTCAACCGTCCATTCGACCGGTGTGCCTTGGGGCGAAAGCTTGTCACCCCCCTCGCCTGCGACCAGTTCGCTTTCGTCGTAGAACGCTTCGTCGCGGACCGAATACCAGCCTTCGTAGCGATCCAGATAGAGATCGCCATTGGCTTCCAATCTGCGCCACAATTCCTGCGATGCAGTGTGATGGCGTTCTTCGGTGGTGCGGATGAACACGTCATAAGACACATCAAGATTATCGCACATCGCAATGAAATAAGAAGACATTCCATCGCACAACTGCTTTGGCGTGATGCCTAGGTCGCGGGCCTTTTGCATCATCTTGAGGCCATGTTCGTCGGTGCCGGTCTGGAAGCGGACATCGCGGCCCATCGCACGCTGGAAACGCGCGATCACGTCTGCTGCGATCGCCTCATAGGCATGGCCGATGTGCGGTTTGCCATTGGGATAGGAAATGGCGGTGGTGATGTAGAAGGGTTCGCCCATCGGGCCGGTCACTTTCATTGGTCGCTTCAAGCAGGGATTCTGCGTCTTACCGTGCGCCTTCCCTAGTCGGCGCAGCCGATGCCAGCAAGGAGCCGATTTCCATCAGCAGCATTCCCACATCGAAGTTATAGACCGGAGCCTCTGAAGCAAGCTTCACCAGACGAGCATGGGCTTCGACCAGACGCAGCCTCGCGCGATCATCAGCCTGGCTCAAAGCGCGCACGACCGTCATCCTTGCAGCCTCGATCGCAGCCATCTGGCGTTCGCGATCAGGCCGTGCGCCCAGCGCGCCGGCCAAGGCCCCGCGCAGTGCGAGATCGGCATCGCCGCGTTCGATAAGCGCGGTAAATATCACTTGCGCCTTGGCAAGATCCTTTTCGGCAAAGGCCAGAGCGGCACCGGGCGAGCCGCCCGCCACGGCGAGCGCTGCGGCGCGGGTTTGCGCATCGAGTTCGGGTGCTGCGATATCGAGCGCGCGGGCCACTTCGGCATCGGTGAGCGTATGAAAGCGCAGGATCGTGCAGCGCGAGCGCACGGTTGGCAGCCAGCGTCCGAGTGCATGAACGATCAGCATGAAGAACGTGCCCTGCGGCGGTTCTTCAAGGCTTTTGAGCAGGGCGTTGACCGCGCTTTTTTCAAGGGGTTCATCGCAATCGATGATGACCACGCGGCGCGATCCCAAGGTGGGGCGCGTGTTCAAGCGGCGCTGCACTTCGCGCACCTGATCGACCGAGATGTTGCGTTTGGTCAGGTAGGGTTTGCCGTCGTCGCGCTTTTTGGCCTCGTCATCGTTGGCCGGAAGCGGGCGCAGCGTGAGGATATCGGGGTGCTTGCCGGGAGCCGGTTGCGGCACGCCGGGTTCTGCCACCAGTTCTGCGGCTGCGGCCTGTGCAAAACTGGCCTTGCCCAGCCCTTCGCGCCCGGCAAGAATCCAGCCATGATGCATCCGCCCGCTGGCCATCGCCGCGCGCCATGTGCGCCAAGCCTCATCATGGCCGATCAACATGGTCATGCGGGGAGCAATCCGGCAAGCGCGGCCATAACGTGGCCGTGGACCCGATCGGGGGGGGCATCGGCGGGGATCACGCTGAAACGGTCAGGCTCTTGTGTGGCAAAGCGCTGGAACGCGGCGGCTACACTGGCGTGATAGGCGGCGCTGCGCCCGCCAATGCGGTCTGCCTGATCGCCATCGCGCAAGGCAAGGCGGGCAGCGGCAACTTCGGGATCGGCGGTGAGCAATAGCGTTCGTTCGGGCAATAATCCTTCGCTGCCGATGGCATGAAGCGCGAGAACATCGGCATCGCTGAGCCCGCTGCCGCCGCCCTGATAGGCGCGGCTGCTATCGACGAAGCGATCACAGATCACCCATGCCCCGCGTGCGAGTGCCGGCCGGACGAGCTTTTCGACGTGATCGGCGCGGGCGGCGGCAAAGAGCAGCGCTTCGGCCCTTGGCCCCCAGCCCTCGCCTTCGTTGGACAGCAGAAGCGCGCGGATCGCTTCTGCGCCGGGGGTGCCCCCGGGTTCGCGCGTGATCACGGCTTCGATGCCGCGCGCCTTGAGGGCTTCGGCCAAAAGGCGTACTTGGGTGGATTTGCCCACCCCTTCTCCACCCTCAAGCGCGATGAAGTGGCCTTTTTTCATAGGCCTACCATTCGCAAGGCGCCATCGCGCATCCGCGAAACCAACCTACCTTTGGGCACCGATGCTCCGGCCACCAGTGGTAGCACGCGCACCGGTTCGCCGGGTACGCGGACGAGCAAGTTGGCCACGGTTTCGCCCGCTGCAATCGGGGCTTTGAGTGGCCCCTTGTAGCGCACGGCCAGCGTGTATTGCGGGGTTGTGCCGTTGGGCGAGGTGATCGATAGCGGACGCGGCGCGATGAGCGGTACGGTGCGTTCCTGCCCGCCCTGCACTTGCGCCACACCCAAAGTTGCGCCTTGCTCGAACAGCGGCTGCGCGGTCCATGCCGCAAAGCCCCATTCGATAAGGTCGCGCGATTGGCGCTCGCGGTCTTTGGGGCGATCATATCCGCCCAGCACCATGACAAGGCGGCGGCCGTTGCGCTGCGCCGAGCCGACAAAGCCGTAGCCTGCTTCGTTGGTGAAGCCGGTCTTGATCCCGTCAGCACCTACGGTCACGCCGTAAAGCGGGTTGTGATTGGGCTGCGTGATGCCGTTCCATGTCATTTCGGCATGGCCATAGAACTGGCGATAGAGATCGGGGAAGCGCGTGATCAGCGCGCCGCTCAAAGTGGCAAGGTCGGCGGCGGAAACATAAGTCTGCCCTTCGTCCATCCACCCGTTGGGCGTGTTGAAGTGGCTATCGCGCATGCCGAGTTTGGCGGCGGCATCGTTCATCAATCTGGTGAAGGCGGGCACAGACCCTGTTGCGCCCTCGGCCAGCACCACACAGGCATCATTGGCCGATACCGTGACGATCCCTTCGAGCAGTTCGGCCACAGTGGGCTGCGCGTCTGCGGGAATGAACATCGTGCTGCCCACGCTGTGCCATTGGCGGAACGTTTCGGGCCGCATCGGCATGCGCTGGTCAAGCCGGATCTTGCCTTGGGTGAGCAGATCAAACGCGACATAGCTCGTCATGATCTTGGTGATCGATGCGGGCACAAAGCGGCGGTTGGCATCGCGTTCGAACAGGACACGGCCCGAGCCGACATCAAGCAGCAGGGCGATGGGCGCATCGATGGCAGGCATAGCTCCGCTCTGGCCGAGGGCAGACACTTCAGGCGCTGCGGCTTGCACCGGCAAGATGGCGAGAAAAGCGCCTGCAAAAGTGGCGATCAGCTTCAGAGGCAAGTTATAGAATCCCGGACTATCCGGGCCAGCGCACGCCTTTGGCGATCAAGGCGCGGTCACGAC
The DNA here is from genome assembly GCF_001295795.1 of Novosphingobium sp. AAP83. GTDB lineage: Bacteria > Pseudomonadota > Alphaproteobacteria > Sphingomonadales > Sphingomonadaceae > Novosphingobium. The sequence continues at coordinate 236,690 of NZ_LJHY01000022.1, forward strand.
CCGCGCATCTGCATAGCCCGCCGAGCGCGCCTTCGCCAGCGCCGCATCGGCTTGTCCACGGTCCTTATGCGGTCCGGTGCGCACGCGCCATACTTTGCCCGCTTGCTCGGCTGAAGCGCCAAGGCCCTTGGCGACCGATTCCGCCCGTTCGCGCGAAGAATAGGCGCCGATCTGGACGAACAGGCCCTTGGCCGTGACGGCGGGCGCGGGTTTGGGCTTCGGTGTCGGCTTTGGTGCGACCTTGGCGGGCGGCGTCTGGGGCTTATCCAATGTGGCCTGAGCGACTGGTACCGGCGCACTTAGCTTGCGCTTCAGCACCGCCAGCAGACCCGGCGGTGTATCCATCCGCGCAGGCACCTGGGCACCGCTGCGCAGCAAGGCGCGCTCGGCCTCGGGCGGATTGACGCGGCGGACCCGCACCGGCAACCGCGATGACGGCGTCACGCCAAGCTGCGCGAAGGTTTGCGGCGAAAACGACACGAGATTGCGGCCCTGCATCGGGCCACGCTCGGTCAACCGCACAAGAATCGTCCGCCCGGTTTCCAGCGAGGTGATTTCGACATAGCTTGGCAGCGGCAAAGTGCGATGCGCCCCGCTCACGCCCTCGCCATAACCTGCCTCGGCATAGCCGACCGAATCATAGTTCATCACATCGGCGGGCGTATAAGTGACCCCCTCGACGACGAACGGCTCACCCAGAACCATCGGATAATCACCCGCCGGACCGCGCACTTGAGCGGCGGAAAGTGGCGCAATTGCTGAATTTCCTCCGCCACAGGCGCTCAGCAGAAGGGCTGTCGAAAGGGCAAGATAGCTAGCGGCTGATTTCATCTGCAAGAAGTCCCACGGACAAGGCGTAAAAGTTCGAGCAGTTATAATCGAGGATAACCCTATAATTTCCGGTTAGCAGATAAGCAGTTCGTCCGCGCCCGTCGGGTTCAAGCAAGCTGGCCATGACATCATCGGCAGGCCAAGCGCCGGATTTCGGCACCATCCCCAGCGCGCGCCATTCGCGCATCGTCTTCCAGCCTGTGTGGCGATCAAACACGCGGGCGCAACGCGGGCTTTGCAGCGTGGTACCAAGGCTTGCGCGATCAAGCCCCTCTGGCACGCTGACAGCAACGCCCCACGGCTGCCCCTGCCGCCAACCGGCATCGCGGAAATAATTGCCAATCGAGGCCAGCGTATCGGCGCGACTGCTCCAGATATCGGCAAAACCATCGCCATCACCATCTTGCGCCACCCGCAAATAGACTGACGGCAGGAATTGCGGATTGCCGAACGCGCCCGCCCAACTGCCCACCAGCTTTGACCGGGGCACGCCGCGATCCACCATTTTCAGCGTCGCGATGAATTCGCTGGCAAACAATTCCCGCCGCCGCCCTTCATAGGCGAGCGAGGCGAGCGAGCGCGGCAGATCGAAATCGCCGGTATAGCCGCCATAATCGGTTTCATGGCCCCAGATCGCCAGCATGACCGGCCCCGGCACGCCATAGCGCCGCTCCATTGCCGCCAACTGGTCTGCCGCCGCCAGATACTGCCGCCTCCCGCGCGCAATCCGTGAAGCATCGACATGATTGCGCCGATAGGGCTCAAACGCCGGAATGGTGCCGGTAGAGGAACCTGGCTGCGCACGGTCCAACTGGATCACGCGCGGGTTGAGCGTGAGCCCCGCCATCACTTGCGCAATGGTTGATTCGCGCACGCCCTCACCCCGCGCCTGCGCCGCCAAAAGCTGAAGATAGCCTTGAAATCCAAGTTCTTCCGGATTGACCTGACCGACGGCAGGCCCCGCCAATGCAAGGGTAATAGCCGCCACTACGCCTGTACGAAGGCCGCGATAACGCTGTAAAAATGTCATGCCCCCATGTCGCACGGATGCTTTCCGAAGGGAATCCCCTTTGCGATGCCCTGCGAAGGCGCTAACGGGCAATCGAATCCGGCGGCGCGAATCCCGCACCAGCCGATTCACGCGGACAGGTGGCCGAGTGGTTTAAGGCAACGGTCTTGAAAACCGTCGTGGGTGGAAGCTCACCGTGGGTTCGAATCCCACCCTGTCCGCCAAAATTACACTTTATTGCCTGAATTTATTGGGGTTTTTACACCCAGCCAAGCACATTCCCACATTCCGTCCCTCATTTGGGTTTGTGTTTCCAATCGCTTGGCGAGCACCGCGCGAGATGGCAGGCTGCATTTGCAATAGGGGGAATCACATGTTTGGGTTGTTTCGCAAAAAGGCTGCTCAAGTAGAAGTTACACCCTCACCCGATCTGAATCTTAATCCTGAGTGGAACCGTCAGTGGGCGAGTTTCCTTGTTAACGATACGCAAGCCGTAATCACCACGCTCAGGCAGGATGCAGGCACTTCCCAGCGTTGGGCGCTTACTTCGCTACTTGCCATCAATGGCGGTGCCGCCGTTGCTCTGTGGGGCGAGGATATGCAGGCCTTATCGAAGGTCGCTTCAATCTCGGCGTTGGTCTTAGGCATTGTTGCGTCTGTTTTGAGCGCCCACATTTCAGCAAACAGGGCGCCAGCTTATATGTTCGGCCTGTTGAAGCACATGGGTTATTGGTACGATGTGCAAGTGACAGGCCAAAGAGACGACGCAAAGGAAAGAGAAAACGGACAAGACTTTGGAGGCGTGCTGACTGCCTCAAGGCGACTGCCTCTAGCCTTGGGTTACGTTTCGCTTACGCTTTTCATAGTTGGCGTCTCGATTGCTGGATATGGCGCTTTGACCGATCCCCCAAAGCAAGAGAGGGCGTCAAACTCCAAGTAGTTCGGCGCATTTTCAGGCGACGAACCTGCGGTTTTATTAGCGCCAATCTGCACAAAACCCGATTGTAGAAATACAAGTGGTTGTGCAGGAATGGGGTAGCAGTTGCATCTCGCAAACGCTTACCACACGGAGCAAAAAGAGAAGGTCAACAGATAGGCAAGGTTACCGATGTTAAACTTCCTTAGGCAAGTTATCTTTGGTCAAGGTCGCAAGGTAGAAGTTCCAGTGGTTACCGCCTTACCGGAAGCACCGCCACGGACTCCTGCGACGTGTGTTTTGTCAGCCCACTCGTCCGTAACCGAGCATACGCCCTTTACTCTCGGCGGGGCAAAAGCATATCAAGCCGCGATAGCCGAATGCAAGACTGGCACTCTCTTGTTGGTCGAACCGGATGGAAAGGGTGGGTTTCTATTTAGAATCGAAGGCGGACCTGTTGTCGGAAAGATCACTTCTCGCCACTCCATGGCGAAAAACATGGCGGAGCCCTTTGTTGTCCATCACGCTTCGATCAACTGTATAAATAGTACGCTTGACCAATCAGGACTGCTGCCGCCTCCAACAGTTAGGGTTGTGACGGGGCACAAGGGATCGACATGGTCGCCATTGCCTCTTGACCCGAAGCCCTTTTATCCGGCCGAAGTTGTGGGAGAGAGTTTCTATCAGCAAGATCTGAGCGACTGCCAAGTCGGTGAGCCAGTTAGGCTCTTTCATGAACATGATAATCCGCACGATGCTAAGGCAATCGCCGTCGTAAGCGTTCGCGGCAAAACGATAGGATACTTGCCACGAGATAGCTGGCTTCGTCGCCCGTTGCTGAAGGAGAAGAAAGAATACTCAGCCGCAATAGAACGTATCAACTACAAGGGCAAGTTCCTCGGCATCGTGATCACTGTCCGCCTAGAAGGCGAAGAAATTGGAACTCGGCCATTCACTAGCGCATGACGCTTTTGAACGTCGTTCAGCCTTGATCTTTAGGTTATCGGCTCCAGAGCAGTAAGTCTTTTTGACGACGGACCCATGGCCTTTGGAACGTATGCTGTCTTCGGAATCATCGGCGGCAGAAGTCCTCGGGCTTCCGATTGCCATAGCTGCTTCTCGAGGTAAGGGTTGAGTTTGAGCTCTTTTTCAACTGCTAATTCCCCAACTCCTATATTCCGCTCTACCTTGCTCCCCACTTTGACAGCCACTGCATCCCGGCGCATGGGCGGTTGATGCAGTTTACCAACTTTGATCTCGACACTTTTCTGCGTGATTATTGGCAGAAGCGGCCTTTGCTGATCCGTAATCCTTGGGCCGGATGGCGCAATCCTTTGGAGCCGGATGAGTTGGCGGGGTTGGCTTGTGAGGCCGAGGTGGAATCGCGGTTGGTGATCGGGGATGATCACAGCCGGGTGATGGAGAGTGGGCCTTTCCCCGAGGAACGCTTTGGCGCGTTGACGGCGGGGCCGTGGACTTTGCTGGTGCAGGCAGTTGATCATTATGTGCCGGATGTGGCCGCGCTGATCGCGCCGTTCCGGTTTGTGCCGGATTGGCGGATTGATGATGTGATGGTGAGCTATGCCACGGATGGTGGCGGGGTTGGTTCGCATTATGACAATTACGACGTGTTTCTGGTGCAGGGTCTGGGGCGGCGGCGCTGGCGCGTGGGGCCGAAGTGTGATGCGCAGACCCCGCTTTTGCCGCATCCGGACTTGCGGCTGATCGATGATTTTATGCCGACTGGCGAATGGGTGCTGGAGCCGGGCGATATCCTCTATGTGCCGCCCTGCTATGCCCATGACGGCGTGGCCGTGGGCGATGATTGCATGACCTATTCCATCGGCTTTCGCGCGCCTTCGCGGGCCGAGCTGATCGAAGGCTGGTGCCAGCAAGTGGTTGAACACTTGCCTGATGAGGACCGCTATACCGATCCCGACCTTGCGTTCCAGGACGCCCCCGGCGAGATCACCCCTGCCGCGATTGACCGGTTGCATGACCTCGCGCTGGAGGCGCTGGCGGACAAGGCGGCGTTTGCGCGCTGGTTCGGCCAGTTCAACAGCCTGCCCAAATATGACAAGGATTGGCGGCCCGATGCGCCGGTGAGCGCCAAGGCGTTGCGCGCACTGCTGGCGCAGGAAACGCCGCTGGAGTGCAATCCGGCGGCGCGGTTTGCGTTTATCCGAGAGGGCGAGGCGCGAAATCTGCTGTTTGTGGATGGGCAGGTGTTTGAATGCGAGGGCGTGCTGGCCGCGCTGGCGGAGCAATTGTGTTCAGGCGGGGCGATCGTGCTTGATCCGGCGCTGGTCCAATCAGCCGATGCTTTGGCTTTGCTGACTGTTTTGATCGATCAGGGCAGTTTGGCGTTTGAAGAGGATGATTAGGGCCGGATGTCGGGCTGCATCGAGTAAAACAAAAGCGCGGACTGGTGGGCCAGCCCGCGCTTTTTTATGCGGTTTGGTGGGGCAGCGCGATCAGATGTGGATCGCTTTGCCATAGGCGGCGAGCACGCTTTCATGCATCGATTCGCTGATCGTGGGATGCGGGAAGACGGTGTGCATCAGTTCGGCCTCGGTGGTTTCGAGCGTCTTGCCGACGACGAAGCCCTGTATCATTTCGGTGACTTCGGCACCGATCATGTGCGCGCCAAGCAATTCGCCGGTCTTGGCATCGAACACGGTTTTCACAAAGCCTTCAGGTTCACCCAGAGCGATGGCCTTGCCATTGCCGATGAACGGGAACATGCCGACCTTGAGTGTGTAACCGGCTTCCTTGGCCTTGGCTTCGGTAAGGCCGACGCTGGCGATTTGCGGGTGGCAATAAGTGCAGCCCGGAATGTTGCCGCGATCCATCGGGTGCGGGTGGACATCCTTGTTGCCCAGTTCTGCCGCGATGGATTCGGCAGCGATCACGCCTTCGTGGCTGGCCTTGTGGGCAAGCCATGGCCCCGGAGTGACATCGCCGATGGCCCACAGGTTTTTGACATTGGTGCGGCCATAGCCATCGATGGTGATGAAGCCGCGATCCGCGGTGACGCCGAGCGCTTCGAGGCCGATGTTTTCGGTGTTCGGGACGATGCCGACGGCCACGATGACATGGCTGAATTCGCTTTCCGCAACCGTGCCATCCTTGGCCTTGATCTTGGCTTTCAGACCACTTGCACCCACGGCGATGCTTTCAACGCCAGCGCCGGTCATGATCGTAATGCCCTGCTTGGTCAGCGCCTTTTGCAGGAAACCGGAAACGTCAGCGTCTTCGACCGGAACAACGCGATCGAGCATTTCAACGACAGTGACCTTTGAGCCCATATCGTTGTAGAAGCTGGCAAATTCGATGCCGATGGCGCCCGAACCAATGACCAAGAGATTGCTTGGCAGTTCCTTTGGCGTCATCGCATGGCGATAGGTCCACACGCGTTCGCCATCGGCCTTGGCAAAGGGAAGATCGCGCGCGCGCGCGCCGGTGGCGACGATCACGTGTTTGGCGGAAAGGGTTTCGGTGCCCTTGTCGCCGGTCACTTCGACGCTGGTGGCGCTCTTCAGCACGCCTGTGCCCATGTGGACGGCGATCTTGTTCTTCTTCATCAGGTGGCCAATGCCCTGATTGAGCTGCTTGGCGACGCCGCGCGAACGCTTAACCACCGCATCAAGATCGGCGCGTATATTGTCAGCCGCCAAGCCATAGGACGCGGCGTGCTTCATGTGATTGAGCACTTCGGCGGAGCGCAGCAGCGCCTTGGTGGGGATGCAGCCCCAGTTGAGGCAGATGCCGCCAAGGTTTTCACGCTCGATAATCGCGGTTTTCAGGCCAAGCTGGGCGCAGCGGATTGCTGCGACATAGCCACCGGGGCCTGATCCGAGAACGATGACGTCGTATTGTTCAGCCACGCTTATGCTCCTTCAGACCCTTGTCCCGGGCCATTGATTTAGCGTCAGGAGCAGCTTGCGCCGCTCCTCAATGTATCAGGCAATCAGGCCAAACGGGTTTTCGATCAGGTTCTTGAACGCCTGCATCAGGGCTGCGCCATCGGCCCCATCAATCGCGCGGTGATCGAAACTGCCGGTGGCCGACATGACGGTGGCAATGCCGAGCGCGCCATCAATCACATAGGGCCGTTGTTCGCCCGCGCCCACGGCCATGATCATCGCCTGTGGCGGGTTGATGACGGCATCGAAACTCTTGATACCGAACATGCCAAGGTTGGAAAGCGTGGCGGTGCCGCCCTGATATTCGTGCGGCTGCAGCTTGCCATCGCGTGCCTTGGTGGCCAGCGCTTTCATCTCTGTGGCGACGGCCGAGATCGACTTGTTGCCGGCATCGGTGATGATTGGCGTGATCAGGCCCGAAGGCGCAGCGACCGCCACCGAGATATCAGCGCGCGAATAGCTGCGCAACTCGTCACCTGCAAAGCTGACATTGCATTTCGGCACCTGGATCAGTGCTTTGGCCAAGGCCTTGATAATCAGGTCGTTGACCGACAGCTTGATGCCATCGGCTTCGAGCGCCTTGTTCAATTGTCCGCGAAGCTTGAGCAGGGCATCGAGCTGGATATCCACCGTGAGGTAGATGTGCGGAATCGTCTGCTTCGCCTCGGTAAGGCGGCGGGCGATGGTTTTGCGGACGTTGTTGAGCTTTTGCGCCTGATAGGGGATGCCGAAATCGGGGACCGGTGTAGCGGCAGCAGCTTTGGCAGGTGCGGCTTTGGGCGCAGCGGGGGCGGCAGGTGCTGGGGCTGCTGCTGCGGGCTGGGCGGAGGTGTTCACGTCGGCCTTGACGATTCGTCCGTTCGGCCCGGTGCCCTTCACGCTGCCAAGATCGACGCCTGCATCGGCGGCAATCCGCTTGGCCAACGGGCTGGCGACGACGCGGCTGCCTTTGGCAACGGGGGCTGGGACTGGTGCCGGAGCAGTTACGACAGGGGCTGGTGCCGGAGCTGGCGCTGCAACAGGAGCAGACGCTTTTGCAGCAGGTTCTGGCGCGGAGTCTTCGTCTTCTGAAGAAATCGTGGCGATGACGGTGCCGACTTTCACGCCTTCGCTGCCCTCGGCCACGTCGATGGAAACAATCGTGCCTTCGTCCACAGCTTCGAACTCCATGGTGGCCTTGTCGGTTTCGATTTCGGCCATGATATCGCCCGAGGAGACTTTATCGCCGACTTTCACCAACCATTTTGCCAGAGTGCCTTCCTCCATGGTCGGCGAAAGGGCGGGCATCTTTATCGCGATAGGCATGGGCGGTTTCCGGGTCCTGTTCGAGCACAAGGAATCTTGTGCCGAAGCACAAACCTCCTTCGCATCTTTTGTCTCCCCCATTTCACCAGCATGGTGCGTTCGGTCAAGTGGCTTGCCGCTTGCACTGCATACGAATTTGCCGGTACTTAAAGGCTGAGGGACCCATAATATGCCACAACGTATCTATCTCGTCATCATGGATGATACCGATGAGGCCCGTGCAGCCTTGCGTTTTGCCGCGCGGCGCGCGGTTCGGACGGGCGGGACGGTGCATATTCTGGCGCTGGTGCCGCGCCAGCAATTTGTGGCGTTCGGCGGAGTTCAAGCGACCATCGAAGAAGAAGCACGTGACCGGGCCGAGGTTCTGGCGATGACCGCAGCGGGCAGTATCGCCACAGAATCAGGGCTGACCCCGGTGATCGCGGTGATGCAGGGCGACGGGCCGCAATCGGTCCGCGCCTATTTGAACGAACACCCTGAAATCTCTGCACTGGTGCTGGGTGCTGCGCCTGAAGGCGGTCCCGGCCCGTTGGTCACGCACTTTGCCGGGAACGCAGGCCAGCTCCCCTGCCCGCTGATGATCGTACCGGGGGGCTTGAGCGATGAGACGATTGACCGGGTGAGTTAGGCTCAGCGCTTGCCTTTGCCCTGATGGCGAATGTTGGAGGGGCGACCGCGTTTCCCTGCTGCGTGCGGTCCTTTGAAGCCAGAGCCATTATTACGCGGTTTGTGTTCGGAACGGGTACCGCGCCGCTCGATCCCGCGCACGCCATCAGCCACTTCGACAGGTTCAAACTTCAATGCGCCTGTGAGAGGGTTGGCTTCGGCGAGGCGCAGCTTGAGGATCATGCCCATGGTGAACTGCTCGCCGGTGCTTTCACCGATCAGGCGCTGTGATTTTTCGTCGTAGCCGAAGCGTTCTGCGCCGAGCGTGGAGATGGGCACGAGCCCGTCGCCGCCCAGCCCGATGATCGTGGCGAACAGGCCGAATTTCTGGACGCCGGTGATGCGCGTATCGAATACTTCGCCGACTTTGCCCGAAAGCCAGGCGGCTACATAGCGGTCGATGGTGTCGCGCTCAGCCTCCATCGCGCGGCGTTCTGCGACGCTAAGCGCCTCGGAAATGCGGCCCAGATCGGAGCGGTCACGATCGGACAAGCCCGATGCCGCGGGCACATCGGCATCGGGGCGCGGCTGTTCGAGCTTATAGGCATCGACCAGCGCGCGGTGGACGAGTAGATCGGAATAGCGCCGGATCGGTGAGGTAAAGTGTGCATAACTGCCCAGCGCCAAGCCGAAATGCCCGGCATTGCGCGGGCCATAATAGGCCTGGGTCTGGCTGCGCAGCACGGCTTCCATCACCAGCGCCTTTTCCGTCTCGTCCGACACATCCTTAAGCATGCGGTTGAACAGCGATGGCGTGATGACCTGTCCCAAGGTCAGAGTGCGCTCGAAAGTAGCGAGGTATTCCTTGAGCGCGATCAGCTTTTCGCGGCTTGGCGGTTCGTGGATGCGGTAGACAACGGGGGCGACTTTGGCCTCAAGCGCCTTGGCCGCAGCGACGTTGGCCGCGATCATGAAGTCTTCAACCACGCGGTGCGCGTCTAGTCGTTCGCGCAAGGCGATTTCGGCGATCTTGCCTTGGGCATCGAGCACGACACGGCGTTCGGGCAGATCAAGATCGAGCGGGTCACGGTCCTTGCGGGCCTGTTCGAGCAGACGCCATGCAGCCCACAAGTTTGTCAGATGCGGGGCCGCCTCGCCCGTATCGATCCGGCGCTGGGCTTCTTCATAAGCGATAACTTCGGCGATGCGAACCAGCGCGCGGGTGAAGCGCCATTCCTTGATCCGGCCTTGCGCATCAATCACCATATGGCAGGCCATCGCCGCACGATCCGTGCCTGCTTTGAGCGAGCAGACATCGGCGCTCAACACCTCGGGCAGCATCGGCACGACTCGATCGGGGAAGTAGACCGAGTTGCCGCGCTTGCGTGCCTCACGGTCAATCTGCCCGCCGGGGCGCACGTAGAAGCTGACGTCTGCAATCGCGACGAGCGCGCGGAAACCGCCCTCACCATCGGGTTCGGCCCAGATTGCATCGTCATGGTCGCGCGCATCGCTAGGGTCGATGGCGACGATGGGCAGGTGGCGCAAATCTTCGCGGTGGTCCTCACTGAGCGGCAGACGTGCGGCGATGTTACCCTCTTCCAGCGTTTCGGCGGGGAAGATGAACGGGATGCCGTGCTTGTGAATGGCGATCAGGCTGAAGGCGCGCGGGGCCAGCGGATCGCCCAACACGGCGGTGACGCGCAGCCCTGCACGCGGTGAACGGCCCGCAGGTTCTGCGAGCACAAGTTGGCCGGCTTCGGCCCCGCCAAGGTCCGAGATCGGCACGGCGTTGCGCACGCGCTTGTCTACCGGTGCCAGCCAGCCCTTGCCCGTGCCGTCAAGCTCCACCACGCCGAGCATCTGCTCTTCATTGGTGGCCAGCTTTTTCATCGGATGGGCAAGCCAGCCTTTGCCGACTTCTTCGGTGCGCGCCAGAATGCGGTCGCCCACTTTCAGCGCGGCTTGCCGGTCGCGCGCTTTGCCACGCGGTTCGATCACGCGCAGGCGCGGTGGCGGACTGGCATCATCGGGCTGCCAACTGTCGGGGATGGCGTAAGGTTCGCCGTCTTCGATCTCCAAGACGCGCAGCACGGTGACGCGCGGAACCCCGCCCATCGCGTGGAAGGCGCTGCGATTGCCATCTATCAGGCCTTCCTCGGCCATGTCTTTGAGCAAGGCCTTGAGCGCGATCTTTTCTGCGCCCTTCAGTCCGAAAGCCTTGGATAGCTCGCGTTTGCCCGCCGGTTCATCCGACTGTGCGATGAAATCGAGCACTTGTTCGCGTGTGGGCATGCCTTGGGGAAGCTTGCGCGACGTTTTCGGCGGGAATTTGCTATTTACCATTTCCGGCATGTGGTCTCTCACATGCCGGATGGCAAGCGGTGATCAGGGCTTGGGCAAAGGCGCGAACTGTCCGCCCGGTACGGCGGATGCGACCGGGCTTTGTGCGCCACCTGTGCTGACCGCGCTGACGCCGAACAGCCAGTCATCGGCGCGAACGCCCGGTAGGGTGGTGGCAAGCGCTTCAGTTTCGGCGACTTTGGTTTCCCACATCGGGGAATCGGTGCGGCGCTGCCACACGATATAGCGAACGGCGCCCGCCACAGGCTGCCACTCAAGTTCGGTTGAGGTTTGCACCGCGCCCTTCATGGTGGGCGCTGGCGGCATCGGCGCTGCCGCCAAAGCAGCCAAGGCGCGCACGTTCAACCGCGTGACTTTGGCGAGGTAGGGGAAGTCCATCTCGTCAATCGTATCGCCGAATTTGATGCCGTTTTCGGTGCGCAAATCCTGATGCTGATGCTCGTAATCCTCGACCGCCACGCTGAAGCGGATTGCGGGAAAGCCCTTGTCCGAGAACGGCAATTGGTCCCCGCCCCGGCCCATCCGGTCTGCCCGCCAAATCTGCCGCGCGGCCAAGCCTTGGACATCGTCAGCTGCAAGGCCACCTATCCAGCGTGCGATGTTCCGCGAAGGGCTATCATTCTCACCGCCAAAGCGGCGCATCTGCGCGCGCAATTGATCGGTTGCATCGGCGCGCGGCCCTTCGGACAGGACGCGGACATGGCTATCGTCTTTATAGCCATCGGACCCGCGCGAACCACCGACGATATCGTTATTGAGCACGGCTTTGACGGTCCAGCCCTGCACTGCCGCATAATCGGCCAGCAATTTGCCCCCCATCAATCCCTGTTCCTCGCCCGACAGCGCGGCATAGACGATGGTTCCGGCATACTTGTGCTTTGACAGCATACGCGCTGCTTCCATGACCAAAGCAACGCCCGAGGCATCATCATTGGCCCCTGGTGCATCGCGGGTAGCATCGAGGATTTGGCTGACGCGGCTGTCAATATGGGCCTGAACGATCACCACTTCGTTGGGCCGTTCGGTGCCGCGCTGGATTGCCACGACATTGACGAGGCGCGTTGGCACCGGAACGCGATCACCGGTGACTATGCGTTCGGGCAAGGCAATCTCAAGGCATCCGCCACACTGCGCAGACGTTTTGCGGAATTCGGCTTCTGCCCATGTTCGCGCAGCGCCGATGCCGCGCTTGGGATCGGTTTGAGTGGACAAGGTATGCCGCGTGCCGAAGCTGACCATGCGTTCCACATCGGCGCGCAAGCGTGCTTGTGTGATTGCGTCTTCGGGTGCGGCATAGGCAGCGGTGGAGGCGAGCAGCGATATCAGATACAGGGCGTTTCTCATAGTCCAGACCTTACCCGCACACAGCCTGACGCCAAGCCCCCCCTGTCAAAAAGGGTGATATTGCAAGAAGATGTTTCGCACAGCAGGCGCAGGAGAGTTCGTTCGCGCGGAGGTGCGGAGGGAAGAGGAGCAGAAAGGAGAAATCCTTAAATGCCTGCGGCGCAGCAGCTCTACCCCCCTTCTCTCTCTATCTCTCCGCGTCTCCGCCCGGAAAATTCCTTATTCTAGCGAAGTACGCTCGACCTAATAAGACCGCGCGATCAGGATTGTTTCGACCGCGGGTTCGCCGGTGAACGGGCACAGGCCGTCGGGTTTGGGCGCACCCAGCGGGGTGTTGCGTATGGTGAGCTTGAGCGCTTTCAATTGTTCCACCACTTTATCAAGCGCTTCGCCGGTCGGTTTGGACCAGCCCATTTCGACCCAGCCCGGGAACTTCGCGCTTTCATTGAAGTAGGCGGTGAGGCCCGCAAGATCCTTCACATCGCGCACGATCTGCGCATCGCGGCGGCTGCGGGCTTCTTCATAGAGGCCGGACTGGATGGCTTCCAATTGGGCTGCCGCGCCTGCGATAAAGTCCTCTTTGGACTGGCCGACAAAGTTCGGCTTGGCATCGGCGCGCCAGAGCTGATCACGGCGCAGCGCGGAAACCTGTCCGCCTTCGGCATCGCGGCCACCAATTTCGAGGATGAGCGGAACGCCCTTCTTGACCCATGCCCAACGCTTTTGCGTGGCCTTGCCCGGGCGCTTATCAAGCAGGACGCGCACGCGTTCATCGAATACCGATTGCTTGGCCAGAGCCGTGCGGATTTCCTCGCAATAGGCGAGCAAGGCGGCGTCGCCATCGTTATCGCGCAGCATCGGCAGGATCACGATTTGCTGCGGCGCGACTTGAGGGGGCACACGCAAGCCATCGTCATCACCGTGGGTCATGATCACGCCGCCGATCAACCGCGTCGACACGCCCCAAGATGTGGTGTGTGCGAGCGCTTGCTGGCCTTCCTTGTCCTGATAGCGGATGCCAGCGGACTGCGCGAAGGTGGTACCGAGATAATGCGAAGTACCTGCTTGAAGCGCTTTGCCGTCCTGCATCATCGCTTCGATCGAGAATGTCTCAACCGCGCCGGGGAAACGCTCGTTCTCGGGCTTGGGTCCGGCGATGACCGGCATGGCCAGCGGACCTTCGGCAAAGGCGCGGTACATTTCGAGCGCCCGCAGCGTTTCGACCATAGCATCGGCTTCGTTGGCGTGGGCGGTATGGCCTTCCTGCCACAGGAATTCGCTGGTGCGCAGGAACATGCGGGTGCGCATTTCCCAGCGCACGACATTGGCCCACTGGTTGGTCAGCAGCGGCAAATCGCGCCACGATTGCACCCAGCGCGCCATGGCCGCACCGATCACCGTTTCCGATGTGGGGCGCACGACCAGCGGTTCTTCCAGCTTGGCTTCGGGATCGGGGACGAGGCCGCCCTTGCCATCGGCAATGAGGCGGTGGTGGGTGACGACCGCCATTTCCTTGGCAAAGCCATCAACATGTTCGGCTTCTTTGGCAAAGTAGGACAGCGGGATGAACAGCGGGAAGTAGCAGTTTTCAACGCCTGCTTCCTTGATCTGTGCATCCATCAGCTTCTGGATGCGCTCCCAAATGCCATAGCCCCAAGGCTTGATCACCATGCAGCCGCGCACGCCGGATTCCTCGGCGAGTTCGGCTTCGGCGATCACGGCCTGATACCATTGGGCGAAGTCTTCGGCGCGCTTGACGTTGAGCGCGTGCTTTATCGTAAGCTGGTTCATGGCATGCGCGTTAAGGCGCAAAAGCGTTTCCCGCAATGCCGGATTGGCTATTGCGGGAGCGCATTTCTACTTCACAAGCTGGTCGAGCTTTTTCTGCATTTCGGCCATTTGCGAACGCAGGGCATCAAGCTCGCCACCTTCGGCGGCGGGCTTTTCATCGTCCTTGCCGACAGCGCCGGGCACGAACGCTGCGGCGGCAGCCTTGAACATTTCCATGTTGCGCTGCGCAATCTGCGCCAAGGGATTGGTGCCGATGCTTTCTTCGATCGCTTTACGCATTTTGGCCTGATTATCGCGGAAGTGATCCATTGATGCTTCAAGATAGCCCGGCAGGAAGGCCTGCATCGAGTTCCCGTACATCGAGATCAGTTGGCGCAGAAAATTGGTCGGCAGGATCTGCTCGCCCGTGGCCTCTTCGTCCATGATGATTTGCGTCAGGATCGCGTGGGTGAGGTCAGCACCCGTTTTGGCATCCAGCACTTTGAAATCAACATTATCCTTCACCATCTGCGCGAGATGGTCGAGCGTGATATAGCTGGAGGTACTTGTATTATAGAGCCGGCGGTTGGCGTATTTTTTGATTATGACAACTTCGCCGGACTTGGATTCACTGGACATGGATTGCGACCCCAACGTGTGATCGACCCTTTTAGCATGTGCAGTATGTGCAGCGCAACAATTCTTAATAGTCTCGCTTAACAACAGGTTATCGTGAAAAGCGCTGGCCCATCAGCGTTAGCAATTCATACTGCGATAGGCCACTGGCTTTTGCCGCAGCAGGCAGATCATAGATGGCGCCCAACCAATCGCCTTCCTGACAATCAGGCACCTGGCCCAGATCAACGATGGTGAGGTCCATTGAAACACGGCCCAGAACCGGCACTTCGCGTCCTGCAAACACAAACCGCCCCTTGCCGGACCAGCACCGCAAGTAGCCATCGGCATAGCCGAGTGCCAGCACGCCGACCCGCATGGGATGGTCTGCGGTGAAGGTGGCATTGTAGCCGACCTGATCGCCTGCCTGAAGCGTGCGGATCTGGATGATGCAGGCTTCGGGGAATGCGACCTGTGCGATGGTGTTTGCAAATTCGGGCCGGGGGATGCCGCCATAAAGCGCAAGGCCGGGCCGCGTGAGATCGGCATGATAGGCGCTGCCGAGCGCGATACCGGCGCTGTTGGCCAAGCTATAGCGTTTGGCTTGGACGTTAAGGCGAACTTGCCGGAAGGCGCGCAATTGACTTTCGTTTTGCGCAACATCTTCGTCAGCGCTGGCGAGGTGGCTGAGGCACAGGTCAATATCGAGGCCATCCAGCACGCAATCGCCAAGATCGTTCAAGGATAGGCCCAAGCGGTTCATGCCAGTATCGATCATAATATGGCACAAACCACCGCCGCTGCTTTGCCACAGGCGCGCTTGGGCAAGGCTGTTCAGGACAGGGCGCGCACCTGTTGCGCGCGCATAGGCTATATCTTGCGCAGTTATCGGCCCGTGAAGCACCGCGATCTGGCTTGCAGGGACATGCGGCAGCAGATCGGCGACTTCGCGCCAGTGCGCCACGAAGAAGTTGCGGCACCCGGCCTTCGCCAGGGCTTGGGTGACCCGCCCTGCCCCGAGCCCATAAGCATTCGCCTTGACCGCAGCGCCCGCCTCGGCTGAGCCAGACATCGCCGACAGCGCCTGCCAATTGGCGACAAGCGCGCGGGCATCCATCGCCAGGCGTAGCGCTGAAGGTGGCGGCGCGATGGTATCAGTCATCCTGAAAATCGGTGGGCAAACCGGGTTTCAACCCCCATACCGCCACAAGCAGTCCGACCAACACGATGACCCAAGTATACCATAGGCCCGCATAAGGATCGCCGGTACGCGCCACGATGTAGCTGGAAATCAGCGGCAGAAAACCGCCGAAATAGCCGGTTCCGATGTGATAGGGGATCGACATTGAACTGTAGCGGATGCGCGGCGGAAACATTTCCGAGAGGATCGCCGCCGTTGGCCCGTAAGTAGCGCCAGACAACGCCATCAGCCCGAGCAATGCGGCGATAACCGCAATGGTCCTGCCCAAGGAAGGCTTTACTTTGGCAAAATCATAGCCGTGTTTCGCCAATTCGGTTTGCAAAGCCTCGCTGCGCGCTGCGGATTTGCGATCCCAAGGAAACACCGACAGATCGACCGCCGATCCGCCCACCGTCATGGCGAACACGGATGCTTCGCGCACGCTGTAGGTAACACCCGATGCGGCCAGATCACCAAGCAGCTTTCCGCAATTGCTATCCTGTTCCGAAGCAAATGGGCTGTAATGGCAATCAGCACCGCTGACGACGACAGGGTTGCGTGCAGCATTTGCCGCAAGTTCGGGGTTGGCGGCGGCCCCAAGCAGCCAGAATGTCGGGAACAAAAGCAACAGCGTTGCAATATAGCCGAACACCATCGGCTTTTTGCGACCGATCCGGTCTGATAGCGCGCCAAACAGAATATAAAACGCCATGCCGATGCCCGCACCAAGCCCGACTACGATTTCGGCGTAAGTATCATCGAGATGCATGGCCGATTTGAGGAAGCCGAGGCCAGTGAACATCGCGGTGTACCAGATTACGGTGATGCCCGCGGAAATCCCGAACAGCGCCACGAAAATGCGCTTCTTGTTGCCGGGATAAGTGAAGCTTTCGACGAAAGGATTGCCGGCCAGTTCGCCTTGTTCCTTCATCGTCTGGAACACCGGGCTTTCCGATAGCTTCAGCCGCATCCACAGCGACACCGCCAGCAACGCAATGCTGAGCAGGAAGGGCACGCGCCAGCCCCATGCCAGCCAGAACTCCTGCGTCATCAACGCCTTGCTGGAAAGCACCACGATCAGGCTGAGCACGAAACCACCCACGACACTGGCCTGAATGAAGCTGGTGTAATAGCCGCGCCGTCCGCCCGGGGCATGTTCGGCTACATAGATGGCCGCGCCGCCATATTCGCCACCAAGCGCAAGCCCTTGCAAAACACGCAGGAAGATCACGATGGCAGGGGCAAACAGGCCGATGGAAGCTGCCGAAGGGATCATGCCGACCCCGGCTGTGGCCACGCCCATCAGCGTGACCGTGACGAGGAAAGTATATTTGCGGCCTAGCTTGTCGCCCAGATAGCCGAACAGGATTGCGCCAAGCGGCCTGAAGCCGAACCCGACGGCAAAGCCCGCCCATACGAGGAGAACTTGCAGGGTGGCATTATCAGACGGGAAAAAGGTCTTGCCGATGATCGAGGCGAGCGTGCCGTAAATGAAAAAATCGTACCATTCGAACACGGTGCCAGCCGAACTTGCTGCGATCACCAACCGGATGTCCGAGGCGCTCGGCTCGCCTGCGAGATCCTTAACGTCTGTAGCGCTCACACCAGATTCCCCCGAAGACCTATCTCTTGTTGCGATTGCTCTAGCGAAGTGGGCTGCCCCATGAAAGCCCTACAGATAGACAGTTTGCATACGACGTTATTGGCCCAGCGCACTGAGTGCCGCATCCCATGCGAGCAGAATGGCCGGGTGACGGGCCGGAAAACTACGCGCAGGTTCGAGCAGTGAGATGCCGGGCCAAGCAGGTTGTGCCCCGCCCTCTTGCAACCAGCGCGCAAGACTTTGCCGGGCTTCCCGCAAGGCGGCAGGGCTTTGCCCGACCGCGCTTTTCGCAAACAGCGCTGCGGCGGCTTGTCCGATCGCGCAAGCGTGCGATTTTATACCGATGGCTGACACGTTGCCAGCAGTATCGATCGCGAGGCCTATTTCGATAGCACTGCCGCAACTGCGCGAGCGTGCTGTTGCCTGCAAGCGCAGCCCTTCGTCCCACGGGTAAGCCGTCAACTCCATCGCGGCGCTAAGAATTTCGGGGGTGTAAAGCCTGGCAGCGCCGTTCATGCTAATCCGTTGCGCCGGGGCGGTGCACCCTGACCTGACTGGCTTGAGAGGCCTGACTGGTCGCTTCTTTGCGGCGATCACCGATCATGGTCATCAGTTCTTCGCTGGCGGCGTTAAGGAAGGGATAGCTGCGCGACGCGGTCATCCATTCGGGTCTGCCATCTGCGCCTTTGATAATGTCATAACCAAAGACGACCACGGAATAACCCAGCACGATGATGATGAAGCCTTTGATCGCGCCGAAGCCGAAGCCCAGCAGCCGGTCAATCGGCCCCACCGCCGAACTGCGACTTGCCCGCCCCATCCGCCGCGCCACAAACCGCCCGGCAAACAACGGGAGGAACGACAGCAAAAAGAACGCCAGAATGCCTGCGCCGGTTTCATATGGGAGATAGGCCGACAGATAATACGTGGCCGTTTCATGGAAATAGTGGACGGCGAGCAGCGAAAGACACCACGCAGCCAGCGCCATCACTTCCTGAACGAAGCCTCGCAAGAACCCGCCAACGGCGCAAACGCCCACGAGAAACAGGACGGAATAATCAAAACCAGTCATAGCGCTTTAGCCTATGTCCCGCCCATGACCCGGTCAATCAGATTTGGCAGCAACCGTAGCGGAGAATACTTCAGGCCCGCAACTTTCTCTGCACCTGCCTCTGGTCCGCAGCCACGCGTAAAGCCAAGCTTTGCCGCTTCACGCATGCGCACAGGGGTATGTGCGACGGGGCGTACTTCGCCCGAAAGCGAAATCTCGCCAAACCAGATAGAATCGGCAGGCAGCGGCTTATCGGACAAGGCCGAAACCAACGCGGCGGCCACGGCAAGATCGGCTGCGGGATCGGTCAACCGATAGCCGCCTGCCACGTTGAGATAGACTTCTGCGGTTGAGAAATTGAGCCCGCAGCGCGCTTCGAGCACGGCCAGCAGCATGGCAAGACGCCCGCTATCCCATCCTACCACCGCCCTTCGCGGCGTGGCACCACTGGCAAGCCGGACAGTGAGCGCCTGAATTTCAACCAATACCGGGCGCGTTCCTTCGAGCGCGGGGAACACCGCGCTGCCGGGAACTTCCTGTTCTCGTCCGGATAGAAACAGCAACGAGGGATTGCCGACTTCTTCGAGGCCCGATCCCGCCATGGCGAAAACGCCGATTTCATCCACCGCGCCAAAGCGGTTCTTGATCGCGCGCAGGATGCGGTACTGGTGGCTGCGTTCACCCTCAAAGCTCATCACAACATCGACCATGTGTTCGAGCACACGCGGTCCGGCGATGGAGCCATCTTTGGTGACGTGGCCAACCAGCACCAATGCCGTGCCGGTTTCCTTGGCATAGCGGATCAGTTCAAAGGCACAGCCGCGCACCTGGCTTACGGTTCCGGGAGCGCCTTCGATCTGATCGGAGTGCATCGTCTGGATCGAATCGATCACCAGCAAGGCTGGCGGTTCCATCGTGCCCAGCGTGGTTAAAATGTCGCGCACCGAGGTGGCGGCGGCAAGCCGGATAGGCGCTTTGCCAAGGCCCAGACGATCGGCGCGCAATCGCACCTGATCCGAGGCTTCTTCCCCGCTGATATAGACCGCAGTCCCGCCTTCCATCGCCACCTTTGCCGAAGCCTGGAGTAGGAGCGTAGATTTGCCGATACCCGGATCACCGCCCATAAGGATTGCGCTGCCCGGAACCAACCCACCGCCCAAGGCACGGTCAAATTCGGCAATCCCGGTTTTGCGGCGTTGCGGCAGCGCGATGGGCGCATCAAGCGAGACGAAAGCGACGCGGCGGCCCCCGCTGGATAGATCATGCTTGGCAGAAAATACCGTTTCCGGCGCTTCTTCGGCCAGCGTGTTCCATTCGCTGCAATCCGCGCACTGACCCTGCCAGCGGTGCGTAACACTGCCACAAGCCTGGCAGACATAGCGGCGTTTCGGTTTTGCCATGACTAATGCATATTCAGAACATACAAGGAACGCAAGGCCACGCCGATGCAATTTGATGCCAAAATCGCAAGGATTTTGTAACCATGCCAATTGGGATCATCGTTAACGCTGGCGTGGTATCTCCTGCCACATGGCTACAACATCACCGCACATGCTGGGCATTGATCCCAAGCTTTATCGCCATTTCGCGATTGGCACGATTGCCATCGCAATCATCGTGGCGGTCTTTTCGAGCGGCGGCGCGCAAGAATCAATGGCTTCCAACGAGAAACACGCCGAACTCAAAAAGGCCGAGGAAGCAAAGTTCGGCAAAACCAAGTTGGTCGACAATCGAAACGACAGTTCAAAGCAGCGCTCTGCTAACGCTGCTTTTGCTGCTGATGCGGGGCCACCTGCGAATTTTGGTGGTAATAGTGCCGGCGGTGGTGAAGCTCCGCCGACCCCGCCGCCCCCTGCGAAAATGGAGGTCATCATCGAGCACAGCCAAGCTTTGCTTGCCAAACTGAGCCCCGAAAGCCGCGCGGCTGCTATTAAAAAGCTTAAAGAAAGTGCTGCCAAGCAAGCCGCGAAAGGAAATGTAATCCCTTCGCCGGAACAGATTGAAGCCCTCGCTGCGGCATCAGCGGCACGCTCGGGACCGCCAACTACCGAGTAATGCGACTGTTACTTCTTCTGCATCAAATCCAACGCTGAAACAACAAGCGCCTCCGCGCCTGCTGCGATGACCTTATCGGCTTCGGGGGCGAAAAACGGGCTGTGCAAAGACGGTAAGGCGGTGCCTTCTTTACGGGCTTTTTCAAGCTCTTCGGCGCGTCTTGCACCAACCCACAGGATCGTGGTTTGAATATTCGCGCTATCGGCCAAGCCGAACTCGCCAAAGTCTTCGCCGGCCATGGTGGGTGTGGTTTCAACGACCCGGCCAGTACCCAGCTTTTGCGCAAGCAATGCGTGGATTCTCCGCGTGAAGTCAGGCGTGTTCCACGTTGCACGGGTGTGGGGTTCACGCACCAGCATGGTCGGCATACGCTCTTCGGGTAAACCGGCTGCGATGCCCTCTCCTTTGGCAATGCGGGCGATACCATCGAGCAGGCGCTGGCGATGAGCATCGCCATAACTGCGCACGGTCAATTGCAACTGCGCCTCATCGGGAATGATGTTGTGTTTGGCGCCTGCGTGAAAGCTACCCACGGTGACGACCGATGGTTCGAACGGGCTCATCTCGCGGCTGACCAGTGTTTGCAACCGGGTGACGATGGCGCTGGCAAGAACGATGGGGTCCTTGGTGGTTTGCGGGTAGGCACCGTGCCCGCCAAGGCCGCGAACGGTGAGATCGACGCTATCGACATTGGCAAAGGAATAACCCGGAAGGGTGCCGATCACGCCGCCCGCCAGATCACCGCTATCGTGAAAGGCGATGGCATAATCGGGTTTGGGGAAGCGGGTGTAGAGCCCGTCTGCCAGCATAGCCCGCGCGCCCAGCCCCACTTCTTCGGCAGGCTGCCCGACCATGACCAGTGTGCCCGACCACATCTTGCGGTTTGTGGCCATAAGCCGCGCGACCTCGATCCACGCGGTCATATGGGTATCGTGGCCGCAGGCGTGCACGATGCCGCTTTCGACGCCCGCCGTGGACGTGCCGCGTGCTTTGGAAGCATAAGCAAGGCCGGTCTGTTCGATCACCGGCAAGCCGTCCATATCAGCGCGAATCAGGACAACCGGCCCTGCCCCGTTGCGCATGACCGCAACGACGCCGGTCTTGCCGACTTTTTCGGTAACCTCGAAGCCGACCTTGCGCGCTTCAGCCGCAAGGCGCGCGGCTGAGCGGACTTCCTGAAAGCTAAGTTCGGGGTTGGCGTGAAAATCACGGTAGATCTCCATCAACCCGGGCAGATCGCGGGTGATGGTATCGCTGATGGCGTCAGCCTGTGCGGGTGATGCGGTAAGTGCGAGAGCCGACACGGCGGCGAGCAAGGATTTCATGGCGCGCAAGCTAACCGCTTCGGCGCGACAGACAATCAATTTATGCGGATGGTGCCCCTGGCCCGACTCGAACGGGCACGTCTCTCAACAAACGATTTTGAGTCGTTCGCGTCTACCATTCCGCCACAGGGGCACGGGTACTTCTGGGGACGGGCCTTAGCCACGCCCCCAGCGTTACGTCAAGTGTTGCGAAGCGCTTCTGCCAAAAGCTTGTGCAACTTTGAGTGGAGAGCATCATTTCCGGCAAGGATCGTTTCATCGCAGATGGGCTGCGAACGGCCCCTATAATCGGAAACAAAGCCGCCTGCCTCACGCACGAGCAAGCATCCTGCCGCCGTGTCCCAAGGCTGAAGGCTGCTTTCCCAGTAGCCGTCATAACGGCCAGCGGCGACCCATGCGAGATCGAGCGACGCAGCACCATTGCGGCGGATACCGGCGATGCGCGGGCCAAGTTCGGCGTAAATCCGCGCCCATTCGTTGATGTCGCCATGCCCGGCAAAAGGAATGCCCGTGGCGATCAACGCTTCGTCCATATAGCGCCGCGCCGAAACGCGCAGGCGGCGGTCCTGCAACCACGCGCCACGGCTCTTTTCAGCCCAGAAGCTTTCGTCTGTGATCGGCTGATAGACGATCCCGGCGGTGACTTCGCCCCAATCTCTGCCATCCAGCGTGCGTTCCTGCACGGCAATCGAGATAGCGAAGTGCGGGATGCCATGGAGGAAATTGGTGGTGCCATCCAAGGGGTCGATGATGAAGCGCGGCTTGCCGTCTTCACCGGGGATTTCACCGCCCTCTTCCATCAGGAAGCCCCAGTCGGGGCGCGCTGCACGCAATTCGTCCCATAGGGTACGCTCAGCCGTCTGATCGGCCTTGGACACGAAATCCGCAGGCCCCTTTTTGCTGACCTGCAGATGTTCGACTTCGCCGAAATCCCGGCGCAGGCGCTGTCCGGCCTTGCGGGCCGCACGCTCCATCACCCGGATTATGCCGGAAATAGCTGCCATCTAATCAGCCCACCTTGCCGACGTACGAACGCTCGTAAACGTCGACGATGATGCGGGTGCCGCTGCCGATGTGCGGCGGAACCATCACGCGCACGCCATTATCGAGAATGGCAGGCTTGTAGGATGACGAGGCGGTTTGGCCTTTTACGACAGCGTCAGCCTCGACGATGGTGGCTTCAACTTGATCGGGCAACTGCACCGAGATCGGGCGTTCGTCATACATTTCGAGAAGGACGGTCATGCCGTCTTGCAGGAAGGCGGCGGCATCGCCCAGAAGATCGGAAGGCAGCGTGATCTGGTCGTAGGTTTCGACGTCCATGAACACCAGATCCTCGCCCTCGGCATAGAGGAACTGAAAGTCCTTGGTATCAAGACGCACGCGTTCGATCGTGTCCTGGCTGCGGAAGCGGACGTTGGTTTTGCGGCCGTCGATGAGGTTCTTCATCTCGACCTGCATGAACGCGCCACCCTTGCCGGGTTGGGTGTGCTGGGTCTTGGCAACTTTCCAGATGCCCTTTTCGTATTCCAGGATATTGCCCGGACGGATGTCCACGCCGCTGATCTTCATGATGGAAAGAGCCTTGCAAGAGAAACGGGTTGTAATAATCTGAAGCGCGGCCCTTAGCCGTTCGTGGCGGTTGCTTCAAGCAGGCGTCGCATGCTAGCGCAAATTGAATGAAACGCATCATGCTTCTCGCCCTTGGGCTGATCAGCCTTGCCTCTACGGCCAACGCAGTGCCGGGCGGCAAGCTGAAGACGCTGCAATTGGGCAATTGGTCTTGCGAAGTGCCCGGCGATGCGACGGTCATGCCAGTTGCCAAGCCAGAACTCAGCTTCACCACAATCGCTGATTCGAGCTATATTGCACCTGATGGCGTGCGCGGTTCGTATCTGCGGCTTGCGGGCGATGTGACGCTGACCAGCGGCACATTTGCCGGTCGGCGCTTCACTTTGGATGGTGAAGAGATCATGCGCGAAACGGGTGATGGCGACAGGCAAACAGGTTTGCGCTGCGTCCACGCCAGCCCGGTCAACATCGCGACCCCGGGTTAAGCCGACTTTCCATCTCGCCGCATGCGCCAATAGGCATAGGCCAGAATAGCGGCAAACAAGGCGAGCCCGAACGGAAGGCTCGTGGGGAACCCTTCCGCCAAAGCCAATGCATCAGGGTTGTCCGTCGCCGCAACGATGGCAGCATAGGCGATGTTGAACAGGCTATCGCCCACGATCAGGCCGGTAGCCGTCAGAACACCCATGCGCTCTGCAAGGTCCGGCGCGGTTTGGCGGGCGGCCCAGCGGTTATAGAGATGGCCCAGCACGGCACCCACGATCACCAGCATGGTGACCTGCGTTGGCAGATACATCCCCATCCCCACGGCAAGCGGTGGCAGGCTTTTGCCTGAGCGCTTGAGCAGTTCATCCACCGCGATCACGCCTGCGCCGATGGCCGCGCCTAGCCCGACGAGGTTCCAATCGAGGCTGCCGCCCAGCACACCTTGGGCAATGGCGGAGATCAGTGCGGCTTGAGGCGCGGATAGTGCGTTTTCGCCCGCGCCGGGAGCGCCTTGAAATCCGAAGGTTGAATTGAGCAGATCGAGGATCGGCGGGATCACCAGCGCACCAAACAGCACGCCAAGCACGAGCGCCACTTGCTGACGCCAAGGTGTTGCGCCGACAAGCTGGCCGGTTTTAAGGTCTTGGAGATTGTCGTTCGAGATCGTCGCCACCCCAAACACGATGGCGGTGACGAACAGCGCGAAGGCGACGAGAGCCTTGGTATCGGCCTCGCTGCCGCCCTGCCCGAACAGGCCGAGCAGCAGCAGCGAAATGCCGAGCGCGGCTAGAATGCCAACGCCCGAGATCGGGCTGTTCGATGCGCCGATAAGTCCCGCCATATAGCCGCAGACCGAGGCGATGATGACGCCTGCGACCAGCACATAGACCACCGAGGCGATCAGCGTGAGGCCGAGCGCGCCTGCAACCGGGCCGCCGACCGCAAAATCGGCCAGCAACAGCGCAATCGGGATCATCGAAAGCAGGATCGTGGCCCCGACGATGCCGATGGGAATATCGCGCTCGGTCAAGGCGAGGCTTTCATAGCCCGCGCCTTTGCGTGCCTTGTTGGCGGCAAGCGCGCCGGTGATGCCGCGGATGATCGGGCCGATCACGCGCAGCAGCGTCCAGATAGCGGCAACGCCAATCGTGCCCGCACCAATGAAGCGGATTTTCTGGCGGAACACGGTGCCGACAAAGTCTGCCAGCTCTGTTCCCGCAGGTGCGCCACCGGCGGTAAACTGCGGCAGTAGCACGCCGAAGCTGATGACGATGCCGGTGAGCATGGCGATGCCCACCGCGATGCCGACAAGATGGCCGACGCCCACAAGGGCGAGCGACAGGCCGCCGAACAGCATCGAACCGCCTGTGCCCACTTTGAACACGCCACCCACTTCCTCAACCGCGAATTTCATCTTGGCGAGCAAGGGGTAGAGCGCGGCGAGCAAGCCACCAGTGGTGACGGCAGCAAGGCCCTTGCGGTTTTCGTCTTCCCCGCCAACGCCCGCGCCTACTTTCAGCACTTCGGCAGCGGCAACGCCTTCAGGATAGGGCAGATCGGAACCGGTGACGAGTGCGCGGCGCAGCGGCACCGAATACATAACGCCCAGAATGCCGCCCACCGCGATCACGGCGACCGATTCCCAATAGGGGAAATCTGCCCACCAACCGACCATGACCAGACCCGGCAGCACAAACACAATCGCCGACAGCGTGCCCGCCGAGCTGGCGATGGTCTGGACGATATTGTTTTCCTGAATGGTTGCGCCGGAGAAGGCGCGCAGCACCGCCATCGAGATAACCGCAGCCGGAATCGAGGTGGCAAAGGTCAAGCCGATCCGCAGCCCGAGGTAGACGTTGGCCGCGGTGAACACGACCGTCAGCAACGCGCCGAGGATAACGCCCCGGATGGTCAGTTCCCTTGGGGTCGTAGTCCCGATCATGCGCTACTCCGCTCAGCGAGGTTTAAGGCGCTTGTCTGGCACGCCAAACGCGCTGGGGGAAGCGGGATCAACTGGTAAACGTAACCTTGGTTGATCCGCTGACCATTTGCGCGAGCCGCGCTGCGTCCCAATTCGTCAGGCGCACGCAGCCATGACTTTGCGCACGACCGATTGTCTGCGGCTCTGGCGTGCCGTGGATGCCGTAATGCTCTTTGGACAAGTCTATCCACACCACGCCCACCGGCCCGTTTGGCCCCGGTGGCAGCAGATGTTCGCCCTTGCTATCGGGCACATCCCAAAACAGGCCGGCGTCATAGCTGAATTCCGGATTGTACGATTTGCCGTCGATGGACCAATCGCCGAGGGGCAGCGGGTCCTTGGCGGAACCGGTGGTGACGGTGAAGACCGCAACAAGCTTGTCGGACCTGTCGAACACCTTGAGCGAGCCTGCGGCTTTGCTCACGACGATCCGCGCGGCATCGGGCTGTGATGTTCCCACGCCGAGGCTGGCTAGCGTTGCTGCCCATTCCTTGTTTTCGACCGTCGCGCCATCAAAAGCATCGGCTCCGACATTGGGAACGCGCAATTGCTGCCCGGCGCGATAGACCGCCGGTTCTGGCGCGGCTGCTTGTGAAGCGACTTCATGGCGTGTGGCTGCGGGATTGAGCATGCGCAGAACTTCGGGGGTGGTGTGGAACCGCTCTGCCAGCTTTTCTTCCAGAGAAACATATCCCATCGCCGGAAGCTTTGCCTGTTCGGCAGGTGCTTTGGGGAGCGGCGCGAACGGCCCGCGCGCGAATGCTTCGGGGATTGTCACCGCGCGCGTTGCCGCGATGTTCGACCACGGAGCAAGCGCTTTGATCGTGTCAGGATCAAACGTTCCGGTCACGGGCAGATTGCTCGCCGATTGATAGGCCTCCAGCGCATTGCGCGTGGACAGGCCCAATTTGCCATCGATGACACCCGGCGCAAAGCCGAAGCGCTCAAGCACGACTTGCGCCTGCATGATCGGCAATGGGGTATCCTCACGCTCGCCCGGTTGGCCGGAAGCGGGATCGCGCGACATCATGGGATCAGGCGCCAGAGCCGCCGTCGTCTCCCCGGCCGTTTGTGGCTGCCCAGGATCCGAATTGCATGCTGAGAGTGAAACCAGAACGAGTGCGGCGGCAGTGGCGTGGCGAAGCATCTGAATTCCCGGACAGTTATCCGGTCAGAACGTTCGGGAAGGTGCTGGAGTTCCCCCCTGCCCGCTTATTGATCGGTGCTGCGGGGATTGGCGCGGATGGCTTCGTGGAAGGCTACTATGGCGGCGGCTTCGTCGCCGCCCCAGACGGCGTTGGAGACGGCAATGAAATCTGCGCCTGATTGCACAATCGTGCCGCAGTTTTCAGGCGTAATGCCGCCGATGGCAACGCAGGGGAGTTCGAAAATGCCCTGCCACCATTCCAGCAGATCGAGGCCAGCTGCGAATTCTGTTTCCTTGGTGGCTGAGGGGAAGAATGCGCCGAACGCGACGTAATCAGCCCCTGCCTCGCCCGCTGCCATCGCAAGGTGGCGGCTGTCGTGGCAGGTCACGCCGATCTGCGCATCGCGGCCAAGCCGTTCGCGCGCCTCACGCACATCGCCGTCCTTCTGACCGAGGTGCACGCCATCGGCATCGAGCCGTTTGGCAAGGCTGACCGAGTCATTGATGATGAACGCTACTTCGCGGTCAGCACAAATGCGCTGGAGGGGTTCGGCAAGTTTGGCCGCAGCGTGATCATCCAACCCTTTAACGCGAAACTGGAATGCCGCGACCGGCCCTGCATCAAGCGCGCGGGCGAGCCGATCAGGGAACTGGCCCGTCACATCGAGGGGGGAGATCAGGTAAAGTTCGCTGGCAAGTTCAGTCATGGCTGTGGCCCATATCCCTGCACTGCCGTTACCGCAAGAAAAACGCCCCGCCCCGGCTTTTGCCGGGTGCGAGGCGTGCCTTTCCGTCCTCTCAAACAGGAATTAGGCTGGTACTGCGATCTTGTTGGTTGATCCAGCGTAGATATCGTCAATCGCGGCGCCAAGCGCTGCATCGAATTCCGCGTCGGTCATCTGGTGGCGCAGGTCTTCCAGAAGGGCGCGGCTGAAGCTGGCGATGATGCCGGTGTTTTTGGCCAGTTCCACGCAAGCTTCGGGGCGCTTGTAGCCACCCGAGAGAGCAACAACGCGCAGCACCTTGGGATGCGACACCAGCGGATCGAAGGTGCAAGGCGCAACGGGCAGCGAAAGCTTGAGCATGACCTGCACGCCTTCGGGCAGCGCGTCCAATGCCTTGAGGATTTCGTCGAGCAGGATCGTGTCACATTCGGCGCGGGTGGCGCTCTTGATGTTCACTTCAGGTTCGATGATTGGCATCATGCCGTGGCCAAGCACCTGCATGCCGACTTCGAACTGCTGCTTTACTACAGCGGCGATGCCTTCGCGGTTGGCCGAATTGATGACCGAGCGTTCCTTGGTGCCGAATACGCCGAGCGCCTTTGACCGGGTGAGAAGTTCGTCAAGCGTTGGCATCGGCTTCATCAGTTGGACGCCGTTTGCTTCGTCCTCAAGACCTTTGTCGATCTTGATGAAAGGAACCACGCCCTTTTCGATCAGCGCCTGTGGTACAGACTTGCCATCCACCATGCCGTCCATCGTGCGTTCGAACAGGATCGCGCCGATCACCTTTTCGCCGTGGAACACATCGGAGCTGATGATGCGGGCGCGCATACCGTGAATCAGACCGAACATTTCTTCTTCGGTGGTCCAGGCATCTTCGGTGACGCCGTACCCTGCCAGTGCCTTGGGGGTGGAGCCGCCCGACTGGTCAAGAGCGGCGATGAAGCCGTTACCGGAGGCCATCTTTGCGGTCATTTCGGTCGTGTTCATGAGCCCATCCTGTGTTCATTGAAGCCCGGAATACAGGCTCCGCATACCTATGCGCCAGTGCGCCAAAATAATGCGCCAATAATTGGCGCATAGCTATTCGTTGACTCGCCATAATAAGGCGCGTGCCGCAGTGCAACACGCGCCTTTAAAAAATCATCAACGCAGCCGAAATTTATGCAACAAGGGCGGCAACACCGGGCAATTCCTTGCCTTCCATCCATTCCAGGAAAGCCCCGCCGGCGGTCGATACATAAGAAAAGTCTCCGCCAACACCAGCGTGATTAAGCGCCGCAACGGTATCACCGCCGCCCGCTACTGAAACAAGCGAACCTTCTTTGGTCAGCGCAGCCGCGGTGCGCGCAAGCGCGACAGTGGCGGCGTCAAACGGTTCGGTTTCAAACGCACCCATTGGTCCGTTCCAGACCAGTGTCTTGCAGGTTTTGAGGACATCGGCCAGCGCCTCGACCGCAGTCGGGCCGACATCGAGGATCATCTCGTCCGCTGCCACTTCATGGACATTGCAGGTACGCAGGGACGCCGGATTTGCGGCGAATTCCTTTGAAACCACAACGTCATAAGGCAGGTGGACGGTGCAGCCTGCTTTATCAGCGTTGTCGAGGATTTCGTCTGCCGTGGCGGTGAGATCATGTTCGCACAGCGATTTGCCGACGGCGACGCCGCGGGCGGCAAGGAAGGTGTTGGCCATGCCGCCGCCGATGATCAGGTGATCGACTTTGCCCACCAGATGCTTGAGCACGTCAAGCTTGGTGGAAACCTTGGCACCGCCGACAACGGCTGCCACCGGATGCTCGGGCTTGCCCAGCGCCTTTTCAAGCGCAGTCAATTCAGCTTCCATCGCGCGTCCGGCAAATGCGGGCAGCACGTGGGCAAGGCCTTCGGTTGAAGCATGCGCGCGGTGCGCGGCAGAGAACGCATCGTTGACATAGAAATCGCCAAGGCTGGCAAAGCGTTCGATCACGGCGGGATCGTTCTTTTCCTCGCCACCGAAAAAGCGGGTGTTTTCAAGGATGGCGATATCGCCAGCCTTCAGCGCGGCGACGGCTTCCTTGTCGCCTTCCCAATCGATGAAGCTGACCGGACGGCCCAGCACTTGCGACAGCGGTGCGGCAAGCTTCCTGAGCGAGAACTCTTCGGAAGGCTCGCCCTTGGGGCGTCCGAAATGCGCCAGAACGAGCACTTTTGCACCCTTGTCTGACAGTTCGTTGAGCGTCGCGACGGTGGCGCGCAGGCGGGTGTCATCGGTGACAAGGCCATCAGCCATCGGCACGTTCAGGTCTTCGCGGACGAGCACGGCCTTGCCGGTGACATCGCCAATATCGTCAAGGGTTTTGAAGCTCATTCCTCGATCCTCACTTCATCACCGATGGCAATATCGCCATCGGTCAGCACCCGGCCGAGCACACCGCCGCGCCAATCAGGCAGGAGTGCGTCTTTCAGACCGGGCTGGATTTCGTCCATGCGGCTGCACGGATCGCATTCGCAGGTAATTACTATGCGCAAGCTTTCGCCAATGGCGATGACTTTTCCGGCCTCACGCGGCAGGCGGATGCCTTGCACAAGCAGGTTGGCACGGCGGACGTGCCAAGGCAGCGCAGTATCGGCGCCAGGAGGCAGGTCGGCCAGTGCGGCGTCCCAGCTTTCCGCTTCAATCAGTGAAATCTGGCGCCGCCCCTTGCCGCCGGGACGAATAACGCCGCTCTTGTCACCGGCGACGCCCGATGCGCGGGTTACCGAAATGCTTTGGAGCGTCTCGATAGCACTGCGCGACCGTTCATGCCGTGCAATGCCACCAAGACGCCCCATGTTGCGCATCAACCTTAGAGGAACTTTGCCATCACGCCTGCGGTATCGAGCATGCGGTTCGAGAAGCCCCACTCATTATCGTACCACGAAAGCACGCGAACCAGCTTGCCTTCGAGCACGGCGGTTTCGAGGCTGTCGATGGTTGACGAGTGCGAATCGTGGTTGAAATCGATCGAAACCAAAGGCTCTTCGGTATAACCGAGAACGCCCTTGAGCGGACCTTCCGCAGCAGCCTTGAGCACGGCGTTCACTTCTGCCAGCGTGGTATCGCGCTTTGGCGTGAAGGTGAGATCGACGACCGAGACGTTTGGCGTGGGCACGCGGATCGACGAACCATCGAGCTTGCCCTTGAGGTCTGGCAGAACTTCGCCAACGGCAACGGCAGCGCCGGTGCTGGTAGGGATCATGTTCATCGCAGCAGCGCGGGCGCGGCGCGGATCGCTGTGGATCTGGTCAAGGATCTTCTGGTCGTTGGTATACGAGTGGATTGTGGTCATCAGGCCACGCTCGATACCGATGGCTTCATGCAGAACCTTGGCCATCGGGGCGAGGCAGTTGGTGGTGCACGATGCGTTCGACACGATCTTATGATCGCCGGTGATCTTGTCATCGTTCACACCGAATACAACCGTGAGGTCAACATTCTTGCCCGGAGCCGAGATCAGCACGCGCTTGGCACCTGCATCCAGGTGCTTCTGGCCACCTTCGCGGGTCGTGAAGAAACCGGTGCATTCCAGAGCGATGTCGATGCCATTGGCGGCATGCGGCAGGTTGGCAGGATCGCGCTCTGCGGTCACCTGAATGCGCTTGCCGTTGACGATCAGATCATTGCCATCGACCGAAACATCACCCCCAAAAGCGCCGTGCACGCTATCGCGCTTGAACAGCAGGGCGTTGGCTTTGGCGTCTGCCAGATCGTTGATCGAGACCAGTTCAAGGCCGCAATCGGGCCGTTCGAGGATGGCGCGTGCTACATTGCGCCCGATACGTCCGAAACCGTTGATTGCAACCTTGGTCGCCATGATGAGGATCTCCTGTTTAGATTACGATACCCGCGAAAGGATTTGCGGAACAATCTTGTCAGCCGTCAGACCGAAATGGTCGAACAGCGCTTCGATGGGCGCCGAGGCACCGAACGAATCGATACCAATCGTCAGCCCGTCGCCAACGTACTTCTGCCAGCCTAAGGTTACTCCCGCCTCAACAGAGACCTTGAGAACGTCTGAAGGCAAAATATCTGCGCGATAAGAAGCGTCCTGTTCGTCGAACAGTTCCCAGCATGGCGCGGAAACGACGTCTGCACCGATGCCCTGCGCTTCGAGCGCTGCGGCCACATCCTTGGCGATGGCAACTTCCGAGCCGGTAGCGATCAGTACAACCTTGCGCGCAGCTTGCGCTTCAACCAGGCGATAAGCACCCTTGGCGCTCTTCATTTCGGCATCGAAGCGCACCGGGGTAAGGTTCTGGCGGGTAAGCGCGAGGACCGATGGACGATCCTTGCTGGCCAGCGCCAGCGCCCATGCTTCAGCCGTTTCGATGGCATCGGCAGGACGGAACACCAGCAGGTTCGGGATCATGCGCAAGGACATGACATGCTCAACCGGCTGATGGGTCGGGCCATCTTCGCCAAGGCCGATCGAATCGTGCGTCAGCACATAGACCACGCGCTGGTGCTGCAATGCCGACATGCGGATCGCGTTGCGGCAATAGTCCGAGAAGATCAGGAAGGTGCCGCCATAGGGAATCACGCCGCCATGCAGCGCCATGCCGTTCATCGCCGCCGCCATGCCGAATTCGCGAATACCGTAATAGACATAGCGGCCATCATAGCTGTCAGGCGTAAACGGCAGGGTCGATTTGGTCTTGGTGTTGTTCGAGCCGGTAAGGTCAGCCGAGCCACCGACCATTTCAGGCACGTTGGCGGTGAACGCTTCCAATGCCATTTCGCTGGATTTGCGGGTAGCAACTTTGGGCGGGTTGGCGATTAGCGACTGGATATAGGCATCAAAGCCGGTTTCCGCCGGAAGCACGCCATCCATGCGGCGTGCGAGTTCGGCAGCCTTGGGGTTGCTTGCAGCGCGTGCAGCCCAAGCGGCATGGTCAGCCTGGCCCAATGCATCGGCAGCCCGCCAGTTGGCGAGGATTTCGGCGGGCACTTCAAATGGAGCGGAGGTCCAACCCAGATATTCGCGCGCGGCGGCGATTTCATCAGCGCCCAAAGGTGAGCCGTGGACATTGTGGCCGCCCTGCTTGTTGGGCGCGCCTTTGCCGATCACGGTGCGGCAAGCAACCAGTGACGGACGTGGATCAGTTGAAGCTTCGGACAGAGCGCGGGCGATATCAGCAAAATCATGGCCATCGCATGTCGTGACGTGCCAACCGCTGGCGGTGTAGCGGCCAAGGATATCCTCGGTGGTCGAAAGCGAGGTATCGCCATCGATCGTGATCTTGTTATCGTCCCACAGCACGTTGAGACGGCCAAGCTTCAGCGTGCCGGCAAGGCCGATGGCTTCGTGGTTGATGCCTTCCATCAGGCAACCGTCACCGGCGACGACCCATGTTTTGTGGTCAACCAGATCGTCGCCAAATTGCGCGTTCAGGTGACGCTCTGCCATGGCCATGCCAACGGCCATCGCCAGACCCTGCCCGAGTGGACCGGTCGTGCACTCAACGCCATCGAGCATGAAGTTTTCAGGATGGCCTGCGCAAGGGCTGTTCAATTGGCGGAAATTGCGGATGTCATCCATCGTGGGCGCGGCGTAACCTGTGAGGTTAAGCAGCGCATAGATGAGCATCGAGCCGTGACCGGCTGACAGCACGAAACGGTCACGGTCGGACCACTTGGGAGCTGCCGGATCATGCTTGAGGAACTGCGTCCACAATACGGTGGCCACATCGGCCATACCCATGGGCATGCCGGGATGGCCGGAATTTGCAGCCTGAACGGCATCCATAGCGAGCGCGCGGATTGCATTGGCCATAGGAGCCAACTGGTCCTGACTGTGCGCCAGCGTGGCGGATTGGCGTGTCATGCTTGCAAAAAACCTTCCATGTCGTGCAGGCTCTGGGAACCTTACGCATCTTTTCCGATGATTCGGAGCGCCGCCTCTTTGATCACGCAGGCCCTTATGGTCAAGGCCGGGGGTACTTAACAGAAGCGCCATTCGGGCAATATTCGCAGCAAGACACTGTCGGTATTCGGCTTGGCTGTTGCGATAAACCAACAATGTGTTAGCGTCGTCCTCTATGGCAACTGAAGCATTGGATGCCGCGCTGGATCGGCTTGAGCAAGCACTCGATACGGTTGAGGTGGCACTTTCCCGACGGGGCAATAATGGCGGCGGGGCTGACGAGGAGCTCGCTGTCCTCAAAGTGCGGCATCGCAAATTGAAAGATACGGTGGCGCAGGAATTGCACCAGCTTGATCTTCTTCTGGCAGGATTGCCAAAATGAGCAACGTCAGCCTTCCAATTGGCGGACGCTCCTTTGTTGTCTCTTGCGCCGAGGGCGAGGAATCGCACATCGAAATGCTCGGGCGTATGCTGGACGACCGCGCGCGCAAAATGGGCGGTGCGCCGAACGAGGCGCGGATGCTGCTGGTCGTGGCGCTAATGCTGGCCGATGAATTGCATGAGTTGCATAAGCAAGCACCTCCACCCACGGACCCGGCAAAACCAAGCGCTGCGGCAAGCCCAGTTGACGAGCGCACAGTTGCGCGGATCAATCTTCTGGCCGAACGCTTGGAAAAACTTGGGTTAGCCCTTGAGCATGGGCCTGCGAAGGCCTAACTAGGGGGTGACGGGATCTGCCCGGCACGAGCCGCATGAATATCCCTGAGGCTATAAGCAATCCAAGGGGGCTGCCCCTGCATGGGACCCTGGTCCTGAGTAAGCGGTCCCCACCTGACGTCGAGGCGTCAGAGGATTTTCCGAGCTAACGACCCATGGTGGGCCCGTCACCCTCCCCTCCAAGAACCACTGCGGAGTTGTGCGTGGATCAAAAAGCATCGTTGCGCCGCGATTTAAGAGCCAAGCGCAATGCCCACGTTCTTGCTTTAGACCCGCGCTTCCAGGCGCTCATGTTCAAGCAGCCGCCTTCGCCCGTTGCGGCGCTGGTTCCGGCGGGTGCAACGATTGGCCTCTATCTGGCTGGCCCGGGCGAAGCGCCTGCCACGTCCTATGCCCGCCACTTCCATGAAGCAGGTCACAAGATCGCCCTGCCGTGGTTTGCGAACAGGGGCGCGCCGATGATCTTTCGCGAATGGGGATCGCCATGGGTGGATGATATGTTAGCGCCAAGCCCGTGGCAGCGCATCAAGCAGCCCGAAGCAGACGCTGCCGAGATTGTTCCGGATGTTGTGTTTGTCCCGCTGGTCGGCTTTACAGCGCAAGGCGACCGGTTGGGCCAAGGCGGTGGCCATTATGATCGCTGGCTGGCGGCGAATCCTTCTGCTTTGCCCATAGGTCTTGCGTGGGATTGCCAGCTTGTGGGCGAACTGCCCTGTGAGACGCATGACCGTCCGCTCCACGCCGTGGTAACGCCGACACGAATCTATGGCCCATGGGAAAATGCAGCATGAAACAAGACGAGCGCCCCGATTGGCAGCCCACATGGCGCAAGCCCATCGGCATCATTGCGCTGCTAATCGGTTTGACGCTTTACGCAGTGGCGGTGGCATCTGCTTCATCAATCATCGGACAGTGGCACGTGCTGTTGCAAACCGTCGTCTATGTCATTCTGGGCGTAGCATGGCTGCTGCCGCTGCGGCGTTTTCTGATCTGGATGGAAACCGGCCGCTGGAGTTGAATCAGCGCTGGTCCCGTTAACGGAACCGCGCATCTATCCGACATTTGTGGGAAAATTCCCCAAGGTGGCGCGAGTGACGGGACTTGAACCCGCGACCCTCGGCGTGACAGGCCGATACTCTAACCAACTGAGCTACACCCGCTCACCCTTGGGAGCGCCGCCTCTATGGCAGTGATCGCACCGTGTCAACGATGATCGCGCAGCATTTTTGAGCAAAGCCGAAAATTAGGGTTTCGCGCGCGTTAACCACGATTTAGCGTCTCTGTGGCAAACCCCGCTGTGGCGCAGATCCTGCGCCGGAAGGGCTTGTTATGCTTGCACGTTCAATCATCCTGGGCGCAGGAACCGGCGCTGCCTTGTGCGCACCGTTTGCCGTACAGGCCGCCGATACGGTCCACTTTGCCAGCGATGTGTTTGTGGAAAAGTTCGTGTCTGCGCCCGGTGGCGGCAAAAGCCGCATCCTTGCACGGGCGGACCGGTTGAATCCGGGCGATCAGGTGATCTTCATCGTCAATTGGACTGCACGGCGGGGCAAGGATTTTGTCGTCACCAATCCCCTGCCCCGCGCGGTTGCTTTCCAGCGCAGCGCTGATGGCACAGAGGAAGTGTCTGTCGACGGTGGCCATAGCTGGGGCCGCCTGGAAGACTTGCGCGTGGCAGGGCGCGACGGCTTTATCCGCGCAGCCGCACCCGAAGACGTCACCCATTTGCGCTGGCGAGTGCCGGGCTCCCTCGCCCTGCGCGGCAGCGGCCAGATCACCTATCGCGGAATCATCCGCTAGGGTCAGCTCGCAAGCAACAGCACCGGCGTTTGAATCAAAGTCTTCACCGCCTGCACAAAACTGGCGGCATCGTGGCCATCGACGACGCGGTGATCGCAACTGATCGAGATATTCATCAGCTTGCGCTTCTCGATCCGTTCGCCGCCCATGCTATCCGATACGAACATCGGGCGTTCAACGATGCGGTTCGGCCCGATGATCGCAACTTCAGGGCGGTTGATCACCGGCGTTGTCGCAATGCCGCCCAAGGGGCCAAGAGAAGTGACTGTCAGCGTTGAGCCGGACAGTTCCGCGGGCTTTGCCGATCCGTTACGCGCCGCCTCGGCAAGCCGTCCGATCTCGCGCGCCAGTTGCCACAAATTGAGCGCCTGCGCATCGTGGATGACAGGCACCATCAGGCCTGCCGGGGTCTGGGCGGCGATGCCAAGATGCACAGAACCGTAACGCGTTACGATTCCTGCCTCGTCATCATAGCGCGCATTGAGCATCGGAAACTGCGGCAGAGCGCGGCAAATGGCGGTTATCAGCAAGGGCAGCATCGTCAGCTTGGGCTTGTCACCCTTGCTGCTGTTGAGCTGGGCGCGCATAACTTCCAGCGCCGTTACGTCACACTCTTCGACATAGGAGAAGTGCGGGATGTTGCGCTTTGATGCGGCCATGTTTTCCGCAATGCGGCGACGCATGCCGATAACTTTGATGTGTTCATCGGCACTTTGCCCACCGGCAGGACGATAACCGCCTGCACTGTTATAAGCGAGGAACTGGTCAAGATCGGCGTGGCGGATACGGCCTTCTTCCGACGGGCGGACCTGGGCCAGATCAATGCCAAGGTCTTTTGCGCGCTGGCGCACGGCGGGGCTGGCGAGCACTTTGGTCCCTTCCATGGGCCGGTTCGTATCCGGTGATGGCGGGGCGTCTGGTGTCTCGACTTCGCTCGACACGAACGGTTCCAGGGATTTGGATACAGTGGCAGGTTCAGCCACCGGTTCTTCAACCTCCCCTTCCCCTTCCGTTTCGATCACGACCAGTGCCGAGCCAATCGCAATCACATCGCCCACTTCGCCTGCGACAGCGACGATGCGGCCGGAAACGGGGCTTTCCATCTCGACCGTGGCCTTGTCGGTCATCATGTCGGCGATGCGGGCGTCCTCTTCGATCAGGTCACCAACAGAGACATGCCATGCGACGATTTCAGCCTCGGCGATGCCCTCGCCAATGTCGGGCAGGCGGAATGTGTAGGTTGCCATAGCGATCAGGCCTTCATCAAACGGTCGATTGCCTCGCCAATGCGGACAGGGCCGGGAAAATAGGCCCATTCGAGGCTGTGGGGATAAGGTGTATCAAAGCCCGTGACGCGCTCGATCGGGGCTTCAAGATGGTAGAAGCAGCGCTCTTGCACCAAAGCGGAAAGTTCAGCACCAAAACCGCAGGTGCGCGTGGCTTCGTGGACGATCAGACATTTGCCGGTTTTCTCCACCGACTTTTCCACAGTCGCTATATCCAGCGGGACGAGCGAGCGTAGATCGATGATTTCGGCATCCACGCCCTTTTCTGCGCAAACCGCCGCCGCCACATGGACCATCGTGCCATAGGCGAGAACCGTGAAAGCCTCGCCCGGACGCACGATCCGCGCCTTGCCCAAGGGGATGGAATAATAGCCATCGGGCACTTCGCTGTCGGCATGTTTGGACCAGGGCTCGACCGGCTTGTCGTAATAGCCGTTGAACGGGCCGTTATAGATGCGCTTGGGTTCGAAGAAGATCACCGGATCATCGTCTTCAATCGCGGCGATCAGCAGGCCCTTGGCGTCATGCGGGGTGGACGGGATCACCGTCTTGATGCCCGAAACATGCGTAAACAAGGCTTCGGGGCTTTGGCTGTGGGTTTGCCCGCCAAAGATGCCGCCGCCGAACGGGGAGCGGACAGTCATCGGTGCGATGAATTCCCCGGCTGAACGATAGCGGAGCCGCGCGGCCTCCGACACAAGCTGGTCAAGGCCGGGATAGATATAATCGGCAAACTGGATTTCGGGCACCGGCCGCAGGCCATATGCGCCCATGCCCACGGCCACGCCGATGATCCCGCATTCGCTGATCGGGGTATCGAACACGCGCGTCTTGCCATATTTCTTCTGCAAGCCGGCAGTGGCGCGGAACACGCCGCCGAAATAGCCGACATCCTCGCCCATCACAACCACATCAGGATCGCGCTCCATCATGATATCGAGCGCATCGTTTATCGCTTCGATCATGTTGAGACGGCGGATGGAGACAGGCTCTGTCATGCCTCGTCCTCCTTCCATTCCGGCCATTTGATCTTTCGCTCGCGGATCGCCTGTTCGCTTTGTTCCTTGAGATGCCACGGCAGTTCTTCGAACACGTCTTCGAACATGGTGCGGAACGGGTGATGCAAACCATGGCCAAGGATACCGTTCTTTTCGGCTTCCTTGGTTGCCGCTTTGACTTGCTCCACAAGTTCGCGGTCCATCGCCACTTGCTGCTCTTCCGACCATTCGCCCAGCGCGATCAAATGCTGCTTCAGCCGCATGACCGGATCGCCCAGCGGCCATTCCTCGCGCTCCTGCGCCGAACGATACTGGCCCGGATCGTCGGAGGTGGAATGCCCCTCGGCGCGATACGTAAAATGTTCAATCAGTGTTGGCCCCGCGTTTGAACGCGCGCGGTTGGCGGCCCATTGCGTTGCGGCATAGACCGCTAGCGGATCGTTGCCATCCACACGAAGCCCGGCGATGCCATAGCCGATCGCGCGCGCAGCAAAGGTTGTCCGTTCAGCCCCGGCAAAGCCCGAAAAGCTCGAAATTGCCCACTGGTTGTTGACGACATTGAAGATGACAGGCGCGTTATAAACCGCGGCAAAAGTCATCGCCGCATGGAAATCGCTCTCGGCAGTGGAGCCTTCGCCGATCCATGTAGCCGCGATCCGGCTATCACCCTTGATCGCGCTGGCCATCGCCCACCCCACAGCTTGCGGATATTGTGTGGCAAGGTTGCCCGAGATCGAGAAGAACGAAACCTCACGCGCCGAATACATGATCGGCAACTGGCGGCCCTTCAGCTTGTCGGCGCGGTTGGAATAGATCTGGTTGACCATATCAACCAGCGGATAGCCACGCGCAATCAGGATGCCCTGCTGACGATAACTCGGGAACACCATGTCATCATGCGCCAGCGCCATGGCGGGGGCGACTGACGTCGCCTCCTCGCCGGTGCATTTCATATAGAAGCTAGTCTTGCCCTGCCGCTGGCTGCGATACATCCGGTCATCGAATGCACGGGTGAGCGCCATGGTGCGCAGCATCCGGCGCAGGGTTTCGCCATCCAGCTTGGGGTCCCACGGCCCTGTCGCGCGATGGCCCTCGTCCAGCACGCGCACCATATCAAGGCACAGCGGGTGCGTTTCAACCGGCGCGCATTGTTCATCAGGGCGCGGTTGCATGCCTGCTGGCGGGATGGCCAAGTGCGAATAATCGACCACATCGCCGGGCCGGAACTTCGGCTCTGGCACGTGGAGCGATAGGGGCGGCAAGTTGCCGCGCGCTTTATCGATCATGACTGATCCGCATGCATCTGACTGACTCTCCCGCGCCAAGACTTCCAGCATAAGCAAAAAGCCGCAAGACGCAATATTCTCGGTGTTTGTTATTTTATTTCACACACCTTTATGAGTCAATCAAAGAGGTTACACAGCGACAGGTGCGCTCAATTGGCCCTGTGGCGCATATCCGGTCACTTCAAAGTCCTCGATCCGGTAGTCAAAAATGCTCTCGGGCCGCCGGAGGATGGACAGGCGCGGCTCGCCCTCAGGCGCGCGCGCAAGCTGCGCTTCGACCAGTTCGGAATGGTTGAGATAAAGGTGCGTATCGCCGCCCATCCAAACCAGTTCACCCGGTTCCAGATCGCATTGCTGCGCCAGCAGTCGCAAAAACAGTGCACCGCCCCACAAGTTGAATGGAAGGCCCAGCGCCACATCGCAACTGCGCTGGTAGAGCAGCCCGTTAAGGCGGTTGCCGCTGACATGGAACTGATATGTCTTGTGGCACGGCGGCAGTGCCATCTGGTCAAGCTCGGCCACATTCCACCCTTCGACGATGTGGCGGCGGCTGCCCGGAGTGTTGCGCAGGGATTCGACCAGATCGGCCACCTGGTTGACGCCTGCGGGGCGCTGGCGGAACAGGCCCTCACCTGCTGGCTCATAGACCGGCCAGTTGACCCATTGCTTGCCGTAAACCGGGCCAAGATCGCCCCATTGCGCGGCAAAGGCGGCATCAGCAACGATCCGCGCGGAAAACGCCTCGCGCGTGATCGCCTCGCCGCTTGCCTTGCGGTATTTGTCGAGCGGCCAATCGGTCCAGATCTGCACGCCTTGCGCGCACAACTCACGGATGTTTGTATTGCCGGTGAGGAACCACAGAAATTCGCGGGTGGCGGTTTTCCAAAACACCCGCTTGGTCGTCAGCAGCGGCATCTGCCCATCGGCCAGATCAAAGCGCAGTTGCGCGCCAAAGACCGACCGCGTGCCAATGCCCGTCCGGTCCACCCGCTCGTCCCCCTGCTCCCAAATCTGGCGCATGAGATCGAGATATTGCCATTCGGGATGGCGGCTGGAATCATTGTTTCGATGGGGCGCATTGGACATGCCGACGCTTCTATCGGGCGATGGCCGATCACGCAAAAGCGTGAGGCAAAAAACTTGTTCCCACCCGCTTGTCACTGCGCAAACGCATAAGTATACGGCCTGCCTGCCTTGCGATCGGGTGACTGATCGTTGATCGGTCGGGGAATAGCTCAGCCTGGTAGAGCACTGTCTTCGGGAGGCAGGGGCCGGAGGTTCGAATCCTCTTTCCCCGACCAAATCATCCATCGTGCAGTAAACTCCTGCTCCGGCAGGCCCCTGCGGCTGTTCTGTTTGTCTTGCTGTGCAAGACAGGAGCCGGAGGAAAGAACCCTCTTTCCCCAACAAAATCATGCATGCGGTGAAAGGTCTACCCTCCCCGCAGCAACTGCACACCCCAATCACGTTCGAACAGATAGAGCAGCAGGCGCGCTGCCTCGCCGCGCGGCGATGACAGGCCGCCATCGCGCTCCATCAGCAGCCGTGCGTCGTCATGCGCCATCGGGAGCAGGCGCGCGATCTGTTCGAAATCAGCAACTTTGAAAGGCGTATCGCCCGATTGGCGGGTGCCGAGCAGTTCCCCGCCGCCGCGCAGCCGCAAATCCTCTTCGGCCAGCCGGAACCCGTCCTGCGTTTCGCGCATCAGCGCCAACCGTTCGCGCCCGGTTTCGGAAAGGGCCTCGCCACGCAGCAGGAGGCAGGTTGATTGCTGGCTGCCGCGCCCGACGCGTCCGCGCAACTGGTGTAACTGGGCAAGGCCGAAGCGTTCGGCCTGCTCGATTACCATCAGCGTGGCATTGGGCACATCGACGCCCACTTCGATAACCGTAGTAGCGACGAGGACTTTGGCTTCACCACGCGAAAACTGTTCCATCGCTGCGTCCTTGGCCTCGGGTCGCATCTGGCCGTGAACCATGACCACGGTATCGCCGAACCGTTCCCTCAGAGCTGCATAGCGTGCTTCTGCCGCAGCAATATCCTCTGTCTCCAGCTCGCGCACCATCGGGCACACCCAATAGGCCTGCGCGCCTTTTTCAACGTGGCGGCCAACGCCATCAACCACATCGCCAAGCCGTTCGAGCGCGATCACGCGGGTATCGATCGCTTGTCGGCCCGGCGGCATCTCATCAAGCCGCGAGACGTCCATCTCACCATACTGCGCCAGTGTCAGCGTGCGCGGTATCGGGGTTGCGGTCATCGCCAGGCAGTGCGGCGTGCGCTTGGCCTTTTGCGTGAGCATGAGCCGCTGGCCCACGCCAAAGCGGTGCTGTTCATCAATCACGACCAGCCCGAGATTGCGGTAGGATACGCTGTCCTGAAAGATGGCGTGGGTGCCGACACAGATATCGATACTGCCATCGATCAGGCCCATCAGGATCGATTCCCGTGCCTTGCCTTTGTCGCGCCCTGTCAGCAGCGTGATGGTGACGTCGGTGCCGACGGCCATGCGCGTCAGCGTTTCGGCGTGCTGGCGCGCGAGGATCTCAGTCGGTGCCAGCAAAGCGGCCTGACAGCCTGCCTCGACCGCGATCAACATGGCGTGCAGCGCGACAGCGGTTTTGCCCGAACCCACATCGCCTTGCAGCAAGCGCAGCATCGGTGCGCCTTGGGCCACATCGCCCTCGATCTCGGCAATCGAGCGGGTTTGCGCACCGGTCAGCGCAAACGGCAGATTAAGCTTGGCACGGATGCGGCCATCGCCCACCAAGGGCGTGCCCTGACGGTTGCGATTGCTTGTCCGAACAAGCATCAGCGCCAGACTGTTGGCGAGCAATTCGTCATAGGCCAAGCGATCGCGCGCCAAGACGTTCTGCGCCTTGTGCGCTAGCGGCAAAGCCTCGTGCCAGCGCGGCCAATCCATCTTGGCGGCAAGGCCCGGCTCGATCCATTCGGGCAATAGCGGGAGCTGCGCCAAGGCTTGATGCACCAACCCCTGCAACCGGCCCTGCGTCATGCCATCGGACAAGGGATAGACCGGCTCGTTCAACTGGCCGATCATGCCGCCGCTCTCTTCGCTGACATGATCGGGGTGGACCATCTGCCAAGTCTGCC
Source organism: Novosphingobium sp. AAP83 (assembly GCF_001295795.1). Lineage (GTDB taxonomy): Bacteria > Pseudomonadota > Alphaproteobacteria > Sphingomonadales > Sphingomonadaceae > Novosphingobium. Next base: position 279,587 of record NZ_LJHY01000022.1, read on the forward strand.
CGAACTGTTCGAGCTTTCCGGCAACCCAGCGCTTTTCGCCCAAGGGAAGCTGCTTTTTGCCGGTATAGGAGGCGCGGCCGAAATAGGTGAGCGCGACATAATTGCCGACCGCATCTTCGGCCATCACGCGGAATGGCCCGCGTCCTGCGGCCTGTTTGTAGTCGCGCGGGGTCAGCGCGATCACGATCTGCTCACCCAGCCCGGCTTCATCTAGGTTGCCCACCGCACGGCGCAGCACGAAGCGGTCGGGCAGATGGTATGCCAAGTCCCTGATCCGGTTCAGCCCCAGCTTTTCTAGCGGACGCGCCAATCCCGGACCGACGCCTTTAAGGCTGCCGGATTCGGCGAACAGGGGATTGAGCACATCGGGACGCATTTGGTGGACATAGGCGGAACGCAGCGGGTTCGCCAATGGCCAGCGCGCTAAAATTCACCCCTATTTTTGACCCAGCGCATGGAAAGGGGGACCAACTCGGCGCTTCATCCGTTCAACGCAGTGAAGAATAGGAGAAGAATACAATGTTGATCCCCCATGGCGCCGTGATTGCCCTTGTCGATGGTGAAAACTGGGAAGTGCTGCGCAACAGCGGCACAGAGGCCGAACCCGAATTGACTGTTATGCCAACGCCCGCGCTTGCCGAAACCAATCACGGATCGGGCGGACGCCATGGTGTGAGTTCTGCCAATCCATCTGGCAACCAGCGGGACGAAGATGCGCACGCCGCCGCCGTGGGCGATTGGCTGAACGGACAAGTGCAAACGCACAAAATCGAGAAGTTGGTCGTCATCGCCTCGCCCCGCACGTTGGGCGAATTGCGCCATCGTTACAGCAAGGCCGTGCAGGCAGCCTTGATTGGGGAATTGGCGAAGGACCTGATTGGCCGTCAGCCGTCGGATGTGCTGGCGGCTCTGCACCACAAGTAAGTGCAAAGGCATCCCGGCGATCAGTAGCGGGGATGCCTTTTCGTCCCGGTCTTGCCGCCTTGTTTCCACCTGCGGAAACGCCTAACGGCCTTTTATGACTGATGCCCCCTCCTTTGATCCGGCGTACTTCCGGCGCATTCACTTTCGCGCGTGGCATCGTGGCACGCGTGAGGCGGATTACATGATCGGCTGCTTCTTCGATCACTTTCACAAAGAGTGGAATGCCGAGCAGATTGCGTGGTTTGAAGAGCTGATCGAGGAAGAGGATGTCGAGATCATGGCTTGGGCGCTGGGCACCCTTCCCGTACCCGAGAAATACACAGGGCCGATGATGGACGCCATGCGCAAGCTTGATTACGTCGTCATTCCGCGCTGATCCCTTAACGTCATGTCTGATTTCAACCGCATCCTCTCGGCCACGACGCCGCTCACGCTAGCCTCGGTTGCGCGCGGGGCGCAGCCGCTTGTCTTGGCGGATCTGGCGCGTGCCGCCAAAGGCCGGACGGTTTTTATCGCGCCGGACGACGCCGCCATGCGCGCGATTGCCGATAGCGCGGCGTTCTTTGCGCCTGATCTTGAGGTGATAGATTTTCCCGCGTGGGATTGCTTGCCGTTTGATCGCGCCTCACCCGCCATGTCGGTCAGCGCCAAACGCCTTGCGGCGCTGCAAAAGCTGCAACACAAGCGCAGCGGACCGCAACTGCTGGTCACTACGATCAACGCCGTGCTCCAGCGCGTGCTTACCCCGTTCCGCATTCGCGAATCCACGCGACTGCTTTCGCCGGGTGCCGAGATCGGCCGCGAAAGCCTGATCGCGTTGCTGCAACGCCAGGGCTATTCGCGCACCGATACGGTGGTGGATGCCGGTGAGTATGCCGTGCGCGGTTCAGTGTTCGACATCTTCCCCTCAGGGCTAAATCACGGTTTGCGGCTCGATTTCTTTGGCGACGAACTGGAAACGCTGCGCCTGTTCGATCCCAATACGCAGCGTTCGGTGCAGCCGGTCGATACGCACCTCTTGCTGCCTGCCAGCGAAGCGCTGCTCGATGAAGACAGCATCAAGCGCTTCCGCAGCCGTTATCGCGAACAGTTTGGTGCGACCGCAACCGGCGATCCGCTCTATCAGGCGATCAGCGAAGGCCGCCGCCTTGCCGGGATGGAACACTGGCTGCCGCTGTTCGAAGACCGGTTGGTGACGCTGTTCGATCATCTGGCCGAGGATGACCTTGTTCTGATCGATGGCAGTGCGGCCAAGGCGACCGAACAGCGCATCGCCGATATCCTCGATTATCACCAATCGCGGCTGGATAGTTCATCCAAAGCCCCCGGCAGTTATCGCCCGCTGGCCGAAACCGCGCTATACCTTACGCGCGACGAAATTGACCGCGCGCTGCTGGGCTGGCCTGTCCACCGCACAACGCTGTTTGCCGAACCGGAATCAAAGAGCGTCATCGATTTCGGATTCACATCAGGCCACGATTTCACGCCGGAACGCGCCGCAGCCACCAGCGGCGGCACCAACATCTATGAAGTTGCGGCAAAGTATCTTTCGGCCTTGGGCACGCGCGGCCTCAAGCCAATCATCGCAGCCTATAGCACTGGATCGCGCTCCCGCCTTGCCTCGCTGCTGGCCGAGGCTGGCAAGCAAGTGCCGCTTATGGCCGATACATGGCAGGAGGCGCTGGGCCTTGCCGCCACCGGCAAGCCGGTCGCTATCGTGCTGCCGCTGGAACAGGGCTTTGCCAACGCCGAACTGGAACTGCTGACCGAGCAGGACATCCTCGGCGACCGCCTCGTCCGCCGCAAGAAGAAGCGCAAGGACGCCGATGCGTTTCTGGCCGAGCTTTCCGCGCTCACCCCCGGCGATCTTGTGGTTCACATGGACCACGGCATCGGGCGCTATATCGGGCTTGAAGCCATCGCGGTGGGCGATAGCCCGCACGATTGCGTCCAGCTTGAATATGCAGGCCGCGACAAGCTCTACATCCCGGTCGAAAACCTCGACGTCCTTTCGCGCTATGGCTCGGATGCCGAAGGCGTCAGCCTCGACAAGCTGGGCGGCGAAGCGTGGCAGCGCCGCAAGGCGCGGATGCGCGAACGTATCCTTGAAATGGCAGGCCAGCTTATGGCCACCGCCGCCCACCGTGCGCTTCGTGAAGGCGCGGTGCTTGCGGTTGATTCGACCAGCTACGGTCCGTTCGTGGATCGCTTCCCGTGGGATGAAACCGACGATCAGGAACGCGCGATTGACGACGTGTTGAACGACATGGCCAGCGGCAAGCCGATGGACCGCCTCGTGTGCGGCGATGTCGGCTTCGGCAAAACCGAGGTTGCGCTACGTGCGGCCTTCGTGGCGGCGATGGCGGGGATGCAAGTCGCCATCGTTGCGCCAACCACACTGCTCGCCCGCCAACATTACACAAACTTCGTCGAACGCTTCAACGGGTTCCCTCTGGAAATAGGCCGCCTATCGCGCCTTGTTCCCGCCAAGGAAGCGGCTGAGACCAAAGTCGGCCTGGCCAATGGCACCGTCGATATCGTGATCGGCACGCATGCCTTGCTGTCCAAATCGATCGATTTCAAGCGGCTCGGCCTCGTCGTGGTCGATGAAGAGCAACGCTTTGGCGTGACTCACAAAGAAAAGCTCAAAGAGCTTAAAGCCGACGTCCATGTGCTGACGCTGACCGCCACGCCGATCCCGCGCACGCTGCAAATGGCGATGTCCGGCCTGCGCGAATTGTCGACGATCCAGACCCCGCCAGTCGACCGTCTGGCCACGCGCACTTACGTGATGCCGTGGGACGATATGGTGATGCGCGAGGCTTTGCTGCGCGAACACCAGCGCGGCGGGCAAAGCTTCATCATCGTGCCGCGCATTGCCGATATGGCTGATCTTGAGGAATGGTTGCGGCTCAATGTTCCCGAAGTCCGCTTCGTCACCGCGCACGGCCAGATGAGCCCGACCGAGGTCGAGGACCGCATGGGCGCGTTTTACGAGAAGAAGTACGAAGTCCTGCTTTCGACCACCATCGTGGAAAGCGGTATCGATATTCCTTCGGCCAACACCATTGTCATTCACCGCGCCGACCGCTTTGGCCTTGCGCAGCTCTACCAATTGCGCGGACGCGTCGGGCGCGGAAAAATCCGCGCTTACGCCTATCTCACGCATTCGGAAAACATGGCGCTGTCCGAAGTTGCCGAAAAGCGGCTCAAGGTTCTGGGCGATCTTGATAGCCTTGGCGCGGGCTTCCAGCTTGCCAGCCATGATCTTGATCTGCGCGGGGCGGGTAACCTGTTGGGCGATGAACAATCGGGCCACATCAAGGAAGTAGGCTTCGAGCTCTACCAATCGATGCTAGAAGACGCGATCCTTGCGGCCAAGGCTGGTGACATCTCTCTCGCACGCGAACGCGATGCGCTGAGCCCACAGATCACGGTCGATGCGCCGATCATGATCCCGGAAGATTACGTGCCTGATCTGGCTGTGCGCATGGCGCTTTATCGCCGGATGAGCGATGCCGAAGGACCGGATGCCGTCGAGGCCCTCGCCGCCGAGATGATCGACCGCTTCGGCCCTCTGCCGCAACCGACAACGAACCTGCTGCGCCTGATCGAAATCAAGCGTCAGGCCATCGAGGCCAACATCGCCAAGATCGATGTGGGGGCCAAGGGCGCGCTGGTCAGCTTCCACAAGGACACCTTCCCCGATCCGATGGGGCTGATCGCCTATGTCGAGCGGTTGAACGGCATCGCCAAGCTGCGACCCGACAACAAGCTGGTCATCACCCGCGCTTGGGGCACCCCGGAAGGGCGGCTCAACGGCCTTGTGCAGATGACCAAGGGCCTTTCCGCCATTGCACGCCGCGCACGCAAAGCGGCCTAACGCAAAAGCGCTGCAATCTCGTCTGCGGCCATTGGCCCCGCGCGGAAGAAGCCTTGAAACGTATCGCAGCCTTCGTGTGCTAAGACCGCAAGCTGCGTTTCGCGTTCAATCCCTTCGACCACAACCTTCTGTCCCAGCGCCCGTGCCATTGCGATAATCGCCCGCAAGATCGCCCGGTCGCGTGGGTCTTGATCGATGTCGCGCGCCAGCGATCCATCAAGCTTGAGCGTGTCGATCGGCAAGGCCTTAAGGGTTTGAAAATTGGCATAGCCAGTGCCGAAATCATCGAGCGCAATCCGCATTCCCAATCCGGCCAGTTCGCCCAGTACTTGCGCGGATCGGACAAAGTCAGCCACCAGAGCATGCTCGGTCACTTCCAGTGTCAGCAGCTTGGGCGCAAAGCCCGTGCGAGCAAGGAGCACACGAAAGTTTTCGGCAAATTCCTCATCACCCAGATCCTCGGCAGTGACGTTGAGCGATAGCGCCAAGGGCGGCTGCCATTCGGCCGCAATCGCCAAAGCACGCTTGGCAATATGGTGCGATAGCTGCGCAACATGATCACCCCGCTCGGCGATGGCAAACAAGGTTTCCGCGCCGATCCGCCCCAGTTGCGGGTGATCCCAGCGCGCCAATGCCTCAACCCCCGCCAAGGCTCCGGTGGAGACAGTATACTGCGGTTGAAACACCAGACCGATCTCGTTCCGGGCCATGGCTCCGATCAAATCGGCCTCAAGCCGCGCGGCACTGCGTCCGCGCGCGCGGTGTGATCCATCGGCCCATGACACGCGCTTTGCCGTCTGCTGCTGCAAAGATGATAGCGCCTGATCCAGCCTGTCGAGCATCGCCGCCCCACCCTCGCCCGGTTGCGCGCGCAACAGCGCCGTGCGCGGCGCCAGATGCAGCACATCGCCGCGTATCGCCAAGGATCGTGCAACCGTGCGCGCGAAAGCTTCGGCAAGCCATTGCCAGCGCTCGCGGCTTATAGTTCCGGCGCTTGCCACCAGAAAATCACCACCACTGACGCGCGCCACTAGCGCGTCCGGCCCCAGTTCTTCGGCAACGCAATCCCTGATCCGCCGCGCTATTTCCGCAAGCGCAAGATCGCCGCCCGCCTGCCCATAGGCCAGATTGACCGAGCGGAAGCGATGCAGCCCGATCAACATCGCATGGACAAAACCGTCCTGCCCGGCCTTTTCCAACCAGCCCAAAGCATCGGCCGCCTCCGGAAGACCGGTCAGGCGATCCCGGCTCGGAGTGGTTGGGGGCAATGCTTTTGGAAGTTCCGCCATCCGCCATACATAGCGCGCAACCCTTGCCAAAGCGTAGCGCTGCGCAAAAACACTTCGCAGCAAAATGCATGATTGTGCATTGCGCGCATCACCTCGGCCTCATATCCAACACCGGTCTGTTTTTCCGGGGCCTGTTAAGTATGTCTGAATTTGCGCGCCTTGCCCTGCTGGCCTCACCCACAGATCGCGCACAGGATGCCTATGAGGCTTTACTCCAAAGCCGCGAGTGGGTTGCGTTGGAAGATGCGCAAGCCGTCGTTGTCATTGGTGGCGATGGCTTCATGCTGCAAACGCTGCACGCGATGATCGACATGGATCACATCATTCCGGCCTTTGGTCTCAATCTCGGGACTGTAGGCTTCCTGATGAACAAGTACCGGTCAAGCCGCTCCATCGATGAACGAATCGCCAAGGCGACGAAGATCGCGATTTCACCGTTGCGGATGGTGGCCACCACCAATTCCGGGCAGGTCCATTCTGTCTGCGCGATCAACGAGGTTTCCCTGCTGCGCGAAACGCGCCAGACCGCGAAATTGGAAGTGAGTGTAAACGGCAAGGTCCGTATGCCCGAACTGGCATGCGATGGCGTGCTGGTGGCAACACCGGCAGGATCGACCGCCTACAACCTGTCAGCGAATGGGCCGATCCTGCCGCTATCGTCGAACATGCTGGCGCTCACCCCTATAAGTCCGTTTCGCCCCCGCCGCTGGCGCGGCGCAATCCTACCCGAGACATACGAGATCGTCTTCAAGGCGCTGGAATCGGTCAAGCGCCCGGTCCTTGTCGTGGCGGATCAGAAGGAAGTCCGCGATGTCCGCGAGGTGCGTGTGAAGGCTTGGCCGGAGCACCGCTTGACGCTGATGTTCGATCGCGGGCAAAGCCTGGAGGACCGTATCTTCGCCGAACAGTTCATGGTCTGAGAAAAATATGAAAACAGGTGCTTGCCAAACCGGAAACGCCTGTTATTAGCACGGCCCTGCCCCGGGCAACCGTGGCTGCTCCCTGATAGCTCAGCGGTAGAGTAGGTGACTGTTAATCACTTGGTCGTAGGTTCGAATCCTACTCAGGGAGCCAATTTTTTCCTCTGGATGAGGATCGCGAGGGTCGCCGAAAGGCGGCCTTTTTGCGTTTCGGTCCCTTTGCGTTTCGGTCTGGGCTCAGTGATAGCTGCGGATCGAACCGTTCAGGAACGCGTCGAGGACGGCCGGATGGAACGGTTGGGCAAAGCGGATGAAAGCGCGGAAGTCCTCGCTGGTTTCGACGATGGCTGCGCGCGCCTCAAGGCCCGGTAATGTTAGCCAAACTAGCGTACCGACCGGCGGGTTTTCCATGCCGTCGATCGCGGCAGCCGTGCAGGATAAGTCACACACGTTAACTTTCGTGCGCAAGATACCCCGGCGGTAGGATGCCTGGATTGGCGCAGCAATAGTGCTGCAAGGCGCTTGCTGGCGGGCATGATAAGCGTCACGATCAAGCCACATAATCCGTCTCCGGCCCTATGTTGGTGCTGGTAGGAAGGACGGTGTGTTAACCAGCACTTATAGCCTGCCAGTGCTGTTTTGCGGGGCGCCTGCGTGTTCATACGTAACCCGCAAGGCAACGGCGCGGGAATTGCTCCGCGCGCCGCATCGTGTTGCGCCAGAATGCTGCCCTGCCGGTCAGGTGGCGACCCCGTGACAGTGCTTGTACTTCTGGCCCGAACCGCACGGGCATGGCGCGTTGCGGCTGATGCCCTGCCCCGCATAAGGATCGCCAATTGGCTCACCCAGTGTGAGAGAGCCTCCAGCTTGCGGTGGAAGCGCGCCAAACATTGCCGGTTGGGCGGGGATAGCGTCGTTCTCGCCGGTGAACGGATCGATATGACTGGTGAGGAAATCGGGCAATTCGGGAAGCTGGAATTCATCTGCCGGACGCATGCGGATTTCGCTGGTCATCAAGATGCGTGTCACGTCCTCGCGGATCGCATCGAGCATCTTTTCGAACAGACCGAAGGCTTCCTGCTTGTATTCGTTGATCGGCGTCTTTTGCGCATAAGCGCGCAAGAACACGACCTGACGCAGTGCATCGAGCGTGGCCAGATGCTCTTTCCAGTGATGGTCAAGCCGTTCGAGCAGGATTGACTTCTCAAGGCTCCGCCACGCCGCAGCATCAACCTCGGTGATCTTCGTGTCCATGTGCCCATCGGCCAGTGCCTGAACGCGCTCTTCGATCACATCGGGCTCGATAGCCTCTTCCTGAAGCCACTCGTCAATTGGAATTTCAAGGCCCAGAACATCGGCAACGCGCGCCTTCAGGCCTTCTACATTCCATTGTTCAGGATAAGATCCCGGCGGGCAGGCATCAGCGACCAGCGCATTGACCGTATCATTGCGCATATCGGTGACGACATCGGCGACCGCTTCGGCATCCATGATATCGGCGCGCTGTTCGTAAATAACCTTGCGCTGGTCGTTCATCACATCATCGTATTCGACGACCTGCTTGCGGATGTCATAGTTGCGCGCTTCAACCTTCTTCTGCGCGGTCTCGATCGCCTTTGACAGCCACTTCGAGCCGATCGCTTCACCATCGGCGAGGTTGGAGTTCATCATCTTGGAAAACAGCGTGTCCGGCCCGAAAATACGCAGCAGATCATCCTCAAGGCAGAGGTAGAACTTGCTCATGCCCGGATCGCCCTGACGGCCAGAGCGCCCACGCAACTGGTTATCGATGCGGCGGCTTTCATGGCGCTCGGTGCCGATCACGCACAGACCACCAGCTTCCAGCACCTTGCGCTTGTCCTCGGCCACTTCGGCGCGGATCTTGGCAATGCCTGCATCGCGTTCCGGCCCTTCGGGCACATCGCGCAACTCATCATCAATGCGGAATTCGATGTTGCCGCCAAGCTGGATGTCGGTGCCACGCCCGGCCATGTTGGTGGCGATGGTGACCGCGCCTAAACGCCCGGCCTGTGCCACGATACGGGCTTCCATTTCGTGGAAACGGGCGTTCAGCACATTATGCGTGACGCCTTCCTTGGTCAGGAATTCCGAGAGCAATTCGGACTTTTCGATAGAGACCGTGCCCACCAGCACCGGCTGGCCGATTTCATATTTTTCACGGATCAACTTGGCGATGGCCTGGAACTTGTCCGTCGTGTTCTTGTAGAACTCGTCCTCGTCATCAATGCGCAGCACTGGCACATTGGTGGGGATCGAGACGACATTCATCTTGTAAATGTCGAAAAATTCCGGCGCTTCGGTCGCGGCGGTGCCCGTCATCCCTGAAATTTTGGGGTACATGCGGAAGTAGTTCTGGAACGTGATCGAGGCCATCGTCTGGTTTTCGGGCTCGATGTTCACGCCTTCCTTGGCTTCCACCGCCTGATGCAAGCCGTTGGACCAGCGCCGCCCGTCCATCATGCGGCCGGTGAATTCATCAATGATGACGATCTTTTCGTCCTTCACGATATAATCGATATCGCGTTTGAACATCACGTTGGCTTTAAGCGCCTGGTCAAGATGATGGACAACCATCGTATTCTCGACATCATAGAGGTTCGAACCTTCGAGCAATCCCGCTGTTTCCAGCGCACGCTCGACCCATTCGACGCCATCTTCAGTCAGCGAGATGTTCTTGGTCTTCTCGTCCGCCTCGTAAAGATCGGGCTGGATCGTTTTCACCACCGCATCGACCGACAGGTAAAGATCGCTCTTGTCGTCTGTCGGGCCGGAGATGATCAGCGGAGTGCGCGCTTCATCGATCAGGATCGAATCCACCTCGTCGACAATCGCGAAATTGAACGGTTTGTGGACCATCTGATCGCGCGAATGCTTCATGTTATCGCGCAGATAATCGAAGCCCAGCTCGTTATTGGTCGCGTAAGTGATGTCGCTTTCGTAGGCCTCGCGGCGGCGTTCCTCGTTCATGTTCGGAACGATCACGCCCACGCTCAGGCCAAGGAAATTGTAGAGCACGCCCATCGTCTCGGCGTCGCGGCGGGCGAGATAATCGTTCACGGTCACCACGTGAACGCCCTTGCCCTCCAGCGCGTTGAGATAGACCGCCAGCGTCGCCACCAGCGTCTTGCCTTCGCCTGTACGCATTTCGGCAATTTCGCCCCGGTGCAGCACGATACCGCCGATCATCTGCACATCAAAGTGGCGCAAGCCCAACGTGCGGACCGAAGCCTCGCGCACGGTGGCAAAAGCCTCAGGCAGAAGATCGTCGAGCGCGGTCCCTTCGGCCAGCATCTGCCTGAACTTTAGCGTCTGCGCAGCCAGTTCTGTATCCGAAAGCGCCTGCATCGCGGGCTCAAAAGCGGCAATCTGGCGCACGATCTTGTCGAGCGATTTAACGTAACGGTCGTTTGATGAACCAAAAAGCGCTTTGGCGATGGAACCGAACATGGGCGGAACAATCCTGTTGAATCAGAAGGAATACAAACCAGCGCGCCAATCGGGCACCGGCGGGGGCATAAAGCTGCCAGATTAAAGTGAGGCTAAGACACGCGCTATTCGCGGGCGCGGTCGGTCAATTCGATGCCGCAGGCACGCACAAAGGCGGGCGCGGGTGGCCAGACCGTTTTGCGCGGGGCGCTGCTACGCCTTTGCGGAAGTGCGCCGCCGCGTTCGATACAGCGTTGTTGCCGGCGTTCGGCGGAGGCCGTTCCAGCGCCAACCACGCCTGTATTTGCAATCTCTGTGCGCGATGCGGCAAAGGCCACCTCTGGCAGCGAAAGGCCCGTAATTATGGCCAACAGAGCGAGCAAAATCCGCATTACTGCTTCAGATAGGCATTCAAGCGCGTTTCGTCCATCTTGAAAACGCGCATTCTTGCCATGTCGTCACGGTTGAACCGCACTGCATGGCGCGCTAGGCGCAATGCCATGTCAGACGCTGTATCTCCGCTCGCCTCGCCGTTCCCCGCGCTCCCCGCCATTGCCGGAGCCACACCGCACGTGGTCCGTGCAGGCTATAAAGACTGGGGCCGGTGTGATCTTACCTATGTTGAAATGGCGCAAGGCACTGCGGTTGCAGGCGTTTTTACCCGTAATGTGTGCTGCTCGTCTGAAGTGGAACTGGGCCGCCAGAACATCGGCCAAGGCCGCGCCCGCGCGCTGGTGGTCAATGCTGGCAACTCAAATGCCTTTACCGGCTATCGCGGGCGCGAAGCGGTGGAACAGATCATGGAGCAGGTTTCTGCCCATCTCGGTTGCGCAAAAGAGGAAGTTTTCGTCTCGTCCACCGGCGTCATCGGCGTGCCCTTGCCCAAGGACAAAGCGCGCGCCGGGGTTGAGGCCGCACTGCAAGCTGCGCCATGCTCATGGGAAGACGCGGCGCGCACCATCGGCACGACCGACACCTTTACCAAAGGCGCGACCGCCTCGGCCATGATCGGTGACACACGTGTCAACTTCAGCGCGATCATCAAGGGCAGCGGCATGATTGCGCCCGATATGGCCACGATGCTGGGCTATATCTTCACCGATGCCGCGGTTGATCCGGTGTTCCTGCAAGAATGCCTCTCTGCCGCCAACACGCGCACATTCTCGTGCATAACGGTCGATAGCGATACCTCGACCAGCGATACCGTGCTGGCCTTTGCCACCGGCGCAGCAGGCAATGCGCCCTTGACCGGTTTTGACAGCCCCGGCGCAGATGCCTTTGCTGCCGCCCTTGCCGCCATCTGCCGCCAGCTCGCGCACCTTGTCGTCAGGGACGGCGAAGGCGCGCAAAAGTTTATCGCGGTCAGTGTTTCGGGCGCGGTTTCGGACGAGAGCGCGCGCAAGGTCGGCCTTGCCATCGCCAACTCCCCCTTGGTCAAGACGGCCATCGCGGGCGAGGATGCCAATTGGGGCCGCGTTGTTATGGCGGTGGGCAAAGCAGGTGAACCGGCGGATCGTGATCGCCTCTCCATCGGCTTTGGCGGCATTTGGGCCGCGCGCAATGGTCAGCCCCTCACCGATTATGATGAAGCGCCGGTGACTGCGCACCTCAAAGGGCGTGACATCTCGCTGGAAGTCGACCTCGGCCTTGGCGATGGCTGCGCGACCGTGTGGACCTGCGATCTGACGCACGGATACATTTCGATCAACGCCGATTACCGTTCATGACCCGCACCCTTGATACTGCCGTCGCCGCGCTGATGCGCGAAACGGCTGAAAAAACGCTGCTCAAGCATTACCGGAAACTCGGCCTTGGGGATGTGACCGACAAGGCGTCGAACGATGTGGTGACCATTGCCGATACCGAGAGCGAAGTGATGCTCGCCGAAGGTCTGGCCAGAATCCTGCCCGAAGCGGCAATTGTCGGCGAAGAGGCAGCACACGCTGATCCGGCGATTTTTGAACGCCTGTCAGACAAGCTGTGCTGGATCATAGATCCCTTGGACGGCACCAACAATTACGCCGTCGGCAAGCCCCCGTTCGGTATTCTGCTAGCTTTGGCGGAAAAGGGCGAGACGGTTGCAGGCTGGATTTACGATCCGCTTTCGGGCCGCCTGTGCACCGCGCATCGCGGGCAAGGGGCATGGCTGAACGGGGAGCGCTTCACGGCGCGGACCAGTGGGGCCGAAAAGCCCATCGCCGCAATCTCGCTGGTTTTCGTCGATCCGGTCAAACGCGCAGCCCTGCTTGAACACATCGCCCCGCATTATACACTGGTCGACATCCCGCGCTGCGCGGCCGAGCAATACCCGCGCATCGGACTTGGTACCAACGACGTATCGCTGTTTGAAAAAACGCTGGCTTGGGATCACGCAGCGGGCGTGCTGTTCCTCAATGAATCCGGCGGAAAAGCCGCGCGCCCTGATGGCACGCCCTATCGCGTGGACCGTCACCTTGAGCCCGGCCTTATCGGCGCATCAAGCCCGGCCCTGTTCGATGCAATGGCCGAACGTCTGGCGAAAATGGGATAATTGTAGGCCCCTCCTGCGAGTACAGGAGGGGTTTCTTTGAAAACTTAAAGCACGCTTTCCAGCCAGCTCTTCAACTGGGTCTTCGGCGCAGCGCCCAGCTTCTGGGCGACCGGCTTGCCATCCTTGAACAGGATCATCAGCGGGATCGACTGCACGCCAAACTGGCTGGCGGTGTCGGTGTTCTCCATGATGTCGACTTTGACGATCTCGACGCTGTCGGCCAGTTCGTTGGAAATTTCCTCAAGCGCGGGTGCGATCATCTTGCATGGGCCGCACCAATCCGCCCAAAAATCCACGAGTACGGGCTTGCTGCTGCCCAGCACATCTGCGGCGAAGCTGGCGTCGGTTACGGCTTTGGTTGGCATCGAATGAACTCCTGTCTATGCGTCACTAAAGTAGGGCCAGCGCTCCACAGCGCAACCGATCAGGCGGAAAAGGATTCCTGCTGTCCGATAAGGCGCAACTTTTGCGCCTCGATCACATCTGCTGGTACCACGAACAATTGCGGCGTGTGGGTATAAAGCAAAGCCGCCTCAACCGGCACACCGGGATGGATTGCCTCAAGCGCCGCAGCATAGGCCGCCATCTGGCGCACATAGGCCGCCGGTATCTCGGCAAAACTCATGGGCGGCCGCCGCGCTGTCTTGAAGTCTATGATACGAATGCGGTCTGCGCCGATCACCAACCGGTCCACCGTTCCGCTCACCACGCGACCGCCCACCACGGCAGCCAGTGGCACTTCGGCCAGCGAATCCGGCCCGAACACATCAGCCCATTCGGAATGCTCAAGCACGGCAAGGGCCGATTGCACCATCAACTCACGCTCACCCGCGCTGAATTCAGCGCCTGATCGCGAGAGCCAGACACGGCCTGCCGCCAACCGCGCCTCAGCCGCAACCTCGGGCAAACGCTCGATCAACCGGTGCAGCAACGTCCCGCGTCGCGCCGCCAACATCGCACCGGGCCCCGATGGCGCGGGCGGATCGGGTGCGTCATCCTCGCCCAGCGATGATGGAGCCAAGGGGCGCGGTGGGCGCGGCTCTGCGCCAACAGGCGTTAACAAAACCTCGGGCAGAGCCATCCGCGCCGGTGCAACGGCTGGCGCGGTCTTTGTGGCAAAAGGCAGCGGCGCACCGATGGTCTTGCGCCCGCCCCATAGTGCGCAAGGTTCCCAATCGGTATCGCCAAACAGCGGCTCAAGCTGGGCAAACCAGCTATCCTCGGGCAATTCCCCGCCGCCGCGCGGCTTCTTCTTGCCCTTGGCCCCGGCAATAAACAGCGCCTCTTCGGCGCGAGTCATCGCCACGTACAACAAGCGCCAATGCTCCTCGCGCTCGGCCAACTTGGCTGCTGCCTCGGCCTCAAGCACGGCAGGCGCCTTCTCTTCCTTGCGCAACGGCGGCAGCGGAACCTTGCGGCGCGCGCCCAGCACATCTTCGACAATTTCCAACCCGCGCGGCGGCGACAAGTCGGGATCATCGGCAGAATCGGCCAGGATCACGATCGGCGCCTGCAATCCCTTCGATCCGTGCACGGTCATCACCCGCACCAGACCATCGCTCTTGCCCGCCTCGCGCTTAAGCTCGCCCTCGCCCGCATCGAACCACTGCAAAAAGCCAACGAGGCTGGGCACATTGGCACTGGAATAGGCCATTGCGGCATTGAGCAACTCGTCAATCGGGTCGTTCGCCTCACGCCCCAACCGCGCGATCAGTTTGCGCCGCCCATCCCACGGCCCCACCAGCAACCAGTGCAACAGCACTTGCGGCGGATCATAATCCGCCCGCGCCAGCAGACTGCGCAACCGCTCCATCGCGGAAAACGTCGCGGGGCCTTCATTGCGCCGCAGCCAGCTCCACAGCCGTTCGCCATGCGGGCGATAGGCATGTTGAAGAAGCTCTTCCTGCGTCCACCCGATCAGCGGAGAAACCAGCAGGCCTGCCAGATTGAGATCGTCCAGCGGCTGCGCGGCAAAGCGCAAGGCGGCCACCAGATCCTTCACCGCCAGCGGCGCGCCCAGACGGAGCCGGTCAACCCCTGCCACAGGAACTCCGCGCGCATGCAGCCGCGCGACGATCAGCCCTGCCAGTTCCTTGCGTTTGCGCACAAGGATCATCACATCGCCCGCATTGGCCAACTTTGGCCCGCCCTTGGCCAGCGGAAAGCCTACGTCGATCCACGCGCGCACTTGCCGCGCGATGCGATCAGCCAGTTCACGGTCAGGGCGTGAGAGCCAACCTTCCTCGCCCTCGTCCTCGTCACTTGCGTCTTCGGCCTTGATCTCGTCACCGACCACCCGCCACAGGCCAACTGTGCCGGGAATGGGCAATCCGCGATGCGGCTCGGGCGGTTGGCTCAACCCGAAACGGTCCCATCCGATCCGCGCAATCGCCCCATCCACGAAATCGAGGATCGGATTGGCGGTGCGGAACGATTGGCCAAGCCCCAGTTCGAGCAGCTTGCGTTCCGGATCGCGCAAAACATCGGCCACTTGCGCCAACTGGCTTTTGACCTTGCCACTGGCGCGCGCAAAGTTCTCGGGGCTGGTCCCCTGAAAGCCGAAAATCGCCTGCTTGTAATCGCCCACCACAAACAGCGTGCGCATCTTCGGCCCGCGCTGGCCCTCGCCGGTGAAGAAATCGGACACCAGCCCTTCGAGCACGATTTCCCACTGCGAGGCGTTGGTATCCTGCGCTTCATCGACAAGGATATGGTCGAACCGCCGGTCCAGTTTGAACCGGATCCAGTCCGCCGTCGTGCGTTTGGTCAGCAGGTCTGCCGCCGCGCGGATCTGGTCGTCAAAATCGATAAAGCCTTCGCGCGTCTTGGCCTCGTCCCATGCCAGGGCAAACCGCCGCCCGACTGTCAGCGCAGTATCGAGCAAAGCCGCCAGATCAAGCTTGGCCCGCAACGCGCGTGCGTCTTCGATCGAGACGATCACCCGCTGCGCCGCCTCGCCATAGGAGCCATCGACTTTGAGCAGGTTTTTCAGCCACTTCGGCTCGCCCTTATCGTTCAGCAGCGCGCCAGCCATCTCCTCCAGATCGCGTGCGCGCTCTTCCGGTGATGCGGCCAGCCAGCGGGCGATCGGCTCAGACATCTTGGCGCTTGTCGGTGTGCCCCAATCGAGTTGCACCTCAAGGCACGACCGCAAGGCCCGCACATCGAACGCATCATCGGCACAAATCGCTGCAAGGCTGTGCGGCCCGTCGTCCTCATCAAGCCCCAGCACGGCGTTGATGCGTGGTCGCAGCGGGGGAATCCACGATCCTGCCCCCCACCACAGATCGCGTGCGCCTGCACTGCGCAACAGGAAAGACTCAACCTGATCCTCGCTCATCCGCAAGGACAGCGAGGCCAGCGCCTCAAGCAAGGCATCATCCCCGCGCGCCTCGGCCTCGACCAATACGTCGGCCAGAACCTGACGTACCAGAAGCGCGCGGTCACGGTCCTCCATCGCGCGGGTGCCGGGGCGCAAGCCGGCCTCAACCGGGAATGATGCCAGCAACCATTGGCAGAACGCGTGGATCGTCTCGATCCGCAAGCCGCCGCCCGAGCAATCGAGCACTGCGGCAAAGCGGCTGCGCGCTCGCGCCACAGTTTCAGGGCCAATCGGCGCACCAATCGCCAACAGGTCTGCGGCAAGATTGGCATCATTCATCCGCACCCAGCCCGCCAGCACCTCATTCACGCGGGTAGCCATTTCGGCGGCACCCGCCTTGGTGAAAGTCAGGCACAGCAATTGTTCGGGCTCTACGCCATCTTGCAGCAATAAGCGCAGCACACGCGCGGAGAGCACTTGCGTCTTACCCGTGCCTGCCGAAGCCGAAAGCCACACCGTGCGCTGCGGATCAACCGCATAAGCTTGATTTTCCTTGAGCGTATAGACTTTGCTCATGCCTCATCTTCCGCATTGGCGCGTTCACGCCCTTGCCATTCATCAAGCCGCATCAATTGATCGTAATCCGAATAGCCTGCCAAATCCGGGTTCTTCCGCGCAGTGAACGGTTCATCGCCAAGCAGCCAGAGCGCAATCGCATCGCGCAGGTAATCCGCGGTCTTGATCAGGAAGTCTTCCAGCGGAATGCCTGATTTCTTTTTGCCTTCAAGCACTGGCGTATCCATATAGCCGAAGCTTCCCTCCTTATTGCGCCCCAAGGACCAGTATTCAAACCGTGCCGGTTCGCCCGCCACGCCCGCTATACCGCCGCCTTGTGCAATCAGGCCAAGCAGACCCAGTTGCAGGGCAAAGCCTTGTTCGACCATCTTGCCCGAAGGTGGCTTTCCGGTCTTGTAATCCACCACACCAATCGTGCCATCGGCGAGCTTATCGATGCGATCTGCCCGCCCGTGAATGCGGATGCCATCGACGACAATTTCGCCCTTCTGTTCGACGGACAACACCTCGCGGCCCTCGCCTGCAAGCCGGTCCGTCTCTTCTTCAATCCAGTGAAGCGCATTGAGAAGGCGCGGCTTCCACATTGTGCGCATGAACGGATGCGCGCTCATTTCGTCAAACATGCGCTCGGCCAGTGGCACGAGCTCACCCGGCACACCGCCCGCTTCGTGCCACGCCTTGAGCACATTATGCACCGCCGTTCCCTTCCACGCAGGCGTCGGATCGGCATCTATCGGATCAAGGCTGCGCAGGCCCAGAATGGCCGAGGCATAGAACTGGTAAGGATCGCCGCGCAACCGGTCGAGCGCGGTCACCGCTATCGGCACACGGCGTTGATCGGCTGACGGCATTGGTTCGGGTCGCGGATATGCAGGCGCAGGTTCGGCATCGCCCAGCGCTTTTGCCAATTCGACCGCGCGGGTTTCCAAACGCAATTGATCGCCCAGCATCGCCTGAATGCGCAGCAAGAAGCGCGACGGGATCGCAGGTCCGGTGGCATCGCGATGGGCAAAGCTCAACACGACTTCAGGTGCGCCCAAAGCAGCGGCCAGATCGTGCGCGGCAAGGCCGATGCGGAAATCAGCGCCGGGAATTCCCAGCGCACGCAAGATCGGCGGGGCAAGCAGCGGATCGGGCGCGGGATTGCCGGGCCAAGTACCCTCGGTCAGCCCGCCGCAAATCACCAGATCAGCCCGGCTCATCCGCGCTTCCAGCAAACCGTAAATCGCAAGGCGCGGATGCCCGCCGTAGGGCGGACGGACCGAAGTCTCGTCCATCGCATCGCGCAGCAACGCGGGCAGATCGGCGCAATCAAGTTGTGACGGCACACCGCCTGCCGCCTCGCGCCAACGCTCAACAAATTGTGCCAGACACCGCCCGTCGGCCATTGCCCACAAGCCCGTGCCACACAGTGCCTCGCCAGTTTCTGTAAGCGCCACCAACGCTGCATCAAGCGCTATTGCACCCTCCAACACCACAAGCGGGAACAGCAAGTCCTCAACGCCTGACCACCAGTCGGTCAGCCCCGGGAAACGCTTTTCTTGGCTCTCCACGGCCTGACGCGTGGCGGGCAATCCAGGCCCCGGCCTCGGTCCGCGCAACACCAGATCAAGCTGGCGCACGCGCTCCAGCCATAGCGCACGCCCTTCACCGGCCTGCACCAGCGGATGGCCGAGCAATGCGACAAGCGTTACCGGCGAAACCCGCTCAGCCACAACTTCTGCCAATTGCAGGAACAGCCGCCCCGCCGCCGTCTGCGGCAAGGGCCTGCCTGCGGTATCATCGGCCACAATGTTCCACCGGCCCAGATGCGCAACAACCCGCGCGGCAAGGCTGCGATCGGGCGTGATCACCGCCACGCGCCGTTCCGGTTCAGCCAAAGCCTCGCGCACCAGCACAGCGATGGCCTGCGCCTCTTCCTCAGGCTGTGCCGATTGCATCGCTCGCACGCCCGAAAGCCGCCGGTCCTTCGCCTCAAGCGATACCCATGCGGCGCTGGCCTCTGGCGGCAGGAACAGGTTGGAGATCGCGCGGCTGCGTTCCGGCGGCGCAGGCGAAAGGCCCGCGCGGTGCCAGGGTTGCACTTCGTCGCGCGCAATGCCCATGCGGTTCAACAGCAGCTTCAGATGGTATTGCGGATGCGTGACCACATCGCCGCGATCAAACACCGCGCCATCAGGGCCGCCTGCGCTGCCCAGCGCGTCCCACACATCGGCATCCAGCGCCAGATCAAGATCGGGCAGGATCACCCCGCCATCGGGCATATCGGCCACCACCCGCAGCAATTTCGCAACGGCAGGCGAGGCCGAGGTGACGCCTGCTGCAATCACTGGATGGGCAGGCGGGCGGGTCCGCCATGTTTGCGCGGCATGTTCGAGCAGACGGTTGCGACGCTCGGGCGCGTCAATCCGGCCGAGTTCCTCCAGTTCTTTCTGCCAGATAGTGAATACCGATGCGAAAATGCGGGTATTCTCGATCCAGTGGACGGACAAGTCGGAAGCGATCCCGACAACCGTCTCATCCAGCAATTGCGCCGGATGGATACCCTCCACCAGCAACCGGTCAATTCCCTGCGCCAAGCCCCGCGCCTGCCGCAGTAACGCGGCTTCGCCCGGCGCTTCATCGCCCAGAACCTGCCGCAGAATACCGGCAAGGCGCAGCAATCGCCACACCGGATCGACCGCCTCGGGAATATCCAGCCCTGCGCCTATCGGGTCGAGCAACGGCCCCAGTGTCTCGTCAAGATCAAGGTCGCCCACCACGGCCATGCGCGGCAGCAACAGTCCCTGCCCGCTGGCGCGGATAAACGCCTCGGTCACGGTGCGGATCGCGCGCTGGCTGGGCAGCAGCAGCGTCAACCGCGCGAGGCCGAAACGGTCCTCGCGATACCTTGGGATCAGCCCCGCCACCAGCGCATCGGCGAAACCACGGTGCGCCGCGATGGACCACACGCGCGGGCGGGAGGCCCCATCTGTCATATCAATCCTGACGCAATGCGATTTCAGTCGGCGCAATCATCTCGGGCTCACCCACTTCATACCACAGGCCAAGGTGCGATGTGCCGAACAGACGGCCCTCTGCAATCGCCCGGTCCCACAGCTTTGACGTGGAGAACGCACCTTCAGGCGCATCACGCATCAAGCGGTGCGATACGATCTGGATGCCGCTATAGATGAACGGCGCAATCCGTCCCGTCCGGCGGCGGGAAATCGCGCCAAGCGGGTCCATGTGAAAATCGCCCTTGCCGCGATAATTGAACGCGCGGGTATGGGGCACAAGCAAAAGCAGGGCATCCATCCGATCCGCATCCCAATTGTCGGACAGATGCTGGAACACATTGCGCGGGCCATCGAGCCAGATGTTGTCGCTGTTCAGGGCAAAGAAGGGATCGCTGCCGATCAGCGGCAAGGCCTTGACCATTCCGCCACCGGTTTCCAGCAGTTCCGCACGCTCGTCCGAAATCGCAATTTCAGGCGTTTCGCGGCGCGCAAGATAGGCCTCCAGCGCATCGGCAAGGTAGTGCACATTCACCACCGCCCGTGCCACACCCGCATCTTGCAGCTTATCAAGGCAATGATCGATCAGCGGTTTGCCCGCCACTTGCACCAACGGCTTGGGCCGCGTTGCCGTCAGCGGGCGCATGCGCTTGCCCAGCCCTGCCGAAAGCACCATCGCCACGTCGCTCGCCAGCGGTTTGCTCATAACGTGAATGTACCGCCCAGATTGGCCCGAAGATCGGCAGATATATTGGCATCAAACCACGCCGCCACAGGCGCAAGCGCGGGATGTGCCAGATCGCGCTCCATCGCCGCCCAAACGCGGGGGATGTAATCCAGATAGCGCGGCTTGCCGTCACGTTTCCACAACCGCACAAAAATACCCACGATCTTGGCGTTACGTTGCGCGCCAAGGCGGGCGTAATCGGCGCGGAAATCATCGGCCTCGCCCGTTTTGGCAAGGTAATAGTCCAGCATCTTCGCCTCAAGTTCGGGCGAAACATCGCGCCGCGCATCTTGCAGCAGCGATACCAGATCATAGGCCGCATGGCCCACCAATGCGTCCTGAAAATCAAGCAGGCCCTGCTTTTCCAAGCCGCCGAGCAGCATCACGTTTTCCGCATGATAATCGCGCAGCACCGTAACGCCGGGGCGCTGTCGTGCCAGCAAGGGTGCCAGCACCTCATCCCAAGCCTGCGTCCAACTGCGGGCATCAACGTAAAGTTCGCGCGCGGGCACGTACCATTCGGTAAAGAGCCGCGCCTCGCGCTGGTATTCGGCCAGCGTATAGTTGGTAAACGGTCCAGGCGGCAATGTGCGCAACTGGATCAGGGCATCAATCGCAACCCTGTAAATCTCTTCCTCGTCCTGCGGCCACGCATCCAGATATTCGCGCATCCGCACTTCGCCGAAATCTTCGAGCAACACGAAGCCCTCTCCTGCTTGTTCGGCCAGAATGATCGGCGCGCGCAAGCCATTGCCTTCCAGCCATTTGGCTGAACGGAGGAACGGTTCGGGGTCTTCATTGGGCGGCGGGGCATACATCAACATCGCCGTGCCGCTGGAACGGCGGATGCGGAAATAGCGGCGGAACGATGCATCGCCCGGCAAAGGCTCGATCGTCGCGCCGATCCAGCCTGCCTTGTTGAGGAAAGCTTCGGTGCCCAAAGGAATATTCAGATCCATGATCCCCGCTCTAGCCAATCGCGGCCCGCCCGCACAATGGCCCTGCGCCCGTTTTCAGTGGATTCAAGCGTAACCGATAAACAACCCGCCTCATGCGCAAAGCCGCCCGCGTTCTCGGGCCACTCCGCCAGCAGCGCCGCGCCTTGCCGGTAATCATCCAGACCGATCTCGTCAGCCTCAGAGGGATGTTCTAACCGATAGAAGTCTGCATGGACCAAAGGCAAGCGCACCAATGGCGGATCATAGACCTCGATAATCGCAAAACTCGGGCTCGGCACTTCGCCCTGATGACCCAATGCGGCAATGATCGCGCGGGCCAGCGTCGTCTTGCCCGCCCCCAACCCGCCCGTCAGCGCCACCACATCGCCCGCGCGCAAATCCGCCGCAATCCGCGCCGCCAAGACTTGCGAAGCGTCCAGATCAGGAAGCTCGAATATCACGGCAGCACGACAATCGCGGCAGTGCCAAGGCCCGGTTCGGACATCAATTCCAGCGTGCCGCCATGCGCCTCGACCAGTTGCCGCACCAAAGGCAAGCCCAAGCCCTGACGTCGCTCGACCGCGCGCCCATCGGCACTCACGCGCAAGCCGTCCAGCGCGCGTGCCAGCACCTCGGGCTCCATGCCGCATCCGTTGTCTGAAACCACCACTTGCAACCGCGCACCCGGCTTGCGCGATGCCTCAACCAGTATGCGGCCCCCTTCTGGCGTTGCCGCAATGGCATTGTCGATCAACTGGCCGAAAGCGCGCCGCAAACGCCGCGCATCCCCCGTCACCACGCCCGCCGATTTATCGCCGCGCAGATCGAGCGTCAGCTTGGCCGCAGTTAGCCGTTCCTCGCGTTCGTGCACCACTTCGGTCAAAAGAGGGAACATCTCGACGCGATCTTGCGCCAGCGGCAGCGTGCCCGCCTCGCTTTGCGAAAGATCGAGCACATTCTCGATCTGCTCGCCAAGCCGCTCCACCGATGCAAGGATCGCATCGACATATTCGTTCTGCTGATCGGTCAGTTGCCCGGCCAGCCCGCTTTGCAACAGCTCGGCAAACCCGCCGATGGATGTGAGAGGCGTGCGGAATTCATAGCTCATATTGGCGATGAACCGCGTCTTCACCGCGTCGGCCTCAACCAGCGCGGCATTGCGTTCGCGCAGCGCGAGTTCGGCCTTCTGGCTGTCGGTAATATCAAGCACGGTCAGCATGCCGTTGCCATCGGGCAGAGGCACGCCCGCAATCGCCAGATGTCGCCCATCGGCCAGCGTCAACCGCCCACTGCGCTGCTTGCGCTCAAGCGTAGCGCCTTGAATGACTTGCGCAATCGTGCCCACTTGCGCGGGACGCTTAAGCTGGGAGGCAATCTGGTTGAGCAGCACATCGGCGCGCGGATGGGTGGCAAGGAAGGCCTCGTCCAGCCCCCAGTCAGCCGCAAACCGCCGGTTCCACAATTGCAGTTTGGCATCGGGCGCAAACACCGCCAGCGATTCAAACAGGTTGTCAAACGTCGCTGTACGGGTCCGCAGCAAGGTGTCGCGCGTGGCCGATAGCTGCAACTGTTCGGTGCGATCTTCAAAGATCATCAGCATGCCGCCATCGGGCATCGGCTGCGCAATCACGCGCAGATGCGTCCCGTCCGACAAGTGCCACGATTCTTCAACGGGTTCGCGTGACAGGAACCAGCCTTGTCGTTCGCGCCGCCATTCGGGGAAATCGCGCACTTCGGGCAGGCGCCCACCATCGCGCATCCGGTCAATCACCCGGTCAAACGGCGGCGTATCGATCACCCAGGCGTGTGGCACCGCAAAAATGCGCAAGAATGGCTGGTTGGCGAACACCAGATTGCGCTTCTCGTCAAACTGCGCAATTCCGGCGGACAACGTATCGAGCATTTCGCGCTGCGCTTCGCGGAAACGGCGGAACTGGCGGGTGATTTCCTCCATTTCCTCAATATCAACCGCGTATCCGGCCACGCCTTCATCGCCCAAAGGCAGGTCGGTAACGCGCAAAGCCCGGCGCTGGCCCTTGATCGTGGCAAGCATCGAACGCTCGACCGGCACTTTGCGCGCATGGGCTTGCCGCGCCACTTGGGCCGCAGAAAGCCCGTCAACCGGCTCGATCAGTTCCGTGCCTTGGGCGATCACAGCCTCGGCATTTGCTGCACCAACCGCTTTGACATAAGCACTATTGACCAGTCGCAATTTGAAGTCCGGCCCCCGGAACCACATCGGCAACGGCGCAGCCTCGATCAGACCGGAAAGCCCGGCAAAATCCGCCTTGGCATTGCTGGTTTCAGCGCGCAGCTTCACCAATTCCACTGCGCTATCGGAAAAGTCGAAGAACCACACCAACGCTGCGCCGCCGGGCGAGACTTGCGGATCTGCCAAATGGCCGTGCGCAGCCAGACTGCGGGCACCCTTGCGCGGCGTAATCGCCATGCGGAATGGCGTCGCCGTTTTCTGCGCGCGCCGCACCGCTTCGCTTAATTCCGCTAACTCTTGTGCGCCAAGCCCGCGATCGCCTGCGTCGAGTTCGGAGAGATATTCCGGCATGGCATCGAATCCAAGCCACCCCGCAAGCCGCGACGGACCTTCGATCCGCCCGTCTGCGCGCACTAGAAGAGGCAGCGCTGGCGATTCGTCTATCAGCCGCGCCAAGCGCCGCGCCTGACGCTGCACCGCTTCGGCCCGCCGCGCGCGGCCCCGCGCTTGCAGCACAAACCAGCATGCCCCCACCGTCCATGCGGCAAGGAGCAATCCGATCAGCAGCAAAGCAGTCTGGTTCAGCAGCGGCATAATGCTCTCGCTATGCGCACAAAGCCCTTAATACAATGCTTGATATCGGACAGATACCGCCGAAAATATCCACAAAAAAGGGCGGCGAAGCCAAGCTACGCCGCCCATCTTTCAAGTAGCCCGAAAAGGCCCTTAGTAGCGGTAGTGATCCGGCTTGAACGGGCCTTGCGCCGAAACGCCGATATAATCGGCCTGCTTCTTGGAAAGCGTGGTCAGCTTGACGCCCAGCTTTTCAAGGTGAAGCGCGGCAACCTTCTCGTCGAGGTGCTTTGGCAGCACGTAAACGTCGTTCTTGTAGTTTTCGTTCTTGGTGAACAGTTCGATCTGCGCCAGCACCTGATTGGTGAAGCTTGATGACATCACGAAGCTAGGGTGACCGGTGGCGCAACCGAGGTTGACCAAGCGGCCCTTGGCGAGGACAAGGATCTGCTTGCCATCTGGGAATTCGACCAGATCGGTGCCGGGCTTCACTTCGGTCCACTTGTAGTTGTCGAGCGCCGCAATCTGAATTTCGCTGTCGAAGTGGCCGATGTTGCACACGATGCTCATGGGCTTCATCGCCATCATGTGTTCGGCGGTGATCACGTCTTCGTTACCGGTTGCGGTCACGAAGATATCGCAGCGGGTTACCGCTTCTTCCATGGTGACAACTTCATAGCCTTCCATCGCGGCCTGAAGTGCGCAGATCGGATCGACTTCGGTCACCATCACGCGCGCGCCGCCCTGACGCAGCGAAGCGGCTGAACCCTTGCCCACATCGCCGAACCCGGCAACGCAAGCCACCTTGCCGGCAAGCATTACGTCGGTCGCACGACGGATCGCGTCAACAAGCGATTCCTTGCAGCCATAAAGGTTGTCGAACTTCGACTTGGTGACAGAATCGTTCACGTTGATCGCGGGGAAAGGCAGCTTGCCGTCCTTGGCGATCTGGTAAAGGCGGTGAACGCCCGTGGTGGTTTCTTCCGAAACGCCCTTGATCGCCTTGACCGAAGCGGAGAGGTAACCCGGCTTGCGCTTCAGGAAAGCATTGAGCGCGCGGACGAATTCAATTTCTTCTGCGTTCGATGGTTCAAACAGCGTTTCACCTGCTTCCACGCGCGCGCCCCACAGCGCAAACATCGTGGCATCGCCGCCATCGTCAAGGATCAGGTTTGTGGTAATATCGTCACCCCAATCAAAGATCGAACCGACATAATCCCAGTATTCGGCAAGGCTCTCGCCCTTGATCGCGAAGACCGGAATGCCCGCAGCGGCAATAGCGGCAGCGGCGTGATCCTGCGTCGAGAAGATGTTGCAGGTGGCCCAACGGACGTCTGCGCCCAGCGCAACCAGCGTTTCGATCAGGACGGCGGTCTGGATCGTCATGTGCAGCGAACCGGTGATGCGCGCGCCCTTGAGCGGCTGCGATGCGCCGAATTCCTTGCGCAGTGCCATAAGGCCCGGCATTTCGGTTTCAGCAATGCGGATTTCGGCGCGGCCAAATTCGGCAAGGCCGATGTCGGCGATCACATAATCATTCTTGGCATCAACTACGCTGGCCACGAGCTATTCTCCTGAAAAATCGACATGCGCAATAGCGCCATAGCCGCCCCTTAGCGCGGCTTTGGCGTTCGTGCAAACATAACATAAAGATTTCTTTATATCCCGACTGAGGGCTAGCCCTGCACGTGACCCGTTGCGCCGTGGCACAGGCATCCTATATCGCTTCGGCAAGTCCCTGCCGCATCCACGCGCGGACCGGGCATATCGAAAGGAATTTCAGGATGACCATCGCTGTTGGAGACAAGCTGCCCGACGTCAAAATCGTCAAGGCCACCGCCGAAGCGAACGAGGCGGTTCAGTCCTCTGATTACTTCAAGGGCAAGAAAGTCGTCCTTTTCTCGGTTCCCGGCGCTTTCACGCCAACCTGTTCGGCCAAGCACCTGCCGGGCTTTGTCGCCAAGGCTGCCGAACTGAAAGCAAAGGGCATCGACGAAATCGCCTGCACCGCTGTCAACGATGCATTTGTGATGAAGGCTTGGGGCGCAGCTTCGGGTTCGGCTGACGTCACGATGCTGGCCGATGGCAATGGCGACCTTGCCACGGCGCTTGGCCTCACGATGGACGGTTCGGGCTTTGGCCTTGGCACACGCGGCCAGCGCTTCTCTATGGTGGTCAACGATGGCGTGGTCGAACATCTGTTCGTTGAAGCACCGGGCGACTTCAAGGTGAGCACCGCCGAGCACCTGCTCGAAAGCCTGTAATGCAAATTGGCCCCTGCTCCATGGCAGGGGCCACTTTCCCTTAGAAAGCCACCTTCCTTTAGAACGATAGCCTGACGCGACCAACCACGCGGTCTCCTGCGTGGCGCAGATCGGCAAACGGCGATACCGATATCAGCGAAGTATCGATATTGGTCCCCACATAATCAACGCCGACAGTAAACGGGAACTGGTTGTATTCTAGGCCAATTTTCCAATCCGTGTAATTGCCAGCAGGACGCAACCGGGCAGCCCGCAAGGCGTTGTTCGCATCCCCTGTTGTATAGCCGACAGATGCAGCCAGACTGACCGGAAACGCGGGAATTCCCGCAAGGGCATTGGCCCGCACATGCAGATTATCGCCGCCAATCGCACTTTGGCTAGGCGCATAAAAGGCACCGGCACCCACTTGCAGCGGCCCAATGGAATAACGCGCGCCAAGCCCCAGCTCGGCGTAATTCATGCCCGCATCAGCGCCGCCAAACAGGTGGCCAATCGCTTCTGTGCGCAGGGTAAACCCGCTGACGTTCCAATCTTTGCCCAAGGCAATGTCGGCCACAACATCGGCATTCGCATGGCGATCAGACTTGCGTAAAGCCGCGATGCGAACAGATGCATCCAGCCCCGCAAACGAAGCAAAGACATCGGTCGATGCCGAAACCTCACCGTCGCTCCAGCTAAGGCCACGGCGCACCTCGTCGCTTGTGGCCTCAACGCCAAAATCAACCGGTTGTGCATAAGCTGCGGAGCTGATTGCCCCCACGGCCAGCAAGCCCAGTCCTATACGAAAAACTAGACTGGCCATGCAAAACGCCCTTTTTATCCAATACTGTCGCGCTTTTTTGCGCCAGAGGTTTCGACAAGGATCACAGCGCGATCTTGCTCCACCATTGCCATCATCTTTTCACGCAACGTGTCGCGCCGCGCCTCGACCGTGCGCTGAATGCCCTTGCTGCCAGATGAACACCACCCCGGCGCAGAGCCTTTCAGGACGTCGTCCTGCGTCATGGAACGCGATGCCTGCATCCCGGCATCGGCTACGGCGGTGCGCTCAACAGTCAAGGAAACCGACCATCGGCAGTGCAACGAGTTTGGCCGGCCAGCTGCACCAACAGAACCAACCTGCTTTTCGACGATCACCGTCGAACCGCGATAATCTGCCGATATCGGCCCGACTTCAGGGTGCTCGATCGTGGTTTTGTGCTCCAGCGCCTGTGCGGGCACTGCCACCAGCGCGCCAAGCACAAGGCCAGTATAGGCTCCGATTTGGGCAAAGCGTTTCATCACAAAAGTCTCCTGCAAAGCCCCGCCCTTATTGGTACGGTAATAACATACACTTGGGCCATTGTCATAAACGCCGGGAGACTGGTCTGTTACGTTTCATTGCCGACTTTTGCGTCAGTAGCCCATCAGGCTCAACACTTCCTTCCGGCTTTTTGTATCATCCAGAAATGTTCCCATCATCCGGCTGGTCACCATGCCCACGCCGGGTGTGCGCACACCGCGTGCAGTCATGCAGGCATGGCTCGCCTCGATCACAACGGCAACGCCATGGGGCCGCAAGTTATCCCAGATGCACTGCGCCACTTCGGCAGTCAGTCGCTCCTGAATTTGCAACCGGCGGGCAAAGGCGTGCAGCACGCGAGCCAGCTTTGAAATGCCCACCACTTTATCGCGCGGCAGATAGGCAATCGCCGCCTTGCCGATGATCGGTGCCAAGTGGTGTTCGCAGTGGCTTTGGAACGGAATGTCCTTCAGCAGCACGATTTCCTCATAGCCGCCGACTTCTTCGAACTGGCGCTCAAGATGCTTGGCCGGGTCTTCGCCATACCCCAAGCAGTATTCTTTCCACGCCCGCGCCACGCGCTTTGGCGTGTCCAGCAAGCCTTCGCGCGCCGGATCATCGCCAGACCAGCGGATCAGGGTGCGGATCGCTTCTTGTACGTCGGCCGGGACCGGGATTTTACCACGGGCCAGATCATCAGCGTCTTCAGGCCTCGTAACATCATTCATTGTACGTCCCTCTTATCCCTTGGGCCGTTTTAAAATCCGGCTCGTAAACAGACCCTTGCGATAGAACGAGATGATCTCTTCCGGGCGCTCGGGGTCCAGCACTTCATTATCGGCCAGGGCTTTTTCGGTATCGCTCAATTGGTGTGGAACGAACGGAACCAAGCGCTTGCCGACCTTGGTGGTAGACGCGATCATTGCCGCCATCCCGCCATGCTGGTCAAGCCGTTCCGCTACCCGCTCAGGCGTAACACCGCAATGCTCGGCCAGTAATGAAATACGCAAATTGCGGATTGTAGGCCCGCAATGGCCATTGGCAGGGCGCGCACTGTCAATAAAAACGTCGCATTCGCTATCTAGCCCCATCGAACGGTTGTTGAGGTTTGCCGAACCGATCCGCAACACCTCATCATCTACAATCGTAAGCTTCGAATGGACGTAAATGGCTGTTCCGCCAGCGGTAACAGGGTGCCAGATCGAGAACCGGCGCTTGTGGTCCGCTTCCTGAATGGCATGTATCAACCGTACCCTGGCCCCGTCCATCGCGGCTTGCTCCAGCCAGCCATCGGAACTTTGCGGATTGATCAGCATCACCTCGGGCGGATCAGGCTCGGCCATCCGCACCGCGATCGCTTCAGCGATCTTGCGGGAAGCGAAATACTGGTTTTCGAAATAGATATGCCTCTTTGCGCGCGCGATATGCTCAAGAAACAGTGCTTCGATCTCGCGAATCTCGCCCGCGTCGGCATATTGGGATCGCGTACGCGCAATCCCCACTTCCACATTACGAAACTCCGCCTCAATTTGCGCAGGCCAAGGCGATGCCTCCTGCGGCGCGCAGGGCAACAGCCGCTTGCCCCCCGCCTGCTCCCAGCGGGTCCGCCCGAACTTGCCCAGCAACGCCGCCGCCTCGCCTTCCAGCAGCATCGTGCAATCGTGCCACGGACCGTAAGGTCTGCCGCCGGGGCCACGCCGCCGCTTGTCATTATCCAGATGACCGCGCGTGTCCCAGCGGTCGCCTGCCATGTCGATCCCGCCGCACACGGCAAACTTGTCATCAATCACCACGATCTTCTGATGATGGCTGCATCCCAGTGGATGGGCGCTATCCAGCTTGAACACGATCCGCGGGTGCCGCCACCAGCGCAGCAGATCCAGCATCATCGATCCGCGAAAAAAGGCCTTCAGCGCGCCGAAGTTCCATTTCAGCACGCGCACGTCCAGCGTTTTGCGCCGGTTGGCAAGCCACACGATAAACGCCCCGAGCCGCGCGGGTGCGACTTTGCGACGCGGCAGATTCCACCACCTTCGCCCGCCGCCTATCCTGATACGGGTATCAAAATCCCAGCCAATCAACATTATGCGCTGCTGCGCCCGCATCATGGCTTCGCGCATCAACGCGAAATAGTCTGCCACATCGATGACCGCATGCGCCCGCGTCGCCATCGCATATCGCCACACTGATGGCGTCTGGCCTGCATGGTCGCTCTCGTCGTGATCTGATTGCTGATCGCCCGATTGCGTCACAAAATCCCCGCCGCCTGCATACCCCGCCACACTCCATTGCAGCGCACCGCATCAAGGGCAGTACAGCCCCACCGCCTGATGGCAAGGCTACGCTTCACGGCATTGACGGTTCCTGTAATGCAGATGCCATCAAGGCTGGACAGGAATAACCAGTTCGTCAGGGTGCGCCACGTTCAGATTGCTGCGGAGCAACTCGCCAACCAGATCAGGATCGGCATGGCGGGGATCAAGCAAGGCAACGCGGTTCTTGATCCGGTCACGCTCAGCCGAAAGCACCGCGATTTCCCCCTCACGCTGCTCAAGCAAGCGGGCATGTTCACCCCAAGCCAGCAACCCGCTTGGCCCGGCAACCCCGATGGCGCCCAACACAAGCAATGCCACCAGCGCAAGCGACTGGGTCACACTGTCTTTAGGAAGAAAAGGAGTTCGACGCGACTTCATCATTTCACTGAATCACAAATTCCATGCCGATTCAAGCGCTAATGACAGTGTTTTGCCAGATGCTACGGAAAGACACTTAAAATTGGTATCAGACGCATTCCAGCCTCGCTCAGCTGCCATCGTCCACCCTAATGCTGTATATGCGCTGTTCGCCGTATTCCCGTGGTGCTGCATGCCTGACCTTTATCGGTCCGCTTAACAGCCCAACCGGAGCGGCCTTATGGATTTAACAGTACCGTCGCGGCGTCAGTTTTTGACCGCCATCGGCAATCTGGCCAGCGCGGGCTGGATTGCCACCAATTGGCCGCAAATCGCTGCTGCTGCCGAACACTCCAGCCATGGCGCTCACGATGCCGACGCGCCTCCCGCCACGATCAAAACGCTGTCGCCGGGTGAAGCAGCCCAGATCGATGCCATGACAAACCTGATCGTGCCGGGCGGAACAACCCCCGGCGCGCGAGATGCACATGTGCTGTATTTCATCGATAATGCACTGGGCAGCTTTTTTGCCGCACAATTGCCAGCATTCCGCCAAGGCCTCGGCGAATTTACGGCCGCTTATGCCAAGGCCTACGGAGCTGATGCACCGTTCTCGTCCGCTCCTGAACCGCAACAGGTCGCTTTCCTGAAACAGGTAGAAACAACGCCCTTCTTCCTCGCCGTGCGCAGGCTCACCGTGCTCGGACTGCTCGCCCTGCCCAAATACGGCGGCAACAGTGATTACCTTGGCTGGAAGCTGATCGGGGTGGAAAACAACCACGCGTGGGAGCCGCCCTTTGGCTTCTACGATCAGGATTACCCGGGGTTTGAGCCCTATCCCGGCACCAAGCCCTACACCGCCTGACGGAGCAGCCCGATGCAGCGCAAAACATTCAAAACAAGCGAAACAGTCGATTTTATCGTGGTCGGCTCTGGCGCATCCGGCGGCATCATGGCCCGCGAACTGGCACGCGCCGGCAACAGCGTGGTCGTGATGGAGCAGGGCCCGCGCCTTGACGCCCATGAATTCGAACATGACGAACTCAAATACCGCAACCTGTCGGGCATCACCAACAATCCCGCCACCAACCCGCAGACCTTCCGCAACACCGAAGACCAGAAGGCGGAAAAAGTCTCTGGTCGAAATCCTCTGACCTATGCCCGCGTCGTCGGCGGCAGCAGTTCGCACTTTAACGCCAATTTCTGGCGCCTGCACGAAATCGACTTTATCGAGCGCAGCCGCCTTGGCGCAATCGAAGGGGCAGACCTCGTCGATTGGCCGATAACTTACGCCGAACTTGAACCCTATTACACAAAGGTGGAATGGGAAGTCGGCGTATCCGGCCTTGCCGGGGCCAGCCCGTTCGATCCATGGCGCAGCAAGCCCTATCCGATGCCGCCGTTGCCGGTGAAATCATCCGGCGTCTTATTCGAACGCGGCGCCAAAAAGCTTGGCCTCCACCCCTTCCCAGCCCCGATGGCAATCAATTCGGTAATGTATAAGGACCGCCCTGCGTGCATCCAATGCGGGCTGTGCGGCGGCTTTGCCTGCGAAGTGAAGGCAAAATCATCCTCGGTCTGGACCGTCATCCCGGAAGCCGAGGCCACCAAGCGTTGTGAAGTACGCCCGGAAAGCTATGTCTTCCGCATCGGCATGAACAAGGCTGGCCGCGCAACCGGCGTTCATTACTATGATCGTGATCGCAAGGAACAGTTCCAGAATGCCCGCGCGGTGGTGGTTTGTGCCAATGGCGCAGAAACGCCCAGACTGCTCCTCAACTCCGCCACCGGATCTGCGGCACAAGGCCTCGCCAATTCCAGCGGAGCAGTTGGCCGCTACCTGATGTTCAACAAAGGCGGCGGTGCGATGGCGCGCTTTGATCAGCCGCTCAATGAATACAAGGGTGCCAACGTCACACGCATTATGCACGATTTCTATGATTCCGATCCCAAGCGCGGCTTTTATGGTGGCGGCGGATTTGATGCCCGCTCGGGCGGTCCGCTCACATGGGGGCAGACCGTGCCCAAGGGGACATCCAACTGGGGGCCGGAATTCAAGGAATACCTCGAATCCTACACTTATTGGATGAACTGTTCAGGACACGGCACATCGCTGGCCGTCGAAAGCAACCGCGTCGACATCGATCCCGACCTGAAGGACGCGTGGGGCATTCCTGCTATCCGCGTCACCCGCAAAGACCATCCCGATGATACCAAGCACGCCAAATGGCAGGTGGAGCGCGCGGTTGAAATCATGGACGCCGCCGGAGCCAAACAGATCGTACCGGGCGAAGTCGGCGAAGCGACAGGCGGCGTACACTTGCTCGGCACCTGCCGCATGGGCAATGATCCGGCCACATCTGTGATCGACAAGTACCACCGCACCCATGACGTGAAAAACCTCTTCCTGTGCGATGGTTCCAGCATGGTCACATCAGGCCGCGGACAGCCCACGCAAACTATCGAAGCCTTGGCCTTCCGCGCCGCAGACCACATCGCCCGGTTTGCAAAACGGGGCGAGATTTAAAGCGCGCCCACCATCACGGAGTAACAATTGCAAACGCCGGGTCCGGCTTGTCGAGCCAACTGACAAGCCGGCCCAGAACTGCCGCATCGCCTTCCAGCTTTGCCTCACCACTGGCCAGTTTGGCCGCCAAAGGCTGCCCTGCAAACAGCGCGGTCAGCAGGTCTTTGTAAGCCACTGTCAGCGTCGCCTGCCGCCCCTCGCGCAAGCCGCTGCGATGGATCAAAACGCCGTTTGCCACTGATACCGTGTGCTGTTCTTGCTTGTCCGGAAACACAAGGCCCAGCGTCAGGGCATTGTCGCCCGCCTTGGCCGGATCAAGCCGGACGGACAGCACGTCAAGAAAATCAGCCGGTGGCAGCAAACCCAACAGTTCCGCACCGCCCGTCACATCTTCGGCCTTCACGCCATTATCCAGTTCGTTGGCCGCGGTCAGATACATATTGCGCCACAAGGCGTTCTCGCTCTGATAGGCAAGCTGCCGGAACGTCCGCGCTTGCAGGGCTTTGGCAACCGCGTTTGCGCCATCGGCAAAGATCACCTTGTTCAAAAGTTCGGCAGCCCAAGCGTAATCGCCCTTGGCAAAGGCCGCTTGCGCCAAAGCCGTCACACGATCACCCCCGCCCATCGCCTCGACATAACGCCGCGCGCCTTCTTCTGGCGGAAGCGGTGCAAGATGCGCAGGGTTGCCGTCATACCAGCCCATATAGAACTGGTAGACCGCACGCGAATTGAAGCTGTACGATCCATAATAGGGCCGGTCATACCATTGCTGCGCCAGTGCGGGCGGCAAAGTCAATTGCGCCGCGATTTCCGGCCCGGTCTGGCCCTTGTTCATCAACCGCACCGTCTGATCGTGCAGATAGGCATAGGCATCGCGGTGCTTGGCCAGATATTCGGCAATCACCGGCTTGCCAAAACGCGGCCAACCGTGGCTGGTTATCAGCACCTCGGCGTCGGCAAAAATGTCAATCGCCTCGGTTAACCCTTGCGCCCACGCTTTGGCATCACGGATCACCGCGCCGCGTGGGGTCAGGATGTTGTGCTGCGTGGGGTTGGCGTTCTCCGCCAGATCGGCCACCTTCCAATCGGGAAAACCCACATTCATTTCCGCAGGCGCTTCGGTGCCGGGCGTCAACTGAAAGAGCATACGGACGCCATCAATCATCAGTTCCGTGTCCGTCTCGGCCAATTCGCGCGTTGGTGGCACCAACGAGCGACCGCCGCCTGCCACGCCGATTCCAATGCCCGATCCCATCGTACCCTCAGGCCCGGCAGGAAGCCCGAAACCGAACTGGTATCCGGCGCGGCGGCCCATCGCTGGACCTGCGATCACGTTCTCGCTCACCGCAGCACGGGTAAAGCCCTGCGGCGCAAGCACCGGTGCATCGGCCAGCAACATATCTTTGAGCCCAGCTGCCCCGCCAAAGTGATCGATGTGGCTGTGCGTGTAAATCATCGCGCTGACCGGCAGCTTTGCGACGTGCTCTGATATCAATTCATAGGCTGCCGCTGCGGTTTCCGTGGCGGTCAGGGGATCGATCACGATCCAGCCCTTGTCGCCGCGCACAAAGGTGATGTTGGCCATATCGAACCCGCGCACTTGCCAGATCCGGTCGGTCACCTTGAACAGCCCTGCCTTGCCCAGCACTTGTGCGTGGCGCCACAAGCTGGGGTTCACAGTGGCGGGTGCCGGTCCCTTGGCAAACGACAGGGCGGCTGTGTTCCACACCGGTTTGCCCGCAGCATCGCGAATGACCGGATCTTTGCGCGTGGCCACAAACCCGCGCGCGGCAAATTCAAAGTCGCGCACGTCCGTCATGGGCAGGCCCGCAAGGGCATCCGCATTGGTTCTGCGCGTAACCTCGCTTGGTGCTTCAGCAGCTGCAGGCCGGGAAACCAGCATAACAGCCGCCAGCGCCAGACCAGCATGGCGCAATTTCGAATTAGGCATTCTCGTTCCATCTCTCTGATCGGGTGGATTTGCGACAACGCTAAACTTAACCGCGCGATTGGCAACCCGTTGCAGTCCTGCTGCGTCGCGGCCAGGCTGTTTGGTAACAGATAGCTTCAAGGTTTTGAAAATGGTGCGCCCGACATGAAAGCGATGGGCACCCAAATCATTGGGAAATTTTGATCCAAAGGGCTGCATAAACCATAAAAAAGTGCCCCCAAATCGCAGAGAATGGCGAGAGATCCAAGAGGCAGCTGTCGCCCGAACAGGTCATTGACAGCTTTAGCAGGGGATAAGGCAGCTAAGCGCTCCAACTTCGGTGGTTTAAGCGGCGATAGGTGATCTGTGCGCCTTGGGTGCTTCACGCGGTGTTGAGTTGCATTGAGAATTGAGCCGTGCTTTCCTTGCCTCTGGCGTTCAGTCAGGAGGCATCGGAGCGATCGATTGGCCAGAGCAAGGACCTGAGACCCCATTGTTGTTATGGGCTAAGACAAAATCGCCCAAGAACTCGCGAAATTGCGGTAAAAATCGTTGAAAATTCAAGCTTCAGCAACGAATTGCATCCTATGCAGCCTGATGCTGACCGGTTTGTTATGGTGCCGTTGCCCTATGCTACAAACAGTCTCTGCGTAACTTGGGGGCTGCCAAAGCCATGAGTAGCGCTGCCACGAGATACAGGCAGAGGGAATAAAGCATCGAATACCGCAGCGCGTCCGCGCCGTAGCGTGGCGTCAACGCATCCGAAAGCGCTCCAAGCGCAAAGATGCCGCCGCCCAGTCCGATCAGATTGTTGATAAGCAAGAACAGCGCCGAGGCGGTCGATCGGGCCGAAGGGACGACCAGCAATTGTATCGCGGAGATCACTGGTCCGAGCCAGATATAGGCCATAGCCTGCGGAATGAGAAAGAGGGCGAAGGCCCACCCGACGCTGGAACTTTTAATGCCGGCGGCAAAAAGCGGCACACCGATAACAAAGGCGGTTGCTGGTACATAAGCCAGATAGGCTCTATCCCGGTGGCCGAGGAGATCGCCCAGCCAGCCGCCCAGCAGCATTCCCGATATCCCGCCCAGCAACAACATGGCCCCGATAAAATGCGAGGTCTGCACAAGATCGAGCCCGAAGCTGCGTTGAAGCAGGCTGGGCATCCAGAAAGCCAAGCCATAGCCGAGCATCGAGCTCGTTGCCGCGCCAAATGAGAGGAGCCAAAACGAAGGCTTGTGCGCCAGTTTCCGGGCAATGTCTGCGAAGCGGGGAGCCGGTTCTGTCGCTGCGACAATGGGTTTAGGAAGGTCACGCACCAAGTATTTGAACAGCGGCGCAATGACCAGACCGGCAAGACCGACCACGAAGAACGCAGCGCGCCAATCCACCATGACCGCGATGTATCCGCCCGCAAGAACACCCACCGCTGACCCAACCGGAATACCAAGCGAATAGACCGACAAGGCGAGCGCGCGACGGTGGCTTGGGAAGTAATCGGCAATCAGCGCATAAGACGGCGCAACGCCGCCTGCTTCACCAATTCCCACGCCCAGCCGGGCAAAAAAGATATGCCAAAAACCCTGCGCCAGACCGCATAGTGCCGTGAAACCGCTCCACAGCCCGAGCGATATGGTAATCACCCAACTGCGACTGGTCCGGTCGGCAACCCATGCCAACGGCACGGCCAGCGTTGAATAAAGCATGGCGAAAGCCAGGCCGCCCAGCATCCCCAATTGGCCGTCGGACAAGCCGAGGTCACGCTGGATCGGTCCGGCAAGAATGGCAAGGATCTGGCGGTCAACGAAGTTGAACACATAGACCAGCAGCAGCATCGCCAGGACGACATTGGGCCGGCCTGGCAAAGATGCTGTTTGGGGCTTCTGTATCATCTAGAAAGCCCACGTCTGGAGGAATGCATCAATCGCCGAGAGCGCTACAGGTTCATCGAGGATAGGCGCATGGCCCCGATTGGGCACATCCACGGCGGTAAACGCCGCACCATGCCGCTTGCCCATCTCGGCCACGGTGGCAGCCGCGAGCAGGTCCGAATGACTTCCACGCAAAACGAGCACGGGCTTTTCCGCCAGCATGCCCCACAACGGCCATAGATCGGGCGGAAGGGTTGCGGGCTGAGTTCCCTGCGTGCTCAAAGCAATTGCAGGGTCATAGGCAAACCGGATACGGCCTTCGGGCGTTTGTATGCACGTCCGCCGCGCAAATGCCAGCCAATCGTGCCGGCCAAAATCCGGCAGGGCTATCGCGTTGACCGCCGCACAGCTTGCCGCAGCTTCGTCCCAATCCGCCGCGTCCTGCATTGGTCCAACATAGCCTTGGATCCGCGCCAGTCCGGCGGCTTCGATATGCGGGCCGATATCGTTCAGGACGATGCTCGCAATGCGCTCCGGCTGCGCGGCCACCATGATCATCGCGATAAGACCGCCCATCGACGTTCCGATTAGCCCAACCTTGGCTATCCCTAGCCCATCGAGCAGCGCAAACATATCGTCGGCATAAATGTCGGGCCGATAATTCCCCGGGTTGCTATCATACTCAGACAGCCCCCGCCCGCGCTGGTCGGGCACGACCAACCTGTAAAGCACGGCTAACTCTTCGGCCAATGGTTCAAAATCCGCGCTGTTGCGGGTAAGACCGTGCATCAGCAAGAGAGTCGGTTGATCGCTGCCCCGGTCTTGGCCCTTGTCATAAATGCGTGCGTGGAGGTCCAGCCGACCGCATGCGCTACGATAGCGATGCGGCCGGAAGGAAATCGGACTGGTCATGGTCGCTGTCCGATACAGCCTCAGAAGCTGACGGTTGCAGTAACGAAGACCTGACGGGGGTTGCCGTAATAAGCGGTTAAGGTACCTTCGGTGCCCAGGGCTGAAATCGGCAGTCCGGTGACCGCGTTAGGGATGATCGCACCGGTTGTCGGGTTGACCGCGACGAACGTGTAACCCGAGGTCTTGTAGCGCTTGTTGGTCAGGTTCTTGCCATGCACGCCCAAGGTCCAGCGGCCATTGGGAGCCGCATAAACCAGATTAGCATCCCACAGCGTAAACCCGCGCTGATCAAGGAAGGGATTCGGAATTTCGAACTGGTTGGTCGTGCTGCGATAAGAAAGCGTCGTGCCAAAATTCACCAAGCCGTCACCAACGGGCACAGAGTATTCTAGCGTGCCGCTGGCGGTCCACTTTGGCGTATTCTGCACCTTGCGAAACGCGGCGACATCGGTCGGCTGACCGCCGATGTTCGATATGTATTGCTTGTACTGCGCATCGATGTAGCCGAGCGAACCGGACAGGTTCAGACGATCACCACTGGCAGCCATGTCTTGCCCAAGGCGGGTACGCGCTTCGAACTCAAGGCCTTTGAATGTTGCCTTGCCAGCGTTGGTGGTGACCCCGCAGAAGCTTGGCAATCCGCCTACTGTACAAGCAACCGACCCCGGGATTTGGACATCGGTGTAATCGGCATAAAAGCCTGCCAGTGCGACGTTAACAGCTCCATCAAACAGGCTGCCTTTGTAACCGGCCTCGTAGCTATCAACCTCTTCAGGGCGGAAGCTGAGGAACGTGGCGATCTCGTCGTCGCTGCGCACACCGTCCCGGTCAATGTCCGGTGCATTCACGCCGACCCCGCGTGGATCAAAGCCACCGCCTTTGAAGCCCTGCGAATAACTGGCGTAAAGCGTGTGATCTGGCGTCGGCTTGAACGCCACTGAGGCACGTGGCGTAAATTTGGTAAAAGTGCGCTTGCCAGTGAAGTTTGTGCTCGGCGCACCGAACGCAACTCCTGCCCCGCCAAAAACTGGCGAACCACCGCCTAGGAAGTTTTGGCGCAGAATCTCCGCTTCACGCGTGTCACGCGTATAACGTCCACCCACCGACAGGCTGAACTGGTCACTAAAATCGTAAGTAAAATCACCGAAGACCGCAAACGTGTCAGTATCTACAGCCGCGTTGGTGAACGCGGTAAGCCCGGCCACCGTATTAAACAGGCGCACATCGAACAGCGTATCTGCCGTTGCCGCCAAGTAGTACGCGCCGATCAGCCCCTTCAGCTTGGCATCTTCATACAGGATCTGGAATTCTTGACTGGTTTGCTCATTAAGATAGAGCCCAGGAACATCGACGTCTGCCGAAGGCAGCGCGTCAAAGTCGATCGGTGTTGCCGAATTGTCCTTGCGCCATGCGCTGATTGAACGCAGCGTGATTCTGTCGCTCAGTTCAGCCGTAACATTCATGGCAAGGCCATAAGCCTCGATGTCCTGAATCGGCGTGTTGAGTCCGCCGCGGGTGTCGAACACGTTATCCAGCACCGGGGCCCTGGTCACCAACGAAGGGATCAGCCGATGCCCGCCGCGAGGGTTGCTCTTGTCTTTGGTATAATCGCCCGAAACACGGATCAGCACTGGTTCGCCATGGCCGCCAAACTCCACCGTGCCGCGCGCTGCCCAGACGTTCTTGTTATAGTTATCAAGGCCGTTGGTCAGGTTCTTACCAAAACCGCCGCGCGTCAGACGCGCACCCGACGCGCCAATGCGAAATAGATCGCTGATCGGCGCGCTTACAGTAACTACGCCGTCGGCCTGATCGTAAGATCCGTATGTGCCTTTGACCCTCAGCGAAAAGTCCTGCGGAAGCTGGCGGGTCACATATTTGATCGCGCCGCCAATGGTGTTGCGGCCATAAAGCGTGCCCTGCGGTCCGCGCAGAACTTCGATGCGCTCCACGTCGTATATATCCAGAACTGCAGCCTGCGGACGGTTAAGGTAAACATCGTCAAGATAAAGCCCAACGCCCTGTTCAAAGCCCGAGACAGGGTCCTGCTGGCCGACACCGCGGATGAACGCACTAAGCGTGGAGTTCGACCCGCGCGACACTTCGACAGTCGTATTAGGAGTCGTCTGTCCGATTTCTGTGATGTCGATTGCACCGCTACGCTCAAGTTGCGCACCACTGAATGCAGTCACTGCAATCGGCACATCAAGTAACTTCTCTTCGCGGCGACGCGCGGTAACGACGATGGCACCATCATCTTCCGTAACTGTTGCTGTTTCGGCGCTCTGTGCCTGAACTGTCGCGCTGTTGAAGCTTAGTCCGGCAACCGCGATAGCGGAAAACGCGCAGTTCTTAAGCAAATTAGACATACCCATCATTTGTATCCCCCCCGGCCGGCTGAAGCGCCGTTTGAGGTTGTGTAATGAAACATGAACCACCTTTCAATATGGTTCGTTTGCTTCCCCCGCCTTAATCGGTTAGCTGTATCATTATGAGCACACCCCAAGCGCTTTCTGGCAGCAACGCCGCCCCTGCAGAAGAAACTGCCGGCCAAACAAACGCTCGAGAAGGCAAGGAGCCACGCACAGAACGAGGCCGCAAAACTCTGCGCAAACTGCTTGATGCAGCAGCGCTGGAATTCGGTGAAAAAGGGTTTCATGAATCGTCAATCACTGGCATCACCGCGCGGGCGGGAACGGCGCTGGGCAGCTTTTACACGTACTTCGACAGCAAGACCGAAATTTTCCAGGCGCTTGTAAAGGATCTGAGTGATCGTGTGCGGATACAGGCCGCAACCACGCAAACTGTCAACAAGACTGCGCTAGAGGCAGAGCAGATGGCGCTAACCGCTTTTTTGCGCTTTGCCCGTGAACACAAAGAAATCTACCGCATCATCGACGAAGCCGAGTTTGTGGATCCTGCAAGCTATCGGACCCATTACGAATCAACCGCGCAACGCATATTTGAACGGCTTCGTCGGGGCAGCGACAGCGGGGAATTTCAGGAAGACCTGCAAGAAGCTCACGCTTGGGCAATCATGGGTATGAATGTGTTTCTCGGCCTTCGGTACAGCATCTGGTCCGATACTGACTCGGATGGAAAAGTGGCAGCTATAGCCCGTTCGCTCTTGGAACGGGGAATTTTGCGGCGCGAGCCTTGAGGCACGGTTTGATTGTTTGACCGGTACTTGGGGCTCAATATCATTCTCACCTAAGCTCCCAATCAATCAGCAATCAGCCAACTTGTCCGTGCCGCCCGAACCATGGCAGCATGCCGGTGTTGGGGTGGCAGTTCACATATTCGCAAAGGCTGTTCTGTCGATCCAAGATCATAACCTCGTACCAAAGGCGTAAATCAAGTTGGCCGTTGCGCTGTGCCACCATCCGGAAAAAGCTCTGGAAAATGCGCGAATGCGTGGGGTTGCTTTTGGCCCAGGCTTCAAGATCATGCAGCGAAGCAAAGATGGCAAGACCGAAGCTTTGGGCGGCGTAACTGCTGTCGAGCGCCAGTTCATACATCAAGCGGCAGGACAGGTAATTTTTATCGTCGGGATTGCCCTGCAAATAGTTCATGCCTGCCATGAGCGTTGGCCGCACAGTGTCTTGGTAGACGGCCAATTCCTCCGGACCACAGTGGCGGTAATCCTGACCGGACCGAATAAGGCACAGGTTGTCTGGTAAGATAGGCATTGCCTGCATAAAGCGAAAAGCCGGGCCATGCGCCGATGTAAATCTGCTCGTTTTGCGCAAACATGACGAACTTGTTCAGTGGGTTAAGATGCTCCCGGCAGTGAAGTGCGCCGATCCGGCCCAGCGGCGTCTCCCTCACGAAAAAGTCGCTACCGTCGCCCTCACCAAGAACCGTGCGCTCGACATGCGTTGCCTTCAGCTTGCGTCGCGGCGTGATGGTCCGTCCGGCTCCACGGATCGATGTGATGCTGTGCAATATAGAGGCTGAGCCGATCAGCACTGTTTCACTCTGGATCTTGCGTTAAAAATGCACGGCCCGGAGTGAGCATACATTTTTCAAAACCTTAAGATTTATGCTGCTTTGGCCCAAATCGCGTTGCCCTAGGCGGATGCAGAGATTCACGCTACCTGCTGCTGAGCCTGTCAGGTGGGCATGGCGGTCTTGTCCTAAAGTTTGCCACTCAACGCCTGATCGTCGCATCTAAATCTATTGTCTCGGCGCTCACGCGAGGACGTTAGAAGCTGCAAATTTTACGGCGACCAGCATATGGAGGTCGGGTAAAAGTTGAAGCGGCTGAATTTTAAAGCTTTTTTAAAAATGGTGCACCCGACGGGATTCGAACCCATGGCCCCCAGATTAGGAATCTGGTGCTCTATCCGGCTGAGCTACGGGTGCCCCTGTCCTCTTTAGGCAAGCAGGTTGGTGCTGGCAACGCGCTTTTGCGGCTGACGATGGCTCAATTGGCTTCTTCGGGCGGGATCACAGGAACCACAACGGGGGCTACCGGAATGCCCTCTTCCGCCAGCTCTTGGGCTTGTTGCAATGTGGCGTGGCCATGGATGGGGGCGATGTCCTTTTCGCCATAGTGCATCGCGCGCGCATCTTCGGCGAACTTTTCGCCCACCCAGGTCGATGATTTCAGCGCCTCGACCTGCATTGCCGCCACGGCTTTGAGCATGGCGACGGCCTCCGGGGGCAATGGCGTATTGGCAACGGGTTGCGCGGGCACGTGATCGGACAAATCCGCCTTGGCGACGCGCGCTGTCATCTGGTTGCCCTTGCGCCCGACAGCAGGGGCCATCACAGCTTTGGATACATCGCCTGTGCCGCACACCGGGCATGAAACCAGGCCACGCGCTTGCTGGTCCTCATAGTCCGATGAAGAGCCGAACCACCCTTCAAACCGATGCCCTAACGGCCCGCATTGCAGATCAAAGACAATCATGACGCTGACTTAGGGATTTCCCGCTTATTGGCAAGGCTGGGAAGCTGTGCGCGCACCTCGCCCGTTCGGGCAGGGTTAATCATGGCATAGCCGACGCCTGCTGCATCGCCCATATCGAGGACGATCTCACCCCACGGATCAATCACCAGCGAATGACCGAAAGTCTCGCGTCCATCGTCATGATGACCGGTTTGCGCAGCGGCAATGACCCATGCGCTTGCCTCGACAGCGCGCGCGCGTTGCAGCAAGTGCCAATGTGCCTTGCCGGTCGGCACGGTAAAGGCCGCCGGAATGCGGATCGCATCGCAGGCAAAGCGTCCGAATTCCTCAAACAGCGCCGGAAACCGCACATCGTAACAGATTGCCATTCCCAAGCGACCAAGCGGCGTCTGGACATGCACGACCTGCTCGCCCGGCGTATAGGCTGCCGATTCCCGCCATGTCTCGCCCGTTGCCAGATCCACATCAAACATGTGGATCTTGTCATAGCGCGCAACGATTGCGCCCGTGGCATCAATAACAAAACCGCGATTGGCCCATTTGCCGTCTTCGCGC
The DNA here is from genome assembly GCF_001295795.1 of Novosphingobium sp. AAP83. Taxonomy (GTDB): domain Bacteria; phylum Pseudomonadota; class Alphaproteobacteria; order Sphingomonadales; family Sphingomonadaceae; genus Novosphingobium. The sequence goes on from NZ_LJHY01000022.1 coordinate 322,853, forward strand.
AGGACCGCCAGTGATCCCAGATCAATCCAAATACCGTATTTCCGGGCCGCTTGCTGAGCCGCTCCCAGCACCGGATTGTCGGCTTCGGCCACAATAGCGGGCGTTGCACGCTTGCGATTGCGATCAAGCAATCCGCACATTTCGGGCGTGAACAGCATAGCTGCGCCCTCGCCCGCGGCCTGCTTTGCCGCATCGACAATCGCGGCGGCGTTGGCCTGCTGATCAATGCCGCTCGTCATCTGGAACAGCGCGATCTTCACCGCGCTATTGGCGTCTTGCACAGTCACAGCGCCAGCATTGCGTCCAGTTTGCCACTGGCTTCAAGTGCCGCCATATCATCCGACCCACCAATATGGGCGCCATCAATAAAAATCGATGGAACGGTGGAATGATGTGGCGCGCGCTCCATCATTTCGGCTTTTTTCGGTCCGCCCATCGTCACGTCGAACTCCTCATACGTCGCGCCCTTGCTATCGAGCAAAGCCTTGGCGCGGTAGCAGTATGGGCAGCCCCACTTGGTGTAGATTTCGATTTTCGGCGTGTTCGGCATGGAAACCTCAAACTGGGGGTCTTGAAATGCGTTTTTCGCTAACACACATGGGTGTTCGTGTCATGCGCCGCAAGTCGGGCATGGCCATAAACCGCCAAGGTGGGTGCCGGTTTCCGGGCTCACCACGGCACGTGCAGATTGCTCAAAGATTGAGGATATTGCCATGAACCGTCTTGATTTCACACCCTATCGCCGCACCACCGTGGGTTTTGACCGTCTGTTCGATTTGCTCGAACGTCAGGCCCGCGCTAACGCAGGTGATAATTATCCGCCCTTCAACATCGAACGGCGCGGTGAAGATGCCTATCGCATCACACTGGCTGTTGCCGGTTTCAAGCCCGACGACATCGATATCACCGCGCAGCAAAACCTGCTGACGGTAAAAGGCAGCCGTACCGAACCGCATGACCGCGAATACCTTCATGTCGGCATCGCCAACCGGGGATTTGAACGCCGGTTCGAATTGGCCGATTACGTCCGCGTCGAAGCCGCCGATCTCGCCGATGGCCTGCTGACGATCGACCTCTTGCGCGAAGTGCCAGAGGCTATGAAGCCTAAGAAAGTGCTGATCGGTGCGCAAAATCCGCTCAAAGTCATCGAAGGTGACAACACCGCCGCTGCATGACCCTTAATGGGCATGATTGTGAAGGGGCGGGCCAAAAGCTCGCCCCTTTTTTATCCGTGTAACCTCACCACGCCTCGGCCACATTGGCCAAAGCCTCGCGGTCAAGGATGGTCACTCGTCCACCCTTCAGCGCCACGATCCCGTTATCGACCCAGGCCGAAAGCTGGCGGTTGATCTGCTCGCGCGACATCCCGGCAAAGTTGCCCAATTCACCTTGGCTTAACGCAATCTTCAATTGATTGCCCATCTCGCTGGTATCGCCCATCATCAGCCGCAGCAAAAACCGCGCGAGCCTGGGGCCTGAGGTATAGGCACGGTCGGCTTCGATCACCGCATTGTTCTGCCGCAGCCTGCGCGCCATGGCTTTCAGCAAACGCAACGCCAGTCCGGTATGTTTTTCAATGATATCGGCAAATGCAGCCTTGGTCAGCACAAGCGCCTCAACCGGCTCGATCGCTTCCACAGAAGCAGTGCGCTCCCCCCCGTCCAGAAACGCGATTTCGCCCAGCACATGCCCCGCCTCGGCATAATCCAGGATGATCTCGCGCCCGTTAGCCGCCAGCATGCTGACGCGTGCCAAGCCTTTGATCACGATGAAAAGCGTTTTGCCTTCCTCGCCCTGCGCCATCAATTCCTGGCCGGGTTTGAAAGTCCGCACATTGCCGCGCGCGATGATGTCCGAAAGCTCTGCCCGTTCACAGTCTGCAAACAGGCTTTGCGCTGTCAAAGCCTCTGCCAGTTTCACCGCGTCCATCACCCAATGCCCCACCTGTCGCGATACTTGCGCTAGGCGTGCAAATAATCAGGTAAATTGCGTGCTGACTAGTGTTTTTGAATATCTAAACGAGCCGCATCTGTTTTACGGCCGCAGCAATAAACCCGCTGAACAGCGGATGGGGTTCAAATGGACGGCTTTTCAGTTCCGGATGGAACTGTACGCCGATGAACCATGGATGGTCGGGACGCTCGACAATTTCAGGCAGCAAGCCATCGGGCGACATGCCCGAGAATACCAGACCGCCCTGCTCCAACCGGTCTTTGTAGGCCACGTTCACTTCATAACGATGGCGGTGTCGCTCGCTGATGTCGGTCGTGCCATAGACATTGGCGACATGGCTATTACCATTCAACTTTGCATCATAAGCGCCAAGACGCATCGTCCCGCCCAGATCACCGCCTTCGGAGCGCTGTTCCAGCCCTTCGGTGGTCATCCATTCGGTGATGATGCCCACCACTGGTTCATCGGTCGGGCCGAACTCGGTGGATGAGGCATTGGCGATTCCCGCCGTGTTACGCGCGCCTTCGATGCAGGCCATCTGCATGCCAAGGCAAATGCCGAAGAACGGCACCTTGCGTTCGCGTGCAAACCGCACCGAGGCGATCTTGCCCTCGGTCCCGCGCTCGCCAAAGCCTCCGGGCACCAGAATGCCATGCATCGGCTCAAGGCTCGCCGCGATTTCCGCATCGTCCTTCTCGAACAGTTCGGCATCAAGCCATTTGACCCGCACTTTCACACGGTTAGCCATGCCGCCATGCGTCAAGGCTTCGTTCAAAGACTTGTAGGCGTCTTGCAGGCCGACATATTTGCCCACCACGCCAATCGTCACTTCGCCTTCTGGGTTCTGATAGCGGTCAACGATATCGTCCCATACGCTCAAGTCAGGCTCAGGCGCAGTCAGCCCGAAATGCCGAAGCACTTCGTTGTCCAGCCCCTCGGCATGATATTGCAAGGGGACCGAATAGATGCTCGTCGCGTCCAGCGCCGGGATCACGGCGGATTTGCGCACGTTGCAAAACTGCGCAATCTTTGCGCGCTCACCATCGGGCAGCGGCTTTTCGCACCGGCACAGCAGAATGTCCGGCTGGATGCCAAGACCGGTCAATTCGCGCACCGAATGCTGTGTCGGCTTGGTCTTCAATTCACCCGCCGCCGCAATATAAGGCACCAGTGTCACGTGAACAAAGCACGTCTCGTCGCGCATTTCGTTGTGCAACTGGCGTAGCGCTTCGATGAACGGCAAACCTTCGATGTCGCCCACGGTCCCGCCGATTTCGCACAGCACGAAATCGAGATCGTCGGTTTCCGCTTGTGCAAATTCTTTGATCGCATCGGTCACATGCGGAATCACCTGCACCGTCGCGCCGAGGTAATCCCCGCGCCGTTCCTTGGTGATGATATCGCGGTAAATCCGCCCGGATGTGATGTTGTCGGCCTGCCGCGCGGAAACACCGGTGAAGCGCTCATAGTGGCCAAGATCAAGGTCCGTCTCGGCCCCGTCGTCAGTCACATAGACTTCGCCGTGCTGATAAGGGCTCATCGTCCCCGGATCGACGTTAAGATAGGGATCAAACTTGCGAATTCGCACGCGAAATCCACGCGCCTGAAGCAAAGCCGCAAGGCTTGCCGCCATGAGACCTTTGCCGAGCGAGGAGACCACGCCGCCGGTGATGAAAATGTACCGCGCCATGGGAGGAGAGCCTTAGCGTCTGAAGTTGCAAGTGCGCAAGCGGTTGCCGCTGTAAACTTTGCAGCAATCCACAAGCATGGATCGAACGCAACGCGAGGGCCACCCCGCAACCCCAAGGAAGCGAGGCGGCATCACCGCATTGCCAAAAGTCTTATTGCCCCGCAGCGCCGCCCAGCGGATCGTTTGCCGGGGCCGGAGTGCTTGGCTGCGCAGGCGCTACAGCCGGTGCCGCACCGCCTTGGGCCGGGGCCAGCGGGTCAACTGCGGGCGCATTCTGCACAGGTGCCGCACGCTCGAGCGATGTATCGATTTCGCGACCCGAAGTCTGGCCCACAGCCAGCGTTGCCAGCGCAATGCTCAACACCACAAACGTTGTAGCCAGAACCGTGGTCGCCCGCGTCATGAAATCTGCCGCGCCGCGTGCAGACATGAACCCGGCAGGGCTTCCGCCCACGCCAAGGCCGCCGCCTTCAGACTTCTGCATCAGGATCGTCACAACCAGAAGGGCGGCAACGATGGCCTGGACAACGGTCAGAAAAATAAACAGCGACATGAATCACAACCTCTGGCGCAACTATGCGCGGAAACAATCAGGCTGCCATGTAGGCGGCGCAGCGCCTTGACGCAACCCGCCAAGCGCTTCACCCCGCCAATCAGGCCTCGCCGTTGCCCGCCGCCGCGATAATCGGCAAGAACGCGTCTGCCGTCAGGCTCGCACCGCCGACCAGTGCCCCGCCAACGCCCTGCGCCGCCAGCAATTCCGCTGCATTTCCGGCGTTCACCGATCCACCATAGAGGATCCGCACTTTCTCTCCGGCTTCGCCATAGAGCGCGATCAGCCTCGCGCGAATGGCGGCGTGCATTTCGATTACGTCTGAAACCGCTGCAACGCGGCCCGTGCCAATCGCCCAGACCGGCTCATAAGCGACTGCCACTTTGCCCAAGGCAACAGCGTCAGAAGTGCCCTCGCCCACCGGCATGGACGCATCGACCTGGCCAGCCACAATAGACACTGCCTTGCCTGCATCCCGCTCGTCCAGCGTCTCGCCGACACACACGATCACGCCAAGCCCGTTCGCCAATGCTGCATCAGCCTTGGCCTGAACCACCCCGTCGCTCTCGCCGTGATCCTTGCGCCGCTCGCTATGACCGACGATCACGAAATCCGCACCGGAGTCGACCAGCATCGCAGCCGATACATCGCCGGTATGCGCACCTTTGGCGTGAGCATGGCAATCCTGTCCGCCCACTCCCATGGCCGTCACCGCTTCGCGAAGGGCGCCAATCAGCGTAAACGGCGGCGCCAATGCCACTTGCACATCAGGATAACGGCCCGCAGCACGATCAATCGCACGCGCCTCGGCCAGCATGGCCCGGTTGCCGTTCATTTTCCAATTGCCAACGATGTAAGGACGATGTGGCATATCTGGCCAATTCCCCTGAAAAACCTGAAACTCGCTATAGTTAGTAAGGACTACAGCACCCCTGATTCGGCGTGCGGCTATCAAACCTGTACTGATTCTGCAAAACACCTGATCGCATAACCGGCAAAAACATTTGGTTACTTTGCGCACAGCAGTGCAGAAAAGGCGTTACTACGCAGCAGGGCAACACGCCGGGCATTGCGAGAAAGGCCAATGCCCCCTAAAGCGTCGGGAAATTCCCCTCAGGGTGCGATTGCGTGCCCGGATTGACGAGACGAACACCCGCAAATGCTCGGCTTTTTCCGCTCTTTTCTCAAGTCCCGCTTTGGCGCTGCCATTGCTTTGGTCTTCCTTGGCCTGATCGCGCTCGCTTTTGCCAGCGCTGATGTCACCGGCAGCGGTTTTGGCGGAGTCGCTGGCGGTGATCGCGCGGCCACCGTCGGAGGTGCGCGGATTGGCACCGCTGAACTCGCCAAAGCGCTGACCAACGCGTTCGAACAGGAACGCAAGAAATCGCCCGGCCTTACGATGAAGCAATTCCTCGATGGCGGCGGCATGGACGGCGTTCTGAACGAGATGATTGATCGCCTCGCGCTTGCCGAATGGGGCAAAAAGCACGGGATGGTCATTAGTGATCGTCTGGTCGATAGCGAAATCGTCAAGATCGGTGCGTTCCAAGGGCCTGATGGCAAGTTCAGCCAATCTGCCTACGAACAATTGCTCGCCCAGCGCGGCCTGTCCGACAAGGAAGTGCGCGCGGATCTCGCACAAGGTTTGATGGCGCGGCAATTGCTGCTGCCCGCCGCTTTCGGTGCGCAGATGCCCGACGAAGCCGTTGTCCGCTATGCTTCGCTGCTCACCGAAAAGCGCAGCGGCATGGTCTTCACCGTGCCCTCGCTCGCATTCATCCCGCCAAACCCGCCCTCAGCGCAAGCCGTCAGCGCGTTCTACAACGCCAACAAAGCGCGCTACATGCAGCCTGAACGGCGCACGATCCGCTATACCCTGATCAACGAAGCCAGCCTCAAGAACATCGCCGCCCCCACCGAGGCTGAAATCGCCAACCGCTACAAGCAGGACACGGCAATCTACGCCGCCAGTGAAGAACGCACGGTCACACAAGTCATTGTGCCGACCGAAGCTGCTGCCAAGGCATTGATCGCAGAAGTCGGCAAAGGCGGCTCGCTCGATGCCGCCGCCCGCACCAAGGGCCTTGCCGCCAGCCAGATGGCCAAGCAAACCCGCGAAGCTTTGACCCGGCAAACCGCAAAAGCCGTCGCAGATGCCGCATTTGCTGCTGCATCCGGCACACTGGCTGCGCCCGCAAAATCCACCATCGGCTGGCATGTTATCAAGGTCGATGCAGTCGATCGCAATCCCGGCAAGACGCTCGATCAGGCCCGCCCTGAACTCGTCACGTTATTGACCCTTGAAAAGCGCCGCGCAGCACTGTCCGATCTTGCAGCCCAAGTGGAACAGGAAGTCGATGGCGGCACCGGCCTTGCCGATATTGCCAAGACGCTCGGCCTCACCGTCAGCTCCACGCAGCCGCTGCTTGCCGACGGCAGCGTGTTCGGCAAACCCGCCGAAAAGGCCCCGGCCGAAATCGCACCGCTAATCCAGGCAGCCTTCGCGATGGAACGCGAGGGTGAACCACAACTTGCCGAACTCAAGGCCGGTGAAGTCTTCGCTGTCTATGATGTCGGCCAGCTTACCGCATCCAGCCCCGCCCCGCTTGACCGTATCCGTGATGTTGTTGCCCGCGATTGGGGTCTCGATCAAGGCTCGGCCAAGGCCAAGGTTGCCGCCGACAAAATCCTTGCCGCCCTCAACAAAGGCATATCCGTCGCCGAAGCGGTGAAGCAGGCAGGCGTTGCCCTGCCAGCGCCGCAACCGATCGAGATGGCTCGCCAACAGCTCACCGCAATGCAAGGTCAGGTTCCGCCTGCGCTCGCCTTGCTCTTCGCCATGGCAGAAGGCACCAACAAGCGCCTTGAAGGCCCTAACAAGGCGGGTTGGTTCGTGATTACACTCAAGGATATCATCCCCGGCGAAGTCAAACGCGCTGATCCGGTCTTTGCGCAAGCCTCGCAGGAATTCCGCACCGTCACCGGCAACGAATATGCCAAGGGCCTGAACCTTGCCATCCGCAACGATGTCGGCGTTGAACGCAATGAAGCGGCGATCAAAGCGGTGCGTAACCAGCTAACCGGCGCAAACGCGCAATAACGCCGGTGTCCATGCTCGCAGAACTTGCCACCACCGCGAAGCCCGAAAACCACGGCCCCGCGCTTGCCCAGCTCACTGCCGGAAAACCGGCGCTGATCTGGCGCAAGTTGATCGTCGATACGGAAACCCCGGTCGGCGCAGCGCTCAAGCTGATGGAATCCGGGCGCGGCGATTTCCTGCTCGAATCAGTGCAGGGCGGCGAAGTGCGCGGGCGTTACAGCCTGCTCGGCCTCGATCCCGATCTCGTGTTTCGCGCTACGGGCGAAGCGGCTGAAATCAATCGTATCTGGCGGCACGATAAGGCGGCCTTTGCGCCCCTGCCCGAAAATGCGCTGACAGAGCTGCGCGCGCTCGTCGCCGCATGCCGGATCGATGTGCCTGCCGCGCTGCCCCCTGCCCTAGCCTGCCTCGTCGGCTATTTCGGCTATGAAACGATCGGCCTGGTCGAGAAGCTGCCCCGCGCCCCGCAAAGCGATCTCGTCCTGCCCGACATGCTGTTCACCCGCCCCACCGTGGTGCTGGTGTTTGATCGCTTGTCCGATGAACTCTTCGCCATCGCTCCCGTCTGGGCTGAAGGTGGTGCGCCAGCACACCTCCTCGAAGCCGCAACCGATCGGATCGACAGCGCCATCCGCAAACTGACCGATGCCGTCCCGCCAGAGCAACGCCTGACCGAAGCCGTCGATGTAACGCCGCAACCGGTCATGCCCGCCACGCAATACGCCAGCATGGTAACCCGCGCGAAGGACTATATCGAAGCGGGCGACATCTTTCAGGTGGTCATCGCACAGCGTTTCACCGCGCCATTCCCGCTGCCGCCCATCGCGCTCTACCGCGCCTTGCGCCGCATCAACCCATCGCCGTTCCTCTATTTCCTCGATATGCCGGGCTTCGCGCTCACCGGCTCAAGCCCTGAAATTCTCGTGCGCATCCGCGATGGCGAAGTCACCATCCGCCCGATTGCAGGCACTCGCCCACGCGGCAAAACGCCCGAGGAAGACCGCGCCAACGAAGTCAGCCTGCTCGATGATCCCAAGGAACGCGCCGAACACCTGATGCTGCTCGATCTCGGCCGTAATGATGTCGGCCGCGTCGCCAAGGCTGGCACGGTCAAAGTCACCGAAAGCTACACGGTCGAGCGCTACAGCCACGTCATGCACATCGTCTCGAACGTGATCGGCCAGCTAGACGCCGCCCGCGCCGATAATGTCGATGCCCTCTTCGCCGGTTTCCCCGCAGGCACCGTCAGCGGCGCTCCCAAAGTGCGTGCCTGCGAAATCATCGCGCAGCTCGAACCCGAAACCCGCGGCGCTTACGCAGGCGGCGTCGGCTATTTCGCCCCCGATGGCTCAGTCGATAGCTGCATCGTCCTGCGCACCGGCATCCTCAAAGACGGCGTGCTCCACGTTCAGGCAGGCGCAGGCATTGTTGCCGACAGCAACCCCGAATACGAACAGCGCGAATGCGAAGCCAAGAGCGGCGCGCTGTTCGCCGCGGCGCGTGAGGCGGTTAGGGTGGCGAGCGAGCCGGGGTTTGGACAGTGAGCAAACACGTTTCAAGAAGCCGCCGCATAAGATTGCAAATTGTCAAGTGGCGCGAATTTCAACTTTGGTTGGACGATCATAGTGATTCGCGTTGGGTGTTCCGAGGCTTGGGGGACTCACAATTTGGAATGGTGCCGACGGTTGGTCGTCAAACACCCTACACTTTGGCTTACGAGCGCGCGATCTTGGAACTATTTAAGCTGCGTGCACCTGAATTTTTCATGACGTCTGATAAGCAAACGTTGGACCTCCTCGCGATTGCCCAGCATCACGGCGTTCCTACGCGATTGCTGGATTGGACAAGTAACCCACTAGTTGCAGCATATTTTGCAATTACGGGTTCACCTGGAACACGACAAGCCAAATTGGTCGGAGCGGGAGGGCGCGTTTCTGGTGAGCTAATGAATGTAATACCATCACCGGATGAGATCGACGCCAAGATCGTTGCGGTCGCAATGAGCCGTTCTATGAAGGTCAAAGCGGATGTTGATCCATTTGGATTAACAGACGTCAGGTTTTTTTGGCCAAGAGCGGTGACAACAAGAATTACAGATCAGGGCGGACTGTTCAGCATCCATCCTGAACCGGATATTCCTTGGGTGGTTCCGGGCTCACGGGACGAAGACACATTCATCATACCGGGCAGTATGCGAAACTTTTTTGCGAAAAGGCTGTTCTATTTAGGAATGAACCAGCAGCGAATTATGGGAGGTTTAGACGGTCTAGGAAGCCGCCTTGCTTGGCAACATTCGCGTGGTATCGGTTTAGGAACCTTTTGACATGACAGACTTGAAAGAAGGCGGTTCTGCTCAGGTCGAAGAAGCGATCTTTACAGCGGTGTCTAATTTGACGTTAGATGACTATCCAGTTTTGAACGCCTGGGACGATCTGGACGCACTCTCGAGCCGTACAATTTTTGAGGGAATCGAAGCGATACCAGGCGGTATAGTGTTTGATGAAGACGGGCACTTTGAAGTCGCCGCCACAATTTACGTCACCTTAAATTACGGCGGTTCGCGAGATGAAGTTTCTATGTCTGATTCTTACCCCGCAATGATTTATGGTAAAGTTGATGATCTTTTGAATGTTGATATTAGCGAATGTAGTTTCGACACTCACTCATTTTACAGTGATGAATAACACATCATGATCCTCGTCATCGACAATTACGACAGCTTCACCTGGAACCTCGTCCACTACCTGATGGAGATGGGCGCAGAGGTCGAAGTCGTGCGCAATGATGCGCTTACCGCCGAACAGGCGATCAAGACCGGGGCGCAAGGCTTCCTGCTCTCGCCCGGCCCCTGCACGCCCAACGAAGCAGGCATCAGCCTCGATCTCGTCGGCGCAGCTGCGGACGCCAACCTGCCCTTGCTCGGCGTCTGCCTTGGCCACCAGTCCATCGGCCAATACTTCGGCGGCAAAGTGGTGCGCGGCGGCTTGATGCACGGCAAGACCAGCCCCGTCACCCACGATGGCACCGGCGTCTTCGCGGGCCTGCCCAGCCCGTTCACCGCCACCCGCTATCACTCGCTGATCGTGACCGAAATCCCCGATTGCCTCGCGGTCAATGCGCAGTCCGATGACACGCATGTCATGGGCTTCCGCCACACCGCTCTGCCCATCCACGGCGTGCAGTTCCACCCGGAGAGCATCGCCACCGAACACGGCCACGCGATGATCGCCAACTTCCTCAAGATCTGCGGCATCCCCACCAACCCGCTGCCCGCATGACCTTGCCTGACGCCCTCCACCCGCTCGAAGAAGTCGAAGCCGAACAGGCCTTCGCCGCGATCCTCGATGGCAAAGTGGCTGACGATCAGATCGCGCAGTTCCTCGTCACCCTGTCTGACCGGGGCGAGACCGCCAGCGAAATCGCCGGAGCCGCGCGCGCCATGCGCCAGCGCATGATCCCGATCAGCGCGCCTGCCAATGCCATCGACGTTTGCGGCACCGGCGGCGACGGGCACCACACGCTCAACGTCTCCACAGCGGTCAGCCTTGTCGTCGCGGCCTGTGGCGTCCCCGTCGCCAAACACGGCAACCGCGCGGCCAGCAGCAAAGCGGGCGCGGCAGACACATTGGAAGCGCTTGGCCTAAACCTTGATCGCGCTGCCGAAACCGCTGAAGCAACCCTTGCCGATCTTGGCATCTGCTTCCTCTTCGCCGGGCGTCATCACCCCTCGATGGGGCGCATCATGCCGATCCGCAAAGCCTTGGGCCGCCGCACCATCTTCAATCTGATGGGACCGCTCGCCAACCCCGCAGGCGTCCGCCGCCAACTCGTCGGCATAGCGCGCCCCGCCTATGTCCCGATCTATGCCGAAGCCATCCAGCGCCTCGGCACCGATCACAGCCTCATCATCTCGGGCGACGAAGGCCTTGATGAACTCAGCCTCGCAGGCGGCAACGAACTGGCCGAAGTGCGCAATGGCGAACTCTCCCTGCGCCGCGTCACCCCCGCCGACGCGGGCCTCCCCACCGCCCCGGTCGACGCAATCCGTGGCGGTGACGCCACCCACAACGCCGCCGCTCTGCGCGCGCTCCTTCAGGGCGAACCCGGCGCGTACCGCAACGCCGTCCTGTTCAACGCCGCCGCAGCGCTGATCGTCGCGGGCGAAGCGCAGGACTGGCACGAAGGCGTCGAAGAAGCCGCCGAGGCCATCGACAAAGGCCTCGCCAACGCCCTGCTCAACTGTTGGATTGCCGCGCTGAAATAGGGCGACTGCCCACCCCCAACCCCTCACGCAAGCGGGAAGGGAGTGGCCCCCGCTCTTTTCGCCCTACCGCCTGCGGGAGGGCGGCGAGACTTGTCTGAGCCGCAGGCGAAGCTAGTCGCAGCGGGGTGGGCCTCTACGCTTCCAAGCAAAACCCCGCCTCCTTCCGAAGCATGGACAGAGTTTCACGCAGAGACGCAGAGAAGAAGGGGAGGCGCAGAGGGTCGCTCCACGCGGCAAAGCCGCGCTCGTCCGGCTAACCTCACGCCGCACAAGAGCCCACAAGCCTGAAACGGCCCAAAGGCCAAGCGCCCCTCTCCGCGTCTCACCTTCTTCTCTGCGTCTCTGCGTGAACCAAACATCCTCCCCCAAAACCCACTCGACACATCCCGCCCCACACGGCAAAGACCTACGCACCATGACCGATATGCTCACCGAAATCTGCGATACCAAGCGCAACGAAGTCGCCGCCCGCAAGGCCGCCACCAGCACTGCCGAACTGTCCGCCCGCGCAGCGCAGCAAACGCCCCCGCGCGGTTTCGAAGCCGCCTTGCGCGCAAAAGCCGCCACCGGTTACGCCCTCATCGCTGAAATCAAGAAGGCCAGCCCCTCCAAAGGCATGATCCGCGCCGATTTCAGCCCCGCCGATCACGCCCGCGCCTATCAGGTCGGCGGTGCCACCTGCCTCTCGATCCTCACCGACGCACCCTATTTCCAGGGCCACGAGGATTACCTGATCGAGGCCCGCGCCGCTTGCACCCTGCCGGTGATCCGCAAGGATTTCATGGTCGATCCATGGCAGTGCCTTGAAGCGCGCGCCATCGGTGCCGACGCCATCCTGATCATCGCTGCCTGCCTGTCAGACAGCCAGATGGCCGAAATCGAAGCCGCAGCGCAAGAACAGGGCATGGACGCGCTCGTCGAAGTCCACAACGAAGAAGAAATGGCGCGCGCCCACCACCTCAAATCCCGCCTGATCGGCATCAACAACCGCGATCTAAAACGCTTCGTCACCGACCTGTCGACAACAGAACGCCTCGCCCCCCTCGCCCCCGCGGGCACCCTGCTGGTCAGCGAAAGCGGCATCAACACCCACGCGGATTTGCTGCGTTTGGAACCATGCGGCGCACGCACGTTCCTCGTCGGCGAAAGCCTAATGCGTCAACCGGATGTCGAGGCAGCTACGCGCGCACTCCTAGAGGGCTAGCACAACCGTCTCCCCTCCCGCCTGCGGGAGGGGCCGGGGGTGGGCTTGTTCTGCTAATCAAACAGAACCCAATTTCAAACCACCACCCGCCGATATAAATGCCACGTCGCATGGCCCAGTACCGGCAGCGCCACCAGCAGTCCCAAAAACAGCGGTAGAATCGCCACAAACAGCAGCCCGCCAATTACCGCCGCCCATGCCATCATCGCAAATCCATTGGACCGCACCGTGGCAAGGCTGGTGATAATCGCGGTCAGGAAATCCACCTCGCGGTCCACCAGCATCGGCAAGCTGATCACCGTGATGGCATAGAACGCCAGCGCCATCACCGCGCCCACCGCGCTGCCCACAACCAGCATCAGCAGGCCCGCTGTGGTGGCAAACACCGCGAACGATTCTCCGCCAACGCCTGATTGCGCCATGAACACCGCAAAGATGCCGTGCGCCACCATCAGCCAGAATCCGAACGCCACAAACACGATCACCCCCATCGAGAGGATCTGTTCATCCCCGCGCCCGCGCAGCGCGCCAAGGATCGCCCCCCAGCGCATCGGGAACCCCGCCTCGCGCCGACGGCTCACCTCATAAAGCCCCACCGCCACAAACGGCGCGAGCAGCGGAAACCCGGCCGCCGCCGGAACCAGCCAAGCCACCTCGCCCCCGCGAAACAGCACGAACCAGATCAACAGCCCCGCCGCTACATAAATGCCGCCGAAGAACAACCCGAACAGCGGGAATGCCAAAAAATCACGCCACCCCGCCACCAAGGCCGCGCGCAAATCGGCCAACCCCAAATCCCGCGCCACCGTAAACGGCGCCACCTGAACCTGTCCCGACACCACCATGGCACGCACTCCTGATGTTGTGATTAAGCGAGAAGGGTGCGCTCTTTGTCGCTTTGGTTCAAGAGGCTCGTCATCACAAACTCACCCACCCCCATCCACAATCCGCACAACCTGCCGGTAAAACGCCTGCCGTTCATCCGGCTGCGTCCCCGCGCTTGCCCTTGGCCAATCGGCGTTGCTGGCGATCACCAGCTTGCGTTTGGGATCAATGAAAATGCCCTGTCCGAAAATGCCCTGAGCGGCGAAGGAGCCGTCGTCATAGGTCCACCATTGAAAGCCATAGCCTCTGCCGGGGCGGCCAATGTCGATCTGCTTGGTGGTGGCGCGGGCAAACCAGTCTTCGGGCACGATCTGCCGCCCGTCTTGCGCTTTGCCGCCAGCCAGCACGAACAGCCCGAAGCGCGCATAATCGCGTGTCGCGGCTTGCAGGCAACAACCGCCGATCTCGTGCCCGCTCTCGCCCAGCAGCCACGTCGCGCCCGCTTCCATGCCCGCGGGTTGCCAAACCTTTTCCTGCAAATAGGCCGATAGCGTCTTGCCCGTGGCCGATGAAACCAGCACCCCGATCAGGTTCGTCTCGCCCGTGTTGTAATGCCACACTGTGCCCGGCGCGTGAGCGCGCGGCAATGTGCGCATATAACTGACGGTTGCGTCCATTTCGCCTTCGGGCTTGGCACGGTTAAACTTGGCGACATCGGATTGCGGATCTTCATAATCCTCGTTCCAGCGCACGCCCGAACTCATCGTCAGCAATTGCGCCACGCTTACATCATCATAAGCACTGCCTTTCAGCCTTGGAATATAGGCGCTTACCTTGTCATCCAGACTGCGGATCGCACCATCCTTCAACGCCGCGCCCACCAGAGTCGATGTGAACGATTTGGCTACAGAAAAGCTCGTCCAGCGCCCTTGCGCATCAAACCCGAGGCCATAGCGTTCGAACCGCACTTTGCCATCGACCACAATCACCAGCCCCGCCGTGCGCTGGCTCTGCATGAATGCCTCGACGCCGGGGATCACCAGCGGCTTGCCCACCGGCAGCGGCAATGGTGTGGCCGAAGGCGCTATCGTGTTGGACTTGGCCAGAAACGAAAGCCGGTCCATCGCGCGAAAGCCCGCATCACGCTGCGCCACATTCCACGAAAGCACATCGGCGTTGGTCGGCAGCGCCATCAGCACCCCGCGCGTTTCCTTGTCGAGGCTGGCAAAGCCGACGCCGCCTGCGATCATCAGCGCCCCCAGCGCCGCCATCAAAACCGTCCGTTTGCGCATAGCCATCTCCCCCTGCTGACATTGATGACAATACCGACAAAAGCCTGTCCTACAACATGGCAACCTGCCAAACTTCACCCGATGCCAGCTTCCCGCCCCCTCTTGCTTGAAAACCCCGCAAATCCAAGTCATGGCGGGGCCGCAAAGTTTTCTCTAGAACAGTGTAAACTGTGTAAACCTGTTCAGGCTGCGAAGGCGAAAGATGAACAAATTGACGCATCTCGATTCGTCCGGAACCGCCCGCATGGTCGATGTTGGCAGCAAAGCGGAAACCCACCGCATCGCCATTGCCAAAGGCATGATCCGGATGAACACCGCCACACTGGCTGCCATCGCAGCAGGCAACGCGCCCAAGGGCGATGTGCTTGGCACCGCCCGCATCGCCGGGATCATGGCCGCCAAGAAGACGGGCGAATTGATCCCGCTGTGCCACCCCCTTGGCCTCGATGCGGTGAACATCGATTTCGAACTGATGGAAAGTGGCGTGGAATGCACCGCCACCGCCTCGCTGACCGGCAAGACTGGGATAGAAATGGAGGCGCTCACCGCCGTCTCGGTCGCGCTGCTCACAGTCTATGATATGGCCAAGGCGCTCGACAAAGGCATGGTCATCGAAGGCGTGCGCCTGATCGAAAAGCGCGGCGGCAAATCCGGAATCTGGCGGGCGGACGACGCTTGAGAACGCCCCCGCTCCCCCTCGCCGAAGCGCAGGCCCGCCTGCTCGCGCTGGCCCCTGCCCTACCGGTGCAGGAACGCCTGGTCACGCAATGCCTCGGCCACTACCTCGCCGGACCTCTGCTCGCCCGGCGCACCCAACCCGCCGCCGCCCTCTCCGCCATGGATGGCTACGCCCTGCGCGCCGCAGACCTCCCCGGCCCTTGGCAGGTGATTGGCGAGAGCGCCGCCGGACATCCTTTCGCAGGCACCGTCGGCAAGGGCCAAGCCGTGCGGATCAGCACCGGCGCGGTCGTCCCGTCCGGCGCTGATATGGTGCTGCTGCAAGAAGACAGCGCCCGCGATGGCAACACGCTGCACCTCACCGGAGAGCCGCCCGCTCCGCCCGAACGCCACATCCGCCCCGCCGGTATGGATTTCACCGCCGATACTGTGCTGATCGAAGCCGGCACCCGCATCGGCCCCGCCCAAATCGCGCTCGCTATCGCGGGCGGCCACAGTCATCTCACCGTCCGCCGCGCGGTTTCAGTCACGGTGATTGATAGCGGCGATGAACTGGTCCCGCCCGGCCAGTTGCCCGAACTCCACCAACTCCCCGCCAGCAACGGGCCAATGCTCTGCGCAATGGCCTCCATGCTCCCGTCCACCATCGCACACGGCGGTCCGGTCGCAGACAAACTGGCGGATCTCGCCGCGGCCCTAGAAGCCGCCAGCGATGCAGACGTAATAATCACCAGCGGCGGTGCGTCGGTCGGCGATCACGATCTGATCCGCCCCGCGCTTGAAGCCATCGGCGCAACCATCGATTTCTGGCGCGTCGGCATCAAGCCCGGAAAACCGTTGCTGATCGCAACACGCGGACGCCAAATCATCCTCGGCCTGCCCGGCAACCCCGCTTCGGCTTATGTCACCGCGTTCTTGTTCATGATGCCGCTCTTGCGCGCCATGCTCGGCGCGGCGCAGCCTCTGCCACGCACCATCCCCGCCCGCCTCGCTGCTCCTATGCCCAAAGGCGGCAGTCGCATGGAGTTTTTGCGCGCACAATGGGACGGCGCAACCGTCACTCTCGATCCACTGCAAGATTCTGGCGCGCTATCCCCCTTGGCGCGCGCCAACGCATTCGTCGTTCGCGAAGCCTGGGCCGATGCCAGAACGGCGGGATCGGATGTTCCGGTTTACCTGATCGAAAATGGCGGTAATGCTTGACGAGTCGGAATTGGTTGCTTATCCGTTCCGCATTCGTTCACCTGCGGAGAACCGCCAATGTTAACGCGCAAGCAGCACGAACTGCTCACCTTCATCCAGGTACGCTTGGAGGAATCCGGAATCTCTCCGAGTTTTGAGGAGATGAAGGAAGCACTTGATCTGAAGTCGAAGTCGGGCGTCCATCGCCTGATTTCCGCACTGGAAGAACGCGGTTTCATCCGCCGCCTGCCCAACCGCGCCCGCGCATTGGAAGTGCTGCGCCAACCCGATAGCGCGGTAACCAAAGGCGGCGCTGCCCCGGCACCCGTCCGCGCGGCGGCGAACACCCATTCCGCGCTCACCCCGCTGCGCGCTCCGCCCAAGGCTGCCCCTGCTCCGGCTAATGACGTCGTTGAACTGCCCCTCCACGGCAAAATCGCGGCAGGTGTTCCGATTGAGGCTTTCGAAACCAGCGCAACCTTGCCTGTTCCTGCCGCGCTGCTCGGCGCGGGCGAACATTACGCGCTCGAAGTCTCGGGCGATTCCATGGTTGAGGCCGGCATCTTTGATGGCGATTACGCGCTTGTTCGCAAAACAGATGCGGCGCGCGATGGTGAAATCGTCGTGGCGCTTGTGCGCGGCGAAGAAGCCACGCTTAAATACCTGCACCGCGAAAAGGGTATGATCCGCCTCGATCCCGCCAACGCCGCTTACGATCCACAGTTCTACCGTCCCGACGAAGTGATCGTGCAGGGCAAACTGGCCGGTTTGCTACGCCGCTATCATTGATGGTGATGGCCCCTCGCGCCTGCGCCGTTACATTGTGAGTAGCAGCGCAGGCAGCGGATCGGTGTAGTCCTCCTTTGAGATTCAATCCCAAACCTGAAAGTCTGCCTTTGCACTCGCCGAGTTCGGTCACGGGGCGGCTTTGCTAGCTGCAACTCGTCCATGTGGGTTGACTAGGGCTGGCTTCACCTCCGAAACTGGCCAGCGATACCAGCCCTGCATCCCTTGCGTTTCAGCCACGGTGCGGATGTGCCCGGACGCAAGGTTGATCGTGATGCCGCCAGTCTTGGCGAGAAACGTCCGGTCGGCTTTCAGCATTTTGGGACGGCATGACCATGGCAGGCGGCGGTCGGCGATGACGATGTCCGCGCGTTCACAGGCAGAGGCCAGCGCCATGTCGTCGATGTATTCGCGTGTGCGGGCCATCAGCAGGGTGAAGCGCTTGCCAGCTCGATTGATGGCGAGGGTGCAGAAATCAGCGCTACATCGGGCTGCGGGCCAGTCTTCGAGCGTGCGCAAATCGCCCTCCATTCCGGCCAGTTCGAGCAGGTTTTCGCGCATATAGTCACCCCGGCCCGCGCGCAGGACGAGCAGGTCATTGCCCTCACCCGTGATGCCGACATGGTGACCATCACCGGTAACCAGGATATCGGGCGTAGGAGCAAGGATCATCACCGCGACAGCGATAGCGGCGGGGATGGCTCCCCACAGGCGAACGCGGCCTGTCCATAGGGCGAGCCAGAGCATACCGGCGATGAACAGGCCAAAGCTCCACGGCGCGACAGGCGGCAGCATCGTTACTGCTCCGGGGCGCGCTGCGACGAAATGGGCGATGGCAAGGAGCAGTTCGAGGGCTTTGCCTGCCAACCACCACATCGGCGCCCCCACTCCTCCAAGGTCGAGCAGCAGCGCCAGACCGATCAACGGCATGATCGCAAATGTCGTAAGCGGGATCGCGATAACATTGGCCAAGGCCCCGTAAACACCCGCGCGGTGGAAGTGGAACAGACCGATCGGCATCAGCGCCATCTCGATCACCACACCGGTTACCAGCAACAGGATGATACTGCGTGCAAAGCGCACGACGGGGCCATGATGATCGGCTGTAAGGAACCCGCGCACCGGCGCAGCGGAGTGGAACGCAATAATGGCGATCACGGCAGAAAAGCTCATCTGGAAGCTTGGGCCTACAACCGCCTCGGGCCAGAAAAGCATGACCAGCAAGCCGCCAACCGCGACAAGGCGGAGTGACAAGGGATCGCGTCCCATTGCGAGTGCAGCCAGCACCAGCAATGCGCCGATGCAAGAGCGCACAGTGGGCACTTCCGCACCGGTGAGCAGGGTGTAGGCGACACCCGCCAATGCGCCTGCCAACGCAGCCCCAATAGGAACACGTATACGAAGCGCGATCCACGGAATGAAGGCAAGAACACGCGCAGCGATCCAGTAAACGAAGCCGACAAGCGCACTGACGTGCAAACCGCTGATCGAAAGCAAATGGGTGAGGCCCGCATCGCGCATGGCGTCTTCGTCAATAATGGCGATGGCACCGCGATCTCCGCTCGCAAGCGCCGCTGCGATATTGCCCGGTGAGCCTGCAAGCATCGCGCGGATGTGTGTGGCGAGCGAGGATTGCAGGCCTCGCAAAGTGGTGCTTTGGCCTGATGCCTGTAACACTTCGATATTGGAAAGTGCAGATCCCGTTGCTGCGATACCACTGAACCAAGCCGTGCGCGCGAAGTCATAAGCTCCGGGAAGCATCGGCGCTGCTGGCGGCATCAAGCGGGCACGCAAGCGGACCACAGCCCCTTGGCGCGCGGCAGGACTGTCCTTGTCAGCCGGCAAATTGACGCGGACCAATACCGGATCGGAAAACCCTTCGACCGGCACACGAAGCAGGAGCCTTGCGCGTGCCTTGGCAGGCTCTTCGCGGCGTTCAACCAAAAAACCTTGGAGCCAGACAACACGCGGGCCGGAAATTCCGGGTTGGCCGACAAGTTCGGACTTTGCCCAGATCGTGATGAGCCCTGCACAGCCCATCACGGCAAGGCCGATTACCGCCATCCGCAGCCGACCAAACCGATTTTGGTCCAACATGATGGCCAGAAGCAAAGCCAAACCGGCCAACGTGAGCAGCAACGCGATCCACTGGGCAGGCATAGACAATGCGATCCACGCGACGATCCCCGCGGCAAAGGCGACGACCAGCCACAGCCCGCGTTCAAAAGGATGGGCCTCAAGGAACGCTTCAGCATGTTCAAGGGTGCTGGACAATCGCTTCATGATGTCCCAATGCCGCCCCCGTCCAACCGGCAATCCCGGTGGTCCGGCAACAGGGAACCCTGCTGCCGGGTCATCCGTTTCAGGAGCGCTGGGTAAGCCGGACGCCATGAGTTTTAAAGGGAAGGAAAGCGCGGCCAATGGCAAGCGCCACTGACACCATTATTGCAGGATCGCGCCCAAGTGGCGGGGTCGTCACGCGTTTTGCGCCCTCGCCCACCGGGTATCTGCACATTGGCGGTGCGCGAACCGCGCTGTTTAACTGGCTTTATGCACGCCATCACGGCGGCACCTACCTTTTGCGAGTTGAGGATACCGACCGCGCGCGATCCACCGATGCTGCGATTAAAGCTATCTTTGACGGGCTGGATTGGCTGGGGCTTGGCGGCGATGAACCGCCTGTATTCCAGTTTTCGCGGTCTGATCGCCATGCGCAAGTGGCGCACCAATTGCTCGAAGCAGGGCATGCCTATCGCTGTTACCTGACGCAGGAAGAATTGGCGGCGCGGCGCGAAATGGCGCAGGCGGAGCGACGGCCATTCCGTATCGACAGCGAATGGCGCGATGCAACGGCGGACCAGTGGCCGGAGGGTGCCTCTTTTGTCGTGCGAATGAAATCGCCGCGCGAAGGTGAAACAGTCATCGCCGATCAGGTCCAAGGATCGATCACGGTGCAGAATAGCGAGCTCGATGATTTCATCGTGCTGCGATCTGATGGCACGCCGACTTATATGCTGGCGGTAGTGGTTGACGATCACGACATGGGCGTGACGCATGTGATCCGCGGCGATGACCATATTAACAACGCGTTCCGCCAATTGGTGGTCATTCGCGGCATGAACAGCATTGATGGTACTTGGCCTGACCCGGTCTATGCGCACATCCCGCTGATCCACGGGGCAGATGGCGCCAAACTTTCCAAGCGCCATGGCGCTCTGGGCGTTGATGCCTATCGCGATGAGATGGGCCTGTTGCCCGAAGCTGTGATCAACTACCTGCTGCGGCTCGGCTGGGGCCATGGCGACGAGGAAATCATCAGCCGCGACCAGGCGGTGGGATGGTTCGATGTCGTTGATGTAAACAAGGGTGCTTCGCGGTTTGACATCAAGAAGCTGCTGAACCTCAACGGGCACTATATACGAGAGGCAGACGATGCCCGGCTTGCCGGTTTGGTCGCAGAGCGGCTAGACGCGATGGCCCCCAGTTTCTCGGCGGACACTGGGCTCGATTTGCTCACCCGTGCGATGCCGGTGCTGAAAGTGCGCGCGGCAGACCTTAACGAATTGGCGCAAGGTGCGGTATTCCTGTTTGCGCAGCGCCCCTTGCGGATGGTTGAAAAGGCAGCAGCGATCCTGACAGACGATGCCCGGGCATTGCTCGGAAAAATTGCATCCATGCTGGAGGCTGAAAACGTCTGGACAACCGAAAGTCTCGAGGCCACGGTAAAGCAAATGGCTGAGGAGTTAGGGATAGGTCTGGGCAAAGTTGCCCAACCGTTGCGCGCAAGCTTGACGGGACAGGCTACCTCACCGGGAATTTTCGACGTATTGGCATTGCTCGGCAAAGACGAGTCGCTGGCGCGTATTCGCGACCATGCAGCTTGACCGATGCAGGTTATTGAAATGAAACAGGAGGGCTAAGGCGTGAGCGATAATAAGGCTTCTATGACCGCTGGCGGCAAGACCATCGAGATGCCCGTAAGCAGCGGAACAATCGGTCCTGATGTGATCGATATCCGCAAGCTCTATGCCCAGACGGGCATGTTCACTTACGATCCGGGCTTCACCTCGACGGCAAGCTGCGATTCCGCGATTACCTATATTGACGGTGACGAGGGTGTGCTGCTGCACCGCGGCTATCCGATCGGGCAACTGGCCGAACATTCATCTTTCATGGAAGTCAGCTACTTGTTGCTGAACGGTGAATTGCCAAGCTCGCAGGAATTGGCCGATTTCAGCCGCACGATCACACGCCACACGATGCTGCACGAGCAGCTTGCCACGTTCTACCGTGGCTTCCGCCGTGACGCCCACCCGATGGCAATCATGTGCGGCGTGGTCGGCGCGCTTTCAGCATTCTACCACGACAGCACCGACATTGCCGATCCAACGCATCGCAAAATCAGCTCGCACCGTCTGATCGCCAAGATGCCAACGATTGCTGCTATGGCTTACAAGTATTCGGTCGGTCAGCCTTTCGTCTATCCCGACAACAAGCTGTCGTACACCGGCAACTTCCTGAAGATGACCTTCGGCGTTCCGGCTGAAGAGTATGAAGTGATCCCGGCGGTTGAAAAGGCGATGGACCGCATTTTCACGCTTCACGCCGATCACGAACAGAACGCTTCGACCTCGACTGTGCGCCTTGCCGGTTCGTCGGGCGCCAACCCGTTCGCTTGTATTGCGGCGGGCATCGCCTGCCTGTGGGGTCCGGCGCACGGCGGGGCAAACGAAGCAGCGCTCAACATGCTGAAGGAAATCGGCACGCCTGATCGCATCCAGCACTATATTGACCGCGCCAAGGACAAGAACGACCCGTTCCGTCTGATGGGCTTTGGCCATCGCGTTTACAAGAACTACGATCCCCGCGCCACGGTAATGCAATCCACGGTGCGTGAAGTGTTCGCGGCGCTTAACGTGCAAGATCCGCTGTTCGAAACTGCGCTGCGCCTTGAAGAAATCGCGCTGAGCGATCCTTACTTTGCGGAAAAGAAGCTGTTTCCGAACGTCGACTTCTATTCAGGCATCATCCTCTCAGCGATCGGCTTCCCGACCACGATGTTCACGGTGCTGTTCGCCCTTGCTCGCACTGTGGGCTGGGTGGCGCAATGGAACGAAATGATTTCTGATCCAGGTCAGAAGATCGGCCGCCCACGCCAGCTTTACACCGGGCCGACCTCACGGGACTATGTGCCGTTGAGTGAGCGTTGATCGCATTTTGAGGACTGGCGGCGATGGTGATGCTTCTTAAGGTTTTCGGCATCGCCGCTGTTCTTATCGGCGCGTTGTGGATTGGTCAGGGCACAGGGCTCATCCTGTGGCCGGCTTCCAGCTTTATGTTGGCGCAAACAATTTGGGCTTATATCGGTGCAGGACTGGCAATGCTGGGTATTTTGGCCATCTGGCGTGCAGGCTCGCGCCGCTGATTAGCCTGATGCGATTTTCTGTGATGCACCATCAGCAGGCAAGCTGAGTATGAACTGAGCGCCGCCAGTTTCAGCAGACGTAACCGACAAGTCACCACCCATCGCGCGCGCCAGCTTTCGCGAAATGTACAGGCCAAGCCCGCTGCCGCCATCGCCGCTACGTCCTAGCCTTTCAAACTTTTCAAAGACTTTTCCGGCTTGCTCGGCGGTCAGTCCTTCACCTTCATCTGTTACGGTCAGCCAAGTGAAGTGGCCCTCACCGCCTACGCGAATGCTTACGGTCGTATGGCCGGGCGTATAGCGGATCGCGTTGCTTATAAGATTGAGCAAAATCTGCAAAACGCGGCGGAATTCGCCAATCGCAGGTGCCCGCTCATCGGCTAAAGGTGTTGCAATCACAATCCCGCGCTCTTGCGCACGCATGCCCAGAATCCCTGCCGCGCGGCGCGCGCAATCCGCCAGATCAATCTCATCTGGCGATGTATCAAAGCTTGCGTCCTCGACCGCTTCAAGATCGGAAAGATCCTCAACCAAGCCTAGAAGATGCCGCCCTGCCTCAGCTATGTCGCCGCCATAGTTTGCATATTGATCAGACAATGGGCCAGCAAGGCGCATGCGAATCGTCTCCGCATTTGCGACAATCCGATTGATCGGCTGGCGCAAGGCTGGAGCAAGGTTGCGACCAAGCAATCCTTTGAAATCGGGTAATTTTATTGTTACCGCGGTATCGACAAAAGCTGGCGAATCTACAGTGTCGGCCACCAGCAGAAGCTCAAACCCTCCCGAACGCAGCGGCAGCAACCGCGAACGCCAAGTACGGACAGAGCCCGGCACATCCAGTTCAGCATCATCCAGCAACCGCCAATGCAGTGGCTGACGATGGGAACTACCCCGCACAAGCACCAAATCCGTCCAATGACGGCCAAAGCCTTGGCGGAGGTTTTGTCCAAAATCGGCCAGATCACGGGCCTCGACCATGCCGGAGATAACACGCTGATCAGCATCCAGGACCACATGAGCTTCGGCCAATTGCCGCAACAATGCCTCTGCCGCGCCGGTGTCTTCAGCCTTCCATGCATCTGCGGCCAGTTGCCATTCCGTTATCTCAATGCTTGTGCCATCTTCCAAAGGCACCGCAAGTGCTCGAAACGAAACGGGCTGGCGATCATCTTCAAGCGTGAGTATGGCTGACAGTGCGACACCAGATGTCCGAACCTTTCGAACGAGTGCTAACAATCCTGGCAGTGCGATTGCGCCCGGGAAGCTGCCGCCCAGACGGACCTGCAACGCAGCAAGTGTTTCATCGGCCGCAATCAGCCGGTCATCGCGATCACATCGAGCGCGGATTGGCCCGGCAGCCGTCACAGTTTGGATACCGGCATTTCAGGCGATAAAGCCAAATTGCGATTTGGCCAACAGCGCGGCCGCCTGTTCTGGACGCAGATCAGCAATATCCTCAGGCAATGTCACATCAGGATGAAGCGCGCAGAACGCGTCAATCAGTCCGTCTCTGCCCAAGCCGGATGATACCAGTGACAACGCAAGGCGGGGCATCTGGCTCTCCGTTGTACACATAATCGCCGTCTCACGTGGGATACCGGTGCCCAGCCCCAAGGCCGTCAGAAAGAAGGCGACGCCTGCATTCTGCAATGAAAGCATAGCATTCGGGTTAAAGCCGATGGACGAGACTGCATAGGCTAACAGATCAAGTCGGGACGCTGTTTCAGTACGGACTTTGCGCAGTGCCGCCTCAGCCACGTTTGATGCTGCAACGCTGGAAGGGTCACCTTCAACATAACTGTGCATCGTCATGAGTACGATGTGATGCAAATCGCCCGGCAATTCCGCAAGCGGGATCTGCATGCGGCGAATGGCTTGGCCAAAGCGGGCTTGCGCGGCCAGCAAGTTCATCCCCCGAGCCGCCAGATCGTGATCCGGCGAAGCAATGATGTCTTGTAGCAATGGCGTCAGCACGGGATCTATGCCGACACGGCCATGGAGCCTGTCAGCCAGTTGCCATTCAACCGCCGACATATGCAAGTGGTTGAGAAGAGCCTGATGGCCCGCCAGAAGATCGACCAATCCGGAGCCTGCTTCGCGTGCCCAGGACGCTGCGTCGATGTGCCCGGCAGCCTCCCCCAACGCCTGCACCAATTGCCGGGCGATATCGGCTAACATACCTCGGACCCGCGCAATAACCTCGTCGCTGAAGATGGAACTATCGTCATTGCGCAACAAATGGCGCAGGATCGGCCCCATGTGGACCATAACCTGATCGGCATGTAACAAGTCATCTTGCAGCAACCTCTCGATTGCTGCGTTGTCGCTTTGGGTGTTTGCGCTCGATGCCATTCACAACCCTTAACCCCGAGTGGTTAACTGCGGGTTAGGCGAACCCTTTGATGGTGCATGAAACCTGCGTTCATTTTGGGCGGATTGCAACGAGAGTAAACACGTACCGATCAAAGCAATCACCGCCAAGCAGATCGTGGAATCAAAAGGCAAGAAAGCACTGCTTAAAGCCAGCCCAAAACCAACAACTATGCGGTCTTCAAACCAGTGAGGCCAGCGACTGTCCGGCAATGCTAGCGGCAAAAGCCGTAGCGCAAAAATCAGCAAAATCGGCGCGAACGCTGGCAGGCCCCAAGGCGACTGTGGCAGCTCACTGCGCCAAGTGGCCAGGATGATAAAACCTGCGTCAATCAGCCAATGAAAAACATGGGCACTGCGCCGTGCAAAACCCGATGCCAGCAACGAATCGCGTTCAACCTGCGCAAGCAAGCTCGCGACGCGTTCGATCAACCAGCCAACCCCCAAAAGCAGAAATCCCAAGGCATAGTTGCCTAACCAGCCAACCCCGCCGCCGAGCAAACCGATCAAGCCGGCAGCAAGGGCAACCAGAGCTGGACGCGTTCCAGCATGAAGCAGCGCCGGCCCGAACCTGCGCACAACAGCGATAGCAGAAGATTTGCCCAGCGAACCCGGCCCGATATCAGCGCTGGCCGTATGCAAGCGAAGCCAGCGCCGTTCGGTTTCATGGGCATCGGCCTCGCTTTGCACGATACTCCATCGACCATCTTCAAGGAGCGAAGCTGGCATGCCGCGCTGGGGAAGTCGGGCTTGGGTAGCCAGACGCAAAAGCGCTGACTGGACGTTCCATTCAGGCGGCAAATCTGCAAGGGCTGCGGCCATCCGACCCGGAAAACGCATTGCTGCTGCAAACGCGTGGTTAATGTCGATCCGCTCAAACCCCAGCGGCAGCGCCAATTCCACAGGGAGTGTCAGCAAGACTGGCCCGGCCTCCAGGTGCTCGCACAGGGCATCAGGCATTGCCAACAAACCATCACCCAACACAAAGACATCATCTTCGGGGTGGATCAACGTCACCAAGGCGCGGGCCGTGGCCAGAACATGAAACTGCGCCTGCCCAGCCTCGACAATATGTTGCAACGCAACCAGTTCACCGCTGAGGCCTTCAGCCATGACCACGATACGTTTGCAGCCCAAAGACAGCGCGAAACCGATCTGATGGCGCAGCACCGATCGCCCACCAATTGGCAGGTATCCACGCAGCCTGCCCGGATCAGCTCCAGCGGCCTCAATCAACGATAACAATGCGACCCGCAAAAAGCTCTGCCTCCGATGAAGCCATCGTAGGGGCTGGGACGCCTGCTGCCAAGCATG
The DNA here is from genome assembly GCF_001295795.1 of Novosphingobium sp. AAP83. GTDB lineage: Bacteria > Pseudomonadota > Alphaproteobacteria > Sphingomonadales > Sphingomonadaceae > Novosphingobium. The sequence goes on from NZ_LJHY01000022.1 coordinate 349,489, forward strand.
CCAATGGAAATCTGCAGAGGTTAACGCACTTTAAATCAGGTTAGGCCCAATCAGGGCTGTACGGTCAAATCCTGAAGCATCTGGTGCAAACGGCGCAAAACGGCGCGATCGCCTGGCACGGTATCCAGCGCTTCCTCCGCTAGCGCCAACAATCCATCGGCATGGAAGCTAGCGGCAAGCCCCTTCAATCGCATTGCTGCGACTTGCCAATTACCATCGCAGCGGGACCGTCCCAGCAAGTCGATCTGCCGCTCGGCGCTTTCGATAAATGCGGCACGCAATTCTCTGATCAGCTCCGGATCGTAACCCGCCGCAGCAGCAAGATTCGCGTCTAAAGATCCACCTTCATAGGCCATACAAATGCGCTACGGGCCGAAGTGTTAAGGTGGGGTTTAAAACTTGGATGAAATTGTGATAGTCTTCGCAACATGAGCGGGGGAACACGGATAATTCCGATCGATGGCGCCGAACAGGACGCTGGCCATGCCGAGGCATATGCCGACACCGTTTTTGACGGGGAGGCTGCTGCATCTTGGGATGTTGAGGATGATGTTATTGAGCATCAGCAGCGCAAAGATCGCAGCTGGATCTTGCCTTCTTTGGCCGCGACAATGATCGCCGGTTGGACGGGCTTCTTTGCGTGGTCCGTCATCCTGCCTTCAGACAGCAAATATGTTCCCGAGCAATGGGTGCCTTGGATATCGCAATGGGCAGTTCCTGTGGTGCTCGTGCTGCTGGCCCTGCTGCTCATGATGCGCACCAGTAAACGTGAAGCAGGGCGGTTTGTTGAAGTTTCGCTTTCTTTGGCTCGTGAGTCTGCCGATCTCGAAAAGCGGCTTCTCAGCATCAATACCGAACTCTCCCTCGCGCGCGATTTCATCGCTGCGCAAAGCCGTGATCTCGAATCGCTGGGCCGTATCGCCGTTGATCGGTTATCAGGTAGCGCCGCCAAGCTGGAGGAGCTTTTCACGTTCAACCGACAGCGCGTGGATCAAATCAGCGATGTTTCGGCAAGCGCTTTGGAAAACATGGAAAAGCTGCGCGGGCAGCTTCCGGTAATCGCCAATTCGGCCAAGGATGTGACCAATAGCATCGGCAACGCGGGGCGAACGGCGCATTTGCAGCTTGAAGAAATGGTATCCGGCTTCCAACGGCTTAATGACTTCGGCCTTGCGAGTGAGCGGCAGGTCACAACCGTGCGTGAGCGTGTCCAAGCTTCGCTCGATCAATTTGCGCGGGCAAGCGAAGATCTCGCAAAAGTCGCCGAGGGCAGGTTTGAGGCTATATCAGCGCAAAGCACCGATCATGCAGCAGCTATGGCGCGAACCGAACAGGCTGCGCTGGTAGCGTGGCGCGAGCGGACTGACGCACATGCGGCTACGTTGCGTGCTACTCTGGCACAACTTGGTGAGGAGCATGAGGCGCTGCTCACAGCATCCGCAGAACGTCTGGCCCAGTTCGAGGAAACCGCCACTTCGGTTACCGCCATGCTTGAAGGACAAGCGCGCGATCTTGATGAGCATCTTGCTGACCGTCGCGCCGCAACAGAGGTTGCTGCGGCTGAGCAACAAAGTGCCCTTGATCAACGCTTGGACGCAATTGACAGCGCCATTGCGCAACGCCGCTCTGTGATGGAACAAGCCACTACCGAAGCAACCGGGGCACTTGTTGCAAGATTGGCCGAGGTTGACCAAACCATTGAGGCTCAACGCAAAAAGCAGGTGGCTGAAATTGCCAAGCTTGCCAATACCTGTGACGAAATAAGCAATAAGGTCAATAGCTTGTCGGTCGCTCTTCGTAGCTCTGGCGAAGAGGGAGGCAAAGCGGTTGGAGCCGTTGAGAAATCCATTGCCGATATCAACGCCATGCTCGCAGATATGCGGCGTGCGGTTGCTGGCACGGATTCACAGATCGAGACTTTGACAGATTCTGCGGTCCGCCTGCTTGAGATCATACAGGCCGGTAGTGATCATACCCGCACGCAAATGCCGGAGGCGCTGCGCAGTACAGAAGCAGGCCTTCAGGGGCTGGAAAATCGTGTGTTCACGTTGCGTGATACCTTGCGTGAAGCAGGTGACGGTGGACGTCTCCTGTCCGAAACTGTCGGCGGTGTGCAAGGCAAAGTCTCTAAAACACTCAAAGATTTGCAAAATGCGCAATCAAGTTTGGCTGAGGCTAGGCAGGATAGCGCCGCTCTTTCGGAACAGATCGAACAGCGGCTCAGTGGCGCTATTGCAAGTCTTTCAGATGCAATGGGCAAAACCAGCACAGATTTGCGCGTCAATACCGCAGCAGAGATTGAGGCATTGGCAGAGCATCTTGGCGAGGAAAGCAGCGCAGCCATCAGCCGCGTTCTTCAAGGCAGGGCGGCTGAACTGGTCGGGCGACTGGAGCAAGCGATTGATGCTGCCGCCTCCTCAAGCCGTGAAACTGCCATCCAGATGCGCGACCAGTTGACCCTGGTTGACGAACTTGCCGGCAATCTGGAAGCCCGCGTAAGCCGGGCACGCGAACGGGCAGAGGAGCAAGTGGACAATGATTTTGCCCGCCGCGCCGCGCTCATCACGGATTCCTTGAACTCGACGTCCATCGATATTGCAAAGGCGCTGTCATCAGACGTTTCGGAAACATCATGGGCGTCTTATTTGCGCGGGGATCGCGGCATCTTCACACGCCGTGCCGTTACGCTACTGGATACTGCGGAAGCTAAGACAGTGCAGGCCCATTATGAGGCAGAGAGTGAATTTCGTGAACATGTGAATCGCTACATTCACGACTTTGAAGCGATGTTGCGCCAGTTGCTTTCCACACGCGATGGCAACGCGCTGGGCGTTACCCTTCTATCGTCAGACATGGGCAAGCTTTACATTGCGCTGGCACAAGGGATCGAGCGGCTGCGGACCTGATGTCTATACATCTAATGCCCATGCCCTAATGGAAGTCACGCGATTTTGGGATAATCCTCACATCGCGCGGGTGCGCGCGGATATTAGTGCCGCCCTCTGGCTTGGGACGGTTGCATAAATCGGCCCGCGCGATCTGCGGAACAAGACAGTCGGCATCAGACAGCGCATCAAGACCGGCACTGGCATCGGTCAAATGCGTGGCGATCACGTGGATTACCTCGTCGTCATACTCAACCCGCCCAAGCACTTCCATCAGCCGCGATCCCATGATCACCTTGCGCTGCTTTTCCATAAGGTCCGGCCAGATCACCAGATTGACGACGCCGGTTTCATCCTCAAGCGTAATGAAGCAGACTCCCTTGGCGCTTCCGGGCCGTTGGCGTACCAGCACCACACCCGCCACTTGCACATTGGCGCGGACTTTGTGGTTGCGAAGATCGGCGGCGCGGACAAAACCACGATCCCCCAGCCCTGCACGCAAGAACGCCAATGGATGCGCCTTCAATGACAGGCGATGCGTCTGGTAATCGGCCACGACCTCTTCCGATAGCGGCATTACCGGCAGCACCGCCCTTACCCGCTCCTCACCCTCGGACCGCGCGGTGGCAGCGGCAAACAGCGGCAGTTCCTTGGCCGCGACAAGGCTGCGCGCATCCCACAGCGCTTGCCTGCGCGAAAGAGAAAGCGATCCGAACGCATCGGCAGCGGCTAGCCGCTCGATCAGCGCAGGCGAAAGACCGGCGCTGTCCTTCAATGCACCAACATCACGGAGTGGCCCCTGCTCTGCTCGCGCCGCAACCAGCATGGCTGCGGCATGTTCGGGAAAGCCATCAACTTGCCGAAACCCGAGCCGGAGCGCTCGGCCGCCTTGCTCCAGCGTGCAATCCCAATCGGAATGATTGACGTCTACCGGCAGCACCACAACGCCGTGCTGCGCCGCATCGCGCACAATCTGCGCAGGCGCATAAAAGCCCATCGGCTGCGAATTGAGCAATGCGCAAGCAAACGCCGCCGGATAATGGCACTTCAGCCATGACGAGACATAGACCAGATGCGCGAAGCTGGCGGAATGGCTTTCAGGGAAGCCATATTCGCCAAAGCCCTTGATCTGATTGAAACAGCGCGCGGCAAAGTCAGGATCATAGCCGCGCTGGACCATGCGCCCCACCATCATGTCTTCAAGCTCATGGACCATCCCGCGCGACCGGAAAGTGGCCATCGCTTTGCGCAGACGATTGGCTTCAAGGCTAGAGAACTTGGCCGCATCCAGCGCAATTTTCATCGCTTGCTCCTGGAAAATCGGCACGCCCAGCGTTCGCGCAAGGATCGAGGTCAATTCATCGGGAGGCCCATGTTCCGGACCTGGAGCGGGTATCTCCACCCGCTCCTCACCCCGCCGCCGCTTCAAATAGGGATGGACCATATCACCCTGGATCGGGCCTGGCCGCACGATCGCCACCTCGATCACCAGATCATAGAAACAGCGCGGGCGCAGGCGTGGCAGCATGTTCATCTGCGCGCGGCTTTCCACCTGAAACACGCCCAGTGAATCGCCCTTGCACAGCATATCGTAAACCGCAGGATCTTCGCGCGGGACCGTCGCCAGCGTCAATTCGCGGCCATGATGCGCACCCAGCAGATCGAGGCATTTGCGGATACAGGTGAGCATGCCCAATGCCAGCACATCCACTTTGAGAATGCCCAGTGCATCAATATCATCCTTGTCCCACTCGATGAAACTGCGGTCCGCCATAGCGCCATTGCCGATGGGGACAGTCTCGGTAAGCGGCCCTTGGGTCAGGATAAATCCCCCCACATGCTGGGACAAATGCCTCGGCATTCCAATCATCTGTTCAGCTAACTTGAGAACACGCCGCAAGTGCGGGTCCATTTCATTCAAACCGCTTTGCGCAACATTGCGCTCGCCCACCTCATGGCCCCAACTGCCCCAGACAGTGCGGGCCAACGCTCCCGTCACGTCTTCGGAAAGGCCCATCGCCTTGCCCACCTCGCGGATCGCCATACGCGGACGGTAATGGATCACCGTCGCGCACAGGCCTGCCCGGTGCCGACCATAGCGGCGGTATATGTACTGGATGACTTCCTCGCGCCGCTCATGCTCGAAATCGACGTCGATATCTGGCGGTTCCTTGCGCTCTTCCGAGATGAAACGATCAAACAGCAGGGCATGTTTGGCCGGATCAACCGACGTGATGCCAAGGCAGAAACACACCGCCGAATTGGCCGCCGAACCGCGCCCTTGGCATAAAATTGGCGGATCACAGTTCCGCGCAAAATCAACGATATCCTTGATAGTCAGAAAGTAGGTTGCGAGGTTGAGTTTGCCGATCAAATCGAGTTCGCGCCGCAGCGTCGCGGCCACGCTCTCGGGCACGCCTTCAGGATAATACTCCTCCGCCCCGCGCCATGTCTGCACTTCCAGCCAGTCTTGCGGTTCCTGGCCTTCAGGACAGATCTCATCAGGGTATTCATACCGCAATTCGCTCAAATTAAAGCGGCACGCATCAGCCAGTTCGCGCGCCGCGCTGATCGCATGGGGCCAGCGCCGGAACAGCCGCACCATTTCATCGGGCGATTTCAAGTGGCGTTCGGCATTGGGCTCCAGCAACAGCCCCGCATCGGCGACCGTGGTCTTATGGCGGATCGCAGTCATCACGTCTTGCAGCGGACGGCGCTCTGCCGCGCTATAGAGCACATCATTCGTCGCCAGCAGTGCCACACCACACGCTTGCGCCAGTGCGTTCAGCCGCTCAATCCGCACAATGTCGTCACCTGTGTAGAGGTAACTGGCTGCCAAGTGGCCAAGCGTGGGTAGCCTGTGGACAAGGTGGGGGATAAGTTCGGGAAAAGGCAGGGATTGGCTGTGGGATTCCTGTGGAGCAAGGCTTGGTTCCTGCCCCGGAAAAGCTACCACATTGCTTTCAATATCCAGCGTAAATAGTTGATCCAATTCGCGAGGAGGCACAAGGATCAGGTGGATGCCTTTTGCATGGGCCGCCAGCATTGCCAAATCGATATCGCACACGCCTTTGGTCTGCCAAGTCCCGTCAAGCCGCGCCATCCGCCCTGCCGAAATCAGGCTGCATAAGCGGCCATAGGCTGCGCGATCTGCGGGGTAGGCAAGGAACGCCAACCCTTCGACCGTCTCGATCCGGCAGCCGATGACCGGGCGTAATTGCGCGGCTTCTGCCTCGGTGTGTAGCCGGACGATCCCCGCCAGCGTGTTCACGTCAGCAATGCCAATAGCATCATAGCCCAAGCGGCGGGCCTCGGTGACAAGATCGATGGCATCGGACGCGCCGCGCAAGAAGGAAAAGCAACTGGCAAGGCCAAGCTCGACAAAAGCGGCGCGCGGCGGTGCTACACCTTCGAAAGGCCCAACATGGCGACGTTGAGGGGTAAGCGGTGGATCGGGCATCGCTCAGCGCGAAAGTTCTGACACCCGCGCAGCTACGCGATGCAAGTCATTGGCAAACTTCTGTTCTTCTTCAGCGCGCCCATGATCCTGAAGGCGCAGAAGATAGCTGGGATGCGTAGTGATCCACAATTCGCTACCATCTTCCAAAAGGTTCGGGATGCCGCGCTCCTTCTGCACGCTCACCGTCCGCCCAAGCAAGCCGCGCGCCGCGCTGGCCCCCAGTGCCAGCACGATGCGTGGGCGTATCAGCGCCCGTTCGCCATCAAGCCACCAACGGCAAACATCGATTTCCTTGGCGGTAGGATTCTGATGCAGCCGCTGCTTGCCGCGCGGGGCGAACTTGAAGTGCTTCACCGCATTGGTCACATAAGCCTGCTCAATCGCAATTCCGGCATCCTGAAGATGCGCGCGCAACAACTGGCCGGCAGGGCCGATGAACGGACGTCCCTGCTGCTCCTCGGTATCGCCGGGTTGTTCGCCGACAATCATCAGAACGGGCGTCTGCGGCCCCTCACCCATCACGCTGTTCGTGCCCGTGCAGCCAATTGCACAGCGGCGGCATGACCGGATCGCCTCGGCCATTCCGGCAAGTGTGGCGGGGCGTTCGCCCAAGTCTTGCCCGCCCGCCGCAACCATGCGCGCCTCCCGCGCTTGCGCCCCCGCGATCAGTTCGGGGATCAGCGAAGTTTCGGGCATGTTCTTCCAGTATCTGCGCGGCATTTCCTTCAGCATCGCGCCGACTTTCAGGCGCGCGGGGTTGAAGGTCGATGCATAGTATTTCCGCCAGAGCGCCTCGACCGGATCACCCGCCGGGGCATCGGCGCGGGTGGCAGGCGGGCCTTCCTGCAAGATTTCGCCATCCCAATGCATGCTGCCGCGCGGGGTCAGAATCGACCAGCGCATCGTGGTGAAACGGCGCACGAAGAAGGCAGCATTGGACCGTACAATGTGATGGTCAGGCTCAAACCATGCGACATAGCGCTCACCGTCTGCTTCTTCGATCACGCGGAAGCGCACGAAGGCGCGCATCTTGTGAATATCGCGCCGCACCTGACGGGCCAGTTCATCGATGCTGCGCACATCGGAATCGGCCTTGTCCTCCATCAATCGCGGCTTGGCCTGTAACCGCCAGAGCAAGCGATAGATCAAAGAAAAACGTTTAGAGTCAGAATGAAGGATCGCACTCTTGGCATATTGCACGAAATCGCGTGAGGCGCGCGGCTGCGGTGCATGGGCAGGAGGTGCAGGCAAGCGCCGCTCCCCTTGCGCGAACAGATCGGCGCTGTGATCTGCGGGCGAATCCCATACGATCCGGTCTGGCGGCACATCGGCCTGAATCAGCCGCCGCGCAGCATCACGCCAGCCTTCGAAATCATCCGGAGCCGCCAGCGACACGCAAAACGCCTCCGCCGAATGCATCGCGCGAAACGGCGTCATGACGCAAACAATTCCAGTTGCTCGGACTTTCTGGGCGCAATCAGGTTTTGCAAATCGGCGCGATCGGTCAACAAAACGGGGCGCCAATCCTCGGCAATGATGAACGGGCGGACTTTGGCGACGGACACAGTCAACTTGCCCACGTCTTCAAGCCGCAAGCGGCGCTGGCGTCTGGCTGCGATGATGGCGTTGACCGCCCGCACGCCGAGGCCGGGCACGCGCAACAAGCGTTCACGCGGGGCACGGTTGACGTCCACCGGGAAGTCGGCGCGGAATTGCAGCGCCCATGCCAGCTTGGGATCGATATCCAGCGGTAGCATTCCGTCTGCTCCGGCGGCCTGCTGCACCTCATGCGGGGCATAGCCATAAAAGCGCATAAGCCAATCGGACTGATAAAGCCGGTGTTCGCGCATTAGCGGTGGGCGCTTCAATGGCAGCACCGCGCTGGCATCGGGGATCGGGCTGAACGCGGAATAATAGACCCGGCGCAGGCCAAAGTTGCCGTAAAGCGTGCTGGCGCGGCCAACGATATCGGCATCGGTTGCGGCATCAGCGCCGACGATCATCTGGGTGGATTGACCAGCGGGTGCGAATTTCGGGGCATGGCGGAAGCGTTTGCGGGCGTCCTTGGCCTCGATGATGGAATCCTTGAGCGACGTCATCGCGCCTTCGATCTGCGTGGCCGACTTATCGGGCGCAAGGCGGGTCAAACCGGCGACTGTCGGCAGTTCGACATTGATCGACACACGATCGGCATAAAGCCCGGCGCGGGCGACCAGTTCGGGATCGGCTTCAGGGATCGTCTTGAGGTGGATGTAACCACGAAAATCGTGCTCTTCCCGCAAGATACGCGCAACTTCTATCAATTGCTCCATCGTGTGGCTGGAGCTTTTGACGATGCCCGATGAAAGGAACAGACCCTCGATATAATTGCGGCGGTAGAACGATAGCGTCAGATCAACCACCTCCTGCGGAGTGAAGCGGGCGCGGCGCGTGTTCGAGCTTTTGCGGTTGATGCAGTAATGGCAATCGAAAACGCAGTGATTGGTCAGCAGGATTTTGAGCAGCGAAATGCAGCGCCCGTCCGGCGCATAAGCATGGCAAATGCCCATCCCTTCGGTTGATCCGATACCCTTGCCGCCTTTGCTCGTACGCTTGGTGGTGCCTGATGATGCGCACGATGCATCGTACTTGGCGGCATCGGCAAGTATCTCAAGACGTTCAAGAATTGTCTTCTGGGCGGGCAAGGCTGGTTGCGGCATTCGTTCTTTATATGTTCTTTTTTAAACATATGCCACCCCGGACCTGTGGACAGGTGGGGATCATGCAAACAATCCTTGAATGAACCATTCGGGGGCTCCGCCGCGCCCGTCACCGATCACGCCATGACGGTAGATCCAATAGCGCCGTCCAGTGGCATCTTCGATGCGGTAATAATCGCGCAGGCGCACGGTGGAGCGTTCGCGCCACCATTCAGGCGCGATCCGTTCCGGACCCTCGGCGCGGGCAATCTCGTGGACTTCACCGCGCCACCGGAAACGGCGCGGGAGGCCATCGGGCGTTTCATAAATGACGGCAACGGATTCCGCCTTATCAAGTATTTTCAATGGCCTGTGATGGAAAGCCAATTCCTCTTGTGAAGATGGCAGATCCGCCAGAGGTGGCTGCCAACGCTGTGCGCGTTCGGGCAAGTGGCTGGCGTAAGGGACCGGACGGCGCACGGCTTCGGGACCAAGCCGGACTGTAAGGCGATCCACACAAGCGGCCAGACTGGTACCGTGGCGTTCGGCGGCGGCATCGAGTTGCACTTGTGCCAGTGCCAGCGGTTCGGTCCACGAAGCGCGTAGCCGCACCAGTTCGATGCCAAAACCTGCATCCACATCATCGAGGCGGGTGGCGAACAGGCGGCATATGTGGGCGCAATCGCGCGTGGCGGTGGCCATTTCAAGGCGGCGCACCGCCATTTCGCCATCAACCTTCCACATTCCCAGTTCAAGCCGCCGCGCGCCCTGCCCCAAAGCTTCAAGCAGCCGCGCCATATCGCCCGCCAGATCGGTCACGACCTGATCCAGCAAGATACGATGGCGGATCGGCTCCATCAGGCGGCGCTGGACGAGGGGTGCGGTGACGCTGATCACCGGCAGCAGCGGTTCGGGCAAGCGGCCCAGCAATTGATCGAGCCGGAGCAGCGGATTGGATGCAGCCGAGCGGCGGTTGCGGAAACGCCGCGCCAGGGCATCGCGGGCAAGACCATGCAGATCGCCAAGGCGCTTGAGGCCAAGACGGCGCAGCAGGAGGATCACGTCGTCGTCAAGCCGCAGCGCGGCTGTCGGCAAATCGCCCAGATGCCTCAGCGGATCGTCAGCGGGCGCGATGATCGCGGCATCCGGCCCGAAATGCGCTAGTGCCCATGCCGCGCCTGCGGTGGGGGCGAGCGCCGCGCGGATACCAAGGCCGCGCCGGGTGAAGGCATGGATAGCATCGGCCAGTAGCGCACGCTCTCCGCCGAACAGATGCGCGACGCCGGTTGTGTCGATCAGCAAGCCATCGGGCGGGTCAAGCGCGCTCCACGGCCCCCAGCGCTGCGACCACAGCGCAAGGCTTTCCAGCAAGGCAAGATCGCCTGCCGGGTCAGCCGGACGCACGCCGAGCGCGGGGCATAGCGTGCGCGCATCGGCAAGCCGCATGGCGGGCACAGCGCCTGCGAGCTGTGCCGCATGGTTGGCAGCGGCGATACGTGGCCCGTGCGCGGTGTCTTCGATCAGGGCGAGCGGTTCGGCGTCTGCGCCTTGCCCTCGCGCAAGGCCTTCAGAAAGCCGCCAGCGATCGATCGCCAGCCCCGTGCACCAGATCGCCATGATCCGGCGTGGCGGGGTTGCTGTAAGGTTGTGCAACGAGGGCGGGACCGTCATCGCGCAAAATCCATTTTCCGGGTTGATACGTGTGAGCGCGGAACAATTCAGCCGCCCAAGTGGTGGTGCCGGGCGCATGGGCGTTCCAGCGTGGAGGGGGTGAAGGTGCGGCCTCAACCCGCCAGCGCATTCTGGATGCGCCAAGATCATGTTTGGCATCAAGCCTGATCAGCCAGAGCGGGACGCCGTGTTTTTCAGCGGCAAGGCCAAGGCGGCGTGAGGCGGTGAAATCAAGCGCGCGCGGGTTACCGGCGATCTCTCCGATAACGAAAGCCAGATCGCGGCAGCGCAAACCTTCTTCCAGGGCAAACAGCGCGTCTTCAGGCGTCGTGGCGGCAACGTGGATCAGGCGGTGGCGCATTTCTGCCGGAAGGCCCGGCAGATAAGGCCGCCCGGACAAACGCAGCGCGGCCTTATCCTGCACCCACAGGAACGGACGATGATCGGGCATATCAGCCGCAGGATCGGGCACGGCCATGCGCAAGGCATCTTGCGCCAGAGCCAGCGCCAGCCCTGCCCCCGATGCATCGCGCCCGGACGCAAACAGTTCTGACAGCGCGCAGCCCGTGGCAAGGCCGGGGCGCCAGCGCGGGGTGCGTTCACTTGCCCCGATGCCGCGGACAAGGCCGGGAGCGAGGCGGGCAGGGTCGACGGTAGGGGCGGCTTCTGACATGCGAATCATTCCTTATGTTCTTATTATGTTCTTATTTTCAGAACGCGCAATCCGCTTTGAGCGTCGCCTGTGTGCACAACCTTGGGGAGAAATGCTGGAAGGTTTGGGGATAGCTTGGGGGGAACATCTCTCGCGCCGATCCGTTCATCGATCAAATATCAGACGCGAAAGGCAAATTTGCGATGAAATACGATCAAGCCAATCCCGAAGAGCTTCGTGGAAAATTCTGGAAAGCGTTGGCCTCATCCCCCTACGTGATGCTTCAGCTTGATGCCGATCCCGATACCGCCGCCCCGATGACCGCACAGATCGACAAAGGTGCAAACAGCGCCATCTGGTTCTTTACCTCGCGCGATAACCGCTTTGCCGCGATGGGCGGTGCCACCGCCACATTCTCGTCCAAGGGACATGACGTGTTCGCGCGTTTCCACGGCACGTTGGTTGAGGAAACGGATCGCGCGCTGCTGGACAGGCACTGGAACAACTTTGCTGCGGCATGGTTTCCCGGCGGCAAAGAAGCCCCGGACTTGTTGTTCCTGCGTATGGATCTGGGCGATGCCTCAATCTGGGCGGGCGAGCTTGGCATCATTGGCGTTGCCAAAATGGCTTTGGGTCTGGATGTTACCGGTGACGTCAAAGGCGGGTTCACTGAAACCCGTCTCTGATCTCATCGATCTGTAACAAAAAAGGGCCGCTCCTTTCGGGGCGGCCCTTTTCACATTCAAGCGTCCAACCGATCAGTTGATGGGCGGAACCGAAGTTGGCGGAACATCGCCGTCCATCTCATGCACTTCGACCGACCCACGACCCACGTGGCTGCGGCTGCGGCTATAGGCGAAATAGACCACAAGACCGATTACCGCCCAGATCACGAACAGCATCTGGCTTTTGAAATCGAGCTTGTAGAACAAGTACAGGCAGCCAAGAAACGCGAGCGGCGAGGTGAGATAGATCGCCGGAGTACGGAACGGGCGATGACGGCCCGGTTCGCGGCGACGGATCACCAGCACAGCAACCGACACTGCGGCAAAGGCAAACAGCGTGCCCGAGTTCGAGATATTGGCGAGCAGACCGACCGGGAAGAACGCGGCGAAGAGGGCCACGAAAATGCCCGTCAGGATCGTGATCACATGCGGCGTGTTGTAGCGCGGGTGGATCTTCGAAAACGAGGCGGGCAGCAGGCCGTCACGGCTCATCACGAAGAAGATGCGGGTCTGGCCGAACATCATCATCAAAATAACCGATGGCAATGCCAGACCGGCGGCAAGGCCGATCAGGTTTCCGACTTGTGGCCAACCGATTTCACGCAGCGTCCACGCCAGCGCTTCCTTTGAACAGACGACTGCCTGATCGCCCATCGCGGCGCACCTGGCCGCAAGTTCGGCACTGCCCGGCTCCATGCCAAGGCCATTGGCATCAAGCACCGGCTGCGCGCCAACCGAACCAATCACGCCTGATGCAACCAGCAGGTAGAAGATGGTGCAAATACCAAGGCTGCCAATCAGACCGATCGGCATGTTGCGTTGTGGATTCTTGGTTTCCTCAGCCGCAGTAGAGACCGCATCGAAGCCGACATAGGCAAAGAAGATTGAAGCTGCTGCTGCACCGATTCCGCCGAAGCCCAGAGGCGAAAACGGTTCGAAATTCTCCATCTTCATCACTGGCAGTGCCAAGATGCAGAACAAGGTCAACGCCGCGACTTTGATAGCCACAAGCACAGCGTTCACCGAGGCGCTTTCCTTGGTGCCGATAACCAGCAGCCATGTGACAAGCCCTGCAATTAACATCGCAGGAAGGTTCACCAAGCCGCCATCATAAGGGCCGCGCACCAGCAAATCAGGGATATCCAAATGGAACGCATTCTCTATCAGGCCAACCACATAGCCCGACCAGCCGACGCTAACCGCGCCTGCGGCCACGGCATATTCGAGGATAAGGGCCCAGCCCACCATCCACGCAATCAGTTCGCCCATCACCGCATAGCTATACGTGTAAGCCGATCCGGAGACCGGAACCATCGACGCCATTTCAGCGTAGCATAGTGCTGCTACTGCGCAGACGAACCCGGCAATGATAAAGCTGATCAACATGCCCGGGCCAGCTTTTTGCGCAGCTTCGGCCGTCAGCACGAAAATGCCAGTGCCGATAACGGCACCAACGCCCAACATTGTCAGCTGGAATGCCCCCAGCGAGCGATGCAACGATTTCTTTTCTGCCGTAGCTAGAATGGCGTCGAGCGGCTTGACGCGACCAAACATGAATTTCTCCCGCATGGGTCCAAAGCGCCAATCCGCCGATGCGGTTGCTTCAGAAACCAGGTAATGGGCCGGAAGCTAGCGGGAACCGGATATCGCGCAAGCCATTTTTCCCCAAGATTACGTATAAGGTGCGTAACCTTGCGGCTTTGCGTTAACATAGTAGAAGCGGTGCGCAGTCTCACAAGGATGCTGATTGATGTCTACCACGTTTCAACTCGATACTTCGACGAGCCGCGCGAACCCGACGCCAAGCCCGATGAAGCGCCTGACGATCCCCGCGATCCGCCAGCGCAAGAAGGACGGGGTCACCGCGCAACCCATCGTGATGCTGACGGCCTATACCGCGCGGCAGGCCCAGTTGCTTGATGAACATTGCGACTTGCTGCTGGTGGGAGATTCGCTGGGCCAGGTGATTTACGGCCTGCCCTCCAGCGTGCCGGTCACGCTCGACATGATGGCAGCCCATGGTGCTGCGGTGGTGCGCGGGTCATTTCATGCAGCGGTTGTGGTCGATATGCCGTTCGGCAGTTACGAAGCAGCGCCAATTCAAGCCTTCGAAAGCGCAGCGCGACTGCTCAAGGAGACGGGCTGCGCTGCGGTAAAGCTTGAAGGCGGCGAAGCTATGGCTGAAACCGTAGCATTCCTCACCGCGCGCGGTATTCCGGTAATGGGCCATGTCGGGCTCACCCCCCAGGCGGTTAACGTGCTGGGCGGCTACAATGCGCGCGGCAGGTCCGAGGCAGAAGCGGCCAAGATCATCGGCGATGCGCGTTCCCTATGCGATGCTGGCGCTTTTGCGATTGTCATTGAGGGCGTTATCGAACCCATTGCCATTGCGATTACCCAAGCCGTTGCCTGCCCGACCATCGGCATTGGCGCATCGGCGCAGTGCGATGGACAAGTGCTGGTGACCGAAGACATGCTTGGCATGTTTGAACGCGTGCCGCGCTTTGTGAAGATCTATGAAAACATTGCCGGAACCATTTCAGGCGCGGCAGCGCTTTATGCCAAGGAAGTGCGCGAGCGTACGTTCCCCGGTCTTGAACAGACGTATCAGCCGAAGTAACGGCCTATCACCTCCGAACAGGGAATTTCAGTTTGCTGCTCCGCTTCTACAAAGGGTCCATCCTTTTCACACTGGTCTGCCTCGCGCTGGCTGCGGCCTATGGCTGGATGCAGACCGGCACGATGAGCGGGACGCTCTCGCTGCTGTGGATCGTATTCGTCTTGTCGATCCTCGAAATCTCGCTGTCGTTCGATAACGCCGTGGTCAACGCAGCCGTGCTCGAAGACATGGACGAAGTGTGGCAAAAGCGCTTTCTGACATGGGGCATGATCATCGCCGTGTTCGGCATGCGCATCGTGTTCCCGCTGGCGATTGTGGCCATTGCCGCAGGCCTTGGCCCTATCGAGGCACTGACGCTATCCCTCAACGACCCCAAGCGTTACGAAGAAATCGTCAGCAGCGCCCATACCGGAATTGCCGGATTTGGCGGCGCATTTTTGGCGATGGTGGGCTTGTCGTTCTTTTTCGATGGCGAAAAGGAAGTGCACTGGATCAAATGGATCGAGGAAAAGCTGGCCGTTGTTTCCAACATCAAGGCCGCCGAAATCGCGCTATTGCTGCTCACGATCTATGGCATTTCGCTGACCCTGCCTGCTGATGATGCGCTGACTTTTATCGTATCAGGCGTGTTGGGGCTGGTCACCTTTATTGCGGTCGAAGCGCTCGGCACGATCCTTGAGATGCGGGACGAAGCACAGAAGGCGGCGGGTGTTGTGGTGCGTTCGGGGCTTGGCGGCTTCCTGTACCTCAACGTGCTGGACGCATCGTTCAGCTTCGATGGCGTGATCGGCGCCTTTGCCCTTTCCAACAACATGGTGATCATTGCGCTGGGCCTGTCCATCGGCGCAATGTTCGTGCGTTCGATGACAATCATGCTGGTGCAGAAGGGTACGCTTTCGGAATACCGCTTTCTGGAACATGGCGCATTCTGGGCGATTATCGCGCTGGGGGCGATCATGCTGCTATCGGCGCGCTATCACATCCCCGAAACAGTCACCGGCCTGATTGGTGCGGCGATGATCGGTTTGTCGCTGTGGTGGTCGGTCCGCCACAAGCGCCGCCATCCCGATGAGGAAATCGAAGCGGCTGTCCGCGCCGATTGATCGCCGTTAAAGCGCTGCCGCCCCGGATGGAGCGGCAGCGCGCTTTTATACGCCCCGGCCCTTGAGCGAGGGCACAGGCGCTGGCGTTCCGAGGAAGCGCGGGGCTGGTCCCGGCATCAGGAACCCGTCTTCTTCAATAAATGTGCCGCGCGCCGCGTTGTGGGGATGCTTGGGCGCTTCGAGCAGGCTCAACACCGGGGCAAAACAGATGTCGGTGCCATCCATGATCGCGCACCATTCGTCGCGGGTCTTGGTAAGGATCAGCGCAGCGATGCGGTTTTTAAGATGCGGCCATTTGGTAGCATCCATCTGTTCTGCAAATTCCGGATCGGCGTCCAGCCCGGTCTTTTCCAGCAACAGCGTGTAGAACTGCGGCTCGATCGATCCGAGCGAAATGTACTTGCCGTCGCTGGTTTCGTAGGTGTCATAGAAATGCGCGCCGCCATCCAGCAGATTGACCCCGCGTTCGTCCTTCCATGTGCCGTTGCCGAGGAAGGTATAGGTCATTGCGGAAAGGATCGCAGCGCCATCCACCATCGCGCAATCGATGACTTGGCCCTTGCCGCTGCGCTGGGCGGAAAACACTCCCGCCATCACGCCAAACGCCAAGACCATGCCGCCGCCGCCAAAATCGCCGACAAGATTGACCGGGAACTGCGGCTTGCCGCCTGCCTGGCCAAAGCTGTGCAATGCGCCTGAAAGCGCGATATAATTGATATCGTGCCCGGCAAGCGGGGCCATCGGCCCATCCTGCCCCCAACCGGTCATCCGACCGTAGACAAGCTTGGGGTTGTCAGCCAGCAGCACATCGGGACCAAGCCCCAACCGCTCCATCACGCCGGGACGGAAGCCTTCAATGATCGCATCAGCTTCTTTAACCAGCGCGCGGATCTGCGCGATGGCTGCGGGGTCCTTCAGATTGAGCTCCAGCAGCTCGCGGTTGCGGTTCAGAATATCGCGCTCACCGCTATCGCCAACACGCTCTGCCGGTGAAGGACGCTCGATGCGGATCACGCGCGCGCCATGGTCCGCCAGCATCATTCCGGCAAAAGGCGCGGGGCCTAATCCTGCGAATTCCAGTACCGTCAGCCCTTCGAGTGCGCCTGCCATGCCAAAACCTCCACCATTAATCGAACGATTGACGGGGGATTAGTCACGCGG
The DNA here is from genome assembly GCF_001295795.1 of Novosphingobium sp. AAP83. GTDB lineage: Bacteria > Pseudomonadota > Alphaproteobacteria > Sphingomonadales > Sphingomonadaceae > Novosphingobium. The sequence goes on from NZ_LJHY01000022.1 coordinate 366,444, forward strand.
CCCTGCCCTGTCGAGGGGACATTTCACGATGGATTGCGCAAAGCCCGCGCTTGCAACACTGCCTCGATGCGCGCCGCACCAACATCATCACTCACAGCCGTACGGCCATAGGCCAATAACTTGAGTGCTTGCGGGTTACCGGGGTTCTGCCGCAGATAGCGAGCAACCATGGCATTGGCATCCGCAGGACGGCCAAGCGCGCGCATCGCGTGATCGATCCGCAGCAATGTGGGCAGATTAAACCTGATCATGGCAGCCCTGCCATACATATCCAGCGCACCCAGCCTGTCACCCAGCGCCATGCGCGTATCGGCCGATAAAAGCCAAGCATCCACGGCACCGGGATTGGCTAGCCGCAAACGATCCGCCACAGATTTTGCGCGCGGCCCCTCACCTGCACTGATCAACCCGCGAAGGTAGGGCACCGCATTTCCGGCAAAGTTCGGCGCATCGGCATAACTGATCGCGAGCGCCCCCAAGGATTGCGCCGGAGGAATGGGCTGCGCGGGTCGCTCGCCCAAATCATCGGCCCGCGCGAGCATGGCCGCCCCTTCCACTTTCCGGCCTATCGCCAGATAGGCCTGCCCGGTACTTGCCAACAGATAAGGCGGCGCAAAGCCCTGCTTGACCCACAAGCCCGCCGCCTCAACCGCCTCGGCATTCAGCCCCTGACGACTTAGCGCGCGGACAAACAACATGCGCGCTTGCAGATTATCGGGCTGCATCCGCACCAACCTGTTGAAATGCCCGACCGCCAGATTGCCGTTGCCCGCCCGGTATTCCAGAATTCCATTTAGCAGCACCACCGCCGGCACATCGCGCAAGGCCGTGCCGGTTTGCTGAAGTATCTTGCGGGCCAGTGTGGTCTGCCCCGCCCTCGCCGCCAGAACGGCCTGCAAATACAAGGCCCGCACATTGCCCGGATCAACCGATGTCAATTTGCGACAAACTACCAGCATCGCCCTGTATTGGCCCATATCGCCAAGCGTTGCGGCATACTCGCTCAGCAGCCCCACATCGTTCGGGGCCACTTGCAAACCTGCCTCAAACCATGGCAGCGCGGCAAAAAGGCCGAACTGTTCGCGGATCAAAAGCCCCCGCAATTCAAGCGCGCGCGGATCTTTGGGATTCAATTGAACCGCCCGGTCCGCTGCATCAATGGCCTGCGCCTGCTCACCGCCGCTGAAACGCAAGCGCGCTATATCGATCCACAGCGTCGCATTGTTGCCATCAAGCCGCAACGCCTGATCAAAGGCGCGCCCAGCCTCGGGCAGACGGCCTTCGGCAAGTTCAAGCCGACCACGAAGATGCCAGCCATGCGCGGCGCTTTCGCTGATGAAATCGCCGCCATAGAGCAGCTTGCGCGCCTCACGCCGATCACCCTGAAGCAGCAGCGCCTCGCCCAGCTCTGCACGCACCGTGTCCGCTGCTGCCCCGCTGCGCACTGCCGAACGCAATGGCGCCTCTGCGGCAATGCCATCCCCTTTCGCCAGTGCCGCCCGGGCTTTGGCAAGGGCGGCGTCCAGTGCATCGCCAGATGCATCGCCGCGTACGGGCATAGCGCCGGCCAGCAACAGCAAGGCCAAAGCTGCGCCCAAATGTTTGGAAGGAGAGCGCATGGGCTTACGTCTGCAAATCGTACTGCTTGAGCAGGTCATAAAGTGTGGGCCTGCTTATCCCGAGCAGTTTTGCTGTGCTGGAGATATTGCCCTCACTGCGCGCCAAAGCATGGCGAATGATTTTGCGATCCGTGGCTTCACGTGCTGTCTTGAGGTTAAGCGGGGTGCCTTGTTCCTGCGCAGAGCTTGGCAAATCAAGATCGGCAGCGGTCACCAACTTGCCATCTGCCATAATCACCGCGCGCTTCAGGCGGTTTTCCAACTCGCGCACATTGCCCGGCCAGTTCCAGCTATCGATAGCAGCCAACGCATCGGCGGCCAGCCCTTTGACTTGCGGATTCATCTCTGCGGCAAAGCGCAAAAGAAACGTCTTGGCCAGAAGCGTAGCATCGCCCGGACGCTCTGCCAGACTGGGTATCCGCACCACAATTTCGGCAAGCCGGTAATACAGGTCCTCGCGAAACCGGTTATCGGCAATCATCGCCTCAAGGTTTTGGTGTGTGGCGCAAACAATGCGCGTGTCCACCTCGATTGAGCGCCGTCCACCAATGCGTTCAATCGTGCGCTCCTGCAAAAACCGCAAAAGCTTTACCTGAAGTTGCAGCGGAATATCGCCAACCTCATCAAGGAACAGCGTGCCGCCGCTGGCCAGTTCGATCTTGCCTTCGGTTGTTTTGACAGCGCCGGTAAATGCACCTTTCTCGTGCCCGAACAATTCGCTTTCCAACAGGTTTTCGGGGATCGCCGCACAATTGATCGCAATGAACGATCCATTGGCGCGGTTCGAGGCATCGTGCAGACCGCGCGCCAGCAGTTCCTTGCCGGTACCACTGGCCCCCAACAACATGACCGATGCGTTGGTATTGGCCACACGCTCTATCGTGCGGGCAACTTTGACCATCTCGGGCGCGGCAGTGATCATCCGGCCCAGCACTTTATTGTCAGACGAGGCGCGCGTCGCCAGATTGCGGTTTTCCGCTTCGATCCGCGAAAGATGCAACGCTCGGCGAACGATCAGGCCCAAAGCGTCAATGTCGACCGGCTTCTGATAGAAGTCATAAGCCCCCTTCTCGATGGCTTTCAACGCAGATTCGCGCGCGCCATGGCCCGAGGCGACGATCACCTTGATATCGGGGCGCAGCGCCATGATCTCGTCCAACACGGCAAAGCCTTCGGTCGTACCATCTGGGTCAGGCGGCAGGCCAAGGTCGAGCGTGACAACAACCGGATCTTCTGCGCGCAACAACGTCAGCGCGCTGGCGCGATCGCCAGCGATAACCACCTCGAAATCTTCATACGCCCACTTCAACTGCGCTTGCAGGCCGGGATCGTCCTCGACGATCAACAGCACAGGCCGCTTATTGGGCTGGGTATCGCTCATCATGCCACCTTCTTGTCGGGAGAGCTCGCGCTCGCCTCGATGGAATCCATCAACGGCCGGGCTGCGGTTAGCGGCAGGCGCACGGTAAACCGGCTGCCAAGCCCTTCACGGCTTTCGACGTCCAACCGCCCCCGCATCGCTTTGACCAGTTCGCGCGCTTCAAATGCGCCAATGCCAAAACCACCCTGCCTGGTTGAAACAAACGGCTTGAACAGGCGATTGCGGATGAATTCCGCGCTCATGCCTGAACCGGTATCGATCACCTCAATGATGCCATTCAACCCATCAACGCTGACCTGCAAAAACACCGCCATCCCTTCGGGGCTGGCATCAAACGCGTTTTGCACCAGATGCAGAATGACCTGCTCTAACGCCTCGCGGTTGGCCATCACTTGGCACGGCTGGCTTTGCGTCACGTAAAGCTGCGGCAAGCCCGGCGTGTTATAGCGTGCTGCGATCGCTTCGATAACTTCGCTAGCGTCAATATCCTCAACCCGTTCGGTGCCGCTGGTGCCATAGCGGGACAACCGCGCCAGCAGGCTGTTGAGTTTGTCTGCGGCATTACGCAGCGTGATCAGCATATCGGCGCGAAAGTCAGGGTTCTCGGCGTGCTTCTCGGCATTGCGCACCAGCAGGCTGATCTGGCTCGCGAGATTTTTAATGTCGTGCATCACAAAAGCAATGCGGCGGTTGAACTCGTCAAAGCGGCTGGCTTCCAGCAAGGCGGACTGGCCGGTATGTTCGGCCAGATAGCTCGCCAACTGCATGCCAACTACACGCAGCAGATCGAAGTCCTCCCAATCCAGTTTGCGCGCCACTTGGGGACGGCCCAGCACGACCAGCCCCACCAGCCTGTCAAAATGCAGCAATGGCACCAGCGCCCAAGCTGAATGTTCAGCGAGCATCCAAGCGGGCAAAGAGCCGATCTCGCCCTGATGATCCACGCCTGCGCGCACTTCATCAAGGTCGACGATAAATGCCCGCTTTTCGAACAAGGGCACGCTGGCAGCCTCCAATGCTTCTGCCGGCACATCCGCCGTCGGCCATTGCCAGCGCGATGCTAGAACCAGTTCGCCACTTTCGGCTGGCACCAGCAGCAATCCCGCCGAACTGTCGGTGATATCCGCGACAGCTTGGACCACACGCTCGTGCAGCGGCGGGGTTTGCGAACCTGCGCGCCCGATGGTGCGCGTGAAACGCAGCCATTCGGCGCGATAGTCATAGCGATGCTGGAAGAAGTGCTTGGCCAGCATGACCTTGATCCAACCACGCACTCTGCCAGAGGGGATTACCGCGAGCACCAGTACACTGGATACGAACACAAACCCGAGGTGCGCCAATTGGCTGGCATTTCCGCCAAGCCACGCCAGCGATTGCGCGGCACCAACCATGACGATCATGTATCCACCGATCACCATCAGCGACAGCGATTGGAACGCAACGGCACGCGATGGCGAAAAGCGCGTTGCCGAGCGGCCTCGCACGGCCCCGATGACTAGCAACCCCGCCGCAGTGATCTGGGCAAGCCCGCGCAATGCGGCAAGCTCCATCGGCAATTGGCGCGAAAGATAAGCGATTGTGTATAAGTTGAGATCGTACCCCCAAAGCGTTGCCAATGCCGCGCATGTCCATCGCAAAGCTGTGCGCTGGTGCGCGATTGCGCCAGCATAGAGGTTGTGCACCAACACAAGCCCCCCGATCGCCACCAGCAACCGGAACATACCCGATATCTGGAGGATCATCTCCTGTACGCCATGGTTCGGCCCAAAGCGGAACTGCATCAAGATCAGCAGGAATTGCAGCAATTCGACGAAGACAAGCGATGCGATAACCGGACGGATCGGCCCGACGCTGGTATGCCGGCCATCACGCGTGAACAACGCAAGGGTCAGGCCAAGCAGAGCAATGCTGCGCAGCGTTTCGAAGAGCTGGCTAACCAGTGCTGTCGGGCCATTGGCAGCAGCAACCAGCGACCAAGCCGCGATCACTGCGAATACTGTGATCTCGGTCCAGCCCGATTGCTCGCGTTTGCGGCGGCGTCCATCCCAGCGCCAGCCGATCAGCAATAGAAATGCAAAGGCAGATGTGATGAACATCCATTGCCCGAGGCCTTGCCAGGTAAGCGGGCTCGACACTACCCGATCCTCACCGCGCGCCTTCGTGCCACAGCACGACGCGCAAGGTTTGCAGCAAGATCAGCAGATCAAGAAACGGGGTGTAGTTCTTGGCGTAGTACAGATCGTATTCAAGCTTGTGGCGCGAATCCTCAAGCGATGCGCCGTAGGGATAGTTGATCTGCGCCCAGCCCGTGATCCCGGGCTTCACCATATGCCGCTCGGCATAATAAGGCAGTTCATCTTCCAGACTGGCGACAAATTCGGGGCGTTCGGGGCGCGGGCCGACAAAGCTCATTTTGCCGGTCAGCACCGTCCACGTTTGCGGCAGTTCATCAATGCGCAACTGGCGGATCATCCGTCCGATCCGTGTCACACGAGGGTCGTTCTCCTGCGCAAACTGTGCACCGTTGACCTCGGCATCGGTGCGCATCGAACGCAGTTTGATCACATCAAACGTCTCGCCGTAAAGGCCGACGCGGGTCTGGCGGAAAAACGCCGGGCCTTTGCTATCCAGCTTTACCAAAATCGCAAACAGCACGATCACCGGCAGCGTCAAAACCAGCAAGAGCAGACTGACCGCAATATCGAACAGTCGCTTCGAGGCGCTCGATATGGCGCGACCTGATGAGAATCCGTCCGAGAAAATCAGCCAGCTCGGATTGACAGTATCAAGGTCCACCCGGCCCGTCTCACGCTCCATGAAAGTCGAGAAGTCGTTAACGTGAACACCGGTGGTTTTAATCCTGAGCAAATCCTTGAGAGGCAAGGCATTGCGCCGCTCCTCCAGCGCCAGCACCACTTCGCTAACCCCGAGATTTTCAACATACCGCGTGAGATTGTTGATCGCATCGCGATGGATGGCTTCAATCACGACAGGCGCCACACTGCTCATGCCGATATAGCCGACAATCGCAAACCCGGATTCAGGCTTCTCACCCAACTTGCGCAACCGTTCTGCCCGCGCCCCAGCACCAAGCACCAGCACACGGCGGCGGAACGCGGCTGTTCCCAGCAAGCCCCCCAGCAACAGCCGGATCGACACCAGTGATCCCATGGAAAGGAACATTGCGTAAAGCAGGTTGGATCGCCACAGCGTATGTCCGGGCAACAGGAAATAAACGACTGACAGCGCGATGATTCCAAGGCTTATCGCCACTAGCAATCGCGCCGTTGCATAGCGCAAAGACCGCAATGCTTCCGAGCCATAAACCCCCACCGCGATCATGGCCGTTTGCACCAATGCAGCAAAGATCAAAAGCGGAGTCATCCGTAAGGGCACAAGGCCCGGGTCCATCCCGATTTGGTGCGCCCGCACTTGCCAGCCGACTTCGCCTGCCGCCATCAGCAGGATAAAGTCCAACAGGCCCAACAGCAGGACCGAATGCGGGATGTAATGTTTGAACAAGCGGATCATTGCACCGGCGCTCGATACCCCTGCCAGACCCGGAGCGGGTCAAGTCAAGGTTTGCTCTAGGCACAAAGGGTAAAGCGTCGGTTACTCTGACAATCATAAAACGAGGGCGGTTTTAACTTTTATCATTCGTTTACAATAATATAGTTGAAAAATCTAAATTCCGTTGTCGGGTGTTTTTACATATTTTGACGTTAAATCTCTCTGGTAGAGTGGCGCGAACCCTGCCATGTCTCACCCATGCGGCAAAAAGAATTGCGTACCGCACTCGTGTGTTTTGGCGGCATCAGCCTTGCAGTGTACATGCACGGCGTGACCAAGGAACTATGGCACGCCACCCGCGCAAGTCGGGCGTTCCATTGCCCGCAAAGCGATAATGTCCATGGTGTAGAGCAGGTGTATGTGCGCCTGTTTGAAGAAATCGCACTTAGCCGCGAACTGCGCGTGCGGCTTTTGCCCGATATCATCTCGGGCGCGAGTGCAGGCGGCATCAATGGTGTGTTCCTGGCACAAGCCATCGCTACCGGCCAAAGCCTTGAGCCTCTGACCGCGATGTGGCTTGAACGCGCAGACATAGACGTATTGCTTGATCCTGACGCCAAGCCATGGGGCCGCTTTGCCAAGTTCTGGGCGCAACCGCTAGTGTGGTTCGTGCTGAAGCGCCCCGGCAACGTCGTCAGCAGCACCGTCGCGCCGCAAACCCGCTCGGAAGTGCGGCGGAAGGTATCGAGCCTGATCCGCGCGCGCTGGTTCTCGCCACCGTTTAGCGGCATCGGCTTTTCGCGGATGATCGCCGATGCGCTTGATGCCATGGCGTCTGCCCCCGAAGGTGCGCCCTTACTGCCCGATGGCCATCCGATTGACCTGCTGGTAACTGCGACCGATTTTAACGGCCACCTTGAAGAAATCCGCCTGAACAGCCCGCCCACGGTGGTCGAGAGCGAACACCGCCTGTCGATTGCGTTTCGGCACATGGCTGATCGCAAACACCCTGCGGGCCTTGCTGCAGCTCCCGAACTGGTACTGGCTGCGCGGTCCACTGCCAGCTTCCCCGGTGCGTTCCCGCCGCTGCTGGTCGAGGAGATCGACCAGCTGGTGCAAGAACGCGGCACGTTATGGCGGGGCCGTGACGCCTTCCTTGAACGGATCATGCCCGGCCACTGGAAACGCGGCAGCATTGATAGCGTCGCGCTGGTTGATGGTGCAGTGCTGGTCAACCGCCCCTTTGCCCAAGCGATTGGCGTGCTGCGCGATCGCCCGGCGCGGCGCGAGGTTGATCGCCGCTTTGTTTATATCGATCCCAGCCCCGATCACATGCGGATCGCCCCGAAAGGCGGGCGCACGGTAGGCTTCTTTTCAGTTATTTTCGGCTCGCTCTCATCTATCCCGCGCGAACAACCGATCCGCGACAACCTCGAAGCACTTGAGCGCCAGTCCCGCCAGCGCGCGCGCCTGCGTCTGATCGTCGAAGCACTGCGCCCGGAGATTGAAGAAGCCGTCGAACACCTGTTCGGGCACACGTTATTCTTTGATCGCCCCTCTGCGCGCAGGCTGACCGCATGGCGCAACAAAGCGCAGCAAACCGCCGCAGAGCGGGCGGGCTTTGCCTTCCACAGTTATGCGCAAACCAAGCTATCAGGGATCATTACCAGCCTTGCCGAACTGATCTACGAGGCGGCGCCACAAGCGGCGTCGGCTGCCAAAGTCGAGACTGTTTTATGGGCGCACTTGGCGCAAAATGGAATGGATCACCTGTCAGCTCTGCGCGGTGGAGCCACCGATCAGGCGATCCTTTTCTTTCGAACACACGACATCGCCTTCCGCATTCGCCGCCTGAAGTTGCTCGCCCGTCGCTTGACGCATGAATGGGAGGCCAGCGACGATGTCAGCCCCGCCGCCCGCGAGGCTGCCCGCGATGCCGTCTACCGCGCCCAAGCACTCTATCAAGGCCGCGAGACTGCCGAAGGCTTAGGCCCGGGATTTGCAGAAACAGCAGCTGTTGCGATGGTTGATCCGGGCGCTGTGCTCTCTGCCATCGCGGCCCGCCGCGATTTGATCGGATTGGATCTGCAAGTAGACACTATCCTCATCGCCGCGCTCGACAGCATGGACAAGCCGCTGCGCCGGCGCTTCTTGCACGCCTATCTTGGCTTCCCGTTCTATGACATCGCCACGCTGCCATTGCTGCAAGGCGAAGGCATGAACGAATTCGATCCGGTAAAAGTTGATCGTATCTCGCCTGATGACGCGACCTCGATCCGCAAAGGCGGCACCTTTGCGTGCCTGCGCGGCGTTGAGTTTTTCAACTTCGGCGCATTCTTCAGCCGCGCCTATCGGGAAAACGATTATCTGTGGGGCCGCCTGCACGGTGCCGAACGGATGATCGATCTGATCGCCTCAACCGTCGATGTGCCCTTGCCCGATAAAGCCATCCACGCATTCAAACGCGATGCCTTCCTCGCGATCCTTGAGGAAGAGGAAGGCCGCCTGATCGCTGAACCCGGTCTGATCGCCGGGATCAGGGCTGAAGTCGTGGCGGCCTTTCCGGACTAGCTATTCCGTCAAATCGGTCCAGGCATCCTTGATCCGGTCGAAGAAGCCCTTGGATTGCGGGCATTCTTCACCCGTTTCGGTAGCCTGAAACTCGCGCAGGATTTCCTTCTGGCGCGCTGTAAGCTTGCTGGGAGTCTCCACCTGGATTTCGACCACCAGATCACCCACACCGCGCCCTTGCAGCACAGGCATGCCCGCACCACGCTTGCGCAACTGCTTGCCCGATTGGATACCGGCGGGAATTTCAATCGTATGAACCCGGCCATCCATCCCCGGAATTTCTACCTCACCGCCCAAAGCGGCCTTGGTGAAGCTGATCGGGCAACGCGTCAGCAGCGTTGTGCCTTCGCGTTCAAACATCGCATGGCGTTGAACATGCAGGAAAATGTACAAGTCACCTGACGGTGCGCCAAACGGCCCCGCCTCGCCCTTGCCGGCAAGGCGAATGCGTGTGCCATTATCGACACCTGCCGGAATGTTGACCTGCAACTTCTGTTCGGCGTCTACTCGCCCCTCGCCCCGGCAACTCTTGCAGGGCGATTCAATAATCTCGCCGCGCCCGTGGCACGTCGGGCATGGCCGTTCGACCATAAAGAAGCCCTGCTGCGCGCGGACTTTGCCGTGGCCCTTGCACAAGTTGCAGCGCCGCGCCGACGTACCGGGCGTAGCGCCCGAACCGCCACATGGCGTGCAAGATTGCGATACTTCTACCGCAATTTCAGCATCTTTGCCGTGGAAAGCATCTTCCAGCGTGATTTCCATGTCATAGCGCAAATCGGCACCACGCCGGGCTTGCTGGCGTCCGCCGCTGCTGAACCCGCCGCCAAAGATCGTTTCAAAGATATCGCCGATATCGCCGAAATCTCCGCCGCCAAAGCCGCCACCGCCGGGATTTCCGCCGCCGCCCTGCTGGAATGCAGCATGGCCATAACGGTCGTAGGCCGCGCGTTTTTGCGGATCAGACAGGCACGCATAGGCCTCGTTGATCTGCTTGAACTTCGCTTCGGCTTCAGGGTTTCCCGGATTTTTGTCCGGATGATGAATCATCGCGAGCTTGCGATAGGCGGATTTCAGCACCTTATCGTCGGCAGTGCGCTCAACCTGGAGCAATTCGTAAAAGTCGATTTCGGTCGACATTGCGTTTCCCTGACAAATAAAGACCCGCCGCGAGCCTCAAGGCAAGCGGCGGGTCTGGTTCATCGCAACATCACTTGGTGTCGTCGACTTCCGAGAACTCGGCATCGACCACATCATCATCAGCCTTTGCGCCAGCGTCAGCGCCCGGAGAAGCACCAGCAGCCTGCTCCTTCTCATAGATCGCCTGACCCATCTTCATGGCCTTGTCGGTCAGTTCCTGAGTCTTGGCAGTCATCGCTTCCACGTTGCCGCTTTCCACAGCCGTCTTGGCTTCGGCAATCGCTGCTTCGATTTCAGCCTTCAGCGAAGCATCAACCTTGTCGCCATTTTCTTCCAATTGACGCTCGGTCGCATGGATCAGGCTTTCAGCGTTGTTTTTAGCTTCAGCCTCGGCGCGGCGCTTCTTGTCCTCATCGGCAAACTTTTCAGCATCACGGACCATCTGGTCGATGTCCGAATCCGAAAGACCGCCCGAGGCTTGGATGCGGATCTGCTGTTCCTTGCCCGTGCCCTTGTCCTTGGCCGAGACGTTGACGATGCCGTTGGCGTCGATGTCGAATGTGACTTCGATCTGCGGCACGCCCCGGCGCGCTGATGGAATGCCAACAAGATCGAACTGGCCGAGCATCTTGTTGTCCTGCGCCATCTCGCGCTCACCTTGGAATACCCGGATCGTAACGGCCTGCTGATTGTCTTCAGCCGTCGAATAAACCTGGCTCTTCTTGGTTGGGATCGTGGTGTTGCGATCGATCATGCGCGTCATGATGCCGCCGAGTGTTTCGATGCCCAGCGAAAGCGGGGTTACATCGAGCAGCAGCACGTCCTTGACGTCGCCCTGAAGCACGCCTGCCTGAATGGCAGCGCCCATCGCCACGACTTCGTCAGGGTTCACACCGGTGTGTGGCTCCTTGCCGAAGAAGTCCTTCACGACTTCGCGCACCTTGGGCATGCGGGTCATACCGCCAACCAGCACGACTTCGTCGATATCCTTCGACGAAACGCCAGCATCGGCCAGCGCCTTCTTGCAAGGCTCCAGCGTGCGCTGGATCAGGCCGGCAACCAGCTTTTCAAGGTCCGAACGCGTGATCGTTTCCACCAGATGCAAGGGGGTGGTTGCGCCACCTTCCATGCGGGCTGTGATGAACGGCAGGTTGATTTCGGTGGTCTGCGCAGATGACAGTTCGATCTTCGCCTTTTCAGCCGCTTCCTTCAGGCGTTGCAGGGCGAGCTTGTCGCCACGCAGGTCCATGTTTTCCTTGGCCTTGAACTTGTCAGCCAGGTACTCGACCACAACCGTGTCAAAATCTTCACCGCCCAGGAACGTATCGCCGTTGGTCGACTTTACTTCGAACACGCCGTCACCGATTTCCAGCACGGAGATATCGAACGTACCGCCACCAAGGTCATAAACCGCGATGGTTTTGCCATCCTGCTTGTCGAGGCCATAGGCCAGAGCCGCTGCGGTCGGCTCGTTGATGATGCGCAGCACTTCAAGACCGGCAATCTGTCCGGCGTCCTTGGTTGCCTGGCGTTGCGCGTCGTTAAAGTAGGCAGGAACCGTGATAACGGCCTGCGTGACGGTCTCGCCAAGATAAGCCTCGGCGGTTTCCTTCATCTTTTGCAGGGTGAAGGCGCTGATCTGCGAAGGGCTGTAGTCCTGGCCACCAGCCGAAACCCACGCATCGCCATTCTTGCCCTTGGCGATGGTATAAGGGACGAGTTCCGTGTCCTTCTGGGTCAACGGATCGTCAAAGCGGCGGCCGATCAGGCGCTTTACCGCGAAAATCGTGTTGTCCGGGTTGGTAACAGCCTGGCGCTTGGCCGGCTGTCCGATCAAACGCTCACCATCCTTGGTGAATGCGACGATCGACGGGGTGGTGCGCGCACCTTCCGAATTTTCAATAACCTTCGGCGTGCCGCCATCCATCACTGCAACGCAGCTGTTGGTCGTGCCGAGATCGATACCGATTACTTTAGCCATGGTTTCCCCATTTCCTTCCAATCTGGACACCGCGAGGATGGATGGTCCCCCTGCCGGGCAGACCGCCGAACGCGGCTCGATTGACGGCGATATAGGTGTGGTTCCGCTTGGCACAAGGCCCCAGTGCGCTTACCGCGTGAAGCAATTCAGCATGAGGAGTAGATGGTTATGCGCAAGATGATGTTCGTAAGCCTTTCCGCAATGGCGCTGATCCTCGGCGGATGTGGCCAAAAAACGGACAAGCCAACCACCGACGCCAGCGAATCTTCCGCTGCATCGCCAGACAACGCGCCCGGCGTTACCGTCACTGATGCCATTGTTCGCCTCCCGGCTGTTCCGGGCGCACCCGGCGTTGCCTATTTTGCGGTTAACCAAGGCAGTGGCCCTGCCCGCAAAATCGCAGGGGTCTATGTCGAAGGTGCAGAACGCGCCGAAATGCACGAAACCGCTACCGAAAAAGGCGTGTCATCGATGCGCGCGGTCAAGGATGTGGCACTGGAAACCGGCAAGGCTATCGCATTCAAACCCGGCGGATTGCACATCATGCTGTTCGGCGTGGCTGATACGCTCAAGGCTGGCGACACCACTGAAATCACCATCACGCTCGACAATGGCGACAAAGTCAGTGCGCCCGCCAAAATCGAAAGCATTGGCGGCGCTATGGACGGCGTAGCGGGCGATCATGATATGTCCGGAATGGATCACGACATGAGCAAGATGTGAGCAAGGACTGCGCTCTTTGCCCACCGGGCGCAGAACGCCCCCTGACCCACGGCGAACGCGCGCTGGTGGCAGAAGTCTTCGGCGCGGCCATCAATCCCGATCCCGTCCGCATCCGCCGTCGCCGCTGGTTTCCTTTCCAGCCGACCGGTACGGTCATGGCTCCGATGGGCCACATCCACTTTACGCCTGCCTGCTCGCGCTATTGCGATGATTTTTCCTGCGCAACGCTGTCAGAACAAGGGCTGTTCGTTCATGAAATGGTCCATGTCTGGCAATCCCAGCATCGCGGGCGCTGGTGGCTGCCATTCATGCGCCACCCGTTCTGCCGCTATGGCTATACTTACCACGACGGTAAACCATTCGCGCGCTATGGCATCGAACAACAGGCTGAAATCGTGCGCCACTGGTTCATCGCAAAACGGGGCCACCCGTCACCGGAGGCCCCGCATGTAGATTTGCTGGAAGCGCTGCTTCCGTTTCGACAGGGCTAACCGCTTTACCCCGGAAGCCTGATCAATCAGGCTTCTTGGCCACTGCCACCATCGCGGGGCGCAACAGACGGTCCTTGATCATGTAACCGGCCTGCAATTCGGAAATCACCGTGCCAGGTTCAACATCGGCGGATGGCATTTCAATCATCGCCTGATGCTGATGCGGATCAAGCGGCATGCCCATCGCTGCAATTCGGATGATACCGTGCGCTGCAAAAACCTTCTCGACCTCGCGGCCCGTGGCTTCAAGCCCTGCTACAAGGTTCTTGAACTTGTCGTCTTCGCGCAAGTCAGCGGGGATCGTTTCCAACGCGCGGGCAAGATTGTCTGCCACCGAAAGCACATCGCGGGCAAAACCGGTTGCGGCATAGGCACGCGCGTCTGACACGTCTTTTTCCATGCGGCGGCGCACATTCTGCGTTTCGGCCTTGGCGTAGAGGATGTCCTGCTTTGCCGTTTCAAGATCTTCACGCAGCCGAGCCAGCTCTTCATTAGCCGAAGGCTGTTCGATCATATCTTCGGGCACACCCTTCAGTTCCGCTTCGATCTCTGCGTCGGTTGGGCGTGTGTCGTTATCGCTCATTTTCTAGAAAACCCGTCTTGTCCGATGAATTTGCCCAGTGTCTGGGCCGTGAAATCTACCATGGGGACGACCCGCGCATAATTCAACCGAGTCGGCCCGATTACTCCCACTACGCCCACCACGCGGCCATCGCCATCGCGCCATGGTGAGGCGATGACAGACGAGCCGGATAAAGAAAACAAACGGTTCTCGCTACCAATGAAAATCCGCGTCGCCTGCGCTTCACGTGCGGCATCCAGCACGGCCGCAATTGCCTCGGTGCTTTCCAACTCGTCCAGCAATTGGCGCACGCGTTCGATGTCATGCAACGCCGCATCATCCAACAAATTGGCTTGGCCCCGCACCACCAGCACCGGACGCTGCGCTGCATCAAAGCTCCAGACCGCAAGCCCGCGCTCAACCAGGCCCGCGCTCACCGTATCCAGCGCCGAACGCCCGCCTGCAATTTCAGCGCGTATAACCGCCAGCGCCTCGACCAGCGTGCGCCCCATCAACCGGCTCGTCAGATAATTGCCTGCCTGCTCCAAGGCATAAGCACCCACAGGCTCGGGCAGATCAATCACCCGGTTCTCGATCCCGCCATCTTCGCCCACCAGCACGACCAGTGCGCGTACCGGCGAAAGCGCAACGAACGAAATCTGCACGAGGCGCGGCTCGCGGCGAGGCACCATCACCACCGCGGCGCCTGCCGAAAGCTCAGACAAAGCCGAACTCGCCGCCGCCAGCGCATTTTCGATGGAACCCCCCGTCGTCAGCCCACGCTCAATCTGAGCGCGTTCAATAGCGGTAGGCTCTGCTACTTGCATGATGCCATCGACAAACAGGCGCAGCCCCACTTCGGTCGGCATTCGTCCCGCGCTGGTATGCGGCGCCGCCAGCAATCCTGCGTCCTGCAATTCCTGCAAGACCGACCGGATCGAAGCAGGCGAAAGATTCACCGAACCGCTCCCCGCCAGCGCTTTTGATCCCATTGGATGGCCGCTGGCAATATAGCCCTCCACCACAAGACGGAAAATCTCGCGGGCGCGGTCGGTCAAATCGGAGAGGGTGGGGCCATTCATCATCGCTAATCTGTTTACCGCTCTTGCAGGCGCAAGGGCAATGCGCCAGAGGCTTTTCCGAACTTTTGAGGGAAAACCCATGCGACCGTCAGGACGCGCGCCGGATGAAATGCGCGCTATCACTATTGAAACCGCTTTCACCAAGCACGCTGAAGGCTCAGTCCTGATCGGCTTTGGCGATACCAAAGTGCTCGTCACCGCCTCGGTTGAAGAGCGCGTGCCGCCGTTCATGCGTGGCAAGGGCGAAGGTTGGGTCACCGCAGAGTATTCGATGCTCCCCCGCGCCACGCATACCCGTGGCAGCCGTGAAGCGGCCAAGGGCAAGCAATCAGGCCGAACGCAGGAAATCCAGCGTCTGATCGGTCGCTCGTTGCGCGCTGTCACCGACATGAAGAAGCTGGGCGAGCGCCAGATCACATTGGATTGCGATGTGATCCAGGCCGATGGCGGCACCCGCACCGCTTCTATCTCGGGCGCGTGGATTGCCCTGCGTCTTGCCGTGCAAGGCCTTATGGCCAGCGGTGCAATCAAGGAAGATCCACTCACCCGCAAGGTCGCCGCCATTTCCTGTGGCATCTACAAGGGCAACCCGGTGCTCGACCTTGATTATATCGAAGATTCCTCGGCTGATGCCGATGCCAACTTCGTGCTGATCGAAGGCGGCCACATCGCTGAAGTACAGGCCACCGCCGAAGGCGCCACGTACGACGAAGAAGCCCTGCTCCGCCTCCTGCGACTCTCGCGCATGGGCTGCGACCAGATCTTCGCCGCCCAAGCCAAGGCCGTGGGCTAAAACCCGTCCATCCCGCCACCTCAAATCGTCATTCCTGCGAAGCCGGGAATGACGATTTAAGGAGATGACGACAAACGGTTCAAGACGAATGGTTCAAGGAACTCCAATGCCCCGCCTAGCCCCCGGAAAGCTTGTCATCGCCACGCACAACGCGGGTAAGCTCAAGGAAATCCAGGCCCTGCTCGCCCCTTATGGCATGGAATGCCTCTCGGCAGGCGAACTCGGGCTGGGCGAACCGGACGAGACAGGCCTGACGTTTGTCGAAAACGCGCTGATCAAGGCGCAGGCAGCGGCGGAGGCCTCGCGGCTTCCCTCGCTAGCTGATGACTCCGGCCTCTGTGTCGATGCGCTAAAGGGCTTGCCCGGCGTCTATACTGCCGATTGGGCTGAAGCTGCCATTTATGAAGGCGGCCCCCGCCGCGATTGGTACATGGCGATGGGCAAAGTCGAAGGCAAACTCGCCGAACTCGGTCCGGACGTCTCTCGCGATTGCCACTTCGCCTGCACGCTCGCCATCGCATGGCCCGATGGCACCCACGCCGTCTATGAAGGTCGCGCCCCCGGCGCCCTCACATGGCCACCGCGCGGTACGCTGGGCTTCGGCTATGACCCGGTCTTTGTGCCCACAGGCTATGACCGCACGTTTGCCGAACTCGATCCGGCCGAGAAACACAAAATCAGCCACCGCGCCGATGCTTTCGCAAAGCTGGTAGCGGAGCAGTTTTCAGCCTAACCCTCTTGCCATGGCGCTTGCACTCTACATCCACTGGCCGTTTTGCCTCGCAAAGTGCCCCTATTGCGATTTCAACAGCCATGTCCGGGCACGCACCGACATCGAGGCTTGGGAAGCCGCACTGCTCGCAGATATGCGCCATGAAGCGGCGCTCACCGCAAACCGACCGCTCACTTCGATCTTCTTCGGCGGCGGCACGCCCTCGCTGATGCCGCCAGCTCTGGTGGAAACGCTCTTGAACGAAGCAAAGCGGCTTTGGGGCTTTACCCCCGGCATCGAGATTACGCTGGAGGCCAATCCCAGTTCGGTCGAAGCTGCCAATTTCGCCGCCCTCTGCACCGCAGGGATCAACCGCGTGTCGCTCGGGCTTCAGGCGCTCGATGATAACACTCTGAAATTCCTAGGCCGACTTCATGACGTCAAAGAAAGCCTTGCCGCATTGGAACTTGCGCAACGCCTGTTCTCCCGTGTCAGCTTCGATCTCATTTATGCCCGTCCCGGACACACGCCCGAAGCATGGGAAGCGGAGCTCAAGCGCGCTTTAGGTTTTGGAACCAGCCATCTTTCGCTCTATCAATTGACCATTGAGCCCGGCACCCGCTTCGCCACGCTCGTGCGCGAAGGCAAGATTGCACCGCTGGACGATGATGCCGCCGCAGACCTCTTCACCCTCACCCGTGAACTCACAACCGCAGGCGGTCTGCCCGCTTACGAGACCAGCAATCACGCTCGCCCCGGTGAAGAAAGCCGCCACAATCTCACTTACTGGCGCTATCAGGACTATGTCGGCATAGGCCCGGGAGCGCACGGGCGTAGGCTTGGCATGGCTACCATCCGCCACAAGAAGCCCGAGAATTATCTGCGCGCCCATGCAGAGCGCAGGCACGGTATCGCCGAGGAACGCGCGCTCACCCCGTCCGATCAGGCCATGGAAGCCGTGCTGATGGGCCTGCGCCTCACCGAAGGCATCGAACCCGTCAAGCTCGCCGCACGCTTCGGATTTACCGGGGCTGATCTGATCGATCCGGCCAAGCGCCAGTTTTACACCAGCATCGGCCATCTGGCTGATAACGGGGCAATCTTGCTCGTGACCGAGCAAGGCGCGCCGCTGCTCGAAGCCTTGCTGGCAGAACTTGTGCCCGACACACTCGTCAGCGCATGACCACCGCCGATATCCTTGAGGCGTGGAACGCACATCTCAGCCAATCCCGGCGGCGCTCCCCGCACACGGTCCGCGCTTATGCCGCCACAGCGGCACGCTTGCTGCACACCCTGCCAGCACCGCAATCGTGGGAGTCCCTCGCCCGCCTTGATGCCGGAACCTTGCGCACCCATCTAGCCGAACGCCGCGCCGATGGCCTCGGCAATGTCTCTGCCGCGCGCGAGCTTTCCGCGCTCAAAACCTTCATCGCTTTCGCCCGCGAACAATCAGGCGATCATGATGGCAATGGCGATCTTGGCCGCCCCCGCCTGCGCGGCCCTCGCGTCAAAAAAGGCCTGCCCCGCCCGATTACGCCTGACGAAGCGGTAAACCTTGCAGAGACCGTCGCCGACGATGCCAGCCAGCCATGGATCGCCGCACGCGACCGCGCCGTTCTGCTCCTGCTGTATGGCGCAGGCATGCGCATTGCCGAAGCCTTGGCGCTTCCGGCCTCGGTCCTCCCATTGGGTGAAACCATCATGATCACCGGCAAAGGCGGACGCCAGCGCGTGTTGCCTTTGCTGCCCATCGTGCGCGCAGGGGTGGAAGATTACATCCGCCAATGCCCTTGGCCGCTTGCCAAAGATCACCCCTTGTTCCGGGGCGCGAAAGGCGGTCCTTTGGCGCAAGGTATGGTCCAGCGCGCCGTAGCCCGTGCGCGAACTTACCTTGGCCTGCCCGCAACCGCCACGCCCCACGCGCTCCGCCATTCCTTCGCCACGCACTTACTCAGCGCAGGCGCTGATTTGCGCAGCTTGCAGGAACTGCTCGGCCACGCCAGCCTGTCCTCAACGCAGATTTACACGAAAGTGGACGCTGCAATCTTGCTCGACGTCTATCGCAACGCCCACCCCCGCGCCTGACTATTTGCTTTGGACAGGAGGACGCGGCAGCCGCAACACGGACAACAATCCGCCCAGATCATCGCTCTCGCGCAATTCGACACCGCCGCCATAAATCTCGGCCACATCGCGCACGATCGCTAGCCCAAGGCCCGTGCCCGGCTTGCTGGTATCCAGCCGCGCACCGCGATCAAATATCCGCACGCGCGCATCTTCGGGGATGCCCATGCCGTCATCCTCCACCCAGATTTCGCAGAATTTCGGATCGGAGGGCACTGCATCAATTGTGATAAACACCGATCCGCCGCCATACTTGGCCGCGTTCTCAATCAGGTTACCAAGCACTTCATCAAGGTCCTGCCGTTCAATCGATACTTCCGCAGCGCGGTTGCCATCCATATCCAGCCGCACTTGCGGATAGAGCCGCGTTACCGCGCGCTCCACCGCTTCGGCGCTTTCCCACACTTGCGCGCGTGACAGGCCCACGGCTCGCCGCCCCACCGCGCGCGCGCGCGCCAAGTGGTGATCCACCTGCCGCCGCATAACGGCAGCCTCGCGGATGACCGTATCGGAAAGGTCGTCGGCCTTGGCGGTTGCCGCGTTCATCACCACCGTCAGTGGTGTTTTCAGAGCATGGGCCAGGTTGCCCGCATGCGTCCGCGCTTCTTCGGCCTGCCGCTCGGAATGTTCGAGCAGCGCATTTAACTCCTGCACCATCGGCTGCACTTCCAGCGGCAGCGGATCGGTTACCCGGCTCGCCCCGCCTTCGCGCATCCGCGCAATCGCCAGGCGCACCCGGCGCAGCGGCCCCAAGCCGTAAAACGTCTGCAAACCCGCCATCACGAACAGGCCAAGTCCCAGCACCAGAAACGACCATATCAGGATCGCACGAATGCGCCGGATCTGGGCGTCCAGTTCCCCACGGCTGGCCGCAACCTGAAACTCCCACAAGGTATTGGTACCCGGCAAAATCACCGAGCGCTTGATAATCCGCAGCGGCTCGCCTTCAAATTGGCCGCTGTCATCAATCTTGGGATCAATGTGGTTCTTGTCCAGATCGCTGGTCAGAGACCGGTCCCACAGCGAGCGCGAGGGGAAATCCTCATGCCCCTGTCCCGAAATTTGCCAATAGAGCCCGCTGTTCGGCTCCAGAAATCGCTGGTCACCCAAAGGCCGGTTGAAAAACACCTCGCCATCCGGGCCGATCTCTGCCGAAGCGACCATCGCGGTCAGCATGTAACCAAGCTGCTCGTCGAAATTGCGCGTCACCAGACCGGTCAGCGATTGATCCAGCGCCAAGCCGCCACCCAGCAGCAGCACCGTCACCCAGGCCGACGCGATCAGCAACATGCGACGCGCCAGCGACCCGGTGTGGGGCGCTGGCGTATCTATCGCCCGCTGTGAAGGCGCATTTCGGGCAGGCCTGCTTTCGGCCACGGTTTACCCCCGGCCGGGACCTGCCGGATCATCAAGGCTATAGCCAAGTCCGCGGATCGTGGTGATCACATCCGGCCCCAGCTTTTTGCGAATACGCGTCACGAACACTTCTATCGTGTTCGAATCGCGATCAAAATCCTGATCGTAGATATGTTCGATCAATTCGGTACGGCTGACAACTTTGCCTTTGTGATGCAACAGATAGGACAACAGCTTGTACTCTTGCGCAGTCAGCTTCACCGGCTCGCCCGCCAGTGTCACCCGGCCTGATCGCGTGTCCAGCCGCACGTCACCCGCTGTCAATTCGGACGACGAATTGCCCGAAGCGCGGCGGATCAGCGCACGCAGGCGGGCGATCAGTTCCTCGGTCTGGAACGGCTTGGCCAGATAATCATCTGCACCTGCATCAAGGCCAGCCACTTTGTCCGACCACGAATCACGCGCTGTCAGCACCAGCACGGGAAACTTGCGGCCTTCCTTGCGCCACATGCCCAACACGGTCAGCCCGTCAATTTCGGGCAGGCCAAGGTCGAGCACGACGGCGTCATATTCCTCGGTCGAGCCCATGAAGTGCCCGTCTTCACCATCAACCGAAAGATCAACGGCATAGCCGGTCTGTTCAAGCGTGGACTTGAGCTGTTTGCCGAGAGTGGGTTCATCCTCGACGATCAGGATGCGCATGGAAATCTGTCCCCTGCTGAACGCGACATTCGCGCTTAACGTGAATAACTAGATGGGGCTGTAAACCTGAACGGTCAAGGAACTGCCGCGAAAGCTCTTGTTCAGCGAGACTCGCCAAGTATTTGCCCGGTCTTGGCATCCACATCGACAAACATAACCCGGCCATCGCGAATAAACTTCAGCCTATAGACCATTGCCGCAGGATCATATTCCGGCCCAAGATATTGCATGCCCTGTTTGGTTGGTAAAACACGGCGTTCGATATCGCGCAATGGGCGCACCGCACCCGAGCGTAAAT
The DNA here is from genome assembly GCF_001295795.1 of Novosphingobium sp. AAP83. Classification (GTDB taxonomy): domain Bacteria; phylum Pseudomonadota; class Alphaproteobacteria; order Sphingomonadales; family Sphingomonadaceae; genus Novosphingobium. The sequence continues at coordinate 387,486 of NZ_LJHY01000022.1, forward strand.
CGCGCCGCGCCTCGTTCTGCTCGTCCGGGCGCTGTTGCGCTTGGGACGTTGCGGGCAAAGCGGTGGCCATAACGGCCGCAAGAAGAAAAGGTGCAAATCGCATGATGCCCGCATGCCTAAACGCGCACCATTGAACAAGCCGTGAATAAGCGCACCTGCACTCATTAAGCCTGCAATCATTCAGCCAATAATCATTCAGGCAGCGGCGTTGCGCATTGGCGACAGCACCGCTAAGCGCAACCCCCATGGCAGCAGCACCAATTCTCAGCTGGGAGGGCCTTGGCCTTATCCAAGGCAATGGCTGGCTTTTCAGCGACCTCGACATTCACATCGGCCCGCGTGATCGCCTCGCGCTGATCGGCCGCAATGGCGCGGGCAAAACCACGCTGCTCAAACTGATCGGCGGGCAGGTCGATGCCGATAAGGGCACCCGCTCTATCCAGCCGGGCACGCGCATTATCACGCTGGAGCAAGACCCGTTCTTCACCGGCTATGATACGCTGATGGATTTCGCGCTATCAGGCAAAGATGCCCCGCCCCGCCACGAAGTCGAGGCCATTGCTGGCCAGCTTGGCATCGATCTTTCGCGCAAGGCCGATAGCGCCAGCGGGGGCGAACGCCGCCGTGCCGCCCTTGCACGCGCGCTTGCCAGCGAGCCCGACTTGCTCCTGCTCGATGAGCCAACCAACCACCTCGATCTTGCCGCCATCGATTGGCTGGAAGACTGGCTGATGCGCTACAAGGGCGCGTTCGTGGTGATCAGCCATGATCGCACCTTCCTCGAACGCCTGACCAAAGCGACACTGTGGCTCGACCGTGGATCGCTGCGCCGCAAGGACATCGGCTTTGGCAGCTACGAAGCGTGGATGGAAACCGTCTATGCCGAAGAAGCCCGCGCCGCCGACAAACTTGACGCCAAGCTCAAGATCGAAGCGCATTGGCTGGAACGTGGCGTCACCGCGCGGCGCAAACGCAACCAGGGCCGCCTTGAAAAGCTGTGGGAGATGCGCGCCCAGCGTGCTGCGATGCTCACCCCGCAAGGCACCGCAAAACTCGCGATCGCCAGCGATGATGCCAAGAGCAAAGCCGTTATCGTCGCCGATCACGCCACCAAGTCTTTCGGTGACCGCCCGATTATCAAGGACTTCACCCTGCGCATCACGCGCAAGGACCGCATCGGCGTCGTCGGCTCGAACGGTGCAGGCAAGACCACGCTGCTCAAGCTGCTCACCGGCGAACTCGAACCCGATAGCGGCAAGATTACGCTGGCCAAGACGCTGCAAGGCATCATGATTGATCAGCAGCGCAGCCTGATGTCGCCCGAAAAGCGCGTCCGCGATGTGCTGGCCGATGGCAGTGACTGGATTGATGTGCGCGGCGTGCGCAAACACATCCACGGCTATCTCAAAGACTTCCTTTTCGATCCCAACCTTGTCGAAGCGCGCATCGGCACGCTCTCGGGCGGCGAACGCTCACGGCTCCTGCTCGCCCGTGAATTCGCGCGTTTCTCGAACCTTCTGGTGCTTGATGAGCCGACCAACGATCTCGATCTGGAAACGCTCGATCTGTTGCAGGAAGTCATCTCGGACTATGATGGCACCGTGCTGATCGTCAGCCATGACCGCGATTTCCTTGATCGCACAGTCACGATCACGCTCGGCATGGATGGCTCTGGCCGTGTCGATATCGTGGCAGGCGGCTATGCCGATTGGGAAAAGATGCGCAAAACCCGCAATGCGGCAGGCGCAAAGGCTGCTGCAAAGCAGGCTCCCTCACCCGTCATCGCACCGCTGCCGCCCAAGAAGGGCAAGCTGTCCTACAAAGACCAGCGCGATTACGAAATCTTGCCCAAGCGGATCGAAGAACTCGACGCCGCCATCGCGCGCGGCGAAACCCAGTTGGCAGACCCGGACCTCTACAGCAAAGATCCCAAGAAGTTCGATGCCCTGATGCAGGCTCTCGCCAAAGTCCGTGCTGAAAAAGACACCGCCGAAGAACGCTGGTTGGAACTGGCCGAAATGGTCGAAGGTTAAAGCCTGCGCGCCCACAAAAGTGGAGGCGCAGGCTTTGCGGTTACGCCTTCAACGCCGCCGCCGTGCGTTCCTCAATGCGCTTTTCGAGGATTGACAGCGGCATGGCGCCTTCCAGCAGCACTTCATGGAACTGCTTGATATCAAACTTCGCGCCCAGCGCCTTCTGCGCCTTTTCCCGCGCGCGCGTCCAAGCGATGTGGCCGATCTTGTAGCTGCAAGCCTGCCCGATCATCGTGCAATAACGCTCGACTTCGCGCAGCGTGCGCGGGCGGGTAAAGCCGGTCGTCGCCACCATATAGTCGGTCGCCTTCTCGCGGCTCCAGCGCTTGGAGTGAATGCCGGTGTCGACAACGAGCCTTGTCGCGCGGAACAGGAATGACTGGAGATAGCCAGCTTTCTCGATGCCGTCATAAGCGCCCAGTTCATCGGCCACTTGCTCGGAATAGAGCGCCCAACCTTCGGAATAGGCAGAAAAGCCCCCGGTCTTGCGGATCAACGGGATGCTGTCCGACCTTTGCGCCAGACTGATTTGCAAGTGATGGCCCGGCGTCCCTTCGTGATAGGTGAGCGAGGGCAGCGTATATTTCGGCCAATCCGACACTTCCTTGAGGTTGATCCAGTAAATCGCCGGACGGCTGCCATCGAGCGACGCCGAATAATAATACCCGTTTGCAGCCCCATCCTGAATTTCCACCGGCACCGCGCGGATATCCAGCGGCTGATCGGGCAGGGTCGCGAAAGCACGCGGAAGCAGCGCATTCATCTTCTTCACACCGGCGTTCAGGCTGGCGATCAGTTCCGCACGGCTCTCAGGCGTATTGGCATAGAGCTGCTCTGGCAGGGTGTTTAGCGCGGCGAGGCGTTCACCCACCGTGCCCTTGGTATATCCTGCCGCCTTGAGCACAACATCAAGCTGCGCGGTCAATTCGGCCACCTGTTCCAACCCGATCTGGTGAACTTCTTCAGGCGTAAAATTCGTCGTCGTCGCTTGGGCCAGCGCGGCAGCATAGATTTCGTCGCCACGCGGAATGCGCCAAGCGCCATCGCCTGCTACGGTCGTCGGCTTAAGCTGTTCAAGCAAGGCAATCTGACGGTCAATCGCGGGGTAAATTGCGTCGCGCACGATGGTTTCTGCACGCTGCTGCCACTGACCGGAAATCCCCTTTGTCGCGGTGCGGCGGACAATCGACTTCACCATCGAGGATTCGCCCGGCGCAGGTTCGCGCAGCTTGGCCAACTGGCCCAGCGCAAGATCAAGCGTCCATGCCGGGGCAAGAATCCCGCGTCCAGCCTGTTCACGCTGTTCTGCAATGTCGTCGTCAATCGCTGTGGCAAGCTGCGCAAGACGGGCAAGATAGGCCTCTGCATCCTCGACCGAATTCATCGGATGGGTTGAATCGAGGAAATCCGGCACGTTGAACGCCGAACAAAACCGCTGGGTAATGCGATAGGGCGATTGCGGATTGTCGATGCCGAAACGCGGGCCATCAAGGCGGCGCTCAAGCTGGTAGCGCACCACATCAAGGTTGACCTTCATCGCATCCGACAGCGCCTTGTCATTGATCTTTGCCAGATCGGCCAGCGATGCACGGGTTTGCGCAACCGAGGCCGCGCGCCCTGCGGCGCTATCATCGCCCAGCTTTGAGCGCAGACCGGCCATTACGCCCTTATCAAGCCCAAGCGAGGTGGCCTGCTCGGGCGCAAGCAGAAGCTGGTCATTGAAAATGCGGGTAAACAAGGCATCAAGCTTTGCATCCTCACCGCCAAGCGCAGCCGCGAATGACAAACCGGGGCGGAAGGCAAGCACCGTCGCAGCACTGGCGGATGCTACGAAAGAACGGCGGCTGAAACGAAAGGTCATCGGCATCATCTCCGGTTATCAATATCTTACAGGCCGGTGCCACAGCCGGAGTGCGGTTTAAAGGTATTTTTGTTACAGAAGATACTTTCCGCTGCTGCCGATGCGGCAAATCCGCAACGCAGCAAACCTTGCAGGCAAATCCCAAACCTCTTCGAACATTCCCCGAACACGCAAAACTCTTGCCTCTCTGTGCGGTTTATAGGAGAACAAAAAACACCGTTCCGGTTAATGGGCCGCACCATGATCAATCGAATTCGCGACATTCGCCGCCAAAAGGGCCTCACATTGGCAGATGTCGCCGCGCGCTGCGACCCGCCAACAACAGCGCAAACCATCGGCCGGCTTGAAACCGGCATGCGCAGTTTGTCGCTCGTATGGATGAACCGGATCGGTGCCGCGCTCGGCGTCGAACCGCAATTGCTGCTCAAACCGGATGAGGAATCCCCGGCCCGGTTTGTCGCACGCCTTACTGTCCACGGTGCCGAAGCGCTGGCCAAACCGATGGATGCCATCCTCCCTGTGGCGCTCGATGGCTCGGCTCGCCTGATGGCTATGGCGGTCGATGCAAGCGCGGGAGAGTACCGCGCAGGCGATCAGGTGTGGATCCGCCAGATTGAGCCTGACGACTTTGCACGCGCTTTCAACCGCGATGTCCTCGCGCCTCGCCCCGGTGGCCGCTTTACCTTTGGTCGCTTGATCGATCATCGCGATGGCCGCATCGCCCTGCTGCCTCCCGGCGCAGGCCAGCGTCAGGTCATCATAGACCGGCCATTCTGGCTGGGCCTTGCCGAAATGCTGGTGCGGAAACTCTGACGTGTTGCGCCTGCTTTCCATTTCAACACTCTATCCCGCACCCGGACGCACCGGCTTTGGCCGCTTTGTCGCCCGGCAGATGGAGGCGCTCGCCGCGCGGGGGGATTGGCAGGTCACCGTGATCAACCCTATCGGTCTGCCGCCCCTCCCCTTGAAGCGTTACGCCCCCTTGCGCGCGATCCCGCCGGTGGAAAACCAAGGTGCCGTGACGGTCCACCACCCCCGTTTCACACTGATCCCCGCCATCTCGGGTCCGTTCAATCCCGCCCTCATCGCCAACGCCGTCCTGCCTATGGCCCAGCGCCTGCATAAGCAAACACCGTTCGATATGGTCGATGCCCAGTTCTTTTATCCGGATGGCCCAGCTGCCGCCAGAATTGCCCGCGCGCTCGGCTTGCCGCTGGCCATCAAAGCACGCGGATCAGACATTCATTTGTGGGGCAAAAGCGCCCTCGCCCGCTGTCAGATGCTCACCGCCGCGCATCAGGCCAAAGCCCTCTTGTCCGTATCACAGGGTCTGGCCCAAGACATGGCGGCCCTGGGTATGCCCGAAGACAACACCCATGTTCATTACACCGGACTTGACCGTGACCGCTTCCAACCACTTGACCGTAAAGCCTCGCGGCAAAGGATTTCGGGCATCCCGGGCCTTGACGTCCCGCCCGACGGCCCGCTTCTGCTGAGTGTCGGCGCGCTCGTCCCCATCAAGGGCCAAGCCATCGCAATCCGTGCGCTTTCGCATTTGCCCGATGATGTGCAGTTGGTCATCGCAGGCACCGGACCCGAGGACGCCGCGCTCAAAGCCCTTGCCAGCGAATTGGGCTTTGCAGCGCGCGTACACTTTCCCGGCGCGGTTGAGCATGACGTGCTCCCGCACTTGCTATGCGCCGCCGATGCCATGGTGCTACCCTCTGAACGCGAAGGCCTCGCCAATGCGTGGATCGAAGCCATTGCTTGCGGCACCCCCGTCATCATCCCCGACATAGGCGGCGCACGCGAAGTCGTGCTGGACGATAGCGCAGGCCGCATCGTTGAACGCACGCCTGAAGCCATCGCCCAAGCCGTAATCGAAGTGCTCGCCAACCCGCCCGGTCAGAATTCCGTCGCCGCCAATGCCGAACGCTTCAGTTGGTCCGCCAACGCAGCAGCGCTTTCCGAAATCTACGAAAAAGCGGCGGCAAAGCCCTGAAGCCCACCGCCGCAAATTTTAAATAGTCTGGCTTGGGAGTTACACGCCTTCGCGCGCCAGCCGCTCTTGCTTGTCCAGCGCGGTTTCGGTCGGCACAAAGCTGTTCGGATTGACTTTCAGCCAGATCAGAATCGGCGCGGCCATATAGATCGAGCTATATGTACCCACGAAAATCCCCAGCGTGATCGCAGCGGTAAATCCGAAGATCACATCAGGCCCCAGCAAAAGCAGCGCCGCCAGCGTGATCAGGATCGAGAGCGACGTCACAATCGTGCGCGCCAGTGTTTCGTTCACCGAAAGGTCAAGCAATTCGGGCATCGGCATCTTGCGGAACTTCTTCATGTTCTCGCGGATGCGGTCGTAAACCACGATCGTATCGTTCAGCGAATAACCGATCAGCGTCAGCAATGCCGCCACGATATTCAGATCGAACTCCATGCCGGTAATCGCAAACAGCCCCAGCGTCAGCGAAACGTCATGGAACAGCGCAAACAGCGCGCCAACGCCGAACTGCCACTCGAACCGGATCCAGATATAGGCTGCCACGGCCAGCGCCGCAAAGCCGAGTGCCTTGAACGCATCCCAGCCCAGCTCCTTGGAAACCTTGCCCGATACGGAATCGACCCCGTCAATCCGCGCATCGGCGTGGTTCTTTTTGATGTCTGCGGTGATCGTGCGCGCCATCTTGTCAGACAGTGCTGCATCGCTGTCCGCGCCTTCGGGCAGCTTCATCCGGATCGAAATCTCGTTGGGCTTACCGTAACGCTGGATGATCGGCTCGCCATAGCCAAGCTTGTCCACCTGGCTGCGCAGTTCCACCACCGGCGCTTCCGGGCTGCGCTCGAACGTCACGCGGATCATCTGCCCGCCAACGAAATCCACGCCGAAGTTGAGGCCCTTGGTCAGGACCAGTCCCCACGAAGCCGCGATCAGGATCATGCTGACGATGTAAAACGGCAGACGCCACTTGAGGAAGTGGATGTTGGTATCGTCAGGAACGAGTTTGAGGAGTTTCATGGTTCCGGTCTCCCCTTACAAATTCAGGTCGGCAGGGCGCGCGCGGCGCAGCCACTGCATAACCCAAAGCCGCGTTAGCGTCACCGCCGTGAACACCGATGTGACGATGCCGATCATTAGAACGATGGCAAAGCCCTTCACCGGCCCCGATCCGAAGGCGAACATCAGCACCGCTGCAATAACGTTGGTGATATTGGCATCGAAGATCGCACGACTGGCTTCCTTGTAGCCCATCTCGACCGCCGCGACGACCTTGCGCCCGCGATGCCGCTCTTCGCGTATACGCTCGTTGATCAGCACGTTGGCATCAACCGCCGCACCAATCGTCAAAACAAAGCCCGCGATGCCCGGCAGCGTTAGCGTGGTGTTGATCACCGCCATGATCCCGAGGATCATCACCACGTTGATAATCAGTGCCACGTTGGCATAAACGCCAAACCGGCCATAGGTCACGAAGATGAACACCATCAACGCCAGCGTGCCAACGCCCATCGCAATCATTCCGCGACGGATCGAGTCAGCCCCTAGATCAGGCCCGACGGTGCGCTCTTCCACCACCTTGAGATCCACCGGCAGCGCGCCAGACCGCAGCGAAATCGCCAGCGAGTTTGCGCTTTCCGCCGTGAACCGGCCCGAGATAATCGCGCTGCCGCCAAGAATCGGCTCGTTGATGGTCGGAGCCGACAGCACTTTGCCATCAAGGATGATGGCAAACTGCTTGCCGGTATTCTGCGTGGTCAACTTGGCAAACTTGGCCCCACCTTCGGTATTGAAGGTAATGTTGACGACGGGCTCGTTGGTTTGCTGGTTGTTGGTCTGTTGCGCATTGGTCAATTGATCGCCGCGAATACCGCCCAGCCGCTTCACTGCGATGGCAGGCATTCCGCCACCCTCGGCAGGACTGATGAACGGCACAATTTCGCTGCCCGCAGGCGCAATCCCTTGCGCCACATCCGAAGGTAGCGCAGCCGTATCGACTAGCTTGAACTCCAGCTTGGCTGTCTGCCCCAACAGGTTCTTCAAGGCCTGCGGGTCTTGCAAGCCCGGAACCTGAACCACGATGCGTGTGGGGCCGGAACGGATGATCGTCGGCTCTTTGGTGCCCAGCGCGTCAATGCGTTTGCGCACCACCTCCACCGCTGTGTCCATCGCTTGGCTCACCGCCTGATCGACACCTGCATTGGTGGGCTTCAGGATAAAGCGGTTGCCATCGCTGACATTGATATCCCAATCGCGCTGGCCGGTCAGGCCCGCACCATTGGTCAGCGGCAAGATAGCCTCGCGCACGGCATCGACTTGCGCTGGGTTGGCCACCACAAACGTAAGCGCGCCATCGCGATTGGAAATGTCGCTGATGCGGATGTTCTTGCCATCCTGCCGCAGCTTGGTGCGCACAGACTCTTCCATGCCCTCGATGCGCTGCTGGCGCACCTGGGTCGGATCGGCTTCCAGCAGGATGTGGCTACCACCTGCCAGATCGAGCCCGAGGTTGACCTTGGGTTCGGGCAGTGTGGATGGCCACGAAAGGCCCATGGTGGAAGTGAGCGAGGGGATCGCGGCAATCACGCAAGCCAGCGTGATGAACCAGAGCCAGATCACCTTCCAGCGCGGAAATTCGAGCATGGGCGGTCAGCTTTCGAAAACAGGATCAGTCGTTTGCAGGGGTCGCGCCGGCAGGTGGGATAATGTCACCCAGCGTTGAACGCACGGCCTTCACCTTCACATTAGGGCCAAGCTCCAGCTCGACGTAATGATCATCAAGCTTGATAACTTTGCCGATCAATCCGCCAGCCGTCACGACCATGTCATTCTTTTTGAGCGCGGCAATCTTGGCCTTATGCTCTTTCTGCTGGCGCATTTGCGGGCGCAAGATCAGGAACCAGAAGATAAAGCCCATCGCCACAAGTGGCAAAAAGCTCATCCAAGCAGGCGGTTCACCAGTGGAAGAGGCGGCAGCGGCAAGGATCGTCAACATCATAAGTCCATTTCTGGGATCGCGTGTCCGGTATTGCAACAGCGCACGACTTGCAATTTAATTGCAAGCTGCGCCGAACAAGGCTTGGCGGCGCGGTTAGCAGCTTGGAAACGGCAAAGCAATCGAACGCCCTTGCACCTTCAAAACGTAAAGCTTCATCATGCCAAACACACCATTTCGCCAAACCGGCGCTTGCCAAGGCGCAAGGCGCCGCTTATAGGCCCGCTCCAAGGTCGGGACGTAGCGCAGCCTGGTAGCGCATCACACTGGGGGTGTGGGGGTCGGAGGTTCGAATCCTCTCGTCCCGACCAATATTTCAAGTACTTAGCGGCATTTTCTCGAAAGCGTACTAACCCCATTTTGCTCTGGTGGTGCGCTGGTGGTGCAGATAATGCTTGAATGTTCTCATCGCGACGCATCCCAACGCATCGAATGTGAACATTTTCGTCCGCGTTTACGAATTGAACGCGACCCCGATTCCCTGTATTTTTCGAACACGGATGCAAGAGCAGTTGCCTCTTCGCCCCGCCGAGTTCGTCAAAATGCGGGACGGCTTCATTGCGTTTCTCAAGCAACCTGCTGGGACACCCTTCGAGCTCATCATCCCGCAGACAGTTCTCGATGTGATGGCATCGGCAGCCCGTCGCGGACGGGCGCGGCAGCGTGCTCTGGACGCCTTGCGCGTTGTTTCTTTGCTAACGGCCATGGTGGGCGCTGTGCTTGCCGTATTCATGCACCCCGGCATCATCGGCACTGGAATTCTTCTGGCCGGTGGAGGGGCATTCATCTGGGCGCATAACAGGAGCAAGGTCCGCCGCGAGCCTGAAAACGACGAACTCGTGACTGAACCAAACAGTGCCTTGGAACGCAATCTCAGAGCGCTCGACGACCTGAAGCATCTCATCGCGAGCGGTGACGTGATTTGCGAAGAGCGGTTGCCGGACGGAACGCTTAAGCCGTTGTCGCCAAGGGCGCGGGCCGCTTTCCTCGCGGACCACGGGTCACTCCTTGTCGTCAGCCGCGATCAATCTCTGTGGCAATGCATTCCGCACCGGCCAATTCCCATGAGCGCTTTATGGATCAGGCTCGGCGGACGCGTTGCGCCAGCCTTTTTCACGTCGCGCACGTTGCTTGACGAGAAGGATGACAAACTGTTCGACAAGCGCGTCGCATGGCTGCTGTCTCAGGCCGATAAGGCTGGCGTGAAAGCGAAGTCATTTCGTGAAGCGATGCAGATCGTCATCGCCCTCAAGCGCCCGGAATTCGAGAACATCACGTTCGAGGAGAAGAAGGAAAGGCTACGCGCCGAGGGGTTGGCCGATAGCCGCATGGAAAAGATCAACGCTGGTATATACCCGCCGTTCAACAATTTTCTGCGTACTTTGCCCATGCATGAATTACCGTGAATGCGGAACTGAATTCACGCTGACGCCCCGTTTTGCCACGTCCTGCACTCCACCTAACGGATGAAAGGACCACGCAATGCCTCCGAACCGAGAACAGCTTCTCACTGTCACTGACGTGCTCAACGTGACGGGCTTCAAATCACGCACGACACTGTATCGCCGTGCACGCAGCGGGGCATTTCCATGCCCTTGCCACATCGGCGCGGGCAAAATCCGGTGGCGTTCTGGCGACATCGAGGATTGGCTCAGCAGCCTGCAAACCCGTCGCTACTGACCGTTGCAAGGCCCGCGCCACGTCCGAGCGAGATCGCTTGGCGCGGGATACTGCCTTCACCTCCACAGCCAACCGCAATCGTGATTTCACGAAAGGATGCCCCATGTCCATTTTCCGCAGCGCCATGGATCGGCTCGCCGATTTCATCTGGACTGGCCGCAAGGTCAATCTGCGCTTCACCGCCGAGTATCGCACAGCCTGTTTCACCGCGCCGCTCATCGCCAAGTTGCTGGCCGAGGATGCTGACGGCCATGCCTATCGCAGCGCCATAGTCCCTTGGCATCGAGCCGAGCGCCCACCGCTCGACATCTATCAAGGCCACACATCATTCTGCCGGATCGACGGCCCGCTTCAATGGGTCGGAAATAAGTCTTTCGCGTTGGGCGGGTTGATCCTGTCCCCCGGCGTTACCGCTCACCTCAATCCCTTCGAAGCAGACGAACTGCGCGACCATATGCAGCAGGCAATTGAAGCAGCCATCGTTGCGTGGGTCCGGGATCATGACCTTTACACCCGGCCACCCGTCCCGGTGAAGTTCGACCGTGCCAAGGCAGATCGCAAGGCCAAGACGATGATTGCCACATGGGCTGCGAACGAAATGGCCAAAGAGGAGGCCAGTCCCAGCCCGGATAACGGGTATTACTGCTGCGCCGCCCCCATCGAGATTACCCCCAGCAACGCTTTCCAGAAAGGGCTGGACGATGGCTGACCTTACAAGCCTGAAGGCAAGGTTGAGGGGCTGCGATGCTACGCATCGAGCCAGCAAATCAGATACACACCGGACGCACGGGTGCATCCAGCCGTTCTGCGGGTTTGACGGGATGCTGATAGCATCCCGTGAAGCGCAAAGGTACGAGAACGGCACATTTCAGCCATTGCGCGCGATGGCGAATAGCATCTCGACGAGTGTTGGACGATGAGCGCCCGCGCCCAGACCGTGCGGCTCACCCCCGCCCGTCATCGCGTGCTTGCAGGGTTCGCCAAGAGCCACGGATTGAGCGAATATGCGATGCTTGCTCGTGTCGTGGACGCGGGCCTTACTGCCCTCGATCACAGGGCAAGCGAGGACATCGACACCCGCGAGATGCTCGCCGAACTGGCATCGGTCAGCACCCGCATGGTCGATGTCGAGCGGATGCTTGACCGCGCACTGTTCACCGCCTGCGCAGCCTATTGTTATGCGCGCCATGCGGCGTTGGGTGCGCGAACATCTGATGAGGCCGTCACCGCCGAGATCAACGCAGCCTATGACCGCCAGCGGCGGCGCGCGCAGGAGGGCCGGGAATGAACCAGTCTCACGACAGGCGCGCCCATGCTGATGCCTTACGCCGCCACAACCGCAACAATCAGGCCGCGCGCTTCCGGCGGCAGGCCAATGCCCTGCTTGCATCCATAGCAATGGGCGCTGTCGCAACGCCCTATGTCATGTTGGATCAGCAGGCGTTGCAAGCAGCGGGCACATTCGCTGTCGCCAAGGCAAAGCTGTGGTTTGCCCAAGGCACTGTGGTCGAACCGGCCATAACGATCAGCCAGGACGGCCAAGCCTACGCCGTTCCGGCCCGCGCAGTTGCCGCGCACCCCTATTACGGCAGCGCTGCGCACAGCGTATGGGCCTACGGGATATTCGGCAGTTCGCTGGGCTTTGCCGGATGGCTGGCGTGCCTGCTGCTGTTGCGCGGAGCCATCGCCCAGCGACGCGACCGCGCTTTGCAAGACCGGGTGATTGCCGGAACTTTGGTGACGACCGAGGCGGCGCTGGCAAAGCTGACCTCTACTGAAGCCGACACCCGAGCGCTCACCATCGGCACGGTCCCCCTACCCGGCAGGCTGGAAACCCGGCACATGGCAATGATCGGCACGACCGGCAGCGGCAAGACCACCGCCTTGCGCCAAATGCTCGACGGCATCGAAGCGCGCGGCGAAGCTGCCTTGGTCTATGACACGAGCGGCGAGTTCGTCGCACATTACTACCGGCCCGAGCGCGGCGACGTGATCTTGAACCCGTTCGATGCCCGGTGCGCATATTGGTCGCCCTTTGCCGAGATTGCCCACCCCGCCGACGCCGACCGCATCGCTCGCCAGCTCATCACCGAGACCGGGCAAGATGACAGCGACGTGTGGCTGGACACCAGCCGCATCCTTGTCGCCAACATGATCAGGGCGCTCTGGCGCGAAGGCAACTCCACCTTGCCCGCTTTGCTCCACGCCTTGCAGGACCGGACCAAGGACGATCTGAAAACATGGCTGGCAGGCAGTTCTTCGGCGCGCACCTTTGCCGACGACGCCGACCGGGCCACGGCCAGCGTGCTGTTCATGCTCGCCAAGGCCGCTGACCTTGTCCAGTTTTTGCGGGTTGATGGCAGCGGAGGCACGCCCTTCGCTTTCCGGGATTTCATCCACGGGCTGGACAAGCGGAAGGGCGCAAAGCCTTGGATATTCGTGCCCCGTAAGGAGGATTATTTCGAGGCGTCAAAACCCTTGCTCGCCTGTTGGCTGGAATGCGCGGCTAGCGCCGTACTTGGCCTTCCCCCGTCGCCCGACCGGCGCATCTGGTTTGTGCTCGACGAGCTGGCTGACTTGCCGCACGTCGATAATCTGGCGCGATTGCTCCCCGAAGGCCGCAAGTTTGGCGCGGCGGTGATTCTGACGTTTCAGGCGCTGGGCCAGATGCAGCACCGCTATGGCCCGAAGATCGCCGAAGCCATGCTGGGCTGCTGCAACACCAAGCTGTTCTTGCAAACCGTCGACAGCGAAACGCGCCAGTGGGCCAGTCAGACCATTGGCGAATGCGAGGTCGAAATCCAGACCATGACCGACGCTCTGGCCGACGACGATGACAAGCCCCGCACCACGCTTGGCAAAATACGCAAAATGCGGCCCGCTATTCTCGAAAGCGAACTGCGGCTGCCCAAGTTCGAGGGTTATCTGTTGCTTCCCGATGGATTGCCGGTGGCGCGGATCAGGCTCACCGCCGATCAAATCGCGCGGCACGGCCCTGCCCGCCAACCGGGGTTTGTGGCGGGAGACGTCAAAACCACGCATTGGAAACAGCCATCGGCTACCCCGCCAGCGGATGCACCAGTCCCGCGATCACTCGCCAGCGAGGGACCAATATAATGGTTGCGTCCGTTTCCGCGCTGACAAGTTCAGGCCAAGCCGCCAGCTACTATGAATCCGCAGGCGAATATTATGCAGACGGAGGTCAGTCTCCATCGGAATGGCAAGGCAAAGGTGCAGAGGCGCTGGGTCTTTCAGGCGATGTGAACCGGGACAAATTTCGCGACTTGCTGGACGGCAAAGTTGCCGACCAGCAGTTGGGCACGACCCGCGACGGCAAACTGGAGCATCGTCCCGGTTGGGATGTGACCTTGAGCGCGCCAAAGTCCGTCTCGATCATGGCCGAAGTTGCGGGCGACCGGCGATTGGTTGCAGCGCACGGAGCAGCGGTAAGAACCGCGCTTGCCCATGTCGAACAGAACATGGCCGCTACCCGCATCCGCGACGGCGGCATAGTGAATCGTGAGGCGACCGGGAATCTTGTGGTCGCCAGCTTTCAGCATAGCACCAGCCGAGCCCAAGACCCGCAGTTGCACACTCACAATGTCGTTCTCAATGCCACCAAGGGTGAGGACGGTACATGGCGCAGCCTTGAACCGCGCGCGATCTACCAACTGCAAAAGCAGATTGGTGCGATCTACCGGCAGGAGCTGGCCTTGAAGGTCCGAGAACTGGGCTATGAGATCGAAGTGGGCAAAGGCTCTATGTTCGAGATCAAAGGCGTTTCTCCTGAGGTCGTGGCCGCGTTCAGCACCCGCAGCGCGGAGATTGAAGCGGCGCTTGAGGAGCGCGGCACATCGCGCAACGAGGCCAGCGCCGCCGAAAAACAAGTTGCCGCGCTGGATACGCGGCAGGCCAAAGTTGCCGCCGATCCGAAAACGCTTGTGGCGGAGTGGCGGGATACCGCCAGCGCAGCCGGGTTCGGGCCAGAGGCAAGGCTGGCCATGATCAAACAGGCTGAAGCCATTGCTGCCGGTAAAGATCATAGCGCCACGATGGAATTGCAGGGCGACAGCGCCGCGAACCGCGCCGTCGCCTTTGCCGCCGACAAACTAGGCGAACGGCAATCGGTGTTCTCCGTCGCTGCCTTGCATGTGGAAGCCGGGCGCGTCGGGCTTGGCAAAGTCAGCTATGCACAGATCGGGGAGGCCATTGCGGCAGCAACCAAGCAAGGCGAACTGATAGACCGCACCCATATCGACCGGCGGGGGGCTGAATTTGCCGGATTCACCACCCGCACCAATGTTAAGACCGAGGCCAAGTTGTTGCGGATCGAGACGGAAGGGCGCGGTTCATTATCGGCCATCGCATCGCCGTTGGCCGCTGCCAAAGCTGTCGCCAGTGCATCAGCGAAGGCCGAGCGGACCGGCCATGGCTGGAATACCGACCAACGCACAGCCACGCAGCAGCTCTTGACCAGCCGTAACCGCATTACCGCGTTGCAAGGCTACGCTGGCACCGCGAAGACAACCACCGTTCTGGCAACCTTCGCCCGCGAGGCCGAAGCGCTTGGTGTGCGCGTTGTTGCGCTCGCGCCAACCGCATCGGCGGCGATGGTGCTGGGCGAGGCGCTTGGCGCGCGCAGCGATACCGTTGCACGGCATCTGTTATCCCCAGAGCGCCCAAATCAGGGCCAGCCCGCTGCATGGATTGTGGACGAGGCATCGCTGTTGTCGGCGCGCGATACGGCCAAACTGTTCGACCTGGCGGAGAAGCAGAACGCCCGCGTTATTCTTGTGGGCGACGTGAAGCAGCTTGGCTCGGTCGAGGCAGGCGAGGCCTTTGCGCAATTGCAGGGCGCAGGCATGGAAACCGCAAATCTAAGCGAGATCGTCCGGCAAACCAGCATCGCGGCGAAGGAGGCCGTGCTGGCATCCATCGAAGGAGACGCCAGAAAGGTTCTTGCCGCACTCGACCGGGGAGGAGGCAAAATCGTGGAGAATACCGACCGTAGCGCGCGCTTCGCGGCCATCGCCAAGGACTATGCCGCGCTCGACAAGGCCAGCCGCGCCAGAACCCTTGTCATTGAGCCATCGCGCGAAGGGCGCGACACCCTGACCGCCGACATTCGCGATGCACTCACAAAATCGGGGACGCTAACCGGCCCCGCCGTCACCATGCAAAGCCTTGCCAACAAGGGGCTGACCCGTGCCGAGGCTCGTGACCCGTTGAGCTATGACAAAGGCGATGTCGTCCGGTTCACCCGTGATTACGCAGACAAAGGCGTGACGCGCGGCGCAGCCTACCGCGTCGATAGCATCGACCCTGCGAAATCCACCATCACCTTGAAATCAGAAGACGGGCGCGAGGTGGATTGGCGCTTGCGGCAATGGGGCGCTGGCAACAGCCAGACGTTCGCGCCGCAAACACTCGAACTCAAAACCGGCGATAACATCCGGTTCACCCGCAATGACCGGGAAGCGGGGCGGATCAACGGCGCGCGCGGCGAAGTGACCGTGATTGATGTGCAGGCCCGCACGGCGGAATTCCGAAACCCGCGTGGGCAGACCCAGACCTTGAGCCTTGATGCGGCACGAGATCAGCACATTGCTCATGCCTATGTCGAAACCGTCTTTGCCGCCCAAGGCCGCACCGCAGATCACGTCATCATCCACGCCGACAGCAAGGCCACCAACCTGATCGACCAGAAGTCATTCTACGTCGGGATTTCCCGTGCAAAGGAGACGGTCGCGATCTTCACCAATGACCGGGCCAAACTGGTATCTGCGATCAGCGAACGGGCCGGACTGGCGCAAACGGCAATCCCGCAGGCGGCTATGCAAACGCCAACAGCAAAGAAGGTTATGGAGGCCGGGTTAGGTTAATCCGGCATGTCGGGTCACCGCAGACCGTATGGCGTCACTTGACACCGTACGAATTGTCGGAGTAGGAACGTCCATGAAGATCAGAAACGTGGTCCACAAGGGATTGCGGCGATTCATCGAAGTTGACGATGAAAGCGGCCTTCAACCCGCCGTTGTCGCCAAGGTCCGGCGTATCGTATCCTTCCTCCAAGATATGGAACGAGAGGATGAATTGCGCACCGTAGCAAGCTGGAAGGCCCATATGCTGACCGGCGACCGCAAGGGGACATGGAGCCTATTCGTCACCAAGAATTGGCGGATGACGTTTCGGATCGACCGTGACGAGATCGAAATCATCGACCTCGACTATGAAGATTACCACTAGGAGGTGGGCATGAGTGCGATTGCAGGCATACGCTTGATGAACCCGGCCCACCCCGGCAGCTTCATCAAGCATGACATCATTGAACCGCTGGGCCTTTCGGTCACGGCGGCGGCGGACGTGCTGGGCGTGACGCGCGCTACGCTATCGACCTTGCTCAACGAGCGCGCGCACCTATCGCCGGAAATGGCGCTTCGGCTCGAAAAGGCGTTCGGCGTGTCGATGGACACCCTCATGCGGATGCAGAACAGCTACGACATCGCGCAGACCCGCAAACGCGCAGATGAGATCAAGGTCATGCCGTTCAGGGGCAAGCCGATTGAACCACAGGCAGCGGCCTGATCGAACCGGCTAGCGAAATGGAATGCCTTGAATGAACGCCGTTGAAATCGAAGAAGCCGTATCCAACCTGGCAGAGCAGCCGTTTGATGTTCAGGAGTTCCCGTTCGCGTTCCTCGAAGCCTTTGGCAACAAAGCGACCACCATCAAGCGGCTGCGCAGTGGCGCATCGAACAAATCAGACGTTGGCGGCGTCTTGCAGGTCAACAACATTCATCTTGCGGTAGCCGAGCCCGGCACGGTGACGCAGACGCTTACGGCTCTGAAGGCTAGCCCACAAACTGCCAAGGGGAAGGCGAAGTTCGTACTTGCGACCGATGGCGACCTGTTCGAGGCCGAGGACCTTGATTCTGGCGAAACCTTGGCTTGTGAATTCGCCAGCTTCGCCGAGCGCTTTGACTTTTTCCTGCCCTTGGCTGGAATTTCCTACGTCAAAGAGCTGAAAGAAACGGCAATCGACAGAGGCGCAGCGCGGCGTCTCAACCGGCTCTACGTTGAATTGCTAAAGGACAATCCGGACTGGGGCAGCGAAGCGCGCCGCCGGGACATGAACCATCTTATGGCTAGGCTGATTTTCTGCTTCTACGCAGAGGACACCGGTATCTTCCATCCCAGCTATCCCTTCACGGGGACCATCGAGAAGATGAGCGAGCGCGATAGCTCCAACACGCATGACGTGATCGGTGAGCTGTTCCGCGCCATGAACACAAATAAGGCAGATCACGAGGCGGCAGACATTCGCAACTGGGCGCGCCCCTTTCCTTATGTGAATGGCGGCCTTTTTAGCGGCAATCTGGACGTGCCGCGCTTCAGCCGAATTGCGCGGTCATACCTGCTGCATATCGGCAGTCTCGATTGGACGAAGATCAACCCGGATATCTTTGGATCAATGATCCAGGCGGTCGCTGACGGGGAGGCCCGTGGCGCGCTGGGGATGCATTACACCAGCGTTCCCAATATCCTGAAAGTGCTGAACCCGCTGTTCCTCGATGAGCTGCGGGAAAAACTGACGGAAGCGGGCGACAACCCGCGCAAGCTGGCCAATCTTCGCAGCCGTATGGCGAAAATCCGGGTGTTCGATCCCGCCTGTGGGAGCGGCAATTTCCTTGTCATTGCCTACAAGCAGATGCGCGAAATCGAGGCCGAGGTAAACCGAAGGCGCGGTGAGGCAAGCCGTGCCAACCGACATTCCTCTGACCAATTTTCGGGGGATTGCTCGTATCGCCATCGGCGATGACAGCCAGCCCAGCGCCAACACCGCGCTGATCGACGGCGTCCGCAAATTCGCGATGGACGTGCGCGAACTCGACATCGACCTGATCGACTTCATTAATCCTTTCGGCGAAGCCTATTCCATACTTGCCAAAACCATGAGCGAAGAAAGCTTGAAGCAGGTCGCGGCAGCAATTGCCGCCAAGCGCACCAGCCTGACGCCCGAGGAGGCGAAAGAACTGGCCGTGCGCGCCGTGCGCTTCAAGAAAGAACGCGGGCGTTTGCCGTCGATCAGTTCGACCGATGCCTGGGAAAAGCGAATGGCCGAAGGCGCAGCCGCATTCGTGCGCTTCAAGGATGAGGGCCGCTATGAGTGACCTCGACCTTGACGACCTTCGCAGCGAGCTGGCCGAATTTGCCCAGCCGGAAAAGAAGATCGGGCGTTCTCCACGCGACGAGCGCATCATCGCTGGATTTGAAGAGATCCAGCGATTTGTGGAGCAGCATGGCCGCGCCCCGCTGCACGGCGAAGACCGGGACATCTTTGAGCGCCTATATGCCGTGCGCCTAGACCGGCTTCGTGCTCAGGATGATTGCCGCGAGTTGCTGGCATCGCTGGACCATCAAGGGCTGTTGGCCGGAGATGGTTCCTTCGCCGCTGCAACAGTTGAGACGATGGATGAAGACGAGCTTTTGGCCGTGTTGGAAGGCATAGCCGGCGATGCTGACATTACCCAGCTCCGCCATGTCCGGCCAAGCGCAGAAAAGCGCGCCGCCGAGGAAATTGCCAACCGCGAGCCATGCCCGGACTTTGACAACTTCAAGCCCCTTTTCGCGCAGGTCCAGCGTGATCTTGATTCCGGTGTTCGGTCCACCCGCCGGTTCGTGAAGGACGCGGGTTTTCTGAAAGCGGACATCACGGACGGGCAGTTCTTCATTCTGGGCGGCCAGACCGCCTATGTCGCCGAAGTCGGGGAGCCCATCAAAGCCCCGAATGGCGAATTGGATGCACGCTTACGCCTGATCTACTCCAACGGCACCGAGAGCAATCTGCTGCGCCGCTCACTCCAGCGGGCATTGTACAAGGATGAAGCAGGGCGACGGATAACGGAGCCAACCGCCGGACCCCTATTTGCCAGTGAAAACGACGATGACGATCAGGCCAGCGGCACCATATATGTGCTGCGCAGCAAGTCGGATCATCCCCTCGTCGCGGCCAATCGGGAAGTCTTGCACAAGATCGGCGTGACCGGCGGAGACGTGGTGCGGCGCGTCGCCAATGCCAAACTGGACCCGACATTCCTTATGGCCGACGTCGAAATCGTCGCAACCTACACCCTGTTCAATATCAACCGGACCAAGTTGGAAAACCTGATCCACCGCATATTCGATCCTGCGCGGCTCGAAATCGAGGTCAAGGACCGTTTCGGCAATCCGGTGGTCCCGCGTGAATGGTTTCTCGTGCCGCGTTTCGTCGTGGATGATGCGGTGGAGAAGATCAGGAGCGGCGCGATCACACATTATCTATACGACCCGAAATCGGCCCGACTCATATCGCACGATGATAACGGGAATGTTTAGTCGGTGAGCGACCTCGAAGCTGTATTCAATCTGAATAATTTGCGGCGAGCTTACCAGTGGGTGATGTCCAACCCAGACGCGCAGTATAAGTCTTACTTTCGCGATTCATACGATGCATTCGCAATCGCGTCGGACACCCATCTCAAATGGATACGCCAAGAAGGATTGAAGGAGCGTTATCAGGTTTCCCATGCGTCCAAACTCCTCCTGCCAAAGCCATCTGGCACATTACGCCCGATCACTCTCCTGACGGTTGAAGATCAAATCGTCTATCAGGCATGTGTCAACCTGATTGCGGACATACTCAAACGAAAGACCCGTCAGCGTTACGAAAAGCGCGTTTTTGCCCATCTGTATGCTGGGAAATCGTCACCGTTCTTTTACTTTCAGTGGCAGCGTAGTTATCGAAAGTTCGGCCGTAGGATCGAGCAGGCATTTAACGACGGATACCACTACGTCGCCAATTTCGACTTGGCCGCATTTTACGATTCTATCGACCATCATGTGCTGCGGCATTTTCTTGCCACCCTCAGCATAGATGAGGACACGGTCGATCTCCTGCTTCGATGCCTGAAAGTTTGGACATCGAGCACTTGGAGTAACGGGCAGGCGAATATTTATCACGAGCATGGAATCCCGCAGGGACCCCTTGCGTCCGGAATGCTCTCCGAAGCAGTGTTGCAGCATATTGACGCTGCGGGCGAGCGGGGTTGAAAAACCGTCTATTTTCGCTATGTCGATGACATCAAGATTCTTGCAAAAAGCGAAGATGAACTGCCGCGCAAGCTCATTGACCTCGACATTGCTTCGAAAGAGATCGGTCTTTTCCCGCAGACGGCCAAAATCAATATCCGGAAAATTGCCGATCCGCGTGACGAGGTAAAATCGATCAGTCGTCCGCCCGAGCCTTCCATCAAGCCGACCGTAAATCAGAAGAAACTCGTCTCCCGGCTTCTCGAATTGACTCGCAACGGCAGAGTTCCGCCGGAAAGCGTGACGCGTTTCAAATATCTTTTAGCACACGCCACGCCAACCCACAGGCTCAATTCCCGCTTGATGAAGGTGCTACATCGGCATCCTGAACACGCGCCCGGAATTTGCCGATACATCGCCTCCTATCCCAAGATTCCCGACGTTCTTGCCAAAGAGATCGAAAGCTTCGTTTCGATCAACGAGTTGTATCATGCCGTTAACGCGCAATTGCTCCGATCATGCCTGGACAGATGCCCTGCCGTTGTCACGGCTTCGTTGGGAAAGATTTGTGCGGATCGACTGCTGCGCCCCAAGCCCGGCGTCATTCAGTTGCAGCCGAGCTACAAAGAAGCCTTGATCGGCTGGGCTTTGAGCGCAAATGCGATAAACTTCGCGGAATTCGATGGCATTGTGTCCAACGAACCAGATTGGTGGGTCAAAAAATGTGCTTTCCGTGAACTGACGCCCGGCCTATTTGGTGCAGCGACTTATGCAGACTTCCTTAATCGCCAAATGCGGGACGCCGAATCTGAGGTGGCGCGCATTGCCGCCGGTAGATTAATTGACGGAAATCTAAAGTTGGCAAGGCCATATGGTGATGTTGAAACGACTGCCAAGCATAGCTTGAAAGCCGCGAGGATCATCCGCTCAGTTGGCCAGCCGGGTGGCCGTATCAACGAGATCCTAGCGTATATCCTGAAACGGCAACAGACTGCCTATGATTGGAAGGCGTTCTTCGGTGCCGCGCACGGCCATGCCGAGCGTATGTCGATCTTCCTCAAGAGGAATCGCGAGTCGAACATCGATGCCTTTTTGGTGCAGCTCGATAGCTGGTGCGACGAGGTTTTTTCCCATCTTTATACGCGCCTGAAGCCGAACCGACAGCGCCCCAACTACGGGGCTGCCTTGAGGGACCAAACGCTACTAGCTCACTTGCCCCAACTAATGCCCTGTTTTCTAAGGCTTCATGATCTGCGACTGGATTCCACTACGGCACATCCACGTAGTCAAAGGTCTGGCACCGCTACGCGTAGATTAAAACATAGGGATTTCCGTGCGATACGAAATGACCTAATCCATGCGTTTGACGAGTTAGAAGCCAACATCGTCCCTTAACGTGTTCAATACTGAGCGGATGAACGCGGCGTTGTTTGCGTTTCTAGGTTATAACGAAGCCTCGTTGCGCTATAACGGAATCGACAGCCACAAGGGGCTTACCCACTACGGCCTCTACGACACGGTCGTGGCGAAAGAAGGCTAAACGTCGTTTTAGGCTTTTCCTTGTAATGTTAAAGTGCGCTCACGAACAACATTACAAACAGACTTAACACCGACCAGTATCGGAAATTTTTCCGAGAACTTGCTATCAATCGCGGTAAGAACCGCATCACCCAATTGCCGAACCCGCGCTCGCACGAACGGCGCACCGAGCTGCGCATCGGCGGCGAACCGATCCCAATGGCGGGCTTCTATATCGTCAAGCACGGCCTTGCCCCCAATCTTCATCGCCAGCTTTGGCGACAATTCTGGGTAGAGCACAGTGGAAAGCAGATCATAGAGCGGTGCGAGCGTGATTGCGCCTTGCTTGTGCAACAGGCTGAAATTCTTGGCATGAGCATCGGCGTTGCCAATGATCAGGTTGAAGATGGCAGCGTCGAGCAGCCGCAGAATGTCGCGCGGCGGGCGGGTTGCCGCGCGGCGCAGCAGGGCAAAGCAATCTGGGAAGTTAGGCCCACCCTCACTGGCATATTTGCGGTGCGACGGGACGCCGAGGGCTTGTGCAAAATCCTCCTGATGGAGCCGTGCCACTTCACCCTCTGGACCGATGGCGCGGTCATAGCGGGTGATCAGCAGGAAAGACCGGCCTTGGACTGTGCGCATTTCGACCGGGGCAACATCCAGCCCAACCGCGCGCGCCAGCGACATGCAGAAATATTCGTTTTCCGTGGTGCCCGCGAACCGGGCAATGGGCGGCTTGAGGATATGGCTGGTTGGCTGTCCCGGTGCTGGCAGGGCGATCTGACCGTCGATCACCAGCACCGGCAGCTTGGATTGTGCGCCTGCCAGTGAAAGCCGCAGCCCATCTTCGCCCGCCAGCATCGGGCGCATCGGCAGATGGTCGAGCAGTCGCACGAGATCGTCATCATTGAGCAATTTCGGGGCGGCGGCGCTGGGCGGCGTAGGTAATTCGCCTTCCGGTAAAAGTGTCAGCGCGCCCGCAACTTCACCGCCCAGATATTCGAGCAGCCTGAATTCATTGTCAGCCGAGACGCCGAGCGCGCGGGCAATCGCGGTCCGCTGGCCTTCCTCTGGCAAGATGCCCCCGAAAAAGGGCTGGCAGGCACGGCGGTTGAACGGTTCGGCTTGTTTGGGCAGGGAAAAGGACAAGGCGGGTAAAGTCGCATCCGCCAGCCACGCCGCGTCATAGGCGAATTGCGTGTCGCCATCGGGGCCGAGGTAGAGACAGCCGGTGACGCGCCCGTCCCACCAGACTGTCAGCCGGTTGGTCATGCGCCGCCCGTAGGTGGCGTTATGGTAATGTCGCACCCAAGTGTCGTGATGACGCGCAGCACCTTTTCAAGCTGAAGCGTTGGCTTGCCAGCTTCAAGATCGACGATGAAGCGAATGCCAACGCCACTCACTGCCGCAAGCTCTGCCTGCTTCAGTTTCTGCGCTTTGCGTTCGCTGCGCACGATGAGTCCAAGTGAGGTGCTGTCCATATTACCGAGCGGGACATTGCCGTAAAGAAGGGCAGCTTGCAAGCCTTGTTTTACCGAGCGGTAAAATTAAGAGGATTTGTGGCTAACTGATCTGCGATATTCCCGTTCAGGAAAATAATCTCACCTTTGTAACGAGCGCCGCCAACGGCGCACCCTTCCCCTGTTTCGCGGAAGAAAGAGGCGCTGCCTCTCTCTCCCAGCAAGGTGCCGCTTTGGGGCCGTGGCTCACTGCGTTGCGCCCGCACCACCCCCGGCACCGGACCTTGCCCCCACTCTCTCCGCCCCTTGCCGGGTCGGCAGGGGTCATGCGCGGCATGACCCGCTGCGCGGATTGGAAGGGAGCAAGTACCATGAACAAGCAAGACCCGCATAGCCGGATCACCGACCGCATTCTGGCCGAACTGGAACAAGGCACCCGTCCATGGCTGAAGCCTTGGAGTGGTGGCGATTTAGCGACAAGCGGCAGAGTGCGGCCACTACGCGCAACCGGCCAGCCCTATCGCGGGATCAATGTTCTACTCTTGTGGATTGAGGCGCAGGCGTCCGGCTTTGTCAGCCCGTCATGGATGACCTACCGGCAGGCGCAGGCATTGGGCGCACAGGTCCGCAAGGGTGAAAGCGGCGCAGCGATTGTCTATTACGGCGACAGCAACAAGACCGTTCGCGACGAAACCAGCGGCGAAGACAAGGCTCAGTCGTTCCGCTTTCTGAAAACCTACACCGTTTTCAATGTGGCGCAGATCGACGGACTTCCCGAGCGCTTCCATATCATACCCGAACCAGCGCCCGAGGCGGAACGCATCGAGACCGCCGAGGCATTCTTTGCCAGCATTCCTGCAACCGTGAACCATGGCGGCGACAAGGCTTATTACATGCCATCAGCCGACCGCATTCAGCTTCCACCCTTTGCGGCTTTCCATGACGCCCAGAGCTACTACGCGACCCGAGGCCATGAAACCTTGCACTGGACAAGCCACAAGAGCCGCCTTGATCGCAGCTTTGGCCGCGAGAAATGGGGCGATGAGGGATACGCCCGCGAAGAATTGTGTGCGGAACTTGGTGCAGCGTTCCTAGCCGCCGACCTTGGCATTGCGCTTGAGCCGCGCCCTGATCATGCCAGCTATATCGCGAGCTGGATAAAGGTCCTTCAGAACGACTCCCGCGCCATTGTCCAGGCTGCTGCCCATGCCGAGCGCGGCGTAGCCTACCTGCACCAATTGGCTCGCACCGAGGACGTGAAAGAGGCGGCATAGCCGCCGATGATCGAGGCCGCCCCGAGCAAGGGCGGCCAGTTCATTTGACCCGCACCACCCACCCCGAGGTTTTGGCCGCTCCCTTTGGTCGCGGCCATATACAGCCTTGCACCGCGTGAGAGACCGTCCAGCTAAGGCGTTGCCAAGCGCGTCAGGCTGCCAGTGAAGTTGGCGTCCGCTTTGCTGGACCCGTGCGCGGCGCTACGTAAATCTTTACGTGAACATCCCGATTGAGCCGGTCGAGGATACGCATCAGCCGGTCGATAGTGAAGCGGTCGAGCTTGACCTGACGGATGCGGGAAAAATCAGCCGCCGCAATACCGGTGCGCGCCTCAGCATCTCCTACGGTCAGCCCTTCGTTATCGAGTGCCTTGACGATTTCTGCAGCGAGGACCGCACGGAGCTGGCGAAGATTTGCATCAGGCGCGTCGAAATCGGCAAAGACATTGCCGCAACCACGGATCAGCTCGAAATCGTCATCTTGGCCAGCCATCGAGCATCTCCTTCCATCACCTGACCCGGTCGCGCCCAAGGTCGTTGCCGTCAACCAACCAGCGAAATAATCTTGGCCCCGCCCATCGTTGCCTCACGAGCCTGATCGAGTACTTCGACGGCCTTGAGCTTGAACTCGGGCGCGAGGTGCGCGTAGCGCAGTGTCATCGTGTAGTCGCTATGGCCGAGCAATTCACGGATGGTGTTGAGATCAACCCCGCCCATTGCCAGACGCGAAGCGAAGTGGTGGCGCATGTCGTGCCAACGGAAGTCGGTAATCTGCGCCTGCTTGAGCAAACCCCGCCACGACGAATTGGCCCGGTCAAACCGTTCCCCCTGCTCGTTGACGAACACCAGCCCCGTGCTGTCTTCGCTTTGCGCGCGCCAGTTGAGCAACACCGATGTTGCCTCGCGGTTGAGCGGGATATGGCGCGTACGCCGCGATTTGGCGGTTGCGCCGGTAACCGTGAGGATGCGCCGGTCCAGATTGACGTTCGACCACGTCAGATCGAACAGCTCTCCCCGGCGGCACCCTGTATTGATCGACAGCAGGATAAGCGGTTTGACGTGGTCGATGAAGACCACGTCCCGCAGGCTGGGAAGCAACACATACCCGCGCTCGGCCCGCCACTGGTTGGCCGTGTCGCGTTCGGCGCGGCGGCGTTCTTCCCGATCATCAATCGCTGTGCGCAGGCGAACTTCCTCGGCCTCGCTGAGATAGCGAACCTTGACACAGTCATCGACCCGCGCCTTCCTGACCCTGGCAAGAGGATTGGCGGGGAGAATGCCCCAGTCGACCGCGCGATTGAAACAGGCCTTTATCGAGGCGATGTCCCGATTGATCGTCTGATTGCTGAGGCCGCGTTCGACCTCTTTGCCGCGCCAGCGCTCGACATCGAGCGCCGTGATCTTGTCGAGCGACTTTTTCAGCAGCGGTTTGAATGCGGTCTTGAGGCGGTTGAGGTTCTGCCCATAGGCCTTCTGGCTGAACTTTGCCCAAGCTGTATAATCGCCATCGAGAAATGCGCCGAATGTTGGCATCTCTGCTTTTGGCTTGCGCGCCTCAATCGGATCGATGCCTTGGAAGACTTCGGCAAGAATGCCGCGCGCGCTTTCGCGCGCCTCGCTGACACCCAGAACATCGGCGCGACCCAGCCAGACGCGCTTGCCACGTGCGAACTCACAATACCATGACTTCGCGCCGCCCGGTGTCACCCGCAAAACGAGACCCTTGAGCCGCGTGTCGCGATGCTCGACAGGACGTTTCGTTGGCACGATCTTATCGACAACCACTTGGGTCAATGCAGAGCGCATAGATTGGCCTCACCGGTTTGCAGAACGTGAAATCCCGTGGTGCTGTGGTGGTGCAAATTGATGAAACGGGGCGGAACAAAACGGAACAATCTGCACCACCACAGCACCATGGAGATACCCCATAATGCCCGAAAAATCAAGGTTTTCTGTTTAATTCTGGTGTGTTAGCGCCCATCCAAAAATGGGGCTGGGGGTGTGGGGGTCGGAGGTTCGAATCCTCTCGTCCCGACCAAGCTAGCATCATCGGCAAAAGGCCGGATGCTGCGCAAAATCAATCAAGCATCATGTCATCGTCTGCTGCGCCCACCATGGCGCGGCCTATGGCGTCGATCAGGGCATTCAGCGCAACCGGCTTCATGATCACATCGCTGGCCCCTGCGGCGAAGCAGCGGTCTTTCAGATCCGGCGCGGTATCGGCGGTCACCACAATGATCGGAATTTGCGCCTGGTATTCGGCGGCGCGTTGATGAGCAATCGCTGTCAATCCGTCCATGCCGGGCATGCGCAAGTCCATCAGCACAAGGTCATAGGGGTCTTGGGAAAGCATTTTCAATCCGGTAGGCCCGTCTTCTGCTTCAGCCATTTCCACGCCGATCACGCTCAGCATGTCCTGTACGACACGCCGGTTCAGAGCATCGTCTTCAACGAAGATCACGTGCATGAATTCATGTTCCTAAACGCACTGCTCATCACGGACACACTAGGCAACTTCTTTGTGCAAATCGCTGTTTTTAAATACTTTCGCCAACTCAGCAATCAAGTATGCCGGTTTAAGCGGTTTTTGCAGGACAATATCGGCATTTTTGTTTGGCACCATAACTGTCTGCCCGTCTACAGCAGGTGCTAGCAAGAGAAAAGTTACAACGTCATACAATTTTGACTTGGCCAGAACTTGCTCAAGCTGTTCTGATCTACTTTCCTCCTCGGGCATGGCGGAAGTGTCGATAATCATCACGCCAACATTGCCAAGCTGCAACAGACCCTCGGCCTGTTCGAGCGTCCTTGCGCCGATAACACCGTCCACATGTGGCGCGATCACCGCCTTCACTTTGGCCTGCCGCAGTTCGTTATAATCAACCATAAGCGTCAGGCGCCGGGTGGCCGGTGCGGCGACTTCCGCCATCTCCGTCACGGCTGCAACATCTGGCGCTCCGGCAACGGGCAAAACAATGCGGAAGGTCGATCCCGCGCCATGCTGGCTCGTCGCACTGATCTCGCCGCCCAAGGCCGTCAGAATGTTGCGGCAAATCGAAAGGCCAAGCCCGGTCCCGCCAAAATCGCGCGACATGCCGTTGTTCACCTGATGGAACGGCTCGAAGATCAATTGCAATTGATCTGCGGGAATGCCGATACCACTGTCTGTAATGCAGATTTCAAGGTTCTGCGCATCGATCATCACCGCGCGCAGCGATACCTTGCCCTCAAGGGTGAATTTGATGGCATTGGCCAGCAGATTGAAGACCACCTGCCGCAAGCGCCCGCCGTCGGTGTAGCTGACAGGTGGCACGTCGGCGGCATCCAGCACCAGTTCGATGCCTTTGCCTTGCGCTTCGCCCTGCCACAACTGGCAGCTTTCCGACAGAATCTTGCCAATATCGCAAGCCTGCTTGTTCACCGTGATCTCGCCACCTTCCGCTTTGGCGGTGTCCAGCAAGTCATCGACCAACGCCTGCATCGTCTGCCCGGCACCCAGCACCAGACTGACGCGTTCGCGTGTGTTCTTGTCGATGCTGTCATCGGCAAGAATGATCTGCGTCATCCCCATAATGCCGTTCAACGGTGTGCGGATTTCATGGCTGGTCATCGCGAGGAAGTCTGTCTTGGCGCGCAACGCGGTTTCCAGCCGTGCGTTCACATCGGTCAGGATCGTATTGGCATCGCGCACTTCATTGCGGCTTTTCCGAATGGAAAGGAACGCCAGACCGGTCACCACAATCAACGCCAAGGCAGCGATCAACAGCCCGGTGGCAATCGTGCCCCTCTGGCGCGCAATCTCGACATCGCGCTGCAATTGCCCCTGTTTCAGTTCGGCAATGCGCGTTTTCTGGTTGGCCGAGGTAAACTGGGCTTCCAGCAGTTGTGAACTGGTGGACGTGATCAAGTTGCGCACTTCCCCGTCCAAACGCTGAAACGCTTGCAGGTGGCGCAGCGCCCGTTCTGGCTGGCCCATGCGAGAATAGAAATCCGCCGCGATTTTGTGCAATTCGCGATAGGAAAGATCGGTTCGCTCCAGATCAATCCCGGCAAACAACCGGTCCAGCAGTGCCGCGCCTTCTTGATCCCGGCCCTGCTGGATCGCAATCATCGCTTGCACGCCATAAACAAACGGCAGCCAATCGCGCGCTTCGGGGTTGCGCCCCAGCCGTTCGGCAAGCTTGGCATTTTGCGCTGCTTTGCCCAACTGGCCCATTTCAATCTGCACTTGCGCCAGATTGCTTAATACCCGCATTTCCAGCATCGGACTTTCAAGCGCTCGCGCATTGGCAAGCGCCGCACTATAAGCCTTTTCCGCTTCCGCCCAGCGCCGCAAAGCGCGATAGGCCTCACCGCGAGTGTTATTGGCGCTCAGAGCAATGCCGGGATCGTCATTGTAGATTTCCTGCGCCTGATCGAAATAGGACAGCATGCGTTGATAATCGCCTGCTTCCCAATAGATCTGGCCGATATCTTGGAGTGCCAGTGCTTGAGATCGCTTCTCGCCAGCCTTGCTGAAAATGCGGTGCGCCTCAAGATAGCTCATCAGCGCTTCAGATGCTTTACCCATGATACCTGCCACAGCACCTTGTGACCGCATGATATCGCCGTGGAGCTTCGTTTCGGGAGCTGCGGCTTTGACCAGCCCGATTGCTTCCCCCAGACCGTCTTGCGCAGCCTCCAGCCGGTTCAAGCCGATGTTGGACTCAATTTTGAGCCATAGCGCCGTCGCTCGGGCGATTTGCTGCTCTTTGCCGGTAAACTTGTCTGTGATTGCAAGTGCTTTGTCCGAATCCCGCAGCGCTGCGGCGGGGTCTGCCATCATATCAGCTTTTGCACCCGCAATCGCCTTGTCAAAGGCGGCTGTATCAGACGACGCAGCCCACGCGAACGTGGGCTGCGAACACAGATACAAAAGGGCTATCAACACAACGTGGAGAAAGTGGCGCATGCAAGTAGATTAACCGCAATGGGTTAAAACTCAAATAAACGCCCGAATTCTCAATTCATCTCCAGGTCTCTTTCAAAGTGCGCCGCCCCTCAGAAGCGCGTTCTAAACTGGCCACCCACTGTCCACCGTGCAATATCCTGGCGTACGTTGCGGGTTTCCATACTGCTGAAGATCGCAAGGTTGGTCTTCCCGTCAGCCATCGAAGCACCATAGTGCGCTTCGGCGCGGATGCGGCGGCGGGCGGGATCGGCGATGTCAAAGCGCTGCGTAATAGCCCCGCGCTCACCCGTTTCACGATCTACCACCCCGATCGAGGTGAATTCGACCTGGCCTGCTTCCACTTGTAGCGGCTGTGCGACCGTAAAGCGCAGATTGTCGTTCGACCCCAGCAGATTGGATTTGGCAAAGCCCACTTGCCATGCGGTGCTGGTCATCTTGGCCAACCGGAAGCTGGC
This sequence comes from Novosphingobium sp. AAP83, assembly GCF_001295795.1. Lineage (GTDB taxonomy): Bacteria > Pseudomonadota > Alphaproteobacteria > Sphingomonadales > Sphingomonadaceae > Novosphingobium. The sequence goes on from NZ_LJHY01000022.1 coordinate 417,780, forward strand.
GTTGCGATCAGAGCTTGTGCGGGCAACCGTGGCCGATCCAAAAACCTGCAAGGTATCACCGATCATTGTATCGGATGACAGAGTGGCGCTGCGCGATACCGTGCCATTGCCAAAGTCATCCGACGAAAGCGAACGAACACCCAGCATCGCGCGTGCTTCATGCAATTGCGTAAGTGCGATGTTGACATTGGTCCGCAGCCCGAACGAGCGTTCAAACCGGACGTTCAGCGCCGTGGCATTATAATCCCCAAGCAAACGCTGCTGCTGGAACAGGTCGCTTGACGCTGGCGTGTTGCGGAAATCATCTTCAATATCGCGCCGGTTGTTGGTCACACCAAAGTTGATTCGCAGATTTGGCGCAACTTTCACCCGCGCGGCCATATGGGCATCGCCCGAAGCAAAGCCGAGCAGTGGGTCATTACCGCCAGTCAACGGATTGAAATCCGATGAAAGCTGCATTGCGCCATTGCCTGCGATTGACAGCGCGCCGTCGCCTGAACCCGCCGCAAACGAAGCCACACCTTCAGGTGCCGTAATTTCGAACGACGACGCAAAACCGGGCTGCAAACCGAACCGCGTTTCACGGGTCATGAACCGTCCCTTCATCGCATAGCTCCAGCCGTTGCCGCTCTCGCCAATACCCGCTTTGCCATTGTCGGTCAGGCTGGCAAACCGTGGCTTGCTTGGCATCAAGCCATAGCCCCCTTCGCGGATACCTGCATCGCCGCTCACCCAGGACATGAACAGATCATACATGTATGTCTGGAACGCCTGCCCGTTCACCGATTGATCAAACAACCGGGTCGACAGCGGGATAAGGAAGTCACGCTCGGATTCATCCAGTTCTTCGAATGCGGTGAAGTAAGCCGTACTTCCTGCCCAGCTCGCCTGCACACCTCTGGCAAGCAGGGACTTGGCATTGACTTCCTTGCCGTTTTTCTTGTTTTTCGAAGCGCCGTCGAAAGAATAGTATTTCAACTTGTTAAAATCGAGCGCGGATTGCGCGGCCTGAATATCCAGAAGGCCATGGCCATAGACCGGATCAACCCCTGGTGCGCCCAGATCCTGCGCACTTTCAAGGATGATCTTGGCCACATCGCGCGGATACTTTTTCAACCACGGCCAACGATCCTGGATCAAGGCAATCGCGCCTGAAACCAGCGGAGCCGCAAACGACGTGCCCGACATGCGGGTAACCCCACCCGCTCCGTCCGAAACCAGCAGCATTTCGCCCGGCGCCACAAGGAAGCGGTTCATCAGCAACCCGCTTTCCTTAAGGTAGTCTGAAGTTATAAACTTGTCATTTTTGGCGTTATAGACTGCGGTATTCTCGCACTTGCCCGAAACCGTGATGCACGCTGTGCCCGGACGGTTGGAGAATGCGGAAATACGGCCCAACGGATCAACCGATCCAACCACAAGGAACGTGCTGTCCAGCGCGCCGGTCATGTCGATATTGCTGGTTTGGACTGATCCGTCGTTGCCAGCAGCAATCACATAGATCGTCTTGTCTTTGAAAGTGCTGATCGACGATTGGGTGAATACATCGCGCCATTCGGATGGCAGGGTAAATCCTTCCACGCCCAGCGACAGGTTGATGACCGAGGCGCCCTTTTTGCCGACATGCTCGATCCCGGCGCGGACATCAGCCCAGCTTGCGGTAAGAGTGCTGTCAAAGGGATTGAACGCTGCCACTTTCGCGCGTGGCGCAATGCCCATCACACCCCTGCCGTCATGTGAAGCTACGATAAGGCTCCCGACTGCGGCACCGTGGGCATTGTTGACCCCCTCATAGCCGCCTTTGTAAACAACCTTCGAGCGAACATCGGGGTCGTTATCGGCGAAGAAATCGACCAAGCCAATCACCGCATCGCTACCACCGCCCTGAGCCTGGGTGATTGTGGGCGTCCATTTTACCGCATTCATCCAGTGGTCGTAACGGTCCATCCCCGAATAGTTCATGACGGTGTCATACCAGTCGAGCAGGAAGTACTGGCGGTCAAACAGGTCCCAACCAGCCAGCGTCTTCGGATCGTTGAGCTGAACTTTCCATTTGTTCAGGAACGGCTGCTGGACGGCTGTTTGGAAATCCTTGTTCGTGCTTTGCAGCACTTGGGCTTGCCACTGGGTCTGGGAAGTTGCCAACATGCCGTTCAGCAAAGACGCCACTTGCGTGTAGTCTCTCGTTTGTTCGGCCAGTGTCCAGGCTGCGGCAATTTGGCTGCTCGATGGAACGAAACTGTCGGTAAAGGCGCGGATACGGCCCATTTTCGGATCGAGTTCACCAGCAACCGGGCTCAGGTTACCCCAAAATGCGCGGATCAGGCCGCGATAAGGATCAATATCGCCTTCGAAAGCACGGATGCGCCCGTACAGCGGGTCGATCCCGCCTTCAAACGCACGGATACGCCCCATGAACGGGTCAAGGTTGCCCTCAAACGCGCGGATCAAACCTCTCATCGGGTCGACACTGCTGCTGTAGGAACCAACCGGGCCGCCCATCGCGGTTACTGGACGATCCTCTGTTGCTTGAGCCGTTGCCTGTTCAGCCGCCTGCACACGGGTGCCATCACCTGTTTCAGCCGCCGTCTGTGCCAATACAGATTGCGAAGCAATTAAAGCACATCCGGCAAGCGCTATTGCGCTCCCTCCACTCAGCCATTTGCTTGGAACAGTCATCACGTCACCCCGGCAAAAAACAATTGCTAACGTGATCCTACATAGGGGGTGCTTGTGAACTGCTACCTAAAGCTTCAGGTTAAAAAGAGGTAAATCGAAAGCTTTTTGGATTTACGTAATCCTTCTCTGGGGCCGCATCAGGCAATATTGAACATAATGCGATGACCCAAGACTATCTAAGGACCGAAATTTACCGCATATTCAGATACTGAGGTCATAAAGCCTTTATGCAAGGCACTAGCTCCTTACAGTCAATTATAATCGCGGCCCTTATGGGCATGGCGTTAATTGGCGCTTGGGTTATGCTGCAATTTATCAAAAAAACGCGGTTAAACAAAAATATAAAGCCCGAAGATGGGCTGCGTCACGCTTATTACCAGATCGATATCAGGCAGCTTGAACGAATCCGCACACTGCTGGGATTATCCGTGGCCAAAGCCGCTCTGGATTATCTTGCGCAACAAATTCACGAAGTCGCAGCCTCGCCCGTATCAGTTCTGGTCGGGGAAATGTCTTTGCAACTTGTCGTATCGCAAGATGCAGATGCGCCAATAGATCAAGCCATCGATGCGATCCTGGCGGCACTACCGCAAAGTATAACGGTTTCGGGCATGACATTGGCCGTAACTGTCAAGGCCCGCTTGCTATTCGATACTGTCAACGACGCCAATAGCCCTACCGAACGCGCCCACCTGACCAGCGGCTTTCTGCAATCCCATGATGGCGTACAAGTGCGGCGCAATATTGCCTTGCTCAAAGATTTTTCAGAAGCGTTGGAGCGTGGCAAGCTTACACTTGCCTACCAGCCCAAGCTTGATCTGCGCAGCGATACGATCCCCTCGGTCGAAGCTTTGTTGCGCTGGACCCGCGATGACGGGAGCGAAACCAACATCGCCGATCTCATTGCACTGCTGGAAGATACCGGCAGCATCGGTCCGCTCACGTTCTGGGCACTGCGCCGGGCGATTTGCGACACGACCGCCATGCATGAAGCTGGCTACAAAATCCGCACTTATGTCAATGTTTCCGGCAGCCTGCTTTCATCGCCGGATCTTGCCGAATCGATCATTGCTGCCATTGGCAATCATGCCGATAAAGTGGGGATTGAAATCACCGAAACAGCGGTGATTGCCGATCCGGATCAGGCTTTGCGCAGTCTCGAATCCATTTCGGCGGCAGGTATCTCGGTTGCCATTGACGATTTCGGTGCCGGGGTGTGTTCTCTGGAATATCTCCAAAGACTGCCAGCCAACGAGCTCAAGATCGATCGCAACTTCATTGGCAGCTTAAGCACCAGCCACCGCAATCCTCTCATCGTTAAAGCCACCATCGATCTTGCCCACGCGCTTGAAATGAAGGTCATTGCCGAAGGCGTAGAAGACCAGCTCAGCATGGCGCTGCTACGCGTGATGGGCTGTGATATGGTCCAAGGCTATCTGATTGCACGCCCGATACCTTTGGCAGACTTGCTGAAGTTCCTCGAAAAGCATGGCAGCGCTGACATCACTTTTGCCAAACCGGCCCTGAACTTTAAGGCATCGGCTAAGCGCTAAAGGCCCGCGTTATCGGCAAAGCCGAACCTTGCACGCTTTGGCAAAAGTGTTTTCCTACACGAACCTATATGGTTATTTAAGGGTGCGTCTCCAACAGGAAGGACGCCCGTCAAATGTCATTTTTTGAAGCCTTGATCTCACCGGTCACCAAAATCCTCGACAAAGTCATCCCCGACAAGGAAGCGCGCGACCGCGCCAAGCTTGAACTGCTCAAGCTTGAAGGCACGCAAGAGCTGGAACACTTGCGCACCCGGATGTCGGCCATTGTCGCCGAAGCCCACTCCTCCGATCCTTGGACAAGCCGCGCGCGCCCGGGTTTTCTTTATGTGATGTATGCCATGATCCTGTGGGCCTTGCCGATGGGCATCATCGCTGCATTCCGGCCCGAAGCCGCCCAGTCCATTGCCAGCGGCATCAATGCCTATCTCAATGGCTTGCCCGAACCGCTCTATGCTTTGTTCGGCACCGGCTACCTTGGCTACACCGCCGCACGCCAGTGGGGCAAGCTCAAAGGCTCGGACCGCTAAAAATTCCAAAAAGTGTGGTTAGCTTCTGGTAACCTTCCGTTGCTATTGCCTGAATAGCACATGTTCAGGCCAAAACGACCATGCATAACCAGATTAAAGCCACCACTGCACTTCATACCGGCGTCAAACCGCGCCGCGCTCACCTTATGCTGTTGCCCGCCCTTCTGCTTGCAGGGTGTGGCAGCAGCCCTTCCCCCAATGCCGATCTGGAAGCTCGCCTTGCTGCCGTCGAGGCCAAGGCCGAGCAAGCCGAGCAGCGCTCCAAAGAGGCACTTTCGCTGGCCGCTTCAGGCAGTTCGTCTTCCAGCGGGGGGTTCTCGGAGCCTGAAGAAATGCCGGAAGAAACCGGGTCTCAGGAAGAAGGTTTCGGCGATAGTCCATCACCCCCCACGCAGATGATCGGCCCGCCATCACCGGGTCAGGGCGGACCTCCAGGACAGTTTTGACACCTCTTCCATAACCGGTACAGTCCAACGGCACTGTGCCGCAACCGCTTGCTTGTCTGCGGGCACAAGCTATCAGGTTCTGCAACTGCCACCTTCCCAGGGATTTGCCATGACCGAGCCCGCCCTTTCCGACGCATCAGGGGCCAGCACGACCGTTTTCGTGCTTAACGGACCCAACCTCAACATGCTCGGCCTGCGTGAACCCGAGATTTACGGCTCTGATACGCTCGATGATATCGCAGGTATGCTGGAGGACCGCGCGCAAGAGCTCGGCCTTGAGGTTGATGTGCGCCAGTCAAACCACGAAGGCCACCTTGTCGATTGGCTGCACGAAGCCCACGCCAGTGGCGTAAAAGCGGTCTTGCTCAACGCAGGCGCATATACCCACACCTCCGTCGCCATTCACGATGCCATCAAATCGATCACCGTGCCCGTGATCGAAGTGCACTTGTCAAACCCTTATAAGCGCGAGGAATTCCGCCACAAATCCCTCGTCGGCATGGCCGCCAAGGGCTCCGTCGCTGGCTTCGGTGCCAATAGCTATGTCGTCGCGCTAGAGGCTGCTGCGCGGCTCTAGGCCCAAGCTTTTCCACGCGCAGAATACACAACCTCTTGCCAGCAGCACGGCATGCGGGCATGGCACCAAGCTTGTGACAATACCCGCGAGGAACAAAAAAATGGGGCACGACCGCGGCGAAAAGGCCGAAAATATGGCAATCGACGGCAAGCTGGTGCGAGAACTGGCTGAACTTCTTGCCGAAACCGGATTGTCCGAAATTGAAGTTGAAGACGGTGACCGCAAAATCCGCGTCGCCCGTCAATTGACCGCAGCACCTGTGCAGCACTTTGCCGCCGCCGCACCGGCACCTGTCGCCGCGCCTGCTGCCGCCGCTCCAGCAGCCGCGCCCGTGGCCGCACCTGTGGTTGATGCAAACGCCGTCAAATCACCAATGGTCGGCACATGCTACCTCGCGGGTGAACCCGGCGTTCCCAATTTCGTCTCGGTCGGACAGACGGTAAAGGCAGGCGATACGCTGCTGATCATCGAAGCGATGAAGGTGATGAACCCGATTGTTGCGCCAAACGCTGGGACCGTTACTGCGATTCTCGTAGAGAACGCGCAGCCGGTCGAATTTGACCAACCCCTCGTCGTAATCGCATAAAGGGCCGCAAATGGCCATCAAACGCATCCTCATCGCCAATCGCGGCGAAATCGCGCTGCGCATCCATCGCGCCGCGCACGAAATGGGCATTGAAACAGTCGCGGTTCACTCCACCGCCGATGCAGATGCCATGCACGTGCGGCTTGCCGATCATGCCGTCTGCATTGGCCCGCCTGCGGCCAAAGACAGCTACCTCAATGTCGCCGCAATCATCTCGGCTGCCGAGATTACCCACGCTGACGCGATCCATCCGGGCTACGGCTTCCTTTCAGAGAACGCCAAGTTCGCCGAAATCGTCGAAGCCCACGGCATCACGTGGATCGGTCCCAAGCCCGAACATATCCGTACCATGGGCGACAAGATCGAGGCCAAGCGAACCGCTGGCGCCCTTGGCCTTCCGCTTGTTCCCGGATCGGACGGCGCGGTTTCCGATCTGGCCGAAGCCAAGGAAATTGCCGAAAAGGCCGGCTATCCGGTAATCATCAAGGCCGCATCGGGCGGCGGCGGTCGCGGCATGAAGGTGTGCAACGGCCCGGACGAACTGGAAACGCTGATCCAGCAAGCCGGTAGCGAGGCTAAGGCCGCGTTCGGCGATGCCACAGTCTATATCGAAAAGTACCTCGGCAACCCGCGCCACATCGAATTCCAGATATTCGGCGATGGAAATGGCAATGCGATCCATCTGGGTGAACGCGATTGTTCACTCCAGCGCCGCCACCAGAAAGTGCTTGAAGAAGCGCCCTCACCCGTCATCACGCCGGAAGAGCGTGATCGTATGGGCGGAATCGTCGCCAGCGCCATGGCCGATATGGGCTATCGCGGTGCCGGAACGATTGAATTCCTTTGGGAAAACGGTGAATTCTATTTCATCGAAATGAACACCCGCCTTCAGGTGGAGCATCCGGTGACGGAGGCCATCACCGGCGTAGATCTCGTGCGAGAACAAATCCGCATTGCCGATGGCAAGTCGCTGTCGGTCAAGCAGGAAGAGATCGAGTTCAAAGGCCACGCGATTGAATGCCGCATCAACGCGGAAGATCCGTTCACATTTGCGCCATCGCCGGGCCTGGTAAGGGGCTATCACGCGGCAGGTGGCATGCATGTCCGCGTAGATTCAGGGCTCTATGCTGGCTACAAAATACCGCCGTACTATGATTCCATGATCGCAAAGCTGATCGTGTATGGCCGCACGCGCGAAGGCTGCATCATGCGGTTGAGGCGTGCACTCAAGGAAATGGTCATCGAAGGCCCTAAAACCTCGATCCCGCTGCACCAGCGTTTGCTGGATCAACCAGACTTCCTCAGCGGTGATTACACAATCAAATGGCTGGAAGAATGGTTGGCGAAGGACGCCAAATAACCAAATACACAGAAAAAAGGCCCCCGCGCAAAACGGGGGCCTTTTCTGTTGCTGCTATTCCGGTTGGCCTGAATCAGGCAACCGGGCGCGGATCGCGCGCCATGGCGGATCACTGCGATCATTGCGCACCATAATCGCTTCCACTTCTTCAAACTCTTCCAACTCTAGCGCTTCGGTAACGCTCAAAGGGAAATAGACGTTCTCGTCATTATCCATTCTCACCGCAATCGCACCACGCCCTTCTTCACTGCGCGTTACGATGCACACTGCTTTCACTGCCATAACTGATACCTTTAATTCTAATAAATCTGCTAACCCCGCCAATTACGGGTAAAGATGTCTATGGCTGTTAAACTCGATTTTTCAAGCTTTCGTGCGCGGCTTCCACATAAATACGCGCCAGATATAGACCATCGCCACAATCCCGATCGTTGCAAAGGCCACTGGCCCGGTAAATTTCTCCAAATCGTCAAAGTTGCGACCAAGATAATAGCCGGCCCCTGCCAGAATGGCGTTCCAGATAGCTGCGCCTGCAAACGTGAACACCAGAAACCACCGGTGGCCCATCCGCATAAGGCCCGCAGGCAGCGAAATCATCGTGCGCATGAGCGGCGCAAACCGCACCGCAAACACCACCCATTGGCCATGCCGCTGGAAAAAGCGGACGATATACTCAACGTCCTCCCATTCCACCGTCAGCCAGCGCCCGAAACGGTCCACAAACGGCTTCAACCGCTCATACCCCAGGCTGCGCCCCAGCAGATACCAGCAATAGTTGCCCAGCGTTGATCCCACCGTGCCTGCCAGCATCAGCGGCCAAAACTCCATCCGCCCGCGCGCCACCGCGATCCCGCCAAGCCCCATAATCAGTTCCGAAGGGATCGGCGGAAACACGTTCTCGATCACCATCAGGAACGCAATGCCCCAATAGCCACCGCCCTCGATCAATTGGACAATCCAGTCATTCATACCGGGGGCAACGCATTTTCCGCAAAGTGGTTCAATAAAAAAAGCCCCCTCCTCTTCAGAGGAGGGGAGTGGGGGTAGTGGCGTCCAGGTGGTGACGTCCGAGCAAAGCCCCTAAATCCGCGCCGCAATAGCGTCCCAGATCATCCCTGCGGTGTCGGTGCCGTTGAACTTGTCAATCGCCACAATCCCGGTCGGCGATGTCACGTTGATCTCGGTCAGCCATTTGCCGCCAATCACATCAATGCCCACAAAGATTAGCCCGAGCCGCTTCAATTCCGGCCCCAAGGCGGCGCAAATCTCGCGCTCTTGCTCGGTCAATTCCGTCTTCTCGGCATAACCGCCGACGGCCAGGTTGGACCGGAACTCTCCCTCACCCGGACGGCGGTTAATCGCGCCTGCAATCTCGCCATCTACCAGCACGATGCGCTTGTCGCCCAATGCCACCTCGGGCAGGAACGCCTGCACCATGTGCGGTTCGGGCCAAGTCTGGTTGAACACCTCGAACAGCGCACCCAGATTTTCGCCCTCCTCCGAAACGCGAAAGATCGCCTTGCCGCCATTGCCGTGGATCGGCTTGATCACAATCGCGCCGTGCTTTTTTTGGAACGTGCGCACTTCATCCACCGAGCGTGTCACCAGCGTTGGCGGCATGAACCGGCGGTAATCCAGCACCATCACCTTTTCCGGCGCATTGCGCACGCTGCGCGGGTTGTTCACCACCAGCGTTTCGCCCTCGATCCGCTCCAGCAGATGCGTCGCGGTGATATAGCCCATGTCAAACGGCGGGTCCTGCCGCATCAGCACCACATCGATGTCGCGCCCAAGGTCCAACCGGCGCTTGTCCCCCGCCTTGTAATGATCACCCAACACCGCCTGCACGGTCACAGGGGTCACATGTGCAATCAGCCGATCATCCTCATCCAGCGAAAGCGAGCCAACATCATAGTGAAACACCTCATGCCCGCGCTCTTGCGCAGCCAGCATCAGCGCAAAGCTCGAATCTCCGACGATATTGATCGAATGGAGTGGGTCCATCTGGACAGCAACGCGCAGTGTCATGGCTTACCTATACCTCAGGGGTTTATCTCACCCGCGCCTTAAGGCCGATTTATGTCCTGTGCGACCATTTTAACGCCAGCGCTGAACCGGCGCTCCATGAAATTCACGATAAGGAAGTCCCGATGCGCAAATTGATCACTGCCGCCGCCGCTGCTGTTGCCGTTCTCGGCTGGTCGGGCATGGCCGTTGCCAATCCTGATCCTCACCCCGCACCTGCTCCAAAGGACGGTGAGCACAAGAAGGACGAGCACGCCGGAGATCACAAGGATGATCACAAAAAGGATGATCACCACACTCCGCCAGCCCACTAAGTCTTTCAGGTCACGCGCCGGGTTGCCAGGCATTGGCGATCCGGTGCGGCCAGCGTCCGGGCGCAATCAAGATCACGTCAATCTGCATTGAATCGCCTGCCCGCACAAATTTGGGCGCAATCGCCTCGGCGGCCCGCGCCACGCGCCGCAAACGGTAGGCATCGATAGATCCGGCCAACGCCGCCCCGTCGCGCCGCCACTTTACCTCGACAAAGGCCACTGTCCGCCCCCGCCGCGCGACAAGGTCCACCTCGCCCACCGGCAATTTGACCCGCTGCGCCAGAATGCGCCACCCGGTTAGCCGCAACCACCACGCCGCCAGCGTCTCACCCTTGCGTCCGCGCTTCTCGGCTTCGGCACGGCTCACGATTTAAACGTCATCGCCAAGGCATAAAGCGCTTTGCGGTCCAGCCCGTGCGCCTTGGCCACTTTGCCCGCAGCTTGCGATGTCGACATTTCCGCCAAAGCCGCGCGCAATTCAGCCTCGATCACGTCCTCGGCAGGAGCCTCTTGCGCCAAAGGCGGCCCGACCAGCAGCACAATCTCCCCCCTCGGCGGATTTGCTGTGTAATGCGCCACCAGTTCCTCCGGTCTGCCACTGCGGCATTCCTCATGCAGCTTGGTCAATTCCCGCGCAACAGCCACCTCGCGCCCCGGCAGCTTCAGCGCCAATGCCTGCAACGATGCCACCAAACGCGGCCCCGTTTCGTAAAACACCAGCGTCGCAGGCACGCTCGCCAGTTCCGCCAGCACATCGCCGCGCGCCTTGTCCTTGGCTGGCAGGAACCCGCCAAACATGAACCGGTCCGTCGGCAAGCCCGCCATCGATAGCGCCACCACCAGCGCGCTCGGCCCCGGCACCGATGTCACTGCTATCCCGCGCGCCCGCGCCTCGCGCACCAGCTTGTAACCAGGATCGGAAATCAGCGGCGTGCCAGCATCAGAAACCAATGCCACAGGAGTTTGCGCCATTTCGGACAAGAGAGCCTCACGCGCGCCATCGCTCGCATGATCGTCATAACGCCGCATAACTTTGTGCAGGCCCAACAGGTTAAGCAACTTTCCCGTCACCCGCGTATCTTCGCACGCAATCACGCCGCAGCGCTCAAGCGTTTCAATCGCGCGACGACTCACGTCTCCAAGATTGCCAATAGGGGTTGCTACAATGTAGAGGCCGGGCTCAAGCGGTGGGTTTTCCATGCAGTATGTCATGGACCGAGCAGCAATGTGCGACAAGAGGGTGAGCCGGTAATGATGAACACGCACAAAGGCGATTTGCGCAATTCTGCCGCAATGCCATCACGGCGCTGGATCGTGAAAGGCATCACCGCAAGCTCTCTGGCTCTGCTAGCCGGGTGTGCCGTCATTCCCAAAGGCGGCATTGCCCCCACCCCAGAACCCACTGAAAAAGCGCCCGACGCCAATGTCTTGCCCACCGATGCCGGACGTCACCGCATCGCCCTGCTCATCCCGATGAGCGGTGCCAGCGGCGCTGTCGGACAATCCATCGCCAATGCCGCCACGATGGCCTTGCTTGATACCAATGCGGCAAACTTGCGCATCACCACCTATGATACTGCCGCCGGCGCAGGCATCGCTGCCACCAAAGCCATTGCCGATGGCAACAAGCTGATTCTCGGCCCGCTGCTGTCCGAAGACGTGGTGCTTGTGGCCGATGCCGCACGCGCCGCCAAAGTGCCGATGATCACCTATTCCAACGATAGCGCCGTGGCCTCGCGCGATGTCTTCGTGATGGGTCAGGCCCCCGGCCAATCCATCGCCCGCGTGCTCGGCTTCGCCAAATCCAGCGGCGTGAACACTGTCGCCGCAATCATCCCCACCGGTGATTACGGCCAGCGCGCCACCGCAGGGCTCGTCGCTGCGGCCAGCGCCAATGGCGTCACCGTCACCGCGATCGAAACCTATGATCGCGGCAACACCTCCGTCGCCAGCGCTGTCCGCCGCGCCAAAGACAAAGGCAGGTTCGACGCGCTGCTCATCGCCGATGGCAGCCGCATCGCGCTTCAGGCGGCCACCGCTGCGGGCAAAGGCGTAAAGCTGCTCGGCACCGAATTGTGGAGCGGCGACGCCACCATCGCCACTTCGCCCGCCATGCGCGGCGCGTGGTTCGCCGCTGTGTCTGACGGGCGCTTCGGCAAATTCGAAATGTCCTACCGTAGCCGCTTCGGCGCGATCCCGTCGCGGCTGGCCACTTTGGGTTACGATAGCGTGCTGCTAACGCTTAACGTGGCACGTACGTGGAAACCCGGCACCACCTTCCCCACCGGCAAGCTCTATGACCCGCAAGGCTTCATCGGCCTCGACGGCGTCTTCCGCTTCAGCGCATCAGGCATGGCCGAACGCGCGATGGAAGTCCGCCAAGTGTCGGCGGGCACGTTCACAACCGTCAGCCCGGCACCGACGAAGTTTTAAGTTTGTTTCGCGCAGAGGCGCAGAGGAAAAAGAGAGCGCGAAGATGCGGCGCTATCGGCGCAGCCGCAACTCGCTTCACATATCGTGCCATGCAAACAAGCCTGCGGCTTGGCGCAACACCTCAGCGGTCTCTTTTTCCTCTGCGCCTCTGCGCGAACCATTCTTCTCTTGTGCCTCGGTGCAAAACCCTCCCAACAACGCCAATTCCACGAAAAGCACCGGATAAGCACACTGCAACGCTTGCACACGGATTCACCCGTGTTCTATACCCGTTCGCATGTCCGATGATCTCTTCGACAAACTCCCCGCCACCACCGCTGGCGAAACCTATGACGGCTCTGCAATCGAGGTTCTCGAAGGCCTCGAACCTGTCCGCCGCCGCCCCGGCATGTATATCGGCGGCACCGATGAACGCGCGCTCCACCACCTCGCGGCCGAAGTGCTCGACAATGCGATGGACGAAGCCGTCGCAGGCCACGCCAACCGCATCGAAGTGTACCTTGAAGAAGAGCCCGGCAGCGCAGGCCGCCTGACCATATCGGATAACGGTCGCGGTATTCCGGTCGATGAACACCCGAAATACCCCGGCAAATCCGCGCTCGAAGTAATCCTCACCACGCTGCACTCTGGCGGCAAGTTCTCAGGGAAAGCCTATGCCACCAGCGGGGGCCTCCATGGCGTCGGCGTGTCGGTCGTCAACGCGCTGTCCTCGCTCACCCGCATCGAAGTGGCGCGAAACAAAGAGCTTTATGCGCAGGAATTCTCGCGCGGGCTTCCCACCACCAAGCTGCAAAAAATCGGCAACGCCCCCAACCGGCGCGGCACGCAAGTCACCTTCGTGCCCGATACCGAAATCTTCGGCAGCGATGCCAAGTTCAAACCCGCTCGCCTGTTCCGGCTGGTGCGTTCGAAGGCATACCTCTTCGCAGGCGTTGAAATCCGCTGGAAATGCGCGCCCGGCCTCGTTTCGGATGATGTCCCCGCCGAAGCCGTGTTCCAATTCCCCGGTGGCTTGGCCGATCACTTGGCCGAACAAGTCTCGGGCCGCGAATGCGTCACCACGCTGCCGTTCTCGGGCACGCAAGACTTTCCTGCTGGCCCTGAGGGCCAAGAAATGGGCCGCGTCGAATGGGCTATCGCTTGGCCGCTGTGGTCCGATGGATCGTACTCATGGTACTGCAACACCATCCCCACGCCTGATGGCGGCACCCATGAACAAGGCCTGCGCGCCGCGCTGACGAAGGGCATTCGCGCTTTCGCCGATCTGATCGGCCAGAAAAAAGCCAAAGACATCGCGCCTGAAGACATGATCACCGGCAGCGAAATCATGCTCTCGGTCTTCGTCCGCGATCCCCAGTTCCAAAGCCAGACCAAAGACCGCCTGACTTCGCCTGAAGCCGCGCGCATGGTCGAAGCTGCCGTGCGCGATCACTTCGATCACTTCCTCACCGACAATATGGAGCGCGGCAAAGCCCTGCTCGGCGCGGTGATGGAACGCATGGACGAGCGGCTCCGTCGTAAAGCGGAACGTGAGGTCAAACGCAAAACCGCCACCAGCGCCCGCAAGCTGCGCCTTCCCGGCAAGCTGACGGATTGCACAGGCGAAGGCAGCGGCGAAACCGAACTGTTCATCGTCGAAGGCGATTCCGCAGGCGGCAGCGCCAAGATGGCGCGCGACCGCAAAACGCAGGCGATCCTGCCCATTCGCGGTAAAATCCTTAATGTCGCCAGCGCATCTGCCGATAAAATCCGTGGCAATCAGGAAATCGCCGATCTCGCCTTGGCGCTGGGCTGCGGCATGCGCAAAGACTGCAACCCCGATGCGCTGCGCTATGACCGCGTGATCATCATGACCGACGCCGATGTCGATGGCGCGCACATCGCAACCCTGCTGATGACGTTCTTCTTCCAGGAAATGCCCGAACTCGTCCGGCGCGGCCACCTCTACCTTGCCCAACCCCCGCTCTACCGCATCACGCACGGCAGCACCTCGGCCTATGCCAAGGACGAAGCCCACCGCATCCTGCTGGAAACCACCAAGTTCAAAGGCAAAAAGGTCGATGTGGGCCGCTTCAAGGGCCTCGGCGAAATGAATCCCAACCAGTTGCGCGAAACCACCATGGCCCCCGGCACCCGCAGCCTCATCCGCATCACCCTACCCCCCGAATACGAAGGCCGCGCGGCGGTGAAGGACCTCGTCGACCGCCTTATGGGCCGCGATCCCGCGCAAAGGTTCATGTTCATCCAGAACAGGGCGGGCGAACTGGACCCTGATCTGATTGATGCGTGACGGCACCTGTTCGCAAATAGGTCTGATAAATGCAGGGAATTGCAATGACCCAATTAAAAGGCCCAAAGTTCGTTCAATACTTTCAGCCGGTATTGAGCGCACTCAAGGCATTGGGTTCATCTGCCACGCCAAAGGAAGTCTTCGAGTGGATTGAGAGCAGCATCCAAGTTCCCAAATCCGAAATCGAGGAGATCAATAAAAGCGGTCAGTCGAAGTTTGAAAATAAGGTTCATTGGGCCAGATTCTATCTTGCGAAAGCCGGATATATTGAAACCGAGAAAAGAGGCATTTGGGTCCTTACCGACATGGGTCGGAAGGCAAATCTAACCCACAGCGACGCGTTAAAGATTTTTCATAACGTAAGACTTGAAGGTAATTGGAATAAAGAAGAACAGTCTGAAACGTCAACTTCGGACACCGATAGCGCTCAGGCTTCACCGGCATCGAATTTGGTCGATGAGAATGCTTCTCCAGACGATGATCTTTATATAAACCAAAAAGATATTCAGGATCAGCTTTTCGGAATCCTTCAAAATCTTGATGACAAAGGCTTTGAGGAACTTAGCGCGAGATTGCTCCGCCACCTCGGATTTGAAAGCGTAAACGTCACAGGTCGCACCGGTGACGAAGGGATTGATGGAGAGGGCTATCTTCGGCTCAACCGGTTTGTCCGAACCAAAGTCATGTTCCAATGTAAGCGCTACACGGCGCCAGTCGGCCCCGGTGCCATTCGTGATTTTCGGGGAGCAATTCAGGGACGAGCTGAGCGTGGGATCTTTCTCACAACAGCAAACTTTACGCGCGCTGCGAAAGAAGCAGCAGCGCGGGAGAACGCGACCCCAATCGAACTGGTTGAAATCGACGACATCATCACGCTGCTGATTGAAGAGCGCCTTGGTGTTTCTGAAACCAAAGCACTGAAACTCGATCTCAGCTTTTTCAGGCCTTACAGCCGTTCATAGATAAGTTTTATAGGTTGGCTGAGTTCAACCTTCACCACGCTCCTGTAACTGCTCCTGCGTCTGCGAGATTATGTCTTCGATTGAACGGGAACTGATCCCGGACGCACGGCCTTTCGCAATCTCGGCCCGCAAATGCTCCAGTCGCGCAGCCTCACGCTGATCCTGCCGCACCAGATCGCGCACATAATCGCTGCTGCTGGCAAACGAACCATCAGCCACGCGGCCTTCGATCCATTCTTTTAGCTTGTCGGGCAGAGATATGTTCATTTGTGCCATGCACATGAAATACAAATCCGTGCGCTTATTGTCAAACGGTGCCCTAACCCGCCCCCTCAACCTTCGTTCGCGTAAAATCAAAACGTATCCGCACCCATTCGCCAACCTGCGCTTTTCCATTCACGCGCGGTGGCCGCACGAGGAATTGCCACGAGGCTTGGCGCAGCGCCCGCGCCAGTCCTGAACCCACCGGAGATTCGCCCATCTCCTGACAGTCCTCGACGTGATACTTCTCGATGGTGCGGCAGGCGATCACCGCCCACGCTCCCGGCGGGCGGTTGTTTGGCATATAGGGCGCGATCTCGGCGTCGGTTGGTTCGCGATACCATTGCGCGTTGTGCAGCCGCACCCCGCCCGGCCCGTCGCCCTTGCCCTCTGCGCCCGCACTTCCGCCGCCCGCGCCTGCTTGCCCGCCCCCTTCGGCGCGCTTCATCTTGCGGATATCGCTGGCGGCATAGTCCTGCCGCGAAAGCTCGATAAAGCCCTCGGGCCACTGCACTTTGCCGGGAATGGGCACTGGCGGCGGCAAAACCGGCGTCACCTCCACCGGCACATCGGCGCTATCGGCCTGCTCTTGCGCCTTCTCCGGCTCAGGGCTGTCCTTCTCGCCCTTGTCGGGTTCGGTCCCCAGATCAATCGCGATCAGGCTATCGCCGCCCGGTTCGCCGAACTTGGTCACCCCGCCCATCTGCACGATCACGATGAACACCATCGCGCAAATCAGCAGCGCCGCCACAAACGAAACCGCCCGCTCGCGCGGTGAGGTGCCATAGCCCCTGGCATCATGTGATCGTTGGGTGAAAAGCATTGCGCGCGGGGCCTACACTGCCCGCTGGTATCGGGCAATCGCAGGCTTCGACAAAGGACTTCCAGACAACACTTTGACACAGCACCACGTTACTGACGCTTGCGTCACATAAGCTGCCCGCGTAACTGACGCTCACGTCATCTACCAACACCTTTTCTGACACAGAAGTCAGGAACGCCATCCCCTTGCGTTCGAAAGCCCTGCAATCTAACGCCTAACCGAACGATTAATCAGACAGGATTCGCCGATGCGCTTTGAAGGCACCAGCAATTACGTTGCAACCGATGATCTGAAGGTTGCGGTCAATGCAGCAGTTTTGCTCCGCCGCCCGCTGCTGGTCAAGGGTGAACCCGGCACTGGCAAGACCGTGCTGGCGCATGAAATTGCCAAGGCCGTCGGCGCGCCGCTGATCGAATGGAATGTCAAATCCACCACCAAGGCCCAGCAAGGCCTCTATGAATACGATGCCGTCGCCCGTCTGCGCGATGGCCAGTTGGGTGATGAGCGCGTCCACGATATTTCGAACTACATCAAAAAGGGCAAACTCTGGGAAGCCTTCACCGCGCCCAAGCTGCCCGTGCTGCTGATCGACGAAATCGACAAGGCTGATATCGAATTCCCCAACGATCTTTTGCAGGAACTCGACCGGATGAGCTTCGACGTCTATGAGACTCAAGAGCGCGTCACCGCCGTTGAACGGCCCATCGTTGTCATCACCTCGAACAACGAAAAGGACCTGCCCGACGCGTTCCTGCGCCGCTGCTTCTTCCACTACATCAAGTTCCCCGATCGCCAGACCATGCAGGCGATCATCGATGTCCACTTCCCCGGCATCCAGAAGACCCTCGTCAAAAAGGCGATGGAGATCTTCTATGAAGTCCGCGAAGTCCCCGGCCTCAAAAAGAAGCCCTCCACCAGCGAACTGCTCGACTGGCTAAAGCTTCTCCTCAACGAAGACATGCCTTTGGACGTCCTGCAAAACCGCGATCCCACCAAAGCGATCCCGCCCTTGCACGGCGCGCTGCTCAAGAACGAACAAGACATCATGCTCTTCGAACGCCTCGCCTTCATGGCCCGCCGCCCGGGGAATTGATCCCCCCTTCCCCCCTCCTCTTCAGAGGAGGGGCCGGGGATGGTGGCCCTGTCTATTAACGTGCTTAATCGTGCGCCTATTCACGCGGCCCCAACTTCTCCAATTCGACCTGCGCAAACATCGCCTGCACCGCAGGCCGTGCGTTGATCTGCTCGATCCAGCGCAGCAGATGCGGCGTCGCTTCTTTATTCACAAGGTCCGCAAACCCGAACTGCATGCCGTTGGCGATGGCAAAGTTGCAGATGTCGGCAAGGCTGAACATATTGCCCACCAGCCATTCGTTATCGGCCAGATGATCGTCCAACCGCCGCACTGAAAACGCGATCTTGCGCATTTCCTCTTCAAGCATGTCCTGCGGAAAGCCCTCGCGCGCACGCCGCCATTTCACCTGCTGCTCCACCACCGGGATCGCCGCCACCTTTTCCTCGAACTCGGCGTCGCTCAGTGCTTTCACCATATTGCCCACGTAACGGTGCCAACCGATGGTCGAAACGCACCAGCAGAAGTATTCATCCACCCACTTGGTCCACACCCGCATCTGCGCGCGGCCATAGCTGTCGGCGGGGCGCAACTTCACTTCGGTCGGATACTCATCCTCAAGATATTCGCAGATCACCGTAGACTCGGTGATGACCTTGCCACCATCCACCAGCGCCGGAACCTGCCCGCGCGGATTGATCGCCTTGAACCAATCGGTGTGATGTTCAAACTTGGCCGGATCAAGCCGGTGCTTTTCAACCTCCAAGCCCTTTTCAAACACCGTTAGCAACGGCTTCATCGAATTGGCAGCAGGGCCAAAGCTATAGAGTTTGAGCGTCATTATGGTATCCTCTCCGAATGGGGACACCATAGTCAATTGTTCGCAAACCTAACAATATAAAATACACGTGCTGGCGCTAATCAGCGCTAACTCACCGAAAAACAATCCGCCCCCGCGCGTTTCAGCGAAGCGCAATAGGCATGCGCGCCCGGCGCACTGGCGCGCAGGCGATAGAACTGTCGCTGGCCCACAACAGCCGGGATCACCGCCTTGCGAAATCCTGCAAGCTCTGGATAAGCCGTCACCAGCGATGCCCATCGCGCCTCGGCCTCTCCCACGCTGGCCTCGGCGGCCAACTGGATCGTCTGCCCAGAACCCGCATAAGGCCCAGACACAGGCACAGCCACAGGCGCCGCCGCCAGCGCCACACCCGGCTGGGGCATCACCCACGGCACCACCGGCCGTGGTCGCTGCGCATTCAGCGCCAGCGTCACCGCCACATCGTCCGTCCGCACTGCCTCGTTCGTCACAACCACCGTGGTCGATGCCGCATTCGTCAGCGCAAACAGCGCGCGGGCAAAGCTATAAGGCAGCCGGATGCACCCGTGTGATGCGGGATAGCCCGGCAGCCGTCCGGCATGGATCGCTACGCCGCGCCACGTTAACCTTTGCATATAAGGCATCGGCGCATTGCTATAGAGGTTCGATCGGTGATGCACCCGCTTCTGCAAGATCGGAAACACCCCCGCTGGTGTGGAATGGCCACGCTTTCCGGTGGAAACGGGCGATGAATCCCACAGCGCCCCGTCCTTGAATACGTACATCCGCTGCGATGCCTTGCTCACCACGATCAGCACGCCTGATTGCAGCACATCGGACACCGCAGGCGCGCTCTGCACCGCCAAGGCCTGCGCCTCCGCGCGCTGCTCTGCCCCGAACAACGCCAGATTTATCAGCGCCGCCATGCCAGCCACCGCACCGCCAATGCCCAACCACCGCTTCATGGTAACCATTCCTTAACCATTTCCGTTAAGGAATACCGCTCATCGCCCCCCACTCAACCGATTCTTTTGGCGATACGTATGGCCGCAATATCGCCCCAGCCCATCGCGCACCCTTGCCGATCCGGTCTTGAACGCTTAATCAGTTGGTTAAGCCAAAGGAGCGGTCCCAAGTGTTTTTCAATTTTGTCGATGAATTGCGCGCCGCCGGCATCTCTGCCAGCTTCAAAGAGCATCTCACATTGCTCGAAGCGCTCGACAAAGACGTGATCGACCAGACGCCCGAAGCCTTCTATTACCTCAGCCGCACTACCTTCGTGAAAGACGAAGGCATGCTCGATCGCTTCGATCAGGTGTTCAACAAAGTCTTCAAAGGCGTGCTCACCGATTACGGCCAGCGCCCGGTGGATATCCCCGAAGACTGGCTCAAAGCCATCGCCGAAAAATTCCTGTCCGCTGACGAGATGGAAAAGATCAAAGCCCTCGGTAGCTGGGACGAGATCATGGACACGCTCAAAAAGCGGCTGGAGGAGCAGGAAAAGCGCCATCAGGGCGGCAACAAATGGATCGGCACCGGCGGCACCAGCCCGTTCGGCAATGGCGGCTATAATCCCGAAGGCGTTCGCATCGGCGGCGAAGGCAAACACAACCGCGCCATCAAAGTCTGGGAAAAGCGCGAATTCCAAAATCTTGATAACACGCGCGAACTGGGCACCCGCAACATCAAGATCGCGCTGCGCCGCCTGCGCCGCTTCGCCCGCGAAGGCGCGGCAGACGAGCTTGATCTGCAAGGCACCATCGAAGGCACCGCCCGCCAGGGCTGGCTCGATATCAAGATGCGCCCGGAAAAGCGCAACGCAGTCAAACTCCTGTTATTCCTCGATATCGGCGGATCGATGGACCCGTTCATCAAGCTGGTCGAAGAACTGTTCAGCGCCGCCACCGCCGAATTCAAGAACATGGAATTCTTCTACTTCCACAACTGCCTTTATGAAGGCGTGTGGAAAGACAACAAGCGCCGCTGGACCGATCGCACGAACACGTGGGACCTGCTCCACAAATATGGCCACGATTACAAAGTCGTCTTCGTCGGCGATGCCGCGATGAGCCCTTACGAAATCAGCCACCCGGGCGGCAGCGTCGAACACTTCAACGAAGAATCCGGCGCGGTCTGGATGCAACGCGTCGCGCAAACCTACCCCGCCACCGTCTGGCTAAACCCCGTCCCCGAAAAGCAATGGACCTATTCGCAGTCCACCAAAATGCTCAAAAACATCCTCGGCGGCTCGATGTACCCCCTTACCCTCGAAGGCCTAGACGGCGCCATGCGCGAATTGACGCGGAAGAAGCACTAAATTTCCTCCCCGCCCCGGGGAGGGGGACCATCCGCAGGATGGTGGAGTGGTACA
The DNA here is from genome assembly GCF_001295795.1 of Novosphingobium sp. AAP83. GTDB lineage: Bacteria > Pseudomonadota > Alphaproteobacteria > Sphingomonadales > Sphingomonadaceae > Novosphingobium. The sequence goes on from NZ_LJHY01000022.1 coordinate 438,879, forward strand.
AACCGCTGTCCTACACGCCCCCAAATCCCTACGATCCACCCGCTCCTTGAACCTGTCAAACCTCCGGCACAGCACAGCCCACGCAGCGCTAACCCGCTGCGGGCACGTCCCCAAACACGCCCCCGAAAGGCACACCCTCACCGGCCCCCTGACACTTTCCTCAGGACAGTGTAAACTGTGTAAACCTGTTCAGGTTGAACACCGCAAACCTGAACAAAGTCGGTGCTCAATAGAGCAGGAAGGCGCGGCGTTCTTCCACCCATGCGGCCTCGTCCGGCCCTGCCACCGCGTCGAGATCGGCGGCGGTGGAGGCCGAATCGTCGACCCATTCGCGCAAGGCAGGCCCGCCGTTGATCACGTCGATTGCCAGCTTGTCGAACACGTACTCATAGGGAAAATCGCGCCACAGCGGATAATCGGGATAGAGGGTGCGGATCGCCTTGAACGCCAGCGCCTGAAGCCGCCACGGACGGAACGTGTTGTGATCGTAAAATGCGCCCTCGGCATGGATCATCAGCGCGTTGCACAAAGTCTTGGCATGTTTGTGGAACGTCGGCTCGAACCAGCATTCGCGGACCGCGCAGCCAGTCATCCACTGCGGCGCGAAGGCCTGCATCTGCGCCAGCACCGCCTTGGCGTCCACATCGGGCGCGCCGAACAGCACTTCCAAGGGCCGCGTGGTGCCGCGCCCTTCGGAAACCGTCGCGCCCTCGATCATTACCGTCCCGGCATAGGCGCGCGCCATATTAAGATTCGCGGCATTGGGCGAAGGGTTGATCCAGATGCGGCTCTCCGGCCAGCCAAATCCCGGCCCCGCCTCAGGCTCCCAGCCCTCCATCGCAATCACGCGGTAATCCACATCAAGCTTGAAGTGCTTGATAAACCAGTGGCCCATCTCGCCCAGCGTCATCCCATGGCGCATCGGCATCGGCCCTGCCCCCACAAAGCTTTCCCAACCGGGCAGCAACGTGGTGCCCTCAACCGGGCGGCCAGCGGGATTGGGCCGGTCAAGCACCCACACCGCCTTGCCTGTGCCACTGGCCGCCTCAAGCAGATAAAGCAGCGTTGTAACAAAGGTATAGATCCGGCAGCCAAGGTCTTGCAGATCGAACAGGAACACATCGGCGCTGTCCATCATCCGCGCCGTCGGGCGGCGGACCTCGCCGTAAAGGCTGAACACCGGGATGCCATAGATTGGGTCCAACTCGTCGGCGGTCTCCACCATGTTATCCTGCTTGTCGCCCTTCAGCCCGTGCTGCGGCCCGAACGCAGAGGACAGCGTGATCCCCGGACACGCCGCCAGCGCATCCAGCGAATGCACCAGCCCCTCCGTCACCGAGGCAGGATGCGCAACAGGCGCGATGCGGCGGCCTTCAAGGGGGCTGCGCAGGGCGGGGTCGGCCAACAGCCGATCGATACCGAACTTCATCAGGCAGCAGGTGCCGCAAGCTTGGCCGCGAAGCAAGCCTCGCTGTGAAAATCGGGCTTATCCTCGCGGTGCGCGATGGCCCAATAGGACTTGTGCCCGCCATGCTCCTCGATCACCGCAGTGAGCCCGTAAGCCCAAGGCAGTAGCGGCAGCGCAGCGGACGGAATCGCCGCGTCAAAGATCAACACCGATTGCCCACGGCGCGGCGTGCACACCGGATCGCGCGGGCATGGCCGATCGGCCATGCCCTTACGGTAGCCGGTGAAATCATAAGCCGCCCAGCTTTGCGATGGCGACAAGTTGAACTCGGCATAAGCATCGCCGCCTTCAGGCCTTACAAACAGCTCGAAGCAGCTCGCCTGCCAAAGCCCGTCGGCGCGGCACTTGCCCGAAAAGGGTGAGACTACCAGTTGCGCTGTCCCCTCCACCCGCCACCGCAAGGTCAGCCAATTGGCGTCCAGCGACAGTATGCGCGCCTGCACCGATGATACCGTCAGCGGCGGATTTGCCGGATGCGGAATAAGCTCGAACGTTTCCAAGCGCTTTTCTCCGTGCTACGCGCGCCGCCATTAGCTAAGAAGGCCACGATGACCCAATACCAATCCACCCTCCTCCGCATGCTTGACGAGCGCGGCTACATCCACCAGCTGACTGACCCGCAAGGCCTCGACAAGCTGGCGAACGAGGGCGTTGTGCCGGGTTATATAGGCTTCGACGCAACCGCGCCATCGCTGCATATCGGCAGCCTTGTCCAGATCATGATGCTGCGCCGCTTGCAACAGGCCGGGCACAAGCCGGTCGTGCTAATGGGTGGCGGCACCACGCGCATCGGCGATCCCACTGGGCGCGATGAAAGCCGCAAGATGCTCTCTGACCAGACGATCGAGGACAACATCGCCTCGATCCGGCAGGTTTTTACGCGCCTTTTGACATTCGGCGATGGCCCGACCGATGCGGTCATGGTCAACAATCACGATTGGCTGGGCCAGCTTGGCTATATCGAACTGCTTCAGGAAGTCGGCACGCACTTCACCGTCAACCGCATGCTCACCTTTGATTCGGTGAAGCTGCGGCTGGATCGCGAACAGCCGATGACCTTCCTCGAATTCAATTACATGATCCTGCAAGGCTATGACTTCCGCCACCTCAACAAGGCGATGGACGTGCGCCTGCAAATGGGCGGATCGGACCAGTGGGGCAACATCATCAACGGGATCGAGCTCACCCGCCGCAAGGATGGGCGCGAAGTGTTCGGCCTGACCACCCCGCTGCTCACCACGGCTGACGGCAAGAAGATGGGCAAGACCGCCGCCGGCGCAGTTTGGCTCAATGAAGACGCCCTGCCAGCGTGGGACTTTTGGCAATACTGGCGCAACGCCGATGATCGCGATGTCGGCAAGTTCTTGCGCCTGTTCACCGATCTGCCGCTGGATGAAATCATGCGCCTTGAATCGCTCGAAGGCAGCGAGATCAATAGCGCAAAGATCGTGCTCGCAAATGAAGTGACGCGTTTGGTACGCGGTGAAGAGGCCGCGAAGGCTGCTGAAGCGACCGCCGCGGCCACTTTTGCCGGTGGCGGACTCGGGCAGGATTTGCCGACGTTCGATGTGGCTGAAAGCGATATCGGCATCATCGATGCGCTGGTCGGCCTTGGATTTGCGGCAAGCCGTGGCGAGGCAAAGCGGCTGGTTGCAGGCAGCGGAGCGCGTGTTGATGGCAATCCGATAACCGACGAAGGCTTCCGTATCGCGCTAAAAGATAAGGAAATCCGAGTGTCTTCGGGCAAAAAGAAGCACGGTATCCTGCGCCGCGCCTGATAGTAAGGTTTCGGCAATCCTAACGGCACACCATTGCCGCTACCGGCAAGCAATTGCCGGCGATTTACGAAATGTTCGCCATTAGTGTCCTATAGCGGTTTCTCCACAACGGACGCCAAGGAGGAACGATGCGCGGCGGAGCACAGCTTTCAGTCACCGACTTGCGTCGTTCGACCAGGCACGACATGAACTTGCCGATTATCGGTGAGCATCGTGCACGTGGCGATATCATGCTGCAACTGGTGAATGTCTCGACCACAGGCTTCATGGCCACGGGGATTGACGGGCTTGGGCGGGGTGACCGCGTGACGATCCGCTTGCCGCAAGTGGGCAAAATTGAAGCATTCCTGGTCTGGATCGATGGCGAACGGGCAGGCTTTCAGTTTGAACGGATCGTCCGACTGGATGATTTCACCAAGATGATCAAAAGCTTCCAGCCCAATCCCAAGCTGCGCTCAACCAACTGACTTCTCCGCTAACAACGGAAATGTGAGACTTGGCAGCATTTGCTTTCTTGGCATGAGGCGCTGACGCTGGCATTGCGCTTGGCGTGACCAACACCGCCCAACCAGTCTCGCTTGTCCCAAAATCGCCGCTTGAGATCCCCGACTATCGCCGTTTCTGGATTTCGCGCTTTTTTTCGGTGGTCGCCACCACCGGAATGGTGGTGATCCTTGGCTATCAACTCTACGACTTGGCGCGCAGCGAATACGGCATGACCATTGCCCAAGCCGCGTTTCAACTCGGCTTGCTAGGCCTCGCCCAGTTTCTGCCGCTTTTTTTGCTAACGCCCGTTGCAGGCCTTGTGGCTGACCGATTCGACCGGCGGATGATTGCAGGACTAGCCATCTGCCTTGATCTGTGCATTGCGCTATGTTTGGTCTTCGTCACGCAGTTTGATATGTTGACGCTTCCGCTGCTCTTCGGCCTTGCAGCGCTCCACGGCACGGCGCGGGTATTCATCGGCCCTGCCCTGTCTTCCATTGCGCCCAATATTGTTCCGGCCGAACTGATGCCTAAAGCAATCGCGATCAATGCGATGGCTTGGCAGATCGGCTCGGTTGGTGGCCCGGCGATTGCCGGACTGCTTTTTGCCGGACACGCCTCGCTACCCTACTGGACATCAACGGTATTGCTCACGCTCTCTGCGCTGTGCGTGTTCGGGATCCGGCGCTTGCCACCACCTGCTGGCAATCGCAACGTTCATCCTGTCCGCCAAATCCGCGAAGGAATGTCATTCGTCTGGAATGATCGCTTCCTGCTTGGCTGCATTACTTTGGATCTGTTTGCGGTATTGCTGGGCGGCGCAACCGCCTTGTTGCCGGTTTTCGCGCGCGACATCCTGATGGTGGATGGCCAACCCGTCGGCCCTGACGGACTTGGCATTATGCGGGCCATGCCCGGGCTCGGGGCTGCATTGGTCGCATTCGTTTTGTCCGCGCGCCCGATTGCAGACAACGTCGGCAACAAGATGCTGCTGGGCGTTGCGGTCTTTGGTGTTTTCACCATCGGCTTTGGTCTGTCGACGAACTATTACCTGTCGCTGCTCATGCTGGCCGGGATTGGGGCTGGCGATATGGTTTCGGTGTTCATCCGCTCGACCCTGGTCCAACTCCACACACCTGATGATGTGCGCGGTCGCGTCTCGTCAATCTCGGGCCTTGCGATCTCGGCATCGAATGAGTTGGGCGAGATGCAATCGGGCGTTGCGGCTGCATTGTTTGGCGCCGTGGGAGCCGTTATTGCAGGGGGCATTGGCGCAATTGTCGTTACAGCCGCTTGGTTTGTGTTTTTTCCGGAACTGAAGAACGCACGAACCTTTGCAGCTCGATACAGATCATCCTAAGTTCCCAAAAATTCACCTGAAGGAGCACAGCGAAATGAGAGCGGATTCCATCCTTGCCACCATAGGCAACACGCCGCACGTTCGCCTCTCCCGCCTGTTTCCCGACCACGAGGTATGGGTGAAGAGCGAACGCGCCAATCCTGGCGGATCGATCAAGGATCGTATCGGCCTTGCCATGATCGAGGCCGCCGAAGCAGACGGCAGCCTGAAACCCGGCGGCACTGTTATCGAGCCGACTTCGGGCAATACCGGAATCGGTCTTGCCATGGCAGCAGCGGTGAAAGGCTATAAGCTGGTTCTGGTCATGCCGGAATCGATGTCGCTCGAACGTCGCCGCCTAATGCTGGCTTATGGTGCGACATTCGATCTTACGCCACGTGAAAAGGGCATGAAGGGCGCGATCGAACGCGCGAAGGAATTGATCGAGCAAACCCCCGGTTCATGGATGCCGCAACAGTTCGATAACCCTGCCAATGTGGATATCCACGTGCGGACAACCGCGCAGGAAATCTTGCATGATTTTGCGGATGAACCGATTGATGTGCTGATTACCGGCGTCGGCACCGGCGGACATTTGACCGGTTGCGCCGAAGAGCTCAAGCGCCACTGGCCAGCACTGAAAGCCTATGCCGTAGAACCAACCCTATCGCCGGTAATCTCTGGCGGACAGCCCGCGCCCCACCCGATCCAAGGCATAGGCGCAGGCTTCATCCCCGGCAACCTGCACACCCAATCGATCGACGGGGCTATTCAGGTCGATCCCGCCCACGCCAAGGAAATGGCGCGGCTTTCCGCCTCAAAAGAAGGGATGCTCGTAGGCATTTCTTCCGGCGCGACGCTGGCAGCCATCGCGCAAAAACTGTCAAGCCTCCCGGCAGGCAGCCGCGTGCTCGGCTTCAATTACGATACCGGCGAACGCTACCTCTCGGTTCCCGATTTCCTGCCGGAATAAACCGCGATGGCGCTGGAACAGATTGATTTTGAAGACGGCGAAGTTCCCTTAACCGGGTTTCTCGTCCGGCCTGAGGGCGTGGCGAGGGCAGCGGTTCTGGTCTTGCCAACCATCGTCAATGGCAACAAGCCCATGATCCGCCGTGCCCATATGCTGGCTCAGGCGGGTTATGTGGCGATGATCGCTGATTTTTATGGCTGGCAAGTTCGTGATTTCGATCACGCACGCGAATTGGCAGGTGCTTTGCGCGCCGAGCCGGAACATTATCGCCAGCGCCTGCGCGCCAATCTTGCCGCGCTGATCGGGCATGAAGCGGCCGCGGGATTACCCGTGGCGGCCATCGGCTATTGCATGGGCGGTCAAGCGGCCCTTGAACTGGCGCGCGATGGCGCGGATCTCGTGCTTGCTGCCAGCTTTCACGGGCTGCTAGACACTGCCCTTCCCGCCTCAAACGGCGCAATCAAGCCACGCATTCTGATATGCCACGGCGATGCCGATCCGATGGTTCCGCGCGCGCAAGTGATGGCGTTCTGGGAAGAAATGGACGCAGCCGGTGCCAATTGGCACTTCCACAGCTATAGCGGCGTCAAACACGGCTTCACCGATCCCGGCAGCGACGAGCGCGGCCTCGCGGCCATCGCTTATGATGAAAGCGGCGATCGTCAGAGTTGGCGCGCGATGATGGATCTTTTGGACGAAGTTCTGGGATAAGCCGGGGTTCTGGGATAAACCGGGGGATCCAAGAGGCGCCCCCGATTCAGTTCCTTAGGCAATAGCGAGTTGATCGGCGCTCAATGCCATGATCGTTTCGCAACCTGCCTCAATCTCGCGACGCAGCGCGCCAGCTTCTGTCGCATGGCGCATGGCCCAATGGCGGGCGCAGGCAAGCTTGGCTTCATAGAACGCCTTGTCCTCTGCGCCATTGGCGATGGCAGCGCTGGCAATTTTGGCCATCCGCAGCCACATCAGGCCAAGCGATACGATGCCTGTAAGCGTCATATAGGGATATGCGCCTGCCCCCAGATTGTTGGGATTGGTCATTGCGTTCTGCATGAACCAAATCGTAGCGGCCTTCATCTCGCCCGTAACCTTGGCTAGGCGTTCTGACACCAGTTTGACGGTTTCATCGGCACTGGCCTCGGCACATTCACCATCGACCAGCGCAAACAGGCGTTGCACTGCGCGGCCACCGTTAAGCGCCAACTTCCGCCCGGCAAGGTCCATCGCCTGAACGCCGTTGGCACCTTCATAGATCATCGCGATCCGCACATCGCGCACGAACTGGTCCATGCCATTTTCGGCAATATAGCCGTGGCCGCCCCAGATCTGCTGCATGTCGGTGGCAACTTTATAGCCCATGTCCGTGCCATATCCCTTGATCACCGGGGTGAGCAGGCTGATCAGATCGTCGGCTTCCTGACGGTCAGCCTCGGTTGCGCCCTTATGCGTCAGGTCAACCTGAAGCGCGCCCCACAGGCACAAGGCGCGCATGCCCTCTACGAAGGTCTTGCCGTCCATCAACATGCGGCGAACGTCGGGGTGGACGATGATCGGGTCGGCACGCTCGTTCGGTTCGGCAGGCCCGGTCAAAGCGCGGCCCTGACGGCGATCGAGCGCATAGGCCAAGCCATTCTGGTAAGCTGCCTCAGCTTGCGCCAAGCCTTGCATCCCCACGCCAAGACGCGCGGCGTTCATCATGATGAACATCGCAGCAAGGCCCTTGTTCTCCTCGCCAACGATCCAGCCTTTGGCACCATCATAGTTCATAACGCAGGTAGCGTTGCCATGAATGCCCATCTTTTCCTCTATGGAGCCGACACTTACGCCATTCTTTTCACCCAATGTCCCATCGGCATTGACGATAAACTTTGGCACGATGAACAACGAAATGCCCTTGCTCGATTCCGGCGCACCGGGCGTTTTGGCAAGAACAAGGTGAATGATATTCTCGGTCAGATCATGGTCGCCTGCCGAAATGAAGATCTTGGTGCCGGTGATAGCATAAGAACCATCGGCCTGCGGTTCGGCGCGGGTGCGAATCAGGCCAAGGTCTGTGCCGCAGTGCGGCTCGGTCAGGTTCATGGTGCCCAGCCATTCGCCGCTGACCATCTTGGGCAGATACATCGCTTGCTGTTCGGGCGAACCCTTCTCGCGTATTGCCGAAATCGCGCCATTGGCAAGGCCGGGGTACATCGCAAAGGCCTGATTGGCCGAAGCGAGATACAATTCCATCGTAAAGCCCATCACATGCGGCAGCCCTTGCCCGCCATAGGCCTCAGGCGCGGATAATGTGCCCCATGCGCCGTCTATATACTGGCGATAGGCTACCTTGAATCCGGCTGGCGTGGTGACGCTGCCATCGGCGTGGCGGGTGCAGCCTTCCTTGTCGCCCGAAAGATTGATCGGGGCGACCACTTCGGTCACGAAACGGCCTGCTTCTTCGATGATTGCGTCCGTCATATCCTGCGTGGCGCTTTCGAACCCCGGCAGGTTGCCGTAGGATTCAAGGCGCAGCAATTCGTTGATGACAAAACGCGTATCGCGGGTTGGGGCGTTGTAAACGGGCATCTCTGTTATCCCTTAAAAGCTTGAAGCAGGATCGCGGCCTTCCGACCGTTCTTTTTGCATGACGAGTTCGACAAAGCTGGTGAGTTCATCAACCGTGGCCGCAATATCGGCTTGCTGGCGGCGCAGTTGCTCAATCCGCTCACGACATTTGGCTATTGTAACGCGGCGCTGTTCGGCGCGGCCATCATCGACATCATACAAGTCGATCATGTCGCGAATTTCAGCGAGGCTGAAGCCGACGTTCTTGGCGCGCATGATCCACGCCAAACGAGCACGATCGCGCTTGGAGTAAATCCGGGAAAGCCCGGCGCGCGTTGGTGCGATTAGCCCCTCGTCTTCGTAAAAGCGCAAAGCACGAGCGGTGACGCCGAACTCGTTCGACAAGTCCGATATGGTGAATTGATCGCGCTTCAGGGCATCGGGCTGTTCAAGGTGCCCGGTGTGATCACGAGTCGCGGTGGCATGTTGGTCTGACATGCCATCACGCTAACTAACCTTTACGTAAGCGTCAATCTATCACGCGTTGCAGCAATCCTTCGTCATCAATCCTGCGATAAAAGCAAGTCGGCGCAAGCGTATGGCAGGCAGGTCCGGCAGGTTCGACCCGCAGCTCCAGCGCATCCTGATCGCAATCAACGCGGATCTCGATAATCTTGAGGACATGACCCGAGCTTTCACCCTTCATCCAGAGCCGTCCGCGTGATCGCGAATGGAAATGCGCAAAGCCGGTTTCCCGCGTTTTTGCGATAGCTTCTGCATCCATATGCGCCAGCATCAACAAGGCACCCGTACGGTGATCGATGGCAACCGCCGTCAGCAATCCATTGGCATCAAATTTGGGCATGAATTCAGTGCCGTGTTCACGTAGGGCGGTTTGGTCTGCGCTAGTCAAAGGGATAACGGCCTTTCTTGCCTGCAATATCATGGCGGGACTTGTTGCACGATAACCACAATAGTACGGTAAAATCCACGTTTGCGACATAATCGACTTTCACCCAAGGCATGAATGAACGATTAAGTTCCTGCGGTTTGAGGGAATCGCAGACTGGACGCCGCAAGACTTGGCCAGAAAAGCGAGCGCCAGAAACGCCAATGTTCAGGGATTTACGTGAGGGGCCGATTGGCAACTTTCGCAGCAGGCCTATATCGGCCGCGCGGTTTGCCAATCAGACATTGAGGGGACAGGCGGGTTGGTCAGGGGGCCACCGTATCGCGGACTACGCGAACGCCCGCAGAAATTCGTCACGAAGGACGCCCGGAGCTTGATGTTCCGGGCGTTTCTTATTGGCCTAGGCTTTGATATCTTGCGGTTTCCGGATCGAATCCAGCGCCTCATCCAGCACACGCGCAAAACATGCGATCCGGACTTGCGCCACCCCCGCCTTGCGCAACGCAATAATGCACGCGTTGGTTGTAGCCCCACTCGTCATCACATCATCAACCAGCCAAACATTGGCCCCTTTCAGCGCCCCCAACCGCCCGGGATTTGGCGCAATCGCTCCTGAAAGAGTCCGAGCGCGCGCCTTGCGATTCAGTCCGCCCAGCGATGGCGTAGCCTTGGTGCGGACCAAGCCATCAACCAAAAGTCTCTGCCCCGTCGCCTTGGCAAGTTCGCCTGCCAGCAAAGCTGACTGATTGTACCCGCGCTTCCAGATTCGCCAGCGGTGCAGCGGCACGGGAACCAACAGCCATTCGCCCGCCAGCATAGGCAAGCGCGGAGCCATCATACGCGCCATCATCGGTGCCAGACCGATGCGCCGCCCATGCTTCAGCGCAAGCACCAGCGCGCGCGAAGTGTCATTATAGAGCGTAGCTGCTGCAATCCCTGCGTGGCGCGGCGGTTCTGCCATACAAGGGGCGCAAACCAGGTCCGACGCTGCATCAAGCCCCTCACCCAAAGGTCGCTGACACAGACTGCAACACGTCCCCGTTGGCACGGCCAACTTGCCCCAGCATTCCAGACACAGGCCGCCATGCTCCGCCACCGGCATCCCGCATAGCGGGCAGCGTGGCGGGAACACGAAATCGATAACCGGCATAAGAGCGGCAAGGCGCGTCATGGCCTTTACTGTCTTGCCTGCCGAAGCACTTGGCAAGAGCAGCGCAGACGGGCAAAGCCCGCAAATGGCCACTTCGCCCCCTACTATTTTCGCACCAAATCGGCGGAAAGCCGTTCGCCGCCGCATGGCGCACCTGCAAACGGCTCCCGATGCCCCGCGCTATATCGCCGATGACATGGCCGATGATGTGCTAGACCGGCTATCGTTCCTGCGCCACGAACCAAAGCGCGCGCTTCTGATCGGTGACTGGACCGGCGCGGTGGCCACGGCGTTGGGTGCCCAAAACGTTACAACTGAAAAGCGTGATCCGCTGTTGATCGATGAAGAAGCGCCGCTTCCTGTAACCGAAGGCTTCGATTTCATCGCCAGCCTCGGCACGCTCGATACGCTCAATGACCTTCCCGGCGCTTTGGTGCACCTGCGTCGCGCGCTGGCCGATGGCGGCTTGATGATTGCCTGCTTCATGGGTGCGGGATCACTGCCCGCCTTGCGCGCCATCATGCTGGAGGCAGACGCCGACCGACCTTCTCCACGCATTCACCCGCAAGTGGATGTGCGTGCGGGCGGACAACTGCTCCAACGCTGCGGCTTTGCCGATCCGGTGATTGATCACCACCACATCGATGTACGCTTCAGTTCGTTCGAGCGCTTGATCGGTGATCTGCGCGCACAAGGCCTCGGCAATTGCCTTGCCAGATCGGGCGAGCCTTTGAGCAAACCTGCTTTTACCCGGGCAAAAGCCGCTTTTGCAGCCCGCGCAGATGCCGATGGCAAAGTGACCGAACGCTTTGAAGTGCTAACGCTCAGCGGGTGGGCAAAACCGCTTCGCCCACCCAAATTTTTATAATAGGGACTGTCCCTATTATTCACTTACTTATTCTTCCCAGGCCTTGTGCGCCCGCCGTTACCCCAAAGCCGCTTGCGCTGCGGCCAGCCTGGCAATGGGAACGCGATATGGGCTGGCAGAGACATAATCGAGGCCGGTCTTTTCGCAGAACGCGATCGAGGCCGGATCACCGCCATGTTCGCCGCAGATGCCCAGCTTCAGATCAGGCCGGGTCTTGCGACCACGTTCAGCGGCGAGTTCCACCAATTGGCCAACGCCTTCGATATCAAGGCTGACAAACGGATCGCGAGGGTAGATGCCCTGTTCCACATAAGGGTTCAGGAAGCGCGCGGCATCGTCACGGCTTACGCCCAGCGTGGTCTGGGTCAGATCGTTGGTGCCAAACGAGAAGAACTTGGCTTCTTCGGCAATCTCACCGGCCATCAGCGCCGCACGTGGCAGTTCGATCATGGTGCCGACCATGTATTCGAGCGTTCGGCCCTTTTCGGCGAAGACTTCGAGCGCAACCCGGTCAACCAACGCACGCAAGATTTCCAGCTCCTTGCGCGTGGCAACGAGCGGGATCATCACTTCGGGGATCGGCGCATCGCCAGACTGTTCGGCAACGTCGCACGCTGCTTCAAAGATGGCCCGCGCCTGCATCTCGTAGATTTCAGGGAAGGTGATGCCCAATCGGCAGCCGCGATGGCCAAGCATCGGGTTGAATTCATGGAGTTCACCTGCACGGCGCTTCAAGTGCTCAACACCAAGCCCGGTCACTTGTGCCAGATCGGCGAATTCGGCATCGCCATGCGGCAGGAATTCATGCAGCGGCGGGTCGAGCAGACGGATCGTGACAGGCAGGCCGGCCATCACCTCGAAAATCGATTGGAAATCGCTGCGCTGTTCGGGCAGCAGCTTGGCCAAGGCCTTGCGGCGACCGGCTTCGTCTTCGGCCAGAATCATCTGGCGCACCGCCGAAATGCGGCCCGCTTCGAAGAACATGTGCTCGGTCCGGCACAGGCCGATGCCTTCGGCACCGAACTGGCGCGCGACCTGGCAATCGAGCGGCGTTTCGGCGTTGGTGCGCACTTTCATGCGGCGGTGCTTGTCGGCCCACACCATCAGTGTACCGAAATCGCCGACGAGTTCGGGTTCCACCGTGGCGACTTTACCCGCCATCACATCACCGTTCGATCCATCAAGGGTGATCACGTCACCTTCCTTGATTTCACGATTGCCGATGCGCGCGGTGCGGGCATTCATGTCGATCGACAATGCCGAAGCGCCCGAAACGCAAGGGCGGCCCATGCCACGCGCAACCACCGCCGCGTGTGATGTCATGCCGCCACGCGCCGTCAGGATACCGCGTGCTGCGTGCATGCCGTGGATGTCTTCGGGCGAAGTCTCAACCCGCACGAGGATCACCGCATCGCCGCGTTCGGCAAGCAGTTGCGCGGTATCGGCATCAAACACCACCGCGCCCGATGCCGCGCCCGGAGAAGCCGGCAGGCCCCGCGTCAACACATCGCGCGCAGCCTTGGGATCGAGCGTCGGGTGAAGCAATTGGTCAAGCGCCATCGGATCAATCCGGCGGATCGCGGTGGCTTCATCGATAAGGCCTTCGCCCACCATGTCGACTGCCATTTTCAGCGCGGCCTTGGCGGTGCGCTTGCCCGAACGGGTTTGCAGCATCCACAGCTTACCCTGCTCCACCGTGAACTCGATGTCCTGCATATCGGTGTAATGCTTTTCGAGCAGGTCAAACACGGCGGCCAGTTCGGCGTAAGCGTCGGGCATCGCCTCTTCCATCGACAGCGGCTTGGCGGCGGCGCGTTCGCGTGCGGCTTTGGTCAGGTACTGCGGCGTGCGGATGCCTGCGACAACATCCTCGCCCTGCGCGTTGACCAGCCATTCGCCGTAATAGGCGCGCTCGCCCGTGGCGGGATCGCGGGTGAAGGCAACACCGGTGGCCGACGTTTCGCCCATGTTGCCGAAAACCATGGCTTGCACGTTGACAGCGGTGCCCCAATCGGCGGGAATATCGTTCAGGCGGCGATAGACCTTTGCGCGGTCCGATTCCCATGAATCGAACACCGCGCCGATGGCACCCCACAATTGTTCATGCACATCTTGCGGGAACGGGCGGCCAAGCTGTTCTGCTACGATGGCCTTGTATTCGCCGACCAGCGCCTGCCAATGCTCAGCACCAAGTTCAACATCGTTGAAGAAGCCGTTGTCTTCCTTGACGATTTCAAGCGCATCTTCAAAGCGGTGATGGTCAAGCCCCAACACCACGTCGGAATACATCTGGATGAAGCGGCGATAGCTGTCCCACGCAAAGCGCGGATCGCCCGATCCGGCGGCCAAGCCTTCAACCGTCAGGTCATTCAGACCAAGGTTGAGCACAGTGTCCATCATGCCCGGCATCGAGACGCGCGCGCCCGAGCGCACCGAAACCAGAAGCGGGTTCACAGGATCGCCAAACACACGGCCCGTGGCGGCTTCGACATGTTTCACGCCATCGGCCACGCCTGCGCGCAGCGCATCGTCAAAGGTTTTGCCGTTCGCGTTGTAGGCCGTGCAAACTTCGGTGGTGATCGTAAAGCCCGGAGGCACCGGCAGGCCGATGCCAGCCATTTCGGCAAGGTTCGAACCCTTGCCGCCCACAATGGTCTTGTCCTTGGCGCGCGCGTCGGACGACACGGCGCCACCGCCGAAATGGAATACGTATGCGCTCATGCGGTAACGATGCCCCTTGCGTTTTTTGTCTTTCCCGACCGGTTAACCCCGATCTTCGGAAGCTACTTAACCTTCAATGTATGAAAAGTCCGCTACTTTGTGCACCGCAACACGAAAACGATCAAGCAGCGTAAGCCGGCTTGCCCTTTTGGCCGCGTCGGGATCATTGATCATCACCGCTTCAAAGAAGGCATCAATCGGCGCGCGCAAACTGGCGAGCGCGGCCATCGCGGCGGTGAAGTCCTCGGCTGCGATAGCCGATTCCGCCTGCGGTTCTGCGGCATTCAGCGCATCGATCAGCGCCTGTTCGGCAGGTTCGCGGGTATAATCCGCATCCACCGGCGTGAACTCCTCCTTCTTGAGGATATTCGCCGCGCGCTTGTACCCGGCCAAAAGGTTGGTGCCGTCTTCGGTGGTCACGAAAGCTTGCAGCGCGTGAACGCGCGCGAGCAGGCGGACGAGATCATCCTCACCGCCGAGCGCGAATACGGCGTCGATCAGATCGTGGCGAACGCCTGCTTCGCGTTGCTGGACTTTGAGGCGGTCGGCGAAGAAGTCTAGCACTTGTATTGCTAGTGCCTCTCCAGCGCCCACCTCAACTTCGTTCATTGGGCGATTTGGATTAAAACCGTGCATAATGCTAACCATCAAACGCCCAAGATGCTCTTGGCAACCTTTGATGTTCTTACCACGAAGTTTGCTTAACTCGGCCACCATTTGAGCATTTAGGTAGGTTCCCCTCACTAAATCGAACGTATGGAAAACGACGCGAGAGACCGATAGGCGCAAAGAATTAGCTTGAACAAGGCTGAGAATACCGATTGCTGATCTGCGTAACGCGAAAGGGTCTTTTGAGCCAGAAGGTGGCATTCCCGCAGCAAAGAAAGAAATTAACGTATCCAGTTTATCCGCCAGCGCCACGGCCACCGTTACCGGCGCGGTTGGAACGTCATCGCCCTGCCCTACCGGTTTGTAGTGATCGCGGATGGCGTCGGCTACGGCGTCGGGGAGGCCTTCGGCGCGGGCGTAGTAGCCGCCCATGAGGCCCTGGAGTTCGGGGAATTCACCGACCATTTCGGTGACGAGATCAGCCTTGCAAAGACGCGCGGCGAGTTCGGCCTGATCGGCCAACTGCTCCCTCTCCCCTTCAGGGGAGAGGGCCGGGGTGTGGGGGGTTGCGGGCGCAGCGTTTGCCGCCCCCCCCCCC